>NZ_CP009244.1:1395092-2790185 GCF_001941425.1 Corynebacterium ammoniagenes DSM 20306
CGTGGCTGCAGCACGTGCTGATAAACCCACCATCGTCTATAGCAATGCACCAGCATGGCAAGCCGTCGAAGTGGAGGCGAAGTAGCAATGAGTATGCGTTTTCCTACCGCCACGTGGCCGGAAACCCGCAAGGTTTTAGCGCGGCATCTACGTCAGGTTCCCCAAGCGCGACAGCAGTTCTTCTTCGCCATTGTCCTATTAGCCATCGGCGCTGTGGCCAATATTTGGATCCCGATTCAATTAGGACGCATCGTCGATGTTGTCATTGACTCCACCGATGCCAGCGTGGCGCGCATTAGCGTCGAGCTGATTATTGCAGCATTGATCGCCGCATCGTTTTCGGCGTGGGGCTTTTTCGTTCTCTCGCGGCTGACCGAACGAGTCATCGCCAACTTGCGCGAAGACATGGTCGGTACCGCACTGGGACTGCCTGTACACCGCGTCGAAGATGCCGGCACAGGTGATTTGGTGTCTCGTTCTACCGATGATGTCGCAGAACTATCGAAGGCAGTGACCGAAACCGTGCCTATTTTGGCTAACTCCGGTTTCGCCATCGTGACCACGGCACTAGCCCTGGTGACACTGGACTGGCAGTTCCTCTTGGTCATCGTGGCAGCGACTCCGATTTATATCATCGCCGCGCGCAGGTATCTCCGCGTAGCTCCCGGCCGTTATGCAGCCGAGCGTGCATCGATGGCCGATCGTGCCCGTCGCGTCTTGGAAGCTATTCGCGGGCGCGGCACGGTGCGCGCATTTGGCATGGAAGAGTCCATGCACAATCGCATTCACGCGGCATCGTGGGATGTCGTCGAGCACGGCTATTCTGCACGTCGCACCATGTTTGTGCTGCAATTGTGGATGACCTCCGTCGAGTTTGTCATGCTGACAGCCGGACTAATCGTTGGATTTATCACCGTGCAATCAGGAGCCATGACCGTTGGTGCGGTAACTGGTGCCATGCTCATGCTCATTCGCCTTCGTGGTCCATTGATGGGGCTGATGCGCGTGCTCGATACCATCCAATCTGGCTACGCATCGCTCGCGCGCATTGTTGGCGTGGTCATCAACCCACCGCAACCCACCACACCGGCGGGCGCCCCACCAAAAGAAGGACACGTGGAGGTTAACAACGTTTCCTTTTCCTATGGTCAAGGCTGGGCGGTAGAAAATGTATCGCTGACTATTGAGCCGGGTGAAACCGTAGCGATGGTCGGGGCATCGGGTGCCGGCAAGACCACCGTCGCAGCCCTTCTCGCAGGCCTGCGCGTGCCGGATTCGGGCAGCGTGACCATCGATGGGGTAGAAGTCACCACCTTGTCAGATGCAGAAAGAGTTGCTCGCTTAGCGATGATTTCCCAAGACGTCCATGTATTCTCCGGAACCTTGCGCGAGGATTTGAGCCTGGCTAAAGCTAATGCGACCGATGCGGAAATGATTGACGTGCTCCACCGAGTGCATGCCGAATGGTTTGACCACCTCGCCGATGGTCTTGATACCGTCGTGGGCGCGCAAGGCGTGCAATTGGAACCGGTCGCTGCGCAACAACTCGCGCTCGCCCGCATGCTTTTGCTCGATCCACGCGTGGTGGTCATGGATGAGGCCACCGCCGAGGCTGGCTCCCAAGGCGCACAGGCGCTGCAAGATGCCGCGGAAGAACTCACGAGAGACCGAGCCGCACTCGTGGTGGCGCACCGCTTGGATCAAGCCTCACGCGCGGAAGAGATCTTGGTCATGGATAACGGACGCGTTGTCGAGCGCGGAACTCATGAGCAATTGTTAAAATCGGACGGGCGTTACCAGCAGCTGTGGACAGCATGGATGCGCGGGCGGGAATAGAATTGCGCTAACATCGTTGAAGGATGCGCGTGACCATTAATTGCCCATGAACAATAGCGAGGAGCACAGGTGCACACAATCAACCGTATCGGGCGTGCTGTAACCAAAAAGATCACAACTCTCCTCACTGCGGTTGTCGTGGGCACAGGGCTGGCGTCCTGCGCAGAATTTCCTTCGCGTGGAGAGACGTCCTCTTTGTCGGAGGAAGGCTCGGCGAATATGGACAGCCACCCGACCACCGAAGCAGATACCAAAGACTTAGGACTTCCCACCTCAGCGCCCTTGGTCGGGCCCGAGCCCGGGAAGTCATCGATTATTAATCTTGCCTCCGGCCGGAAGTTTATTTTGCACATGCCCGCCAGCTATCAGCCGGGCAAAAAGTGGCCGGTCGTGCTCGCGTTTCACGGCTGGAAGGAAACAGCCGGCATGATGGAAGGCTATACCGAAATGGATGCCGCGGAGGCCATCATGGTCTACCCCTATGGGAAAGATGGGGCGTGGGCACCGGCCCCGTATGCCAAGACCACTGGAACAGAAGATATCCAGTTTGCGCGCGACATAGTGGATTCTTTGCGTGCGACCTACGCCGTCGATGATGACCGGATTTTCGCCACCGGCATGTCCAACGGTGGCGGCTTCGCAGCTTATCTCGGCTGCCAGATGCCCGATGTATTTACCTCCGTGGCGACGGTCTCGGCAGCGTACTACAAACCGATCCACGAGTCGTGCAAGGACGAGCCCGTGGGCCGTTTAGATATGCATGGCACCCTGGATCCTGTTGTTGGCTATTACGGCGGTACGCGACACAAGGAACCTTACGAGTCAGTTCCCGACGTAGTCACCTTGGATGCCAAACGCAACCGTTGTGAAGGTGAGCTAACTACGGAACGTCTGGCCAATAATGCGCTGTTGATTCAGTGGGAGCTGTGTGAAGATCCTGTTCAGCACATCCGCATTGGCGGCGGCCGCCACGTGTGGCCAGGTGGTACCTACGATAATGCCAGCGAAGTGGGCAAAGGTTTTGCCACCGATAAAGTTCTCGACTTTTTCGCCATTCCGGGACGCCCAGCGGATATGGAAGAAGCTCATACGGTAGAAACCGGAACCCTGGATGAAAACGAGTTCAGCCAAAAATAGCTGAGCTTACTTGTCTAACTCGCCAGCTGGAACGTCAACTCGCTGTGCATCTAGACCCGCAGCCTGAATGCGCGCCCAGCAAATATCCGCAATTGTTGTATAACCCGCCTGAAAGGCCGCGCTGCGAGGCGCGGTGGGCTCCGGCAACTGGATTAATTGCACGGTGCGGGTGCCGCCATCGGCAGCATTGAGCTCTGCCACGGCTTGCGCGGTTGTGCCTGAGCCCGCAAAGAAATCCAACACCCGAGCATTGTCCGGCCCACCAATGCCCACGAGGTACTTAATTAATTGCACGGGCTTGGGAAAATCAAAGATACCCGGGATCCCCAGGGCTGCCTCGGCATCGCGACGGCCTGAACGCGTGACCCCAAAGCGTGCTCCGTCGAGAATGCTGCGCGGGCGAGCACCTTGTTTCTGATAATTTTTCGTATACACAAAGCCGCGGCGAAAAACGAGGTCATCATAATTTTCCGCGACCTTGTCCCGGCTCCACCGCCAGCGCGCCACCTGGGATTGCCCGGCAGGTTGGTGCGGCCAGTACTCCTTGCCCTGCTCATCATGGATAGCGAAGTCGAGCGACGGCAAATAGCCCAAGGTCTTGGAATCAAGCCGCACCAGAGAATAAGCCCCATGGTCATCGCGGAAGTTGTACTTGGTTGTGGTATACCCTTGCGGGTCGATATTAAAGCCCGGGGACTCGGCGGAGCGGGCATACGCTACGACATATTCATGCTCAGCGACGGCAAAACGCGAATCGTTCTTACCGGTACCGCCCTTTTTCCAAATGAACTGATTGGCAAAATTAGATTGCCCGAAAAGTTCATCGGTCAGCATTCGAAGCTGAGCTACCTCATCTTCGCCAATGGAGATAAAAATATGCCCGGTGGGCGCCAATAATTCCCACGCCAATTGCAACCGGGGCGCCATCATCGACAGCCACTGCGCATGCCACTGCCCGTGGTCGGTGGACTTATGTTCACGGCGATTGCGGTAGTTGTCCCGGTACAGGAAATCCCGGCCAGTGTTATAGGGCGGGTCGATGTAGATGACATCCACGCTTGCTGGGGTTATCTCACGCAGGGACTTCAGCACATCCAAGTTATCCCCGGCATAGAGCGCATTGCCCACGACTGGAGATACCTGTGCGCGGCTAGGAGAAGACGCTTGGTCTAAGGCTTCTTGTTTGCCAGGCCACTGAAGTCCAAAGCTAGATGTCACAAAAATAGTCCTACGATTGCTGCGGAAATGGTGGCAATACCGGTGACCACGACGAAAATGGTGGTCCAGCGGTTGCGGAAACGCGCAAGCGCAGGGATTTTATACATCGCGTACATCGGCATAATGTACAAAATCATAGCAATAAATGGCCCGCCGATGGACTCGATCAGGGACAAAATCGACGGGTTAGCAATCGCGGCGAGCCAGGCAGTTAAAAAGATGAAAGCATTGACGACCATGGTGATGGTTGCCGCCGACATCTTCGACGTTACGCCGGGAGCAAGCTTTTTGACGATGAAGCGCGCACCTTCCGCGGCACCCAACGCATGGCCAAAATAGGAGGACACGATGGCCAAGATAGCCACGATGGGAGAAAGCAAGGCCATCACCGGCACGCCGGTGGTATTGGCGATATAGGACATGACGGGGATGTTTTGCTCACGCGCCTCGGCCAGCCCGTCGCCGCCGATTGCTAAGGCACAAGACCAGACAAAGAACATGGTAAAGACCGTGAGCAAGACAGCGGTGATGCCTAAAACCTTGGAGGCATTCTTTTCGGCATCCCGTCCCCACGTGCGCTGCATGGCGAGCGAGAATTGGGAAATGGCCGGCGAGTGGTTGAAGGAAAAGACCAGCACCGGCAAGATCATGACCACTGCCCACAGCCCGGACGAGGTGCCTTCGGCCATGTAGAAGCTTTCAAAATCCCACTGTGGCACCAGGTAGAAAGATACGGCCGCGAGGAAGAGGATAAGCGGGTAGACGATGATTTGGGTGACAATGAGCATCAGTCGCTGCCCAAATGCGAATACCAGCGTCATGCCACCAACCAGCAGCAGGGACAGTAGCCAGCGGGGGATTTCCGGCCCGCCGAGCTGATTGACGATGAAACTATCGACGGTGTTGGTGATCGAGACACCGTAGATGAGCACAATTGGATAGATCGCGAAGAAATACAACACTGAGATAACCGTGCCGGCGCGCTCCCCAAAGTAGTTGGTGACAACCCCGGTGATATCAGCGCCCGCTGTCGGAGAAGCCGACATCATCCGTGACAGCGCTCGGTGCGACAAGAAAGTCATGGGACCGATGAGGGCAGTGGCTATCAACAGTGGCCAAAAGCCGAACCCGCCGGCGTTAATGGGCAAAAAGAGGATGCCGGCGCCCACGGCGGTGCCAAAGAGGGATATCACCCAGTTGGTATTGACGGCATTCGGATGGTGCTGCTGGTTCACGGATTGCGTCATGAGGCTGGGGTGCTCCTTGAAGTTTTCTTTCACGTAGGGCTCAAAATCCAGCAGCCCTGACAACGTTTCGACCACAGCCGACGCGAGATGCGCCGACCACAGTGAAGATCAGTCATGTTTCAGGAATAAATTCCTATTGAAATAAATTCGTAATAACCGGCCACTGAACGTGATTATTTGACCCTATCACCGCGATGGGTGGATCTAGGGCATCGATCCATTGCAATCGTGGTTTTATGGGGGTAAATCGAGGCACGATAATCCATTCGCGACGTGTGTCACAAAAGTGTTAATACTGTGCCATTTAGGCAATTATGCGGAAGTTTTGGGCGAATTTTCATGGCGAGATTCCGCAGCTCTGTTTATCGTGGGGAATTGTACGAGGCGCTAATGATTGGGCGCACAACGAAGTTTGAATTAAGGAGAATTTTTCATGGGTATTTTTGATAAGGCAAAGGACAAGGCATCCGAGGCTGCACAGGACGGCAAGCTCGACGAGCACTTGGACAAGGCAGAAGGCGTCGCTAAGGACAAGGTTGGCGAAGAGCACGCCGACAAGGTCGACACCGCGCGCGATAAGCTTGACGATGCCCTGGGCTCCAACCAGGAAGACAACGACCAGCGCTAAACGTTAAAAGTGAAACGCTTAGCGTTTCACGCAGTTTCAGGGCTGCACCTACGTTCCCACTGTGGAACCGGGTGCAGTCCTTTTTCGTGGGTGGCCTATGGCCCCACGTGCACGATCAGGCAGGTTGGAAGGAAGGGTATCTGGCAAGGTAGTATTCGCTCTAGAGTCCAGTTTTTGACGTGCTCCTTTCTGAAGAATTGCCACGCGCGCAAGCCTCCCAGTTCCACTCCTTCGTGGCGGGAGAAACACAGTTCCACCACACCATGAGCGATACCGAGGGTGTGCGATTGGTTGCGGTAGCTTGCGACCCGATGAGCGAGACAAGAAGGGGGCCAGTACAGTCAAAGAACTAGATAATGGGGGATGCCCCGGGCTAGCAATGGCCGCTTTTCGAGACCTACTTAAGGAGTAGATTGTGTTAATTAACACTCCTGTCAACGCTATTAATAATGATGCCCCTTTGGAAGGTATTAACTGGAACGACATCGGCGATTCCATCGATAACGATATTTGGGATCGTCTCACCACTAACTTCTGGCTCCCAGAAAAGATCCCGGTGTCTAATGATGTCCAGTCCTGGCGCAACATGACGGCGCAGGAACAAGATGCGACGTTGAAGGTATTTACTGGCCTTACGGTTCTAGACACCCTGCAGGGCACGGTTGGTGCGGTCTCGCTTATCCCGCACGCTGTTACTCCGCAAGAAGAAGCGGTGTACACCAATATCGCATTCATGGAGTCCGTCCATGCCAAGTCGTACTCGAATATTTTCATGACTTTAGCGAGCACTCCGGAAATTGATGAAGCGTTCCGGTGGGCGCGTGAAAACGAACATATGCAGTACAAGGCGCGCAAGATCTTGTCCGAGTACGCTTCCGGCGAGCCGGAGAAGATGTTTGTCGCATCAGTGATGCTGGAATCCTTCTTGTTCTACTCCGGCTTCTACCTGCCGCTACGCATGGCCTCGACCGGCAAGATCACCAACGCTGCAGATATTATTCGCCTGATTATTCGCGATGAAGCAATTCATGGTTACTACATCGGGTACAAGTACCAGAATTATTTGAAGAACGATAAGGCACGGCACGCGGCTAACCAGGACGAGATCGTCGACCTGCTGCTGGACTTGTACGACAACGAGTCGCACTTTACTGAAGCTGTCTATGACCAGATTGGCTGGACCGAAGACGTCAAGGCGTTCTTGCGCTACAACGCCAATAAGGCGATGAATAACCTTGGATACGAGGCGATCTTCCCGCAAGAAGAGTGCAAGTTTAATGCCGGCGTAATGACCTCCCTGGATCCTTCAGCTAATGAGAACCACGACTTCTTCTCCGGCTCCGGTTCTTCTTATGTCATTGGTAAGGCAGAAGAGACCACCGACGACGACTGGGACTTCTAAACCAAGGCCCCGCAGTACAATGCTGCGGGGCCTTTCTGCGTCTTTGATGACACCCGTCTGCGACGAGACCCGTCTGCGACGACATCACGTGGTGAAACGACAAACACTCCGTTCGACCGGCAATATTGCGGTTAAACGGAGTGTTTCAATTGTCGGACTAACAGGATTTGAACCTGCGACCCCTACACCCCCAGTGTAGTGCGCTACCAAGCTGCGCCATAGTCCGCCATCGGCTGCTGACAGCCAATGAGAATAGGTTACATCATTGACATTTCGAAGCGAAAACGGGGGTTAGAATTAGTTCACATCACCGGTGGAGTAGACCCATTCGCGCTGGTGGCCATCGCGAAGCTGCATGCGTCGGAAGGTGGAGCGCTCACGCTGGGAGCCTGTGGCAGCGCCTTTATAAAAGGCTTCAAATTCCACCACGCCAGTGTCATCGAGTGGGCCACCGGCGACGGTGTCAATGATATCCAGGCGGTAGAAGCGAATGCCCGTGTCAGTGGCAAAGGACTCGGCGAGGTTGAGCGATCCGGGGCGGGTATCGGGATCCCAGGTGCGCAGCAAATAGGCCTCATCGCCGGTGACAAAGGCGCTAAAGCGCGAGCGCATCAGTGTCTCGGCAGTCGGGGCAGGGGCGCCGTCGTGGTATTTCTGACAGCACTGACCAAACGTTAAGCCGGTGCCACATGGGCAGCGAACATCACTGGGCAGGGGATTGAGAATATCCATGGCTTAAAACACATCCACGATATGGGCAGAGGAGATCAGGGAGACGATTTCGGCGTTTTTTCCGGCAGCCAGCAGCGTGGATTTTTCGCCGGCGTTTAAAGAGCCCTCTAGCTCGATGCGGCGTTCAAAGGTGGCTTCGTGGATGTGGGTGACGGTGACGTTGACATCGTCAAGCGACATGCCCTTGGCTGCAGCCTTAACGGCCTGTGCCGTGCCGGAAGCCAAAGCCGACATCAACAACCCTTCGGCGGTGTGGCCGCGGCCGCGCCCACCGTCTGCTTTGGCGCGGTCGGTGGAAATCGACAAGTTATTATTGCGCACCACCACGCCATACCTGGTGCCGGTGGCAAGATGCGATACCGCTGCATCGGGGCCGACGTCCTGTGGGACTTGGTCAGGCACGATGTATTGTTCGGCCCACGCGCCGATGAAATCCGCGGCTCGCTGCGCGGCACCTTGGCGGGTCAAAAGGTGGTCTGCTTTATCTAATGCAACCAAGGACTTGGGGTAGCGGGTTACGCGGAAGATGGTTTGAGCATTGTCGATACCCACGGTCTGATCGATGGGGGAATGCACCAGCAACAACGGCTTGCGCATGCCGCGCAGGTACACCTCGGGGTTGGTCTCGGCGAGATCTTCTAAAAAGTGCCGGGAGATGGTCAAACGTCGGCCGCCGAGGACGACCTCGACGGAGCCGTGCTTGTCCACGTCACTGATTTTATCGGCGTAGTGCAAAACGGAGTGAGCGGGATCGAAAGGCGCGCCGATGGTGGCCACAGCCTTGATGGAATCGATGGTTCCTGCCGCCGCCAATGCCGCCGCGCCGCCAAGGGAATGGCCGACAAGGAGCTGCGGGGCGTTATATTCTGTGCTCAACCACGTTGCGGCGGCGCGGATGTCGGCAACATTTTCGCTAAAAGAAGTATCGGCGAACTCACCTTCGGATTGGCCTAAGCCCGGAAAATCAAAGCGCAAGCAGGCAATTCCAAAGTCGGTGAGCTGTTTGCTCACCCGCGCGGCACCCGGGGTATGTCTGTGCCCGGCGAAGCAGTGCGCAAAAAGTGCGTACGCTTTCGGCGGGGAGTCAGGAAAGTCAATGGTGCCGGCAATGTTGAGACCGGTCGAAGACGGAAACGTGACATTCACGGAGTGCATGACTCATACAATAACGGGCTTGGTGTTCCAGGGGTTAGCTTGGCCTACTACAGTCAATAGAAATCACAGGAACCGCTAGAGGGAGATGGAATAACACTCATGGCAGCATTTGATTGGTTCTGGAAGGCAATGGGCTCATCGTCCGAGCGCAACAATAAAAAATCCAAATCGCTCGTGACAGATTCCGAGCGGTTGATCACGGAATTAAACACGTTGGATGATGCGCAGCTGGCCGACCGCGCCCGGGAGTGTGCGTCGGGGGGAGAGTTAAAAGACAAATCCACCTTCCTGGCGTGTTTGGCCGTGGCCGCCGAGCGGAAATTGGGGCTGTCGCCGTATCACGTGCAGTCCCAGGCGGTGCTGCGCCTGTTAGAAGGTGACGTTATCCAAATGGCCACCGGCGAGGGCAAGACCTTGGTCGGTGCCATGGCCGCAACCGGTTTTGCGCTCACCGGCAAGCGCGTGCATGTGGTCACCGTGAATAACTACTTGGCCAGCCGCGATGCCGAATGGATGCGGCCGTTGGTAGAAACCTTTGGGCTGACCGTGGCTAGCGTGACGGAAAAGCTGACGGCGCAGGAACGTCGACAAGCATATGGCAGCGATATCATCTACGCTCCGGTCAACGAACTGGGCTTTGATGTCCTGCGCGATAACCAAATCACCTCGCGTGAGCAGACCGTGCAAATCCCAGCGGATGTCGCGTTGGTGGATGAGGCTGACTCAGTGCTTGTCGATGAAGCCCTAGTGCCTTTAGTCCTCGCCGGGTCCCGGAAGGGGGAGGCGCCGACGGGACAGATTACTGATGTGGTCTCGCGCCTGCGGGAAGATATTGACTATGGCATTGGCCAAGATGGCCGCACCGTGTCTTTGACGGATGAAGGCGCGCACCGCGTGGAGCGCGAGTTGGGTATTGATTCGCTGTATTCGGAAGAAAATATCGGCAGCGTGCTGGTCAAAGTCAACCTCGCGCTGCATGCCAAAGCGCTGCTGATTCGCGATATTCACTACATCATCAACGACGGTGAGCTTCAGCTCATTGACGCCGCGAAGGGCCGGGTTGCAGATTTGCAGCGCTGGCCAGATGGGCTGCAAACCGCAGTCGAGGCCAAGGAAGGGCTGGAAGTATCCGACGGCGGGCGCATCTTAGACACCATTACTTTGCAAGAGCTAATGCGGCGCTATCCCATCGTGTGCGGCATGACCGGCACCGCGGTAGAGGCCACCGATCAGCTGCGACAATTCTACGACCTGCATGTCTCTGTCATCGACCGCAATAAGCCTTTGCGGCGCCTGGATGAACAAGACCGCGTGTATGCGACGCGGGCGGAGAAAAACCGCGCCATCGTCCAAGAAATCCAAACCCTGCATGCCACTGGCCAGCCGGTGTTGGTGGGCACACATGATGTGGCCGAATCAGAAGACCTCGCCGCAGCTTTAGAAGAGCTCGGCATTACCGTCAACGTGCTCAATGCGAAAAACGATGAGGAAGAAGCGCGCATTATCGCCGAAGCTGGCGATGAAAATCGCGTGACCGTGTCCACCCAAATGGCTGGTCGCGGCACCGATATTAAATTGGGTGGTGCCGATGGTGCCGACCGCGAGGCCGTGGTCGAGCGCGGCGGGCTGGCGGTACTGGGCACCTCGCGGCACCGCACCGCACGTTTGGATAACCAATTGCGCGGGCGCTCAGGCCGCCAGGGGGATCCTGGCTTATCGCTATTTTTCGTCTCGCTCGAAGATGACGTGGTTGTCCACGGCGGAGAAGATAGCTCCTTGGTGGTCCAGCCCGGTCCCGATGGCCGATTGGAGGCCAAGCGCGTCTATGACTTCATTAGCCATTGCCAGCGCGTCAGCGAAGGCCAGTTGCTCGAGATTCACGCGCAGACTTGGAAATATAATCAGCTCTTGGCGGATCAGAGAATAATCATCGACAAGCGCCGTGCGAACCTGCTGGATACCGAGCAAGCCTGGCAGGAACTAGCCCAGCGGGCGCCGCAGCGTGCCGCAGAGCTTGACGATGTCCCCGCCGATGCCAGAGTCGCCGCCGCGCGCGAAATCATGCTCTTTCATCTCGACCTGGCGTGGGCGGACCACCTCGAATTGATGGACGATGTTCGCGAATCCATTCACCTGCGCGCGATTGCTCGGGAGGCCCCCATTGACGAATACCACCGTATTGCCGTTCGGGAGTTCAAGGAGCTAGCGCAGCGGGCTGTCGATGACGCCGTGGAGACTTTCCTCACTGTAAAAATTGATGAATCCGGTGCTCACATGGATGATTCGGGACTAGCGCGACCCTCGGCGACGTGGACGTATATGGTCTCAGATAACCCGCTGGCTGGGTCTGGCAACTCTGTCATCGGGGGGATTGGTAATCTCTTTAGATAAGCAAATTCCCATGCGACTGCCCGCAGGATGTGAGAAAGTCGCTATTATGAAATTAGTCAAGCAATATAGTCAACATTGCCCAACCCAACGGAGGTAAACATCATGGCCGAGAACAATGGCACTCCAGAACCCCAGGTTGAAACCACCTCGGTTTTCCGTGCAGACCTGCTCAAAGAAATGGAGAACTCCGCTGCTTCGAGCGCTGATGCCTCCACCGCGGGCGCAGATAACTTGCCTGAAGGACAAGCCCTCCTCGTGGTCAAGCGTGGACCTAACGCTGGTGCGCGGTTCTTGCTCGACCAGCCCACGACCACCGCTGGTCGCCACCCCGAGGCAGATATCTTCCTCGATGACGTCACCGTTTCGCGCCGTCACGCGGAATTCCGCGTTGATGGCGACAAGTTCGAGGTCGTCGATGTGGGATCTCTCAACGGCACTTATGTCAACCGCGAGCCACGCAACTCCCAGGAGTTGGAAGTGGGAGATGAGATTCAGATCGGTAAGTTCCGACTAGTCTTCATCGCTAACAAGAAGTAGAATTTAGAAGTTCTTGAACAAAACAGTCTCTTAATGTGAGAGACTGTTTATTAGTAAATGACATATCTGTGGTTTACCCGCGGTTGGCTTAAAGTTATTTTCATGAGCTAAGGCCGCAGGGGGAGCCAAGCGAGAGCTATAAAATCTGTTAGGCGGAGTCATCCGCCGGGGGATTTTTGGAGAGAACAACAACATCGTGAGCGCAGCGAAGCAACAGGCAGCGGCAGTAAATTCCGCACCGAAGACACCGAAGAAAAAGACCATGTCCATCGGCGTGGTTTTGGAGAACCTGCAGCAGCAGTTTCCTGATGTCACCGTGTCGAAGATTCGCTTCTTGGAATCTGAGAAGCTGATTACGCCGTCACGTACTGCTTCGGGGTACCGCCGGTTCACGGAAGAAGATGTGGAGCGCTTGCGCTACATCTTGACCCAGCAGCGTGATAATTACACGCCGTTGAAGGTCATTCGTGAACAGCTCGACGCCATGGATTCTGGCCAGGTCACCGCGATTGTCGGTGCGGGGCAGACCTCCACGTTGGTATCCGCGGATAAATTCCGCGCACCCGTTATTACCCGGTTGACTGGAGAAGATGTCGCCGAGCAGGCGGGAAGCACGGAAAAGACCGTGATGGCTTTGATCAAGATCGGGTTGATCAGCCCGGATACTTCTGGTTTCTTTACTGCCGACGATGTCACGGTGGTCTCGGCTGCTGAAGCGCTGAAGGCTTTCGGTTTTGATGAGCGCCGGCTGAAGTCGTTGCGTAATAATGCCCGCCGTCAGGCGGATTTGATCGCGCAGGTTGCAACTCCGGTGGCAACTTCGAAGTCAGATACTGCGCGCCAGCAGGCAGAAGAGATGTCCTCGCAGATGGCTGCGCTGGTGGTTTCGTTGCACGCGACTTTGGTCAAGACCGACCTGCGTAACGAGTTTTAAATAGCGCATAATTTTTAAAGCACCACCCTGATTGTTCTGCACTTATTAGGTGAAGACATTAGGGTGGTTTCATACTTTAAGATAAGGGTGGACGAGAAAGAGATGACCATGAATGCGGTGGAGTTAGAATTTTTGGGCGTGCACATGATGGAGCCTGAGGATTTTTTGTGTGCCCTCATGGCCCATCCGGCGTCCCACAAAGTGGTGCCGGTGTGGATGTCTCTGGCCGACGGCGCGCGGTTGAGCTCTCGGGCCGATGGTTATAGCCCCGCGCGTCCGGATACCCATGACCTCCTGGTCGATCTTGTCGAAGATCAAGGCGGGGTCATCAGCATCGTGATCAATAACGTGCATGAGGGCGCCTTCTTCGTAGAAATTACCACCGGGGCCGAAAAGACTCTCGATGCGCGCTTGTCGGATGCCTTAGTTCTATCCCTGCACTTTAATGTTCCCATCACGATGGATGAAGAAATCTTAAGCAAGGTCGGCGTCTTTGTTACCGAAGATGACCTGGATCAGTACTTCGATATCGACTATGCGGACACATCCTTCATTCCGGGCCAGACCTCGCGGCCGTCGCCCGAGGAGAGCGATTCCACCTCGGCCTCCGGCGACGCGCAGGCCGATGCAGACTTTAGCCAGCTGATGCAATCGATGGGGCTGACCGAAGATGAGCTGCGCTTGGACGACGAGGACGAAGACGGCGAAGGCGGGGATGACTCGAGCGACGGAAGCGACTCCGGTGACGTGAGTGGTTCGAGTGATTCCAGTGACTCAAGGGACTCCAAAGAGTCCGATGATGATGGTGAAAACCCGCAATAACCACGGGGTTTGTAACTCACGGGGGTGATGGTGGGGGTGTTAAGGAAGAAAATTCTGCTGAAAGAATGACACGCGTGTGACTAATGATGGAACTCGGATCTCCACGGGTTAAAGTTAAAGTAGAGATTGAGACTTTGCAGCAGCTGCGAGGTCGCCGGGGTTGACGTATGTCAATCCATGGCAAATAATGAACCTATGGCTTTAGAGCTAAACATCATTGGAGTAATTACGTGTCTAAGAACGGCAAGAACGAAGAAGTCCTCATCACCGGCGATAACACCCACATCGAAAAGGCTGCCCAAGAGGTAACCAAAGAAGCCACTGAGCCTTATCAGGAATCTCTTTTTGATGTCGGCCCAGACGAGCAGGTTGGCTACCGCGTACCCATCGCATGCCAGGTCGCTGGTATTACCTACCGCCAGCTGGACTACTGGGCGCGCACCAATCTGGTGAATCCGTCCATCCGCACTGCGCGCGGTTCCGGTTCGCAGCGTCTGTACTCGTTCCGTGACGTACTGGTTCTTAAGATCGTTAAGCGCCTGCTGGATACCGGCATTTCCTTGCAGAATATCCGCCTTGCGGTCGATTCCCTGCGCGACTTGGGTGTTAATGACATCGCGGAGCTTACGCTGGTCTCCGATGGCACCACGGTGTATGAGTGCCGCTCTAACGATGAGGTTATTGACTTGCTCGCCGGTGGCCAGGGCGTATTCGGCATTGCCATCCCAGGCATCATGAAGGAACTGTCCGGTACTATTTCTTCCTTCCCATCCGAGCGCATCGACTTTACCGAGGGCGAAGCCACCGTCGTGGGCATCGACGAGCTGGCGCAGCGTCGCGAGCGCAAGACGTCTTAACGTTTCGAAATTACTCCAAGAAAAATCCGCTGACTTCCCAAGTTGGGAGCCAGCGGATTTTTTATGTCTCTACCTAAATGATGCCGTGGGCGCGCACCAGTTGGCGGGCTTCTTCCATCACCAAGTAATAAGTGGTCATGGTGGGAGCCAGTTGCGCGATATCGGCCCACGCCTTCAAGTGCTCAGACTTGATAGGGGTGAAGAACTTCGCGATGCCTTTTTGTTCCGCGGCAGCCGCGCGTGAGACATGCGCGGCAGCGACAGAGATATATGGACCCCACGCCCACCAGTTCTTTTGGCGCTGGCCATAGGTCGCACCAAATTTGCGCAGCAGCACCAGGTGGCGGCGGATATCATCGCCAATAATATTGGCCTCTTGCTCGAAGAGTTCTTGGCGCAGTTCGACAAAACCCTCGATGTCTTCGAATTTGCGGCGGCGGCGCAACAGCTCAAACCATCCGTGGCGTAGAGCTTTGGCATCGACAATGCCGCGATCACCGGCGATGTCGTTGAGGGCTTCCACGGCATCGGATAGCGCATTCGCCTGAGCAGCGCTGACGACTTCCTTCATGATCTGCTGGGTATCGCGCAGCGGGGACAGCACCAACGACGTCGGCTCAGCGGTCTTCGGTGGCAGGTCGGCCGGCACGGCGCCGGTCAGCAGACCAGTGAGATAGTCTCCGCCCGCGTGGTCAATAAAGTCCATGGCGTCGCGGGCGGCATCGCCGGTGAGGTTGGCATCGATAAGCTCATTGAGCAGCTCCAGCGCATAGACCCAGGCGGTAGCCCGAAAATCGACCATGCGCTCGCCATTGGAATGGAAGTCGAAATTAACCAGGCCGTGATACACCGTCAGCGCGGGCTGGTCGCCAACGCGCACATTGGAGCGTCCCAGCGCCTCCAGCATGTGCCGAGGGTCAGAGTTCACAGTGCGGCGCACCGCAGCGCGCAGGGGACTTAGCAGCGGGTCGTCGACGTTGCGCAGGGCGTACAGGTGGCGCCACAGCGCCGATTGCAGTTGCTTGTCGATGCGCTCTTTCTGATTACTCTTCGACAACTGCCACGACAACTGCGCGCCATCAGCGGTGTCAAAGTGGCCTTCCTGGTTGACCACGATGGCCGAGAAGGTCGGGCGCTTGGGAGCCTTGGGGATAAAGCCGGCATAAGATTCCACGACGTCGAGAACCAACGGGCCGGCGTCTTGGAGTTCTTCGGGCACAGGGCAGCTAAGCCCGGCGTCAAACTCCACGCTCCAGGGCTCAATATCGGGCCGGGTGGCAGGCCATAGGAATCCGGCGAGGTCCTTATCGCTGGAATAGCCTGAAAGCCGCAGGCGTTCCCCGACGATATTGGCGGTGATTTCTGGCACTGCCTCGGTAAAGCGTGCCGTGGTGGCAATGATGACATCCGGGGTGGCGTGCGCGGCGTAGGCCTTTTCAAATTCTAATTCGGATTCATAGGCCTTGGTCTTGCCGGCGGAATCGAGCTCATCCCAGGTGGCCGCGGCGTTGTGTGGGTGCCACGCAAGGGTTGCCAGGATCGAGGCGTGCGCTGATTTAAAGGCGGAGCGGATGGCGGCGTTGGTGGTGCTAAAGATCGCGCCGCCGCGCTTGCGCTTGAGCTGGATGACTTTGACTTTGCGGGAGATCTCATGGGTCAGCAGCAGGGAAGCGGTGCCGCCGATGCCGCCGGGGAAGTTGACGCGGAACTCGCCGTTCTTGGATAAAGAATCCAAGGTGATGGTATTGGGGAAGTAATCCCAATCCGGTTGCTCGCCGCGCTGGTCGACCGAGTAGGCCAAGGCCTTGGGCACCACGACGACATCCAGGTGGTAGTCGGCGGGGTTGGAGATAACGAAGGACTGGGAGCGCTCATCGCGGTCGATGGGCTGGGCGCGATCGAAGGGGAGCTCGATGTATTTTTCCGAGGTATTGCGCGGCGCGAAATAGGCCTTGGTATAGGCGTTGGCGTCACCGGTTTGGTCGGGGTGGCGGAAGTTTGCGCCCGAGTCGCCGGTATAGGACACACGCAGGTTAAAACCCTCGGCCATGTTGTAGGTGCGGCGCTCGACAAGCTCGCCGTCGCGCAGCACGTCGATTTCGTAGTGGCCGATCCAGGTATCTTCAAAGACGTCATCGAATAGCAGGAAGGGCTCGCCCCCGTACTGGTCGAGCTCGATTTTCTCTTCGACGAGCTCGCGCTCGGGAAGCTCGCCAGCTTCATAGGCTTCGGCGGTGGTGTCGAGGTAGTAGAGCTCGACGGTCCATTCGGCGCTGTCGTGCACGGGAAGCTGCAGCTTGGGCGAGACGGTGTAGATGGGGTTGCCATCAACGCCTTCAGCATCGCTGATGCGCCCGGCCGCGTCATACCAGCGCGGGGCATAGAGGTTGCCGATGTGCACCTGCTTGGCGGTGTGCGCCTTCGAGGTGGAATTGGCGGCGCCGTAGCTTAAGAGCAGCACGCTGGTGATATCGAGGTTGCGGAATTCAAACAGGGACCACTCCGGCCAGGAGCTGAACTTCAGCTCATCGGCGGGCACGGCGGTGCGGGTGGGAAACGCGTCAGCTTCCTCGACGCGTGCTTCGGGTGCTTCGGCTCCTTCGGCTTCCTGCGGTTCTTCTACCGGCGCGGCTGCCGCCTCCTCGGCGTCTTCCACGGCATCGGCGGGCAGCTTAAATTTCGTGCCGGTCGGCGCGAGGAAAAGCGCAGTTGACGAGGTAATCCGGTTCTGATCCTCGGCGCGGGTGAGGTCGGGATGAAACAGCACCGAGGGGAAGGTGGGATCCACCACGGGAAGGCGGTGGCGTTCGCCGGTGGCAGAGTTTGTCACCGTGATGCGCGCGGTGGGCTGCACGATGCTTACGCGCTGCGGTTGCGGGCGGCCTTCGTCGTCGAGGGCGGCGGGGATGCGAAAGCTGTCGAAGCCGGCATCGATAAGCCACTCGATGCGCTCATCATCGCTGGGCATAATGGCAGGCAGGATGAGGTAGAGCTTGCCGGTGTCAGGCTCCAGCTGCAGGCGCGGGGCATCGGGCAGCACAGGAGACACGCCATCCAGGGTGACTTCCGCGGGGGTAAGCTCCGCGACGGCATTGATGGCGTCCTTGTTGCGCGTGCCCAACTGATCCGCAAGGACAGCTTTCAGGGTCGTTTTATTCCGCGAGTGCGCCGCGCCGTTAAAGCGCGCCACTGCCGATACAGCGGGATAGGTTGCCAAGGTATCGGCGACAGATTCTTGAGCGGCAAGCGCAGCGGTTAGTCCGCGGCCTAATTCCGTGGAGCACCAGTCCAGCTGAGCCTGGGTGAGGTCTAGGGACTCACAGGCAGCAAGGGCTTGATCGGCCGTCGCCAAGCGCTGTGCCGTATCCGGATAGCGCTGTGCGGCCTGGATGAAGTCTGCAGCAGCAGGAGCAGTAGGAGCAGGGAACGAAACTGAATTCTGTGAAGTAGTCAAAAACCTAAAATCCTGAAGTTAAACGCGTGGATAGTGCTCTAATCTGCGGACCGGATGTGCGCATACTTATGGTAGCTGGGCATGCGCACAGGGGCATTAGGTCATGGTTGCGGCAGATTCGATTGAGAGTTTAACTATTTTGCCATACTTCGCGGCCAAAGCAGATATATGCAGTTCGCAGCTTAAATTTTCACACCCGCGGTTAGCAGTAAGCTGCGCGCGACCTTATCGGTTTCTTGCAGCATGAGCGGATTCGTTCCCGGCATGGGAGAGATAGTGGTGTCTGGCCACTGGGAATAGGTCGGAATGCCGGCCACGTGCAGGCGGGGATCCAAAGATCCATCGCCGTGGATGGTGCGGCGAGTGGCGTCATCGGTGGCGGGGGAGCCGGTGGGGTTTCCACCGTCCAAAAATGGCGTGAGGCGCTCGGCAATAGACTTTGCCAAGCTATCGCCGGGGCGACGAACATCGGGCTTGTGCATCCAGGCATCAATTAGCACGGGGGAGTGCACAGCACGCGAGCCAGAGGTCATGATGAACTCCTGCTGCGAGCTCTGCGGCGGGGTGCCAATGGTCACGGCGGTGCGGTCGCCGACGAAGGTGACGAGGCCGGCGTCGACCAAGGCGAGCAGTTGGCGGGTACGAAACAGCGGTGGGCCAGAGCCAGCCATTTGGCCCAAGGTCATAAATTCCTTGTACGCGCCGGTGCGGGTCTCCCAGATGAAGCGTCCATTCGAGCCCAGGATGGAGGCCGGTTTCCGGGCGGCTGAGATGGCCCACAACCCGGCCTTTAGCGGCGAATTGCGGGCGGCAACGGCCTCGCGGATATCGCGCTCCAGGCGGCTAGCGATGCGCGTGGTCAGCTCACGGGTGGTGAATTCTGCCACGCCCACGCCCTTTTTGGACAACGGTGCAATCCAATCATTGAGCTGGAAAGGTTCGGTTGTCTTTTCTGCCAGCGACGCGGTGAGCGCCGCCGGCATGGAGCTTGCATCATTGCTGGCAGAGGGAATGGGGGTGGCGTCGATGATTCGTAAGATCTCGTCTAAGTCCACGTTAAGGCTGTCTGGGCGCACGCGCGCCAGGGTGGTGTAGTACTCCGAGTAGGAATCGCGCACAATGGCAGGCCAGACGATATTGGCGAAATCGATGGACTGCTCAGCCGCATCTTGGTGCTGCGCGATCACTTCTTGCAGGCGGGCAAGGTTGGCCTTGGGCGGGAGCGAGTGATATTCCGATTTCGGCAGGTAAGGATAGCCGCGGCCGGAGCCGACATACAGGTGCGGTTCGCGGCCAGAGGAAACGTAGCGCAGCCCGGCGCGCGCGGAGTCGTCGTCGATGAATTCGCCGCCGCGGTCGATGGTCAGCAGCGCCATGACATCGAAAAAGCCCATGCCCAGTCCACGGACGAGCACGTCGGCTTTATCGGGAACAACGGTCAGGTCTTGCTCGACGGGGTTGCCGGGTTTTACCCAGGTCAAATTCGAGTTGTGGAAGATTTCTTCTTCCGCATTGGCCGCCGGCTCGGTCCACCCAGAAGCCAGCACGGTGGCGTGTGCTGTGACTTCCTCGCCGGTCGATAGCCTAATAACATCTGCTTCGTGGCCTTGGTCGATGTGCTCGGCGCGGGCTTGGTGGTTGATAACTTCGGTGCCCGCGGACAGTTGCGCTAGGGCAACACGCAACACCCAGCGCAGGTAGGCGCCGTATAAGGCGCGGGAGGGGTTGGATTCGGGCACGGTGGCGGCAATTTCTTCCGCAAAGTCCTCGGCGATGGAAGGGTGCGGCGGGAAGGCATCGAAAAGCTCTTGCTTTGGCTTGTTGATGCCCTCGCGCTCCCCACGCAGCAGCTGAATCCACTCGTATTGAATCGGCCCTTCGAGCACGGGCGCGCCGACGGTGGCACCGGGTTCGGTAAACAGGGTGACCGCACCGGCGAGGGTATTCATGCACAGGGTATGCGTCTGGTCGGTTTCCCAAATGCGGCCGGCGCCGTGCTGGGCATCATCGATGAGGTGGATGGTCAGCGCAGGGGTGTGGCCGGCTTGGTGCAGGTAAGAAGCGATGCGCTCGATAATGGAGATTCCGCGGGGTCCTGCACCCACTATGGCAATCGAGGGGTGTGTTGCGAAGGTATTGCCGCTAGTGGGGGTGGAAGGCATGGAAATATTCGCTCGGCTTTCTTTGGTTTTGGGTGGTGAGGTGCTAATTTGAGAATCTATAGACAGTGTAGTCTACCCAAAAAAGACAATCCAGTTCGGTATCTGTTAAGTTTTCTACATCGAATAATAACAACCCATTCAAATCAGCTATAAGAAAGTGACGCGGATTAGTGAAACGCATACATCGCCCCGGGAATGCACGTGTCCTGGGCGCCTTTGCGGTACTGCTGGCTACCAGTTTGGTGGCCGCATGCACCACAAACGCAGAAAGCGAAGAAGGTGACGTTACGGATACGGCCGGCATTGAGGCCAATGAAATTACCTACCTCGAGCCTCAGTTTTTCCGTACCTTGTACCCACCGGCGGCGGGCTTTTATCCCAATGGCGCAGTAGTCAATCAGATTACGGACCGTTTGTTGTACCAAGACCCGGAGACCTTGGAGCTTTCTCCGTGGATTGCTACCGACCTGCCGGAGATTAACGCCGACGCAACGGAATTTACCTTCGATATCCGCACCGATGTCACCTATTCCGATGGCACGCCGCTAACAGCGGAAAACGTGGTGCGCAATATCGACCTGTACGGCCAAGGCGATGATGAGCGTCTGCTGAATGTCTCCGAGCAGATTTCCAACTACGAGCGCGGCGAAGTCGTGGATGAAGACACCGTGAAATTCTATTTCTCGGAACCTTCCCCGGGCTTTGAGCAAGCAGTATCATCCTTCAATGCTGGCTTGCTGGCTGATTCGACGCTGGAATTAGACAATGAGGGCTTTGGCCCCGGCAACGCCGAGGCGATTATTGGCTCTGGCCCCTTCGTCATCGATGGCGAAAAGCTGGGCACGGACCTGCACCTGTCGGCGCGGGAAGACTACGACTGGGCACCGCCGGCGCACGAGCACCAAGGCCGGGCGCGCCTAGATGGCATTAACTATGTGCTGGCGGCGGAAGAATCCATGCGCACGGGTGCGATTACCTCCGACCAGGTGCAAATTGTGCGGCAGGTATCCGCGCCGCAGGAATCTCACCTGAACGATGCCGGCATCAACGTCGTCTCTCATGGCACCAATGGCATGAATAACCAGCTGGCGTTTCGCTTTAACGCTTGGCCCTTTGATGACAAAGCCGTGCGTGAGGCCGTGATCCATGGTGTGGACCGCGAGCAGATTATTCACGTGCTCTTTTCCGAGTCTTACCCGCTGGCCACCTCCACGATGGCCGAAAATGCGCTGGGCTATAAGGACCAGGGCGATGCCTATGAATTCGATCCAGAGCGCGCAGCACAGCTTCTCGATGACGCCGGGTGGGAGCTCGGCAGCGATGGCGTGCGGGTTAAAGATGGCAAACGCTTGAGCATTACCGCCAAGCTCGCGATGCCGCAGCCCCGCTCGCGCGAGGTGATCACCATGATTCAGGAGCAGCTGAGCAATATCGGCATTGAGCTGCACCTCAACTCCGGTGACCAGGCGACCCAGGATGCGGATTCCAAAGACCCCAATAAAATCCAGGTGGATCACACCATGGTCGGTCGCGCCGATTATGACGTGATTAAGTCCCACTATTCAGTTGATAACCGCGATTCCTTCATCAACCAAGACGACAACGGCAATGTCTTGGACCAGCACTTGGAAGACCTCTTGAGCAACGTGGTCTCTACCGCAGGCGATGAGGGACGTGCGGAGGCTGCTGCAGCAGTGCAGGACTATGTCACCGAGCAGGCCTATGCCTTGCCCCTATTTGAAGAGCCAGTGGTCTATGCGGTCCAGCCGTATCTCAAGGGCTTTGCCCCGGAGGCCATTGGGCGGCCCAGTTTCTATGGTGCGTGGATCGACCACGAGGAGGCACAGTAAATGACTACCGGAGCATTAGCTCGTCGCATCGGGCAATCCGTCCTGGTGCTATTTATCACGTTCACCGTGGCGTTCTTCTTACTTTCCGCGCTGCCATCCGATGGCGTCATGGCGCGCTACGGCGCACCGGCGCTGGGACTTTCCCAAGCAGAAATCGATGGCATTCGCGAGGAGATGGGCATCGATAAGCCCATTCTGGTGCAATTTTTGACCACCCTGGGCGGATTTGTGACCGGCAACTTTGGTACCTCCGTGCAATCGGGCACCGCGGTATCGACGATGGTGGCCGAAAACCTGCCTTATACCTTGGCCCTGGCAACCACCTCGGTGGGCCTGGCCATTATCCTCGCGCTGATTGTCGCGTACCTGGCGACCGTGCCGGGGCTGGGCTTTATCGGAACCTTCTTCCGTAGCCTGCCTTCGCTGCTGGTTTCTTTGCCCGGCTTTTGGCTGGCGATCCTGCTGCTGCAGTTTTTCTCCTTCCGGCTAGGTTGGGTCTCGGCGATTAACCCCGGCCCAATTGAAGGTCTTATCCTGCCGACGCTGACCTTGGTGGTGCCCATGGCGGCCCCGCTGATTCAGGTGCTGATTCGCTCCATCGACGAGGTCAACCAGCTGTCGTTTGTGCAGGTGGTGCGCGCCAAGGGTGCCTCGGAAGCATGGATTTTCTGGCGCAATGTGCTGCGCAATGCCATTTTGCCGGCGCTGACCATGGTGGGCTTGCTCTTTGGCGAGCTCGTAGGCGGCGCCGTGGTGACCGAAACCGTCTTTGGCCGCGCGGGCCTGGGCAATATGACCGTGCAGGCGGTGTCCAACCGTGACACTCCCGTGCTGCTGGCCGTGGTCGTTATCGCTGCCACCGCGTATATCATCATCAACCTCATCGTGGACCTGCTGTATCCAGTCCTTGACGTGCGCTTGCGCAGGAAGGCTCAGTAAATGACTAATCAGACGTCTTCACCCAAGCACGAACAATCCCGGCTGAACTCGACAGCAAAGCGCCCCAAAGCGCACAAGGGACACAACCCGTGGACAACTCCCGGCTCGATCATCGCGATCATCATCCTTGTCATCGCCTTTGCCTGGGCGCTTTTCCCCAGCCTGTTTACCAACTCTGACCCGTATGCCGGTACCGACGTCGCGCTGCAGGCACCCAGCGGCGCGCACTGGATGGGCACCGATGCCGTCGGCCGCGATGTCTACACCCGCATTATCTACGGTGCGCAGCAATCCTTATTCGGCGCACTAATCGCCGTGGCCGTGGGTCTGGTGCTGGGCACCTTGCTCGGCCTTATCGCCGGCACCCGCGGCGGATGGGTTGACTCCGTCATCATGCGGCTCGTGGATGTCCTGCTGTCCATCCCCGGCATCTTGCTGTCGCTGTCGATCATCATCATCCTCGGATTCGGATCGACCAATGCCGCGTTTGCGGTGGGTATGACTTCGGTGGCTACCTTCGCGCGCTTGGCGCGTTCGCAGGTGATGTCGGTGGCCAAGTCCGACTTTATTGAGGCCGCCTACGGATCCGGCGCCTCGAGCGTGCAGGTGCTGTTTAAGCACATCCTGCCCAACTCGCTCACCCCGGTGATTGCCCTGGCTACCTTGCAATTCGGCAGCGCCATCTTGCAGCTGGCCATCCTTGGATTTTTGGGCTACGGCGCACCGCCACCAATCCCCGAGTGGGGCCTGATCATTGCCGATGGCCGCGACTTCGTTGCCACCGCCGGGTGGGTTGTAACCTTCCCAGGTTTGGCGATTATCGCCGTGGTCATGTCCGCCAACCACCTCTCCCACAACATCCACACGGAGGCCTAAGAGCATGTCAACCCCATTGCTACACATTGACAACCTGGCCGTGAGCTACCAAACCCGCAAGGGCGATATCCCCGCCGTGTCCGGGGTGAGCCTGGAAGTCCTACCCGGCGAGATCACGGCTATCGTGGGTGAGTCCGGCTCCGGCAAATCCACCACCGCCATGGCAGCCATTGGGCTCTTGCCGCGCAACGCCAGCGTGGATACGGGCGTGATGCATTCTAAGAGCCGCGATATTACTAACCTGTCTAATAGTCAGTGGCGCCAGCTGCGCGGGCAGCAGATTGCGCTGATCCCGCAGGATCCGAATAACTCTCTCAATCCGGTCAAAACCATCGGCGCCTCGGTTGAGGAGGCCATGGTCATCCACCGGCAGGGCACCGCCGAAGATCGCAAGCGACGCGCCATTGAGCTGCTGGGCACCGTCGGTATTGACGATCCCGAGCGTCGCTATCACCAGTACCCGCACGAATTATCCGGCGGTATGAAACAGCGCGTGCTCATTGCCGCCGCGTTGTCGTTGGAGCCGGACCTGATCATCGCCGATGAGCCCACCTCCGCGCTGGATGTCACCGTGCAGAAAGTTATTTTGGACCTGCTGGATCGGATGCGCGCGGACTTAGGCCTGGGCATTTTATTTATTACCCACGACCTGGCGGTGGCCGGTGACCGCGCCGATCGCATCGTGGTCATGGAAAAAGGCCAGGTGCGTGAGGCGGGACTAGCGGCGAATGTGCTCACGGACCCGCAGCACGACTATTCAAAGCGCTTGCTTGCCGATGCCCCCTCGCTCGCCACCCCAGAGATCCGCCGCCAGGCACCAGCAGATACCACCAATGAACCATTGGTCAAGGTATCTGGCCTGACAAAAACCTATGGCGATTTCACCGCAGTGGAAGATATTTCCTTTGAGGTGCGCCCGGGAACGACCCATGCGCTGGTCGGGGAGTCAGGCTCCGGCAAGACCACGACGGGGCGAATGGTTTCGCTGTTTGAAACCCCAACGGAGGGTTCCATCACCGTCGGTGGGGTAGATATCCTGGCGACCAAGGCTTCGGAACGCAAGCAGCTGCGCAGCAATATTCAGCTGGTGTATCAAAATCCGTATTCCTCCCTTGACCCGCGCATGCGTATTGGCGATATCATCGCCGAGCCGTATCGAAACTTCACCGGCGCTTCCAAGTCGAAGGCGCAGGCCCGCGCACAGGAGTTTTTGGAGCTGGTGTCTTTAGATGCAGATATGTATTCGCGCCGGCCACGGGAGCTTTCGGGAGGCCAGCGCCAGCGCGTTGCGATTGCCCGGGCGCTTATCGTCGAACCGGAACTCGTGATTTTGGATGAGGCTGTCTCCGCTTTGGATGTCACGGTGCAAGCCCAGATCATCCGCCTGCTGGATCAGCTGCAGAAGGATTTGAGCTTGACCTATATCTTCATCTCGCACGATCTTGCGGTGGTACGCCAGATCTCCGATACCGTCAGCGTGCTGCGCCGCGGCGAACAGGTAGAGCACGGCGTGACCGAAGAGGTCTTCCGCAATCCGCAGTCCGAGTTCACCCGCGAGCTCATCGGCGCTATCCCGGGGCACCGCTACCGCGCTGGTGACCTAAACTTGGGGCTATAGAAAGAGGAGATCATGACCGATATTATTAACCAACTCGCTGGCATCGATGATGCCGAGATCATCGCCCTGCGCGAGCGTCGCCCGGATGCCGTAGCTAATGCACAAATCAGCTTTGAAGCTTTATTGGAGCCGCAGGATCCAGGCACGTTTAGCTACGCGGAGCGCTATGCCGTCGCGGCATTTGTCGCCGGGGTGGCACAGTCCGGGCGCGCTGCTACCTTCTACCTCGACTTGCTTGCCGATGAGGCCGAGGACGACCTCGTTGCCGCCCTCCAGCAAGCCATTACCGCCGGCACCACCACGGGCCCATTCCACGGCGGCGAGTTCACCGTGTTTGACCCGCAGTCCGCGTTGGGGCAACGCTTGGCCGCCGGGCTGGATTTCGCGCACCTGCTGACCTTCCACCCCAAGGACGCCAGCCCCGCATCCATTGGCCACTTGGATGCGGCCGGCTGGTCCGCCGATGACATCGTATCGTTGAGCCAATTGATTGCTTTCCTGGCTTTCCAGCAGCGCGTGGCGCACGGCATTCAGGTGCTGGCTGGGACAGGAGCGCAAGCAACGGCCTCCGCTTCAGCAGGCTCTGCTTCTACAGGCAGTGTGGCATCGCAAAGCACTGGCTCAGCGATTGCTACCACCGTCGCCGATCCCGGCTGGGCACCGACGGACAACACCTTGCTTCCCGACGTGGTCAAGCCGACCAAGTTTGTCAACCACGCCCTGGGCTGGGAACCCTGGGTGCCTTCCATGGCCAAAGAGGATCTCACCGACGTCCACATCGACGCGCTCATTAAGCCCGAGCGCAAGGACATGCCCTATTTCCGCCTGCTGGCGCGTGACCCCGCAGCACTCAAGGCGCGCACGTTGACCGACCTGGACATTTTCTACAATACCGAGGGCGGTCTCGGGCGCGCGGAGCGCGAGCTCGCCGCAACCGTGGCCTCCCGCTTCAACGGCTGCGAATACTGCGCCTCGGTGCACCAGGCCCGCGCGAAGGAAGAAGGCGGCGATGCCGACGCCATCCACCGCTTACTCGATGAGGGCATTGACGCCGACCTGGGCACCCAGGACTGGTCCGCCATCCGCGACGCCGCCGTGGCACTAACCGCGACTCCCTCCGCTTTTACCGAAAAGCATGTTGCGGCACTGCGGGAGGTCGGCTTGGATGATTTGAGCATCATTGATGTCATCAACTCCTCGGCCTTTTTCAACTGGGCCAACCGGCTGATGCTTACCTTGGGTGAGCCCAACGTGCCCGAGCGCTTTCGCTAATCAGTAGCTAACCAAGCACCCACATAAAGCAACCACGAAGAAGATCCCCGAAACTGCACACGCTGGGGATCTTCTTCGTGGTTTGGTTTTAGGCGGGAGAATTCACGTCATCATGTCGAGGACTATCAGTGGGAGAGGATCCTGGCCCCGGCGGATCCTGCGTCTTTAATTTGTGGTGGGCCGATTGCTGCGCTGCAGTGGAATCATTAAACCGCAGACCATCGCTATATGGATACTGGGTACCCGCGCGGCCGGTTTCGGAACATCGCGCAGCATGCGCCATATTATGCCTGAAATCTCGGGCATCATTATTGTCGCCGTGGTGCCTGCGACATCGCAGCGTCAGATTGTGTAAATCCGTCACACCTTGATAGCTCCACGCCACAATATGGTGGACATCGCAGTTCGTTGCCGGAACCTCACAGCCATCGTGCGAGCACACCATTTCGGCAGCTACCAGCGCTATCTTTTGCGCTAAATTAGCATTTCGGCGGCTACGTCCTAACGCCAGCGGCTGGAAATTAGTGTCATCCATGATACACAAGTAGTCACTTCCGGCCGCGCCGAGCCTGACGAGGTCCAGCGGGGTGAGGAAGATGCCTGTATCGGTCGGCAGCAGGGTGTCAGGGGAGAGGTTCTCCAACTCCTGACGCGTTGCAGAGACCACGATGGTACCCAAACCGGAGTCAGGGTGACGGGTGGACATGAAATTCGAGCACAGCTGCGTGAGCTGGTCACCGCGGCGCTGTGCCAGGCTACGAGTATCCTCATAACCCGTTTCCTCCTTGTCGAAGCCCGGACGCGCGGCAGGAGACATTGCCTTCATGAAGATTGCCGCCGAGGCAGGGTCGAGCTTGCCGCGGAAAGAAACCATGCCCTCGGCATCGGGTTGAGAGATATGCAATTCCCGCTTTTTCAGCAGTGCGGTGTTATCCCGCTCGCCATTGGGCATCACCGCTTTGGCATTGGCGTGCCGGATGGCTTTGCGCAGCCAGGTCTTCAGCTGCGACTTGGATAGCTCGCGCGCCTTGTCTATTGCCTGGGAACGCAATTCGTGCCTTCCGGGCTGTGCATAGCGATCGAGCTGGCGCAGCTCAAAGTCGATCATGCGCAGCACATCGGCAGGAATGGAACCGCTTCCGAGCTTGTCACGGTTTCGTGCCTTGGCTTCATTTTCGCGCTCTGCGCGCTCATCGGCCTCACGCTGACGAGCCTCTTGTTCCTCGCGCTCCCTACGGCGTTGACGCTCGCGCTCTTCCTCCGCGCGCTTTTTCTTCTCGGCCTCGGCTTGCGCGTTTGCCTGCACGTCGTCTTCCGCGGAACTGTCCACCGGCTCCTCTTCCGGTTCTGGTTCCGGCTCCGGGGTAGGAGGTGGGCCCGGATCAGGCTTTACATCTTCACCGAAAATAGTTTCAGCATTGCGGAGTCGAACCATGGCCTCGCCATAGGACAGCTTCATGCGCTTGATGAAGTACTCGGTGGCATGCGAGGACGAGACCATGCGTCCGGCATCGTCGCGCTCGGCAAGGTGTGCGAAGGCGGCATCGATAAAAGTCTTTTTGCCGAAAGATTCCTCGAGATCTTCCATCAGGAGGTAAATGTCGTGAAATTTCAAGGTATCCACGGAATGCATGGCGGCCTGCAGATTGGTCAGATCCGTGGTGATATGTGCGATAGAATCTCGAATAATTCCATGCGCAATCTGACGGTCCTGCCGCCGTGATTCCGGATGATATCCCTTCATGACATTAACCCCCTTTCGCTGTTCACCGCCGTTTCCGGCTCACCATTCATTCGATGCTGTCTTGCCACAAATCATAACCCACCTCCCGGACTTTGTCGCGCCTATTTTCGAAAACAAATAGCCCGCGAATATTACTTCAACCTTGAAATATGCTCTTGCGAACTGGCGAAAGAAGCGATTAGAAGGCATAAAAATAAGGGCCTAATCTCGCAAGATTAAAGCCCTTATTTAGCCCGCTAACGGGGGTAATTTATGCTCCGGCAGCAGCCTTCAAAGCATCAGCGACAGCACCGGCATCCGTCCCGTCGACTGTGGTGAACTCGGTTGCCACATTTTCGATAGCAGCATCTGGCTCGCCTGGGCCTACGTGAACCACGGACAGCTCCACGTTATCGCCCGCAGCCTGCTTAAAGGCCTCAGTAAAGGCAGCATCATCCATATTGGTGACTGTGCCGGTCGTGACCACCAAGACGCGCACAGGGCCATTAATATCAGCGGCGCGGTCAGCTGCGGTATCGGCCGCTGCGATAATCGCTGGGCGCGACTGTGGCTCGCCGCCCGTGCCAAATGCCTTGATGGTGTCGGCGGCTTCGTCACCGTTGCCAAAGCCCAGGTTGTCGCGGTATCCCACGGTCACGCCGGGGTTTAGGGGAGAGGAGTAGTTCCATAGGGCAACAGCTTTGCCATCGGCGCCCAGAGCGTGCGCGGTGTTGGCCAACGCACCGGTAACCTGGTCAAATTGTCCAGCAAGGCCGGCAGAAGTATCCAGCAAGATGAGGGTATCGGCGGAAGCAGCAGCGGGAGCGGGTGCCTTCTCCGAAGGAGTCGCAGGCTCCGAGCTCGCAGCTTCCTTGTCCTCAGATTCAGCAGCCTCGGAAGTCTCCGACGTTGCAGACTCTGCAGAAGGCGCAACCGACTCCGACTCCTCAGCTACCTCGTCAGTTTCCGCGGGCGCCTGTGCGCTGGTTTCGGAGTCTGCAGCGTTATTGACGTCGTCGTTGTCGTCACCGCCTAGGAGGAAAAATAGCAGCGCGATGACGGCCACGATGACAGCGATGGCCACAGCGATGACCCAGCCAGCGGGCTTGTAGTTCTCTTGTCCATTTGAGTGCCGAGCCATTCTGCAGTGCCTTTCATTTCCTACGCCACAGTATTACCGGGCTTTAGATTAGCGCGTTTAGCGTCCTCAATCAGTGCGACAAGCCGACTGCGCATTGGCTTTGCGCGATCGGCAAGATTTCGTTGACGGCGCACATATTCAGCCTTGCCCTCAAGCGTTTCGATGGCCACCACCGAAAATCCAAGCTCGCGGCAATCATAGGGCGAGGCTTCCATGTCCAAAATCCGTGCATCGACAGCCAGCTCGAGGGTGTCCAAGAAAAGCTCGCCTGGCACCAATGGTCCCATCTTCCACGCCCATTTGTACAGGTCCATGGTCGCGTGCACGCAGCCGGCTTGCTCCACGTTCACCTGGTCTGTGCGCTCCAAAACCGTCAGGTTTAAAGACCGCGCAGGGGGAGTGAAAAATCGGAAGGCATCGTAGTGGGTGCATCGGATGCGGTGGGTTTCTACCACCTCATCGGTGCCTTCCTGCCCCAGCCGTAACGGCAAGTCGTGGCGGGTTTCGGTGGATTGATACAGCATCGCCCACTCATGCAGCCCAAAGCATTCAAAGCGGGAAGGATTAGCTTCAGAATTTACTAACAGCCGATGGATATGGTCCATGGCATCGCCGCGTCGAGACCAAAATGCTGCAAGATCTAGCCCAACAGCACCGTCAGCGGTCACATAATCGCGCCAGGTCGCATGGGGTGCGTCGGAGGCATCGGCAAGCAGCGTGCCCACGCCGGGGTGCCATTGGCGCAGGTGCTTAGGGCGCACCGGGTAGTAGTTGAATAAAAAGTCAAAAACCGGGTGCTTTTCATGCCGGTATCGGTAGGTTGCCAGCAGCTCATCCGCGCGGTGCTCATGCGCAGCCATGCGCGTTTGCCATTCGGAACGGGGGAGAACAGACATATTTACCGTGAGCGGCGCCGTGAGTTGGAGTTGCGGGAGGGCTTATTGCTTGACGATGCACCCCTGCCCCGTTGGCCACTGCGCGCAGAGGTAGACCGCGACTTGCCACGAGGTTGCTTTGACTGCGGCTTCGCGGCTGATTGTTGTTGCTGTCCGGGCTCCGGAAGCGCCACGCCGGTGGGCGACTGGGCGCCCGTGATGGTGGCTAAGGTGCGATTATGCGCGGGGCTGGAGTCGGTGGAGATATCAATCGTTTCTGCATCCACGCCGGCCTTGTCAATCAGCTTGGCCACTTCATCGCGTTGTTCATTCATCACTAAGGTGACTACGCTGCCTGCTTCGCCGGCACGGGCGGTGCGCCCAGCGCGGTGCAGATAGGCTTTGTGCTCGGCTGGTGGGTCAACGTGGACGACCAAGGAGACATCGTGGACATCGATGCCGCGGGCGGCGATATCGGTAGCAACCAGCACGGATACGCTGCCATCGGCAAAACCTTGCAGGGTAGTGGAACGAGTATTTTGGCCCTTATCACCGTGCAGCCCCATGGCGGGGATGCCCGCGCGGCGCAGTTTCTTCGCCTGGCGGTCCACACCGTGTTTGGTGCGCATGAACATGATGGTCTTGCCCTCGCGGGCAGCAATGCGAAGCACGACCTTATTGCGGTCTTCGCGCTCACCGACGAAGAATACGTAGTGCTTCATGGTGTCCACGGAGGCCTGTACCGGCGCTGTGGAGTGGGTGACGGGATCGTGCATGAAGCGGGAGACTAACTTGTTAACATCGCCGTCCAAGGTGGCCGAAAACAGCAGTCGCTGGGCGTTGTCTGGGGTCAGGGCCAGAAGTTTTTTGACCTGGGGCAAAAAGCCCATGTCAGCCATTTGGTCGGCTTCGTCGAGGGCGGTCAAGGTGGCATCGGAAAGCGAAAGCTTCTTCTGGTTGACCAAGTCCTGCGCGCGACCTGGAGTGGCTACCAAGATGTCTACGGGGCGGGCGAGCTGACGGATGTGGTTGTTGATGTTGACGCCACCGACCACGGACAACACCCGCAGGCCCATGGCGTTAGCGGGCTCATCCAAGCGCTGCTGAATCTGAATGGCCAATTCGCGGGTTGGCGCAAGCACCAAACCACGCGGGCGACCAGGCTTGGAGGCACCGGAACCGGCGAGGCGGGCGATCATCGGCAAGCCAAACGTAAACGTCTTGCCGGAACCTGTGGGGCCGCGGCCAAGGATGTCCTTTCCGGCCAGAGCGTCAGGAATCGCCGCTTCCTGGATAGGAAACGGCGAGGTGATGCCCTGCTGTGCGAGGACGGAAACAATGGGCCGGGGCAAGCCGAGATCGGCAAAAGTAGTCATTGCCTTCTACTTTAGCCGCCGAACTAAGCCAGAAGTTAATCCATCTTGGTAATCGAACGGTCCGCCGACCACTCGATGTGATAGGTGCCTTCTTTATCCACGCGCTTAAAGGTGTGCGCGCCGAAGAAGTCACGCTGGCCTTGTACCAATGCTGCTGGCAGACGTGATGCACGCAGGGAATCGTAGTAGGAGAGCGAGGAGGCAAAGACCGGTGCTGGCAAGCCTAGTTGCGTTGCGGCGATAACAACGCGGCGCCACGGATCGATGAGATCGGCAAGCTCATGCTTGAAGTAAGGATCCAAAATCAGCGCTGGCAGCTGCGGATTGGTGTCGTATGCTTCGCGGATGCGGTCGAGGAACTTCGCGCGGATGATGCAACCGCCACGCCAGATGGTGGCCAGATCGCGCGGATCCACGTTCCAGTTGTGCTCATCGGAGCCGGCCTTGATGAGGTCAAAGCCTTGTGAATACGCAATCAATTTGGAGGCATACAGCGCGCGGCGGACATCTTCGATGAACTCCTCGCGGCTGATACCCAAGGCCTCAAAATCAACCGCGGTGCCGGCTGGCAGGTCGCCCTCTTGGGCAGCGGAGCGCTGATCGGCGGAAGAGGACAGGGCACGTGCAAAGACAGCTTCGGCGATAGCGGTAATCGGGATGCCAAAGTCCAAGCCGCTAATGGCGGTCCAACGGCCGGTGCCTTTTTGACCGGCGGCGTCGAGGATGACATCGACAAGCGGCTTGCCAGTGTCTGGATCCGTGGTGCCTAGTACTTCTGCGGTGATTTCAATGAGGTAGGAATCCAAGTCGCCGGAATTCCACTCCTGGAAGACTGCGGCAATTTCTGCTGGCTCCATGCCCGCGCCGTAGCGCAGCAACTGGTAAGCCTCGCCGATAACCTGCATGTCAGCGTACTCAATGCCATTGTGAACCATCTTGACAAAGTGCCCCGCGCCATCAGGTCCAATGTGGGTCACACATGGAACCCCGTCGACGACAGCCGCGATGGATTCGAGGATCGGGCCCAAGGTCTTCCAGGACTCCGCTGGACCACCTGGCATGATCGACGGGCCATTCAACGCACCTTCTTCACCACCGGAAATGCCAGCGCCGACGAAGTGACGGTTGCGCTGTGCCATCTCCTTTTCGCGGCGGATGGTGTCCGTGTACAGCGCATTGCCGCCGTCGATGATGATGTCACCATCATCCATCGCGTCTGCCAGCTGCTCGATAACGGCATCGGTCGCAGCGCCCGCTTGAACCATGATGATGGCCTTGCGGGGGCGCTCTAAGGACGCAACGAAATCCTCGATGGATTCAGAAGGAATGAAGTTTCCTTCCTCGCCATGATCCTGGATCAGCGCGCGGGTGCGCTCCGGGCTGCGGTTGTAGACGGCGACGGTGTTGCCATTGCGGGCGAAATTACGGGCTAAGTTGCTGCCCATAACAGCCAAGCCAACAACACCAATGTGGGCTTGATCAGTAGATTCACTCATGCCCGGTATTTTACGCACACTCTTGCACGCGGTGCCGCTTAGTGGCTGCCAAAGCCTCCGCGGTGCCTATGATTAAGGGTTATGAACTCCTCCCACAACGCGGATAAAACCCGCGACAAGCTCGCAGAACTGCTCAAACTGGCGCATGAACGGCCGCTGGACACCGAGGAGCTTGCGCTGCTTAATGAAAATGCCGTCGGCTTCGATGCGACCTTGGGTCTGCGTTATACCCACATCGCCCGCGGGGAGGTACGCGCTGAGGTGACTGTGAACCCGGCGCTGTTACAACCCTGGGGCTTGGTTAACGGCGGGGTATTTAGTTCCATTGCGGAATCTGTCGGCTCTTTGGCCGGGGTCGTCCAGGCTGGTGAGGTAGTCGTCGGTGTCAACAACAACACCGACTTTCTCAAATCCGTTAAGGCGGGCGTCATCGAAGCGCGTGCCACACCCATCCACACGGGGCGGCGTAGTCAAGTGTGGAATGTTGAATTGCGCCACGACGGCCAGCTCGTTGCGCTGTCCAAGCTGCGGACGATGACGCTGGGGTAGCAGATAGATAGTCAGCTATCTATCTATTTATGCTAAAGCCAGTTATTTTTGCGGAACCACCAGAAGATCACGCCCACGGTGATGATCATAAACGCGATGGAAAAATAGTAGCCATATTCGGTGTGCAGCTCGGGCATATTATCGAAGTTCATGCCATAAATACCCGCGATGAGCGTGGGGACCGCGGCCATACCAACGACCGCGGAAATAGTACGCATGTCGGTATTTTGTTGCATGGATACTTTGGCCACGGAGACATCGAGAAGCGAGGACAGGCGTTCATCGAAGCTTTGGATGTGGTCTTTGACCACAGATTGGTGGTCATTGACATCGCGCAGGTAGGAGCGGATTTGCTTGTCGATGAGATCCTTGTGGTTTTCTACCAACGCCTTCAACGCCGCGGACAGCGGCTCGATGGCGTGCTTCATCTCTAAAATCTCGCGTTTATACAGGTAGATGCGGTTGACATCGAAGCGAACGCCGGGTTCAAAGACTTCCTCTTCAATGTCATCAACCTCAACCGCCAATAGCGCGGAAATCTCGGAGTAACGGTCAACCAGCATGTCCAGGATCTTCCAGACCATCGCCACGGGGCCAATTTCCACCAGGGCTTGCTCATCGGCGACTGTATAGGCCAAATTGGGCAACTTGGCTTTGTGGCAGACGGTGATGATGAAGTTTTTGCCCATGATCATCTGCACCTCACCGGTGGAAATGACGTCGCGGCGGTCTTTGACCTCGTCCGAGTCGCGGTAGTTGACAGAGCGTGCGACGACAAAGAGCTGGTCATCGTAACGCTCAAGCTTGGGACGCTGATGCGCGACAACGGCATCTTCGACGATGAGCTCGTGGATGCCAAATTGCTCTGCGATGCGCGTCATGTGGTGCTCCACGGGTTCCACCAAACCTACCCAGACAAACCCGCGGCCATATTCGGCGACGGTCTCTAGCGCTGAGTGGGGAGTAAATTCACCGGGCAAGGCTTCGCCATCGACGAAGACTCGGCAGTGTTCGATAGCGCGTTCCACCGGCACATTCACCTTGGACTGTGAGGGAGGCTCCACCTTCGGCTTGCGTGGCCTAAACGGCGACGGTACAGCGGGCATATCAGCCTCCTTATCCCAGGATTGAATGTGAACGTGGCACAAGCGGCCACAAAGCGCCAGGCACGGTGTCCTGATGGCGCTGGTATTAACGCTAAGGAATCATACCCGCAAGAGGAACACCTATACTCATTGTCATGGCTACTTGGAAAGAAATCACAGACGCAGACCCCTCACACTCACACAACTACGCTCGCCGCTGGAAAGTCATGGAAGCCGAAGGCAAAGATATCTACGGCGAGGCCCGCACCGCGGATGCCATGCTGGAGCGTGGTTCGAAGGTGCTGGACGCCGGCTGTGGCACCGGTCGAATTGGGGGCTATTTGGCGCGTCAGGGCCATGACGTGATGGGCATGGACATTGACCCCATCTTGATTGATTACGCGCAGGAGGAGCATCCTGATGTGCGTTGGGAGGTCGGCGATCTCTCCAATGATGAGATTCCGGATTCCGGTTTTGACCTAGCAATCTCCGCCGGCAATGTCATGGGCTTTTTAGCACCCGAAGGCCGCGAGGGCGCCCTGCGTAATATCTTTGAGGCCCTAGAACCAGGCGGGCGCTTCCTCGTCGGGTTTGGCGAAGGCCGCGGCTGGAGCTTTGACGAATTTTTGAACGATGTAGAAAAGGTCGGTTTCCACATCGACTTCAAGTTCTCCTCGTGGGACTTGAATACTTTCAGCGCCAACTCCACCTTCCTCGTTGCCGTGCTTTCACGGCCCGGAAGTTCCCTGTTGGGATAAAACCTCTGGCTAAGACCTCTGGGGTAAGTCCCGCCGAGACAACCCTGAAATAGACACAGCGAAGCGCCCGTAACCGCTAAGGAAAGTGGTTACGGGCGCTTCGCTTGGTGAAGTAGTGAAGTCTTATTTCACTTCTTGCTTTTTGGAGTTATCAATGATGTTGCGGGCATAAGCCTGCTGCTTGGTAATCTCCACGTTGCCGCGCGAGCGGGTGAAGAAGTTCTCTACCCAGTTGATGAGAGAGACCAAACGGTTGCGGAAGCCCTTGACGTAGGTGATGTGCAGGCCCAACCACGCCAACCAGCCGATGAAGCCGGTCATTTCGGTCTTGCCCATCTTGACCACGGCGTAGCCGCGGGAAATGATGGCCATGGTGCCCTTGTCGAAGTAGTCGAAAGCTTCGTTTTCATTGACGGTCGATTCTTCATCAACCTTGGCGCCAATCAACTTCGCGGCGTGAGCGCCACCCTGCATGGCAACCTGTGCCAAGCCTGGCAGACGCTTCAGGCCCATGAGGTCGCCGATGGCGTAGACGTTGGAGTATTCGCCAACAGTCAGGTCGTCGTTGGTGGACACGCGGCCAGCACGGTCGACCTCGACGCCCGCCTGCTCACCGATGAGACGTGCCAGTGGGGAAGCAGCCACACCAGCGGACCAGATCTTGGTTGCACCGGTGAGGGTGTGCTCCGAGTCGTCCTTGGTGTTTTTGTAGGTGACAGATTCTTCCGTGACATTCGAAACCATGGCGTTGAGGCGGACATCAACACCGAGCTTTTCCAGGGCACGCTGGGACTTGCGGCCCAAACGCTTGCCAAATGGAGGCAGAACCTGAGGTGCACCATCCAAGAGGTAGATCTTCGCGGTCGAAGTGGAGTAGTTGGAGTACACATCGGTCAGGGTGCGGTTTGCCAGCTCTGCGATTTGGCCGGTCAGCTCCACACCGGTCGGACCAGCACCAACGATGATGAAGGTCAAAAGACGCTCGCGCTCTTTTGGATCATCAGTCATCTCAGCCTTTTCGAATGCTCCAATGATGCGTGAGCGAAGCTCCAAAGCATCGTCCAAAGACTTCATGCCAGGTGCGAACTCTGCGAAGTGGTCATTGCCGAAGTAGGACTGGCCAGAGCCAGCAGCAAGGATTAGGGAGTCGTACTCAAAGACGCGAGTGAACTCATCATTGACTGCAGTCACGGTCTGAGCCTTGAGGTCAATATCAGTTACTTCGGCGTTGACGAAGTTGGCATTGTCCTGGTTACGCAAAAGCTGACGCACAGACGGCGCAATTTCGCCAGCAGAAATCATGCCGGTGGCCACCTGGTACAGCATCGGCTGGAACAAGTGGTGGTTTTTCATGTCAATCAAGGTGACATCAACGTTGTCACCCTTGAGCTTTTGTGCGGCAGCAAGCCCGCCCATGCCCGCACCGACGATCACGACGTGGTGGCGGCCACCGGTTGGACGAAATGGAGCATCAGTCATTGCGAAGGAGCACCCTTCCTATAGAAATAATAAGTAATTTTTCGACGTAAATAGTCTAGATCCGAAAAGGCTGAAAGACTAGTTGTTAATCCCTGTGGCTCACCACTTATGCGGCCAGCCTGATATTAAACCCAGCGATTAATCACTAATATCGGACGTTGAATTAAACGATAGTTCGTTGTCGAGGATTCCGCTGGGGGTATCCCTAATGTTTCCTCAGGGATTAGAAAGGCAGAAATGGCCGCAAACCAACATTTGTCTAGCATTGACGCTGAGCAATGGCCCGGAATTGCCACCTGTCCCAGCGGAATTCTAACCGCAGCCCGCGCACGCCGCGCAGAAGCAGAGTTTGCTAGGGCATGCTCGAGTGCTGGGCTTTCATTGGAAGGCGAGCCGGATCTCGTTGTGCATCACGACGCCTTATTCGCGCGGATTGCACACAGCGGATGGCTAGGGGTCGCAGAGTCCTACATGGCAGGAGAGTGGTCTACGCCAGATTCTTCGACTTTGGTTAAAGTGCTCACTCGGCTCCTGGAAGTTGGTTACAACCCGGCCACGAAGCCTGTTCCTATTTCTGAATCTTTCGGCGGCGAACTTCCCGGAGATCTAGTCAGTTTGTATTCCGGTGATGGGCTGAGCCATCACGGCGGACTATTTACCTCCGGGGTGCCGACTACGGTCCGCGAGTCATGGGAGTCTTTTACCCGTGGACCGGGCGCGAAAAAGCCACACTTTGTTGATGTCACCACCGTGCACGAACCTGATGACACCGTGGACCGTGAAGATTTAGGAGATGCGCAGCGTCGCTGGGCTAATGAGCTGTGTGACCTTACCAAAACCGGAGTGGGCACGCACATGCTGGTCTATCCGGCCTCGGGTGCCCAGGTAGGAGTGCAGGCCGCAGCGCGGCGAGCCACGGTAGATATTGCCTCAGCTGACGATGCCCACTTGAAATACCTGCATGAGCAATTGGTCTTAGAAGGCGTCGAAGACTCCGTGGCGTGCATTCCGCTGCAAAAAGGAATTCCGAACCGCACGGAATTGCGCAGTAGGTATGAGGCGATTGTAAGCATCGAAAAGCTCGAAGCTTTAAGCCCCAAACAACGCCAAGCTTTTATCGAAGCTCTCGGCAGGCTGCTCGTTGGAACCGGGCGTGTGGTGCTGCAATCGATGGTGGCTACGGAGACGATGACAAAGGCGGGGCGCAACGCTATGCAACCGCTGCGCGCTTATATTTGGCCAGGAATGGAGCTGCCTTCTGTCGAAGACGTCCATAAGCTCGTTGAACGGCATTCCGGGCTGCGCGTAGTAGAGCACCTGCACCTGGGAACGCACTATAAAGCGTCACTGCAATACGAGCGTTCTTTCTTTGATGGCCGACTCCGGGAGGCTGCAGCGGCTGGCTTTGACCAGGTATTTCGCCGTTTGTGGTCTTATCAATTCGCCTTGCGTGAGGCCCTGCTGGCCTTAGGCATGATTGATTCCGTAGCGTTTGCCGCCACCCATCGTCACCGCGGTGGAAAGCGCTAGAATTGGGATCAAAACCGCTGGTGAGAATAACTTTTGCCCCCTCCAATCGGGGGTGAAGTACATTTTCGTTACCACCTTCTGAAAAAGGAGGGCTATTGTTGTGAGTTGCTTAAAAGCAAACGTTCTTTTTAAGGGTCTATTAACTGCTAATGGGCCCTTTCTTGGTCCTTGATTGTCTTGCGGTCAAGTCCATAAAAGATATTCGAGTTTCTATCTCATCAATACCAAAATGCAGTATCTACTTAAGGAGACTGTTTAAGTGTCTGAAAAGCGTGCTTCGCAGCGCAAGGGCGGCGGAACTTCCGTAGCTCTCGCGGATGCAAGGGATGCACTCGATGTCGAGAACTTCGAGCCAACCGGTGATATCGAAGAGACTGACAACGGACGTCAGATCGTTATTTCGCGCGAGCTGCCACAAGCTCCGCAAGTTGTGTGGGGTTACTTGGCTGATGCCGCGCGCATCTCGCGCTGGTTTGGCCACTGCCACACCATGGATAACCCATCGCACATGACCATGGTTTCTGAGGATATTGAATCCAGCTATGATGTGACCATCGCTGAGTCCATGCCACCTCACTACCTGCACTTGGATGTCAATGACCACCAAGGACATGACCTCAAGCTGCGTTTTTACCTGGCTGAGGAAAATGGTCAGACCTATCTGGAGTTCCACCACAGCGTTGAGGGCGTTGAAGACCAGCTCGGGCTTATCGCCCCGAAGTGGGAGCTGATTTTAGACCGCCTTGAGATTGCGCTGGACGGCGGCAATATCAATGATGTGCGCCTGGCTAATTACTCCTCACAAATCGAGCACTACAGTGGCGCGGCTACGCTGCGCTAGCAATTGAGGGTATAATTACATAAATACATAATCCCACCCAGACCAACGAATCACTAGGTCTGGGTGGGATTTTTATTGTTGTGGTGGGGTAGCGGGACTAACCCGCAAGCTTTAGACCTCGTTGAGGTCGTGCTTCGACAATTCCTTCATGGACAAGACGGCAATCAACGAAATCGCGGACACGATGGCCAGGTAGATGCCCACTGCGTGGACGCCAACTTCTGCAACCAACCAGGTGGCAATAAACGGCGCGATGGCCGCACCCAAAATGGAGGAGACGTTGTAAGAGATACCGGAGCCGGTGTAGCGAACGTTAGTAGGGAACAGCTCTGGCAAGACCGCGGACATCGGGCCAAAGATCAGACCCATCAAGAACATGCCGATGGTCAAAAAGAGCAGCACGGAACCTTCGGTTGCCGAATCAATGGGTAAGAATTGGGTAAACGTAAAGCCAAAGACGATGATCAGCGCAGAGACCGTTGCCAAGATTGGCTTACGTCCGACTTTGTCCGCCAAGATGGACGACACTGGAATGCCGACGATGAAAGCGAAGATAGAGATCAACTGGATTTCCAGGAAGTCGGTGTAGGCGATGCCCAGTCCCAGGCCCTGGGATGGATCACCGATACCGAAGGACAGGATCCAGGTGGTAACCAGGTAGAACAGGGTATAGCAACCGACCATGACGAAGGTGCCGATAAACATTGGCTTGGCGGCGACCTTAAAGACCTCGGTTACTGGTGCCTTGACCTTCTTGCCCTGATCTACCGCATTTTGGAAAACCGGGGTTTCTTCCAGCTTCAAACGGACGTACAGACCGATGAGGACCATCACCGCGGACGCAAGGAATGGAATGCGCCAGCCCCATTCCATAAATGGGCCGGTGGTATCACCACGGGTATAGCCCAGTGCCGAAACCAGGATGAGGAACAAGCCATTGGCCAGGAAGAAACCGAAAGGCGCACCGAACTGCGGCCACATTGCCGCGGACGCGCGCTTGCCTTCTTCCGCAGTCTCAGAAGCCAGCAGTGCCGCGCCCGACCATTCGCCGCCTAAGCCCAAGCCCTGGCAAAAGCGCATGAGCGCCAATAGCGCCGGCGCAATGATGCCTGCCGTGGCATACGTAGGCAACAGGCCGATGATGAACGTGGCAATGCCCATGGTCAGCAAAGCACCCACCAGGGTCGCCTTGCGCCCGATGCGGTCGCCGAAGTGGCCAAAGATCACCGATCCCAGCGGCCGAGCCACGAACGCCAAACCAAAGGTCGCAAACGACTGCAGCAATGCTACCGTCGGGTTCTCAGTGGCAGGGAAGAAGAGTAGCGGGAAGACAGCTACAGCCGCAGTGGCGTAGATATAGAAGTCATAAAACTCAATGGTGGTGCCGATGGTTGATGCAAAAGCCACGCGACGGCGGTCTTTGGCAGTCAGTTTCGGCGCTACCGAGCCAGCAGCTGGCGTGTTGCCGTCTTGGAACACTGAAGTAGTCATACTACGGCACTTTCTAATAGATATTTCCGATGATGGGACATGCGCGCTATAAAGGCACGCTGAGCGCATGCTCTAATATTTCGTCATAAAGATAACTTTCTCACCACGTGACAATCATATTCCACTTAGTGAGACTTTTAGGTTAACGCGTTTCAGTTCATAAATCAACGCTGTATACAGACCCATCGGATCTATTGCGGACTATTACCGCCATATGGCGCCATATCATCATGTAGATGCATCGAACCAACGGCAAACGGTGCGAAAGCTTCACGAGTCTACAATGGGGGATAATCCTCCAACCGACATTCCATAAGGTGAAACGACTAGGGCTTCCATAGGGCTGGCGATAATCTACGACCTAGTTCAGGCAACCTAAGCCGAGCGACCAGACGTTACGGTCGCAATAGGCCGGGTGATCAGGCAAGGCATGAGGAGGGTTCACGATCCTAGATTGATGGATATGACAGATATGGCGGGCTGGGTGGATTAAGGTCATGGCGCAAAGCTTTAAGGGGAGCACCATCCAAATGTAAAATGACATAATGTACATTATCGGACAAAAGGGGCATTGAATATCATCTATCTCGAACGCTGCTTATGTGCTGTACGATTCGATGTTCGGCACCTGCCTGCCATTTACCGCCATTGCAATGTGCGCGCTTAGCCTTCCGCCTGGACTCACATTCACGTCGTGTGACGCTGCAGCTCTTTGTTCGTCTTGTTGCGCGAACTCTGCCATGAACTCTATCGGCAGTTCGACTGGATCGTCTATCGTTGACACTCACGGACTTCCTGCGGAATTCATTTAAGCTCTGTGCTGCCGATGTTCTATCGGTGTCCGATTAATGCATGCGAGGCCGTTTCGGCGCGCCTTCAAACCGCTACCGTAGCTGCTGTGCCGAATATGGCGAAACAGCTCTATGTACGTATAAACCCCTAATAACGTCACTGTGACGTTATTAGGGGTGATTACTCGCTTTTGGCTAACGTGCGATCTAGTCTTCGTTTTTGATCATCGTGAGCCGAATATCGACGGTACCTTCTTCAGCAATCTTGGCGGCGATCATATCGGGCGTGATGACGTTGAAGTCCAGGCGGTTAATGGGAATGTTCCCGCCGAGCAAGATAGTCTCGCCATCGCGCGCAGCTTGGAATGTTTCAGTGACGGACTTGGTCTCACCCTTGATGGTCAAGTCGCCAGTCAGCTCGACATCGCCTAAGCTGCCGTCTTCGGGCAGGCTGCTGATATCAACTGGCTCAGTAAGCTCAAAGGTTGCTTCAGGATATTGAGCGGTCTCAAAGAGCTTGGTCTTCATGTTCTGATCACGAACCTGCTTGTCAGTCGTGAGCTCGTCCATGTCGACCGTGATATGTGCTGAGTTCACCGTGCCATCTGAGATTTCTGCTTGTCCGGAAACATTATTGGTTGAACCTGAGGTCACAGTTTCCTCCGCAGGAAGAATCTCCGCAAAGGTAAAACCAACTGAGGTGTAGTTAGATGGGTTCCCTTTGACAACTTCCCAGTTACCATCCAGGTCAGTTGACGCAGGTTCGGTCTTGTCAGCGTTGATGGGTTCGGTAGTAACACCCGGACCGGTAAAAATTGAATACAACATCGGTGCGAACGCTACAAGCGTAAGACCCACGATGATCACAATGAAAATTGGGACCATGATCTTGCGGTTGTAGAAAATCTTTTTCAACATTAGGTTTCTATCTCAACTCTTCCACTCGGCGGGCGATGCCTACCAATTCTTCGACCAATGACCGTATCTCAGATGCCGGTGCTTCTTCCTGCACGGCGGTGGCTATATCTTCGGCGGAACAACGAAGTTCGAATAACCCGTCATGCAAATTAACCGCACGCTCAGGCGATAGTATCAAGGCTTTGTCGTTGTCCGAAAAACTGCGAAGCGCCACGCGTTTTTCATAAGCCCGTTGCTTACATGTCGGACTGCAATACTTCTTTGGCCTGCCTCTACCCTGGTTTATGATGGATTTACCACACCTCAGGCAGGACGCTTCCTCGCTTTTACCACCGGACGTATGTATCACTGTCACTACCTTAGTACATGTTTGCGGAAACTCGTAGGCCACGCAGCGTTGGCGTCTGGTGTCTAATCCACAGGGATCTTTGAGTCTTTGGCGGGGCCGGGAACAAATTGGGCCGTTTGTTCGTTATACTTATAGCTCTGTTAATGAGAAGGTCATGTGGGTGTTCTTGCCCGCACTCTCCTATCCCTAGATGTAAAGGATGATGTCGCAATGGCAGATCGCGTACTCCGTGGCAGCCGTATGGGCGCTGTAAGCTACGAAACCGACCGCGACCACGATCTCGCACCCCGCCAGATGGTCAAGTACCGCACGGCAGCGGGTGAGATCTACGAAGTTCCTTTCGCACATGATGCAGAAGTACCTGAGGAATGGCTGTGCAAGAACGGCCAGTGGGGCACCTTGGTAGAAGGCGAAGGCGTTGAGTCCAAGCCTGTTAAGCCACCACGTACCCACTGGGATATGTTGCGTGAGCGTCGCTCCATCGAGGAGCTTGATGAACTGCTCGAGCAGCGCATTGACGCACTTCGTAAGCGTCGTCGTTCCGCAGCGCGCATGCTGAAGGAACAGCAGGAAGAACAAGCTAAAAACGCTAAGTAGATTTTAGTCCTGCATTAATTAAAGGGTGGGCTTAACGGAGAAACCCGTTAAGCCCACCCTTTTTCTATGGTCAATTAGTTGAGACGCTCACCATTGGACGATGAGAAAAGGTGCAGCCCGCCGGCCGCAACTGCCGCGTAAATGGTCTCTCCTACTTCCACATGCTCTTGAGCGCTGATACGCATGACGATTTCCGCCGCATTGTTGGTGGCAACAGAAACGACGCTTGCAGCAGGGCTTGCAGGATTGCTTGTCGATGCCGCGCTGCCCTCAGCCATGTGGCCGTACAAGTAGGTGTCGCTGCCGAGTTCTTCAGTGAAGTCCACGGTAAATGCGATGACCCCGTGGCTATCCGCCGGCAGCTGATCCCGATTGGAGATGGGCTCAAAGCCCTCGGGGCGAATTCCGACTACTATTGTCGATTCCCCTGACGCTTGCAGCGCGGCCCGCGTGTGGTCTGGCAATTGAATATGTGCCGTGCCATTGCTGGCGGTGCCCTGGGAGTCTACGGTAAACGTCGATAGATTCATCGCAGGTGATCCGATGAAAGAGGCTACGAAGGTGTTGCGCGGGGCATCGTAAAGCTCTCGCGGCGTGCCAACCTGTTGCAACTTTCCATCCTTGAGCACGGCGATGCGATCACCCATGGTCAAGGCTTCAGTCTGGTCATGGGTGACATACACGGTGGTCACACCGAGTTTGCGCTGCAGGGCAGCGATCTGCGTGCGGGTTTGCACGCGAAGTTTCGCATCTAGGTTGGACAAAGGCTCGTCCATCAAAAAGACCTGCGGGCTACGTACGATCGCACGTCCCATCGCTACGCGCTGGCGCTGGCCACCTGACAGCGCTTTCGGCTTACGGTCCAAAAACTCCGTCAGCCCCAGTGTCTCTGCTGCCTCTTCGACGCGCTCATTGATTTCTGCTTTGGTCTTGCCCGCCATCTTGAGCGCAAAGCCCATATTGTCGCGCACGGACATGTGCGGGTACAAGGCATAGTTTTGGAACACCATGGCAATATCACGGTCACGTGGCTCGGTATTGGTCACGTCTTTGCCACCAATAGAAATAGAGCCCTCCGAGACCTGCTCTAGCCCGGCGAGCATCCGCAATGTCGTGGACTTACCGCAACCAGATGGGCCCACCAAGACTAAAAATTCGCCATCGACGATGTCTAGGTCGAATTTGTCTACGGAAGGTTTATCCGCCCCGGGATAAATGCAGGTGGCGTTCTCAAAAACTACGTAAGCCATGACGTTCCTAATCAGAGATAGAGGTTGCTAAAATCCTAGCGCTTTGCGTCCGAGATCTTTTCTTGAACCGTGAATTTCGCGACCTTCCACAGCTCCTCTGTTAAGTTGCCAACATAGGTTGCGGCATTGCCGATCTTGGAAGGAACCTTGGTGACGCCGGTGTCCTCCACCAAGCGGGCAACCACGGGAGTGATATCTTCCACGGCATCTTTTGCTTGCTCGCTGCGGTGTTCAACGCCCCACTTGGTGACTTCAAAAAGCGAGTCCTTCACAAAGGAACCGTCCAACTTGGACTCACCGTATTCACGCTCCGTGAAGGTGATTGGTACCTCGCGGACATCAAAGCCGTCTTTGACCGCGCGGAATGCGAGATCGACCTGGAAGATATAACCGGCATCTGAGAGCTCATCAAAATCGATGGACTCGAGTAGCTCGCGGCGAAATGCGCGGTAGCCAGCGGTCATGTCAGACAAACCAGCGCCCAAAGCCATGGAGATGTAGATATTGCCCAGGCGAGAGAGGTACTCGCGCGAAGCTGGCCAATTCACGGTCTCCCCACCAGGTATGTAGCGCGAGCCAATGACGAGGTCAGCGCCATCTGCAATCTCTTCTAAGAGCAAGTGCAGCTGTTCTGGAGCATGGGAGCCATCCGCATCCATTTCGCACAGGACTTGGTACTCGCGCTCCAGGCCCCACTTAAAGCCCGCAATATAGGCGCCGAGCAGACCGTCTTTGCTCTGGCGGTGGATGACGTGGATGTGGTCATCCTTGCTCGCGTATTCATCTGCCAACTCACCAGTGCCGTCCGGAGAAGAATCATCCACGATCAAAATGTGTACCCCAGGCGTTGCTTCACGCACGCGTTTTGTAATCAACGGCAGGTTTTCAATTTCATTAAAAGTGGGGATGATCACCAAGGTGGTGTCAGACATGACGGTCTGTGGAGAAGTCACGGGCGTTGGTACTCCTTATTCGACGAAAGAATGGGCGTGGCCTAAAAAGATCTTAACCACTACAGTCTAGAAGCTTCGGCAGACTTGGCCGACATTGCATGGCGCGGCTGACGCTTTACCCACCAAGCATACCCTGCCCCGGCCACGCCGAAGAGGGTTAGGACGAGTTGAATCCACCAGCCGAAGCGCACAGCAAAAGTGACGGAGTCACGCAGTGGAAGCTCTTCTACGAGGTACCCTGGTTCGAATATCTCAGTGCTCTGCGAGACCGTGCCGTCAGGCTGCACGATGGCGGAGACGCCTGAGGTCGCTGGAACCACCATCGCGCGGTCTGTTTCAATCGCGCGCATTCGGCTCATCGCTAGCTGCTGATAGGTCATGTCAGAAAAGCCGAAAGTCGCATTATTGGTTGGGCTGGTGAGAATCTGCGCGCCGTTATCAATGGACGTTCTAAAGGCGTTGTCGAAGCTAACCTCGTAGCAGGTGGCCACACCCACCACCGTGTTTGCCATGTTCACGACACCGGGGCCTTCACCGGGTTTGAAATCACCCGCGAGTTCCACGTAGTCCGAAACGTGGATCAAAATATCGCGCAATGGCATGGTCTCGCCAAAGGGCTGCAGGTACTTCTTGTGGTGGTAATCCCCTGGCTCACCATTTTCGTCAAAGACCTGCATGGTGTTGCGCTCGCCGACCTCATCGACTGTTAATGTGCCCACCAAAATCGGCACGCCCACGGAGTCGACAGCCTCCTGAATCAAAGCGCGCGCTTGACGGTCACGAAAAGGATTGACGTCGGAGGAATTTTCGGGCCACAAGACAATATCGACGTCTTCACCCGATGCTGCCAGCTCATTGGTGACATCGACATGGTTTTCTAATACCGCGCGACGCTGCGCATTAAAATCCAGCCCTAAACGCGGCACGTTGCCCTGGATCGCAGCCACATCAAGCGTCTCCGTGGTGTGCTGAGGCTTGTTCACTCCTAGGTGAGCAAGATAGGTCAGCCCGAAGGGAATTAGTGCCGCAATGAGCGCTACCCCACGTATTCCACGATCCGGAAAAAGCGAAGCATGAGCGCTTCGAGGCGTATCGACCCGTGTGGTAGCGATTGGCGCCGTACCGAATAGAACAGCTGCGATGCTAGTACCCACGGTTGCCGCAGCGACCGTGACCAATGCTGGTCCACCCCACGCAGCAAGCCACGCCAGTGGGCCGTCGACTTGTCCCCAGCCCAAGCGAACCCAGGAAAATCCGCCAAATGGTGCGGACGAACGTAGTAGTTCCACCGCGAGGTAGAAGCTAGGAAAGAGGAGAAAACCAAAGCGCAGGCGCGCGATAAAGACCCCGAATACGCCTAAGAGCAGTGCATACAAGCTTAAGAATAAGCCCAGCGCGATATAGGGCATCGCTCCGACGAGCTCCCCGATCCACGGCAAAAGCAGCAGGTAAGAAACCAGCGCATGCACAAATGCGACCAGCGCACCGGACTTAGCGCTAAGAAAGCTGCCACGCCATGGCATGAAAGAAATATACAGCCCGGTGATCCCCAAGATCCCGAGGAACCAGTAGCCGTGCGGTTCAAAGGAGAAATAAACGCCGGCGCCGCTAATGCCAGCGAGCAATAGGCGAAGCAAAAGTAACACTACTAATTACTATCACTTTCTAACCGTCCAGCTCGCACCGAAGCTCGGAACGAACTTCCACACCTACTTGTCGCCGCGTGAAGAACCATCGGAGCCAGAGTCATCAGACCCTTGCGAACCATTGGAAGATCGAAAATCTTCCGGGGAGATGGACTCGGTCCAACTACGGATTTCTTCTTCATCAATGACTTCATGGTTATCCGGCTGCGAACCCGTTGATTGCGCGGAGGGATGGGATCCAGTAGCGCGTGAGGCACCAAAGCCGCCAGCTGGGCCACCAGGATTGCCAAAATTTCCAAAGCTGCCGTAGCTATCGTGCTGACCAGCCATCGGAGAGGCATCATAAAAACGCACGCCGAGATTTTCTACAGACTTAAAGAGCTTGGCGGATAGCAGAGTGCGCAACAGCGCGCGGGTCGGCGGCAAGATGAGAAAGACGCCAATAATGGTGGTGATAAAGCCGGGAAGAGACAAGAGCACGCCGCCGGCCAAGGTCAATCCGACATTGCCGGCAGTACGCCCAGGCGTGGCATCTTCCATGATGACTGAGCCATCCTCAGTACGTTTGGTTTTACCGCGCATAATGCGGCGTACTTCCAAGCTGGCGATGGTCATTCCGAAAAGCATGGTCGCAAGCAGCACCAATAAGGTCCAGCCCACACCAATGAGTTGTGACACCCCGACGAAGGCAAGGCCTTCTAGGACGATATATACGAATAAGACAAGCATGAACGGCATAATAGAGCCCATCCTACAAGCTATGGTTGGCGTTGACGTGTACGCATGCTGTGTATTGGCCACCAGGTAGTAGAATCTGGCGCATGCCACGACCAATTATTTCCACCCACTCCGATTCCACCGCGCTTCGTCTTTTCCCCGCAGGTGGGATTACTAGCTCGCAGGATTGGCTCGAATTGGCTGAGACCGCTCGCGCTTTCGCTGATGCCAACGTGTATCTGACAGCGCACAGCACGGTGGAATTGCGCAATATTACCCAGCTCGACCAGGCCGTTGAGCGTTTAAGCGCCACCTCCTTGCACACATCGTCGTGCCGGGTGGTCGCTTCCCCACTCAATGCACGTGCCCGTCAACTTGCGCACTCCATCGGCACCGCGGTGCCGGATTCTGCGGCGGAAAATCTCGTCGTCGGCGTCGATGCCGGGGATGGAACCATCGAAAGCCAAGGCCTCGACGTCTGTGTTTATTTGGCCGAAAGCTCCTCCGAGGTGCGGGTGAGCACAGCGGAGCAAGAACTGAGCACCACCATCACTGAGGCTCCGCAAGCGGTAGCTCAGCTTCTTCACAAGCTTGGCTCCAACAACGACGCAGAGCTTTTCGATGCCACCTTGCCCACCACCGAACTGCCCATTGGCTGGTTAGCCGAGCATATGCCCGAAGGGCGGGTGGAACTTGGCGTAGGCCTTTACCAAGGCGTCATGCACGCGGATATCGCAGAACTCGTAGGCCGCATGGAAGTCCCCGTTACGATTACGCCCTGGAAAGGTCTTATCTTTCATGACCTCGCGGAAGCCGACGCTGAGGTAGTCGTGCGCGTGCTGGCACCGCGAGGTTTAATCTTCGATGTGAACTCGCCGTTTCTCTAAGGATTTACCGCGGCATCTTTCGCCAAATTGGCCGCGGCACCAGCCGCATGACAAATGCGAGCAGCGCTAGCTGAGCTGGGATCCACAAAGTTTTGCTTCGTGGTTTTGCACCATCTTGCTTGTGTATCTCCTTGACGATGGCCCCGGCAACAATCTCCGGGGTCACGGACATGGGCGCGGGCTTCATCCCTTCGGTCATGGAACCAATCACAAACCCGGGACGTGCCGTAATCAGAGCTAGATCCTTTGCGCGATCGAGTTCAAATTTATCGGCTAGTCCCTGGCAGAACGCATCCAAGCCGGCTTTCGTGGAGCCGTAGACGTAGTTAGCGCGCCGAGCCCGCCACCCCGCGATGGAAGAAAAGGCAATGATATATCCGGACGCCATGGCATCGGAAAGCACTGTGAGCATGGAGACCTGGGCCAGATAATCCACCGTGGCGATCTCCACCGCGTGGGCTTCCTCTTCTTCTGCCCGCTCTTGCTCTCCTAAGATGCCAAAGGCAACCACCGCGCACGAGATTTCTCCCGCCAGCTGGCGTGCGTGATTGACCACCTCACGGTGAGAATCAATAGCCGCGGCATCAAAATCGATCTGGTGTACCTTTGTCGCGCCTAAAGCTTCAAGCTTGTGCGAGAGATTATCCATGCCATGTGTGCCGCGTGCAGCGAGCACTACCTCTCGCCCTGGGCACAGCTTGCGCGCAAGCTCACCGCCGATATCGCTGCGCCCGCCCAGAATAAGAAGAGCTCCCTGCCCTGTGGCAGACCTAGCGGAGCTCACGTGGCACCTGGTTCAAAGACTCAATGCCCTCTGCGGTGGTGGTGACGATATCTTCGATACGCATTCCCCACTTGCCTGGAATATAAATTCCCGGTTCGATGGAAAACGCCATATTTTCCTGGATGACCAAGTCATTGCCCGCGATGATAAATGGCTCTTCATGCCCGCTTAAACCAATGCCGTGGCCAAGGCGGTGAGTGAAGTATTCACCGTACCCGGCCTGGGTAATTGGGGTGCGTGACGATGCATCAATTTCTTCCGCTGTGCGCCCGGGCTTTGCAAAGTCCAATGATGCCTGCTGTGCATCCTTGAGTACCTGATAAGCCTTAAGGAAATCCTCGGGAGCTTGGGAGATGTCTCCGCCGGCGACATAGGTGCGGGTGCAGTCGGAGTGGTAACCGCTTGCCAAAGTGCCGCCGATATCGACGACTACGGGATCGCCTGCATTGATGACGCGATCGGAGAAACTGTGGTGTGGATTAGCGCCATTTTCCATTGAGCCCACGATGACAAAGTCCACGCTCACGTGCTCTTGGAGGATCAAGTCAGTTAGCTCATCTGCCACTTCTTTTTCGGTGCGACCTGGTTGAAGCAGTGCCGGTACCTGTTCGTGTACGCGATCGATGGCTTGCGCTGCCTTACGCAGCTCATCAATCTCTGCCGGGTCCTTGGAGGAAAATAGCTCCGCCAGCGCAGTGTTCGCCAGCACCCATTGTGCGGAGAGCAGGTTCTGCAACTGGAATAGGTGATCTGCTGTTAGCGCTGCGGTTGCCGCTACCTTCGCAGAATCACGGCCAATGACATCAGCTACTTGGGCGTAGACATCATCGCCATCATTCCATCCATGCACCTCGATGTTGAGTTCCGGTACCGGAGACAGATTCAGGTCCAAAATATCGGTACCTGGTGCAAAAAGCTGCGGCTTTCCTTCCGCAGGGATGATGAGCGCGGTCAAACGCTCATGCGAGGACAGCATGGAACCGGTGAGATAAAAGAAGTCTTCACCGGTAGCGACCACGACCGCGTCAATTCCATCGGCCTTCGTGATCTCCTGGGCGCGCTGCAAGCGCTGTTCATAAATTTCAGGTGCAAACGTCGTCAATAAACTCATACTTGCCATGATAACCCCGTATATCGCGGCACCTCTGCCCCGCCCAGTTTGTCTATGGTGGGCGGGGTGAACCTACAAACCTGGCTTAACGGATCTGCAGCTAACCTTCTCGAACAACCAGTCCGGATCTCCAATGGGGGCAGATACTGCTCAGGCATGCTCATTGCTCCTGATTTAGAAGCCACAACGGAAGATATTTCCACGCCGCTGGTTTTAACCTGCGCGCATTTTTTCCGCACAGCTCCGCTTGGTGCGTTTAACGTGCGCGGCCACAAGCTACGTCAACGCCTTGCGGCCGTGCGCGTCATCGATGGCACGGACATTGCAATTGCGCTCCTGCAAGGCTCAGCGTCCCAGCGCCAGCTGCTCGGCGTGGGAAACCAGTTCTTTTATCCGGGGAAGAAAACTGCCACTTTTGGCTTTGGCGGAAACTCCACCCACGCTGTAGTCAAAGCAGGCACGGTCATCACACCGAGCCCGATTTCTTTCTCACGCGGCGGACACACCCGTGTGCGCCCAGCGGCAATTCAATTCAATACGCCCAAGGCCATCAAAGGTGACTCCGGCGGCGCCGTTTTATCCATGCGGGCACACGATTCACTGCCGACCATCAACGCCGTGCAATCGCTCATCCTGGACCCATTCGGCTTCAATCTTGGACTCGCTACCGTTGCCCAGCTTCGTCCACATAAAAAGGCCCTGCAACAAGCAGCGCAGAGCCTTTTAGCTATAAATCAAGACACCAAGCAGGACTAGGCGCCGATAGCGACCACGCCGCGCTGGATGGCATCCACCGCGCGCCGGGCATTGGCCCGAACGTCATCGGTATATGCCGTCTTGGCTACCTGCTGGAGCAAGTCGATGGCTTGACGGCATTGACGAACAAAATCGCCAGGGGTGAGCTCGGCACCAGATTCTGCAGCCGCCGACATGCAGTATCCCAATGGTGCCCCAGCGGCCCATTGGTGCAACGCCAATGCGAATCCAGCATCAGGTTGCCGTGTTAGAGGCAGCCTGTGGAGCTGTTCATCAGTGATCAATTCCGCGTGAATCCGTAACGTTGCATTCATCGCATCCGCCATGCGATCTGTCGCGGCGTCTGGAGACCCAGCGGTTTCCTTGCGGTTTTCAAAAGAGCACATGGATACCACGCCAGCAAGCTCCGCCGGGTCGAGGTCATCCCAGATTCTGCGTTTGAGGCACTGGGCTACCAACAGGTCACAGTCGTTGTGAATCAGGGCTAAGCGTTCACCCTCATCGGTAATGACCGGGGTGCGGTCCTCCCCCAAGCCTTCAAACTCCACGTAGTCCATCTGCGCGAGTAGATCCACAATCCGCTCAAAGGTCTTGCCCAGGGTATCCGTGGCGCGTTCGACCGTAGTGGTGAGCTTTTTCAGCTCCCGCTCGCGACGTGCAAGCTTTTGCGCCAACCCTGCTAATTGCTCCCGATCGGTTGCTGGCCACTCATGGACTGGGTGCAAGCGAATGGCATCGCGCAAGATCCCAATCTGTGGATTCGGCCGCGACCGCGGTTTAGCCTTCATGCGCTTTGGACGGTCAAAGTGCTGACGACGGAATTGATCCTGGACAAATTTCGCGTTGCGGCGCGGATTCTTTTGCACCGAACGTGGCAACTTCATGCGCCCAGTTACGATCGGCGGATTTTGAATACCGCTGGCATCAATCCGGCCCGACCATCCGGTCTCGGTGGTTACCCACGGACGCGGATCAGCAGTCTGATTAGCAGGCGTTGCTACTACCGCGAGAGTTGGACGCTTTTTACCTGCCAAGGCAATAACGTCACCGACTTGCAGGCGGGACAATACCTTCGCCACTTCTTTGGACCGCTCGTGACTCTTCGATTCCTTAGAGCGACGCTCTTCATCAGTAAGCTCTCGGCGCAAGTCAATATAGTCCAGCAACATGTCCGTGGCGTCGTCATCGTCTGGCACTGGTGGTGCCAGCATGCGCAACAGCTCATCTAACTGTGAGCGTAGATCTTGAACACGATGTTCCGCCCGCTCGATTTGGCGTGATTCCTCCACGACTGAATCGTCGGCCTGGAACTGTGCGAAAGACTTTTCCAACAGGCGCAACGAATCCTGATAGCCCAACATGCCCAAGAGGTTGATAGCCATGTTGTAGCCAGGCTGAAATGTGGAGATCAACGGGTAAGTACGAGTCGATGCAAGGCCCGCCACTTGGCGTGGGTCCATGGCCGGTGCCCACATCACGACTGCGTTACCGAGGGTGTCAATGCCACGCCGACCAGCGCGACCGGTTAGCTGCGTGTACTGCCCCGGGGTGAGATCAACGTGCGCTTCGCCATTGAACTTAATCAACTTTTCTAACACGACGGTACGGGCCGGCATGTTGATTCCAAGCGCGAGGGTTTCTGTCGCAAAAACTGCGCGCACCAACCCCTTCACGAAGAGGTCCTCGACGATATGCCGGAATGCCGGCAGCATCCCTGCGTGGTGAGCTGCAAAACCACGAGACAGAGCCTGTCGCCACTGGCGGAAATTCAATACCTGGAGGTCTTCTTCAGGGATGCCTTCCACACCAGCATCGACGATGTCCTTAATCTCTTCGGCTTCCTCTTCAGAGGTCAACGTCATGCGTGACCGCAGGCACTGATACAGCGCGCCTTCACATCCAGCACGAGAGAAAATAAAAGTAATTGCTGGGAGCATATTCTGCCCCTGCAGCACTTTGAGGACATCAGGGCGACCTAGTGGACGGTAGCGATCCTGTGGACGTTGCGCTCCTGAACGGCCTCCGTGGTTATCTCGCGGCTCACGGCTATGGTGGCGGGCACGCGCTCTAAAGCCCTTTCCGGACTTATAATCTTCGCGCCCCTCATCGCTGGAACCTGCCTCAAGGCGTGCGATCTTGCGTTCCAGTTCGGAATTTACTTGCCCGCCAGAAGCCGGTTCAAACAAGGGAAAGAGCTTTCGGCCCAGCATCATCCACTGATCCAAAGGCACGGGGCGATGCTCAGTCACCACGATTTTGGTATCGCCGCGAACTGTTGACAGCCAGTCACCGAATTCCTCTGAGTTGGACACGGTGGCGGATAACCCAATGATGGACACCGATTCATCAAGATTGAGGATTACTTCTTCCCACACCGCACCGCGTGAAGCATCTGCGAGGAAGTGGATTTCATCCATCACGACGTGGCTCAGCCGGTGCAGCGCCGGGGAGTCTGCATAAATCATGTTGCGCAGCACCTCAGTGGTCATTACCACGATCTCTGCGCCACCATTAATAGAGACATCGCCGGTTAATAGACCAACGGCTTCATCGCCGTGCTCGGCGACTAAGTCATGATATTTCTGGTTGCTGAGTGCTTTAATTGGCGTTGTATAAAAGCACTTCGTGCCCTGCGATAACGCGAGGGATACCGCAAATTCACCGACGATTGTTTTACCTGCACCAGTAGGTGCACAAACAAGGACGCCGTGGCCATCTGCCACGGCTTCGCAGCCCGCAATCTGGAAATCATCCAGCGGATGCGACAATTTTGATCGGAATTCCTCAAAATGCGGGTGATTCATAAGTGCCCACACTACCTGCTACCAGCAGTTAGTGCGAATGGGCCAACGTGATTTTCAGTCAGAAAAAGTTGATGTCTTTCGGAAGCCTAAAGCACGTCATCAAAAGGATTAGGGTTGTTCCGCTGACCCGGGGATTGATTGTTTCCATTACCCGCGTTGCCAGAATTTCCTGCAGGTCTGGTCGGTGGATTAAACCCTGCGAAGTTCTGCTGCGGATGTTGTTGGTAATTGTCGTAAATAGGCTCGGCTGGCGTAACCGGCTGGGCTGGAGCGATACCGCCTTCAGCTCCGATTGGTCCAGATGGCGCAATCGGTCCTGATGATTCTTCATCATCTAAATCCATCCACTCTGGGCGTTCGACCCCACGTCGCTTGTCGTTGATCCGGCAAAACTGGAAAGCCAGCTCTACCAATATGGTGATCGCAGCCGACAGAATCATCATTGACATTGGGTCGCCGCCAGGCGTCATGAACGCCGCGAAAATCATGATCCCGACGATGATCATGCGGCGCTTGTCCGCGACATGGTGGTACTGCAAAATACCGACGATATTGAGCATGACCAGAATCAACGGCACTTCGAAACTGACTCCAAAGATCACCAAAAGCGCCAGCATGAAGTTGTAGTATTCATTACCCGTCAGCGCAGTGATCTGGAATTCATCACCCATGCTAATGAGGAATTCCAAACCGAAGGCCACGATGTAGTACGCCAAGACGGCGCCAGCAACGAACAACGTCACCGCGAGGGTCACGAAGGCGATGGTGCCGCGCTTTTCATTCTTGTGCAGGCCTGGGGTGATAAAGCCCCAGATTTGGTAGAGCCACACTGGTGAGGAGAGAACGACCCCGGCCAGAGCGCCGACCTTGAGTCGCAGGATAAACATCTCAAATGGTTGGGTCGCCAAAAGTCGACATTCGCCACTCGGAGTAAACGATGCGCGCTGCTCTGCCGGCAATGAACAGTACGGCCCGCGCAAAATCTCTCCCAAGGGCGCTAATCCGAAAGGAGACGACTGGTACCAGATAAAGCCAAGTACAGTACCCACAGCGAGTGCGAGCAAAGAGACGACGATGCGTCGGCGTAACTCTTTAAGGTGCTCAACGAGGGTCATTTCCCCGGTTTTATTCGCCCTTTTAGCACGTCGCTTTGCTTGCGATTGCTGGAGTCGCTGGATCACTCCACGATTGCCGGCCTTCGCAGGCACGGGATTCCCAGAAGCGGCAGAATTTATGCCTGAGTTCTGCGGTGGCATGCCGTTGGCCATAATCTACTTATCCCCTACCCAAACTTAAACAGCCTCAAAGTAAGCCTCACGACAAAAACGACCGTGAGGCAAGAGGCGTTTCAGAAACCTTATTCGACAGCTTTTACTGCTGCTGTTGAGGAGGGTAGTTGTATCCCTGCTGTGGTTGCTGAGGGTTGCTCCAGTTTTGCTGCTGTGGGTTCGGTTGCTGATCCCAGTTCTGTGGCTGCTGTGGTTGCTGAGGGTTCGGTTGCTGTCCCCAGTTCTGCTGGTCCCACCCCTGCTGTGGTTGCTGCGGCTGCTGTGGGTTGGGCTGCTGTTGCCAAGCCTGCTGAGGCTGCTGTGGCTGTTGAGGTTGAGCCTGATTTTGAGGGTTCTGGCGTGGCTGCATAGTTGGAGACTGCCAGAACTCATCGTTGTCGTCGCCTTGGTTGAGCGCAGCCTGTGGCTTGTTTTCACCGCGTGACTGAGACTCATTGGTCATCTCGGTTACTTCAGACTTGAAGATGCGCATGGAACGGCCGACCGAACGTGCCAAGTCTGGCAGCTTTCGGGCTCCGAACAGCAATACGATCACTACGATGATGAGGATGATTTCTACGGCACCTAGACCAGGCATGAACTAACTCCAGAGATCGGGCGGGTGGTTGAATTTTCAGGCACTCGCAACCTTATTACTTACTATCGCTTTGAGTATAACGAGCCAAAGCCAATTTCGCGTTTTCCACAATGGTGCGCGCGATGTTTTCTGGGCCACTAACGCGGAGCCGGTCAGCATTGCTTAAAGCAAAGCGGACAAACCACGAATCCCTGCCAATTGGCATAGAACCCTCAATCCAGCCATTACGCGCAGTTTCTGCCAAAACAATGTCATGATATTCGGCCAACCAGCTGGCATCTTCATGCAGAAGTAACGTCGCCTTTTCACTAGAACCAAAGCCAAATGGGTCTGTGGGATCGATCTCAGTGACCGCTGATTTGGGGGTGGCATCGATTTTCAGTACTTCAACGTCTCGCATCCGGTCCAAACGGAAAGTTCTTTGAGCATCCCGTGCTTCATCCCAAGCATTGAGGTAAAGCTCCGAATCAGCAAGGAAGACCCGAACGGGATCTACCGTTCTTGAGGTCGATTCGTTTGAGCCCGGCGACCAATACTCAAAGCGGACCTTTCTATTCTCGTCGATCGCAGTGGCTAGCGATGCCTGGATCTTTGATTCTTCGGGTGGTGTTGTTGCCAAAGAATCATAAATACCTTCAGTCTTGGTATCCATAATCCCGCGAATCTTAGAGGCGGCGGACTGTACGGCTTGGGGATCAATAAGACCTGGCATTGACTCAAGCGATTCCAATGCCAACAACAACGCACTTGCCTCCGTGGGAGTCAAGCGTAGAGGCTTATCCATTCCCTGGCTGTCGATGATGTTCACCTTGCGAAAATCCCACGACAAATCGATGAGATCTTCGGTGTTTTGGGTTGCACCGGAGACAAAAAGCGTGTTGAGCGCAGCCGTTAGCTCTTCATAGGTCATGTCTAAATCAGCAGCCGCTTCCATCATGGATTTATCCGGATGACGCCGAAAATATGGCAAGACATTAGTCAAACGCACGAGACGGTGAATGCGCGGGCCTAAAGCGGAAGTTTTCGGCGAGGTTGCTTCGCTCTCTTTGTCGTGGCGCCACTTTGTGGGGGTAGCATTCAAATCGACAAGATTGTCATCGAGTGCAGTGCGTGCGAGTTCAACGATGTCATGACGGATGTCGGCAGGACTTAAGACCTCTGCCGAATCGGCATAAGACAATGCCGTCCGCACCAGCCAATCTGAAGAGACGTTGCTCAGCACATAAGTGCCATCGCCCTTACCCTCGGCTTGCTCAATAAGTTCGTAGGCTTTATCGTCCTCCACCTGCAGAACCGCTGAGGTTTGGCTTCGCTGTAAAGCATCATTGACCAGAGTCTGCAATGACTCCTGAACTGGTGGATGCGTTGCTTTTTCCTCACGCGCTTTTACCTCCGATACACGGAGGATACGAAATACGCGTGGGGCGTCTTTGTGGACGTCGTAACCGACTAGGTACATGCGGTTGTGGTGGATGACCACTCCCCAAGGGTCCATGACTCGTCGCTCGGCTGCGACCCCTGGTTGACGTTTGTAATCAAAGGACATCCGCAGGCCATTGCGAATGATCGTGTTGATATCGCGGATGATGACCGGCTGCACCAACGTCATATCGGATACAGCGGCAAGCACTGGGCTTGGTTTATGCGCGCTGGTCGCTCCAGATGCTGCGAGCTTAGTCAGACCAGATTGCGAAAAAGCGCCCAGGCCGCCGGTATTCCCGAATCCCGCGGCGACGCTTAAGGCCATCGCCTCTTCTGGGGTGAACTGAATATCCGGCAGTGCATATTGTTCGGTGTGCAGTTGATAGTGAGTCAGCCCCGAAGAATCACGCGAATGCGAAATCGGAATGCCAGCATGCCGCAATGCCTGGACATCCCGACGCAGCGCCTTATCAAATGCCTCGTCAGACTTATCCTTATAGTCCTGAACGCTTCGACGAATCCACTCAGCCGTGCGTGTTGGATTACCACCGCTGGTAGCAGCACCTAAAAGAGCTAAATATAAGCTGATGTGCCGTCCCAGTGCGACGTATTCTTGTCCGGCTGAGCCATCCATTGGCTTATCCGCTGAGCCAATTCCCATTCGGTGTGACCTTTCCGCTGAGGTTATAGCAGTCCCACTAACTATTAATCGCGCTTATGTTCCACGATGTAGTCTATCAACCCAGCTAGGCGTTCATCCTCGGAAATGAATGGATCAGAAAATTCCACCACCTGTGGCTCCGGGCGATTAACCTTGAGCCGCGTCCAATCGACGGTGAAATCCGCACCATACTTGCGAGATTCCACGAGGAATTCACCGCGCAACTTCGCGCGGGTCGTTTGCGGCGGAACCGAGACAGCTGCCTCGATTGCGCTGTCTTCTGTCCAGCGGGAAATCAACCCCTTGCGCATAAGCACGTCATACAGGCCGCGACCAGGCCGGATGTCATGGAAAGCCAAGTCAATCTGAGCCAGCTTGGGATGTGACCAATCGCTTCCGAGACGCGCACGGTATTTCTCAAGCAACTCTTTTTTAATGACCCAATCGATTTCCGTGCTGACCTGAGAAAAATCCTGAGTGCGAATGGCTTCTAAGGTGCGCTTCCATAAATCCACGACCTTAGCCAGTTCAGCTGTTGGGGTGCCTTCATCCGGCCGGTGCTCTAACCACGCCTCTGCACGTTGGCACAGCACAGTCTGTATTTCTAATGCGGTCATGACTGACTGGGACGTGGTGGCATCGACAAGCTGTACTTGCGTCTGCCCCGTGGGGTCTAGGGAAATATCGCGAATATGCGCAATCGGATCCTCTACTTCCAAGGAAGGAAGATCGAACTCCGCTTCAATCATTTCCAGCATGAGCACGGTGGCGCCGACTTTCAACGCAAACGTCGGTTCGGCCATATTCGAGTCCCCGACGATGACATGCATGCGCCGGAAACGAGAAGAATCCCCGTGAGGTTCATCGCGGGTATTGATAATGGGGCGCGAACGCGTCGTAGCCGACGAAACCCCTTCCCACACCTGGTCAGCGCGCTGCGAGAGCACAAAGCGCGCTGGAGTTGTCGCCTTTTCCGGGCTGATCATGCCCGCGCCGCAGATCAGCTGACGGGTAATCATAAACGGCATCAACTTCCGGGATATTTCCCGCAAGACCATGTGCCGAGAGATCAAGTAATTTTCGTGGCAACCATAGGAATTGCCCTGACTATCCACATTGTTTTTAAACAAGATGAGAGACTTGGCCAACCCCATGTCGCGCAGCGTCTTTTCGGCCTTTACCGCTAAGTCGTTGACGATGGCATCCCCGGCCCGTTCATAGTTCAGCAACTGGGTAAGGCGATCGCACTCCCCCGTTGCAATTTCGGGATGAGAGCCTACATCCAAATACAGACGAGAAGCATTATCCGTAAAGATATTGGTGGCTTGATGCTTTTCGACGACGGGACGGAACAGCTCCCGCGCTACTTCATCGGGTGTGAGCTGGCGCTGATGGGGCTCGGCTAAAGCCGTGATGCCATATTCGGTTTCTATGCCCATGATACGGCGGGCATAGACCGGGGATTTTTGTCTCTGGAAATTCATGAGCCCTTACTGACCGCCCTTTTGGACGTACGAGCTCACATACTCCTCTGCATTGGACTCGAGCAAGCCATCAATCTCATCCAATAAATCATCCGTGCCCGTGGTATTAATTTGTACTTGGCCAGCAGCCTGTACGTCATCGTCATCCGAATTATCTCCGGAGCCGGAACCTTGAACCTGTGATTGTTTATTAGACATTATTTCTCCTTAATACGTGCTCATTGAAGTGCTTAATTTGAGCCCCTAATGTCGTACTCTAATCGGTTTAATTGTCCGCTGTATAGCAATTCCCTGCTCTTCCAGCTGCTTTACCAGCTCGGAGACCGAGGAAGAAGAATCAATCAACTCTCCTACCTCGTCCTGGTTGAAGCGGTCTACATCGTCAAAGCGAATGTGTGCCAGGGAGGAGGTGGTATCAGCACCATCTTTGTTTTGATGTTCCTGCACCGACATCATTTGCCAGTTCGTGGCTAGAACGTCCTTGCCGAACTTCTCCGTTACGCGGCCGCGGAAATAGGCGCGAGAATCTGACGGCGGAGCAGTCTTTGCCGCGTCGATGACTTCCTTGTCAACCAAGGTTCGCATCTGGCCCTTGCGTACTAAGGCGTGGTAGAGCGACTTGGCAGGGTCAATATCGGTGTACTGCAAGTCGATCAAAGCCAGCTTGGGATCATCTAACCCGACACCGCGATCAATAAAGCCCTTGATGAGGCGATATTTGGCGACCCAGTCCAGCAAGTGGGCGGCGGACATGGGGTCATCGGCAAGCAAGCTAGTTACTTCATCCCATGCCTCAAGGACCTTTTCGTCAACGTCGGTGTCAGCGTGTACGCGCTCGCGATAGATCGCTAAAATCTCCAGCGCGGTCAGCTCACGGCCATCGTGAAGCTGCAGCTTATGGCGTAGCGTGAGATCCCTGCTGACTTTCTTGATTTCTGCAACGGGGTCCGCGAGTCGGAGATCGCTAAAATCTACACCCTTTTCAATCGCGTCAAGCACCATCGATGTCATGCCGAGCTTTAACAGGTTCGAGGTCTGCGACATATTGGCATCGCCCACAATCACGTGCAGGCGGCCCCACTTTTCCGCATTCGCATGCGGCTCATCGCGGGTGTTGATAATGCCGCGATTCAACGTGGTTTCCAGGGTGATTTCCTGCTCCATGTAATCCGCGCGCTGCGAAATCTGAAAGCCTGGTTCCGAGCTATCCTGCTCTAAGCCCACGCGGCCAGCACCGGTGACCACGATGCGGGAGACGAAGAAAGGAATCAGCGTCTGGGCTAGAACCTCAAAATCAGTCTCGCGCGAATACTGATAGTTTTCATGCGAGCCATATGATGCGCCTTTGCCGTCGACGTTGTTTTTATAGAACTTCAATGGCGGGCAGGGCTCATTATTGGCGAGCACTGACCTATTTTCCTTGGTCAGCGCAGCAACTGCGGCACCGGCATCGAGCAAAACCCCATCGCCAGCAGCGTCATAGACCATGGCATCCCACGCATTGGAGCACTCCGGTGAAGAGTATTCCGGGTGCGCATGATCCACATAAAAGCGCGCGCCCGCTGGAGTAATCACGTTTGCCACGCCAATGGCATTGGGATCCACAACCGGCACGGTGCTGTAGCGCTTTAAGTCAAAGCCGCGCATATCCCGCAAGGGATGTTCCTCGGCAAAGTCCCAGCGCGACCTAGCCGTTGTAAACATCGCACCGTAGGCGACCACCGCGTGGGTGGAGGTAATAATCGGCGAAAGCTCCGGCCAGTCCGGGGTGGAAATACCGTACTCGGTTTCGGTGCCTAGGAAACGTGCCATGTAGAACTCCTAAAACCTAAAAACTCAATCTGCACAATTTGCTGACCTTGGCCTAAAGTGCCGCCGGAACCACCATCGATGGTCTTGACCCACTCATCGGCATTTGTCGTGGTGGGCAGGTGCTCACTTTCCGCCTGCTCGGCAGCGATAGCCAGCGAAAGGTGCGAGCGGTCAATGCCCTGCGGCGAGTCTGGATTTTGCAACGAGTCTTTGATCGCAAGCTTCTTCGCCCGCGACATGATGTTGGCAATCATGGCACCCGAGACAAAGTCCCGGTAATGCAAGACGCGGTCGGACCCATCGGCAAAATGGACGCGGACAAACGGCCGGTCCCCGAAGAGTTCTTCGGTAGCAAACTCAATGAGTTCCTCACGCTCGCCTTGGTGCGGAATATCTTCTGGGAAGTGCGAGTCAAAGATATCTTTCGCGCCCTGCTTGTTCGGGCGATTAACGCGCACCTTAATGTCCAAGCGGCCAGGACGCATGATGGCCGGATCGATCAGCTCATCACGGTTGGTTGCGCCGATGATGATGACGTTGTCGAGCTTTTCCACGCCGTCGAGCTCAGTGAGCAACTGCGGCACCACGGTAGTTTCCATATCGGAAGAGACACCAGAACCGCGGGTGCGGAAGATTGATTCCATCTCATCGAAGAAGATGATGACCGGACGGTTGGGCGAGATCGCCGCCAACTCACGCGCGCGTTCAAAAATTAGCCGAATGCGGCGCTCGGTTTCACCCACATATTTATTTAATAGCTCTGGGCCTTTGACATTGAGGAAATAAGAAGAACTCTCCTCCCCCATTTGTTGCGCCAAAGAATTAGCTACAGCCTTAGCAATCAGCGTCTTACCGCAGCCAGGAGGTCCATAGAGCAAGACACCCTTGGGTGGGCTCAGCGCATAATCGCGGTAGAGCTCAGGGTGTAGGAAAGGCAGTTCCACAGAGTCGCGAATCTGCGAGATCTGTGCGTCCAATCCGCCGATGTCCTCAAATGAGACATCGGGGATTTCTTCCAGCTGCAGCTGGGAGACTTCCGTTTTATGAACGTGTTCTAAGATGATGCCGGCTCGGTTATCCACCAACACCGTATCGCCCGAGCGCACCGAGTCGCGCAAATGCTCAGCGATGATAGCGATTGATTCCTCATTATTTCCACCGAGAATCACCGCGCGATCCGAACCGATTCTTTCGGTAATCGTGGCCAGTTGGCCGTCGCGGGAAAAGCCACAGCCTTCCACCACGATGGCGCCTTCACCCAAGCGCACTAATTGTCCGACAACTAAAGAGCCCGGTTCCACTTGCGGGGAAATCTTTAAACGCATGGGTCGGTTATTGGTATAAACCTCCGCGTCGCGCCGCGAGTCATGCGGGCGGCCGGAATAGCCCAAGAAGATGCCGTAGGTAGAGGCGGGTTCGGCTAATTCGTTGACATCCGCTGCCATTTGTTGGAGCTTATTGCGGGAATCTTGCAACAACGAGGCAAGTGAAGAATTGCGTTCACTAAGCTTACGCACCTGAACGCGCAATTCACTCGCGTTGTGGGCGTCCACATTCTTTGCTTGGTCTCGGTTGGATTGTGACATGAGTCCACCTTAGCGCTTCAAGTAACGCCCGCGTCCAACACCACCCTAATTAAGATTAGGCGACGCTTAGCTAAAAGCTAGCAAGCTTCGCTTAACGACGAGCGCGTCGCTTCACAGCTGGAGGTGTTACTCCATCGGCCAGACGGCGGGTCCAGATCAAAAATGCCGTGTGGGCGTTCATGCGGTGCTCGGGACGGGTGGCCAGTCCCTCGACCTTCCAGTCGCGGACCAAAGACTCCCAAGCGCGTGGTTCGGTAAAGCACTCCAACTCGCGCAGGCCTTCCATGACCTTCATCAGCTGCGGGACCGTGGCCACATAGGTCATAAATACCCCGCCCGGGATGAGCAGGTCGCGTACGGTTTCCAAATGCTCCCACGGCTCGAGCATGTCCAAGATGATGCGGTCGACGGGGCCGCCGAGGTCTTCCTGGGTCACATCGCCTAGATCACCTAGTCGCGGTGACCACCACTCGGGCTTGCTGCCAAAGTATTCTTCGACGTTATTTTCTGCGAATTCTAGGTGGTCCTCGCGGATTTCATAGGAAAAGACGTGTCCCTCTGGCCCTACGGCACGCAGCAAAGTCATGGACAACGCACCGGAGCCGGCACCGGCCTCAAGCACCCGCGCGCCCATGAAAATATCGCCTTCCACCAGAATCTGCGCGGAGTCTTTGGGGTAAATAACCGCTGCACCACGTGGCATCGATAGCACGTGGTCGACCATGAGGTGGCGGAAAAGTAGGAAATCCGATCCCAGCGTGGAGGTGACCACGGAACCTTCGTCCATGCCAACAATCTGCGAGTGCTCGATGATGCCACGGTGCGAGTGGAACTTCACGCCTTCTTCCAGAACCAAGGTGTAGTGACGCCGCTTGGCATCGGTAAGCTGCACGCGGTCACCGTACTGAAATGGACCGGAATAAGGCATCTGGGATCTCCTCTTCAACCGCAAAGGTTGGGTAGCTAATTAATATAAACGCTCGATCAGTAACTTTTAACCCACCAAGTATGCCTCAAGCGCATCGATCATCCATAGTTGGTCCTGCACGCCCACCAACTCACGGGCCGAGTGCATGGATAACAGTGGGACGCCGACATCCACGGTGTCAATACCCAGTCGGGTGGCTGTAATCGGACCAATGGTGCTGCCGCACGGCACCGCGTTATTTCCTACAAAGCGTTGCACCGGGACATTAGCGCGCTCACAGGCAGATTCCCACAGGTGGATCGAGGCGGCATCGGAGGCATAGCGCTGGTTTGCGTTGATCTTGGTCACCGGCCCCTTACCAATCAGTGGATGGTGGGTGGGGTCATGCTTGCCCACATAATTCGGGTGCACGCTGTGCGCGGCATCGGCAGAGACGCATGAAGAACGCGCGTAGATCTGACGGCGCTCTTCTTGATTCTTTCCAAGCGCGCCAGCCGTGCGCGTCAGAACGTCTTCCAAAATGGGGCCGGCTGCGCCATAACGTGATGAGGATCCGACTTCTTCGTGATCGAATGCAGACAGAACCAAAACATCGTTGCCAGAGTAATTTTCTACCGCGGCAAGCATGGCCTTAAGGCTTGCCCAGACAGAAGACAGGTTATCCATGCGGCCAGCGGCAACAAACTTGTGTCCGGCGCCAAAGACTTCCCCGCGCTGGGCATCGACGGTGACCAAGTTATACGAGGAGATCTCCGCGGCATCAACATTGAGGTTCTCCGCTAGTACTTGCGCGAAGGAGACCTCATCTTCTTCCAGCGCCACAATAGGTTGGACGTGGACCTGACGGTCTGGGTCGAAGTTCTTCTCGCGGTAGAGGTGGATAGCCAAATTCGGAATGCGCACCAACGCACCGGTATCGACCAACCGCCGGGTGCCATCTTTCAAGACCACTTGGCCGGCGAGTTTGAGCTCCCGGTCGAACCAGGTGTGCAGGATTGGTCCGCCATAGACCTCTACTGCCAGCTGCGACCATCCAACGTTGTGAAAATCGGGGTTGGGCTTGACCATAAAGCCCGGGGAGTCGGTATGAGAACCGATGATTTTGAATCCACCAGTAAAGTTCTCCGGCACAAACCACGCCATCACTGCCCCACCGCGCACCATGACATGCCCACCAGGTGTGGCCGGCCATTGCTGCGTTTCATCCACGCGGTCAAAGCCAGCTTCTTCCAAACGGGAAGCTACGTTTTCAGCCGCGTGATATGAACTGGGTGATTGCTCGATGAAGTCAATAAAATCCGCAATGCTATTTTCCATACCCTCCACTGTGCCATTTCTTGTGCCGCGTTAAGCTTGAGACACCATGAACTCTCCCCATCCTTTTACTTCTAGCTCGACTCCTGCCTCGGAAGAGGCAGGCCAGGATGCATCGTCTAGCATCAAGCGCCGGCCACTTGCGTTGTCTCCCTCGCGCGCCAGTGACTACAAGCAGTGCCCGTTGTTGTACCGCTTGCGTGCCATTGATCGGTTGCCAGAGCCCAAGACCATCGCGCAGGTTAAAGGCACTTTGGTCCACGCGGCATTAGAAAAGACGCATGAACTACCGCGCGCTGAACGGACCTATCCGCGCGCGGTAAAATTTCTCAAGCCCGAGTGGGAAAAAATGTGCGCCGATGATGCAGAACTTGTGGAGCTGGTACCACATGATCAGACCTTAGACTTCCTGATCGAAGCTCGCGATCTGGTCAAAGGGTATTTCCAGATGGAAAATCCGCAAGGTTTTGATGCCAAGGCCGTGGAAATGTATGTGGATACGGTCTTGCCCAACCAGGTTCCTGTCCGTGGTTTTATTGACCGCGTTGATGAAGCACCCACGGGCGAAGTGCGGGTAGTCGACTATAAAACGGGTAAGAAACCCCGGCCACAATACGCACACGACGCGCAGTTCCAGATGCGCTTTTATGCCCTAGTATATTGGCGCATTCACGGCGTTATCCCCGCTCAACTGCGCCTGATGTACTTGAAGGTCTTTGATTCCATGTTTTTGATGCCCTCGCGCGAAGAGCTGGAATACTTTGAGCGCGACTTGGGCACCTTATGGGCCAAGATTGAAGGCGATGGCAAAGAGGGCATTTTCCGCCCGAAAAAGTCCAAGCTGTGCGGCTGGTGCTCATTCCAGGAGCTGTGCCCAGCATTCGGTGGCACTCCCCCAGAATATCCCGGCTGGCCAGGCTCGACGGCAGATTAGCTTGTCGATGCAGACACCCCGCCGATCCACACAATGAATTCTCGGCGGGATGTGCGCTCGGCGCGGTGCTCGCTACAGCTGCGTGGAAACTAGCGAATTAGAAAAGCCCCGTTATTTGCCCCGCGTCGTTGACATCGATGGTGTTGGCGGCGGGTGTCTTGGGCAGACCCGGCATGGTCATCACATCGCCGGTGAGTACTACGTTAAAACCAGCACCGGTACGCGGGATGATTTCCCGAATATGCAAGGTGTGGCCTTCAGGAGCACCGAGCTCACTGGGATCATCGGAGAAGGAATACTGCGTCTTCGAAATCACCACGGGCATGGTGTCCCAACCATTGTCTTTAAGGTACTGCAGGTCTTTCAGGGCCTTCTTGGAGTACTGGACATCGCTTGCACGGTAGATTTCCTGCGCAATGGTCTCGATGGACGCCTCTACGCCCTCGGCAGGATCGTAGAGCTGGGTTGAGGTGCCATCCAGGTGGTCTAGAAGAGTTTGTGCGAGCTTTTCTGCTCCCGCACCGCCTTGGGTAAACACGTCCGCTTCTTCATAGGCCACATCGAAATCTGCCGCCCATTGGCGCATAAAGTCGCGCTCTGCTTCTGTATCTGAATGGAAGAGGTTCACGGCAACGACGGGCTTGATGCCGAATTTGCGGATATTTTCCACGTGCCGCTCGAGATTTTTAATACCTGCAGCCAGGGCATCGAGGTTTTCTTCTTGCAGGTCCTCGCGGGCTACCCCGCCGTTATATTTCTGCGAACGAATGGTGGCAACCACCACCGCGCCATCAACGTTGAGGTCGCCGAAACGAGCTTTGATGTCCAGGAACTTTTCGCCGCCCAGATCAGAGCCAAAGCCGGCTTCAGTTAGCGCAATCTCACCTAGGTTCATCGCTGCTTGGGTAGCCAGCAAGGTATTGCATCCGTGCGCAATATTGGCAAAAGGTCCACCGTGGACAAAGGCGGGCGCTCCCCCGAGGGTTTGCACCAGGTTTGGAAGCAGCGCATCGCGCATGATCGCGGTCAAGGCACCCGCGGCTTCCAGATCATCAGCGGTTACCGGCTTGTCATCGAAAGTGTAGCCAATGGTAATGGCACCTAAGCGTGCTTTGAGGTCCGCTAAATCGGTGGCCAGACCCAAAATAGCCATGATTTCTGAGGCCGCCGTAATAGTAAATCCGGTCTCTGTGGCTGCACCATTGACGGCACCGCCCAGGCCAGTGACGATATTGCGCAGCGCGCGGTCATTGACATCCATGCACCGCTGCCAGGTGACTTTATTCGCGTTGATATTTAGCGCATTACCCTGGTGGATGTGGTTATCAATCAACGCTGCCAAGGTATTAGTCGCTGCGGCAATTGCGTGGAAGTCACCGGTAAAGTGCAAATTGATATCTTCCATGGGCACGATTTGAGCAAAGCCGCCGCCGGCTGCTCCTCCCTTGAGTCCCATGACAGGTCCTTGGGACGGCTCGCGGATAGCCACGATTGACTTCTTGCCCATGCGGTTGAGCGCATCGGTTAAGCCAATGAGAACCGTCGACTTGCCCTCACCCGCCGGGGTTGGTGAAACGCCTGTTACCAACACCAACTTTCCGGGCTTGTCTGGTGCTGGCAGTTTGGTGACATCAACTTTGGCTTTGGTGGTGCCATAAGGAATCAGTGCCTCGGCCGGAATTCCTGCGGTAGCAGCAATATCGGCAATAGGCTGAAGCTGGTGAGCTTGTGCAATTTCTACGTCACTGAGGTGCTTGGTCATATCTTCCATCGTACGCAGGAGAGACGGATTATCCGGCGTTAAAGATGAGATCTATCTCAACTTCGCAAACGGCAAAAGGCCCTCCACAATGGGAGGGCCTAGATAAACTACGTGACGTTTTATTCGTCCAGGTAGAGCTTGCCGCGGAACTCTGGGTGCATCAGGTTTTGAACGGAGAGCACCTTATCCAGGGTTTCTTCATCCATGAGTCCCTTGTCCAAGACAAGATCGCGAACGCCGCGTCCGGTCTCCAGGGATTCCTTCGCAATGAGGTCGCCGTTGTGGTGGCCAATGAATGGGTTGAGGTAGGTGACAATACCAATGGAATTGACGACGTACTCGCGGCAGACATCGGGGTTTGCGGTAATGCCCTCGATGCACTTTTCGCGCAAGGTATCAACAGCATTGCCCATGATACGGATGGACTGGAACAGAGCTTCGCCAATGACAGGTTCCATAACGTTGAGCTGCAGCTGACCCGCCTCGGCCGCCATGGAGACGGTTTGGTCATTGCCAAAGACCTTGAAGCACACCTGGTTAACAACCTCTGGGATAACCGGGTTGACCTTACCGGGCATAATCGAAGAACCAGCCTGGCGTGGTGGCAAGTTAATCTCACCAAGACCAGCGCGTGGGCCAGAAGACAGAAGACGCAAGTCATTGCACATCTTCGATAGCTTCATCGCGGTGCGCTTAATCGTAGAATGCAGCATGACATACGCGCCGCAGTCAGAGGTTGCTTCAATAAGATCTCGCGCGGTCTTCATTTCCAGATCGGTGACTTCGCTAAGTGCGGCAACGACTTGGTGGCGGTAGCCAGCGGGAGTGTTCACGCCGGTACCAACTGCGGTAGCGCCGAGGTTGACCTCCAGCAGCATATTCTGCGCCATGCGCAACACTGCTTGCTCTTCTTGCAGGTTATGGGCGAAAGCCTTGAATTCATCGCCCAGGGTAATAGGGACAGCATCCTGCAACTGGGTACGGCCCATCTTCAAAATGTCCTGGAATTCATTACCCTTGTCGGACAGTGCATCCTGCAATTTATCGATGCGCTCCATCAGGTTATTGATGGAAAAGTACAAGCCCAGGCGGAAACCGGTTGGGTAGGCATCATTCGTTGACTGCGACATGTTGACGTCATCGTTGGGGTTGATGATGTCGTAGCTGCCCTTCTTCTCCCCCAAGTACTCCAACGCGAGGTTAGCGATGACCTCATTGGTGTTCATATTGGTAGAAGTACCCGCGCCACCCTGGAAAACGTCGAGCGGGAACTGGTCCATGCAGCGGCCTTCTTCCAAAATCTGGTCACATGCCCAGACGATGGCTTCTGCCTTTTTCTTCGGCAAAGTGTGCAGTCGACGGTTCGCCATGGCCGTAGCCTTTTTCACCATCACCATGCCGCGAATGAATTCCGGAATGGAGTTGACGGTGACATACGAGATCTGGAAGTTATCCAGCGCGCGCATGGTGTGAACGCCGTAGTAGGCATCCTCAGGGACCTCCAACTTGCCCAGCAGATCTTCTTCGGTGCGGGTCTTGATATTGGAGGTTTTCACGGCCTTACGAGTTTCAACTGCTGGGCCCTTCAATCCGGATGAGTTGGGGATCGCCTGAGCGGGGATCTCCTGCGTTTCAGCAGATTTATCAGTCGACTTGGAAGACTTCTCCTGCGCTGACTTATTCTGCGTCGACTTATCCTGCGTGGACTCGTCCTTCTTGGAGGTTTTGGCCATGTTTGTTTCGCTCCTTGTTCGGATACGTGCGTGGCGGCGCAGCATAAAGCCACGGTGATGTTCTCACCGCGCTTTAACTAGCGGCACCCAGCTAAACTGAAGTGTGCAGCCACAATCGTAACCGCGTTCACATGGCGTACGAATAGAATTGGTTTTTATACCCCTAAATGCGGGCAATGCGTAGTTCAGAAGCCAAAATTGCTTCTGCGCCCAATTTGGATAAATCGTCCATGAGCTGGTTCGCTTGCTTCTTCGGCACCATCGCGCGCGCGGCGACCCAGTTCTTCCGCGCCAGCGGCGAAACAGTCGGTCCGGTCAGCCCCGGCGTAATGCTGGTGGCCGCATCCAAGTTGTCCTCGTGGATGTTGTAATCAATCATCAAGTAATTGTGGGCGTTCAAAATGCCTCGGATGCGTGAGAGGACAACCTGCTCCTCATCGGTAGCCTCAGCGTCCACGCGCTTAATCACTACGGCCTCGGAGTCAATGAGTGGCTCACCAAAGGGCTCGAGGCCTTGTTGACGCAGGGTATTTCCCGTCGAGACCACATCGGCGATCGCATCCGCAACGCCCAATTTGATGGAGATCTCTACCGCGCCATCCAGTCGGATTACTTCCGCCTCGAGGCCGCGCTCTGCCAAGTGATCGCGCACGACATTGGGGTATGAGGTGGCAATTCGCTTGCCGTGTAGGTCCTCAACGGTCCATTCTTGCCCGCGTGGCGCCGCATAACGGAAAGTCGACGAACCAAAGCCCAAGGGAAGAAGTTCTTGCACCTTCACGCGGGAATCAGCAGCCAGATCTCGGCCGGTAATGCCAAGGTCAAGCAGTCCCTTGGCTACGTAGATGGCAATGTCTTTGGGGCGGAGGAAGAAAAACTCCACGCCATTGGCTTCATCAACAATATTGAGAGCCTTGCTCATGCCGCGAGATTTATAACCAGCCTCGCTGAGAATCTTCACAGCCGTCTCGGACAAGGAACCTTTGTTGGGTACAGCGATTTTAATCATGGAAGCGCCCTTCGATTTTCTCAGTCGCACATTCGCGATGAACGCCTTCTTGGCAAGTGCGAATGCGGTGGGGATTTACAGATATTTGTAGATGTCTTCAAGCGTGATGCCACGATGGTGCATCATCACCTGGGTCCAGTAAATCAGCTGTGACATTTCTTCAGCCAGCTCCTCGTCGGACTGGTATTCCGACGCAATCCACACTTCACCGGCTTCTTCGATGATCTTTTTGCCAATAAAATGGGCGCCCTTGTCTAATGCTTCCACCGTGCCCGAGCCCTCAGGCCTCTCGGCGGCTTTCTGTGCCAATTCATTAAACAAAGTCTCAAAGTTCTTCACGGTTACCTATTGTTCCATAGGTAGCGGATTTCGCGCGGCATCGCCCGCCTTTTACCCCGAAATGCGGGCAAACCAGTCATAGACGTCGGCAGCTTTCGCCCCATTCAAGTGCTTATCGCCTCGCAGCTTGTCGATGCCCACAGCACCTTCTGGAATCTCCACCTGGTCATGTTCCGGCAAACCAATGACGTGGCATCCTGCGGCTAATGCAGCGCGCATTCCAGTGGTGGAATCTTCGAAGACCAAAGCATCTGCTGGGTCGACTCCCACCCGACGTGCGGCTTCCAGGTACATATCGGGGGCAGGCTTGCCTTCGGCAACCTCATCGCCGCAAATGGTATCGACGAAGAAATGGCGCCCCACTGTGTCAATGGCAGAATCGGCTACGTGACGAACTGTATTGGTCGTCACCAGCATCGGTATGCCATCGCCTTTAAGCTGGGTGAGCAGATTTTGGATCCCGGGAAAGACTTCTAGACGCTCGGCAAAAAGCTCCCGCGTCTTATTAAAGGTCAGCGCTCGATACTTCGGATAGTCCTCCTCGCGAAGTTCAACTCCAGCTGCGGCAGCGCATACTCGCAAAGTGTTTTCAAAAGTAGAGCCCACCGTGAGTTGGCGTTGTTCTGGGGTTAAGCGCTTTCCCAGTAGTTCGGAGAGGAAATAGGTAGCTTCCTCCCACAGTGGTTCTGAGTCGGTTAAGGTGCCGTCCATATCCCAGAATATGGCGAGAGGTTTCTTCATGAATGTGGTGTAGATGCTTTTCTCGTTAGTAGTCGTTATTAAAAATATGGCGGCATAGGACATGCCTAAGCCCTCGCGACGCGGCACAGCGCGGTGTACTTGCCATGCAGTGACGCGAGGAAGGGTTGAGCTTAGAAGACCGCGCTCTGGCTAGTCTAGCTCGGGCAATTCATTGAGGGCCTCGTCATCAGCGCCGGTATCTGCAGCTGCTTGAGCGATGAGCTCGTTGAGCTCCTGCTTTTCCTCTGGCTCGATGATGGCATCGTGATTTTTACGGTTGAACGCTTCCAGCTCCTCAAAGAACGGTGTCACAGCGCTTTTTAGCTGTGCACCGGTTGGATCATCTGGAATGTCGTCAAACGATGCGAAAAGACGCTCGAGAATCGTGCGGAGTGCAGGAAGAGCCTTCGGGTCAAAAGGCTGATCCCAAAATTCCTTTTCATCTTCGTTGAGGTAGTCACCCGTCGCGAATGACTCCAGGTTGCTCATAAACTCGTCGATCTGTGGCTGATATGTGGCGCGAATGCTCATGAGAAATATTGTCCCCTATAACTAGGAAATGCGCACGCCCAATAGCCCATCGACGGCAGTCGCTACTACCCCAGCTGCCTCCGCAGTCGTTGGTTTCTTCGCCCATTCATCGATGACGTTGAGGGCGCCAACGGTATCCAAGTCATTAGCCAAATACTCACGAAGAGCTTGGACGGTCTCCTCGGCTGCCTGTTGCGCAGCTGCCGCATCGATACTTGCATCTGCATCGTCAGTCTCGGCGACGGCCGTACGCCAAGTATTGAGGCGCTCGACGGCGGTGCTAAGAACCTCATCGGACCAGTCGCGATCACCGCGGTAGTGGTGTGCGTACAGACCTAGGCGGATCGCGGAAGCTTCTGCACCTTGCTCTACTAGCTTGTGCACGAAGACCAAGTTGCCCAATGATTTCGACATCTTGGTGCCATCGAGGCCAATCATGCCTGCATGAACATAAAACTCCGCCATGCGGTCAACGCCCAAGCCTGCTTCTGCATGCGCTGCGGAATACTCATGGTGGGGGTATTTCAGATCCGAGCCGCCGCCCTGGATCAAAAATGAAGATCCCAAGCGGTTAGTCGCAATCGCTGAACACTCGACGTGCCAGCCAGGGCGCCCAGCGCCAAATGGTGATTCCCACGATGGCTCCCCTTCGCGCGCTGCACGCCACAGGAGTGCATCGAGTGGATCCTTTTTGCCCTCGCGGTCTGGATCGCCGCCGCGCTCAGCAAAGAACTTCTCCATGGTTTCGCGGTCATAGTTGGATTCATATCCGAACTGTGAGGTTGCGTCCACAGATGCATAAACATCGGGGTACTTGGCATCATCAACCGCATAAGCCGCGCCGTTGTCGAGAAGCTTCTGGGTTAAATCGATGACTTCATCAATGGACTCGATCGCGCCAATATAATCCTGCGGTGGATACACCCCGAGTTGTTCCATATCCGAACGGAACAGATCAACCTGACTTTCGCCAAGTTCACGCCAGTCCACACCATCGCGTTCTGCGCGTTCGAAAAGCGGATCATCTACGTCAGTAATGTTTTGCACGTAGTGAACCTTGTGGCCTTGGTCTTGCAACATGCGGTAGATGACGTCGAAAGTAACGTATGTAGCCGCGTGTCCGAGGTGGGTTGAATCATAGGGGGTAATGCCGCAGACATACATTGTCGCGGTATCGCCTTCGACGCGAACCGGCTTAATTTTTTCATCCGCAGAGTCATATAACTTAAGCGACGCTGCGGAGCCTGGAACGGACGGTACGGAGGGAATTGGCCAAGATTTCATGCCTGCTATCGTACCTAGCCTTTGCCCTAATGCTTAAAAGGGCTGCAGTACTCCGATGCCCAGCAAGACCATGACCAAGATGCCCACTGGAATGCGGTACGCCGCGAACCACTCGAAGGAGTGGTTGGATACGAACTTCAGCAGCCAAGCAATGGAGGCATAACCAACGACGAATGCAATGGCGGTGCCGATAAGCAACTGCATTCCCGAAGCGGCCTGGCCAGCGGCAGGATCAAAGGCATCGGGAAGCGAGAAAATTCCGGATGCCAGCACAGCTGGAATTGCCAACAAGAAGGAGAAGCGAGTCGCTACTTCACGATCTAGGCCCAAGAAAAGACCACCGGAGATTGTTCCGCCGGAGCGGGATACGCCTGGGATCAGGGCCAAGCACTGACACAGGCCCATGACGATCGCATCTTTCATCGTCAGATCTTCAAATCCTCGCTCCTTTTTGCCTACGCGTTCTGCGACGATAAATACCAAGGAGAACAAAATAAGCATCGCGGCGGTAATCCACAGATTGCGAAGAGCATCGCGGATGAGGTCTTTGCCTAACAGACCAAGCACACCGATTGGAATGGAGCCAACGATGACAAACCAGCCCATTTTCCAGTCTTGCCCGCGGGAGTCTTTATCTACCCAGCCTTTGAACCAGCCGGTCAGGATTTGCCAGATCATCTTGGCGAAAAAGACGACGACGGCCAGCTCGGTGCCGAGCTGGATCACTGCAGTAAACGACGCACCTGCATCCTGACCCCAAAACAATTCGGAGACGATTCGCAGGTGGCCGGACGAGCTCACCGGCAGAAACTCGGTCAGTCCTTGGACAATAGACAGGACGACAACCTGGATCCAGGACATGTCCGTCATCTCGGTCGTAGCTTGGGCAAGAGTCAGATTTTCCACGCCGGTAATCCTACCCAACTCACGGTTCTTTCCTGGTAATGCCGGGTGATAGACTAGACCATCGTGTATTCTTCCTCTGGTGCGAAAAAGTTCTTAGTCGGCATGGTCGCTGCATCTTCGCTGGTCATCTCAGCTTGCAGCTATAATCCAAATGAAGGCAATGATACTGAGGTGCAAGGCGATGCCACTCCAGCTCCATCGCCCGAGGCCGACAATCCCGCTGGTGAGGTCAAAGAACACGCCGAAATAAGTGATATCGCTCATGTTGGCGACACGCTTGCTGTTCTCTCCGACGATTCAATTACTTTTGGCTCTGCTGATTCCCTCGGAGATCCACTGAATGTTTCTGCTGAATGCGGCGGCTTGACCACCTCTGTCGATCATTTCTTCATTGGATGCGGTGACAAGGTGTACAAGATTGATCCGGACAACCCAGGTGATCCACGAGTTATCCCAGTCGACGTGGACTTCCCTGTCACGGCTGCGACCGAACTGTCGTCGGGAGAATTATTCTTAGCCTCGAACGAAGTTGCCGATATCGTCATTTATAAAGACGGCGAGGTCATTGATGAGTTCGCGACAGAAGAACCTGCTGATCAGCTTTTTGCTGTCCCCAACCAAGACGAAGTTGATAACGTAGTTCGCACCAATCGCAAAGAGACCACTATCCAAAACTTGGACTGGGAAAACTCCCGTGAAGGTGGACGGCTGCGCGCGGGTCTTGGCCTTGGCCAAGCAACCGTGGGAGAAGATGGCACGATCTTAGTTTCTGACACCGTCGGCGGCCGGCTTATGGTTTATACCTCCGAAGACGTTGTGCGCCAGCACCAGTTCGGGCCAGTTAACGGTTCGCCGTGGGGCGTGTCCTGGGATGAGGAACGCCAGATCGCGTGGGTTACCACCACTGATAATAACTTGGTGCACGGCTTTGATATCTCCACCGGTGTGCCTGAGCTAGTCACTTCACTGTCTACTGTTGCTGATGCCCAGCACGTTGAGGCACTGGACAACGGTGACTTGGTTCTCGGTTCTGCTTCCGGTGATGGCTTGCAAATCTTTTCCGCTGCTGAAGTCGATGAAGCCGTGGACAACCCAGAAGAGTCCTAGACTCTAGATACAGCTCTAAGATAACGATAATTTACTGAAAAGGCTCCGATAAATGTTCGGAGCCTTTATTTCCACCGCGGGAGGACTACACGACGATGAACTTTGTTAATACACTCGGGAAAAGTGCGGGCCGAGTGGGCAACGCTGCTCGCCGAACCGCCTATGAGCTCGCCCTCAAAGCTATGTTCACCATTGATCCAGAGCGGATTCACATCATCGCTAACAAGGCTATGTCGACGTTAAACAAGGTCCCGCCGGCTTATAAAGCGTTGAACGCATTACTGCCCGTTAAAGACTCAGTCCTTGAACAAGAAGTCTTTGGTCTAACTTTCCCACGCCCTTTGGGCCTGGCTGCGGGCTTTGATAAAAATGCCGCTGCGGCGGATGCGTGGTCTGCCGTTGGTTTTGGGTACGCGGAACTTGGCACCGTGACGGCAAAGGACCAGCCGGGCAATCCACAACCGCGGCTATTTCGTCTGCCTGAAGATAAAGCAATCTTAAACCGCATGGGCTTTAATAATGCCGGTGCTGCGGAAGCTGCCCGTAATCTGCGGAAACGTAAGACTGACAACGTCATCGGCATCAATATTGGCAAGACCAAAGTCACGCCGGCTGAAGAAGCAGTCGCTGATTATCGTCGTTCCGCATCGTTACTGGGAGACCTAGCTAATTTCTTGGTGGTCAACGTCTCCTCCCCTAATACTCCGGGGCTGCGCGACTTGCAGGCCGTTGAATCGCTGCGTCCTATTCTTTCTGCCGTTCAAGAATCTACTTCTGTACCAGTATTGGTGAAGATTGCTCCTGATCTCTCCGACGAAGACGTCGATGCCGTAGCTGATCTGGCCGTCGAGCTCGGGCTCGCTGGAATCGTTGCAACCAACACGACCATTTCACGCGATGGGCTTAATTCCGATGACCAATTCGTGCGCGAATTAGGCGCGGGTGGCATATCTGGCGCGCCAGTTGCAGCGCGTTCACTCGAGGTACTCAAGCGTTTGTATGCACGAGTTGGCGATAAGTTGGTCATTATCTCCGTCGGCGGAATCAACACCCCACAACAAGCGTGGGAGCGCATTACTAGCGGCGCCACTCTCCTTCAGGGCTACACCGGTTTAATTTATGGTGGGCCAGACTGGGTCCGCGATATCCACCGTGGGCTTGCGCGGCAGATCCATGCCCATAGTTTGAGCAATATCTCGGAAGCTATTGGCTCAGGACTTTCCTGGAAGCATGCTTAAAACAGAAAAATAGCTGGGGCTGCCACACAAATCTGTGTGGCAGCCCCAGCTATAGGTTTTCTACAGCCTTCTTCTTTAAGCCTTGGGCATGACAGAACGGCGCAAAATCAGCGCACACAGGAGCGCTGCGCCTCCGTAGAGCACCAAGAAGGACTGGTGCTGGACGAGATAAACATCTTGCGGCAAAAAGCGGCTACCAAAAATAAGTAGCACGGCCACGGCCAGCGCTACTACCTGGGCAACACTGGCTTTTTGATCCTTGCGCACCGTAGCAAAGCCACCCACTAACAGTGCCGCAATAACGATAGCGACACGGATTGGTGTCCACTCAAAAGGTGCTCCCCATCCGTCGGTAAAGACTGCGACTAGTGCCAGCAGAAATAGTACTGCTGCCAGCGCCATAAACGCGCCGCCTACCCGAACTTGAATCGGAATGCTCACGCCCGCGGACTTATCCGTGCGCTGAGAAGACTGTGGGGAATTGTTTGCCATAGATAGTTAGACTAACTGGTCGCCTTACTTTTGTTCGTACCAACCCCACAAGATGGAGCGACCAAGGGTGTGGAAGTAGATATTGAAGCCCAAAACTGTTGGTGAGGCGTCAGGATCGATATCGAGGGTCTCCACGTCAAGAGCGTGTACCGCGTAGAGATAACGGTGTGGCGCGTGGCCAGCTGGTGGCTGAGGGCCATAGTATTCACGCTGCCCGCCGTCGTGCTTCAAGGAGATGACCCCATCGATTCCAAGATCAGCCTTCGAGCCAGCGCCCTGTGGAAGTTCAGTGACATCCGCCGGGATATTAAATGCCGCCCAGTGCCAGAAACCCGCACCAGTGGGCGCATCAGGGTCAAGCAGAGTGACTGCTAAAGACTTCGTGCCTTCTGGAAGGTTTGACCATTCCAGGTGAGGTGAGACGTTGGAAGGAGCGCGAAACTTCTCTTCAATCTCATCACCATCAACGAAGTCATTCGACGCCAGCGCGAATGATGGAGGGTTACCTAGTGGTTCATAAGGATCTGGACCGGGAAAACGTGGTTCGTTGTAATTAGCCATACGTCCATTTGTACCGGACATCACAGAAATTTTCTGTGACTTTTTGGATCTCTCCCATCATGGCATTAAACAGGCATTCGCTCACCGACTACTAAATATGTCCTCCGTCCATTTTCGGAAGATTCGTCATGGAGTATCCGGAGTCGATACCCTCAAGTCACAACGATGTATTTTAAACGTGCACTCAACGACTAGCTCGACTGAAGTTTAGTATCTTGAGCTGGCGATTTGTATGGCGAGCTGATTAACCGCTACAGTTAGTCCGTGCCTAACGGAGCCCTGTGCTTTGTTAAATATCACCCAGCCCGGGTGGCGGAATGGCAGACGCGCTAGCTTGAGGTGCTAGTGTCCTATTAACGGACGTGGGGGTTCAAGTCCCCCTCCGGGCACAAAATTTTCATCAGTCTTAGCCCACACTTTGTCGGCTAAGACTTTTTGTATATCCAGCTCTTATTCACTTAGCCGCAGCCCACGAGCTCTCGGATTTTCCTCTGCATTGCAGAGTCCATCTTGAGATGAATGCCGGCTGGAGTTGCCGCAATGCGCGCGGGTACTATGACTGCTCGTGTCTTCCCTTGCTTCTTGGCTTCAAAGCTTCGCAGAGTTTCTCATTGGCCTCTGCAAAGACGCCGTGGCATCCATTGGCCAATGGAGCTGGGCGCGGCGGATCGCGGTCGTTGCCGCAATTATCACAATCCTGGTCGTCATCTTCTTCATGGACTTGCCGGACATTGAGCAATTGCGCGCTTGGGCACACGGCGCCGGCGCATGGTTCATCGTGGTGTTTTGGATTGGCTATGTAGTCCTTACGCTATTTCCTCTCCCCCGGACCTTCTGGACGGTTGCGGCAGGCGTTCTCTTTGGCCCAGGGCTGGGACTGGCCATCGCGTTGACAGCGTTGACCGTATCCGCCATTATTGCGCTTTTAGTTGTGCGTGGTCTTTTAGGAGATTGGATGCGCCCACGGCTTAAACACCCCGCGGTCGCGGGCATTAACGCACACTTAGAGCGTCGTGGATGGTTGGCTATCGCTTCTTTACGCTTGGTGGCAGGAGTCCCCTTTTCAATACTTAATTACGCCGCTGCCTTGACGGCCATTCCCGTTGGACAGTTCGCAATCGCAACCTTAGTCGGCTCCATCCCCACCACTGTTATTGGCGTATTCTTTGGCGACTTATTAACCGGAGAGATGAACTTCGGCATCCTTGTCGCAATGATCGGTTGCGCAGTGTTGGGAATTGGTGGATTAATCCTCGACTCGCGGCTGCCCGTTGCACCAAGTAGTCAAGGCAACACCGTAGACTAGAAAGCATGTTGGCTGTCCATGCACGTTACCGAGGCCGCGCTACACGGCGCGCAGAATTAGTTGAACGCTCCGCCGCAGCTCTATCCACTTTGGATGGAGTGGGCGAGTTTGAATTTCTTGGTGTGGAGGATATCTGCGCTGAGGTCGACACAGCCACCGCGGTGTGTGAGGTTGCCATGGCATTGCTTGCCGATGGCTCTTGGGCCATCTCCATCGGCGTTTCCGGCAACGATGCCAAAAACACTGCAACGAGCGGATTGAAAGCATCTGCGCGCCCTGGGCAGGTCTATGCGAGCATTGAGCCGACCGTTTCTAGTGGGGTCGGTGTAAAAGCTGCGAAAGACAAAGCGAAGAAGGACTCCGCTAATATTGTCGCGGCATTTTCTTTGTTGAGCTTTGTCTTAGGCAAGCGCACTTCGGAAGGACGTGAAGCAACGTCCTTGGTGCGCTCTGGGCTTAACCAAAACGAGGCTGCGGAGGAATTGGGCATCTCCAAGCAAGCGATGTCGCAGAGGCTGCAGGCAGCTGGCTGGGCGGCCGAGGGAGCTGGTTGGCAGCTTGCGGTTAACCTCATCGCTGCCGCCAACCCAGATTCGGATATCTAGCTTTTACAGCAAATCGTATTTAGATAGTTCCGGGGTGGTAACGAAGTCCACCAAGCGCTCCACTGCCCCGATCAAGGTTGAGTCAAGGTCGCGGAAGCTGTTAACGGAGTTATACACCCGACGCCAGCCTTCTTTCGGGTCAGACCAGCCCAAGCGCTGGCACACCCCGGTCTTCCAATCTTCGCCATACGGAACTTCGGGCCAGGCTTTAATACCTACCGCTTGCGGCTTAACCGCGGCCCAGATATCGATGAAGGGGTGGCCGGTAACCAAGACGTGTTCCCCCACCGTTTCAGTCATGCGAGTTTCTTTGGATCCTTTAACTAGGTGGTCAGCAAGGACACCAACGCGGCGGCCGGGTCCTGGCTGAAATTCCCTCAGCCGGTCTTCCAGATTGTCTAAGCCTTCGAGATACTCGACGACTACGCCCTCAACCCTTAAGTCATGGCCCCAGACGCGTTCGACGATGGCAGCATCATGAATACCTTCTACCCAAATGCGGGAAGGTGCAGCTACCTTTGCTTCGACGTTTTCTACCCGTCGTGAGCCAGAATTGGACTTTCGCTGAGTTTGCTTCGGTGCGACATAGCGCTCCAACGACACCCGGTTGCCTTCATACAAAAAGCCGCCTTTGATCAGATTAAAGACGCGCTCGGTGCCATATCGGTCTTCCAAGCGGATGACATCGCCATAGACGGTTTTATCTACTCCCTTGACCGCGCCAACAAAATCATCGCCGAATACCTCCACCACAATCCCAGGTTTCGCCGGAATGACTGGGTAGACAACGGGTTTGTTTCGGGCATGGCCGCCGAGGATATCGCCTGCATATGGATCGCGGGAAGAAAAACTCATGCTGGCTATTTTATCGTCTCGGCCAAGGTCAACTAGACTGGCTCGCCATGGACATGCGCGAACAGGTGTGGTCACCGCTTCAAAATACGGCAATTTGGATGGGAGCTTGGCTCTATGGCCATGAGCCCGCCGATGACGCCTTGGCCGCTTTGAGCCAACTTGGCGGCACTCAACGTCTAGTCTCTACGCCTGACGATGTTTCGACTACGCGGCCATTTATCGACGCTTTATCTCTCATCCGGGAATCTACAGCCGGCGCAGATCCCGCCGATGGTCCTACCTTGCGTTTGATTCTTTCTGGCCCCGGTGATCCGCCAGCGCTGCTTGTTAATTCTCCAGCGACCATTGCGGCCACCCGAAACGGTCAAGGAGCGTTAGTTGTACGCGCCGATACTTCCGGTACCGGTGAAGAACGCCATTTGATTTTGGTTCCTGAGCAAACAGAGCGCGGAACGGATTGGACAATCTTTGAGGAAACACAAAGGCTGCCGTCCCCAGCGTGGTTGAGCCCAGGTGACGCAGATGCCTTATTGTCTCAAGCCACTGACGAGTCCGCAGCCTTGATTGAAGCGATGGGTTATAAATCGGATAAAGTCCCCAATCCGCGTTTAACGGTGGGGACCTTAGCTGATTTCTATGACACGCCGGGGCTGCCATTGAGCACTCCGGGCCGCTCGGCAAAACTCTTTGCGCGTGCAGATCGCGTCGCTGCCATTATTGAAACAGTTACGGATCGCGTCGATGATCACAGTTTGGATCCACAGCTTTTTCGCCTGTGGCGTCATGTGCGCGCCGCGCGCATAGCCGGCGTCGACTATGCGCTGATGGACTTCGCACGAGGAGCTTAGACGGAAGACTTCGCTTTCTTCAGTGACCAGATGTCACAGCATCCAGCAGCGCAGGGGTTACCGTTTTTCGTATTGCCTTGAACCGTGACATCACCCAGAATTTCCGGGGTGCGACCAGCTGTGTGTTCTTCCACGAGGTCGACAATCATAGCGGCAAAGGAATCTTCTGGCCCAACGGTATAAGCGCGAGATACCTGGACGCCTAGTTCTGTCGCTGCCTCAACAAGTTCGGTATCAAGGTCCCAAATAACTTCCATGTGGTCAGAAATAAAACCAATGGGGCACACAACGACTGCTTTCACACCGTCTTCAGCGTGAATTGCTTCGGTGTGGTCAACAATATCGGGCTCGAGCCACGGAGTGCGTGGGTCTCCGGAGCGAGATTGCCACACAACGTCGTATTCCTCGATCCCTGCGGCCTCGGCAACGAGTCGGGAGGCTTCTGCCACCTGACGGGAGTAAAGGTGTGGATTATCTTTGCCGCCGCCAACTTCATCGTGTGCGGTAGGTACAGAGTGAGCGGTAAACAAGATGCGCATATTATCGCGCTTATCGGCATCGACAGCAGCGATAGCCTCAGTCAAAGCTTTGGCGTTTTCTTCGATGAACGCTGGATGGGAGAAAAAGTGGCGCAACTTGAGCATGTCGATGCCAGGCAGACCTTTTTCTTCGAGGTGCTGCTCAACATGCACAATGTCCTCGTTGTATTGACGGCACGCGGAGTATCCGCCCCAAGCGGAGGTCGCAAATACTAAAGCGGAACGAATTCCGTCCTCGACCATTTGCTCAGCGGTATCTTTTGCCAGCGGGTGCCAGTTGCGGTTGCCGAAGTAGACGGGCATGTCGATGCCACGAGACTTCAGCTCTTTTTCGACATGGTCGATGATCTCGAGGTTTAGTTCATTGAGGGGGCTTTTGCCGTTGAAGTGGAAATAGTGCTCTCCTACTTCAACGAGTCGTTCGCGCGGGATGCCACGTCCACGGGTGACGTTCTCAAGGAATGGAACGACCTCCTCATTCTTTTCCGGGCCACCGAAAGAAAGAACGAGGAGGGCATCATAATCACGGGGGTTTGGGGATGATTCGGTCATAGCCGTAAATCATACCAACTAAAGTTGGAGTTTTAGAACCACCGTGAGGTTGGGTCGGACACAGCTTTGCTGTATCTAATTAGATCAAGCGAACTGCGTACTCGGACATTCCGGACCAACGCACTGGGCTCTTGGTAACGGTCTGGCCCGACTGTGGAGCTTCGAGCATCATTCCATCGCCGAGGTAAATGGCGACGTGGTGGTTGCCATTAGGGCCATAGAAGATGAGGTCGCCGCGTTCCATCTCTTGCGGACTAATGCGCTCGCCTTGGTTGTACTGATAGCCGGTAAAGTGCGGCAGGCTCAAGCCCACGCCGGCAAAGGCGTAGATCATCAGGCCCGAGCAGTCGAAGCCAACCTTGTTGTAATCACCGAAGGAGTCAGCCACGCCGCCATCACGAATGCCCTTGGTGGGGCCATTGGCATCGCCGCCACCCCAAGCATAAGGAACGCCAATCTGTGACTCTGCTCGGGCAATAACGGCTTCGATCTTCTCGCTGCGTGAGGCATCGCCAAGCTCAGCGGACGCTGCGTCTTCTACCGTGCTGGAGGTTGGAAGTTCTTCCAGCACGCCACCGAGCTCTGAGGAAAGGTCATCTTGGGGAGCAGGTCCCTGCTGAGGGAAAAGAGCACTACTACCGGCCGCCACGGCATCAGTAGTAGCCTGATCTGGCGCAGCGGAGCTCGCAGCACCATTAGCTTCCAGGGAGTGGGCTGGCTGGGAAGCCGCGACGATTGCTGCTGCGGCACCTACTGCAAGACCTGCTAGCTGCGCGGCCTGCTCGCCGTCGATGCTGCTTCCCTGGTTACCGGACGGAGAAGGCACCGAGCTGGACTGGTCGCTGCTGGTTTCTGGGGCTTGAGCCTGTGGCTCTACTTCCCCAGCAGCAGCTGCGTTGGCGGAGTAATTCTGCACGGCAGACGATGACGTCGGCTCCTGGGAGCTCGTCTCGGAGGTCTCTGTCTCAGAAGGTTCAGAAGCCGCGGCATCGCTGCTTGTCGATGTTTCAGTGGCTGCTTCTGATTCTTCCGTTGTTTCCTGCGTGGTTTTAGCCTCCGCAGATGGAGATTGAGAAGCCGCAGACTCTGACGGGTTAACGTCTTCCGAGCCAGATGTGCCGGAGGTGCCGGGAGTCTCAGACGAGGAAGGTTCTTCGCCGCGAGCACTAGAGAGCGCTGCCTGAGCTTCTTTTTGTAGAGCGAGCATTTGATCATGCTCGCTGGAGATTTCGCTGACGCGTTGTTGGTTTTCTTCCAACGCGGCGCGAGCCTCATCCTCAGCTGATTCAGCATTGGCTTCACGCTCTACGGCCAATTGCTCAGCCTTGCGCAGTTGCGATTCTTTATTGGACTTCTCGGTACGCACGCGCTCAAGCTCGGTAACGGTACCCTGTTGCTTTTCCGCTTGGGACCGCAGGTAGCTCTGGCGGGTCAACATGTCCTCACGAGCATCTCCGCCCGCAGCACTTGTGACAGACTCGGAGGTGTTGGCACGGCGGTAGGCCGACCGGGAGATCTCATCTAGTTTTTCTTGAGCTCCTTCAACCTCGACCTGGGCATCGTCCAGCTCACTGCGCGCGGTGACAGTTCCGCGCCGTGCTTGTTCGGAAAGGTTTCGGGCATCCTGGAGATCTACCAACGCTTGGTTGGCGCGCTCGCGGAATTCCCCGAGCTCACCTTCCAACCGGGCAATTTCTTCTTGGATGTCAGCAATGGCGCCAGCCAGCGAAGAGACCGAAACGTTGCCGTCCAAAACATCCTGGATCTTTGCCATTGCGGATGTGTCTTCTTGGGCGATGGCGGGGGTCGTTGTGGAAATCAATGAAACGCTGAGCGTACACGCGACAGCAGCTATAGCTGCGCGCATACGATGCGTGCGTTTTGACGAAGTGGTGGCCACGAATTAACTCCTCACACCACTGCCGGAAGCCAAAGCTTCGCCGCCCTAGCCACCTCGACGAGGTCACCAGGGTCTAACGAAGCTGAAGGAGTTCAAGCATAGAAATGCCCGAGAGCCCTTATCTCAGCCGCTCCGAACACACGCTTATCTGCACACGCGCTCTTCGCGCCTCAATAAAGACCCTTACTCCCAACAACTGGCAGTGGGTGCTCAGTAAAAAGCGAATAGAAAAGATCGTCTCCGCGAATCAATTGCTACTGATTATGTGCCCCAGAAGAAACCAAATACCCGACCAATAATGCTTCAGCTCTTGGCGTGCTTCCCCACATGCCCGTGCTGTCTTCATGCATCACTGTCAATATTCAAGTCTCAAACCGTGACTTTTTATCACTAGAATCAACTCGTGAGTCGATGTTTGAACCATACGACACACACCCAACCCTTCGCACCTACTTTCACAAGAAACACATCCGTCAAGCAAGGCAACATGACTTAACAGAAGTACATAACCAGCACTTCTGTAATCATTTCGTGACAATTGTAATCTTGGTCACATTTTGGAAAACTACGGGGTTTGGAGGCAATTTTCACGATTTATCCATGCTATTGGCAGGCGAAACGAGGGGTTCGCAAAGTTGTCGGCGCCAGGACGTGACGAGCTCAAAACTATAAAGACACTGCAGTAGCAGCGAAATGCCGAATATGTAAAGTACTTAGACTTTACTTCCGGTAGCTGTTTTAAACGCAAGAATGCCGCAGCCGGCAATCAGGATGCAGATTGCGGCGACGATAAGTGGCCATGGAAGACCAAAGGGATCTACCCCGGTATAGAATTGGTCAAGGAGTGCTACTTGATTCATCCCTTGCGGAATATCGCCCTGCACCGATTCGAGAGTTGCACGTGGGTAGGTATCACTGACTGCCGAAACGTTACGAACGGTCTGCACGATAACGGTGTCCAGCCCGGTTGCGTCCTGAAGTTCTTGAGCAATGTCGCGAGCATCGGCTAAGCGCTGTGGGTAGACATCAACCACGGCGATGCCGTGGGAGTCTTGGAGTGCGGCCTCGATCGGGGCCTGGACATCTGCGTCGTGCGCGAGTTCGGGGTTGGAAAAAGCGACCCCATCTTCACTTAGCTGCGCAGAGAGGTCGGCTACGTCAATTCCCTCCGGGACCATGGAACCTACCCCTTTTGTCGTGTAGTCCGTGTGTTGATATTTCTAGCTACCCCTCTGGTTATATCCAAGTGGGGCCTGCGGAGCTGCGTCGACGCGCCGAGGAATGCTAAAGTCTGGAAACAGTACGAGCGTTCTGTTACAATGAGGGGCGTTCGACTCGATACCTCACTATGATGGGTGGCTGAACCATTTGGTTAGCCTCATTGACGTTTGGCTTAGAACCCCATGACTCAAGCGGTTTGAAGGCAGCGAGTGGTGAGGAAAACCGAATGTTTAGTTCAAAACAACAAGGAATGGAGCTCCCTGTGACTGAAAGCTTGAACTCCTTTGACAGCAAGAAGACTCTTGATGTCAAGGGCAAGGAATACACTTACTACGATATTACTGCCGTAAAGGGCCTCGAGAAGCTTCCATACTCTCTCAAGGTATTGGCAGAAAACCTGCTTCGTACGGAAGATGGCAAGAACGTAACCGAAGAGCACATCAACGCTCTTGCAAACTGGGATCCAGAAGCTGAGCCGGAGACTGAAATTCAGTTCACCCCAGCTCGTGTTCTGATGCAGGACTTCACTGGTGTTCCATGTGTCGTCGACTTGGCAACCATGCGCGAGGCTGTTTCTGCTCTGGGTGGTACCCCAGACCAGGTCAACCCGCTGAACCCAGCTGAGATGGTTATTGACCACTCCGTTATTACTGAAGCATTCGGCTCGACCGAAGCGCTTGAGAAGAACGTTGAAATTGAGTACCAGCGCAACGAAGAGCGCTACCAGTTCCTGCGTTGGGGCGCAGAGAACTTCTCCAACTTCAAGGTTGTTCCTCCAGGAACCGGTATTGTTCACCAGGTAAACATTGAGTACCTCGCTCGCGTAGTCTTCGACAACGACGGCTTGGCTTACCCAGATACCTGTATTGGTACCGACTCCCACACCACCATGGAAAACGGCCTGGGCATTCTGGGCTGGGGCGTTGGCGGCATCGAGGCTGAGGCTGCAATGCTCGGTCAGCCAGTTTCCATGCTGATTCCAAAGGTTGTTGGCTTCAAGCTCACCGGCGATATTCCAGCTGGCGTTACCGCAACCGACGTGGTCTTGACCATTACCCAGATGCTGCGTGAGCACGGCGTAGTCCAGAAGTTCGTAGAGTTCTACGGCAATGGCGTTAAGTCCATCCCACTGGCTAACCGCGCAACCATCGGCAACATGTCCCCTGAGTTCGGTTCTACCGCGGCAATGTTCCCAATTGACGAGGAAACCATTAAGTACCTCGAGCTGACCGGTCGCCCACAGGAGCAGATCGATCGCGTTGAGGCTTACGCCAAGGCTCAGACCATGTGGCTGGAGCAGGACGCTGAAGAGGCTAAGTACTCCGAGTACCTCGAGCTTGACCTCAACACCGTTGTTCCTTCCATTGCTGGTCCTAAGCGTCCACAGGACCGCATCTTGCAGTCTGAGGCCAAGGAGCAGTTCCGTAAGGACTTGGGCAACTACACCACCGACGAAGTCATGGTGGATGAGACCTCTCACGAGGCAAAGCGCATGACCTCCGAGTCTGGTCTTGTTGAAAACGGCGACGATATCTCCGGCGGTCTCAACTACTCCCGCGCAGGTAAGGGCGAGTCCGCTGCGCAGGGCGCCAATGGACGTCAGTCCAACCCAGTTATCGTTGAGTCTCCAAATGGCGGCGAATACACGCTGGACCACGGCATGGTTGCAATTGCATCCATCACCTCCTGTACCAACACCTCTAACCCATCGGTCATGATTGGTGCTGGTCTGATTGCTCGTAAGGCAGCAGAGCTCGGTCTTGAGTCCAAGCCATGGGTAAAGACCATTTGTGCTCCTGGTTCCCAGGTTGTTGACGGTTACTTCCGTCGCGCAGACCTGTGGAAGGACCTTGAGGCAATGGGCTTCTATCTCTCTGGCTTCGGTTGCACCACCTGTATTGGTAACACCGGCCCACTGCCAGATGAGATCTCTGACGCCATCAACGAAAACGACTTGGCAGCAACCGCAGTTCTGTCCGGTAACCGTAACTTCGAAGGCCGCATCTCCCCTGACGTGAAGATGAACTACTTGGCTTCGCCAATCATGGTTATCGCTTACGCTATCGCGGGCACCATGGACTTCGACTTCGAAAACGATGCTCTGGGTCAGGACAAGGACGGCAACGATGTCTTCTTGAAGGACATCTGGCCATCCACCGAAGAGATTGAAGCAACCATCCAGGAAGCTATCTCTCGCGAAATGTACGAAGCTGACTACGCTGACGTCTTCAAGGGCGACGATGCATGGCGCAACTTGGATGTTCCAGAAGGCGAGACCTTCAAGTGGGATGAAGATTCCACCTACATCCGCAAGGCACCATACTTCGACAACATGGGCGAAGAGCCTGAGCCAGTTGAAGACATCAAGGGCGCTCGCGTTCTGGTCAAGTTGGGCGACTCGGTCACCACTGACCACATCTCCCCTGCTTCCGCCATTAAGCCAGGCACCCCAGCTGCTAAGTACTTGGATGAGCACGGCGTTGAGCGCGTGGACTACAACTCCTTGGGTTCCCGTCGTGGTAACCACGAGGTCATGGTTCGCGGTACCTTTGCTAACATCCGTTTGGCTAACCAGCTCGTCGATGTCACCGGTGGCTACACCCTTGACTTCACCCAGGATGATGCACCACAGGCGTTCATCTACGATGCGTCTGTTAACTACCAGGAAGCTGGCATCCCGCTGGTAGTCCTCGGTGGTAAGGAGTACGGCTCCGGTTCGTCCCGTGACTGGGCTGCTAAGGGCACCAACCTGCTTGGTGTTAAGGCAGTTATCGTTGAGTCCTTCGAGCGTATTCACCGCTCCAACCTCATCGGTATGGGCGTTGTTCCACTGCAGTTCCCTGAGGGCGAGTCCCACGAGTCTTTGGGCCTCGACGGCCACGAGACCTTCGACATCGAGGGCCTTGAGGACATGAACAACGGCGATGTTCCAAAGACCGTTAAGGTCACCGCAACCAAGGATTCGGGCGACAAGGTTGAGTTTGACGCAACCGTTCGTATCGATACCCCAGGTGAGGCTGACTACTTCCGCCACGGCGGTATTCTGCAGTACGTTCTGCGTCAGATGGTCAAGTCCTAAGCTAGACGCTGACTAATGCAGTCACACATCGTTGAGCATTCACGCTTAGCGATGGCTGAAGGCTAAAGCGGGGCCACGATTACAGTTCGTGGCCCCGCTTCCTTTTTCCCTTTAGATTTTCCATCTTTTTCTCTATTTCCCATTAACTTCAAAGGAGCAGGCGAAGCTTATGCCAATCATTAGCGATGAAGAGCTCCACCGTCGTCGTCATGACATCTTGGTGGGTGCACGCAAGTGTTTTGCGGAGCATGGCTATGAAGGCGCAACTGTTCGCCTGCTCGAGGAGGCCACGGGGAAATCCCGCGGCGCAATCTTCCACCACTTCGGTGATAAAGAATCCTTGTTTCTAGCGCTGGCTAAAGAAGACACCCTGCGCCAGGCTGAAGTCGTTGCCAACAATGGTCTGGTTGAGGTGATGCGCGAGATGCTGCGCCACCCAGAACGCCATGATTGGTTGGCCACGCGCCTCGAAGTCGCATCCCTTGTGCGCACCGACCCATCGTTTCGCACGCGCTGGAAAGACCAGCAGTCCATCCTGGATGAGGCGATGCGCGATCGCCTCCGCTCTAAAGCCGAGCAAGGCCGCGTGCGCGGTGATATCTCCGTTGGAACGCTGATGGTCTATCTACAGACCTTCATGGACGGTTTCATCTCTCGGCTTGTCCAAGGCGATACTGATGACTTAGAGGCCGTGTTGGATATCGTCGAGCACTCCATTCGGACTGCTACGTCATCTGAGATAAACACGGACATTTAATCCAGTCAGAGTCCTTAACACAGCACAAGGCCGGGCGCATCCATAAACAGGACGCGCCCGGCCTTTTCATAATTTGATTCAGCCAGAATTATCTAGCTTCAGACTTTAGGACTCCCAGATGCTCGATACTGGCTTGTCACCGGTGTAGAACTCTAGTGGCGCATGTGGTGGCACCTTATCCTCGTTAACGATCTCGGCGATGACATCAGCAACCAAGTCGCGTGGGGTTTCCACGTCACTATCGCGGGTGCTACCGGGGTCGGAAACGGTAATGCCAGTAGCAGAATCATCCGTCAATACTCCGGGGCCCAAGATAACGCTGCTGAGCTTGGATGCATTGATGTGGTTGTCGGCTTGTTTCTTGGATTCCACATAGGAATACCAGGAGCCGCCATCATCTTCTACTTCGTTTTCAGTCGCGCCCATGTAAGAAATCATAACGAGACGTGGTGCTCTATCACCCAAAGATTCCATACCGTCGACCAAAGCAACGGCACCGTCACGGTCAACTGCAAAAGTTAGATCCGCGCCGCCGCGACCACCATTGCCGGCACCCCAGACGACGACATCAGAGCCATCGACAAGCTTTGCCCAATCTTCTGGGCTTTGCTCGGTAATGTCTGCAATAACTGGGGTTGCCCCGAGCTTTTCTAGCTCTGGCTTGTAGTCGGGGTTGCGGACAAGAGAGTGCACCTCATGTCCCTTTTCAATGAGCTTCGGAGTGGTCAACAGGCCAATCTTGCCGTGACCACCGATGTACAAAACTTTCTTGCTATCAGTCATATCCCCCACCATAACCGCGTTTAGGATCTATTCCCACTGTTTCTAAAATGGCTCGCAAAGTGGCGGTAGGAAACTCAGCGGCGAACGTCACACAAATGCTGAGCAAAGTAAGTTCACCCACCTTATAAGCGCAGCTGCCGAGCCTGTTAACGCCTGTGAATCATCCCTAGCTAGGATGTTATTTATGATTGCCATCATGACTGTTACCGGTGCCGACCGCACTGGAATTATTGCCCAAGTAACCACCGCCCTCGCCGAGCTCAATGTCAACATCGTCGATGTCTCCCAGACCTTGATGTCGGGATATTTCACCATGATCTTGCGCGTGGAGATTCTCGATTCCGAGGTTTCCATCCAAAAGATTCAGGATCATATGAAGCCGGTTGAGGAAAAGACGCAGCAGGTCATCCGCATTCAATCGGAAGATCTGTTTACTGCGATGAACGAAATTTAAAGGGAGCCGCATAAACAATGGCATTTGAAACACACGGCATCCTCGACACCATCGAGATGATTGAGAAGTACCGTCTCGATATTCGTACGGTGACCATGGGCATTTCCCTGCTGGGTTGCACGCGCACCACCATGGAAGAGACCTGCCAAGCAATCTACGACCGCGTCACCACCCAGGCTGAGCACCTGGTGGAGGTATGCGAGGGCATCGAAGCTGAGCTGGGCATTCCGATTGTTAATAAGCGCATCTCCGTGACCCCCATCTCCTTGGTGGTTGCCGGAGTTGACGGGGATCCAGTCGATGCCGCGAAGGCTTTGGATAAGGCTGCGAAAAAGGTTGGTGTCAACTTCGTCGGCGGCTATTCCGCGCTGGTAGAAAAGGGCGCGACGACAGCGGAAAAGAAGCTTATTAGCTCCATTCCGGAAGCATTGGCAACAACCGATGTGGTCTGTTCTTCGGTCAATATTGCCTCGTCCCGCGCTGGTATCAACATGAATGCCGCGGCCAAGATGGGCGAGGTTATTAAAGAATCCGCGGAACTGACCAAGGATAACTCCGCCATTGCGTGCGCCAAGTTGGTTGTCTTTGCCAACTCCGTGGGCGATAACCCATTTATGGCAGGTGCTTTCCACGGCATTGAAGAGCCAGACTGCGTCGTCTCCGTCGGTGTCTCTGGCCCCGGCGTTGTAGACCGCGCGTTGGGCAACCTCACCGGTGCAACGTTGGATCAGGTTGCAGAAGAGATTAAGAAGGCAGCCTTTAAGATCACCCGCGCTGGTCAATTGGTGGGCAACATGGCCGCTGAGCGCTTGGGAGTTCCCTTCGGCATCGTGGACTTGTCTTTGGCTCCGACCGCCGAGTTGGGTGACTCCGTTGCACACATCTTGGAGCACATGGGCTTGGATCAAGTCGGTACCCACGGCACCACCGCTGCTTTGGCATTGCTTAACGATGCCGTCAAGAAGGGCGGCATGATGGCATGCTCCCGCGTTGGTGGCCTATCTGGTTCCTTTATCCCTGTCTCCGAAGATAAGGGCATGATCGATGCCGTTCGCTCCGGCTCCATCACCCTGGACAAGTTAGAAGCCATGACGGCCATTTGTTCCGTCGGCTTTGACATGGTGGCGCTACCCGGTGATACCTCGGCTTCTACCATCGCCGGCATGATTGCTGATGAAGCAGCCATCGGTGTGATGAACCACAAGACGACCGCTGTCCGCGTCATCCCGGTTCCGGGCAAGACCGTGGGTGATGAGGTCAACTTTGGCGGGCTACTCGGCTACGCGCCGATTATTCCAGTCAATACAGTCGGCAACTCCGAATTCATCTCTCGCGGTGGATTCATCCCAGCACCGGTGCACGGGTTTAGGAATTAAGAACCAGCCGTGGCGTGGATGAAGAGCACGTGCGTCTAAGCCGTCATCGCACCATATCGTGTCCGCAACTTGCTTTCTTGTCTCCCCGCTACGGTGCAGCCCAATTGCAACAGGCGCATTGCACGCTCAGAGGCATCAACCAGCAAGTCGCGGCCATCGCGAACTGCATCTTCTAGATCCATCGGGATAGTCATGATTGACTGCACTGCGCCAATTCCAACATCATGAACGGTTGGTGCGCCTTCGCCCAAAGATCCAGCAAGCCCCATCAGTGGCACGCCAGTCTTTTGGCAACGGCGCGCAATTTCCGCCGGGACCTTGCCGCGCGGGGTTTGGAAATCAATCGCACCTTCCGCAGTTATCACCAGGTCTGCTACGCAGATCAGCTCATCCAGGTTGCGCTCCGCTGGAAGCTGTTCCAGCAAAACATTGAAACGTTCACCGGCCACGGCCCCTAAAGCCATCAACCCTGCGCCGAGTCCACCAGAAGCACCTGAGCCAGGGCCTTTGTGAAGGTCGGCTACGGATTTGAAGGTATCAGCAAGCAAATCTGCCCAGCCGCTCAAGCCTTCTGCTAACTCTTTGACCTGTGCCTTGCTCGCGCCCTTCTGTGGGCCGAAGACACGGGCAACACCGCGCTTGCCGGTTAGAACATTGTGCCGGTTGCAGGCCATGGTGATAGAGACATCGCGCAGCCGTGGATTCATCTCGGAGGTATCAAGACTCTTGGCGTGAACCAGATTCGAGCCGCCACGTTTGACCTTTTCACCATTTTTATCCAGCGCATTGACACCGAGAGCTTCCAGTGCGCCCGCGCCGCCATCGGATGTGCCGGAATCACCACAGCCGACGACAATCTTTGTGCAGCCATGTGCAATCATGATGTTGATCAGCTCACCCACACCATAAGTGGTGGTGGCACCGGGGTTACGCATATCCCTGGGCACCAAGGTCAAACCCGCGCAGGATGCCATTTCCATGACACCGACGCCAGATTCCGGAAACTCAACCCACGTGGCTTGGACTTTCTGGCCCACTGGTCCAGTTACAGTTTCTGTATGCGACACCGCACCGTGGCGCTGCGCGAGAATCTCCACCGTGCCCTCGCCGCCATCTGGGACGGGGAAAGTGTCCACGCGTGAGCCTGGTAGTACACGGCGAATGCCGGCGGCAATCGCGTCAGCGACTTCAATCGCCGACAGGGATTCTTTGAATCCAGAAGGTGCGACGAGGATACGTTCAGGTGCGTACAACATAAGAGTTACTCCTTGAAAGAAATGAGATTCGGCTGAGATTTACAGGTAGAGGTTGAGGCCGAGTGCCGGCCATATGAGCCAGGCGAATAACGCCATGACAATGAGATGGATGGGAAAGAGAACCGCTGCCACACGCATGAGTTCGCGGTTAGAAAATGGCGCGGGCTCGTGGCCAGAAAAGATCGCCAGTGGCTTCGCCGAGGAAGGCAAGGTGTGACAAAAGCCCGCTGCCACCGTGGAGATAAACGCCACCGCCACGGGATTGGCGCCAATCGCGGGTGCCGTGGCCACCACCAGTGGAATCAGAACCGCTGAGCGTGCCGAGCGTGACTGGATGACGAGATGTGCTGCGGAAGAAACAATGATGACCAAAGCTACGAACATGGTCGGGTGTGCTGACCCCAGGATTGCAGTGGCTAGAACATCTGCCGCGCCCGACGACAGCAGTGCCCCGCTCATAGCGATGGTTGCTGCCATAAACAACAGCAAGTTCCACGGAACCTGGCGGATCGTGTCTTTGAAGTCCACGGTGCCCATTTGTGGCGAGCAAATCAGCAACGCCGCCAAAACTGCGACCAAAGCTGGGTCAATGCCGTGTAAGGATTCGCTAAACCACAGCGCCACTGCCGCGCCAAGGATGGCAATCGTTCGCTGCTGCCCAGAAGACAGTGGCCCGGTAACGCCGTCACCAAAGTCGGTTGTGGTGAGGCGTACTTTCTCGGCGCGCTGCGCTGCGGTGGAAAACATTCGCAACACCACTTCCGCGGAGACATGCGCCATGACTATTGCATAAGGCAAGCCCAGCACTATCCAGCGGGTAAATGAGATTTCCGGCAAGTCATTGGTGCCTAGAATCTGTACCGTAATCAGGTGTGCGCCGGCACCAATGAGCGATGCTGCCGCAGTGAACAACACAACGGTTGGCAACACCAACGCCAGTACTTTCACCAGCCATTGTTGCGGTGTCGGCAGCACGCCACGCAACGCAACGAGCACCGGCAGGATAAGCGCTGCACGCCCACTGGTGGCGGGCACCGCAAAGGCGGTGGCTGTCACAGCAAATGCCAGCAGGTGCACCAATCCATGGGGAGTACTAACCCGGCGTGTTAGGTAGGCGGTTGCACGCAATGCCAGACCCGACTGTGTTACCGCGGCGGAAAGAATGAATGCGCCGATGAGGAGCCACGTGGTGTCATCGCCAAGCGCTGCGAAGAACTCTTCTGAGCTCATCACATTAGCCAATACCAAAGCACTAGCTGCGGCCAGTGCAACGAAAGTATCATTCAAAGTGCCAAATACCCACAGCCATATCGCGGCGGTAAATACCGTCAGCGTCGCCTGTGCCTCGGGGCTTAAGGTGCTCGTCAGTATCCACACACCAGCGACTACAACTATTCCGGCGACCGTCTTCCATGAGCCCAGCTGTGGCCGGGCGAACTGGCGGCCGACCTTCGGTAAAAGCCGCGGCGGGGGTGGGCTACTGCTAATTGCGGTCTGATTCCGTGCTATCTGATTTGTTGCTGCTGTAGTCATGCTGATCACCTCCCGCCGGAAGTTCAAGGACCACCGTGGTGCCGCTTGCAGCATCGGCAGTAACGAGCGCGCGCCCGCCATGGGCATCCGCCACAGTGCGCACCACGGCTGCATAGGTGGAGCGCACCGGCCAGGCGATCATCGCCGCGGCCTGCTCATCATCGGCGACAAAATCGACTGCCGTAATCCACAACCGGCAAGTATCACCATGGACGTGAGCACCAGCGTAAAGCTTCTGTTTGCTATGCGGCGATAACATTCCGGCGATGGCACGAAAGGCATCTGCAATCGCGATGCGATTCACCTGTGCCGTTCCGGATGCCTCGATAGCCTGTGCATCAAAATCACGCGCAATCACCCCAAGGTCAGCGGATTCAGTAGCAATACCGCGGGTACCCGGAGCAAGACGCGACAATGCCATCAAAGATTCACACGTCGCGCGTAGTTTCTCCGGGTGGTTAATCCCCTCGCGAATCTCGCGTGCCGCCGCGTCTGTGATCGACTGGTTTATGCCGCGAACCTCATATTCGCGTACCCAGGCATCGTTATAAGCCCTGGCCAGCTCTGTGATCTCATCTGTGCCATCAAAGCCCAGCCGTGTGGCTGCGTCCCTGCGGCTGTCTTCGGCCGCCTGGTGTGAGACCTTCCGGATGGGTGCGAGCAGCCGTCCGGTAATCAGCCACGCTAGAAACGCCGCCAAAACCAGGACACCAGCAGCGACCAAAATGACAACCCTCATAAGTTCAGCGATCTCGCGGTAGTCGGAGTCCGTAAACCGCGCAACCATCAGCTTGACCTCTTGTGAACCTTCACCGCCATCAACGGTGACGGTCCCCCAATGAATCGGATCACCATCATCGGGTATATAAAGTCCCGCCGGCATGGGTGATTCGATGGCATGTTGAATAAGCGGATCCCCCTCTGCCAAGCTTCGACCAGTAGGACCTGGTAGACCAACGAGTCTGCCATCAACGAGTCCCACCAATGCCTCATCGCGGGTTGGAATCTGACGGGATAAAAACACCTTTAACAACCGCGTATTTGAAGCAAAAGGTTGTGATGTCTCTGGATCCACGCCGTTTTGTGCCAGGGAGCGAAACTCTTCTAGCTCCTGGACAACATCTTCGTTGGCTTTTTCTGGCACAGCGTTCAACAGCACCGTGCGCGTGGTCAGCACAATAGCCAACAGCGAAACAGCAACCAAGCCCAACAACCAGAACAACAGCCGTGAACGCGAGGAATGACGCGCCATATCAGGCATTGCAGCCTCCCTCCATGTAAGTAAATCAGGATTCCGATTTGGAATACTGATTACCGTATAAACGAAGGATGAAACTGCCATGAGGCGTTTATTAAACAATCTTCATATTCAATTATGATTGTCGTAACCGCACGTCACACGCTATGGCGCAGAGCGTTTAGCGGTGCGCTTGCCATCAAGAACCACCATCTCACCGTTTAAAATCGGGAGTTATCACCAGCTAGAATTACTGCAAGATTTCCACTATTTGATGGCGCACCAACCCGCCCGGACTGCCGTGGGGTCTTGCATGCCGTCAAGATATTTGTCTCTCAGTTCGGTAGCTTTCCAACCCGGCGCTATGGCATTTGTCATTCCATAACCTCCCTTTGATACGGAATACACTGCATACTCGGAGTTTGCACCGGGACCTTGAGAATGACCGTCATCATGAGAACCCACTTCTTTGGAGTAATCTCCGTGATGCTCAAACTTCGCGATTCGGGTCAACACCATCTCGTCCCAGCTGAAATGCATCGAAGAAGTTCTGCTGGAACTGTCGCGCCTCAGTGCACTACCGCCGCGAAAGCAATCCTCGCGCCAACAATATGTTGAACGCTAATAGACATCGCCCTAGCGTCAGATCCCTCAACCTACCTACTTTTCGGGGGTTAGTTCATTATGCTTCAACCCCTTTTTTCCTGCTCAACACAGATATGGAAAATTTAAACGCTGACCTGAGATCATTTCAGCAGAAATTTTTCTGCTCAGGATGGGCTAATTCCCGCACAGGAGTAGCGTTGCCGGCGGGCAAATAGGAAATAGCATGAGCTTGGATAGGTAATACTTCTTACCCAACTAAGTTCGCGCCCGCTTGCAAACGTTATGCACTGGGCAGACTTCCCCGAGGTCTGCCCTTCATATTGGGAAAGAACTAGTTATGTCACAAAACGAAACACCTTCCATGGAGAGAAAGGTTGACGGGATCCCGCTGGCGATCGTGGGCATCATTATGCTGGCTGTTCCGGTGGTGATTAATGCTGCACTACCCGACCGTGAGTCCGACAGAGCGCCAGTAGAAGTAGGCAACCTCACGATTGAGGATGAGGGAGGCAACGCATTGAAATGCCCCATGGACGGAACGGACGGAAGTCGCTATCCGCTCTGGCGTTGCGACGGTACCGTGATCGCTGGACGCATCGATCCTGAACCCAACGACATCGGTCTTGCCACCCAGCGCATCGCGCGGTGGGAAGAAATGTCGAAGACTCTTACAGATGAGCAACCGGAACAACTTTCGAAAGACATGGTTCGGCTCGACACCATCGAATCATCGACTCTGGCAATCCGTAACCCTGAGTCTGCCGACAGTAGCGGAGGAGAGAGTGATGAAAGCGACACCAGCGCTGAGGATGAAACGGACAAGTGGGTCTTCCTCAACTTTAGGCAAGGTGACTTCATCTCAATGGCCGACCGCGTTCAAGCTCAATTCTTAGAAGGCGGTGACGAGTAAATGCGCACTGAACTCTACAACCGAGTGGTCTTAGCCGTCCTTGCGCTAGGCGCGCTAGTAAGTACCGTCATCACGGTCAACAGTCACATGGCGATCAGTACGGCTATTATTTTCCTGGGCATCGTATTTCCCCTGGCTCTCTTGGGAATCGCCGTACTCTTTTTCCGTACCCATCCAGGACGGCCGCAGCAACGGTGGTGGCTCATTAGTGCTTTCGTAATCGGCATGCTGTGCTTCGGGCCAGCAGTTGAGCTCAACTCCACCATGTCAGAGATGGTCCAAAAGCTTGACATTGAGCCGGATTCCATCTTGGATTCTGTGCTGTATTCGCCAATGCCTGAAGAAACCATTAAGGGCATCGCTATCGCGTTGTTGGTTGCTGGTTTCATACGCGTGCACCACCCAGTGTCTGTCGGTATCGTTGGCGCTGTAGTCGGGTTTGGATTCGCTGGCATTGAGAGCGCACTATTTATCAACGATTCAGCTCTCCGCAACCTAAATTCAGACCTGGAAGGTGGCGGCGTCCTTGCCGTACTGCGACTCATTACCGGGCTTTTTGGTCACTCTTTGTATTCCGGCCTAGTTGGCTTCGGCATTGGGCTTTACTTCTACGCCCGTCACCTTGGCCTCCCCGCCCGGATCATCAGCCTCATCGGCATGTGGCTGCTAAGCGTCGTGCTCCACACCTTGTCCAATATCGGAACCACACTCCCCGATGGATACTTCTGGCTCGGCCCGATACTTTCATTTTTGTTGCCAACAATTCTTGGCATCATCGTTTATCGCCGTTCGGGAAAGATCGCGCGAACCACACGCACTGAGCCGGAGTCGGAGTCTGCACCGATCGCCGTTTAGTTCGGATACCAGGTGTTAGCACCAGACCTCAGTACTAATTGCCCGCCCGTGATTTTATGGAATCGCGGGCGGGCTCTAAACCTTGGTAATACACTGTGGATTTGTCGGTATTAGCCCCAAGATTTCTATATTTATGCTGGATACGCCCTTACCCCCATATTGCGGAATTTCGTTCATTCCGTAGATACTTCGCTGGGAAATTAGTAACGTTATCTTATTCAATCCATTCAAAATATTAAGTGAACGTTTTGAAGGTTCGATAAACCAGAACCGAATCAATCGCTTTCTACCGTATATGGGCAGGTGAATATTTTGGGCGAGTTTATTATTGATCGCTGGCAAGACATCACCTTTCGGGCGTACCAACATACTTCCTTGGTATTGCAGTCGGTGTTACTCGCGCTTGTCATTGCATTGGTCATCGCAGTCTTGGTCTCTTCGCACCATCGTGCGACCGCGATCGCTAACTCCCTTTCCTCCATTGGCCTGACGCTGCCATCCTTGGCACTGCTCGGCCTCGCCATTCCACTATTTGGAATCGGCACCATTCCTTCTGTTGTTCTCGTGGTGTTTTACGCGGTACTTCCGATTTTGCGCAACGCGATCGTGGGGCTGCAAAACATTGATACCGCCATCATTGAATCGGCGCGCGGTCAGGGCATGAGCCCCGCCGCGGTGCTTTTCCGAGTCAGGTTGCCGCTGGCATGGCCAGTGATTATGACCGGTGTTCGTGTCTCCACGCAGATGTCAATGGGTGTCGCAGCCATCGCTGCTTATGCCTTGGGACCTGGACTGGGTTCTTACATCTTCTCTGGTCTGAGCCAAATTGGCGGTGCGAATGCCTTGAATTATGCGTTTGTCGGCACCATCGGCATCGTCATTATCGCACTTGTCGTAGATGCACTTTTGGCACTTCTGCAAAAACTCACTACTTCAAAGGGGCTTTAAAACATGTCTGAAACTTCCAACGCAAATAACACTGCGGGCGCGAGCATTGAGTTTAAAAATATTACGAAGAGGTACCGCGGCCAAGACACCCCGGCTGTCGATAATCTATCTCTCGAAATTCCCGCCGGTGAGCTCGTAGCCTTCGTCGGACCTTCAGGCTGTGGCAAGACCACGTCTTTGAAGATGATTAACCGCTTGGTGGAGCCCACCAGCGGGCAAATTCTTATCAACGGCGACGATGCCATCAAACGCAATCCCACCGAATTGCGCCGCCAAATTGGGTACGTCATTCAAGGTGGCGGACTTCTCCCCCACATCTCCGTAGCGGATAATATCGCTTTGGTTCCCTCGCTTTTGAAATGGCCCAAGGCAAAAATCTCGAAGCGCACGGATGAGCTTTTGGAAATGGTAGGTCTTGACCCTTCCATCTACCGGGATCGCTTCCCCCGTGAGCTTTCTGGTGGTCAGCAGCAGCGTGTTGGTGTTGCGCGTGGTCTCGCAGCTGACCCACCAGTCGTGCTCATGGATGAGCCTTTCGGTGCAGTAGACCCGATTACTCGTGCGCGTCTGCAGGACGAACTGGTCAATATCCAGTCTGAGCTTGGCAAGACCATCGTCGTAGTCACCCACGACATCGATGAGGCCATCAAGCTTGGCCACCGCATTTTGATCTTGGAGCCAGGCGCCGAGATTGCGCAATACGACACCCCGGAACAAATCTTGGCTGCACCTGCCTCGCCTTTCGTGGAAGATTTTATCGGTTCTGGTTCCGCATTAAAGCAGCTGAATTTGCGCCGCGTGGATGAATTTCCCCTCGCTGAACCACTGGTGGCACGCATTGGAGATAACGCTGCCGACGTCGTGCGTCGTGCTCGCGAGGCGAAGGAAAAATCCGTGGTGGTCTTGGACAACCAGGATCGCCCACGCGAGTGGGTGCAGTTGCGCCAGCTAGAGCGCTTGGACACTATCCCAGAGCCAAATATTGAATTGTCATCGACAGTCGAAGCTCGCTCCACTGTCAGCGACGCGATGTCTGCCATGCTGGCATCCTCCCACGGCGGCGCGATGGTTACTCGTCGTGGCAAATACATTGGCGTATTGAGCTATGACTCAGTCAACGACTACATCCGTAGTCTCAACGAGGCCGCCGCGCGTGATGAAGAGGACAGTGAGGAGGTCGGTTCCAGTGGACAAGTTTAAAACGCTTAAAGGCGAAAACCGACTCCTCGTTATCGGCATCCCAATCTTGGTGATCGTCGCCGTCGTCGGCTGGGGTATCTGGCGCGCAACCGCCACACTCGATGATATTGAAGCACGCACCTTGGATCCTTCCTCCGTGCTGAGCCTGACGTGGGAACACCTCGTTATTGTGGTCATCTCCGCAGTTATCGTCTTGGTAACGGCTATCCCGTTGGGCATTGTTCTAACCCGCCCGGCGACTGCTTTCTTAAGCCCCATCGTGACCGCCATTGCCAATATTGGTCAGGCAGCACCGGTTATTGGTGTCATCGTCTTGCTAGCAATCTGGTTGGGTTTTGGTGCCCCAGTAGCCATCGCGGCGCTGTGGTTTTACGCCTTCCTACCAGTACTAGCCAACGTTGTAGCAGGCCTGCGGGGCGTGGATAAGGATCTGGTGGAAGCCGCCCGTGGTCTATCGCTATCCCCCATGCAGGTGCTTTTTAAAGTAGAGCTGCCCTTGGCATTGCCGGTAATCATGAACGGCGTGCGCACCGCGCTAGTGCTGCTGGTCGGTGCCGGTGCCTTCGCTACCTTTATCGATGCTGGTGGCCTCGGTGGGCTGATTACCGCCGGCATTAACCTGTACCGCAACCCAATTCTGATTTCTGGTGCCGTCCTGATTGCCGCTTTGGCTTTGGCCATTGAGTGGGTCGGACGTGTTCTTGAAATTGGACTAACGCCGAAGGGGATGCTGAAGTGAAAAAAGTAATCGCAACACTAACTGCAGCGAGCACCTTATTTCTCGCCAGCTGTGGCTTAGGAACAGCCGGAGGTCTCATCCGCACTGGTGAACTCAAAGGCGATATTGCCGATATTAATTTGGAAGGTGCTGCCATTGGCGTAGGTTCCAAGAACTTCACCGAGCAGATTCTTTTGGGCAAAATTGCCGCAATCCTTTTGGAATCAGCTGGCGCCAATGCCAAGGACTTAACTAACGTTCCTGGCTCCACATCTGCACGGCAGGCGATGGTCTCTGGTGATTTGGACGTCATGTTTGAATACACCGGCACCGCCTGGATTACCTACATGGGCAATACCGACCCGATTCCGGATGAGCAAGAGCAGTACGAAGCCGTCCGCGAAGCCGATGAAGAAAACGGCATCGAGTGGTTGCCTCCGTATCCAATGAATAACACCTACGCACTCGCGGTGAACCAGGATACGAACGCCGAGTATGAGCTGGAGACCCTGCACGATATTGAAAAGATTCCGCCGGAAGACCGCACTGTGTGTACCGATGCTGAGTTCCGTGCGCGTAATGACGGTCTTTTCCCCATGCTAGAAGCCTATGATTTGCCGGCACCATCAAATAGCCAAATCATGGAAATGGACGTCGGCGCCGTCTATGCCGCCTTAGCCAACGGCGACTGCACCCTCGGCGTCGTATTCGCCACCGACGGCCGTATCCCGGGCCTGAACTTGAAAGTTCTGGAAGATCCCGAAGCTTTCTTCCCCAAGTACAACGCCGCGTTGACCGTACGTTCTGAGGTGATAGAAGAGTATCCCGAGATTGAGGAGCTCTTCGCTCCCCTACAAGATCTCTTGACCAACGAGAAGATGCAGGAACTCAACGCCCGCGTCGATATTGATGGCCAAGACTATGCGGACGTCGCCTACGATTTCCTCGTTGAGGAGGGTCTCCTCGAAGACTAAACACGCTACTATCTAAGCGAATCAATAGGTTCAGCCCCGAATGAACGGGCTGAACCTATTGCGATGTTGGACAAGGGCAGCTCCACGCTTTCCATGTACTCAGAGTTTAGACTTGTTGACCTGTGGTGTTTCTGTTTACCCTGCTCAACGGCTTCCTCTATTTTCTCCAATGTCGATATTGCCGGGGCTTTTGAAGCTTTTAGGGAATTTCTGAGGAATTTTATGCCCCTGCGCACCCGCAGATGTCCGACCAATCTGACATAAATGTTGGGACAGTGCGAGAATTCGACTACGACGTTCCGCACGCAGCAGACTCATCAAACAAGGAGGACCTAAAGCGGCATGGCAGCCGGACCGAGACACCATCACCCTGCGTCTTGGCATGACACAGACACGGCCACCCAGTGCAGCCTTGTCCACAAGTAGGGCACGCGCGCTACGGCAACCCACAGGGCATTATGGCCCGATGGAAATACGTGCTGATAGGTCCGCTGCACGCCTATCGATCTCCTCTGTCGAATACACCCTAACCGAAACCAAGTAAGGACCACACCCTGCGCGCCTGGCCTCCGAACTTGGCGCAACAGCCAAAGTCCTTAAACTTGGCTATCCCTACACGAAAGCAAAATCGCATCATGAAACGCATATTCCCTATCGTTGCGGCCGCACTCCTGCTCACGGCATGCGGCGCACCAGACTCCGAGCCTGCTCCTAAAATCTCGACCAGCACGACCGCATCTGCGACCTCTACCAGCTCCACTACAAGCACGAGCGCCGCACCAACAACCAGCGCAGAACCAACCCCGACAGTCGAACCCGCAGCAACCACCGGCGACTACTACCCGGGCGACCCACGTCTAACCCCCATAAACGCCACCTCGGACACCGTAGGAACGTTCCTCGCCCAAGACGTAGCCGACCCCTCCGGAAAATACTACGTGTTCTGCAACGGCGGCACCCTCACCAAAGCCGAAGGCTCGCCCGTCGAATCCGGCACCTGCTCCGAGCTAGTCACATGGGATGAAGTCAGCAAAATAGCAGCGCAATTCTCCGACGCCCTCCTGGTCGAGATGGAGAAAGCTTTCGCTGATGTCGAAGCCGAGATAAATACCAAGATGGAAGAAGAGGGCTACACCACTCCAAACAGTCCGTATCCGGATGCCTCCGAGGATGCTGTGTTTAACTCCTGCTGGGAGGACGGCTATGCACAGTTCACCGATGGTAGCGTACGCCCTTACTCTGACTGTGAGCTCGGGCCAGTCGAGCAAACCCCGTCCCCATGGGTGCAAGGACAAATCGACTGGCACAACTGTTTAGACGCAGGTAATACCGAAGAGTATTGCCGCGCCACCCTCAACTAAAAGCATTCAGTTCGGAGCGAGAACTATCGAACTAGAAAAATGAATAAAGGCGCCCTCAGCCTGGCCGGCAAGTACGAAGGATGAGGGCCTAGGATCCAACTAGAACTAATGATCAGACAGGACTACCTACCACAGGAGAAGGTCAACAAGTCAGGCAAAATCTCGTGGGTCTCCAGTTGGCGACACCCCGCAGGAACCCCCGCTCAAAAAGGTTGACCACCCGCCGCAACGCCAAAGCCCGCGAAGACGCCCAACAACAAGCAATCCGCAAAGGCAACTACGAGAAGGTAGACTCCGCTCCGATAACGACACCAACCGAGAACTAAGCCCCAGCGCCAAGATCCCCGCCCGGGCACTCACCCATGCCGATGTTGATTATTAACACGCACAACTGCCTAACGGGCGCTCCTGGAAATCCAAAGAGGATGCTGGCATCGCGGAGTCTTCTGCCCGCAAGTACGTCGTCAGGCTCTCATCGACAATAGACTACGTAATCGAGTCAGATATCGTGACTCGTAATGTAGTAAAAATGCCCCGGACCATTGGCAAGGCTGCGGCGGTGCGCCCTCCGAGCTTCCAACCGCAAGCCAATTTTCTGGTGTTATTAAACTGCTCGAAGACGGCGGCCCGGTCTACTCGATGCATATTCGCAATAAAGGTGGGTGGCAAGAAGGGGTGCACTGCCGGGTCAAAGCCCCCTATTGCGGACAAGCGACGCCAAGCGGTTGGCACAGGGTCGCGAATACCTGAGGTGTACGGGCTGGCTATGGGGAATGTTGGTTTTCTGCGCCGCGCGGTTCATGTGAAGAAGCAGATTGATGTCAATGGTAAAAATCGTGTTCCGTTGAAGACTGGCTCTTCGAAACATTCGGTGCCGGTGGCTGGTGTGCAGGCGGCATTGGGACATTCTCCTGCGTCTACGACGTTGGGGACGTATACACATTTGTGGCCGGATTCAGATGAGGTGGCGCGTGCTGCTATTTCCGGTGCGGTTGCGGGATTGGATCAGCATGGGGATTTTTGGGGGATTCTGCACAGGCCGAGTTTGGATTGTTAGAGTACGGCCTGGGGGTTTACTGATTACCCCTAGGCCAGCTCCACGATCTCCATATATTCGTCCGACCAGAGGTCTTCGTCGCCATCAGGCATGATGATAACGCGTTCTGGTTCGAGTGCTTTGACGGCACCGGGGTCGTGAGTAACCAAGACAACGGCACCGGTGTAGGTCTTGAGCGCATCTAGGACTTGCTCGCGGGACTGCGGGTCTAGGTTGTTGGTGGGCTCATCGAGAAGCAGCACATTCGCGCGCGAAGAAACCAAGGATGCTAGGGACAAGCGGGTCTTTTCACCACCGGATAAGGTTCCGGCGGGCTGTTCCAGCTTGTCACCGGAGAACATGAAGGCACCGAGCAAACCACGCAGGTCTTGCTGACCGGCATCTGGGCAGGCTTCGATGGTATTTTCCCACACGGTTTTATCCGGGTTGATGTTGTCGTGCTCCTGCGCGAAGTAGCCAATGCGCAAACCATGTCCAGAGACAATTCCGCCTTCGCCATCGGTGCGTTCAACTCCGGCCAACAGCTTGAGCAAGGTGGTCTTACCCGCACCGTTTGTGCCCAACACGACCACGCGAGAGCCCTTATCGATGGCAAGATCTACGCCGGCGAATACTTCCAGCGAGCCGTACATCTTGGTCAGGCCCTTAGCGAACATCGGTGTCTTGCCACAGGGCGCCGGCTCAGGGAACTTGATGTGGGCAACCTTGTCGGAGACGCGGACTTCATCAAGCTGATTCATCATCCGGTCAGCGCGCGCCAGCATCTGCTTGGCGGCCGCAGCCTTCGTAGCCTTCGCACCCAACTTAGCGGCCTGCTTGTGCAATGCTGAGGCCTTCTTTTCCGCATTGGCGCGCTCACGGCGACGGCGTGCCTCATCGGTGGCACGGGCATCAAGGTACTTCTTATAGCCCATATTGTAGACATCGGCTTCGGCGCGAACAGCGTCGAGGAACCACACCTTATTGCACACGGCATCCAGCAGTTCCACGTCGTGCGAAATCACGACGAGGCCGCCTTCGTGGTTGGATAAAAATCCGCGCAACCAGGTAATGGAATCCGCGTCCAAGTGGTTCGTGGGCTCATCGAGAAGCAATGTGGTCTCAGATTTGCCAGAACCAGAAGTTGCTGCGAATAGAATTTGCGCCAATTCCACGCGTCGGCGCTGACCGCCTGAGAGCGTTCCGAGCTTTTGATCCAGCACGCGAACTGGAAGACCCAGGTTGTCACAGATCTGGGCACACTCGGCATCAGCTTCGTAGCCACCGAGTGTTTGGTAGCGCTCTTCCAAGCGAGAGTATTTCATAATCGCTTTATCGCGCTTATTTTCATTGGACTCAGTTTCCATGACGTGCTGTGCCTTCGCCATAGAACGCTTGATTTCATCCAAGCCTCGAGCAGATAGCACGCGCTCACGCGCGGTCTGTTCAATATTGCCCTCGCGCGAGTCCTGCGGCAGGTAACCGATTGGACCTGAAGACGTGACTTTGCCGCCGTAGGGCTCGGTCTCCCCCGCTAGAATGCGCATGGACGTAGTCTTGCCCGCGCCGTTGCGGCCAATCAGGCCAATGCGGTCGCCAGGTTGCACACGTAGTTGCTGACCTGGTGCCTCAAGTAGCGTTCGGGCGCCTACGCGCACTTCTAAATCTTGGGTAACAATCACATCGATCCATTGTAACGGTGATTTGCGCAGTTCCTAATCCAGTACCTGATCGAAAAAATATTCGCCCCAGCGCAAGACTTGATGCGCTGGGGCGAATATTAAAAAGCGGTGATTAGACCGAGAAACCTAGAGCCTGGAGCTGCTCGCGGCCTTCTTCGGTAATCATGTTTGGACCCCATGGTGGCATCCAAACCCAGTTGAGATCAACGGCCTCAGCCTGCTTGTTGCCAATGATGGCGTCTTCGATCTGCTCCGCGATGACATCAGTCAGCGGGCACGCTGGAGAGGTCAAGGTCATGTTGATAACAACAGTGTTCTTGCCCTCGAGCTCTTCGAACCACATGTCATAGACCAAGCCAAGGTCAACAACATTGATGCCCAGCTCTGGGTCAATAACGTCGCGCATGTACTCTGCGACGTCGTAGATCTTGGCGATCTGCTCTTCAGTCTGCTCGGGACGCTCGCGCGCACCGTCGAAGGAAGAGTTTTGGTTCTGGTAAGGATCGGGAGTTGGATTTGCGTTAGTCATTTATGACTCCAATTCGTCGAGTGCGTCTACCGACGCAGCTTGGAAGGCTTTCCAGCCTAGTAGTGCACATTTTACGCGAGCCGGATATTGAGAAACACCGGAAAAAGCTACGCCATCACCGATGATGTCTTCGTCGCCTTCTTCCTTGCCACGAGAAGTAATCATCTTTTCAAACTCTGCGAGTTTGAAGTTGGCTTCTTCTAAAGACTTACCAATGATTTCCTCGGCCATGACGGAAGTCGAAGCCTGCGAAATCGAGCAACCAACCGCATCGTAGGATACGTCCTTAACGGTCTTCCCGTCATCGGATAGCTGAACGCGAAGCGTCAGCTCGTCGCCGCACGATGGGTTAACGTGGTGAACTTCCGCCTGAAACGGTTCGCGTAGACCCTTGTGCTGAGGGTTTTTGTAGTGATCCAAGATGACCTCTTGGTACATCGAGTCAAGCATTAGTTCACCCCAAAGAATTTCTTCGCCGCAACGATAGCGTCAGCCAAGGCATCGATTTCGTCGCGAGTGTTGTACAGATAAAAGCTGGCACGAGCCGTGGACTGCACGCCCATGGTCCGGTGCACCGGCCAAGCACAGTGGTGACCCACGCGGATGCACACACCGTGATCATCTAGAACCTGGCCCAAGTCATGCGGGTGAATTCCCTCGACCTGGAAGGAGATGGCTGCGCCACGGTTTTCTGGCGATGTTGGGCCGACGATACGAAGGCCTTCGATCGCAGAAAGCTTCTCCAAGCCATAGGCAGTGAGATCCTGCTCATGAGCGTGGATATTCTCCATGCCAATTTCTGACAAAAATTTCACCGCTGCACCAAGGCCAACGACCTGGCTGGTCATCTGGGTGCCTGCTTCAAAGCGCTGTGGCGGTGCCGCAAACGTCGTCTTTTCCATGGTGACCACTTCGATCATCGAACCACCGGTAAGAAACGGCGGAAGATTATCCAAGTGTTCAGCCTTGCCGTACAGCACGCCGACACCAGAAGGACCACACATCTTGTGACCAGAGAACGCTGCAAAATCAACGTCGAGCTCATGGAAGTCCACCGGCATGTGCGGCACAGACTGGCAAGCGTCTAAGACGGTCAGTGCTCCGACGGCCTTGGCACGGCGAACCATCTCAGCGACATCGACTACTGCACCGGTCACATTGGACTGGTGAGTAAAAGCGACAACCTTGACGGAGTCATCGAGCTCGAGTGAATCAAGATCAACACCGCCGTCTTCGGTGGCTTTGTACCACTTCAAAGTGGCACCCGTACGCTCAGCTAGTTCTTGCCACGGCACCAAGTTAGCGTGGTGCTCCAATTCCGTGATGACAATGGTGTCATCAGCGGTGACTTGGAGGTCACCGGCACGTGAATCACCCAGGACGAAGGCGACTTCATTGAGGGCTTCGGTTGCGTTTTTAGTAAACGCAATTTCGTGCCCATCAGCGCCAACGAACTCGGCGATTGCATCACGTGCTTCTTCGTAGGCGTCAGTTGCTTCTTCTGCCAGTTGGTAGGCACCACGGTGAACGGGCGCGAACGTATTTAGCACGAAGTTTTCTTCGGCCTTCCACACCGGCAGCGGGCGCTGGGATGTAGCGCCCGAGTCGAGATAGACCAAAGGTTTATCGCCTCGAACCGTTCTGCTGAGCACAGGGAACTGGCTGCGGATAGATTCAATATCAATTGCTGGTGTGGACATTATCTTCTTTACTGGAACTGCTCGTAACCGGTCTTCTCAAGATCGCGTGCAAGCTCTGCGCCGCCGGTCTTGATGATTTGGCCGTCAGAGAAAACGTGTACGTAGTCAGGGACAATGTAGTTGAGGATGCGCTGGTAGTGGGTAATCATGATGATGCCACCGTTGGTTTCCTCCTGGTAGGAGTTGATTCCATCGGAAACAATGCGCAGCGCGTCAACGTCAAGACCGGAGTCGGTCTCGTCCATGACAGCGAACTTTGGCTTGATGAGGTCAAGCTGCATTACCTCGTGACGCTTCTTCTCGCCGCCGGAGAAACCTTCGTTAACGGAGCGGGAGATGAAGGACTTGTCAATGTGCAGACGCTCACGAGCTTCCTTAAGCTCGTTGTTCCACTCACGCAGCTTCGGTGCTTCGCCGCGAACAGCGGTAACAGCTGAACGCATGAACTGGCTCATCTTCACGCCAGCAACCTCAGTTGGGTACTGCATTGCGAGGAAAAGACCTGCGCGAGCGCGCTCATCAACCTCGAGGTCGAGGATGTTTTCGCCGTCGAGCAATACTTCGCCCTCGGTGACCTCGTAGCGAGGGTGGCCAGCGATAACGTAGGACAAGGTGGACTTGCCGGAGCCGTTAGGGCCCATGATTGCATGGGTCTCACCGGAGTTAACGGTCAGGTTAACGCCCTTGAGAATTGCTTTTGGCTCTGAGCCTTCCTCGCTCGGAAGGACCTGGGCATGGAGGTTCTTAATTTCTAGAGTAGACAATCTAGTGCTCTTTCTGTCTGATTAGGCTGATTCTTGCGATGTATACGTGCGGTGCGTGTAGTTACGCGTTGATCTTTTCCAGTTCATCCGAAACACGGCGCTCGAGCTCTTCGCTCAAGGACTTAACTGGGATGCGGTGAATAACTTCATTGAAGAAACCGCGAATGATCAGACGACGTGCCTCATCAGCGGGGATACCGCGGGACATGAGGTAGAACAGCTCTAGGTCGTCAAAGCGGCCAACGGTCGCAGCGTGACCAGCACCTGCAATTTCACCGGTCTCGATTTCCAGGTTAGGAATCGAGTCAGCGCGTGCGCCATCCGACAAAATGAGGTTGTTGTTGGTCTCGTAGGTATCAGTGCCTGGTGCATTAGAACGAATCAGAACGTCACCAACCCAGCAGGTACGAGCTTCGTTTTCCTTGGTGCCCTGCAACGCGCCCTTGTATAGAACATTGGAGCGGCAGTTTGGAACCGAGTGGTCCACGAGCATGCGGTTTTCGAAGTACTGACCAGCATCTGCGAAGTAGACACCCAGCAGCTCTGCGTCGCCGCCCGGAGCGGAGTACTTCACGCGTGGGAACAGACGTACAACCTCGCCACCGAAGATGGCGGAGTTGTGGCGAAGCACTGAGTCACGTCCCATCAGGATGGACTGGTTGGACAGGTGAACCGTGTCGTTGTTCCAGTCCGCGTCGACGATGACGGTGACGTGTGCACCGTCGCCGATGATGAAGCCAAGGTTGTCGGCGTGAGTGCCGGAACCTTCGTACTTCACAACCAGGGTGATCTCAGCGTGGTGGCCAACATCAAAGGTGGTAGCACCGAAGGACACATTGTCCTCGCCGGCACCCGAGATGGTGACATGCACGGGCTCATCCGAGCGGGTTTCTGGATCAATGGTGATCAGAGTTGCTTCGGGCATAGAAGTCCATGCCTGAGCTGCAACGCGATCGGATGGTGCACCAGCTGCGCGCAAGCGCTCGTTACTGCCATCAACAGTCTCAACGGTGACGCCCTCTGGGGCGGTCACATTGATGTCTTGTGGAACAACCTTGAGGTTGTCCGCGAAGGAACCATTGTGGAGACCGCGAATCTTACGCAGCGAAACAAAGCGCCACTCTTCATCACGGCCGCCTGGAACCTCGAATGCCTCAACGTCGAAGGACGTAGGCAGGTCACCCTTGGTCTGGTAGCCGGAGCCTTCGACTACGGCTGCACCAGAAAATTCGTTAGAATTCAGCATCTTGTTTAGCCTACAGATCCTTCCATTTGCAGTTCGATCAGACGGTTGAGCTCAAGTGCGTACTCCATTGGGAGTTCCTTCGCAATCGGCTCGACGAAGCCACGGACAATCATCGCCATCGCTTCTTCTTCCTGGATGCCGCGAGACATCAGGTAGAACAATTGCTCCTCGGAGACCTGCGAAACGGTTGCTTCGTGGCCCAAGGTGACGTAGTCGTTGCGGATATCGTTGTACGGATATGTATCCGAACGCGAGATGCTATCGACCAACAGCGCGTCACACTCAACGTTGGAGTACGAGTGGTGCGCGTTCGGGTGCACCTCAATCAGGCCACGGTAGGCAGCACGGCCACCACCGCGGGCAACAGACTTCGAAACAATGTTGGAGGAGGTGTGTGGAGCCAGGTGCTTCATCTTGGCACCGGTGTCCTGGAACTGGCCTTCGCCAGCGAATGCTACGGACAGTACTTCGCCCTTAGCGTGAGGACCCATCATCCAAACAGCTGGGTACTTCATGGTGACCTTGGAGCCGATGTTGCCATCGACCCATTCCATGGTGCCGCCCTCTTCTACCTTGGTGCGCTTGGTGACCAAGTTGTAGACGTTGTTGGACCAGTTCTGAATGGTGGTGTAGCGGCAGCGGCCGCCCTTCTTCACAATGATCTCAACTACTGCGGAGTGCAGGGAGTCAGACTTGTAAATAGGTGCGGTACAGCCCTCTACGTAGTGCACGTAAGCGTCCTCATCAACGATGATCAGGGTGCGCTCAAACTGACCCATGTTTTCCGTGTTAATACGGAAGTAGGCCTGCAGAGGAATGTCGACGTGGACTCCTGGTGGAACGTAGATGAAAGAGCCACCGGACCAGACAGCGGAGTTCAGCGCGGAGAATTTGTTGTCACCAGCAGGGATGACGGTACCGAAGTACTCCTTGAACAGCTCTGGGTGCTCCTTGAGTGCGGTATCGGTATCAAGGAAGATAACGCCCTGCTCTTCAAGGTCCTCACGAATCTGGTGGTAGACAACCTCAGACTCGTACTGAGCGGCTACACCTGCAACCAGACGCTGCTTCTCAGCCTCAGGAATACCCAACTTGTCGTAGGTTTCCTTGATGTCATCTGGGAGATCCTCCCAGGTCTGAGCCTGCTTTTCGGTGGACTTGACGTAGTACTTAATGTTGTCGAAGTCGATGCCGGAAAGATCTGCACCCCACTTTGGCATTGGCTTCTTGTCGAACATGCGCAATGCCTTGAGACGCTGTTCCAGCATCCACTCGGACTCGTTCTTCTGGGCAGAAATGTCGCGGACTACGTCCTCGTTAATGCCACGGCGTGCTGCTGCACCCGCTGCGTCAGAGTCGTGCCAGCCGAATTCGTACGCACCAATTGACTCAATGATCTCGTCATCGGTCATCTTCTTTTCAGTACCTGGCGCCGGTTGTGCCTGGGTCATGCCCTGCTCCTTTCGTCTGAATTATTAGTAATTGGTGTCAAGGGGATATTCGTTGTACAGATTCCGTGACCATCTGCAATAGAGGCCAAGGGCTGTACGTGAGTGCCTAACAGGGCGGAAAAGACTTCCTGTTCCGCCTCACACAATTCTGGGTGCTGCTCGGCCACTCTCGCTACTGGGCAGTGGTGCTGACAAACCTGCACCCCGTGCCCAGCTTCGTGAATAGTGGCTGCATACCCATTATCGTCCAGTGCAGCTGCAAGTTTACGTGCTGTGTCCACGACCGATTCATTCTCCCCCACTAGGGGTTCAATATCGGCGAGGAGCCGTTCCATGCGCAGAATGGCGAATTTCTTGACAGCCTCAGAGCCACCGACTTCACGCAGCGTGTCGAGTGCTTCTGAAGCAAGTTCGTCATAGGTGTGGCCGAACTGGGATCGACCTTTGTCCGTGAGGCGAAAGTGCTTAGCCGGTCTACCCCGTCCCGCGGACTGCCCATTTTTGGGCTGCGGGCGGCGATTGACTACTTCGGTCAAGCCATCTTCCACCAGGATGTCTAAATGCCGACGAACGCCGGCAGCTGAAAGACCAAGCTGTGTGCCCAAATTGGACGCTGTGATCGGACCTTCTTTGAGCAACAAAAGCATGACTTGGCGGCGCGTATCGCCTTCAGTTGACCGAGTCTCGGTCTGTAACTGCGTTTCTGCAGCCATTGCGCCCACCTCCTTTTGCTCTCTCTTTAGACAACACTAGTGTTCCCTAATTCATTCCCAATTGCTACCGACGCAGGTCAACGGCGTGTCGATATTACGGAATTCTGTTTCCTTAATAGCCCGTCTCCCAGCACCTTCCCAGAAAAATAGGCCTTTTGGACGCCTGAAAGAATGTCTTAAACACCGTGGCTGCACACCCCCGACAAGGTGGGCATTAAAGTAATAAGCCATGAGGATAAGACTGGGTCGCCTCGGCGGCATGTGGAAAGGGATCCGCGAGGAGATGCCTCGCTTCGGCACCGCCGGGTCTCGTTCCGCACAATTGCACGGAGATGACCACGCGAAGTTTGATGTCAGCGAGTCCTCTACCGATACCCCGTCGCAGACGCAGCCACAGACTCAGTCTGATACCCACAAGCTTTTTATCTTGCGATGGCTTGGCACCCTTGGTTCACTACTTATCGGTCTCGGGGGCCTCGGTGCAGGCGCCTTGCCCGTGGTCGGCAATCCCTTTGGCGAATTGCCTTTCGGACAACTCATGGGGCGCATGTTGGTCTCTTCCAGCGCGATGGTTTTTATCGGCGTTGGTTTGCTCGTCATCGCCTGGTTGCTGCTCGCCCCCATGGCGGGCACACCTCTGTTCCCACGCCGCCAAGCCGTGCAGCACACATTGTCACGGTCTCAAGTGTGGGTGACATTTTTCAGCTGGACCGTGCCGATTATTGCCACCGCCCCGCTATTTACTCAGGATATTTATTCCTATATCGCCAATGGCTCGATCGTGGTCCAGGGCATGGACCCTTATGCCGCAGGCCCGGTGCAGCTACTCGGCGCGGATGATGACCTTGCGCGCTCAGTGCCATTCATCTGGGCTAATTCCCCATCGCCATATGGTCCGGTTGCCCTAGGCATTGCCGCATTATTTAGCCTCATCACCAATGACTCCATCGTGGCCGCGGTGATTTTGCACCGACTGGCTTCCATCCTCGGCGTTATTGCCGCCGGGTGGGCCATCGCGAAGCTTGCGCAACGCTGCCGGGTGCAGCCCGCATCAGCGCTGTGGCTAGGCATATTGAATCCGCTGACTATCTTGCACCTGATCGGCGGCATACATAATGAATCCATCATGCTCGGCTTTGCTTTGGTGGGCATGGAGGTTGCGCTACGGGGCATCGATAAGCTGCATGCCAGCTTTCGCTTGTCGATGTCCACGGCGTGGCCAGCCTGGCTGCTGATCTTCGGCGGTAGTGTGCTCATCTCTGCCGCGGGCATGGTCAAGGTCACCGGCTTTATTGGCTTGGGTTTTGTCGGCATGGCCCTGGCACGACTGTTTACCCAACGCTTGCAGTGGAAACACTGGCTGGCCATTTCCACCGCGGCCGGAACCTTTGTCGCCGTGCTGGCCTTTACCATCGCGGCGTTTACAGTTCTTTCCGGCATTGGGCTCGGATGGATTACCGGTCAGGGTGGTGCGGCCACGATTCGCTCCTGGCTATCGATCTCCACAGATATTGGCGTGACCTCCGGATTCATAGGAATGATGTTGGGGCTAGGTGATCACACCGAAGCTATCTTGACCGTCACCCGCGCCGTCGGAGTATTGGCGGCCGCAGCTTTTATGGTGCGCATGATCTTTGCTACCTACCGCGGGGTCATGCACCCAGTAGGCGGGCTCGGCGTATCCACCTTGGTCCTGGTTATCCTGTTTCCAGTGGTGCACCCCTGGTATATCCTGTGGGCTATTTTCCCGCTGGCCGCGTGGGCCAATCGCCTCTTTTTCCGCTACGCGGTCATGATCTACTCGGCCGTGATGAGCTTTGTCGTACTGCCGCGCGGATTGGGGTTACCACCGGGAACCATTCTGCAGATTTACCTCTCTGCCGCAGTGGGCTTAGCGGTCTTGGTCACCATCGGGTGGGTCGCGTTACGGCTTTTTAGGCGTCGTGTCCTAAACTAGACAACCGTGAGTACAACTTTTGATGGACATCCGGTTTTGCGCCTTGACAACGTGGTCAAAGACTACGGAGACAAGCGCGCAGTTAACGGTTTGAGCTTTCATGTTCACCAAGGTGAGTTGCTGTGTCTGCTAGGCGCTAATGGCGCGGGCAAGACCACCACCATCGAAATGTGCGAGGGGTTTATCACCCCAACTTCCGGGGAGATCTCCGTGCTCGGTTTCAACCCCGCCACCCATCCTGATGCCGTGCGCGAGCGCGTCGGCATCATGCTGCAAGGCGGCGGTGGCTACAACGGCATCAAGGTACGCGAGATGTTGCAGCTAGCTGCCCGCTATAGTGCCAATCCACACGATCCGGATTGGCTCATTGATATCTTGGGCCTTGGCGGGGTCGCGAAAAACACCTACCGGCGCCTTTCCGGTGGCCAACAACAGCGCTTAGCATTAGCGCTCGCCATTATCGGTCGTCCTAATCTGGTCTTTCTCGATGAGCCCACAGCTGGGCTCGATACCCAATCGCGCATTGCGGTCTGGGAATTAATTCGCGCGTTAAAGCGCGATGGTGTGGCCGTCGTGCTAACCACCCACCTGATGGATGAGGCTGAAGCACTAGCCGACAATGTTTTGATCGTCGATCACGGCAGCCAGGTGGCCATGGGCACCCCAGATGAGCTGACGAAGATTGCGTCTTCAGCGCTCATCTCGATCGTGTGCAATCACGAAGTGGATGAAGAAGCATTTCACCGCGCCGTCGGCGTAGAGATCTCCGCTATTCGGCCATTGCACTATCGCATCACGATGGAGCCCACCCCAGAAGCAATTGCCACGATCACGAAAGAGCTAGCACGTCAAGAGGTGCTTATTACCCAGCTTGAGACATCGCACCGCAATTTAGAAGATGTCTTCTTGGATATCACCGGCCGTCATTTAAGGAGCTAAGAGTCATGACTGATGCCTCTCAATCAGATGCCGTGATGCACGGCCAAGTTCTGCCATCGTTTGCCCCAGGCACGTTTACCCCAGATGCCAAGGCGTCGAGCATCTCCACGATGATCACCGCGCAAGGTGCGATGGAAGCCAAGCTCATGCTGCGCCACGGCGAGCAGCAATTGCTGAGCATCATCATTCCTTTGGGTTTGCTCATTGCTTTCCGGGTCTTTCCGATAACCGATAGCTTCGGCGGCATCGACGCCGCTATTCCGATGGTGTTTGCGGTCGCGGCTACCTCCGCCGGGTTTACCGGCCAAGCTATTGCGGTCGCCTTCGACCGCCGCTACGGCGCACTCAAGCGCAGCGGTGCTTCCGGCGTTCCCGCCTGGGCCATTATTGCCGGCAAGATTATCGCCGTCTTCGCGATGGTCTGTCTGCAGGTCATTGTCCTAGGCACCGCGTCATTTCTCCTAGGGTTCCGCGCCCCAGTTTCCGGAATCTTGCTGGCCTTTGTGGTGTTACTGCTCGGAGTCGCGGCTTTTACTGCGCTTGGACTCACCTTAGGCGGCAGCCTCAGCGCGGAAATCGTGCTTGCGCTGTCGAACCTGATTTGGTTTATCCTCTTAGCCATCGTCGGCTGGACGCTGTACTCGCAAGGGCTCATCGACGTGGGCTGGTTGAATCTCATCCCGTCCGTCGCCCTAGCCAGCGGACTAGTCGAAGCGTTGGCCGGATCATTTCCCACCATTCCATTCCTTGCCTTGATCCTCTGGGCGATCGTCGCGTCGTTTGCAGCAAGCAAATGGTTCCGTTTTGAGGGCTAAATGTGAACTTACTCTTTTAACCGCTAATTTTTTAGGCCACCCCCATTATCAAAGGTAACGTAAGTATTCGTGAGCGCCATGACTGATTCTTCCCCTACTGCAACCCAGACACCTCGGACCGGCAAACCCGGCCCCTTCAACCGCATACGAAGCTTCTTCCGCGAGGCGGCACCGTCCATCAAACAGCAAAGAATCATCGCTTTGATCTTGCTGATCTGCCAGGGCGGCATCACCGTTTCCGGCTCGATTGTGCGTGTCACTGGCTCCGGCCTCGGCTGTGAGACCTGGCCTAATTGCCACGCTGGCTCGTTGGTTCCTGTCCCCGGGGCCGCGCCCTGGATTCACCAGGTCATTGAGTTTGGCAACCGTCTGCTGACCTTCGTGGTCGCTGCCGCTGCCATTGCCGCAATCGTTGCTATGCATATGGCTAAGCGTCGCTTTGAGCTCAAACTCTATGCTTGGCTGTCTATCGCTGGCATTGCCGTGCAGGCTGTCCTCGGCGCCATCTCCGTCTTTATGGATCTGCACTGGTGGGCGGTTGCCATCCACTTCATTCCATCGATGATCTTGGTCTGGATTGCCGCCATGTTGTACTCACGCATTAAAGAAGCCGACGATGGCACGCGCACGCCAGAGCTTTCCGATGCCATTCGCTACCTCGCCATCGCTGCCGTAGTAGGACTTAGCGTCGTGCTGATGACCGGCACCATGGTCACCGGGTCTGGTGTACACGCTGGCGATGCGGGCGTTGGTATGGAAGGCCGTTTGGATATCGATACCAAGCTCATGGCCTATATCCACGCCGGATGCATGTACGTCTACGTTCTCTTTACCGTCATCGTGCAGGTACTGCTATACCGCAAGAATGCTTCCGATGCCGCGAAGAAGGCCGGCTGGGTCCTCATCGCCTGCATTATTATTCAGTGGGCAATCGGTGTCTTCCAGTTCTACATGGGCGTGCCACGCTGGACCATTCCATTCCATATCGGAATGTCCTCAGTAGTCACGGCTTACACTGCCCTGCTTTATGCACACGGAATTGTTCGCGCTGGCGGAACCTCCGGCCTTGAAACAGGTTCACCAGCTGGCGATGTCAAGCGGGAAAAGCGACAGAAAGCCCTCGCAGCGCGCTAAAAACAGTTAGCCTGGAATACATGTATGCAATCCAGGTAGCAAAACATGGTGGACCCGAAGTTTTGGAGTACACCGAAGTGCCCTCCCCAACTCCTTCCGAGGAGCAGGTATTGGTCGACGTCATTACTGCTGGCGTCAATTACATCGATACCTATTACCGGGAGGGCATTTATAATGCCCAAACGCCTTTTATCATTGGACTTGAGGGTGTCGGCCGCGTGGCGCATGACCCGAAGGGCGAAATCGCCGAGGGCACCATGGTTGCTTGGAATGACGCTTTCGGATCTTATGCGGAGCAGGTCTGCGTCGATCGCAACCGCATGGTGGCCGTGCCTGATGACATTGACTTGAACGTCGCTGGCACGATGTTGCTACAAGGTATTACCGCGCACTACCTCATTCACGGTGTCGCCGAACTGGATGAAAATAGCTCATGCTTGATTACGGCCGGTGCCGGTGGTGTGGGACTGCTGGCGACCCAGATGGCGAAGGCGGCAGGCGCCACCGTGTATACCGTGGTCTCTTCCGATGAAAAAGAAACACTGTCCTATGAAGCAGGTGCGGACCAAGTATTTCGCTACTCCGGTGGACTAGCGGAAAAGGTTCGCCGTTTTAACGGCGGCCGAGGCGTCGACGTTGTCTATGACGGCGTGGGCAAAGACACGTTCCAAGAGTCACTGGAAGTCGTACGCCCGCGCGGCACCGTCTGCCTCTTTGGTGCGGCCTCTGGGCCCGTGGACCCCATCGACCCACAGGTGCTCAACAAGCACGGTTCTATCTTCTTAACGCGTCCTTCTATTGGTGCCTACACCGCGACGGATGCAGAATTTCAGATGCGTGCTTCTACCGTGGTGCAAATGGTCAACGAAGGAAAGCTCACCTTCCGGGTACACGATGTCTATGACCTACAAGATGCCCGCCAGGCCCACGAAGACCTACAAAACCGCAAGACCACCGGCTCAGTAGTACTCCGCGTGCAAAAGGGCTAATTCCAAGGGCTATGCCCGAGGGCCACGGTCTTAGCAAGAGCTCCCTGCGGCAGCGAACTCAGCAAGGATCGCAAACGGCGGCGTCCAGACGAGGATTACTCCTCGCGGACGCCGCCGTTTATGTATTTATGTACTTATACCCTCGCGGTGGGTTTATGTTTTAGAAGAGCACGGTAGACCAGCCGAGCATGCGGCCGATGGGCTCCCAACCAACGATAGCGTCAATGGTCAGGCCAATAAAGAGCACCGAGAGGTAGTTATTCGAGTAGATGAACAAGCGCATTGGCTTTACCTTCGCGCCCTTCTTCACGCCGTCATGCAGACGAATGGCCATCCACAGGAATCCGATACCGGAAGCAATCGCGGCAATGAGATAGATCCAAGACGCGGCAGGAAGCAGCAACAAGGTCACGACAACGGTGGCAATGGTGTACCACACGATCTGACGAGTTACCTCGGATTCCTTAGCTACCACTGGCAGCATTGGCACGCCTGCACGGCGGTAGTCTTCCTTGTACTTCATGGCCAGCGCCCAAGTGTGAGGAGGAGTCCAGAAGAAGATGATGAGGAAGAGAACAACGGCCTGCCACCAGCGGTCTGGTTGACCGTCCATAGCGTTATCGCGGATAACTGCCCAGCCCACCAGAGCCGGCATGCAGCCTGCGAGACCGCCCCACACGATTCCCTGTTCGTTTTTCATCTTCAGCCACTTGGTGTAGACGAAGACGTAGAAGAAGTTGGTTAGCAGAACGAAGAATGCTGCCAACCAGGAATTGGCTACGACTCCGAGCCAAAATACTGACAGCGCCAGCATGATGAACGCGAAAATCGCGGCATTCTTGCGGCTAATTTTTCCACGAACCAAGGGACGCGCGCGGGTGCGCTGCATTTTTTGATCAAGCTCATATTCGACCACGTTATTAAACGTGTGCGCTGCCGCAGCACCCATCCAACCACCGAAAATGGTGGAAATGATGAGCCAGATGTTATCGGCAGCGGCTTCAACGCCGCGTTGCGCCTGCAACATCGCAGGGATGGCGGCTACAAGGAGGAGCTCGATGATCCTAGGTTTTGTCAAAGCAATATAGGCCTTGATGGTGTCCAAGGAATTTTCCTCCAACTATTAATTGTCTGTGCACAGTGCAGTACCTGATGCGCCGTACGTCGTGCGGCGCAATGTTATCTGCATTCAGGCGCCTATTGAAATCAAAAATTAACGGCACAAATGTGCCGATTACGCTTGACTAGTCGAGCAGGGAATCAAACTAGTTCCCTGAGGTATCTAATTCGTCAGCAACGTCACAATGGATTGCCCTACCGTTGCGCCCACTAACTTAATTTCCACTTATTTGTGCGAATTACGGTGCAATTCGGCGCTGATTATAAGTAGGTTAAGCAGCAGGTAACCATCACAGCCTACAACTTTTTGCTGAAAGGACGAAATAGCAACACGTAGTGGATCCTTCCGCACCTAGGTATAAGTAGACTTGTACGCGTCAGTATTAATCCCGAATAGATTGGTGAGGCAACTTAAACCGTGTCTTCTTCGAACCTCTCCCCCGAATTGCAGGCGATGACAGAGCGTCGCTACCCCGATGACTGGTCAGAGCTTGATACTCGCGCGATTGATACCGTGCGCGTGTTGGCAGCAGACGCGGTTCAAAACTGCGGTTCCGGCCACCCGGGTACCGCCATGTCGTTGGCACCGCTGGCTTACACCCTGTACCAGCGCGTGCTCAATCATGATCCGAAGGATATCAACTGGGCTGGTCGTGACCGCTTTGTTCTCTCTGTCGGTCACTCTTCATTGACTCAGTACATCCAGCTGTACTTGGGTGGATTCGGCTTGGAGATGAAAGACCTTGAGGCGCTGCGCACCTGGGGTTCCTTAACTCCTGGCCACCCTGAGGTCGGTCACACTGACGGTGTTGAGATCACCACCGGTCCTTTGGGCCAGGGTCTGGCATCGTCGGTCGGCATGGCTATGGCTGCGCGTAAAGAACGCGGCCTTTTTGACGCTGATACTCCAGCTGGCGAATCACCTTTCGACCACTACGTCTACGTCATCGCATCCGATGGTGATTTGCAAGAGGGCGTGACCGCCGAAGCTTCCTCGCTGGCCGGTACCCAGCAGCTGAGCAACCTCATTGTCTTTTGGGATGACAACCGCATCTCCATCGAAGATGACACCAACATTGCTTTCACCGAAGATGTCAACGCCCGCTACGAGGCGTATGGGTGGCACGTGCAGACCGTCGAATCCGGTGAAGATGTTGTCGCCATTCTCGACGCAATCGAGAACGCGAAGGCAGAGACCACTCGCCCATCCTTTATTCGCGTGAAGACCGTTATTGGGTACCCAGCGCCCAATAAGATGAATACCGGTGGCGCTCACGGTGCCGCACTTGGTGATGATGAAGTAGCAGCCACCAAGGAAATCCTTGGTTTCGACCCAGCTGTTAATTTCCACATTGACGACGACGTCATCAACCACACCCGCAAGCTTGCCGATCGCGCAGCAGAGAAGAAGTCTGCGTGGCAGGAAAAGTTTGATCAGTGGGCAGAGGCTTACCCAGAAAATAAGGCTCTGTTTGACCGCATGGCTGCGCGCGAGCTGCCTGCAGGTTTCGCAGACGACCTCCCTTCGTGGGATGCAGATGAAAAGGGTCTTGCTACCCGTAAGGCATCGGAAGCAGCAATTCAGGCTCTTGCTGCCAAGCTGCCAGAAATGTGGGGCGGGTCAGCGGACCTGGCTGGTTCCAATAACACGGTGATCAAGGGCGCTGCATCCTTTGGCCCCGAAGCTATTACCACCGATATGTGGTCAGCTGATCCACACGCTGGTCGTAACCTGCACTTCGGTATCCGCGAGCACGCCATGGCCGCGATCATGAACGGTATTGCTCTGCACGGACACACCCGCGTGTACGGCGGCACCTTCCTGATCTTCTCCGAGTACCAGTTCCCTGCTGTTCGTCTCGGCGCATTGATGTCGACCGACACTTACTTTGTTTGGACGCATGACTCCATCGGTCTTGGTGAAGATGGTCCGACCCACCAGCCGGTTGAGGTGCTCTCCGCGCTTCGCGCAGTTCCTAACCTCTCAGTTATCCGCCCAGCGGATGCCAATGAGACGGTGCAGGCATGGGCGGCAGCCATGGAATACAAGGCTGCTCCGAAGGGACTGTCGTTGACTCGTCAAAATGTCCCAGTACTTGAAGGCACCAAGGAAAAGGCTGCAGAAGGCGTTCGTCGTGGCGGCTACACCTTGGTGGAAGCGTCCAAGGACACCCCAGACCTCATCCTTATTGCTACTGGTTCCGAGGTTCACTTGGCCGTGGGTGCGGCGAAGGAACTGGAAGCCGCTGGCACCGCAACGCGAGTAGTGTCGATGCCATGTCAGGAATGGTTCGAAGAGCAGCCAAAGGAGTACCGCGAAGAGGTTCTTCCATCCGACGTTCTGGCACGCGTGTCCGTCGAAGCCGGCGTTGCCCAGTCATGGCACAAATACCTCGGTTTTGCAGGTCGCGCAGTCTCCATTGAGCACTTCGGTGCCTCCGCGCCTGCTGAAGAGCTCTTCGAGCGCTTTGGATTCACCGTCGAAAAGGTCGTCGAGGCAGCTCGCGAATCACTGGCTGCCGCAAAGAATTAGGAGTATAAACACATGACTACCATTGATGATCTAGCAAAGATCGGCACCTCCACGTGGCTCGATGATCTCTCTCGTGATCGCCTCGAGTCCGGCAATCTTCAAGAACTATTGAAGACCAAGTCGATTGTGGGTGTGACCACCAACCCCGCAATTTTTGCTGCCGCCATGACTCAGGGCAATGCCTATGACGACGACATTGCAAAGCTCAAGGCAGAACGCGCCAAGGCTGACGAAGCTGTCTACTCCTTGGCTATCGATGACGTGCGCAACGCGTGCGATGTCTTTAAGGAAGTCTACGAGCAGTCCGGCGGCAAAGACGGCCGCGTTTCCATCGAAGTGGATCCTCGTATTTCCGACGATGGCGAAGCAACCATTGCGCAGGCACGCGAACTGTGGAACCGCGTCGACCGCGACAACGTCATGATTAAGATTCCAGCTACCGATGGCTCGCTCGGCGCCATCACCGAAGCCTTGGCGGATGGAATTTCCGTCAACGTCACGCTGATCTTCTCCCTGGAACGCTACAAGCAGGTCATTGAGGCTTTCAAGACTGGTATCCGCCGCGCGGAAGCAAACGACTTGGATATCTCCAAAATCCACTCCGTTGCATCCTTCTTCGTCTCGCGCGTCGACGTCGAAATCGACAAGCGTTTGGAAAAGATCGGTACCGATGAAGCATTGGCGCTGCGGGGCAAAGCTGGCATCGCCAATGCTCAGCAGGCTTATGCGTTGTACCAGTCGGAGTTGGAAAACGCTTCCGACTTGCCGGAAGGCACCAACCTGCAGCGTCCGCTGTGGGCATCGACAGGCGTAAAGAACCCGGACTACGCTCCGACCTTGTATGTCTCGGAGTTGGCCGGTCCTAACACCGTCAACACAATGCCGGAAAAGACTATCGACGCCACCTTGGATTCTGACTCCTTGCACGGTGATACCCTCAGCGACTCCGCAGAGGAATCTGCCAAGGTCTTAGAAGATATCAAGGCTGTTGGCGTTGATTTGGATGATGTCTTCGTCCTGCTCGAGCGCGAAGGCGACGAAAAGTTCGTCTCTGCGTGGACTGAGCTTTTGGAAGCACTAACCCCACGTCTGGTCTAAAACCTCAATTAAATCGACTGCCCCACCGTGGCTGTGCACATTTTGCACCATGAAGCCTGGTGGGGTTTGTTATCTCTCAAACTGTGAAGCGGGAGAGCCCATGGCTAGCGTTTGTCGATCCCGGCGAACTAGTAGACTCAGGGGCGTTGAATTTCGCTGAAAGGATTGCTTGCTTGTGACTAGCCCTAGCGACTGGGTTAACCCCCTGCGTGATGATAAAGATAAACGCCTCCCGCGCATTGCCGGACCAGCTGGAATGGTCATCTTTGGTGTAACCGGAGACTTGGCCCGAAAAAAGCTGCTGCCGGCTATCTACGACTTGGCCAATCGTGGTCTTTTGCCCGCTGGGTTTACCCTTGTTGGCTACGGTCGCAGAGACTGGGATAAGGACGCTTTTTGCGACTATGTCAAAGGCGCGGTTCAAGCTGGCGCACGTACACCGTTTAGAGAAAACGTGTGGACGCATCTCGCGCAAGGCTTTGAATTCGTCTCTGGCGATTTCGACGATAAAGGTTTCGATGCCCTGTCCGGGTGTCTTCACGAGCTAGATTCCTCTCGCGGCACGGGCGGCAACTGGGCTTATTACCTTTCGGTTCCGCCGGACTACTTCTCCGATATTTGCCACCAGATTGAACGCGTCGGTATGGCAACCCCGTCGGATGATTCATGGCGTCGAGTGATCATCGAAAAGCCTTTTGGCCACGACCAGCAATCAGCGCGTGAGCTCAACGAAATTGTCAACGCCGTCTTTCCCGAAGACGCCGTATTTCGTATCGACCACTACCTGGGCAAAGAGACCGTGCAAAACATCATGGCGTTGCGTTTTGCCAACCAGATCTATGAACCCATGTGGAATGCGCACTACATCGACCACGTACAAATCACCATGGCCGAAGACATTGGCCTAGGCGGGCGCGCGGGCTACTACGACGGTATTGGTGCAGCGCGCGATGTTATCCAAAACCACCTGATTCAGCTGCTCGCATTGGTGGCCATGGAAGAGCCAAGCTCCTTTAGCCCCTCAGCACTGCAGGCGGAGAAAATTAAGGTTCTGCAAGCCACCACCCCTGTCTACCCGTTGGCAAAGACCACCGCACGTGGACAGTACGCAGCAGGTTGGCAAGGATCGCAGTACGTCAAGGGCCTGCGTGAGGAAGAAGGATTCGATCCGGAATCGACCACCGAGACCTATGCTGCCTGCACGCTCGAAGTAAACTCCCGCCGCTGGGCAGGCGTGCCGTTTTACTTGCGCACTGGTAAGCGTTTGGGACGTCGAGTCACCGAGATTGCCCTGGTCTTTAAGCCCGCTCCGCATCAGCCTTTCGATGGCGGTCAAACCTCGGCGCTGGGCGCTAACGCTGTAGTGATTCGCGTGCAGCCGGATGAGGGCGTGACCTTGCGTTTTGGTTCGAAAGTTCCAGGCTCCACCATGGAAGTGCGCGATGTCAATATGGACTTCTCTTACGCCCAGGCTTTTACTGAAGAGTCACCGGAAGCGTATGAGCGTCTGATTCTCGACGCGCTCTTGGATGAGTCCTCACTATTTCCCACCAACGAAGAAGTTGAGCTCTCCTGGGCCATTTTGGACCCGATTTTGGAGTACTGGGAAAGCAATGGCCAACCTGAAAGCTATGCTGCAGGCACCTGGGGCCCGGAGTCGGCGAATGCCATGCTCTCCCGCCGCGGTCGTACCTGGCGTCGTCCTTAGAAACAATGTGTGAAGGATTCAACCTGTGATCACCCCAATGCCAAATACCACCACGAGCAAGATCTCTCGTGGGCTTGTGGAAGCACAAGAGCACTACACCTTGACCACCTCACGCGTTTTAACGTTGATCGTCGTTGTCAATGCCGACGATGAGGTCGATGCCGTCTTAGATTCCATCCGCGATGCCTCCCACGAGCACCCGTCCCGCGTACTGGTGGTCATCAGAGGCAACCGCCTAGCAGAGCCACTGCTCAACGCGGAACTGCGCGTTGGCGGCGAAGCTGGCGCATCGGAAATCGTCGTCATGCACCTTTTTGGTGCCCTAGCGGACAATGCCGAATCTGTTGTTACTCCCCTGCTGTTGCCTGATACGCCGATCGTGGTGTGGTGGGCAACAGCAGCTCCGCCGCGTCCGTCCCAAACTCCTATTGGCGCTTTGGGCCAGCGACGCATCACCCATGCAGCGGAGAAGGAAGACCTGCGTACCCTGTCTGCTGGCTACGCTCCTGGCGATACGGACATGGCATGGGGTGAGATCACCCAGTGGCGCGGCATCGTGGCCTCGTCTTTGGACCGCCTGCCGCATGAACCGGTACAGCGCGTGGAAATCTCTGGCCCCGCCGACAGCTTGGCCGTTGACCTTGCTGCAGCGTGGCTGCTGGACCGTTTGGCTGTGCCCGTTAAACGCATTGTCTCCGACGACAACGATGATTCTTCGGAGAAGTTTACGATTCACAGCGTGCATTTCTTCCGTGAGACCTCCGACATCATGATCGAAGCAACGGAAGAAGGCTCGGTGCGCGTCAATGTTCCAGGTTCCCCCGAGTCCATGGTCGCGCTGAATACTCGCTCCCGCGCAGAGATTCTATCGGAAGAACTCCGGCACTTGGATGCTGATAAGGCCTACGCACATACATTGCGTGGACTACAGCAAGTAGACTACTAGTAGTATTTAATAGCTTAGTTTCTGCACCCTTATCCCGAGCGTGCAGACGTGTGAAAGGACCCCAACTTTAGTCATGGTGACTATTAATCGCGTTGCTGACTTGGAAGAGCTCATATCTTCTGCGGCATTGAAGTTCATTGACGTTGTGGCGCAAGCCCAGGCGCTTAATGGAGGTGTCCATGGCGATGGTATTGCACGTGTTGTTCTCACCGGCGGCGGCGCTGGCATCGGACTGCTCAAAGAGTTGCGCCGACTAGACGACGCTGCCAACAACCAAGGCGAAGACTTCCCTGCCCTGCGCATTGATTGGGATCGCATCCACATCTTCTTTGGCGATGAACGCAATGTGCCTGTCAGCGACCCTGATTCCAACGAGGGCCAGGCACGGGAGGCACTGCTCAATCACGTCGGTATTCCAACCCGTCACATCCACGGCTATGATTTGGGCGCAATTTCAATGAGCTCGGCTGCGCAAGCCTATGAAGAAGAGCTGCGCGAATTCGCACCGCAGGGATTCGACCTGCACCTGCTCGGCATGGGCGGCGAAGGCCACATCAACTCCTTGTTCCCTCATACCGAAGCGGTGCGCGAACAAGAAGACATTGTGGTTGCTGTTCACGATAGCCCGAAGCCACCAGCCGAGCGTCTGACGCTGACGCTGCCCGCGATTGCTCGGTCCAAGCGAGTGTGGCTGCTTGTCGCTGGTGAAGAAAAGGCCGAGGCCGCAGCGCATGTTGTTGCAGGAGCTGACGCCGAAGACTGGCCAGCCGCCGGTGCACGCGGCTTGGAAGAAACCGTCTTGTTCTTAGCTGACAATGCCGCTGGCGCGTTAAACGACTAGCACCAGCAACAACAAGTCCCGCTCAGTAAATTAATACTGAGCGGGACTTTCTGTATGCTGTTATACCCTGCAGGGCGTTAAGCGTAAGCCTGAATGAGGTTTAAGCCAATGATGCAGGCGAGCCAGATGATGACCATAACCACGGTGTAGCGGTCCAGGTTCTTTTCCACCACCGTGGAGCCCGACAGGTTCGATTGAACACCGCCACCAAAAAGGCTAGACAGGCCGCCGCCCTTGCCCTTGTGCAGCAAGACGAACACAGTCATCAAAATTGCGGAGATGACCAGTACGATTTGCAGAGTCAAAATCATGAATTAGCTACCTTGCGTGTTGATAATTAAAAATCTTTGTCTCATGCTGCGCTCGTGCGCCAGTGCACGAAGCGAGGATATGCGGGAAGTATCAGCCCATGAGAACTTCGCTTCCCGCAATATTACACCATCACGGCGTCATGGCCATTAGCACGTGCGCATACACATCAAGCTCGGCCGATGTCAGCTACTGATTGGCGGTCGCTGCGGTAGCAGCCAACTTCGCGAATTCCTCACCGCTTAAGGAAGCACCGCCGACTAGCCCACCGTCGACATCAGGCTTGGAGACAATCTCCGCGATAGTATCAGTCTTCACAGAACCGCCGTAGAGAATACGGATGCCCGCTGCGACGTCTTCGCCCGCTAGCTCTTTAACCAAGCCGCGAATGGCCGCACAGACTTCCTGGGCATCATCTGCTGAAGCTACCTTGCCGGTGCCAATAGCCCACACTGGCTCATAGGCAATAACGGTCTTCGCCAATGCATTGGCATCCAGACCAGCCAAAGACTTACGGGTTTGGTCAACTACGTACTCAACATGCGTGCCGGCCTCGCGAATATCCAGCGGCTCACCCACACATACGATAGGAGAAATGCCATTGGCCAAAGCTGCCGCAGTCTTCTTCGCTACGAGCTCATCAGATTCATTGTGGTATTCGCGGCGCTCAGAGTGGCCTACAACGACGTAGGAGCAGCCAAGTGCTGCGAGCATCGCGCCAGATACTTCACCGGTGTATGCGCCAGATTCGTGCTCCGAAATATCTTGAGCACCGTAGGTGATCTTCAGCTTGTCGCCTTCCACAAGCGTCTGTGCCGTACGAATATTGGTAAAAGGAACCAGGAAGGAGACATCTACTTTTTCGTAGTATTCCTTGGGCAGAGTAAAGGAGAACTTTTGCAGCTCTCCGATAGCCTGCTTGTGGTTGAGGTTCATCTTCCAGTTGCCAGCAATCAGTGGGGTGCGCGCCATTTAGACACACTTCCTTTCAAACGAGGATAAATTAATCACGAATTAGGATTCGAGGACTTCAACGCCAGGTAGCGTCTTGCCTTCCAAAAATTCCAAGGAAGCGCCACCACCGGTGGAAATGTGGCTAAAGCCTTCCTCGTCAAGACCTAAGGTGCGCACAGACGCAGCCGAGTCGCCGCCGCCCACGACGGTGAAAGAACCGTTGTTGGCGGTAGCGGAGATGATGGCTTGGGCGACGCCCGCGGTGCCCTTGGAGAAGGCTTCCATTTCAAATACGCCCATGGGGCCATTCCAGAACACGGTCTTGGAGTCAGCGAGAACCTTCGCGAATTCCTCGACAGACTTTGGTCCGATATCCAAAGACATCCAGCCTTCTGGAATGCCGTTGAGCTCCACGACCTTGTTGTCCGCATCCGCAGCAAACTCCGACGCCGCGATGAGATCTACGGGCAGTACCAGCTTGTCGCCGAAACGCTCCAACAAGGACTTGCAGTTGTTGATCTGGTCTTCTTGCAGCAGGGACTTTTGCACGTTGTAGCCCTGCGCCGCCAACATCGTGTAGCACATGCCGCCGCCGATGATGACCTTGTCTGCCTTATCAGCCAACGCTTCAATCACACCCAGCTTGTCGGAGACCTTAGCGCCACCGAGAACAACTACGTATGGGTGTGCAGGTTCCGTTGCAACAGTGGAGAGCACGTCGAGCTCAGATTGCACCAGTTTGCCGGCATACGCAGGAAGAAACTTAGCTACATCGTAGACCGATGCCTGCGCGCGGTGAACAACACCGAAGCCATCGGAGATAAACGCACCGTCATCGGCAGCCAAGTCAGCGAGTTCTTGTGCGAATGCAGCGCGCTCAGCTTCATCTTTCGAGGTTTCCCGTGCATCGAAGCGGACATTTTCAATGAGCATGACATCGCCTTCGCTCAGGCCATTGGCGCGCTCATGGGCATCTTCACCGGTGACATCGCCAGCCAGCGCGACGTATTGGTCCAAGGCTTCACTCAAAGCCTCTGCGACTGGGGCTAGGGAATATTTCTCATTGAATTCGCCTTGAGGGCGGCCCAAGTGAGCGCTGAGGATGACTTTCGCTCCCCCGTCGACCAAAGCCTGGATGGTGGGCAGGGAGGCATTGATACGCCCTGGGTCGGTGATATTTCCGTCGTCATCGAGCGGAACATTAAAATCAGAGCGCACCAGCACGTGGCGTCCATCTACGCCCTCGGCTAGCAAATCATCCAGCGACTTAAATGCCATGTCAACTCCTTGTATCTGTGCACTTTTGGCACGCACGAAATAGATAGTGTGAAAGCTTTACCTAAAACAATACCGACCCAGCCAACAAAGGCGGGTCGGTATGGCTCATTTCATTACTTTAGATGCTTCGCCAGCGGATTTAGAGCGCGGCAGCAACCTGAGCGGTGGTGCGCACGAGCTGGGAGGTGTAGCCCCACTCGTTGTCGTACCAGCCCAAAACCTTGACCATGTTGCCGCCGGTGACCTTGGTCATACCAGCGTCAAAGATGCAGCCATGGGAATCAGAGATGATGTCGGTGGAAACAATTGGGTCCTCGGTGTACGCAAGGGTATCGCCCAATTCGCCAGCGGCAGCCTCTTTCATTGCCGCATTGATTTCTTCGACCGTAACATCGCGAGAGGCAGTAAATGTCAGGTCGGTTGCGGAGCCGGTGATGGTAGGCACGCGCATTGCGTAGCCATCCAACTTGCCATCAAGTTCTGGCAGCACCAGTGCTACAGCCTTAGCTGCACCAGTAGAGGTTGGCACCATATTCACCGCTGCCGCACGCGCACGACGCAAGTCCTTGTGAGGCGCATCCTGCAGGCGCTGGTCACCGGTGTAGGCGTGGATGGTGGTCATCAGGCCCTTTTCGATGCCGAACTTCTCGTGCAAAACCTTGGCCATAGGTGCCAGGCAGTTGGTGGTGCAGGATGCCGCAGAGATGATGTTGTGGTTGGCAGGATCGTAGGTGTCAGAGTTGACGCCGTAGACAAAGGTCGCGTCCACATTCTTGCCTGGAGCGGAGATAATAACCTTCTTTGCACCGGCTTCGATGTGTGCCTTCGCTGCTTCACCATCGGTAAAACGACCGGTGGATTCAACGACGATATCTACGTCATTGTCAGCCCACTTGAGGTTTTTCGGATCCGGCTCTTCGTATACAGCGATACGCTTTCCGTTTACGATAATCGCAGTGTCGTCATACTCGATTTCACCATCGAAGCGACCCAGCACGGAGTCGTACTTCAGGAGGTTTGCCAAAGTGGCGTTGTCAGTTAAGTCGTTTAATGCCACGACTTCCAAGTCAGTGTTGCCCTGTGCGATTGCGCGGAACAAATTGCGGCCGATGCGGCCAAATCCATTAATACCAATGCGGGTAGTCACGGTAGTTGTCTCCTAAAAAGTTGGGAAAGCGGAGTACGACAAAAGCAATTGCCTAGGAGAATTCGTCTTAGACGTAAATTCTATGATGTTTTTCTCCGACACTGCCGATAGTACCGAGGTTGCATACACTGCGCAGATTTATAAAAGCAAACCCACACATTCCTCGGATATTCCAACATTAACAAACTTTTTCGGCGGGAGAAATCGACAAAATGGGCTACGGTTTGCCAAGGTCAGCCCATATGTGTCCGAATATGCCCGATTAGACATATTTGCGGACGTGATTTATGTCTCAATATCTGGCGTGGGGAGCTTTAAGGCACGCAATAGGGCCTTCATGCCCGAAATTCTGGTCTATTTCGCGCTACTCGTCAGCGTCGTAGGACAGTTCATTGACCGCTTCATTGGTATCTGGAATGCCGAGTTCCTGCGCGCGGCGATCGGCCATCGACAAGAGGCGACGAATACGCCCGGCAACTGCATCCTTAGTCATCTGTGGCTCCGCGAGACGTCCCAGCTCCTCGAGCGATGCTTGTCGATGCTGCACCCGTAGTGTGCCAGCATCAGCCAAGTGCTCAGGTACTTCATCGCCCAGGATCTCCATCGCACGTTCAACGCGTGCCGCAGCCGTCACCGCGGCACGAGCACTGCGGCGCAAGTTGGCATCATCGAAATTGACCAAACGGTTCTCCGATGCGCGTGCTTCGCGACGACGACGCTTATCCTCCCACGTCAACCGGGTAACCTGTGCGCCCATGCGGGTGAGCAATGCACCAATGGCATCACCATCGCGGATCACCACGCGGTCTGCACCGCGCGTCTCTTTCGTCTTCGCGGCAATGCCTAAGCGCCGCGCACAACCAACCAGCGCCAGGGCTGCTTCTTGGCAGGGGCAGACAACCTCAAGGGAGGAAGAACGCCCTGGCTCTGTCAAAGTACCTGCGGCCAAGAACGCACCGCGCCAAGCGGCTTCATTATCCGCCACCGAGCCGGAGACTACCTGCGGTGGCAATCCCACGACTGGGTGCCCCGAGCGAGTCACCAGGCCTAATCGTCGCGTTAGTTCCTTTGCCCCTGCGCCAATGCGCAGCTGAATGCGCGATTTTTTGGTGGAACCTGGAGGGCCAACAACGTGGCTGGAGACTTTAATGTCATAAAGATCCCCAATGGCAGTGGTTAGTCGATCAGCAATGGCTTGGTCTTCGAGTTCAATCTCATAGGCAAGCTGGCCATTGGCGTTGTGGAGCTGACCTGCAAAGCGAAGAATGGCTGCCACCTCGGCAGCGCGGGCGCTTGGACGGGTAATCGTCGTCGCCGTAAGTTCCTTCTTGACGTCATCGGTCAATGCCACTGTAGAAATCTCCCTGCCTTCTTTAATACTCGTCCGAGTCAATTATCTAACGATAGCGCACACCATGGGGTACTCCATCTCAGGTCCCTAGCGGGACTTAGCGTGCGGCTACCCATTCGCCATGCACGGAGTCAATCACACGTGCCAGTTTAGCTGGGTCGTGGCGGTTGAGCTCCACCCCGTCATTGGTAACCATACAGACGTCTTCAAAAACCACTTCCGCGCCCAACTGGGCGGCTGCACGTTGCACGTGGGTGCGATCGCTTCCAGCCAGCAGCATATGTTGGTCAATGATGACCCGGTCCACGCGTAGGTTCGGCGCATGCTGAGCCAAAACGTGCAGGTGCCGCTCCACGGAAAAACCACTGGTCTCCCCTGGTTCTGCAGAGAGATTCAAAACTAGTAGACGTAGGGCATCCGACCGGGTAATGGCGTCCACGATTTGCGGCACTAAGACATGTGGCAGGACGGACGAAAACCAAGAGCCTGGACCCAACGTGATGATATCGGCCTCGTTGATAGCCTGCAGCACGCGTGGGTTAGCCTGCGGGGCATCAGGCAATAGATGCACGCGGCGTACCTGGCCTGGGGTGGTCGCCACTGCCACCTGTCCCCTGACTGGACGCATCACCCGGGGGTCATCGTCAAGCCCTGCGACTTCTGCTTCAATGCTCAGCGGCTGATTAACCATGGGAAGAACGCGCCCACTCGATCCCGTGACCTCGGCGACTTTATCCAGCGCGGCCTGCATATCCCCCATGACTTCCGTCAGCCCTGCAATCAGCAAATTGCCGACCGCGTGGCCAGCCAATGCCCCAGTGCCACCGAAGCGATGCTGCAAAGTCGTAGCCCACAAGTCACCGTTATTATCTCTCGAGCTCAATGCTGCAAGAGCCATCCGAAGATCGCCAGGCGGGATAATATCTAGCTCGCGACGCAAACGCCCTGAAGAGCCACCATCATCAGCGACCGTAACAATCGCCGAAATTGATGCCGGGTCACACTGACGAGCAGCTAGAAGCGTCTGGTAAAGGCCATGGCCGCCACCGAGACAAGCCATGTTGGGGGCAGAAGTACTCACTTGACTCCTTGAATTGTTAAATCTTCCCAATTCATCACAGCATGAAAAATTGTGGGAAATAGTGTGGACAAGCGACCGATTAGCAAACGATACCTCACGTCGAACTGTTCCTCAGTGTGCCCGTTTCGCACAAGGCACAGGGAACTCAGGTCGATTATATGCTTGCTACATGCGCATTGAACTAATCTCGGCGAATATCGCGGTGTAAGACATTCACGTCTAAGTCCGTGCGCTCGCGGAGTCTGCGCACAATCTCTTCAGCGACCGCGACGGAGCGGTGATGACCGCCCGTACATCCCACGCCAACGGTAATAAAGTTCTTGCCTTCGTGGCGGTAGCCATCCAACATCGATTGCAACATCACCAAGAAGTTTTCAATAAACGGCTCCGCAGCGTCCTGGTGCAAGACATATTCCGATACCGGCTCGTCTGTCCCGCGGAAACCACGCAGTTCCGGCACCCAATATGGGTTGGGAAGAAAGCGCACATCCACGATCAAATCAGCATCCCGCGGGGAGCCATGTTTGAAACCAAAGGATTGTACGGTCACATGCTGCTGGTTGCCGCTCATAGAACCAAAGGAAGCTTCGATAGCGCGGCGCAGGTCATGAACCGATAGCGATGTCGTGTCAATAATGACGTCTGCAGCATCACGTGCCGAAGCCATGGCATCGCGTTCCCGAGTAATGCCCATCTTTAACGTGTCGCCCTGCTGCAGCGGATGAGTACGCCGCACGGAATCAAATCGACGGATTAAAACATCATCACGAGCATCCAGAAACAAGATATTGGGCTTGACTCCAATTTCTTCTAGAGCCGAGACGGTCTCTTCGATGGAGCCCGGAAAGACCCGAGATCGCGTGTCCGTAACCACTGCCATCGGCTGAACTGGAGGGTCATTTTCTTGCCCAGCTTTAAACACCTCAGCGATGAGATACGGAGGCAGGTTTTGGGATACGTAATAGCCTTTGTCTTCTAAAACCTTGGATGCCGAGCTGAGACCGGCACCTGACATTCCAGTCAACAAAATCGGTGGCATCTGTGTGGTTGTCATGTCCGCCATTCTAACGTGAAATAATTATCGCGGCAGCGTATGCCAGTAAAGTTGCGATGTTGATCTCAATAACTTAACTGTTGGACATGTTCCTCACAGATCACGCGCGCAAATGCTCAAAGATTGTCGCTGCCATCTTCGGGCCAATTCCTTTAACTTCTGCGATCTGCTCTTCGCTGGCTTCTTTCAGCTTCTTTACAGAGCCAAAGTGCTTGACCAGATCCATGCGCCGTGTTGGCCCCAGCCCAGGGATGGAATCCAGCACTGATGACCGCATGCGCTTGGAGCGTTGCTGGCGGTGATAGTTGATGGCAAAGCGGTGCGCCTCATCACGGATCTGTTGCAGCAGGTACAGTGCCTGTGAATTACGCGGCAAGATAACCGGCTCGTCATCGCCAGGAACCCAGATTTCCTCCAAGCGTTTTGCCAACCCAACTAGGGTCACGTCCACGATGCCGAGTTCATCAAAGACCTTTTGTGCAGCGGCAACCTGTGGTGCTCCGCCGTCAACGATGAAAAGCTGCGGCGGGTACGCAAACTTTCGCGCGGCATCGGTTGCTTCCTCGATGACATTTTCATCAGCAAAGTTCGATGCCTCTGCCTCTTCATCTGGGTTGGCCAATTTGTCTTCGTGGTGGCGCTTAAATCGACGCCTAGTGATTTCCGCAATAGAGCCAACGTCATCAGAGCGGCCATCTCCCGCAGCTTCTTTAATGCGGTAGCGACGGTAATCGGATTTACGCGGCAGGCCATCTTCAAATACAACAAGTGAAGCCACGACATCGGTGCCTTGGATATGCGAAATATCCGTGCACTCAATGCGCAGCGGCGCAGTTTCCATGCCAAGTGCTTCTTGAATATCTTGCAGCGCTGCAGAGCGCGCCGTGAGATCTCCGACGCGCTTGAGCTTGTGCTGGCGCAAGGCATCCTTGGCGTTTTTCTCTACCGTTTGCATTAGCGAGCGCTTATCACCACGCTGTGGCACACGCAGGTCTACCTGCGCGCCACGGAGGTCTTCTAGCAGCTTGACTACTTCCTCAGCTTCTTCCGGCATGGTGTGAACCAGTATCTCTCGCGGAACCACCTGAACTCGCCGTGGCGTTGCGCGTGATTCTTGGTCTACTCCCCTGCGCTGAAGTGCTGCGTCTTCCTCTGCTTCAAGTTTCTCGCGTTCGACGGCATCCCCATAGAACTGGATGAGGAAGTTTTGCATCAACAAAGGAAGAGCAGGGTCTTCTTCGCCCTCTTCGAGCTTTTCCAGGGTTGCTTGATCGCCAATTCTTTCCACGACCCAGCCCCGCTGCCCACGAACACGTCCATCACGGACGTGGAAGATTTGCACGGCAGCTTCCAGCTCATCAGTGTGGAAAGCGATTAAGTCTGCGTCTGTGCCATCGCTAAAGACGACTGCCTGTTGTTCCATGATCTTATTGATGGCATCGAGGTCATCGCGCAGCCGTGCCGCGCGTTCAAACTCTAAAGCTTCCGATGCTTCCTGCATCTGCGCGGTCAGCTGCCGAACTACGGGGCCGGTATTGCCGTTCATGAAAGACACTAGGCGATTGACGGTCTCGCGGTGTTCGTCTTCGCTGACGCGGCCGATGCACGGTGCATTGCATTTACCGATATACCCTAAAAGACATGGACGTCCCAGCTTTTCATGGCGATTGTAAACGCCTTTGGAACACGTGCGCATCGGAAAAACGCGCGTAAGTAGGTCTAAGGTTTCCCGGACCGCCCAAGCGTGGGAATACGGGCCAAAATAGCGCACTCCCTTGCGCCGCGGCCCGCGGTAGAAGAACGCACGCGGGACCTGCTCGCCGACGGAGACAGCCAGCATGGGATAGGTCTTATCGTCGCGATATTTGACGTTAAATCGTGGATCAAACTTCTTAATCCACGTGTACTCCAGCGCTAAGGCTTCAACTTCGCTGGCAACTACCGTCCACTCCACGTTGGCTGCGGTTTGCACCATTTGGCGCGTGCGCGGGTGCAACTGAGTGATGTCCTGAAAATAATTGGACAGCCGTGAACGAAGGTTTTTGGCCTTGCCGACATAGACAACACGACGGTTTTCATCGCGGAACTTATATACGCCTGGATCTGTCGGGATAGTTCCAGGAGCAGGCCGATAAGTGCTTGGATCAGCCACGGTAGCTAACTTCCCTTCTTTGCTAAGCTCAGCTGCCCCATTGCGCTAGTGAGCTGGATTAATCCAGCGGCATGTATTTCGCTTCCAACTCACGGAACTCGCGGGTTGCAGCAATCGCTGCTTCTTTATCACCAGACTGAATGGCCCAGACTGGAACATATTCAAAATTAGGAAGCTCGATACGCGCCATTCGGGAGCCTTCTGGAAACGCCAAACCGTAGATTACTGCCCATGGGTAAAAGCGTGTGCCGATGATATTGCGGATCTCAACACCGTCAGCATTAGCGCGAAGGCGAGGTCGGTTGAATACCAGCCACGCAATAATCGACAAGATGACGCCAATCCCAGGGAAGGCGAATTTATCGATCAGGGTGATATACGCACCGGTGAACTCAACATCCAACATCACGCCCATAAATACGTGTACTGGAATCAAAATGGCGATACACAGCCAGGAAACTTTGCGAAGAAATGGCGAGGTAATGGTCAACTCCCATGGCTTTGTGGAAGTCATCGCAAAGGGATCCGCCGTGGTGTACGCAAGGATTTCTTCGTCACTTAGCGTCTTCTTCGGTTGGTAGTCGCCTGGGGCACCAGCCGTTGAGTCAGTCATGGAATTAGTCATCTCCTACAGTCCGCGCTCGGATGCGCGGTCTTTAATCTTACGCAGTTGCAGCACAGTATCTAAAGCCGCTGCCATAGCCTCCACGCCCTTATCTTCTGCAGCGCCTGGTGCACCCGAACGATCTACTGCCTGATCGTGGGTATTTACCGTCAAAATACCATTAGCGATGGGTTTAGCAGAATCTAACGCGATCCGCGTGAGACCTTGAGTGACGGAATCGCACACATAATCAAAGTGTGGCGTTCCCCCTCGAATAACGCAGCCAAGCGCTACGACCGCGTCATAGTGACGCGCAGCTTCTTGTACTGCCACAGGAATTTCTAAAGCGCCGACGACTCGGAAGCCATCCACGGTAGCGCCGCTGCGTTCTGCCTCAGCGAGGGCACGCTCATGGAGGCGATCGCAGATATCTGCGTTCCAGGTTGCCGTGATAACTGCAACGGAGATACCGGAGGCATCGACCGCGGCTAGTTCTGGTAGTCCTTCTTTGCTCATGTCCTTGCTTTCTTATTCGCCCGCGTGTCCTGCATCCCACCGAGCTACTTGCGGCAGAACATGGTTCATGCGGTCGCGCTTCGTGCGCAGGTAATCGATGTTATCGGCGTTCGGCTCAACTTCGAGCGGAGTATGTGCGGAGGCTTCGACTCCGAATCCGCGCAGACCATTGCCCTTATGGGGATTATTAGTCAACAGGTTGGCAGATTCAATGCCTAGATCACGCAGGATTTGGCCAGCAACCGAGTATTCGCGTGCGTCTTCCGGAAGCCCCTGCTCCAAATTGGCATCAACAGTATCGAGACCATTGTCTTGCAGGCGGTAGGCCTCCAGCTTGGAGAGCAACCCGATGCCACGGCCTTCATGCCCGCGCAGGTAAATGATGATGCCCTCCCCCGCTTCTTGTACCTTGCGCATGGACTCGTGGAGCTGCTGTCCACAATCGCAGCGGCGGGAATGGAAAACGTCACCAGTTAAACACTCGGAATGCACGCGGACTAAGACGTCCTTTGCACCAGCGAGATCTTCTGGTTGACCAACGATAAGTGCCACGTGCTCCTGGCCATCAATCTCATGCTTGTAGCCAAGTGCAGTGAACGGACCAAAGTCCGTCGGCAGCCGGGTTTCCACGAGGCGGCGCACTTGAGTCTCATTGTGGCGGCGCCACTCAATGAGCTGCTCGATGGAGATCATCTTCAAATCGTGCTTATCCGAAAAACGTCGCAGCTCTTCCGAGCGCGCCATCGTGGTCGGGTCTTCTTCAGAGACGATCTCACACAGCACACCGGCTGGACGCAGTCCCGCCAGACGCGCTAAGTCAATAGCTGCTTCGGTGTGTCCGTCGCGTTCTAGAACACCGTTAGGGCGCGCCGCCAAGGGAACGACGTGTCCAGGACGCGTAAAGTCTTCTACCTTTGACATTGGATCTGCCAAACGCAGCATGGTTTCTGCGCGGCTGGAGGCAGAAATTCCGGTGGTGCCAGTAGCAGCGTCCACCGTCACGGTATATGCAGTGCCGCGCACGTCTTCATTCTTACCCATCATGGGTGGCAAGTTCAGACGCGTGCAGTCTTCCGGTAACAATGGCACGCAAATATAGCCCGAAGAATAGCGCACCATAAACGCTACGAGCTCCGGAGTCGCGAGCTCCGCGGCGAAAATGAGGTCGCCCTCATTCTCACGGTTCTCGTTGTCAACAACAACTACTGCCTTGCCGGCGGCGATATCCGCAATTGCGTCTTCGATAGAGTCCAGACGAACTGCGCTATTAACAGGTGCGTTCATAGCTCTCCAGCTTAGTCTCTACCCTCTTGAACTTTGCCTTCGGGGCGGACCATCTTTTCTACATACTTCGCCAGCACATCAACTTCGAGATTTACCAGGTCTCCGACACTCAAATCTCCGAGGATGGTCTCTTGCAGTGTCACCGGAATCAGGGAGACCTCAAACCAGTCACTGCCTAATGCTGAGATAGTCAATGACGTACCACTGATTGCGATGGATCCTTTTCCTACCACGTAGCGGTCTAGGTCCTGCGGTAGTTCAAAACGCAGTACTTCCCAGTGCTCGGAAGGTGTGCGCGAGATCAGCTTCGAGGTACCGTCCACATGACCCTGGACGATGTGCCCACCCAAGCGAGTGGTCGGCAATAAGGCACGCTCCAAGTTCACGGCGCTGTCTTGGTCTAATTGGCCAAGCGCGGAGCGGTTTAATGATTCTTGCATGATGTCAGCGACAAAGACAGAGCCTTCCAACTCAGCGACTGTCAAGCACACGCCGTTGACAGAAATTGAGTCGCCAAGTGTTGCATCGGACGTGACCACGGGCGCTTCAATGCTCATGCGGATGGAATCACCGAGCTCTTCCAAGCGGACAATCTTGCCCTTTTCTTCAACTAGCCCAGTAAACAATCCATTCTCCTTTTAGTTGTGGTTTCTTCCAGCAGCCCCTGGACGCTTTCTCCATGGGCTGCTTTTCCGCAGGCTGCTGGATACAGCTACGGTTTATGAGGCGATGCGTTACGTGGTACTCGCACGTAATTGATGAGCAGGTCATCGCCGAGAGCGACAACCTGCCCGCGGGAAAACCGCGCAGCGCCCTTTAACGTATTAGTCAACGGATGAGCCAGGACGGAAATTCCCTCACCCAGTAACAGCGGGGCTTGATAGACCTGAACCCAGTCGACTAAACCGGCGTTCATAAACCCGGAAGCTAAGCCCGCGCCACCTTCCACCAAGACATCGCGCGCGCCGCTGGCGTAGAGCTCTTGCAGTGCTTCGTCGATCTTGGCGTATTGCTCGAATCCCAAACGGTTGAGATTGGAGGCATTCTCGCCAACATCAGCGAGGCGACGCCGGCCGATGACAACTCGCCGCGGTTGGTGTTCGCGTTGCGAGCCATCGGGAAAACGTGCCGTCAACGACGGGTTATCGGTCAACGCTGTGCCAGTACCGATAATGATGGCATCGCGGTGTGCGCGGTCTTCGTGAACGTATTGCCGCGCCATCTCCCCAGTAATCCACTGGCTGGTGCCATCAGCAGCCGCAGTAAAGCCATCGATGGTTTGCGCAAATTTTAACGTCACGTGCGGCCGACCTAATTGGACCGACTTGAGCCATGGAATTAGCGCATCGGGCATGCCTTCGGGGGCGGAAAGCTGCGTGACATTAACACCCGCTTCACGCAGTGCCTCTGCGCCGCCGCCGGCCTCAGGGTTGGGATCACTGTGCAGGTAATAAACCTCTTGGATCCCCGCCTCAATGAGTGCTTGCGTGCACGGACCAGTGCGCCCGGTGTGCCGACACGGCTCGAGTGTCACCACTGCGGTGGCGCCATCGGTGCGTCCGACTGCCTCGGCCAGTGCTTGTACTTCCGCGTGTGCGCCACCGGCTGGCTGAGTCGCGCCGGTGCCTACTATCTCGCCGGCGGTAGAGACCATGACTGCTCCCACTGGCGGGTTGGGGCTGGTCGTGCCGCGAACCTCCCAGCCCGCAGACATCGCCGTGCGCAAGGCCTTATCGATGATGGCGGATGGGGCCGAATTGGCCTCTGAGTTTATTTCCATAAGTGCTTCACTCTTGCTCTAATACGCGGCGGCTGAACGGTGGTTCGATTGCTTAACGCTAGTTAAGCGTTGCCAATTGGCGGAGGTTATCTACTTCTGCAGCACGATCGTCTTTTTTGAAAATTGCCGAGCCTGCCACAAATGCATCACAGCCTGCTTCGGCGCTTTGGCGAATGGTGTCTGCGGAAATGCCACCGTCGATTTCGATGAGCATCGGCAACTGCTGCTCATCGATAGCTGCGCGCAGAGCGCGGACCTTATCTAACATCTCCGGCATAAACTTCTGCCCGCCGAAGCCGGGCTCCACGCTCATGACCAGAACTAAGTCGAAGTGAGAGAGCTTGTCCAACCACGGTTCAATCGGAGTATTGGGCTTGATAGAAAATCCCGCGCGAACACCTAAGCCACGAATTTTCGCGGCCAAGTCTAGTGCGGCCTGCTCATCTTCAACGGCTTCGACGTGGAAGATAATGCAGTCTGCTCCCGCCTTCGCGTAGGTTTCTACCCACTTTTCAGGCTCCTCAATCATCAAATGAACGTCCAAGACTTGTTCCGTGATGCCATCCACGGCGGCCGTGATATCCGGGCCAAAGGACAGGTTCGGAACAAAGTGGCCATCCATAATATCCACGTGGATCCAGTCGGCATTCGACACGGTTGCTACTTCTTCTCCCAAGCGCGTGAAATCGGCAGCGAGGATAGAAGGTGAGATAATTGGAGCACTAAAAGAGCTGGAAGTCATGCCCACCATCTTAAGGGTTTTTACGAAGGACAGCGAAGAACATCGCGTCCGTGCCGTGGCGGTGCGGCCACATTTGCACGGACTTGTGCTCGCCCACATCACCCATATCAGGAATCAAGTCATGAGCGTTGTCTTCAACAACGTCTAATTCCGCTAAGGCACGGTCGACGATGTTGCGGGTCTCACGCAGATCCGGCGAACAGGTGGAGTAGACGATAACTCCGCCAGGGCGCAGCAAAGACACCGCCGATTTCAGCAGCTCGAATTGCAGCGTGGACAGCTCCGCGATATCGGACTCAGATTTGCGCCACCGAGCCTCGGGGCGACGGCGCAAAGCACCCAGACCAGAGCACGGGGCATCGACAAGAATGCGATCGTAGCCCGGTTCCAAGCCGGGATTACGACCATCAGCCACATGGACATCTACCGGCAGATCGCCAACAGTCTTTTTCACCAACTGGGCGCGGTGCTCGGATACTTCTACGGCATCGACGACAGCGCCATCCATGCGGGCAAGAGAGCCCATCAGTGCGGCCTTGCCGCCGGGACCAGCACATAAATCAAGCCATCGGCCTTGATCTTCACCTTCAAGTGGTGCTTCGACCACTGCGCGTGCAATCAGCTGCGAGCCTTCGTCTTGTACTGCGGCCAGACCTTGCTGCACCGGTTCTAAGTCGCCCGGGTCACCGGAGTCCATGTACACGGCGTAGGGAGAATACTTGCCCTCGTCCGAGCCGGTCATCAAGGCTAATTCTTCTGCGGTAATCTCCCCGGGCCGCGCAACCAAGTGCACCACGGGGCGCTGCGAATCGCCTTCGAGGGCATCGGCAAGCTCTTCTTGGCACACAACTTGGGCGAAGGAGCGAGCAATCCACACTGGGTGTGCGTGGCGGAAAGCCAAAGCTTCGATCTCGCCCGCCGGGGTTAGTTTGTCCAATAAGGTTTCAGGGTTGGCACGCGTAATCGAGCGCATAATGCCGTTGACAAAACCCTTGGCTTTTTCGTGCCCAGCAGCTTGAACCAAGCGCACGGTGGTATCAACTGCCGCGTGCGGTTCCACGCGGGTATACATCAGCTGATAAGTGCCGACGCGCAAGGCATCGAGTACTTCAATAGCCAAGGTATCGAGTCCACGCGAGGAGTGCTCACCGATGATGGCATCCAACACGCCCTCAGCACGCAGCGTGCCATAAGCCAGTTCGGTCGCAAACGCAGCGTCACGGCCTTCGAGCTGGTTCGCGCGCAAGGACTTGGGCAAGATTAAGTTGGCAAAAGCATCATCGGAGTGCACCCGCAATAAAGTTTCATAGACTACGGCGCGTGGTACATCGACTCCGACTTTTTGAGCGTTGCGCACGATATCGCCCGGGCCTTGCGCCCGATTGCGGTCGTGCCGCTCGTATTGGCGTCGTGGCGCGGCACCATCGCTATGGCGTGAGCTTGCTCGTGAGCCTGCTCGTGAATCGGAGCGTCCGTGATTGCCGCCTCGATTGCCACCTCGGCTGGAGCCACCTCGGTTCGCGCTGTCAGCCTGGTTCTCGCGGGGTGAGTGCTTCCCACCTTGTGGCGTGCGCGCCTTGGAGGAGTCGCCTGACTTGGACCGTGACCGGAATCCACCACTCATGAAAAGTACTCCTCGTTATCGTGTTCTGATTTATTGGCGTTGATGCCCCGACCCCAATCGGCCGCATTCATCATCTTTTTGCCTACCGGTTGCAGCTCATCAATGCGCACGGGGTTGGATGCCGTGCCGATGTAGACGGCCTTTTTCGTAATGTGCAGCTGACCTGGTTCCAGGTGGGGCAGCTCGCCCAGGGCTTCCGCCGCAGCGTGCAGTGGGCTTACCTTGCCGATTTTGACGCGGTCGTCGCCATGCATGGTCCACGCACCGGGGAAGGGAGAATGCGCACGGATGTGGCGGTCGATGGCAAAATCTGGCTGCGTCCAGCTAATGCGGGCGTCTTCAGTGGTAATTTTTGGCGCATAGGTTGGCTCACCGTGTTGTGGCTGCGGCACTATCTCGCCGGATTCCAGCCCATCCATGGTGGCTTGCAATAAGTGCGCGCCGGAACGCGATAAACGCTCCAACAGGGATCCGGCGGTATCGACCGTTTGAATAGTTTCGGTCATCGTGCCCAAGATGGGGCCGGTGTCTAAGCCTTCTTCGATGCGGAAGGTCGTGGCTCCCGTAATATCATCGCCGGCATTAATGGCCGCTTGAACAGGTGCAGCACCGCGCCAGGCAGGAAGCAAAGAAAAGTGCAGGTTCACCCAGCCATGTGCTGCGATATCTAATAAGTCTTTGGGTACCAGGTTGCCATATGCCACCACTGGAATGGCATCGGGTGCCAGCTCCCGCAGGCGAGCGCGAATCGCGTCTCCATCCTCAGTATCGGCCTTCAGCGTGGTTGGGGTCAGCACCTCGATGCCGTGGGCCAGCGCTACTTCTTTGACGGGACTGGGCACCATCTTGCGCCCACGCCCCTTCCGGGCATCAGGACGGGTAATCACTGCGACGACGTCGTGGTCAGAAGCAATTAGCGCCTCTAGTGCGGGAACGGCTGGTTCTGGGGTGCCAGCAAATACTAACTTCATCTCCGAAAATCGCTTTCTATTGATTAAACCAGTCGGAATTGCGGATCTGAGCCATTGCTTGCTTGCGGTCATCCGTTTCTAAACGCTGTAAAAACAGCACGCCATCCAGGTGGTCGGTTTCATGCTGCACGCACCGCGCCATCAGTCCCGAAACTACCATGCTGACGGGGTTGCCATGAACGTCCTGGCCGGAGACAGACACAGTTTCAAAACGCTCTGTTGGCATGGAGATATCCGGAATGGACAAGCATCCTTCATTGCCCACCTGCGTCTTATCGCCAACAGCCTCCCACACCGGATTGATGATGGCACCGCGCATGCCGGTCTCCACGCTGGAGCAGTCATAGACAAAGATGCGCTTGAGCAGACCAATTTGGTTAGCCGCAAGGCCTACTCCCCCGGCATCATCCATGGTCTCGAGCATGTCTTCGGCGAGCTTTTCTAAAGATTCATCAAATTCGGTGATTTCACCGGCACGGGTGGTCAAGACAGGGTCGCCGTACAGGCGGATGGCTTTTACGGTCAAAGTTCTTCGCACTTTCTCACAATCGATATCGCGTCAGGTTCAACACTAGTGAATTTCAACGTACGCGAGCATTTTACGGTTAACCAATATTGATCGGATCAACTTGGATGCGCAGAGGCAGGTCATCTTTGCGCGCACTGCGGTTGGAATTAGCTGCGCGCAGTGCCTTGCCCAGCTCCGAGCGCGGCCCCAGTGGGGTGCGGATGAGCAGTCGCTGAGGTGGGCCAAAGCGCTTGGTGTCATATTCCCCCGGCAAAGATAGGTGATCCGGCAACGGGACAGGGCCGAGGATCTCTGCGTGTTCAGGAAGTTTGGCAACGGATAAGAAATCATCCAATGCCGCATCAGCGCCATCGATAGCAGCCATGTGCACCGCAGGTGGAAAGCGCACCTCGCGTCGGGCTGTCAGTTCCATCTGCGCAAAGCCGACGACATCCCAGCCTAAAAAGGCATCAATGACAGGCACGCCTGGGTTCGCGGCAATCACGACGGCACCGCCGTGGGCAGCGGGGGCCACCATCGTTGCAGCCGCCAGCCATTTCGCCATGGCATCTTCGCCAGCGCGCAGGTCTTGCCGGTTTAATAAAGCTCCCGCACCCAGCAATAAGGCAGCACCAAAGGCAGGGGTTGTATCCGCTTCATCGCTTGTCGATGCCCCCATGCTCCGCGTCACGCGCGGCTCGGCGCCCGGGGTTGCCACCACCAGCGCTGGGGCATGCGGGATCTCATCGATGACCTTATTGCCGCCGGAGACAATGATCCGGGTATTGGGAAAGACGCGGCCGAGTTCTTCTGCGGTGCGCTCCGATCCCATCACCACTGCGCGCAAACGATTCGAGCCGCACTCGGTGCACTTGAAACGGGTTTCGAGTTTGCCGCACCATGCACAACTGGGTGTGGCTGCTTGTTCATGAGCGTGTGGCAGGGACAGCGGGCCGTTGCAATGACGACACCGGGCGCGGGTAAAGCACTGTGCGCAGGCCAAGGTAGGCACGTAGCCTTTGCGCGGTGATTGCACCAGCACGGGCGCACCGCGGTCCAAGGAGCTTTTGACAGCTTGATAGGCCCGGCCATCAAAAGATGTCGTGCCGGAGGCGAGGCTGCGGGAGAAGTTGAGCCCATACGGTCCCACCGCGATCATGGCAGGCATGCGCGTGCGCAGGGTGGATTCAGCGGCGACTAAGTCATGCGCCCACCCGGAGCTGACCAACAATTGCGTCTCCGCGGTACGTGAGTGGCCGACGATCAGCATCGACGCGCCTTCTTTGACGCTGCGCGTGGTGAGCACTTCCCTGCTGTGGACATAGGGCGCGCTGCGCTCGACCAAGTTGTCATCGCCGTCGTTGAAGATGACCATCAGCCCCAAGTCGTTGACGGGTGCAAACGCGGCTGATTTCGTGCCGATCACAATGCGTGATTGCCCCACTAAGACGGACAGGTACCGTCGATAGCGCGCCTGCGGGCCTTGGGAGACATTGAGCACGGTGACTTGTTTCGCCGAGACGTAGTGGCGAAATGCTGCCTCGACCACATCCACATCGGATTGATCCGGCACGACTACTAAGACTCCGCGCCCGCCGAGGGCGACCTTGGTTCCTAACGCAGCAATGGCTGCGGCCCAATCATCGCCCGGGGCTACCTGCCAGGCGGCACGGGCGGTATGGCCATCGAGGACGAAATCTACGAAGGATTCACCGAATTGGTACGCCGACCAGGAAGAAAGATCCGGTTCTGATATCTCGCCTAGTTCCTCAAACGGAGTCTGCAGATCTGCCTCTTCGGCTTTGGCGTGCCGCGGCGGGATGGCAAAACGAATGATATCGGAACGGTTTCCGCCGTAGCGATCCGCAAGGGCATCAACCAGGCTCGCAAGTTGCGGCGGGTAGACCTGAAAAGGTGAGATGACCCGGTCAATGAAAGCTAATTTGCCGTCGAAATCGGACTCGCTGAGCCGTTGCAGCAACAGGGCATCGACAAGCCTGCCGTTGAACCTGATGCGAACCCGCACCCCTGGCTGTGCGGCCTCGGAGTCATCTTCTGTGATCAGGTAATCAAAGGGGCGATCTAGATGGGACACCCCCAATAAAGGCAACACCCGCACAACCGGTTTCACGGAGGCGGGTGTCTTCTTAGGCATAAGTGCCCATTCTACTTAAAGCCCAACTGCTTCACGAAGTGCATCCACGCGCTCGAGCGATTCCCATGGAAGTTCCAGGTCAGTGCGGCCAAAGTGACCATAGGCCGCCGTTTGACGGTAGATCGGGCGCAGCAGATCCAAATCCTTGATAATCGCTGCGGGGCGCAGGTCAAAGACCTTAGACACGCCCGCCTGGATAGCTGCGTCATCCAAACCATTTTTCGCCGTGCCGAAGGTTTCTACATACAGACCTACGGGCTTAGCGCGGCCAATGGCGTAAGCGACCTGGACTTCAGCGCGGTCAGCTAGCCCTGCTGCCACAATGGTCTTTGCCACCCAGCGCATGGCATAAGCTGCCGAACGGTCCACCTTGGATGGATCCTTGCCGGAAAACGCACCGCCACCGTGGCGAGCCATGCCGCCATAGGTATCCACGATGATCTTGCGGCCGGTCAGGCCGGCATCACCCATGGGACCGCCGAGGATAAATGAGCCCGAAGGGTTAACTAATAACGTGGTGTTCTCGTTGTAGTACTGCTCAAGACCTGCGTCTTTAATAACCCATTCCACCACGTGCTCGCGCAGCTGTGCCGCTAGCCAGTTCTGGGTAATTTCTGGATCATGCTGGGTGGAGATGACCACGGTGTCCAGCTCTACTGGAGTATCGCCATCGTAGGCGAAGGTAACCTGCGTCTTGCCGTCTGGGCGAAGGTGCGGAACGATATCGTTTTTGCGCACTTCGGTCAGGCGACGCGACAAGCGGTGTGCCACTGCAATCGGCAGCGGCATGTATTCCTCGGTCTCATTGGTGGCGTAGCCAAACATTAAGCCTTGGTCACCAGCGCCGGCGACGTCATGTTCTTCAAATTCACCGCCCGAGCGCGCTTCCGTGGAGGTGGTAACGCCATCGCCAATTTCTTGTGACTGCTCACCAATGGAGACGCTAACACCACAGGTATTGCCATCGAATCCAACATCGGAGGAGGTAAAACCAATCTCGGTTAGCGTATTGCGCACCAGCGTCGGGATTTCTACATAGCTGGACGTGCTCACTTCGCCCACCACGTGCACCTGGCCGGTGGTCACCAAAGTTTCTACCGCAACGCGGGCGTTAGGGTCTTTGGCGATAAGGGCATCCAAAACAGTATCGGAGATCGCGTCACAGATCTTATCTGGATGGCCTTCGGTTACGGATTCACTGGTAAATAGGCGCTTTGAAGCCTCAGTAGTTGAAGTCACTGGTTCCTTCTTGCGTTGAGATTGTCGGTGTCAATGGAGAAAAAATCTATAAAACGGCACCGGAAAATAGAGGTTAATTGCGTCTACCAATCGTAGACTAAGTGGTCTATAGCGGCAACCTATCCCCGATTATTATGCCGAATTTCATTCACCACTTGAAGAATCTGCGCGGCCACTACTTGCTTGCTTCCTCGCTTTACGGTGCGCGGTGCAAGCTCCTTAGTTAGTATCCAGCCCTCGTTATCAGTGTGGCCAAAGACCTTGCCGTCAGAGACATCATTGGCCATTAAAACATCACAGCCTTTTCGTTCGAACTTCGCCTGCGCCAAGTCCAACGGGGTCTTGTTTTCATCCCCGGTCTCTGCCGCAAAGCCCACGATGGTGGTCTCTGCCGGAATCTCCCCTGCTTCGCGCGCGGCGACTAAGCCCTTTAAAATGTCTGGGTTTTCGGTCATGTGCAAGGTCGACAGCGCATCATCATTAGTGCCCTTTTTCATCTTCGATGTCGCCACCGACGCAGGCCGGTAGTCAGACACGGCAGCAGCCATGATGACGATATCGGCATCGCGTGCGTGCTTTTCCATCTCGGTTTGAAGATCTTGGGTCGAGACAATGTTGATGACCTCTGCACCCGATGGCGTATGGAGCTCATCGGTATTGCCAGCCACGAGTGTGACCCGTGCTCCCCGCTGGGCGGCAATTTCTGCCAACGCATAGCCTTGCCGGCCGGATGACCGGTTGCCAATAAAGCGCACGGGATCTAAATCTTCTTGGGTACCGCCGGCGGAAATAACGACTTTGAGCCCGGACCAATCATAAGGAATTTCCACATTCGAAAGACGGGTGCGCACAACCTCTGCGATCTGCTCAGCTTCCGGCAGGCGGCCCGGGCCGGTGTCCTTTCCGGTCAGGCGCCCGTGGGCAGGTTCGATGACGGTAATGCCACGGCGGCGCAAGGTAGCCACATTGTCTTGGGTCGCTGCGTTAAACCACATCTCAGTGTGCATAGCCGGGGCCACGATGACCGGACAGGTTGCCACCAACACCGTGGCGGTCAGCAGGTCATCCGCACGGCCCGCGGCGATGCGCGCAATGACATCGGCGGTAGCCGGGGCAATCACTACAGCATCAGCGTGCTGTCCGACGTTGACGTGTTGTACTTCGTCCACGGCATCAAAGACGGTCGTGGAGACCGGATTGCCTGAAAGAGCTTCAAAGGTGGCAGCACCCACGAAGTTTAAAGCCGCTTCAGTGGGAACCACCCGCACGTCATCACCGTGCTCCTTAAAATTACGCACCAAGTGCGCTGCTTTATACGCTGCGATACCACCGGCAACGCCAACCACGATATTGCGAGGAGCTTCGTGAGGCGCTTCGCTGGGCGTGTGCTGAGGTGCAGTTGAGCTGGTGGAATTGTGTGCTGGGGTTGTGTTCTCACTCATAGTCAGCCATCCTACCGGGAATGCACAAACCCCTGCCCACCAGCACCCGAGACCACATTGTTCAATGGATCAGGGTCTGATGAAACAGGGGTTGTAAAGAAAGCCAACCTTTAAAAGACTAAGAGTCGATGCCTTCTTCGTGCTCAAGCAAGCCTGCCTCGATCTCGCGCAATGCGATAGACAGTGGCTTCTCGCCTGGTTCTGGGGTTACCAGTGGGCCGACGAACTCGAAGACGCCTTCGTCCTGCTCTTGGTAGTAGCTATTGATCTGACGCGCGCGCTTGGCAGCGAAGATCACGAGTGCATACTTCGACGAAACCGTCTCCAACAGCTCATCAATCGGCGGAGAGGTAATACCAATCGGCGTATCGAATACTGGTTCTGGCTTGGTCTCAGAATTGGCAGGGGTGGTCACGTTGGTCACATGCACCTTTTCTAAAAGTTGCTGATAGATGTTTGATTATTCCTATCCTTGCAGGATAGCAGTGATGGCCGCAACTGCGTCATCCAGGTTGTCGTTGACAATCACGCGGTCGAACTCAGATTGGCAAGCCAACTCTTCGCGAGCGGTATCAAGTCGGCGCTCAATCACATCTTGAGGTTCGGTGCCACGACCGGTGAGACGGTCTACCAAGATCTCCCACGACGGTGGAGCTAAGAAAACCAATTCTGCCTCAGGCAGTGCCTTCTTGACGTTGCGTGCGCCAGCCAGATCCACTTCAACCAACACCGGGCGTGAAGCCTCAAGGGCTTCATTCACGGGTTCAGCTGGTGTTCCGGAGCGCTGTAAGCCGCCGTGGATATCTGCCCATTCGAGCATTTCACCGGCATCGATGCGACGCTGGAATTCTTCCGGACTAACGAAAAAGTAGTCCACCCCGTCCTGTTCGCCTGGGCGCGGGGCGCGTGTCGTCATGGATACACTGAAGTAGAGCTTGTCTACTTCATGACGCAAGCGCGAGACCACCGTGGATTTACCTACAGCGGAAGGCCCTGCCAGCACGACAAGGCGTCCGCGGTGATTTGCGCTACTCATCGACGTTTACTCGGAAAAGCCGAAACGCTCCAGAAGGGCACGGCGCTGACGGTCGCCCAAGCCGCGCAGACGACGGGTCTGAGCGATCTCGAGGTCTTCCATGATCTCACGAGCTTTGACCTTGCCAACCTTTGGAAGGGCTTCGAGGAGAGCAGATACCTTGGTCTTGCCGATGATCTCATCGGTTTCTGCCTTCTCGAGGACGTCCTTCAAGGTGGTGTCTCCGCGCTTGAGGGATGCCTTCAACTCTGCACGAGCCTTGCGAGCCTCTGCGGCCTTGGCGAGAGCTTGCTTGCGTTGCTCATCAGTCAGTTTTGGAAGGGCCACGGGTTTCCTCCGATTCATTGGTTGATTAATTGATCCAGTACAAATTACCGGAACTCGAAAGCCTAACTAAGATTTCCTCGTTCTGCTTCGACTTCTGGCAATCCTAGCACCGCAACGTTATCAAGGTAGATAACGCAACAGATTAGAACGTCTATTTTAGCACGTCACCGCACTACGCAGTTCAAACTACCAGCTCATGTACCTGCGTGTAAATTTAGACACGGAAAGTGCCCAAAATAGGCATTGCGCTGGCATTCCTTGGAAAAATATGGAGAATTTTAGGCGATTGGCCTTAAAATTTCCTAACGAGTTCTTCCCAAGAACCTGCCAGCGCAAAATCGTCAGTAAATACCTTCCTGACGCCTATTTAAAGCGTGTTAAACCAAGCCTCCATCGAAGAATTCACGCGCGGTTTCTTGCACAGCTGCGCGCAAGTCAGCGACTTCTGGGCCCACGTTTAAAATCGCGCGAGAAACATTCGGAAACGCCAACTGTGGCGCGGCCTGCGTGATGTTCGCAACGTCGTCTGCCGTAGCTCCTTGTGCGCCCACACCGGGTAGAAGCACAGGGCCATTGAGCTGGGATAGATCAGGCGGAGTTTGCAAGGTCGCGCCTACTACTACCCCAATATCACCCGGCACCGGCTCTGCACCGGATTCCTGACCACCGGCGGTGTCAGCACCAAATTCGCTATTAAACGCAGCGCAGGTATCCACCACGTGCTGGGCAACAGTCTGCTCCCCATCGCTGAAATTCTGCAACAGAACTGCTTCTGGGTTCGACGTGGCGGCAAGGACAAATACCCCACGTCCCGTCTGAGCAGCAAGCTCAAAGACCGGCTGTAGCGCTGCGACACCCAGGTACGGCGACACCGTGACGGCATCAGCACGCAGCGGTGAGCTGTCCGAAAGCCAGGCATCCGCATAGCCGGCCATCGTGGAGCCAATATCACCGCGTTTAGCATCAGCCACGGTTAGACAACCTGCCTCGCGTAGGTACTCCAAGGTGTCTTCTAACACCGCGATACCTTGCGAGCCAAAGCGCTCATAGAAGGCAACCTGGGGTTTGACTAGTGCGGCAGTCTCCGCGAATGCTTCCACGCAGGTCTCGCTAAAGCGTCGCAAGCCTTCGACGGAGTCTTCCAAGCCCCACTGCTGCAGCAGATACGGGTGTGGGTCAATCCCCACGCACAATCTCCCGCGCACCTGCCCAGCAGCGACTAAGCGCTCGCCAAAGCCTAATGGTTGGTTACTTGTCTGTTGGACCATGCTGAAGCTCCTGGAGTGCACGAACCTTGAAATCACCCTTGCGTAGCGCTTCCAGCGCCTGAACGCCTGCGGTCACACCTTGCACGGTGGTGATTTGTGGGACATCAACCTCAAGTGCCGCACTACGGATTTCGTAGCCATCAAAGCGCGCACCGGAGGTGGAATCCGGCGTATTGATAACCAGGTCAATCTCGCGGTCCAAAATCAGGTCCACGACAGAGCGACCTTCGGCACCGTTGCGAATCTCCGAGGACTTCTTCACGGTCTCACACGCAATGCCATTGCGGCGCAAGATAGAAGCCGTGCCGGTGGTGGCGAAGATCTTGTATCCCATATCGGCCAAGCGCTGGATGGGGAAGGTCAGGTTGCGCTTGTCGCGGTTGGAGACCGAGACAAAGATGGAACCTTCCTTTGGCATCTTCATAAAGCCGGCAATCAGCGCCTTGTAGTAGGCAGCGCCGAAGTTATCGGCTAGGCCCATGACCTCACCGGTGGACTTCATCTCTGGGCTGAGCACGGTATCCAGCATGGAGCCGTCGGCACTGCGGAAGCGGTTAAACGGCAAGACTGCTTCTTTGACCGCAATTGGGTGCTCAAGTGGCAAGGAACCGCCATCGTAGGTCGATGGCAGCATGCCTTCGGCCTTGAGCTCCATGATGGTAGAGCCAAGCATGATGCGCGACGCAGCCTTCGCCAGCTGCACGCCGGTGGCCTTAGATACGAAAGGCACGGTGCGTGAGGCGCGAGGGTTAGCTTCAATGACGTAGAGCTGATTGTCCTTAAGGCCGTACTGCACGTTCATCAAGCCCTTAACGCCAATGCCTTCGGCCAAAGCCTTGGTGGCATAGCGGACTTTTTCAATATCCTCTGGGCCCAAGGTCATCGGTGGCAAGGAGCAGGAGGAGTCACCGGAGTGAATGCCGGCTTCCTCAATGTGTTCCATTACCCCGCCGAGGTAGACATCGGTGCCGTCGCACAGGGCATCGACGTCAATTTCAATCGCACCATCGAGGAAGCGGTCGACCAGGACCGGGTGTTCATCGTTAAGCTCTGTTGCGCGCTCGATGTAGGACTCCAAGGAGGCCTCGTCGTAGACAATTTCCATGCCACGGCCGCCCAGGACATAAGAAGGACGCACGAGAACTGGGTAGCCAATCTCATTGGCAACACCGCGGGCTTCTTCATAAGAGTGTGCCGTGCCAAATTCTGGAGCCGGCAATGCAGCCTTAGCCAGCACCTTGCCGAATTCACCGCGGTCTTCAGCCGAGTTAATTGCCTCAGGGCTGGTACCAACAACCGGAACTCCGGCATCAGCCAAGCGCTGTGCCAAGCCCAATGGAGTCTGGCCGCCGAGCTGGACGATGACACCGGCAACGGTGCCCGATTCCGACTCTGCGCTGTAGATTTCCATGACGTCTTCAAACGTCAGCGGCTCAAAGTACAGACGATCCGCGGTGTCGTAGTCAGTGGAGACGGTCTCTGGGTTGCAGTTGACCATGACGGTTTCATAGCCCTGCTCGGATAGCTCCAGCGCTGCGTGTACACAGGAGTAGTCAAACTCGATGCCTTGACCAATGCGGTTGGGGCCAGAGCCCAAGATGATGACCTTTTCGCGCTCGGTCTGTGGCTCCACCTCGGACTCCGCATTCGGGTCGAGCTCATATGCTGAGTAGTGATACGGGGTCTGCGCCTCAAACTCACCAGCACAGGTATCCACGGTCTTGTAGACCGGACGAATACCCAGTGACCAACGCAGGGCACGCACGCCATCTTCACCAGCGAACTCGGTGCGCAGTGCAGCAATCTGCTTATCGGACAGGCCCATGTACTTGGCCTCGCGCAGAAGATCGGCATCTAGGACTGGAGCTTCCAGCAGCTTCGTGCGGAAGTCCACCAGTGCTTGGAGCTCAGCCAGGAACCACGGGTCAATCTGAGAAGCTTCAAAGACCTGCTCAATAGAACCACCCAGGCGCAGCGCAAGCTCAACATCATAAAGGCGGCCTTCGGTTGGACGACGCAGGTCATCCAAGACGGCGTTGAGGTCCGTGGCGCGTTCTTCCGCGAAGAATTCATCCGGCTTGGTCCAGAAACCCTCTTGCTTAGTCTCCAATGAGCGCATGACCTTGTTTAGGCCGGCGATGTAGTTGCGACCAATACCCATGGCTTCGCCCACGGACTTCATGGTGGTGGTCAAGGTGTCATCAGCGCCGACAAACTTTTCAAAAGCAAAGCGCGGGGCCTTGACGATGACATAGTCCAAGGTCGGCTCAAAAGCCGCTGGTGTCACACCCGTGATGTCATTGGTGACTTCATCCAAGGTGTAGCCAATGGCCAGTTTCGCAGCAAGCTTGGCGATGGGAAAGCCTGTCGCCTTGGAAGCCAGCGCCGACGAACGGGACACACGTGGGTTCATCTCAATGACGATGATGCGGCCGTTATCAGGGTGCACAGCGAACTGAATGTTGCAGCCGCCGGTATCCACGCCGACTTCACGGATAATGTCGATGCCCAAATCGCGCATCGTCTGGTATTCGCGGTCGGTAAGCGTCAGCGCTGGTGCCACAGTCACGGAGTCACCGGTGTGCACGCCCAGGGCATCGACATTTTCGATGGACGCGATAACAACCACGTTGTCATCGCCATCGCGCATGAGCTCAAGCTCGTATTCTTTCCAACCCAATATGGATTCTTCAATCAAGACATTGGCCTCAGGTGAAGCAGCCAAGCCGCCGCCTGCGATGCGCTCTAAGTCCTCATTGGTATACGCCAGTCCAGAGCCCAAGCCGCCCATGGTAAAGGAAGGGCGCACAACAACAGGCAGGCCGAGTTCGGCAACCGTGGCGTGGACCTCATCCATGTTGTGGCACACGGCAGAGCGTGCGGATTCGCCGCCGATGGATTCGACGATGTCTTTGAATTTCTGACGGTCCTCGCCACGTTCGATGGCGTCGATGTCCGCGCCGATGAGCTCGATACCGTGCTTTTCCAAAATGCCTGCGCGGTCCAACTGAATGGCGGCATTAAGCGCGGTCTGACCACCCAGGGTTGCTAGAACAGCGTCGATGGGGTGTCCTTCGGCACGTTCTTTGACCAAGATTTCTTCGATGAATTCTGGCTCAATGGGCTCGACGTAGGTGTGGTCGGCGAACTCCGGGTCGGTCATAATCGTTGCCGGGTTGGAGTTGATCAGCGTGACGCGCAGCCCTTCTTCTTTAAGGACACGGCAGGCTTGGGTGCCCGAGTAGTCGAACTCACAGGCCTGGCCGATGACAATCGGGCCGGAGCCGATGACCAGGACGTGATTAATATCGTTGCGCTTTGGCATGGTTTTCTCTCTTACCTTTCCTGGTCTGAGTTACTTATTGCTTGGGGAGTAGTCGGACATCAGGGTGATGAACTGGTCAAACAGTGGGTTCGCATCGTGCGGGCCCGCAGCGGACTCCGGGTGGTACTGCACGGAGTAAGCCAGTCCATTCGACAAAGCAACACCTTCGACGGTGCCGTCATTCAAGCAGGTGTGGGTAACCTGCGCTGGACCGAAGTCGGTCTCAAATTCTTCGCCTGGGTTATCGGTGGGCATAGCCAGTGCGAAGCCGTGGTTTTGAGAGGTGATATCAATCTTGCCGCTGATGTGGTTTTTCACCGGCACGTTGATGCCGCGGTGGCCGAATTTCATCTTGAAGGTATCCAGTCCGAGTGCGCGTCCCAACAGCTGGTTGCCGAAGCAGATGCCGAAAAATGGCACCTGTGCTGAGAGCACATCGCGAATAACCGCCACTGCATCGTCAGCGGTTGCTGGGTCACCAGGACCATTGGAGACAAAGACACCGTCCGGCTTGTACTGCTGGATATCCGCAAAGGGGGTGTTAGCGGGCACCACGATGGTTTCAATGCCACGCTTGGCAAAATGGCGTGGGGTCGACATCTTAATGCCCATGTCATAGGCCACGACGGTGTACTTCTTCTCCCCTTCTACAGGGATCGTGTAGACCTCTTTAGTGGACACTTGCGTAGATAGCTCGGCGCCAGCCATTGATTCCTGGGAAGCTACTTCTTCTACCAGCTCTTCTACTGGCCGCTTCGCTGCATCACCGGAGAAAATCCCAGCGGCAATCGAGCCTTCATTGCGCAGGTGGCGTACCAGCGAGCGGGTATCCACGCCCTGAATGCCGATGATTCCCTGCGCCAGCATTTCCTCTTCCAGACTGCGTTCCGCGCGCCAGTTAGATACGCGGTGTGAGAGGTTGCGGATAACGAGCCCTGCGACCCAGATATTGCCGCCGTTGGACTCATTGTCTTCATCATTCCAGCCGGTATTGCCAATTTGTGGCGCGGTGGTGACCACGATCTGGCGATGGTAGGAAGGATCCGTCATGGTTTCTTGGTAGCCGGTCATCGCGGTGGTAAATACCGCTTCACCCAAGGTGGTACCGATTGCGCCGAATCCCAAGCCGCGGAAGCTGCGGCCGTCGGCGAGCACCAGGATGGCAGGTTGTGAAGTGTTCGTCACAGGAGTGTGCCTTTCAAATGGAGTGGAAATAATTCACTACTTTGCATTATATTACTACGTCAGCTCTTGCGTCTATACAGCGCCTAGGCGAAACGCCCCGAATTAAAATATTCGAGCGTCTGCATAAATTGAGAGTTGCTATTTAATTTTCTTGGGCATCAAGTTCATAGGTGACATGGCCACGCAAGATGGTGTGCGTAACCCGGGCGCCAAACTCAATTCCTTCATAAGGGTTGTTTTCACTCTTGGACGCAAGCTGCGTCTTATCTGACACCCAGGCTGCTTCGGGGTCTACCAGCGTGAGGTTCGCTGGTTCCCCAACCGCAATTGGACGTCCATGGTCCGGCAAGCGGGTAATTTCCGCCGGGCGCTCACTCATCACGCGCGCAATAAAGCGCCAGTCCGCAAGGCCTGGCTCCACAAAGAGCTTGACGATGACCGCGAGCGAGCTTTCTAGGCCCAACATGCCCGGCTTCGCGTGGTCGAATTCCACGCACTTATCTTCCGAACCGTGTGGCGCGTGGTCGGTGGCGACAACATCGATGACCCCATCGAGCAGCGCCTGACGCAACGCCAAGGTGTCGTGTTCTTCGCGCAACGGTGGGTTCACGCGGTAAACCCCGTCGTAGGTGCGCAGCTTGTCATCGGTCAGCAGCAAGTGGTGCGGGGTTACTTCGGCGCTCAGTGGGATGTCCTGGGACTTCGCCCACTTCAGCAGCTCCACGGTACCGGTGGTGGAAGCATGGCAAATGTGCACGCGGTTGCCATAATCGCGGGCAAGCAGTGCATCACGAGCGACGATGGATTCTTCTGCCACCCGTGGCCAGCCGCGAAGACCCAGCTGCGCTGCGGTGGCACCTTCATGGGCAACTGCGCCTTCGGTCAAGCGTGGTTCTTCAGCATGCTGTGCAATAAGCACATCCAAGCCCTTGGCATATTCCAACGCGCGGCGCATCAGCTGTGGGTCAGCAACGCACTTGCCATCATCTGAGAACATGCGCACTTTGGCATCGGAGCGCGCCATCATGCCAAATTCTGTGAGGTCTTTGCCTTCGAGACTTTTAGTAATCGACCCTACTGGGTGAACATCGCATATCCCCAAGCCCTGGGCTTTGGCCCATACAGACTCGGCGATGACGGGCTGGTCCATCACGGGTGAGGTATTAGCCATGGTAAAGACCGCGGTAAACCCGCCTTTGGCCGCAGCCTTCGAGCCGGTCTCAATCGTTTCCGTATCTTCACGGCCAGGTTCGCGCAGGTGCACGTGCATATCAACCAAGCCGGGAAGCAGCACCTGCCCGGCACCGTCAATGGTGCGGTCAGCGCCACCATCGGTACCGGCGTCGGCGCCAATGGCAGAAATCTTGCCGTCTTCAATAACAACGTTGACGGGCTTACCTTCACCGTAAGGGCGAACATTGGTCAGCACGGTGGTTTCGGCCGCGGCGGGTGCTTGACGGCCGGTGTCTGGATAATGAGTCACAGGTTTATCTCCTCTTGATTTCTCGATACCGGCTTAAGCGCCTACCGCGGTGTGGTCCGCAGATCCGCTGCTCGCAATCAGCGTAAACAGCACCGCCATGCGCAGATGCACACCGTTGTTGACCTGCTGCAAGATCGCGGTCTGGGCATCATCGGCAACGGCGTAGTTAATTTCCATGCCGCGCAGCATAGGCCCGGGGTGCATGATGATGGCATCTTTTTTCATCATGGCAGCACGCTGCTTGGACAAACCAAACAAAGTGGCATATTCACGATGCGACGGGAAAAATCCGCCATTCATGCGTTCTTGCTGCACGCGCAACATCATCACGACATCGGCATCGGAAACTTCCGAATCCAGGTCGACAGAGGTTTTCACCGGCCAACCTTCCACCCCGAAAGGCAACAGCGTCGGCGGAGCGACCAAGGTGACTTCCGCACCGAGGGCAGATAATAGGTCAACATTGGAGCGAACCACACGAGAGTGCAAGCAGTCGCCAACAATTTTGACCTTGAGCCCGGAAAAATCACCAGTGGAAATGCCCAGGCGCTGCCGCATGGTCATCGCGTCCAATAATGCTTGGGTGGGGTGCTGGTGAGAACCGTCGCCGGCGTTAATGACCGATGGGCCCTCTCCCCCAGGCGCAACCCACTGCGCTACCTGCTGGGCAGCACCGGATGAAGGGTGGCGAATGATAATCGAATCTGCCCCCAAGGCAGACAAGGTCATCGCGGTATCGCGCAATGATTCGCCTTTTTTCACCGAGGAGGATGAGGCTGACAGGTTGATAACATCAGCCGACATCCACTTGCCCGCAGTTTCAAAAGAAGCGCGGGTACGCGTGGAGTTTTCATAAAAAAGGGTATAGATGGTGCGACCGCGCAAGGTAGGAAGCTTTTTTACTTCCCGACCGTCGAGCGCTTCGCGGAACTTGTCTGCTTCATCGAGCAATCCGAGGATTTCATCTTTGTCCAGGTCGGAAATGCTTAACAGATGTTTCACTTTGTCTCCTTATTGCGTGGAAGTGATGCCGCGGGTCAAGACCACCGCGTCGCGGCCGTCAATATCGCTAATAAGGACATCAATATCTTCATCCCGTGAGGTCGGTACGTTCTTGCCCACATAGTCAGCACGAATAGGAACCTGGCGGTGGCCACGGTCTACTAAGACTGCTAATTGGATAGATTGCGGGCGACCGATATCGCTCAGCGCATCAAGTGCGGCGCGAATGGTGCGACCGGAAAATAGAACATCATCGACCAAAATGACGATTGACTGATCAATGCCGCCAGCTGGGATGGACGTTGGTTGCAGGGCGCGATGCGGTTTATTACGCAAATCATCGCGATACAACGTGATATCTAAAGATCCGCAAGGGACCTCCACACCGGAAAATTCTTCAATTTTCTGTGCTAAACGGTGTGCTAGGGGCGCTCCGCCTGAAGGGATGCCCAATAGAATTACTCGCGCAGCATCTGGTGAATCCAGTGCTGTCTTTTCAATAATCTGGTGCGCGATGCGGGCCGTTGTACGTTCAACGTCGTCGGCAGAAAGCAATTCCGTTTCAATCACACTCGTCGCTGGGACGTGTGCTTCTTCCGGGTCAGCTTCGTGCCCGCCGTTGGGTACAGTGGTTCCACTCATCGTGACCTCCTTCCCCGCCTCACAGTGCGGTCCTTAAAGGATGTGTTCACTAGAAATATGGTGACCGTAGTTTTTACAGCTGCATAAACCCTAGCACCGCGCCCATAATTGCGCAGCATTTTAATTCCAGTCATTCCCCCTATGTGGAGCTACCAACTTCGTTGTCGTGCGGTTTTCCACAGTCGTTCGGCACACATGCGAAGTTGCACACAACCTTGGCAAGTTATCAGGGCTAAACTATGGGCAAGTATTAGGCGCCGCCCGTCTGATGAACGAACCACCAAGGAGCGTTTCCTGCATGAGTTTTTCTGCTTCACACGTAGTTCCAGCACCCCGGGAACAGGTGTGGGAATGGCATTCGCGGGAAGGCTCACTGTCCCGGTTGACCCCGCCATTTGTGCCCATGACTCCCCTGCAGCAGGCAAAAAGGCTTTCCGATGGCACCACGGTGCTTGGTTTTCCCGCCGGATTACGGTGGACCGCGCGCCATGACCTCTCGCGCTTTCGCAATGGCTACGCCTTCTCGGATGTCTGCACCAACGCGCCCATGCGCGTACTCGCTAATTGGCGCCACGACCATCTTTTTGAAGATCACCCCGATGGCACTCAGGTCACCGATGTGGTCGATACCCGCGTGCCCAAAGCTGTGCTCGATTCCATGTTTGCCTACCGCCAGCAGCAGCTGATTGAAGATACCGCGTTAATCAACCGCCTCAAAGATCTTGGCCACGTGGAAGGCTTAGCGGATGGCACCTCCATTTACGGTGCACAGCGCCGATTAACCATTGCCATGACCGGCTCGCGCGGCGCAGTCGGGCGTGCTTTAAGCGCCCAACTATCTCTGGCAGGCCATGAGGTAATCCAGTTAGTGCGCGGCAAAGTAAAACCCGGTCAGCGCCTGTGGAACCCGGTAGCTCCCGCTGAGGATCTCCTCGACGGCGTTGATGTCCTCGTCCACTTAGCCGGTGAGCCGATCTTTGGCCGCTTTAATGAGTCGCATAAAAACGATATTCGTAACTCGCGCGTGGAGCCGACCCGCAAGCTTGCAGAATTAGTCGCTGCCTCCAAGACGGTGACCACCATGGTCTCTGCGTCTGCGATTGGCTACTACGGCAATGATCGCGGTGAGGAGATTCTGGTTGAAGACTCTGATCCCGGCGATGGATTCTTAGCCGATGTCTGCGTGGAGTGGGAAAAAGCCACCGCACCTGCCTCCGATGCTGGCAAGCGCGTGGTCACGGTGCGCACCGGCGTCGTGCTGTCCGGCAATTCCGGTGTGCTGCCTCTGTTTAAAGCGCTGTTTTCCACGGGCCTCGGTGGTTTCTTCGGCGATGGCGAGTTCTGGCTTTCCTGGATCGCTGCTGATGACCTGACCGATATTTATACCCACGCGATTTTGGATGATGCCTATAGCGGGCCCATCAATGCTGTCAGCCCTCACCCAGTGTTAAACCGTGGTCTTGCACAAGCCATCGGAACCGAAATGAAACGTCCCTCGGTCATGCCCATTCCAACATTTGGCCCCGCCCTGCTCTTGGGCAAAGAAGGCGCTCGCGAATTGGCGTTAGCGGACCAGCAAGTCCAACCGGAGGTCCTAGCGAATCACGAGCACCACTTTCGTTATCCCACTATCGACACGGCACTAGCGCATGAGCTTGGCCGCGAGCATCTTTGGACTCCGGAAGAACCGGCTTAACGGCACAAGCTATGCACAAGGCGAAGGGGCTATGAAAACCTCTCAGGTTTTCACAGCCCCTTCGCTATTTATCCGACACGAAATTTAGTCTGGAAGAAGTCTTGCTTGCCGACTAGTGCTTTTGCGAGCGACGTTCGCGGACACGCACTGCAATGCGCACCGGAGTACCGTGGAAGCCAAAGTTCTCGCGGAATTTCCGCTCGAGGTAACGGCGGTAGCCGGCATCCAAAAAGCCAGTGGTAAATAGCACGATGGTCGGTGGCTGCGTACCAGCCTGCGTTGCAAAGAGCACACGTGGCAGACGGTTGTTTTTCATCGGTGGTGGGTTCGCAGCAATCGCATCGCGCATCCAGTTATTCAACTGGCCGGTGGTCACACGCTTATCCCAGCCTTCCAGCGCTTCAATCATCGCCGGTTCCAGACGCTGCAAGGAGCGTCCGGTCTCCGCAGAGATATTGATGCGGGTTACCCACGGCAGGTGCGCTAGTTGCTGATCGATTTCACGATCCAGATAGTAGCGACGATCCTCATCCATCAGATCCCACTTGTTGAATGCGATAACTAGGGCCTTACCGGCCTCCAGAACCATGTTCAACACGCGCTGGTCTTGCTCCGAGATTTCCTGGGAAGCATCAATCAGCATCACGCAGACTTCTGCGGCATCGATAACGCCGCGAGTACGCAAAGATGCATAGTACTCATGTCCCTGCGCATTTTTGACCTTTTTGCGCAAGCCGGCGGTATCAACAAAGCGCCACAGCTGCTTGTCTAATTGCACCAAGGAGTCGACAGGATCCACTGTCGTACCCGAGACATTGTCAACCACCGAGCGTTCCTGGCCGGTGATCTTATTAAGCAGCGAGGACTTGCCCACATTGGGCTTGCCCACCAAAGCCACACGACGAGGTCCTGCCGTGATGGACGAATGACGTGGCTGTTCTGGGAAGAGCTTGAGCACTTCATCCAGCACGTCGGCACCGCCGCGGCCGTGTTGCGCAGATACTGGCCACGGATCGCCAAGGCCTAAGGCATAGAACTCTGCCATGTCGGCGTACATGCTATCGGAGTCGAACTTATTGGCCACCAAAATGACGGGGACATCAGAACGCTGCAATTTGCGTGCCATGACCGAGTCCGTCTCGGTAATACCCACCTTGGTATCGACGACGAAAACGATGACGTCAGCAGTTTCCATGGCCACTTCTGCCTGACGGGCAATAGCACCATGGATACCCTTCGCGTTCGGATCCCAACCGCCGGTGTCTTGGACGAAAAAGCGTTGCCCATTCCAGTCACCGATATATGAGATGCGGTCACGTGTAACACCTGGATGGTCTTCCACCACGGCTTCACGGCGACCTAAAAAGCGGTTGACCAACGAGGACTTGCCCACGTTAGGACGGCCAACGATAGCGACCGTGCACAGGTCTTCTGCGGTGTGCGCAGGGCCTGCGATACCGAAGGCGCGTTCAACTTCCGCCCATTCTTCTTCGGTAAAGTCTTGTCCGGCCACGCCGGTTTCTAAGATCTCTTCATCGATGAAGTGTGCTTCGCCGTATTCGGAGTCATCAAACTCGAAATCGAACTCTTCTTCGTTGAAGTCATCGGCAGCCCAGCCTCCGTGTGGTGCTTCGACTAGCTCCTCATCTAACTTGCCCGCCGGGTAGTGAAACTCGGTGTCTTGTTCGTGATCTGGCTGTTCGTTGTGCTGCTCGAAATTTTTATCGCTCATCGGCAGACTCCTTGACAATAGTAATGAGGGCGTTGAGCACTTCTTGCGGGCTCATTGTAGAAGTATCCACCACAACAGCGTCGTCTGCTGGGCGCAAAGGTGAGGTCGCACGTGATGAATCTGCTTCATCACGACGGACGACATCGGCTAAGACCGTATCGAAATCTGCCGCGATGCCTGCGGCAATGTTTTGGTCATAGCGGCGTTGGGCGCGCACTTCAGCGGAGGCGGTCATGTAGGCCTTCGCCGGGGCATCGACAAGCACGACGGTGCCAATATCGCGGCCTTCGACAATCGCGCGGTGTGAGCTTTGAGCGAGCTTGCGCTGCAAGTTCACTAGGTTCGTGCGTACCTCGGCAATCGCCGAGACTGCGGAGACGTTGCGCGTGACCTCGTCCTCACGGATTTCTTTGGATACATCTTCACCGTTGAATAAAACCTCGGTGGAATCTGGATCGTTCGATACTTCGAGTGGAAGATCCACGGTAGCAGCGATAACTGCTTGCGTATCGTGTGGGTCAATTCCCTGGCGTAATACGGCCAAGGTAGCCACGCGATACATCGCACCGGTATCGATGTACTTGGCATCAAGATGCTTAGCCAGAGCGCGACAGGTCGTCGACTTTCCGGTACCGGATGGTCCATCAACGGCGAGGATGAGGCCATTTTCAGGCATATTTGAAATCATTTACATCCCCACTGCCTTGTACAAGCTCGTCAGCTCAGCAGAGTTCAGCGCACGAATGCCGCCTGGTTTCATATCGCCGAGTTGGACAGTGTGGATCTTGGTACGCACCAGGCGCTGTACAGGGTAGCCAGCAGCTTTGAGCATGCGGCGAACGATGTGCTTGCGTCCTTCGTGCAGCTCCAAACGGATCAACGACATGCCTTGGTTTTTGTCCACGATCTGGACGAAGTCGGCATTGGCCATGCCATCGTCAAGCTCAATGCCGTCTTTGAGCGTGCGAACCAAGCTCTTGTCTGCTTCGCCGAGCACGGTGGCCAGATAGGTCTTGGACACTTCATACTTCGGGTGCATCAAACGGTTGGCCAATTCACCATCATTGGTTAAAATCAGCAAACCTTCGGTATCCGCATCCAACCGGCCGACGTGGAAAAGACGCTGGCCCGAGGCGGTTTTCTCCGCCACCATATCGCCCACGCAGGGACGACCCATGTCATCTTGCATGGTTGACTGCACGCCGCGCGGCTTGTTGAGGATGAAGTATTCGTGGTCTTCGTTGACGTTGACGCGCACGCCATCGACGCGAATGACATCGGCATTGGGGTTGACGCGCACGCCTTGGCGCTTGATGATCTTCCCGTTGACTTCGACGCGACCGGCATCGATGAGCACTTCCGCGTGACGACGCGAGGCCACGCCTGCCTTCGCGAGGACTTTTTGCAGGCGTTCGCCTTCGGTGTTGGGATTTTGAGTAGACTTTTCGTCTTCGTAGAGCCAATCTGCGCCCAAATCACTAGCTACGGATTGGGCTGAGGCCTTCTTATTACGCTTAACGTTTTGACGACGCGCCGGTTTTGCATTCGACAGCAGAATTTCGCTGTCACGTTTTTTCTTTTCCGGTGTGCCGTCTCGGCGAGCGGGTGGGGTCACGGTGTCGTGTCCTTTTCTCTTAAATTGTATAAATTACGCTGAGTAGATCCTACTCCTGCACTAAAGCATAGAGCAAACCCTTAGAATTCTTCATCAATCATATCCACATCCGGCAATAATGGCGCCAAATCTGGCAGTCGCTCCAACGAGTCAATACCGAGCAATTCCAGCAACAACGCCGTAGTTTCATAGCGAATTCCGGGGCCTTCAAAATCTTCGCCATCTACCTCGCGGATTAGCCCGCGCAAGGTCAACGTGCGCATCACGCCGTCAACATTTACCCCGCGCACGGCTGCGACCTGTGCACGAGTACACGGCTGCCGGTAGGCAACAACAGCTAGCGTTTCTAGGGCCGCGCGCGAAAGCTTGGTTTGAGTGCCATCGAGCAAGAATTGCTCGACCGCATCCGCATTATCGCGGCGGGTGAAATACCGCCATCCATCGTCGGAGTGGCGAAGCTCGATGCCAGACCCCCGCATGTCCAGCTCAGTTTGGATTTCTTTAAGGACTTCTTCGACTTCCGCCACGTCGACGTCGACCGCACGCGCAATACTTGCAGCGTGCGCGGGAGTATCAATCACCAATAAAATGGATTCTATTTGTGAGCGCAGGGAGCTAATAAACGGCATGTCATTAGCTGAGATCTCCGATGGATTCATTGTCTACTCCTTAGTCCCAGTTCGCTGCTGCCACTACAGCTGGATCAACATCCAGGCCTGTCCATGACACATTGAGCTGTCCCAGCGGTTCTTCCTGCTCGGTTTCTACCGCCTTAGCCTTGTATAACTCCAACAATGCGAGAAAGCGTCCCACCACCTGCATCGATAGCGTGCAATCACGGGTTAGTGCATTAAAGCTTAACCACTGCTCCGCACCGAGTAATTTCAGCACATCCATGATCTTGCCGGCCTGCTCCGGCACGGAGACCGCAACCTGGTGAATATGGCCAATACCGACTTCTTCCGGCGGCTTGGGCCGAAAGACGCTCGCGGCAAGTTCTGCGAAAGTTGCTGGAGTGTGCCCGAGTTTCACCGGAGGCAACAGCGAGGCGAATTGCTCTTCCATGCCGACTGCGCGTGGATAAGCTCTACGGGCATCGCGCTGCCATTGGGCAAATTGATCAGCGACCTGTTTGTATGCCCGGTACTGCAAAAGCCGCGCGAAGAGGAGATCGCGAGATTCAAGTAGCTCGAGGTCATCGATATCATCGACTTCCCCACGGGGTAGCAAGCGCGCAGCTTTTAGATCTAAAAGGGTCGCTGCGACGACGAGAAATTCCGTGATTTCATCAAGGCCAGAGGTGTGATCAAGGCTGCGGGTATAAGCCACAAACTCATCTGTAACTTCAGATAAAGCAATATCAGTAACATCGAGCTTTTTGCTGTGAATAAGTTGTAGCAGCAGGTCAAAAGGGCCTTCGAAATTGGCCAGTGCGATGCGAAAGCCGGGAATTTCCGGCTGTACTGCTTCTTCTATTTTTTGATCGGCCATCTACGCCCGCATCTAGGCCTTGGTGCGCTCAATTACTTCAGCCGCCAAATCCTGATACTGCTTGGCTGCCTGGGAAGACGGCGCCCACGTCGTGATGGGTTCACCGGCGACTGAGGTTTCGGGGAAACGCACCGTGCGGGTAATCACGGTGTCAAAGACCTTATCGTCAAAATACTCCACTACCCGCGACATGACTTCGCGGGCATGCTTGGTGCGGCGGTCAAACATGGTGACCAAAATACCGATGACTTCCAAGTCAAAGTTGATGCGTTCCGCGACTTTCTCCACGGTATCGGTCAACAGCGCCAAGCCGCGCAGGGAGAAGAACTCACATTCCATGGGGATGATCACACCATGTGAACACGCCAGTGCATTGACCGTAAGCAAGCCGAGGGAAGGCTGGCAGTCAATGATGATGAAGTCATAATCTTTCATCACCGGGCGCAAAGCGCGAGCTAGAGTGTGCTCACGGCCGACTTCATTGACCATCTGAATCTCTGCAGCCGACAGGTCAATATTGGCCGGAACCAAGTCAAGGCCTGATACCTCAGTGTGCACAATCGCCGAGTGAATAGAGGTCTGACTATCAAGCATCACATCGTAGATCGTGTCTTCGATGTCATTGTGATTTAAACCAAGTCCTGCGGATAATGCACCCTGCGGGTCAAGGTCGACCAGCAGGACTTTGCGTCCGTACTCAGCCAAGCATGCGCCCATGTTGATGGTGGAGGTGGTTTTACCCACACCACCTTTTTGGTTACACATGGAAATAATGGTCGCGGGACCATGCTTATCCAGCTCAGGCGGCTGTGGGATAGTGCGCAGCGGCCGGCCAGTTAGTCCTAGCTCCGGCTTTTCTGCGTCAAAGAGTCCCTCGTTGCTCACGTTTTACTCCCTACTTCCCTACCAACACTCAACCTGTAAAGCTATCTAAAGTTACACGGCTGTCATTTAACACTGAGATTAAGCTTACTCGTTAATCCTACAAGGCACATCGCCGCCTAGCAGCAACGCTTATGAGCGCGCCGTGTCCAGCAACAATGCCCTCAAACTGCGTTATACGTGGGAGTTAGAACGACGCTTGATAATTTTGCGGATTACGAATCCAACGATGATAAGCAAAATGAGGACACCGAGGATTACAACACCGGTCACCAAAAGGTTGCTTCCATTCTCCGCGCTTTCACCAGACGTAGCTGTAGCATCCTCGGAATCACTACCTGCTGCTTGGAAGTTGGGGTCTTTCAGGCTGACAATCACTTCCACCCCAGAGCCATCCTTGCGGACAAGCTGCATATAAAACGGGTTATCTGGTGCCTGTCCCTCCGGATAGGTCAGCGTCAAGGTTCGCGCCGCTGCATCAATATCGCGCTCGACGTCCTCGATGATATTTCCATCGGCATCAACATAACGCAGCGTAAATTGCTCCTGGTCTAAGTTTCCAAACCGTTGGTAGAAATCCAGCGCTTGGCGCAGTCCGAGCTGCGCGGTGATGGTGTTTCCATCGATTGTTGATTCCAAATCAATGCGCTCTGCTGTGGACTCATCGAGTTCTTCAGCGGCTTGGCGTTCCGGCTTGTCCCCGGGAACAACAGGAAGCGAAGAATTATCGGTGCGGGTGTTATCCGAAGAACCGGAATTAGCAGTGCCAGCATTGCCCTCACCGCCACGTCCTGCTTGCCCGTTTTCCGCGCCCCCTGCACCACCGTTGCCGGCATCATCGCCACCAGTTCCACCGGATCCGTCTCCAGCAGCCCCGCCTCCGGCGGCTCCGCTTCCGGCGGCTCCACCGCCCGTGTCACCACCGGTGGCACCACTTCCGCCAGCACCAGAGCCTTCTCCCCCGCCAGAATTAGATGGGGAATTCGACTGGCCTTCGGCCACTAAAGTAATCGTCGCTGATTGTCCCTGGGCAGAGACAGGTACCGAAATCTGACCGCCCTCAGGTGGTGCGGTAATGGTCACGGAATTACCCGCCGAGGACACGGACCAGCCATCACCGGAGTAGCCGGCATCGACCGCAATAGGCACGTTGACGGTGGTGGTCTGGCCCGCAGGCACGGAAATCGGGGCAGAAATAGCAGCGCGTGCATCTTCAACAGAAATGCCAGCTGGCAATGCTTGCGCTGACGGTGCAGCTGCAACGGCGCCAGCACCGAGACCCAGACCAATCACGCATGCTGCGGCTATCGATGCCGCTGTGCGCTGATAGCCAGCAGGGGCTATAAACTTCGACGGCAACCACGCCGGCGAGGAAGAAGTAGTGGTGGATACGGCCTGGGTGGAGCGCTTGTGGGAGACGTTCACGACAATAGTCGTCCTTTCAAGAGGGCGGTGCTATGACTTTTCTGGTTGAGCGCAGGGCTGCTGAAAATGAAAAAGTGCACATCATATTGTGCACGGGTACGTGAATTACCGTACTGCAAAAGCTTCCGCCTTAGCTACATCTATGCACGCGGGTGCGCAACACGCCACACTTCCCGCAGGGAATCAGCAGTGACGTGCGTATAAATCTGCGTGGTTGTCACGGAGGAATGACCAAGGAGTTCCTGTACGGTACGCACGTCTGCCCCGCCTTGGAGCAGGTGCGTGGCAAACGAGTGCCGCAGGGTGTGCGGCGATACCTTCTTATCTAATCCTGCGCGCTGCACCGCTTGTTGGATAACTGCCCACGCACTTTGCCGCGATAATGGTTTGCCCAGGGTATTGAGAAATAGCGCATGAGACTTACCGCGGCTCAGTTGTGGGCGAGCCCGCACGAGATATTCTTCGATGGCTGTGCGCGCATGGGATCCCAAGGGCACCAGCCGCTGCTTAGAGCCCTTACCCGTCACCGTTAAAATCTCTGGACTATCGGCGACGTCATCAACGGCCAGGTCCAAAAGTTCCGAAACGCGAGCACCCGTGCCATAGAGCATTTCCAACAAGGCTTTATCGCGAATATCGACCGCGGTAGCCACCTCACCAGCAGGAACCGAATCAATAAGACGAGTGACTTCATCGATGCTCAACGAGTCGGGCAAATGTTTCCCCGGACTCGGGGGCGCTACCTCTGCGGCCACGTCGACATCGATAAGCCCCTCCGACAGCGCGAATTTATGCAGGCCGCGCGCGACAATCAAAGCACGGCTTGTCGATGCACTCGATAGCGGCTTTTGCCCGTCCCACCCGCGGCGCAGATCCGCAACATAAGACTCAACGTGGTGCGAAGAAACCTCACTTAATGTAGAGATATTCGCGGTGGTGAGCCAGGAAACGTAGCGTTTGAGATCGCGACGATAGTTGCTCACCGTATTCTTCGACGCACCCTTTTCGACCGCTAGGTGGTCCAACCAGCCCTGGGCTACTGAGACTAACTCTGGCGCAGGCTCAGCATGGTCAATCTTCGACTTTGACGCCTTAGCTTCTGCGGGCATCTACGACTTCTTCAGATCTGGGCCTTGACGCCGACGTGCAATCGACTGCGGGCGCAGGTCAAATGGCTCAGATACATCACGTGCCGTGCCGTTGCCGCTCAGTACCTGCTGAGCAGCCAGAATCCCGGCGACAGCGATGGAGTTATTTATATCTCCCGCCAAGACTTTCTGGACGGCCTCATCCAAGCCCACCCAGGAAAACTCCATGTCAGCTTCTTCATCGCCAAAAGCTGCAGGGCGCTCAACTTCGGTCAGATCTTGGGCCAAGTAGACGCGGGCAGCTTCTTCACAAAACCCCGGCGAGGTCACGATATCCGTCAGCACCGACCAGGACGCAGCCTCCAAGCCCGCTTCTTCGACTAGCTCTCGCTTCGCGCCAGCAATCTCGGATTCGTCCTTGACGTCCAGGAGGCCTGCGGGAAGCTCCCATAAACGCCGCTTGACGCTGTGACGGTACTGATTGACCATGGCGATTTTCCGATCAGAATTAACCGCCACCACCGCAACAGCACCGAGATGCTCGACTACTTCGCGAAATGCCACCTGGTCATCGGGCATCGATAGCTCGTCTTTGCGAACCGAAATGATGGGGGCATCGAGAAGCAGCTCGGAGGAGAGCACGCGAAAATCATGAGCCATAAAAGATAAATCTCCTTAAGGTAGTGGTGGTGCTGCGGTATCCGCTGCTTCGCTCGCACCATAGGCACCCGAGCCGCCTTCCAGCTGCTCTACGACTGCCAAGACCACAGCCAGCTGGGAGAAGTCACGGTTGATGGAGTCCACGGTAGAAATCGCCTCGGCGTCATCTTCGTCTGCGGCTTCTTGACGCAGCGTATCGATGACCCCGCCTTCTCCGACGGCCTGCAAATTACCGGCAAGCACGCTGTAGCTTCCGGCCTCATTTAAGGAGTTAGCAAAGGCCACCAAGTTATCGTGATAGTACTCGCCGCCGCCCTTACCCATGACCACGACTACAGCCTGTGCTGGCAAAATCGTGCCATCTTCGTAGTCAAGGAAGCCTGCTTCGCGCAATGCTTGAAGCAATGCGCCACGGTCTTCTGGTGATGCCAAAGGCTCGGTCGTATCTGGGTTGCGCAACAATGCTGCAGCCAAGGCCTGGCCGGTGTGCCTGCCGGCAGACAGATCCTGTTCATCTAATTCTGCACCTGCGGGCAATACATTGGCCACAATCGACTTCAGTTTGTCTGCGCCATCTGGATGCAAGAATTCATTAGTCAGGGTGATAGTCCCAGAATCTATTGCTCCCGCGGCATTGAGCTTGTCGCGAACCCCTGCGACATCATTCTCGGAAGCATCGCCAGCTGCGATGATGGCAACGTCGCGATCGGTGAGTGAATCCCGGATGGCATCGGCCGATAGTTCGTTAACTAAGGTGTCTGCAGAATCCGATTGGGCCTGAATCTCTTTGTTTTCTTGCAGCAAGGAACGGTGCTCTTCGCGCAGCGCCTCACTATTAGAAGATCCAACAGCTGCGGTTCCATCCATATTCGGCGCAATGACCAAGGTGCCAGCCGCAACGCCCAGCGCGACGCCGAACCCAAGACCTGCAACGACGAGGGCAGTTTTTGATGATTTAGCAAAGGCCACTGTCTAAAACCACCCTTGAACCGTCGTCGCGATGTTATTCCACGTATCAATGAGATTATCGGTGAAAGTACCATCCCCACCCATGCCGATGATGAGCACGATGGCGGCGAGAGCGACCAAAATTCCCAAAATCGCCCACAGCCACGTTGAAGAACTTCCAGACTTAACCGTGTACAGGTTAATGATGGCGGAGGAATCTACGAGTCGATTTCCAGCTTTCAGGCGAGTCAGCATCGCGGCCGGAGTTGCATTAGGCTCGGCGGCAAAAATATCATCCAAGTCCAAGGAATCACCGACCTGCACGATCATCTCAGCGCCGTGATAGTCAGCTAAAAGCAAGGCCAAATCAGTGGCGCTATCCGTTGCTGCCGGGAAAGTCATGGCACCAATGCCAAGATCTTGGATGCGCTCCAGCCCTTCCGCGGTTCCATCCGGATCCGCCGGCAGGATAACCCGAGCCCCACTGCGTAGAGTATCCGTGTCGATATCTTCCGGGTTGCCCACAATCAGATCGGGTGTGTACCCCAGCGCAACCAGGGAATCCGCGCCGGCATCGACACCGACGATGACGGGTTCATATTCGCGAATGAAGTTACGCAGACCCTTGATTTGCGTGCGGTGGTCTTCACTGGGTGAAACGACTACAACCTTGCGGCCTTTCATCTCAGCGCCGGATTCTGGGATCCCCAAGCCATCGATAAGCAATGGCCCCTCAGAGTGAATAAATTCAATGGAGTTGCCGAAGTAGGCCTCCATCCGGTCCACGAGATTGCGACGCGCATCAGCAAAGTCCTTCTCCGCCTTGGCGCGCTCGACCTGCGTGCCATGAGCTAAGAGGTTATCACCGGCAAAGATTTCACCCTGTTCGGTAATTCGCGCTTTCTTCCCGTCACGAAAGCCGGCGATGAAATCTTCACCCACGTTCTCCAGCAAAAGCACCTGGGCGTCCAGCAACATGTGCGGGCCATAATTCGGGATCGCGCCGGTAGAAAACTCGGCAACATTCACCACGGCAGCCGGCTCGACGTCGATGAGTGCCTGGGCTTCTTGGCGGGAAATATTCGCAGCATTAATCACAGCGATATCGCCGCTGCGGAATTTTTTCATACCGTTGCCTCCTGGCGTGCAGTCGCGCAGTGCGCCATGCAAACCAGGCAATTCTTGAGTTCGGGAAAACAGGCTCATGCCGGATATTGTTCCTTGTGCCAGCTAAAAAGTGTGGAAGGCGCGCGGTATTAGCGCCTGAAACCTTCAACTTCAGCTTGAGCCTTCGACAGCAACTCGGCGGCATGCGCACGCCCGGTGGCGGTGTCATCTAATCCGGCGAGCATACGCGCGAGCTCCTCGACTCTTTCCTCATTGCTCAAGGTCATCACGCCCGAGGTAACCGACTTATCGGTCACATCTTTGGCCACGTGCAAATGGGTATCCGCATAGGCGGCTACTTGCGGCAGGTGGGTAACCACCAGCACCTGGTTTGCTTGCGCTAAGCGTGCCAAACGGCGTCCAATCTCCACCGCGGCGCGGCCACCTACTCCGGCATCAACCTCATCAAAGACCAAAGTCGTACCGGCAGATCCGGCCGACAGGATGACTTCCAAGGCCAGCATCACACGTGAAAGCTCACCGCCGGATGCTGCAACAGATAGCGGCTTGGGATTAGCTGCATCGTTGGCCGCCAGCAGCAGTTCCACTTCATCAGCGCCGGTGCGCGAGTATTTCGCTTGCCGAACATCTACTTCCAGCCGGGCCTTAGGCATGGCCAGGCCATGAATTTCCTCAGTAACAGCCTTGGCCAGCTTCTTTGCGGCCTTGGTGCGCGCGGCGGTGAGCTTTTCCGCTTTCGCCACCATCTCAGTTTGCGCCTGAGCTACTTCCGCTTGCAGCTTTTCGATGGCTTCGGTGGACGTGTCCATCGATAGCAGCTTGGCTTCGGCTTCTTTCTTCCACGCTAATACCCCGTCAATATCCCCAGCGTATTTGCGGGTTAGCCCGCGAAGTTCTTGCTGGCGTTGCAAACTTTTTTCCAAAAGATCGGGGTCGGCAGGCAGCTCTGAAAGGAACTGGCCCAGCTCGCCTGCTATGCCAGCCAATTGAGAGGTTAAGTCCCCCAGCTGGGAGCTTAGCTCTCCTAATTGCTGGTCCTCGACCCCCACCACGGCCGCGTGGGCTTCACCCAATAACGTCGACGCCGGCTTTGATTCGCCAAAATCGCCTTCTTCGCCATCGATAGCTAGCAATGCTCGTTGTGCCGCTTCGCGCAGTCCATCAACGTCTTGCAGACGCTTGATCAAAGTAATAAGTTCTTCATCTTCACCCGGTTGCGGGTTCAACTCGGAGATTTCATTAACCGCGAACTGTAAACGGTCAACCTCTTGCGCCATTTCCCGACGTGATTCGGTTCGACGTTTCAGGTCTTTGGCCATTGCGCGCCAGCGAAGAAAGCTGTCCCGATACTTCTCTACCAACGGCCCAATATCACCGGATGAGCGATCCAAGGCTGCTAGTTGCTGGTCCGGAGCCAACAGGCGCAGCTGATCATTTTGGCCATGCACGGTCAGCAACGACCGTGAAAATTCATTCAACGTCGCCGCAGGTACCGTGCGTCCACCGAGATGTGCTTTGGACCGACCCGTTGACATGACCGTGCGGGAGGCGACATATTCGCCGTTTTCATCGGCTTCGCCCCCTGCGGTATCCACGATATCGGCGACGGATTGTGCATCTTCCGCAGTGAGTTCATCAGTGATGAACGTGCCTTCTACAACTGCTCGCTTTGCGCCTGCGCGAACCCGCGACGCATCGGCGCGGCCACCTGCCAGCAGGCGAAGCCCTGTGACCACCATGGTCTTACCGGCGCCGGTTTCACCTGTGAGGACAGTCAAGCCAGAGGAGAGTTCAGCTGAAGCTGAGGAGATCACGCCAAGATCAGAAATGGTGATATCTGCTAACACGGCGAGAATCCTCCTAGACTTTTAGAACACATTAACGAAAATCTACCACAGCTTCGTTAACCAACCCGACCCATAGTACGGCGCTATGCCAATGCTGACTACCCGCGCACAGACTTAGCGCTGCGGGCCGCGCCAGCCTTGGATCGGTAAGTGCAACTTGGTGACCAGGCGGTCTGTAAATGGTTCTTCGTCTAAACGCACCCACCGCACCGGGGTAGTACCCCGGGTGACTTCAATACGAGATCCCGGGGGCATATTAACTTCCCGGAAACCGTCCAAAATTACTATTGCCGGGGACGTCCGCGAGGCTGATTCCACCGCCACTGAAGAGTCCGGGGACACAACCAAAGGTTTGGTAAATAGTGCATGGGCATTATTGGGCACGACTAAAATGGCATCTAGTTCAGGCCACAACACTGGGCCTCCGGCGGAGAAAGCATAGGCGGTCGAACCGGTCGGCGTCGAGACCAAGACGCCATCACAGCCAAAGGCCATGACTGGGCGCTGATCCACTTCCAAAATTGCATCGAGAACACCGGAACGGTCGAGGTTTTCCACACTGGCTTCATTCAAAGCCCAGTCTTCACCGATGATTCTGCCGTTTTCATCAAAGACCGTGCAATCTATCGTCATGCGGTCCTCAACGCGGTAGCTGCGGTCAATGACCCGCTGAATTGAGCTTTCCAGTGAAGCGCGCTCACCTTCCGCCAAAAAGCCGACGTGGCCCAGGTTAATTCCCAAAACCGGGGCGCCGACCTTGCGGGCAAGATCTGCTGCGCGCAAGAAGGTGCCGTCGCCGCCTAATACCAAGACAAGTTCGCAACCTTCCGCCGCCTTAAAATCATGCTCCATATACGGAAAGGTCGACAAAATCGACGGCGGCTCAATGGGCTCACGCGCAACCACGCGCAGTTCGATGCCAGCTTCGACTAATAACTCCGCAGCGCGCTCAGCATCACGAATATTGCTGGCACGGCCGGTGTGCGGCACGAGAAGAATTCTGCGCGGAGAAGCACTCTGTGCTGACTCACTCACTGAGGACCATCCTTTACTGCAGTTTCAATCATCGACATAAGCTCTGGCTGCGATGGGTGCGTGGCACCGCCATCATTAATAAGCTTTAAGAAATATTCTACGTTGCCACTTGGCCCTGGCAGCGGCGAGGCAACCACGCCGTGGCAGCTAAGCCCCAAGCTCTGAGCAAAAGACGCCACCTCGTGGGTAACTTCCACGCGCAACTGCGGCGAGCGCACCACCCCGGATGTCCCCACTCGTTCTTTACCAACTTCAAATTGCGGCTTAACCATCGGAAGCATAACCGCACCTGGTGCCATCACCTGCGCCATCGCCGGAAGGGTTAATTTCAATGAGATAAACGATAGGTCTCCGACCATGACATCGCACGGCCCGTCCGTCTGCTCTAAAGTCAGGTAGCGAATATTTGTTCGGTCAAGCACTTTGACTCGATCATCATTTTGCAAACGCCACAGCAATTGCCCATATCCGACATCAACGGCATACACATTCGATGCACCAGCTCGCAGGCAGACATCTGTAAAGCCGCCTGTCGATGCCCCCGCATCGAGAACCTTCTTATCTTTTAAGTCCACATCGAAGGCCTCGAGAGCACCGAGTAGTTTATGAGCTCCTCGCGACGCCCAATTGGCGTCGTCTCCGCCTTCAATGCGGATGGAGACTTCTGGCTCCACTACAGACGCAGGTTTCTGAGCCTTGAAACCACCGACAAATACGCGACCATCTTTGATTAGCTCCACCGCGTGCTCACGCGAGCGCGCAATTTTGCGACGCACTAATTCTGCGTCAAGCCGTCGTCGTTGTGGTGGCATTAGTTCTCCTGTAGTGCTGCACGCAGCAGCTCATGTGCCTGATTAAGTTGCTCTGCTTCTGCTGCGAGATCCTCTGCTGGTTCAGCCAAGATTTCTTCGATGGACTGGTTCAGCTCTTCTGGTGTGACGCCGAGGCTACGAGGGTCCCTGGGAATGGGGTTGCTCATTAACGCCATCCCCGGATTACTGACTCAGCTTTTTCGGAAACTGGTTGGATATAGCGCGGAGGTTGAGGCATAGACCACGCGACTTCCAAGACCGTACGCAGTGCTTGAACTGAAGTAGCATTCGGATTGCCGTTGTCTACTAGAACATCCTTGCCATCGACGCGCGCGGTAAATCCGCCTTGGGCACCTGGCCTTACTTCATTTGCTCCGCGTGCCATTTCAGCCAGCGATTCCCCGATGAAATTAGGTCGGTGCTCGGTGTCTGCTTCAATAAGTTCCATTTCATGCGATACGCCCGTCAACACATGGAAAGTATTCATAGCGGCGGCATTACCACCTGCGATGTCCGTGTTGAGACGGTCACCCACCACGAGCGGGCGCTGCGAACCAATCAGGTGGGCTGCTTGGACGAACATAGCTGGCTCGGGCTTACCCGCAGAAACCGGTTCAATACCGGTGGCAGATTGAACAGCAGCTACCAAAGAACCGTTACCGACGGCCAAACCACGCTCGGTGGGCAGCGAAGAGTCCAGATTAGAGGCGATATAAACGGCACCTTGGCGAAGCGCTAAAGCTCCTTCGGTCAGTTGTGCCCAACCGACCTCGGGGTCAAAGCCCTGCAAAACAGCGGCCGGTTGGTCATCTGCCGAAGACACCACCGTGTACCCGGCATTACGCACCAAATCGCGGAAAGAATCAGCACCGATCACGAGAACCTTCGCCCCGGGTTCAATGTGCTCACCGGCAAGCGTTACCGCTGCTTGAGCTGAAGTAAGCACATCGCTCGCATTGGCTTTAAGGCCAATGGCGGCAAGCTTTTCAGCTACGTTCTCCGGCGCACGTGACGCATTATTGGTCACGTAAATGCTGGGCAAGCCGCAACTATTAATGAAGTCAACTGCTCCCTCAATGGCGCGTCCGCCTTCCCAGACGGTTCCATCCAAATCGAGAAGCAAAGCATCATGCTGTTCAATCAGGCTCATGGTGGTCTTAGAACTCCTTCAGACGCTCCTGGGCGTCGGTCCACTGATCTTCGTCCAAGCGTGCGGTGTGCTCAAACCATTCCTTAGCTTCGTCCTTACGACCTGCTTCAGACAAAGCATGCGCATAGGCGTAGCTTAAGCGCATCGCAGGAATGCCCTTCGCTTCCATAGAAGGGTTTGCACGTTGCAAGGTAACCACGGCAGCATCATTCTGTCCGAGGTCCTGACGTGCACCAGCCACCACGATAGCCAATTCGATGGCTGTTTCAGCGTCTACTTGTCGAGCCTCATCGCTACGACCAAGTTCGATTGCCTTTTCCGGACGACCCAACCCGCGCTCACAGTCGGCCATAACAGCTATCATGCCTGGACCACCGGAGATTCGGCGAGCAGCACGCAGTTCCGCGAGCGCCTCTTTCCATTCTCCGGCGTGGTAGGCAGCAATGCCATTGACCTCACGAGCAACAGCAACACGGCCAGCACGGTCCTTAGCAGCACGTGCGTGGCGCAGGGCTAGCTGAGGATCATCTTCCATCCATTCAGCAGCCATGATCATATGCTTCGCAGTGTCCTCTGCATTGTCTTTGGAAAGAACACGCAGGTCCTGCAGAATCATTGGATCCAAGTCATTAACGTCAATGTCACCAGGCAGGTCTGGGTCTGCCAGGCGTCGGTTAATACGCTCCTCGCGGAATCCGGAGCGCTGCGGAGCTAAGTTACGGCTATCGCGTTCTTGCTCTGACCTACCGCCTCGGTTCTCCCGACGCGGACCGCGACCCTCGTTACGACGATCGTCGTTCCGGCGATCGTCACGACCAGGACGGCCACCACCCCGATTATTACGGTCGTTACGATCCTCGTACCGACCACGGCCACGCCGGTTACGGTCACCGCCACGGTCGTCGCGTCGATCATCACGCCGGTCATCCCGACGGTATTCTCCACGTGGCTTCCAATCTCCACGGTCCGAGCGCTCGCCGCTCGTGAAATCACGACGGTCTCCACGGTCCCGTCGGTCATCGCGACGGTTACGGTCGTTACGCCAATCTCCACGTGATTCGCCCTGTCGGTCATCACGACGCCCACCACGGTGATTCTCTCCGCGTGGTTTCCACTCTCCACGACCCTGACGGTCCTGGCGATCGTTATTCCATTCGCGACGACCGCCGCGATTTGAACCTCGACGATCATCACGATCGGAACCACGGCCATCTCGGCGGTTAGAACCGTGCGAGTCGGAGCGACGGCCCCGCGAGTCTTCCCGGCGGCCTTCGTTATTACGCTCAGACATTCACATTCTCTTTCATTGCTATTGCTGCCAGACTATCTTTAGTTATTCTACTCGGGAACCTACTGAAAACAGATTCCTGTTCCCTAAAGGCACCTAGATTGTTTCGGCAATCACTTATGGTGGGTAAAACGCAGAAAAAGGGCTAGAACCAAACGTGGTCCTAGCCCTTTCTCACGCACTATTAAATTGTTTTATGTTTAATTGTCGGCGGTAACTTACTCTCCCACACCCTCCCGGGTGCAGTACCATCAGCGCGGGCAGGCTTAGCTTCCGGGTTCGGAATGGGTAACCGGGCGTTTCCCTGCCGCTATTTCCACCGACAAACATGCGGAACACCAATACCTGGTGCTACGGGTGTTATGTCAGATACTGCATAGTGGACGCGTTACACACACATACGTGGGTGTCTTATTTTGTTACTGTGCGGAACAAGTATTTTCTCGTTACATGGCGTTAACCAAACCAAATAGTGTTTGGTGTGTTAGTTTGTCGGTGCATTAGTACCAGTAGCCTTAACATCTCACAATGCTTACAGGTCTGGCCTATCAACCCTATAGTCTGTAGGGAACCTCAACAGAAACCTCATCTCAAAACAGGCTTCCCGCTTAGATGCTTTCAGCGGTTATCCCTTCCGTACGTAGCCAACCAGCCCTGCTCCTGGCGGAACAACTGGCACACCAGAGGTACGTCCGTCCCGGTCCTCTCGTACTAGGGACAGCCTTCTTCAAGTTTCAACGCGCGCGGCGGATAGAGACCGAACTGTCTCACGACGTTCTGAACCCAGCTCGCGTGCCGCTTTAATGGGCGAACAGCCCAACCCTTGGGACCTACTCCAGCCCCAGGATGCGACGAGCCGACATCGAGGTGCCAAACCATCCCGTCGATATGGACTCTTGGGGAAGATCAGCCTGTTATCCCCGGGGTACCTTTTATCCGTTGAGCGACACCACATCCACAAGTAGGTGCCGGATCACTAGTCCCGACTTTCGTCCCTGCTCGACTAGTCAGTCTCACAGTCAAGCTCCCTTGTGCACTTACACTCACCACCTGATTGCCAACCAGGCTGAGGGAACCTTTGGGCGCCTCCGTTACATTTTAGGAGGCAACCGCCCCAGTTAAACTACCCACCAGGCACTGTCCCCAACCCAGATCATGGGCCAAGGTTCAGGTATCCAATCCGATCAGAGTGGTATTTCAACAACGACTCCACCACAACTAGCGTTGCAGCTTCACAGTCTCCCACCTATCCTACACAAACCGAACCGAACACCAATACCAAGCTATAGTGAAGGTCCCGGGGTCTTTTCGTCCTGCCGCGCGTAACGAGCATCTTTACTCGTAGTGCAATTTCACCGGGCCTGTGGTTGAGACAGCAGAGAAGTCGTTACGCCATTCGTGCAGGTCGGAACTTACCCGACAAGGAATTTCGCTACCTTAGGATGGTTATAGTTACCACCGCCGTTTACTGGGGCTTAAATTCTCAGCTTCGAACACCAAAAGTGTCCTAACCGGTCCTCTTAACCTTCCAGCACCGGGCAGGCGTCAGTCCATATACCTCAACTTCACGTCTTCGCATGGACCTGTGTTTTTGATAAACAGTCGCTTCCCTCTATTCTCTGCGACCCACCACAGCTCAGCCAGTAAATGACATCACCGTAGTGGGTCCCCCTTCTTCCGAAGTTACGGGGGCAATTTGCCGAATTCCTTAACCACAGTTATCCCGAACGCCTTAGTATTTTCAACCTGACTACCTGTGTCGGTTTAGGGTACGGGCCATATACACACATCGCTAGAGGCTTTTCTCGACAGTACAGGATCACCAACTTCACCAATAAAGGCTCCGCATCACGCCTTAACCATATGAGTGACGGATTTACCTATCACTCGGCTTACACGCTTACACCAACAATCCAATAAGTGGCATGGCTACCTCCCTGTGTCACCCCATCGCTTGGACCACATTTCAGGCCCCACGCACGCACACAACACTCTTGCCCGAAGGCGCAAGTACCATGCTTGTGGGTGGTTAGTATCAATGCTTTACCACGGGCGCGCATATACGGGTACCAGAATATCAACTGGTTATCCATCGACTACGCCTGTCGGCCTCGCCTTAGGTCCCGACTCACCCTGGGAAGACGAACTTGACCCAGGAACCCTTAGTCATCCGGCGGGACAGATTCTCACTGTCCAATTCGTTACTCATGCCTGCATTCTCACTCGCACACAGTCCACGACTCCTTACAGTACCGCTTCATACCATGCACGACGCTCCCCTACCCAATACATAAAAATATATTGCCGCGGCTTCGGCGGTGTGCTTGAGCCCCACTACATTGTCGGCGCAAAACCACTCGACCAGTGAGCTATTACGCACTCTTTCAAGGATGGCTGCTTCTAAGCCAACCTCCTGGCTGTCTTCGCGATCTTACATCTTTTTCCACTTAGCACACCCTTAGGGGCCTTAACCGGCGATCTGGGCTGTTTCCCTCTCGACTATGAAGCTTATCCCCCACAGTCTCACTGCCGTAGAACACAATTGATGGCATTCGGAGTTTGGCTGATGTTGCTAAGATGATAGTCCCGCTCAACCAACCAGTAGCTCTACCTCCACCAAGCTACTACGACGCTGCACCTAAATGCATTTCGGGGAGAACCAGCTATCACGGAGTTTGATTGGCCTTTCACCCCTACCCACAACTCATCCCCGCAGTTTTCAACCTACGTGGGTTCGCGCCTCCACGACGTCTTACCATCGCTTCACACTGGCCATGGGTAGATCACCCCGCTTCGGGTCCAGGACATGCCACTACCACCCTCGTTAGGATTCGGTTTCCCTACGGCTACCCCACACGGGTTAACCTCGCGACATGCCGCTGACTCGCAGGCTCATTCTTCAAAAGGCACGCCATCACCCACACAACAAGGGGCTCTGACGGATTGTAGACACATGGTTTCAGGAACTATTTCACTCCCCTCCCGGGGTACTTTTCACCATTCCCTCACGGTACTCATACACTATCGGTCACACTGAGTATTTAGGCTTACCGGGTGGTCCCGGCAGATTCACAGCAGATTCCACGAGCCCGCTGCTACTCGGGCACCACAACACACACACCATGTTATCTTCACCTACAGGGCTCTCACCTTCTACGGCCGGGCATTCCAACCCACTTCACCTAACAACACAATGCGCGCTCTGTCCTGGTAGAAACAGAAAATCATGGCCCCACAACACCGCATGCACAACCTCTACCAAGTATCACATACACACGGTTTAGCCTCATCCACGTTCGCTCGCCGCTACTAGCAGAATCATTATTTATTTTCTCCTCCTGCAGGTACTAAGATGTTTCACTTCCCCACGTATAACCCCCACACTGACTATGAATTCATCAGCAGGTACCTACCCATAACGGCAGGCGGGTTTCCCCATTCGGACATCCTCGGATCAACGCTCAATTGACAACTCCCCGAGGCTTAACGCAGCCTTACACGTCCTTCATCGGCCCAGCATACCAAGGCATCCACCATGCGCCCTTAAATAACAAACACACACCCCACAACCAACACACAATCAGCTGTGGGGGTGAACAACCATAACTAAAAAATACTGAACCACACACCAACCAAAGTTGGTATGTGACGTTCTCACAGAAAAAATAAGAAAAATTACACACACCACACAAACACACAATCCAAAGACCATACATTCATGTGGTGGATGCTCGCGTCCACTATACAGTTCTCACACAACACCCCACACCACCAACCACACACCCACTTTGCAAACAAAGCGTTTAGTGCGTGTTTCGTGATGCAAGCACCAGGACCAACCCACATAACGTGAATTGCTGTCCCAGACACCCAACAGTGCACCAATGTCTAAACCCAGATTTAATCTTGCCTGTGTTTATGTGTCTCAAGAATTTGTGTTAGCAGCCTCTATAACTGCCGGTGTGTTTCCACTCCGATTCAAACTCGGTGGCATGACCACACTCGGGTCATCAACCACCACCACCCGCGCTATACAACTGCACAGCTGCGTGATGTTAATAAATAATGCTCCTTAGAAAGGAGGTGATCCAGCCGCACCTTCCGGTACGGCTACCTTGTTACGACTTCGTCCCAATCGCCGATCCCACCTTCGACAGCTCCCTAACAAGTTTAGGCCACTGGCTTCGGGTGTTACCAACTTTCATGACGTGACGGGCGGTGTGTACAAGGCCCGGGAACGTATTCACCGCAGCATTGCTGATCTGCGATTACTAGCGACTCCGACTTCATGGGGTCGAGTTGCAGACCCCAATCCGAACTAAGGCCGACTTTCAGGGATTCGCTCCACCTCACGATGTCGCTGCCCATTGTATCGACCATTGTAGCATGTGTGAAGCCCTGGACATAAGGGGCATGATGATTTGACGTCATCCCCACCTTCCTCCGAGTTAACCCCGGCAGTTTCTCATGAGTCCCCACCATCACGTGCTGGCAACATAAGACAAGGGTTGCGCTCGTTGCGGGACTTAACCCAACATCTCACGACACGAGCTGACGACAACCATGCACCACCTGTATACAGACCACAAGGGACGAACTATCTCTAGCCCAATCCTGTATATGTCAAGCCCAGGTAAGGTTCTTCGCGTTGCATCGAATTAATCCACATGCTCCGCCGCTTGTGCGGGCCCCCGTCAATTCCTTTGAGTTTTAGCCTTGCGGCCGTACTCCCCAGGCGGGGCGCTTAATGCGTTAGCTACGGCACAGAAGACGTGGAAGCCCCCTACACCTAGCGCCCACCGTTTACGGCATGGACTACCAGGGTATCTAATCCTGTTCGCTACCCATGCTTTCGCTCCTCAGCGTCAGTTACTGCCCAGAGACCTGCCTTCGCCATCGGTGTTCCTCCTGATATCTGCGCATTTCACCGCTACACCAGGAATTCCAGTCTCCCCTACAGCACTCAAGTTATGCCCGTATCGCCTGCACGCCCGAAGTTAAGCCCCGGGATTTCACAGACGACGCGACAAACCACCTACGAGCTCTTTACGCCCAGTAATTCCGGACAACGCTTGCACCCTACGTATTACCGCGGCTGCTGGCACGTAGTTAGCCGGTGCTTCTTATCTACCTACCGTCACCACCAAAGGTGGCTTCGTCGATAGCGAAAGGAGTTTACAACCCGAAGGCCGTCATCCCCCACGCGGCGTCGCTGCATCAGGCTTGCGCCCATTGTGCAATATTCCCCACTGCTGCCTCCCGTAGGAGTCTGGGCCGTATCTCAGTCCCAATGTGTCCGTACACCCTCTCAGGCCGGATACCCGTCGCCGCCTTGGTAGGCCATTACCCCACCAACAAGCTGATAGGCCGCAGACTCATCCCACACCGCAAAAGCTTTCCACCACAACATCCAAGAAGTGGTCCTATATGGTATTAGACCCAGTTTCCCAAGCTTATCCCATAGTGCAGGGCAGATCACCCACGTGTTACTCACCCGTTCGCCACTCGAGTACCTGTACAAGTACAGGCCTTTCCGTTCGACTTGCATGTGTTAAGCACGCCGCCAGCGTTCATCCTGAGCCAGGATCAAACTCTCCACAAAAAAGGCTGTGAAAAGCCCAAAACCTAACCAAAAAAGACAAACAACACACAAAACATCTCTACTAAGTGTGAAGCTGACCAAAAATTACTACATAAAGAAATCAACAAACCCAACCAACCAAAGTTAGCCAGGTAAGGTAAAAGTGTTTTAACTGCATCAGCAGACAACAATTACATTCAATATGCACCGTTACAGTATTTAACTATTTTCAATGCCACCCATAACGACAAGTGACATCCGGTACACACCAACAACCAAACAAACAAAAGTTCATTCAGCCCAACATAATTCTCATCCACACAACACAGACAAAAATAAAAAATCTAGTACATTGGCACACTATTGAGTTCTCAGACAACAACCACACAAGATGAATTCGGCTTCCTTAGAAGCTGTTTTCGCTCTCGGCTGGAGTTTCTACCTTAGACAAACTGTTTAACGTTTGTCAACCAGGTGTTAACTTTTGTGCCGCACGCTCTCTCGCGGCGACTTCGATAAAGTTACACGGGACCCAGATCTTTGACAAATCGCCAGGTAAATCATGGTTTTAAGGATCCGGGCAAAACGAAACCCCGCGAGCTTTCATTTAAAGACTGCGCTAATGCAAGGTTAATTGCTCAAAGCGCGGACTTCCGATGGAAGCTAGCGGGGTAAACCTATGACCTATCTAGGCCTTGGTGCGATGAATGCCGGCGAAGTTCTTCTTGCCGCGGCGCATCACAAGCCATGCACCGTGGAGGAAGTCATCTTCGGCCGGGGTCCAATCATCAGACTCGATGCGCTGGTTATTGACGTACGCGCCGCCTTCTTTAATCGTGCGGCGGGCTGCACCCTTGGAATCAGCGAGGCCAGAAGCAACGAGCAGGTCAACGATTCCGAAAGAGTCGTCATCGCCAAGCTCTGCCACGTTGGTCTCCGACAATGCGCCTTCTAGGGTCTTTTCATCCAGATCGCTAAGTTCAGCGCGACCGAAAAGTGCCTGCGCGGCAAGCTCTACTGCCTGGGTTGCCTCGTTGCCGTGTACCAAGTTGGTCATCTCTTGCGCGAGACGGCGCTGGGCGGCACGCTTGAAAGGCTCTTCTTCGACGGCCTTGGCGTACTCGGCGATTTCTTCCTGGTTCAAGAAGGTAAACCAACGCAGGTAGTCGATGACCACGGAGTCACCAGCGTTGAGGAAGTACTGGTACCAGGAGTATGCCGAGGTCTTTTCCGGATCCAGCCACAATTTGCCGCCACCGGTGGACTTGCCAAACTTTTGCCCCTGCGCGTCGGTAACCAGTGGACAGGTCAGCGCGTGCGCTTTGACGCCATCAACACGACGGTTGAGATCCACACCGGAGACGATATTGCCCCACTGATCGCCGCCACCAACCTGCAAGACGCAGTCGTACTTGCGCTGCAGCTGCACAAAGTCATTGGCCTGCAGGAGCATGTAGGAAAATTCCGTGTAGGAGATGCCGTCGGTTTCCAAACGGCGCTTGACGGTATCGCGGTCCAGCATGGTGTTCAACGAGAAGTTCTTGCCAACATCACGCAAGAAATCAATGACGGACATGTTCATCGTCCAGTCGGCGTTGTTGACCATGATGGCTGGGTTGTCGCCATCGAAGTCCACGAATTGGCGAAGCTGCTTTTTAATCGCCTCGAGGTTGTTATCGATCTCGTCTTGGCTGAGCATGGAGCGCTCCCCCACATCACGTGGGTCGCCGATAAAGCCAGTTGCGCCACCCGCCAGTGCAAGTGGCTTGTGCCCAGCTTCTTGGAAGCGACGCAACATAATCATCGGCACCAGGTGTCCGGCGTGCAAAGAGTCGCCGGTGGGGTCGAAGCCAACGTAGAGAGCAATAGGCTGCTCACAAGCTTCACGCAGGGCGTCGATATCAGTGGACTGGTTAATAAGCCCGCGCCATTGCAGTTCATCGATAATGTTCATGGTTTCCTCGTTTAGATTCTAGAAGGGGTGCTGGGTAAAAATTTTGGCCGCTGAAAATTCAGCTGCGCAGGAGCTTACTGAGCCTTCGGCCATGGCTTGGCGTCATCCACCAACATGACCGGAATTCCATCTTCAATAGGATAGGCAATCCCCAAGCGCTCATTGACTAGGACTTGTTCATCTTCCAGATAGCTCAATGGCCCCTTGTCCTGCGGGCACACAAGGATTTCTACTAGCGCGGGATCTAAACTCATGGTTTCTTATCGTACCTTCTTATGGTCTTTTCTCTGCTCATGACCCCAGAAACAACTCACCGCGCGCCTTTCTCCATTTTTGGACGAAAAGACGCGCGGTAAAAGTAGTAGGTAAAGCTACAGACTATGCCTGCTGGAAAGTGTCAACCACTGACGAAGAAGGACGTCCGATGAGATCTTGCAGGTCCGTGCTTTCGGAGTACAGTGCACCTTGCTCAATGACTGGGTCAGCAGAAGCTAGACCAGCGGCGAAATCGGCTGGAACGCCCGCGCTGCGCAGGAACTCCTCATATTCCGCTGGGGTTTGGTTCACGTATTCCACATCCTTGCCCAGCACTTGACCAATCTGCGCCGCAATATCCGGATAGGCCAGGGCTGGCGCGCCGGCGAGCTCGTAGACCTTTCCGGCATGTCCGTCGGTGGTAGCGACAACAGCGGCCGCCTCAGCAAAGTCCGCACGCGCGGCGCCAGAAACCTTAGCTTCACCAGCAGCAGAAAAGAACTTACCCAGGGACTTACCTGTCTCCAGGCCGGAGACATAGTTTTCCCAGTACCAACCGTTGCGCAGCAGCACGTGCTCGATGCCGCTATCAGCCAGCAGCCTTTCCGTCGCCACGTGTTCAGGAGCCAAAAACAGTTCTGAGGAGTCCAGGTTCAACAAGCTGGTGTATGCAATCTGGGCAACACCAGCAGATTTCGCCGCATTGACGATATTAGTGTGCTGATCAATACGCTTGCCCACCTCGCTAGCGGAGACAAAGACTAGGCGGTCCACGCCGTCAAACGCTTTCGCCAACGCTGATTCATCTTCATAGGCAGCAACGGCGATATTAATCCCCTGCTTCGCTAGGTCTTGTGCCTTTTCTTCATTGCGAACAACGGCAACGATATCGGATGGGGCAACATCGCGAGCGAGCAGCTTGTCGATGATTAGTCCGCCCAGATGACCCGTTGCACCGGTAACAGCAATACGCATGTAAGAACTCCTTGGTAAGTAATTGTTTTACTTACGCAAACCTAGCACTAACAAATAGTTAGTGCAATACTTTTATTAGTAGCACTCACGGTCTAAGGTAGAAAACATGTCCACCTCCCAAGAAAAGTCGCAGAATCTTCCGGCTGCCGATGTCTTTTCCGCCCTGTGCTCATCCCGGGGCGCGCTTCAACACCTCACGGGCCGTTGGGGATCGTTGACCATGGTGGCGCTGTTAGAAAGCAGTACTCCCCTACGCTTTGCGGAGCTTCGTCGAAAAATAGAAGGCATTAGTGACCGGATGATGTCGCAGACTTTGGGCCAGTTAGAGCGCGACGGCATGGTCAAACGCGAGGTCCGCAGCTCCATTCCCCCGCACGTGGACTACTCGCTTACTCCGCTGGGAATCAAGGTTGCCCGACCACTGCAGACATTGACCGACATCATTGAGTCACAGTTGGATGAGGTCATCGCGTCGCAAGAGCTTTACGATGCCAACCTGGAGAAATAAATAGAAAAATGCTCTTATCCCACATTCAGGGATAAGAGCATTTTTACTATCGAGCGAAGTTCTTAGTTCTTAGCTTCTGCTCGCACTGGCGTATTTGCCCACGCGCGGAAATCGTCGTTGAGCTTATTGACGGTCTCGCGCTGTTCAGTAACGCGCGTGCCAGCGGTACCGCCCTTGGTGGAACGAGATGCCACCGCACCATCGATAGTGAGCACGTCGCGCACGGCTGGCTTGAGGCGACTGTCCACGTTCTGGAGTTCTTCATCGGTGAGGTCTACAAGATCCACACCACGAGATTCCGCCAAGCGAACGCATTCGCCGGATGCCTCGTGAGCCTCGCGGAAAGGAACGCCTTCGCGCACCATCCACTCTGCCAAGTCAGTAGCCAGCGTAAAGCCCTGCGGGGCAAGCTCGCGCATGCGCTCGGTGTGGAATTCCAAGGTAGAGACCAGACCCGTCATAGCCGGTAGCAGCAAGTTGAGCTGCGCGACCGAATCCACGATGGGTTCTTTATCTTCTTGCAGGTCACGGTTATAGGCCAAAGGTTGTGCCTTTAACGTTGCGAGCAAGCCGGCAAGGTTGCCAATGAGGCGTCCGGTTTTACCGCGGGTCAGCTCGGCAACATCCGGGTTTTTCTTCTGCGGCATGATGGACGAACCTGTCGACCAGGCATCACTGAGGGTGACGTAGCCGAATTCCGGAGTACACCAGTAGATGATTTCTTCGGCAAAGCGCGACATATCCACGGCGATTTGCGCCAAGACGAATGCCGTCTCGGAGGCGAAATCACGCGAAGCCGTGGCATCGAGGGAGTTTTCTGCTGCGGCATCAAAGCCCAGCTCATCGGCGATGGCCTCTGGGTTGAGCTGCAAGGAAGAACCTGCCAGCGCACCAGAGCCATATGGAGAAATAGCCAAACGCTTGTCCAGGTCCTTGAGGCGATCGATATCGCGCAGCAAGGGCTGGGCATGAGCGAGCAGCGAATGTGCCAGCAAGATCGGCTGTGCCGCTTGCGAGTGCGTCTTGCCCGGCATGATGGCATCGGGATGCTTTTCAGCCTGGCCGGAGATAGCTTCGACGAGGTCGCTGACCTGCAGCGCAATATCGCGGATGGCATCGCGCACCCACATGCGAAATAGCGTGGCCACCTGGTCATTGCGGGAACGACCAGCGCGCAGGCGCCCGCCTACTTCCGGTCCGACGATGTCAATTAGCCCACGTTCCATTGCGCCGTGGACATCTTCATCGCTGGCTGCGGGGCCAAATTCACCCGAAGCCACCCTGGCGCCGAGCTCGTCGAGGCCATCGAGCATGGTCTGCAGGTCGGCATCGGAAAGCAATCCGGCGCTGTGCAATACCTTGGCGTGCGCTTTCGATGCCAGCACGTCATAAGGAGCCAGCACCCAATCGAAGTGCGTGGATACTGACAACGCAGCCATGGCCTCTGACGGTCCGCCAGAAAAGCGTCCGCCCCACAGTGCGCCTTCATTCGTCTTATGTGGCTGCATATTGGCTAACTATCCTCCGTTATTTTTGGACTATACGCGCGCAATTTTCCGCGTATATTCGCGTACTTTCGCGTTTTACTGGCCGTTCTCGCTGGTTGGGAAACCGCCATCACGGTCACGCTGGTTGGAGATCTGGGTGGAAAGACCATGCAGCTGCACGAAGCCCTTGGCCGCGGTTTGGTCGAAAGCATCACCAGTGTCGTAGGTGGCCAAGGAGAAGTCATACAGCGACTGTGGCGAACGACGGCCGTTGACGATGATCTGACCAGCCTGCAGCACCAAGCGGATATCGCCAGTGACATGCTCCTGGGACTCGGCGATGAAAGCGTCCAAAGAACGCTTCAATGGCGAGTACCACAAGCCGTCGTAGACCTCTTCGGACCAACGAGCATCCGTCAAACGCTTGTAGCGTGCGAGTTCGCGCTCCATGGTGACATCTTCGAGCGCTTCGTGTGCACGAATCAACGTGATTGCACCAGGTGCTTCATAGATCTCACGGGACTTAATTCCTACGAGGCGGTCCTCGACCATGTCCAAGCGGCCAATACCCTGAGCGCCTGCACGACGGTTGAGCTCTTCGATAGCTTCAAGCACGCTTACCGGCTTGCCGTCGATAGCAACGGGCTTGCCCTTGTCGAAGGAGATGACGACCTCATCGGGAGCATTGCCCAACGCTGGATCCTCGGTGTAGGAGTAAACGTCCTTTGTCGGTGGGTTCCACAGGTCTTCGAGGTAGCCGGTTTCTACCGCGCGGCCCCAGACGTTTTGGTCAATAGAAAACGGTGAGGACGCCGACTGCTCAATCGGCAAGTCGATTTCTTCCGCAAACGCAATGGCCTTATCGCGGGTCCAGGCGTAGTCACGTGCCGGCGCGATGATATCCAAGGATGGATCCAGTGCGCGGAAGGAGACCTCAAAACGTACCTGGTCATTGCCCTTACCGGTGCAACCGTGGGAGACGTGGGTGCCGCCGAATTCCTGTGCAGCCTGAACCAGGTGCTTGGTAATGAGCGGGCGAGAGATTGCAGAGACCAGTGGGTACTGCTTCATGTACATGCCGTTGGCCTGGATGGTCGGCAGGCAGTACTCGTCCGCGAATTCATCCTTGGCATCGATGACGATAGATTCCACGGCGCCGCAGTCCAGTGCACGCTGGCGCACAGATTCCATATCCTCGCCGCCCTGACCTAGGTCCAGGGAGACTGCGACAACGTCACCTCCGGTCATTTTTGCCAGGTAAGGGATGGCAACCGAGGTATCAAGGCCGCCGGAGTAAGCAAGCACAACGCGTGCGTTCATAGTTTCTATCTCCTCTGTCTTAACGTTTTACTCATTCATGATACGGCTATTTCCACAGCTGTACGTCACGAGGGCTTCTATTGGAAAATATACATGAAGTTACATAATATACAAACTCGTCGTGCATAATCTGAAGCCGTGTTTATTCAATCTCACCTCGACGCGAGCCAGCGAGGCGTTCGGCCAGCTCTGCCCCGGTAATTGATTCGCGAGCCAGCACAAAAATCGTATCGTCGCCGGCAATACAACCCACCACATCTTCCAAGCCCACCCGGTCAATGAAGCTGGCAAGATACTGCGCAGCACCAGCTGGGGTGCGCAGCATGGCGATATTGCCGGAGCTATCCACAGAGACCACCAGTTCATCAATCATCCGGCGCAGCTTCTCGCGTGGACCATTGACTTGGTCAACGAACTGATCCATTTCCCCACCGACGGAATAAAAGGACCGCCCGCCATCACGCTTGACCTTCTTGGCACCAAGCACATCTAAGTCCCGCGACAAGGTCGCTTGGGTGATATCGATGCCTTCATCAAGCAGCAAATCAGAAAGCTGCACCTGGCTGGTCACGCGGGTTTTTCCTAAAATTTCCAAGATTTTCGCTTGGCGGGCATTGCGAGTCTTAGGCATGGTCATAGTATTTACCTTAAACCCTTTATGCCTTGTCCGAGGCAGCCTCAGCTGCCTTATTCAACAGCCACACCATCAAAGCCTTCTGCGCGTGCAGGCGGTTTTCTGCTTCGTCGAATACGCGTGACTGCGCACCGTCGATAACTTCCGCGGTGACTTCGTTGCCGCGGTAGGCCGGCAAGCAGTGCAAGAAGATCGCGTTCTCATCAGCCTTCGCCATCAGATCCTGGTTGACCTGGTACGGCATAAAGGGCGTGCGACGGTCTTTGCCGTCGTCTTCTTGGCCCATAGATACCCAGGTATCAGTGATGATGATGTCTGTCCCATCAACCACGCTCGTATCATCGGTGATTGTAATGGTGGCACCGGTGTGTTCGGCGCGGTCGCGCGCACGGTCGACAAAGTGCTGCTCCGGCTGGAAATCATCAGGCGCGCAGATGGCAATATCTACGCCGGCGGTAGCAAAGCCGATGAGGTAAGAATTGGCCATATTATTAGCACCATCGCCCAAGTAGACAGCCTTTTTGCCCGCTAGCTTGTCGATGCCCCCAAATTCCTCCGCGCAGGTGAGCAAATCCGCCAAAATCTGGCAGGGGTGCAAATCATCCGTGAGCGAATTGATAATCGGTACGGTCGACGTCTCTGCCATATCAATAAGGTTTTGGTGTGCGAAGGTACGCCAGATGATCATTTCGGTAAACCGTGACAACACCGCCGCGGTATCTTGCAAGCTTTCGCCTTTGCCCAACTGGGAGCTTTGATCCGTGGACATGATGGCATGTCCCCCGATCGCCGCGATACCGGCCTCAAAAGAAAACCGGGTACGTGTGGACGTCTTCGAAAACAACAACGCCACAGACTTGGGCCCTTCCAGCGGGCGGTACTTAAAAGGTTCTTTCTTCAGCTCGAGTGCCAGCGCTAGAACTTCCTGCTGTTCTTGCGGGGTGAGGTCATCGTCAGCTAAGAAATGCCGGATGCCGCCGAGGCCTACTTCTAGCTTGTGAGGAATGGTTTCTTCGCGGGTGGTTGTACTCATGTGCAAGTTTCCTTAATTGTCGGTCTTAGTGACAGTGGCAAAGACGGTGGTGATTTTCTCAATCGCCACATCGATATCTTCTTCGGTGATAACCAGTGGTGGAGCAATACGCACAACATCGGCGCTTGGTGCGTTGACAATGAGCCCATTGTTTAAGCCCTCAGCAACTGCTTCCTTAGCAACGGGCTGGTTGAGCACAACGCCAAGGAGCAGGCCCTGACCGCGCACATGATCCACCAACGACAGCTTGTTGAGCTCCGCGGCGAACTTCTCACCCTTGGAGCGCACACCAGCGATAAATTCATCATCGATGACATCTAGCACCGCATTGGCTGCGGCGCATGAGACCGGGTTGCCGCCAAAGGTGGTGCCGTGGCTGCCAGGTTCAAAAAGCTCTGCTGCCTTGCCGGTACCAATGCACGCACCGATGGGAAGACCTGCACCCAGGCCTTTGGCCATGGTGATGACATCCGGGGTAATTCCAGCCTTTTCAAAGGCAAAGAACGTTCCGGTACGCCCCACCCCGGTTTGGACTTCATCCACCACCATTAAAATCCCGTACTCATCGCACAGTGCGCGGATGTCTTGGAGGAACTCTTGCGTGGCTGGGATAACGCCGGTTTCACCCTGGATGGGCTCGAGGAAAATAGCCGCAGTGTCCGTGGGATTAACTTCTACAAGCTTGCGCAGGTAGTCAATATCGCCATAGGGATAAAACTCCACGCCCCCAGGCAGCGGGGCAAAGATATCGCGTTTGGAAGGCTGGCCTGTCAGCGCTAAGGAGCCCATGGTGCGGCCATGGAAACCATGATCGGCTGCGAGTATCCGGCGGCGCCCAGTCAAGCGTGCCAGCTTGAACGCAGCCTCATTTGCCTCCGCACCGGAGTTGGAAAAGATAACACGTGCGGAGTCATCGCCGACTTTTTCTTGTAAACGCTGCGCCAGTTTCACCGCGGGAGGTGATGCAAAAAGGTTGCTCACGTGGCTCAGCGTCGATACTTGTTCATTGACGGCCTTCACCACGGCTGGATGGTTGGTGCCCAAAGAATTCACGGCAATCCCGGCCAAAAGGTCCAGGTACTCGGTGCCGTGTTCATCGACCAAGTAGGCCCCGTGCCCGGAGACGATTCCCAGCGGCGGGGTGCCATAGTTATTCATCATGGCTGATTGCCAGGAACTCGTTAGTGATGTTTGCGTGGTGCTCACTGTGAATCGTCCTTCCTAAATACGGTGCCTTCGGGGTAGCGGGAACGCTCAAAATTATCGGGCAAGACCATGGTGCCAATTCCACCCATGGTCAACAGCTCCAACAAGACGGAGTGCGCTAAGCGGCCATCGATAACATGGGATGCTGCTACCCCACCTTTGACGGCGTTGAGGGCAGATTCCATCTTCGGGATCATACCGGCATCTAATTGCGGCAACATCGCTTCAAGCTGCGTTGCTTCAATCTTGGACACCAAAGATTCCTTGTTTGGCCAATCGGTGTAGAGACCTTCCACATTGGTCAACATGACCAAGCGTTCAGCACCTAAGGCTTGAGCCAAAGCACCGGCCGCCGAGTCGGCGTTAATGTTATAGACCTCGCCATCGGTGCCAGGGGCAATGCCGGAGACCACCGGAATGCGGCCAGCTTCGATAATATCCATCACGGCGGAAGGGTTGACGTCAGTAATATCGCCGACTAGGCCAATATCAGTCAGTTCGCCATTGACGTTGACCATGCGCTTGGTGGCAGTAAATAACCCGGCGTCTTCACCGGAGGTGCCCACGGCATATGGGCCATGGGAATTGATGAGGTTGACTAGGTCGCGGCCAACTTGCCCAAAGAGCACCATGCGCACGACATCCATGATCTCGGGGCTGGTTACCCGAAAACCACCTTTAAATTCGCCTTCGATGCCAATTTTGCCCAGCATTTCATTAATCTGCGGTCCGCCGCCGTGCACGACAACGGGCTTCGCACCGACGGTGCGCAAAAAGACCATGTCGGCGGCAAAGGCGCGCTTGAGGTCTTCATCAACCATGGCGTTTCCGCCATATTTCACCACCACAATTTTGTTGCGGTAGTGCTGCAGCCACGGCAGCGCCTCAGCGAGCACAGCAGCGCGCACCGAGTCTGTCATTCCGGCAATCATGTCCATCCCCTTTTATCTAAGAGCTATACGCCGAGTTAATTTCCACGTACTCATGTGAGAGATCCGTGGTGCGAACAAATGCTGCGCCATTACCGCCGGTGCCTAAGTCCACGAGCACATCAATGTCGGCACCAGACAGGTCAACATCACGAGCCCCGGGAGCGCCAGTGGATTCCACGCACACCGGTTGGTCATTGAAAAAGACGGAGATATTGTCCGGGTCCATGTCGGCATCAGCCATACCGACAGCGGCCAGCACACGGCCCCAGTTCGGATCAGAGCCAAACATGGCGCACTTAAACAGGTTGTCACGACCTAAAGTACGCGCGGCATTCAGGGCTTGCTCATCAGAGCCGGTGCCTTTGACGGTGATTTTCACGCGCTTGGTCACGCCCTCGGCATCGGCTTGGAGCTGATCAGCCAGATCCGCGCAGGCCTTCAAGATGGCTTCATCAAGCTCGTCCTGTGAAGGTTCAATGCCCGAGGCACCATTGGCTAAGACGATGATGGTGTCATTAGTCGAGGTAGAGCCATCAACATCCAAAGTATTAAAGGTGACATCGCAGGCCTTGCGCAAGGCTTCATCCAAGGCGGCAGGGCTTGCTTGAGCATCAGTAGTAATGCATACCAACATGGTGGCCAACGATGGCGCCATCATGCCCACGCCTTTGCCCATGCCACCGACAGACCAGCCTTGCCCGTGCACAGCGGTTTGCTTAGCAACGGTATCGGTCGTCATGATCGCTCGCGCAGCACCGGCGCCGTGGTCAAGGTCAGATCCTAGGTCTTTCGCTAGCTTGTCGATGCCCCCATGCACCTGCTCCATCGGCATCAACTCCCCGATAAGCCCCGTGGAGCACACAGCGATCTCGGTCGCATCGAGACCGAGCGCAAGAGCGGTATCTTCCGCCATCTTTTGCGCATCGGTCATTCCTTGAGCACCATTGCAGGCATTAGCATTGCCGGCGTTAAAGACCACTGCCTTGATTTGGTTGGGCTCACCGTTTTCCAGGGCAGCCTGGGTAATTTTTACCGGTGCTGCGACAACGCGGTTGCGGGTAAACACCGCTGCCGCGTCAAAGTTGGGGCCTTGGTTGACGACCAGGGCCATATCAGGATTGCCCGAGGGCTTAATGCCAGCGATGGTCGATGCCGCAAGAAAGCCCTGCGGAACAGTCACACCTACTGGCTGGGATTCGGACGTTGTCATGGCTTGTATCCTTCTTTCCGTGCGAGTTTTATGGTGCGACTGCGGCCTGTGGCAGGCCAGCGGTTTCGTCCAGACCTAAGGCTAGGTTCATGCACTGTACGGCAGCGCCGCCGGTGCCCTTGGTCAGGTTGTCTAAGGCGGAGGTGATCACGAGCTTGTGTGCTCGAACGTCCACGTGGGCTTGAATCTGGCACATATTAGATCCCACCACGTGCTGGGTTTGTGGCTGCTGTCCTTCTGGCAGCACCTGGCAAAATGGCTCGTCGGCGTAAAAGTTTTGGAAGACTTTGGTGACCTGTTCTTGCGTCACGCCATCTTTCAGCGGTGCCGTAATCGTGGCGAGGATACCCCGAGGCATCGGTGCCAACACCGGCGTGAAGCTGACGTTGACGGTGGATTCTGCAAACGGGCTGAGGTTTTGTACCACTTCTGGGGTGTGGCGGTGGGTACCACCTGGTGAATAGGCTTTCACGCTGCCCATGGTCTCAGCTCCCAGCATGGGTACGGCGGCCTTCTTGCCGGCACCAGATACACCGGTGACTGCCACAACAGACAAATCGGGCTCAATTAGTTTGCCATGCAGTGCTGGCAGGGCGCCTAGCGTCATGGTGGTTGGGAAGCAACCAGGTACCGCTACCCTTTTCGCGCCTTGGAGTTCTTCGCGGTTGCCGGGTAGCTCGGGAATGCCATAGGGCCAGCTTCCGGCATGTTCGGAGCCATAGAAGTTTTCCCAGTCCTTGGAATCTTTCAAACGGAAATCCGCGGCGCAGTCAATAACGACGACATCCTCGCCCAGTGCCTTAGCGATGGGACCCGAATGCCCATGTGGCAGTCCAAGGAAGACCACGTCATGGCCGGCTAGATTATCCACGGTGGTATCCACGATGGTGCGGCCTGCCAGTTGTGGCAGGTGCGGCAGCAGCTCTGCTACTGATTGCCCGGCGTTGGAGTGGCCGGTGAGTGCGCCAATTTCTAAGTCGCCAGAGGCATATGCCGGGTGGTTAAGAAGGAGGCGAAGTATCTCGCCACCGGCGTAACCCGTGGCGCCTGCGATTGCAACTTTGTATGTCATGTACAACACACTAGTAAATTATGCAGTCTCCCGCAAACTATTCATGCAAGTTTTTGAAGAATTCTTCGGATCAGAAAGACCGCGCCTCTACCTCTCAATGTAGTAGAAACGCGGTCTGTCATGTCGCGAATGAAAAATCTTAAGCGCGCATCTCCGCACCCAAACGCTGTTTTGCTAGCTCAGCGGCTGCCAAGCGGTGGGTATTTGCTTCCTCATCGGTCAACGTGCGGTCGGCTGCGCGGAAAAGCATCTTAAACGCCAACGACTTCTTGGCTTCACCGAGCTGTTCGCCACGGAAAACATCGAAAAGCTCGACGCTTTCCAACAGCTCTCCTGCGCCTTCCTCCAAGGTTTGACGCACGGTCTCCGCCGGCAGGTCTTCATCCACTACAACGGCAATATCTTGGTGCAGCGTGGGGAACGAAGAAAGTACCGGGGCGGGCAAGTTCGCGGTAAATGGCAACGCCGTTACATCAAGCTCCATGGCACAGGTCCGTGCTGGCAGCCCCATGGCTTTGACGATTTGCGGGTGCAGCTCGCCAGCGTAGCCAACCACGTCCCCATCGACCTTGATGGCGGCGCAACGGCCTGGGTGCCACGGCTTGGCCTCGGCCTTTTCTACCTCTATCTCAACACCGGCGGCGCGTGCGACCTGACGTGCTGATTCGATGGCATCCGCGTAGGTATATGCGCGACCTTCGCCCCATGGGCCTTCGAACTCCAGGTTGCCTGCGCCCACGGTTGCTACGTGCAAGGGCTGCGACGGCAAGGTGTTGAGTAGTTGCTCAATTTCTTCATCGGAAGGACGCTTGGAGACATCCGGCATAGGCGTGGAATCCGCGCGCTTGAACGCTACCTGTTGTACTCCGAAAAGGGATACATCATTGCGACCGCGGGCCACGTTGCGCGCGACTGCTTCGAGCATATTCGGCAACAAGGTGCTCGAAAGCACGGCCTTATCGGCTTCCAGTGGGTTTTGTACGGATACCACATTGCGGCGTTCGTCATCGGCGTCGAGTTCCCAGGTATTGAAGATCTCAGCGTTGATAAAAGGACTCGGGATAACTTCCGCATACCCCGCGTACGCCAGAGAGTGACCAATGGCGCGGCGGCGCTTTTGCGCGGGGCTCAAGCCACGGCTGCCAATGGTAGGAATTGGCAAAATGGAAGGAATGGCATCCAGGCCTTCCAAGCGCAAGACTTCTTCGACGAGATCGACGTCTTCTTCGATATCGGTGCGCCAGGATGGAATGGTGACATCGAGTGCCTTCCCATTGTCAAAGCCAGCTACCGAGCAGCCGACTTCTTCCAGACGTGCGGTGATGGTCTCCTGCGAATATTCCACGCCGGCATACTGCGATGGCTTGATGGTATCCATCGCCACGACCTGTGGGTCTGGAACCTCGCCGACCAGGGTGCGGGCATCTTCTACGTGGCCGCCGCCGTATTCCACGAGCAGCTCACAGGCCAGGTCCAACGAGTACTCAACAATTGCTGGGTCGACTCCCCGCTCGAAACGACGGGATGCTTCCGAACTGAGCTTGTGGCGACGTGAGGAACGTGCCACGGTGATGGGATCCCAGGTTGCTGCCTCAAAATAGACATCGGTGGTGTCATCGGAGATCTCCGAGGTGGTACCACCCATCACGCCAGCTAGCGACTGGATGCCTGTGTCATCGCAGATGACTACGTCGTCGGCAAAAAGCTCGCGCTTGACGTGGTCGAGGGTTTCAAATTTCTCCCCCGCCTGAGCATTGCGCACGACGAGGTTGCCGGCAACCTTGTTGGCATCGAAAGCATGCATCGGCTGACCCAAGTACAACATCACGTAGTTGGTCACATCAGTGGCAAGGTTAACGGGGCGCTGGCCGGACAGCATCAAAATACGCTGCATCCAAAATGGGGACTGCGCTTGCGGGTCAATGCCGGTTACTTTGCGCAGGCCAAAGCGGATCGCTTTGGTTTCCTCGCGCAAGTCAATATCAATCAAGCTGCCGGAAGGATGGGAAGCCTCGCCGACGGGATCGACGAAGGCTAGGTTAAACGCGGAGGCAATCTCGCGTCCTAGCCCACGCATCGACAGTGCATAACCGCGGTCTGGGGTGACATTAACGTCAAAGACTGTATCCGCGCCGCCGAGTAGCGGTAGCGCGTCTTCGCCAATGTGCTGGGCAAAAGATTCATCCAAGGTGATGATGCCCTCGGATTTTGCGGTAAGTCCCAGCTCCGCAGCCGAGCAGATCATGCCATTGGAGATGTGGTCATAAGTCTCGCGGGCTGCAATTTTGAAGCCACCGGGAAGCACTGCACCAGGCAGTGAGACTGGTACTAAGGAGCCTTCTTCGAAGTTTCGGGCACCACAAATAATTCCCTGCAGCTCGCCTGTGCCATTCGCGTCGCCAACGTTAACTTGGCAGTAGCGAATCGGCTTTTTGAACTGAGTGAGTTCTTCAATTTCTTCTACGCGGCCAATAACGACTGGACCGGTAATCTCCGGCAGTGGTTCATAACCTTCGGTTTCGAAGCCGACGCTGACGAATCCGGCATCAAGTTGTTCGCTGGAGACGGTCCAGCCAGGGTTGTGCTCACCGAGGACGCCTTGCAGCCAGTTTTGTGAAATAAGCATAGTTGTATTCCTTCCTCGGAGGTTTTAAGCCTGGACGCCGAATGGCAGGGTGAAACGGACATCGCCTTCGACCATGTCGCGCATATCGGACAGGCCATTACGGAATTGCAGGGTGCGTTCAATACCCATGCCAAAAGCAAAGCCTTGGTACTCTTCTGGGTCAATGCCCACCGAGCGCAAGACATTCGGGTTGACCATGCCGCAGCCGCCCCACTCGATCCAGCCGGCGCCGCCCTTCTTATTCGGGAACCAGACGTCTACTTCCGCGGAAGGTTCCGTAAATGGGAAGTAGTTTGTGCGCATACGCGTTTTGGTTTCAGGTCCGAAAAGCTGACGCGCAAGGTGGTCCAAGGTTCCCAGCAGGTTGGCCATCGTCAGATTCTTATCGATGGCTAAGCCCTCAATCTGGTGGAAGACCGGGGTGTGCGTAGCGTCGAGCTCATCGGTACGGAAAACCCGGCCCGGGCACACGATGTACACCGGAACATCGCGATCTAACAAGGTGCGAACCTGTACCGGCGAGGTGTGAGTGCGCAGGATCTGCTTGGAGCCTTCCTCACCGACATAAAAGGTATCCTGCAGGGTACGAGCTGGGTGGTCAGGCTTGAAGTTCAAGGCATCGAAGTTGAAGTATTCCGCTTCCACCTCAGGGCCTTCGGCAACTTCCCAGCCCATGCCGATGAAAATATCGGCAATGCGCTCATTCAGCGCGGTAATCGGGTGCAATGCACCAGTCTGGTGGCGGGTGGTCGGAACAGTAACGTCCACGGACTCAGCAGCCAGCTGTTCTTCGCGTGCCTTTTCCTCTAGCACCTGGAGAACACCAGCGAAGTGCTTTTCTGCCTTGCCACGAGCCATGTTGACCAGTCGACCGGCGTCTTTGCGGTCTTGCTTAGGCAGTGAGCCCAGCGATTGACGTGCCTGGGATATAAAGCTCTTGTCCCCCAAATGCCCACGACGAGCTTCTTGGAGCTCATCAAGGGTGCTTGCTGCATCAAAGGCTGCGATGGCCTCATTGGCCGCAGCTTCTAATGTTGCCTCGTTAATTTCTATCTCTGGGGTAGCAGACACGTGCCCTTCAACCTCTTTAACTTGGATGAAAACTTCATAAAGATAACGCACCCATCCTACAACCCCTATGCCGCAACTACACAGCTAGCCCCGCCCAAGTCACCGCAACACGGCGAGGCCATCTCAGCGCTTGAGAAATTACTTATTCTGGGCTTTCGCTGACTCATAAAGACAGATGCTCGCAGCAGTTGCGAGGTTCAATGACTCCGCGCGCCCGCGCAGCGGAATGCTGACGCGAATATCCGCCGCGTCCAGCAGCTCTTGGCTAAGGCCATGTGCTTCGTTGCCAAACAGCCACGCGGTCGGCTTGGTCAGGTCGACTTCATCCAAGGTGGCATCGCCCTGCGGTGCGGTCGCTAGAATCTGCAGGTTCGATGCGCGTAATTTTCCCAGCACATCTTTGATGTTGGTATCGCGCGCGGTAGGAATATGGAACAAACTGCCTGCCGATGCCCGCGAGACCTTCGAGCCCAAAGGATCCACAGTTTCGCCGGCAAAGATAACGCCATCTGCTCCCATGGCATCTGAAGTACGAATCAAGGTGCCGGCATTTCCTGGCTCTGAGGTCTCAACTGGAACGGAAAGCAGCTTGGGCTTGCCATTGAGGATTTTCCCTGCGGACCACAAAACCGGTGTGCACAGTGCAAAAATTCCCATGGTCGTCTGTGTGTCAGACAAGGACTTCGCTGCCCTATCAGTAATCGGATGAACGTAAACATCCATGTAACCGGCAGCGGTGACAATATCTGCAAACTTATCGGCAGCACGCTCGGTGACAAACACGTCGGTGGCTGCGCCGGTGGAGACCGCGGCATCGACCGAGTTGTCGCCCTCGACGATGAAAGCATTGGCCTTCTTGCGCGCTGAGGAGCGGTGCAGTTTCGCCGCGTTAACAATGCGCGGGGTGCGTTCAGTAAATGCTTGATCAAAATCCAATGCCATGGTGTTTAATCTACCAAGCGTCACAAGCACCGTGAGACATCCGCAGTACTAACGCCGTGTTGGCTGACCTAGAGAACTAAAAATGCTCACCTTTCACAAACGAAAGGTGAGCAAAATACTGAATGGCTGGGATTAAGTCAGTGGAACGCCGTTGGAATCTACGCCGTATTCACCGCTGCGGAGCAAGACCCGGACGAAGTCCACAAAAGCCCAGATCGCGACGGCACCCAAAAGGATGAAGCCAACGAGGAAGATTGCGGTCAACCAACCAATCACTGTCATCGACAGCTGAGCAATGGCGCGATTGCGGTAGCCCAGGTAGAAGTTGTGCGCGCCAAAGTGTCCCAGGAAAAACGCCAGTAAAGCAGTGCCAACCCACGATTTCGGGTTCGCCGGTACCATGCCATAGGCAGGATATGGCGCTGCTCCCGGCACCTGCCCGTAAGGGGCGGGAGCTCCTGCTTGCGGCTGCTGCTGGAAAGGATCAAAAGCTGGCTGCTGCGGCTGTGGGTTCTTCAGCGACTCTTGGTACTGCGCATATGACTGCGCCGCTGGCTCCTGGGGTTCAGGTGCCCAGGAATCATCGCGGGAGTGATCAAAATGGTTATAGGGGTTGCTCATCCGCATAGCCTTTCATTGGGGCTTAAATAATTGCATGGTTGCAGCATTTTCGTGCCTCTATCTTAGAAGCGCCGTTTGCATGTTGCCACAGGGGGAAGGGAATTTTTATCTAGCTATTAAGAAAGCCCAAGCTCGATTTCACGATAGTGGTGAAATGGCTTGGGCTTTAAAGCAGCCGTATCAAAAAGGGCTATGGCTTAGGCAGCCTTAGGAGCGTTAACGTCCTCTGGCAGTGCAGCCTTGGCAGCCTCGCACAATGCGGAGAATGCCTCGAAGTCGTTGACTGCAAGCTCAGCAAGGATCTTGCGGTCTACTTCGATCTCAGCCAGGCGCAGGCCGTGGATGAGACGGTTGTAGGTGATGTCATTCATGCGAGCTGCTGCGTTAATACGCTGGATCCACAGCTTGCGGAACTCCGACTTACGCGCGCGACGGTCGCGGTAAGCGTAGGTCATTGAGTGCAACCACTGTTCCTTAGCCTTACGGTAGAGGCGGGAACGCTGGCCGCGGTAGCCCTTGGCGGTCTTTAAAATCGCGCGACGCTTCTTCTTGGCGTTGACTGAGCGCTTTACTCGTGCCACGGTGTTACTTCCTTAACTATCTTTGACGAACTATGTGTGGGTGATTAGGCGCTAATTACGCGCGGCCAAGCAGGCGCTTAATGCGCTTAACGTCGGCTGGAGCAACTGCTTCGGTGCCCTTCAGACGACGGGTACGCTTGGAGGTCTTGCCTTCCAGCAGGTGGCGACGGCCAGCCTGCTCGCGGCGCAGCTTGCCGGAACCAGTCACCTTGATACGCTTTGCGGTGCCCTTGTGGGTCTTCTGCTTCATGAGATTCCTAAATCCTTGACGAGTCGATAACGCGATGCAGCACACCAAAAGGTGCGCAGTACAACGCCGAACTGAACTTTCGGGCTACTTCTTACCCTTGCGGTTTGGACCAAAGACCATGGTCATATTGCGACCATCCTGCTTTGGGCGCGACTCCACGATGCCGGATTCTGCAACATCCTCAGCCAGACGCTCCAGCAGGCGGTAACCAAGTTCCGGACGTGATTGCTCACGGCCACGGAACATGATGGTGACCTTTACCTTGGAACCCTTTTCCAGGAAGCGAACAACGTTTGCCTTTTTGGTCTCATAATCGTGATCATCGATCTTAGGACGGAACTTTTGTTCCTTGACGACAGTCTGTTGCTGGTTCTTACGAGATTCGCGGGCCTTTTGAGCCTGCTCGTATTTGAATTTGCCGTAGTCCATAATCTTGGCTACAGGCGGCTTAGCGTTAGGGGCAACCTCGACCAGGTCTAGATCTGCCTCAAAAGCGAGTTTTCGTGCATCATCAGTGCGGACGATGCCTACTTGTTCGCCTCCGGGACCGACCAAACGTACTTCTGGTACTCGGATGCGCTCATTAATGCGAGCTTCAGAGCTGATTGTGTGTCTCCTAAGTGAGAAGGGATAGATTGTTCGCCTACCACGTCACAAACGAAAATCCCGTCTGCCTGATATCTTCTATCAGTGCAGCCGGGAGCTCTCAAAAGTTGCTGAACATAAAGACACCATTAATGATGCCTTATACTCAGTTACCTTTTTACCCGTATCCTGCACACGATTAATGTGCGGAATGAGGTGGGAGAAACTCCGCTTGCGACCCGATACTCCTGAAATTGGCGCTACGGGCGGTAGTGGCTATAACCCTAACATCAGCTCATCGGAATACCAAATCATTGAATTCTAGCCGTCTTCGCGTGCTTCGGACGGTTCCTCAGACGGATCTTCGGTTTCTTCATTCGGCGAACTCTCCGATGAATTCTCCTTTGAGTCCTCCGGTGTTGTCTCGGATGTGGATGTTCCCACGCAGTCATCAACCGCAGTGAGCTCCCCCGTCTCCACTGCGTGAGCGATGAGCGCTTCGAGGCGGCTGGCGACCTCATCGAGCGCTGCGGCAGAGACATCCTCGACGGCGTCATAGTCTGTATCATCTAAAAACTCTGAGTCATCGTCCCAGGTATTCCACGAGGCAGAGATAGCGATGCCGAGATTTCCATCATCAACGGGCATAACGCCGATCTGCCGGGAGGTGTACTCCCCGTCTTCGTCATCAAGGCCCCACCCGCCTTTGGAATGAACATCTTCCAAGCCAGCCAGGCCCCATTTTTGCCAATCGACGATGTCGCGCATGGCGTCATAGACATAATCAGCCTCGGGAACACATCCCAACCGTGAAGCAAAGCGCGCTTGGTCTTTGACCTTCCATGTGGACATCCCGAAGGCATCGTTCATCTCGACCTCTGAACCAAAGTCTTTGAGCAGGGTCTCGATACTCTCCTGCGCGTTTCCTTCGGTCCACTCGACTTTGTTCCACAGCGCACGGGCCGCGTCATTATCGGATTCTTTAATGGCGGCATCGACAAGTTCTTCATCAGCGCCATCGCGCAATGCCGCAATGGCGATGGGAACCTTGATGGTTGACCAGGCAGGTTCACTGCCATCATCGCCGGCTAAAAAATCCTTCTTATCATCGACGATGGCCAAAGAAATGGTCGCGCCGAATTCTTCTCCGACATCAGTCGCGATGTGTTCCATCGCCGCTTCGAGGTCTTCTTCCTCCATCACCGCGATATCATCCGCGTGGACCGAGTCGGAGGCGACCGACGAGGTGGTGGCCGTCGGCGCACCGGGTGTACCCGATACGGAACAGCCGCTGAGCACCAGCAGCGATCCCGCAAGCGTCGCGGAAAGCGCAGCTTTCCACGACGAAGCCGCGCGAGGCGGCGAAAATTGAATTGAAGTCACGTCATCAAACATTATCCCAGGAAACTACCTCGGCATACTGCTACCCCTCAAGTACAGGTTTGAGGAACCGTCCGGTGTACGAGCCTTCAACAGCTGCAACATCTTCCGGTGTGCCTTCTGCCACGACGGTGCCACCACCGGCACCACCTTCGGGCCCCATGTCCACAATCCAGTCGGCAGCCTTGATGACGTCCAGGTTGTGCTCAATGATGATCACGGAGTTACCTTTATCCACCAGCCCCTGGATAACCAGCATTAGCTTGCGAATATCTTCAAAGTGCAAACCGGTCGTGGGCTCATCCAAAATATAAATGGTGCGGCCATTGGTGCGCTTTTGCAGCTCCGAAGCAAGCTTCACGCGCTGTGCCTCACCACCGGACAACGTGGTAGCTGCTTGGCCTAGGCGCACGTAGCCCAAGCCGACATCGACAAGAGTGGCGAGGTAGCGGTGAATGGAGGTAATAGGTTCGAAAAATTCCGAGGCTTCCGAGATCGGCATGTCCAGTACTTCGGCGATATTTTTGCCCTTGTACAGCACTTCCAAGGTCTCACGGTTATAGCGCGCGCCATCACAGACTTCACACGGGACATAAACGTCCGGCAAGAAGTTCATCTCAATCTTCAGGGTGCCGTCACCCTGGCAGGCCTCACAGCGCCCGCCTTTAACGTTAAAGCTAAAGCGTCCCGCCTTATAACCGCGCACCTTCGCCTCTTGAGTTTCGGCAAAAAGGTTACGGATTTTATCGAACACACCGGTATAGGTTGCCGGGTTGGACCGTGGCGTACGCCCGATCGGTGACTGGTCAACTTGGACTAATTTATCCAGGTGCTCAACACCTTCGACGCGCACCGCACGCCCTGGTACCTGGCGGGCCCGGTTGAGCTTATTAGCTAAGGTCTTCGCCAAAATTTGGTTAACGACCGTGGACTTGCCGGACCCGGACACACCGGTGACACACACCAAGACACCGAGTGGGATTTCCACGTCGATATCTTTGAGGTTGTTTTCGTGCGCGCCGACGACCTTGAGTGTGCGCTCGGAGTCAATCTCGCGGCGGGTATCTGGAACCCCCAGCTTCTTCGCACCGGAGAGGTACTGACCGGTTAAAGAGTCCTTGGCTTTTAAGATGCCCTTCGGCTCGCCTTGATAGACCACTTCCCCGCCGTATTCACCTGCGCGTGGGCCGATATCAATAAGCCAATCAGATTCCCGGATGGTGTCCTCATCGTGTTCAACGACGATGAGGGTATTGCCAATATCACGCAGACGCTTCAGCGTTTCAATCAAGCGGTGGTTATCGCGCTGGTGCAGGCCAATCGAGGGTTCATCCAGCACATATAAGACACCGGCCAGGCCGGAACCGATCTGCGTGGCTAAGCGAATACGTTGGGCTTCACCACCGGACAAGGTGGAAGCGCCGCGGTCCAAGCTGAGGTAGTTCAAACCGACGTCGAGCAAAAAGCGCAGGCGTGCTTGAATTTCTTTTAGCACCGCACCGGCAATGATTTCTTCGCGGTGGCCCAAGATCAACGAGTTCAAGAACTTCGAGGAATCCTCAATCGACAGACCAGTCAGCCCAGCAATCGAGAGCTCCTCGAAGCCTTCCGCGGCTAGACGCACAGCCAGGATTTCTGGGCGCAGGCGCGAGCCCTGACAGGTCGGGCAGGGCACCAAGCGGGTGTACTGCAACAGCCGGTCTTTCGCCCAGTCTGAGTCAGTCTGCTCTAATTTGCGCTCTAAAAATCCGATGGCACCTTCAAAAGGAGCAGTCCAATTGCGCTGGCGGCCATAACGGTTCTTGTAACGGACGTTGACTTCCTGGTCCGAGCCATAAATCAGGGCATCACGCTGCTCATCGCTCAGCGAGCTTAACGGCGCCTCCGGATCGAAATCTAGCGCCTTGCCTAGACCTTCCACCAGCTTGACGAAGTACTTGGAGTTCGGCGAGGACGTCCACGGCTGAATGGCATTATTCGCAGGAGCGTCTTTATCTGGAATCAGAAGATCCAGATCTACTTCCGTTTTGGTACCAATGCCATCACACGCTGGGCATGCACCAAACGGCGCGTTGAAAGAAAACGCACGTGGCTCATATTCCTCAATCGTCAATGGGTGACCATTAGGGCACGAGGCCTTTTCGGAATAGGTGTGGGTGAGCTCTTCATTGTCGACGTAATCGATGGTCACCAAACCATCGGCAAGCCGCAGCGCCGTTTCCACTGAATCCGTCAGACGCTGCTTTGCCGACGCCTTAACCTGCAGGCGGTCCACCACGACGCTGATGTCGTGCTTAATCTGCTTTTTCAACGCCGGTGGGTCATTGAGCTGAATCAGCTCCCCATCGACAGTGGCACGCACGAAGCCTTGGCTGGCTAGATCTTCGAACAGATCCACAAACTCACCCTTGCGCTTGCGCACAATCGGAGCCAGCACCTGGAATTTCAGTTTTTCTTCTTGAGTTAAGACATCGTCGACAATTTGCTGCGGGGTTTGCCGCTCAATGATGGCATCACACTTCGGGCAATGCGGTGTACCTGCGCGCGAGAAGAGCAAACGCAGGTAGTCATAGATTTCGGTAATGGTGCCCACGGTGGAACGCGGGTTGTGGTTCGTAGATTTCTGATCGATGGATACCGCCGGGGACAAACCATCAATAAAGTCCACGTCAGGTTTATCCATCTGGCCTAAAAACATCCGGGCATACGAGCTCAAAGACTCTACGTACCGGCGTTGCCCCTCGGCAAAGATGGTATCGAAAGCCAGCGAAGACTTACCCGAACCGGACAGGCCGGTAAATACGACCATTTTGTCGCGCGGGACATCAATGTCCACACCTTTGAGGTTGTGCTCACGGGCACCGCGGACTACTAAACGATCAGCCACTTGTTGGTTTTTCTCTTCCTGTGATGACTTCTATGTTCTACTCTTCATCGAACATACCCGTAAGGTGGGCAATATGACGAACGAAATTACTTTGCATCACATCTCCGTTTCCGAGATGGATAATAATTGCTATCTGCTCGCAGCCAATGGCGAAGGCTTGCTTATCGATGCCGCCGATAACGCCCCAGCCATCATGGAGATGGCCGAAAAAGCCAATGTAAAAATCACGAAGGTTCTTACCACCCACCGCCACTGGGACCACGTGCGTGCCCTGCCGGAGATTCTAAAAGAAACTGATGCCACGCATTACGCCGCATTCCTCGAATCTCCTGCCCTGCCCTCTGCCGTGGATGTGGAATTGCAACACGATGACACCATCTCTTTTGGCGGAATTGACCACGATGTCATCATCTTGCGCGGGCACACTCCTGGTGGTGCGGCGCTAGCGGTCAACCTTGATGGCGTCCCGCAGCTTTTTGTCGGAGACTCCCTGTTTCCTGGTGGCGTAGGCAAGACCACTTCGGAAGGTGACTTTGTGCGCCTCTATAAAGATGTCACCGAGCGCCTATTCGATATCTACCCGGATGAAGCTGTGGTCTGGCCCGGACACGGCAAACCCACCACGCTAGGCGATGAACGCCCGCAGCTGGGTAGCTGGTGGGACCGCCGGTGGTAACCACCGTTGGTAACAGCCCCAGGTAATGGGATAACAATTTCGCGGCAAACATAGAAATCGCGGCACCCGGTGGCTGAAAATGCGTACACTGGTGGATTAGAAAAGTTTGCGAACTTTATTTAAGGAGCTAAATAAAACATGCTACGTAAAATTGCCCGTCCAATGCTCGCGTCCTTCTTTGTGTGGGACGGCGTGGACACGTTGCGCAACACTGAAGCGCACGTCGAAGAGACCGAAAATATGCTGGAGCGACTGCGCAAGGTACTGCCTCGCGACTACGCGAGCTTCGTACCTAATGACCCGGAGCTGGTCTCCCGCGCCATTGCAGGCACCCGCGTCGGTGCAGGTTCCCTGTTGGCACTGGGCAAAGCACCACGCACCTCCGCTGCAGTCCTAGCCGGCACCACCCTGCCAGCATTGGTCGGCGCGAATGCTTTCTGGTCTGCGGACTCCCAGAAGGAAAAGAACGAAGGCCGCAATGCCCTAGTTACCAACACCGCACTGTTGGGCGCACTCTTTATCACTGCCCAGGATCTGGAAGGCAAGCCTTCACTGTCGTGGCGTGCCAAGAAGGCTGGCGAGCGCACCAGCAAGAAGGTGCAGGCAGCCCTGCCTACCAAGTCTGAGACCCAGCACCTGACTGATAAGGCATCCGACTGGTTCGAGGACACCACCGATCGCGTGACCTCTTACGTTGATGATCACAAGGATGACTGGCAGGACACCGGCAAGGACTTGCTCCACACCGCTAAGTCCTACGTTGATGACGCTCGTTCTTACGTCGATGACAACAAGGACGATTGGCAGGAAGCTGGCAAGGGTCTAATCGCCAATGTGCGCGATACCGCTAAGGACTACGGCCAGACTGCTCGTGGCTTTGTCAACGACAACGCGGGTGACTGGCTATCCGCTGCCGAAGACAACGTGAAGATCGCACGCAAGGCTGTCGTCAAGAATGCGTCCAAGGCACAGAAGAAGGCTGACAAGGCTGTCAAGAAGGCCGATAAGGCCAGCGGTGGCTCCTTGAAGAAGTGGAACAAGAAGGCTGACAAGTTCCAAAAGGACGCCGACAAGAAGATTGCTAAGGCAATCAAGAAGGTTGGCAAGAACATCTAGTTCTTTTCGCATTACCCCCAACGGCTCAGCTTTTTGTATGCTGGGCCGTTGTTCTATTTTTACTCCATCACCATCCAAGGAAGTTGATGCCCTCCGTGACCTCGCCGTCAACACCTAATCCCTCTTCCCCACACCACCCTGCAAAGCAGCAGGCAATTGCTGCGGAGCAGACCTATGTGGACATGCTCTTTGACCGTTTGGATAAAGAAGTTGAAGAAGCCAACCAGCGCCTCAACGAAGTCCAAGCGGACGTGGATCCTGCCAACCCCGACTCGGATGCCCTAGTTCGTCGCGAAACTGAATACCACCTGCTGCAAGGCAAACTCGACCGGCTCAACTTGGCGCAGCTCGGCCTCGTCTTCGGCCGTATCGATGTGGATGCTCCCGGGGATAACCCCACAGAGGAAGGCCTCGACCGCCGCTATATCGGCCGCATGGGCTTAGACGCCCGCGAAGATAACTATCGCACCTTGCTGCTGGACTGGCGCGCGCCGATGGCTCGCCCATTTTATCTCGCGACCACCGCGCAACCTGAAGATGTCGCAATGCGTCGGCATATTCGCACCCAGGGCCGCACCGTCACCGATATCACTGATGAGGTTCTCAACCGCGAGCGCACCAGCGCGTTTGTGGAAGAAGACGACACCACCATCACCAGTGAGACAGCGCTGCACCAAGCCATGGACCGGGCACGTACCTCCCACATGAATTCCATCGTGGAGACCATCCAGCGCGAACAGGATGAAATCATCCGCGATGAACGCCGCGGGGTCATGGTCGTCGACGGCGGCCCAGGCACGGGCAAGACGGCGGTAGCGCTGCATCGTATAGCGTATTTGCTCTACAACCACCGCGAACGGCTGGCCTCGACCGGTGTTCTTATCCTTGGACCCAATTCCACCTTCTTGGACTATATTTCGCGCGTCTTGCCCGAACTCGGTGAAACCGGCGTGGTGTTATCGACTATTTCAGAGTTGTTTCCCGGCGTTAGCCCGAGCCTGCAAGATTCGTTGCTAACCCGTGAGATCAAAGGCTCGGCCGCCATGGTCGATATTCTTCGAGCCGCCGTGCAGGCCTACCAAGTAGTCCCCGATGAGGCTGTGACCATCAAGGTTGAGCAGCTTTATCTCACTGCAACGCCAGCGATGGTCAAGGCAGCGCGCACCCGCGCGCGTCGTTCCCGCAAGCCCCACAACGATGCCCGCGGGGCGTTTATGGAGCACTTCGTGCAGTCCTTGGCCGAGCAAATGGCCGAGAAGATTGGCGCGGATCCGCTGGGCGGGCACAACCTGCTCTCTCGTGCGGATATCGATCAACTCTTTGATGACTTATCGGACACGCAGTCAGTGCAAGAGCTTATCGATGCATTTTGGCCGACCTTAAGCCCCCAGCAAGTATTAGCCGAGCTACTCGGCTCAGAAGATGCTATTGCCCACGCCGCCTACGACTACGACGAGGAAACTCGCCACGCCCTGTATCGCCCCACGCAGTTGGACACCACGGAAGCCTGGTCCGCTGCCGATGTCGCGCTACTCGATGAGCTAGCGGTACTTATCGGCATGCCGGATGTAGAAGCGCAGGAAGAAGCAGAACGCGCGGCGTGGAAAGAGCAAGTGGCAGATGCCGAGGATGCCCTCGATATCTTGTCCTCATCAATGTCCACCGATAACGACGATGACATGTTTGAGGCAGAGATTTTGTCTGCGCACGACGTCATTGACGCCGAGGCACTCGCCCGTCGTCAGCAAACTGTCGATCACCGCTCCACGGCTGAGCGTGCACGCGCGGACTATACGTGGGCTTATGGACACGTGGTCATCGATGAAGCCCAGGAACTTACGCCCATGGAATGGCGCATGGTCTTTCGCCGCACGCCGTCACGCTGGATGACGGTTGTGGGCGATACCGGTCAGACCAGTTCGCCCGCCGGTGTTGACGCGTGGGATGAGACCTTAAGCGACTTTGTTGGCGACCGCTTCCGCGTGCATCAGCTCACGGTTAATTACCGAACCCCACAACCTATTGCGGACTTGGCTTATAAGGTGCGCACTAGTGTCGATGAATTCGCGCAGCCGACCGAATCCATTCGCGATGGCGAACCGGTGCGTTTCTTGGATGAAGCTCCCGAGCCATTGCAGGCCGGGGTCTTTACCGATGAGCACGGTCGCCTCAATGCCATCATCGATATCAGCAACGTCGAAGAGGTCAAGGGCTTGGAGTTTGACCATGTCACCGTGCTTCATCCAATGGATATCATCGAACGCAGCCCGCTGGGTATCAATGACTTATACGTCGCTCTTACCCGTGCAACGCAGACGCTGACCATCATTGGCCAATGGCCGGAGGAATTCCGCTAGGTCTATTCCTGCAGCCCTTCACCAACAATGGCCAAGGGGTCGGTCTTTGGTGGTGTCGCCGGTGTGACTCTGGCCGCGAGCTGTTCGCAGACAAAAAGTAGTTCTACTCGAGAGGCATGCAGAATTTCCTCTCGGAAAGAACTAAATGCCTTCGGAATGATCAGAGTGTGACATGCCAGCTCAGTCAACGGTGTGCGCGCAAATGAGGTTAATCCAACAACCTCAGCTCCAGCGTCGCGTGCCAATGTCACCGCACGCAGCGTCGGGGTATTTACTCCGGAGCCGGAAATAGCAACGCACACGCTGTCACTTGTTAATCCTGCTGCAGCCAATTTCTCAGTGGTGGCGTCGGAGTACATCATCGCGGGGACGCCGACGCTCACGAGCCGAGCGACCAACGTCGTCCCTAAAGGTGCGGATAATCCATGGGCACTGACGAGAACCTGACGCGCTGTGCCAAGTCGCTTCGCAATCCGATTCAGTTCGTCTTCGTCGATGACGATGGATTCTAGGTTGGCTGCCACTGCTTGTGCTGCCGCAGCAATCCCCTCCTTCGGGCTCTGCACCTGTGGGGTCTCGCGTGCAAGCGCTACCCGAAATTGCGGAAAGCCCTCAAAACCTAGCGCCTGCGCAGTTCGCACCACAGTTGCTCTGCCCACGCCGACTTTTTCACTGACTTCTTGGGCAGTCATATCCACGACCGACTCGAGATTATCCATCACAAACTGCGCAACCTTGCGCTGGTTCGGCTTTAATATCTTCGCGCAGGACGCAAGCCGCGCTGACACCGACAGGTCTGTGAAATCCAGCTCTGGGGAAGAAGAATTCCGTGCCATAGGAAAATGCACCTTTCTGGTTTAAGCCTGCTGCATTATTGACCGGCGTAGGCGTCCGGAAATGGCATCGATGATCATCGTAATGCCCACCATCACGATAAGGAGCATGCCTACGACTTCCCATTGACGATAATTGGTGTAGTTGGCCAGCATGCTACCGATGCCACCGGCGCCCACGATGCCTAAGACCGCGGAGGTGCGGATGGAAATTTCAAACCGATACAACGCAAACGATAAAAGTGCGGGCACACAGGCAGGCCACAATCCCCAACGAACGACGGTGGCGGTAGTGCCACCGACCGCGCGGATAGCTTCTGGAGCGCCTGTTCTAGCTGACTCCACCGTTTCATAAGTCCACTTAGCCTGCTGTCCGATGCCGGAAATCCCCAGTGCCAATGCACCGGTAAAAGGCGTTAGACCAGTAACCGTCAGCAAAATGATCGCGATGACCACTTCTGGAAACGCTCGGATTACGGCGAAGAATACTTTGAGCGTGTTGCGCAGCCACAGCGGTCCCACGCCGAAAGCGGCCAAGAAACCAAGCGGAATCGACACAACAACGCAGATCAGTGAACCGATCCAGGCCATGGCGATGGAGCGCCACATTTCAGCCAGGGCACGCGGCAACTTCTCCCAGTCTGGTGATGCAAACATCAACTGCAGGTAATGGCCTACTTTTCCTGGTACCTCGGGAAGTTCCCGCCAGTCGATACCGAGCCCAAATAACGCGATGAGAAAGATGAAGGCGAGAATAAGTTTCTTTAAGCTCATTGCAATCGCCGCCTGAGATAGTTAGACAGCACTTCGATGGCTAGCACCACTACTAAAATCTCCAGGATAATGACGGAGACATCGCTATAGGCATAAAACGAACGGCGTTCATCCAAAAGCCTGCCGATGCCACCTGCCCCGACAATTCCCAAGATTGCCGAGATACGCACGTTTAATTCCAAGGTGTATAGCCACTGGTTCATAAACAACGGCAACACCTGAGGCAGGGTCATATCCCGATTAATCTGAAATTGCGTTCCGCCCGCGGCCCGGCCTGCTTCCATGTAGCGATGGTCGGTTGAGTCAATGGATTCCGACACGAGCTTGACCACAATGCCGAGGTTAAACAAAACCAACGTCATAACACCGGGTAAGGCACCAACACCGACCATGGCGACCAAGACAGTGGCATACACCAAATCCGGCACCGCACGAATGACGTTGATAATCCCGCGTACTAATGCTCGACCAACGGCGTTAGGATTGCTGGCACTAGCTGCCCATAGCGTAAGCGGCAGGGAGATAAGTGCGGATATGACCGCGCCAACAAACGCCATCTGCAAAGCTTCAAGCATCGGACCGAGGGTTCGAGGAATAAACTCCACGTTGGGTTGGAGCATCTGCAGCAACTTGTCGTAGCCATTACGCCAGTTGCGCCACAACGCGCCTAAGTCGATCTCCACACCGCCCAGCCCAGGGGCTGCAGAAGCGATGGTCATGAGCACAACACCGACAACAGCTATCGCCGGCTTCGTCCACCTAGACTGAAAGCCTCTCTTTTTCTGTTCCGCCTGCAACGTCATAGCACGCCCTGATCGGCTACATCATCGGCTTCGATTGGTCGATCATAAATGGCCTCAAAGTCGGCTTGCGTTGCTGAAGCAGTAGGTCCGTCGAAGACAATCTCGCCCTCGCGCATACCGATGATGCGGTCGGTATATTTTTGCACCATATCTAACTGGTGCAAATTAACGACAACGGTAATCCCCTGCTCACGGTTAATCTTTTGAATATCGCGCATCACCGAATGCGCGGTGGGTGGATCTAGCGAGGCAATAGGTTCGTCAGCGAGCAGAATCTTCGGCTGTTGCGTTAAGGCTCGCGCGATGGCGACGCGCTGCTTTTGGCCGCCCGATAGCGCACCCGCTCGTGCCCCTGCCTTTTCCAAGAGATTCACCGCCGATAAAGCATCGTGGGCTAGCTGTTTATCCGCGGCAGTATGCAGCCCTAGCACCGCACGCCATACTGGGACGTGGGCAAAGCGTCCGACGAGGACATTGTCCATAACATCTACCTGCTCAGCCAGGTTAAAGCTTTGAAAAATCATTCCGATGTCACCGCGGGCACGCCGAAGGGGCCTGCCCTTCAGCTGGTCAATTCGGTGAGGTCCGACTGTGACTTGTCCACTGCTGACAGGGTTAAGACCATTGATGGTTCGAATCAGCGTTGATTTACCAGCACCCGAAGGCCCAATGACACACACCATCTCCCCTGGTTGAACCTCGATACTGACATCAGATATCGCTCGTACTTGGCCGGGATAAGTTACGCCCACATCGTGAAGCGAAATTGGCCAACTATCTTGTTCAATCACTTGGCAAAGTGCTCCAGAATCTCGCCGTACCGGGTGATGTCTTCTTCTTGAGTATCTGCAGTCCAGTCCGACAGCCCCACCAGGTTGTACATAACATCCGCGGCCTCATCCGATGACTCCGCGTAGTTGTCCATGGCCTGGATTAGCTTGTCGCGAAGCTCCGGGTCCATGTCTGCGCTCGCTGCGACTCCGCCATTCGGAATCGGCTCGGTATAGGCAAATGCCACGACATCTTCAGCGATCGCTGGGTTTTCCTCCAGTACGGAAGAGCGCGCATCCCAGAACCCGAATGACACCTCGGCATCGCCGTTGGCGACAGCGAGCACTGCGTTATTATTGCCCTCCACCGGGATCTGGTTGAGGTCATCGACGTTGATGCCTTCCTCTTCCATCGCCACAACCGGGTATTGGTATCCAGCCGGCGAGGTGGAGCTTTGCAATGCCACAGGGATATCGGATGTAATCTTCGATAGGTTTTCAAGACCTGCTGGACCTTCACCCATCGCGGTGGACTCTAGCTCGATACCATTGCAGTAGGCCATGTCGGTCCCGGCTGCCGCGTAGGTTGCCACCGTTGGCTCGTCCTCGCAGTACTTGTCAGGGTCGTTGGTATATGCAACCGATGAGTACGTGGTTGCCCCGAAGCGAACATCTCGCAGAATGAGCTCAGCGTTGTGCTGTTCCATTGCGTTGTAAAGTGATCCTGCATCGGAGATGATGACGTCTGCTTGTCCAGCACCGAGTGCCTCGACAGTTGCGGCATAGTCACTGGCGACAACGCCTTCGACTTCCACGCCAAGTTCTTGTGACAGGTACTCGGTCAAAGGATCCAGAGCCTCAGCTAAGTTCTCGCCCTCCGTAGAGGGGACCAAAGAGATGGTCAGTGTGTCATCTTCTGCTGAGCTACAAGCCACAAGCCCTGCGGAAAGGGCGAAAATGCCAAGAATGGCGCCAACGTGCTTCTTCATGATTATCTACTTTCCTTGGTGTGCCCATGCGATGATGTCTGCTGCGGCATCATCGAGCGTGTGGTGTGGGGTTACTAAAAGGGTTTGAGCACCTAGCTCTGCGGCAGGGTCGAGGTCATTTTCGGCAATATCCCCGATGGCAAGAATCCGACGAGCGCCCAGGCCTTCAATCACCTGGGTCATCCCCGCCGGTTTTCGGGAATTAAACGACAGTTGATCGAAGTACTGCCTGATATTCCAGGTAGTAAGCAAAGCTTCAATACCGTCGTCTGGTGCATTGGTAGCTAATACCACCCATGCGTGCTCAGAAATTGCGTGCAATAGCTTCGGCAACTTGCGGGGCATATGCACTGGTGCTTTATCCGTGCCAAGCAGGCGCCGGCTCGCGATATATGCCTGTGACAGCGCTTCAGGCGTGATCCCTTGTGCCGTGGCGAGTTCAGCAACAGCGTGATAGCCATCCCGGTAGTCGCTCGTGAGATCATCGAGCTCTGCCAATGCCATCTCGACCTGCTCAGCGAACGCGGCCGAATTTGCCAACCTCTCTGCCGGAATAGCGTCGGCATAGGCCCGGACAGGTCCGTGGCCCAGCGCTACGGTTCCGTCAAAATCGAAGATGACAGCAGCCTGCTGCCGCAAATCCTGTCGCAATATCATAAAACTCCCTCATGCCAGGCAAGATGCTCCGGTTGTTGTTCGTACATGACGTCCACCCTTATGAACGTCACGTTCAGACTATGGGGCGGTTGTGAACGGTTCGTTCAAATGGAATGAACTCTGGGGAAACTCTCTTCAAAATCAACGATTCGAGAAGCCGGAATTCCAGTAAGATTGGACACCATGGCCGTAAGCGACATCGTCCGCAAAGTAGAAACCACCTTCAACAAGGCATCGGTAAAGTATGTGACAAAGCGGGGCTGGGTGCCTGCGGTCAGTGGATACACCGGGTATGGATCGCGGGAAAGTATTCGCATCTTCGGTCGTGTGCTCGCCGTGGAACCCGATAGTCCTGCAGCCGTTAACCCAGGGGCGCATCCCGATGATCTCGGCGAACAGCGCGGGTGGCGGCAATTTATCACCGTGCAATTGGGAGACTTCCCGTTTACGGTGCGCATCGGTGACAAGGAAGTGCACGCACATACTGATGACAATGGCTATATCGATATCGCCATTGATAACCCTGGACTAGAGCCAGGCTGGCACACAGCAACGATTTCCATCGCGGGCGCACCAGATGCCGACGCCGAGGTCATGATCGTCGATTCCTCCCAGGAAGTCGGGATCATCAGCGATATCGATGACACCATCTTGGTCACGTGGCTGCCCCGCGCGCTGGTAGCGGCGTGGAACTCCTGGATTAAGCGCACCAATACGCGCATGCCTGTCGATGGCATGGCGGAATTCTTCCAGCGCCTGCGCACCTCGTATCCAAAGGCACCGGTGTTTTATCTGTCCACCGGAGCGTGGAATACCTACCGCACGCTAAATAAGTTCACCCGCCAGCATGGCTTCCCGCGCGGGCCGATGCTGCTGACAGACTGGGGCCCAACAGAGACCGGATTATTCCGCAGCGGCATGGAACATAAAAAGGTGCAGCTGCGCAATCTCATTATCGACTATCCGCATATGACGTGGATTTTGGTCGGCGATGACGGTCAGCATGACCCGCTAATCTTTTCCGAAGTGGTCAAAGAACACCCCACGCAGATCAAAATGGTCGCGGTGCGCACGCTGACCCCGCGCGAGCACGTACTGTCGCACGGTACGGTGGCTCCCCTAGCGGAAGTCGCCAACAACGCCCGCGCAACGGTTCCCTTTATTCACGGCCCCAATGGCCATGAGCTCATCCGCGAATTAGACCAGCTATAAAAAATGCCGCCCGCAGATAATCTGGGGCGGCATCAATATATCTCGCGTTAGTTCACCGTGTGAACAATCATGACATCGCAATCTGACTGACGGGCAACGTCAGCGGGCACCGAGCCCAATAGACGACCGGTCAAAGAATTGATGCCGCGGTTACCAACCACCAGCAAATCCGCGTCATTGTCATTGACAATCGCCATTAGTGCCTGCACCGGGGTGCCCGCGCGCACCGCGGTTTCGATGTTTTTCACGCCGAACTTTTCCGCATGAGCCTTTCCGGAGGCAAGGTTTTCTGCAGCAACCTCATCACCCAAGATCGTCACGGATTCTTGGCGCAGCGTCTTGGATGCTTCTTCTTTATTTTCGTAATAAGCGCAGCCAATGACCAGACGGGCATCAAATGCTGCCGCGATCCGCGCTGCGCGCTCTACTGCCAGAAGGGACGACTTGGAGCCGTCGGTGCCTACAACGATGGTGTCATATTCGCTCATATTGGACCTTTCGCACGCGTTAATAAGTAGTTTCAGTCTAACAATAGAATTGTCTAATTGCGCTCAGACGTGGTGTTTACCACGACAACGTCCGCGTGTGCTTTACGCGTAAGTTCGGTGGCAACAGAGCCAAAAACGCGTCCGCGCACCGAGTTCATGCCGCGGTTGCCGACGACGAACATATCCACGTCATAGTCTTTTTCCACTTCCAACATGGCCTTGACTGGATCGCCAGATTTACCAACGACTTCAATGCTGGTCGCGCCTTCATTTTGGGCAATGCCCGCGGCATTATCCAAGTAATTTTGGGCATCACCACGGTCGATGACCGGAACGCTTTCAGAATCCGGCGCCCCGAGCATCGCGCCCGGTTGGTTGTAGAAGGCGGAGATAATAATCAGCTTGGCATCATAGACGCGCGCCATGCTGGCAGCTGCGCGTACCGCGCGCAGCGATGTTGGGGAGCCATCAGTACCCACCGCGATGGTGTTGTAGTTGAGCATGTCCATTCACTTTCTTTAAGAGGATGAATTTTACCTATATCAATTATTATGACATTAAATTCCGGCGTCTTTGAGCCCTCGGCGCTCTTTCTTTAGATCAGCAATCTCGTCGCGCAGACGCCCGGCCAACTCGAACTTCAATTCGCGGGCGGCGGCGGCCATTTGCTGCGATAGGTCATCGATAAGCGACTGCACTTCATCCGCTGCCATGGTCGAGACATCCGGCTTGTCCACGATGGAGGCAGGATCGGATTCGCCGTCGCCTTCGTTTTCGTAGACTTGATCCAAAATATCCGCAATCTTTTTGCGCAATGGCTGCGGATCCAGCCCCATTTCTTCGTTATAGGCAATCTGCTTGGCGCGGCGCCGCTCAGTCTCATCAATCGCGCGCTCCATAGACTCGGTGACCTTATCGGCATACATGATCACCTCACCGGAGACGTTACGAGCGGCACGACCAATGGTCTGAATCAACGAGGTCGTTGACCGCAAGAAGCCTTCCTTATCGGCATCGAGGATGGCCACCAGTGAGACTTCCGGCAAGTCCAAGCCCTCACGCAGCAGGTTAATGCCCACCAGCACGTCATATTCGCCCAAGCGCAATTGACGCAGCAATTCGATACGCTGCAAAGTATCAATATCCGAGTGCAAATAGCGCACGCGAATACCGTGTTCCAACAGATAATCCGTCAGATCCTCGGCCATGCGCTTGGTCAAGGTGGTTACCAGGACGCGCTCATTTTTCTTGGTGCGCTCGCGGACCTCATCAATGAGATCATCAATCTGGCCCTTGGTGGGCTTAACGGTGACCTTCGGGTCCACCAGGCCGGTGGGACGAATGACCTGTTCGACATATTCACCGCCAGCGGCCGCAACTTCATAATTGCCAGGGGTTGCCGATAGGTACACGGTCTGCCCCACGCGCTGTTCGAACTCATCAAAAGTCAGTGGACGGTTATCCACCGCAGAGGGCAAACGGAAACCGAATTCGACGAGGTTGCGCTTGCGCGACATATCGCCTTCGAACATGCCGCCAATCTGCGGCACGGTCACGTGCGACTCGTCGATGATCGTCAAAAAATCCTCAGGGAAATAATCCATCAAGGTCGCAGGTGCGGTACCGGGCCCGCGACCATCCATGTGCCGTGAGTAGTTCTCGATACCTGAGCAAAAACCGACTTGCTCAATCATTTCCAGGTCATATTCCGTGCGCATGCGCAGGCGTTGAGCCTCGAGCAATTTGCCGCGGTTTTCTAAATCCGCCAAACGCTCGGCCAACTCTTCCTTGATGGCTTGCACGGCCTTTTCCATCCGCTCCGGACCGGCAACATAGTGCGTGGCCGGGAAAATGCGCAGCTCATCGACCTGCTCCAGGGTATCGCCGGTCACGGGGTGGATGTAGTACAGCGCATCAATATCATCACCAAAAAACTCAATGCGCACGGCACGTTCCTCATAGGCTGGGATAATATCGACGATATCGCCATTCACGCGGAAGGTACCGCGAGTAAAACCCACGTCGTTGCGCTCATATTGGATATCCACCAGCAGGCGCAGCAGCTGGTCGCGCTCAACTTCATCGTCGATATGCAACAGCACCGAGCGGTCCAAATAGCTTTGCGGCGTACCCAGACCGTAGATACAGGAAACGGAGCTAACCACCACAACATCGCGGCGTGAGAGCAACGCCGAGGTCGCCGAGTGGCGCAGACGTTCCACGTCCTCATTGATCGAAGAATCTTTTTCGATATACGTATCAGTCTGCGCGATATACGCCTCTGGCTGGTAGTAATCGTAGTACGACACGAAATACTCCACGGCGTTATTCGGCAGCAGCTGCTTGAGCTCATTGGCAAGCTGCGCCGCCAGAGTCTTATTCGGCGCCATCACTAGCGTCGGACGCTGTTGCTTTTCGATGAGCCACGCCGCCGTCGCCGACTTACCCGTACCGGTAGCACCCATCAGCACCACATCACGTTCGCCCTCATTGAGGCGATGGTCTAATTCCGCAATCGCGGTGGGCTGATCACCAGCAGGTTCATATTCAGAAATAACCTCGAACTTGCCGCCAGTGCGCTCAATCTCGCCCACTGGACGATGCTCAGACTGCGAATATATCGGGTGTTCTCCTGCAAAAGCCATACTGGCTATCCTACGCGGCTAGAGCAACCATGGTGCATCAGAGATCAGCTGATCCACCTGTGGTTTGAGGTTCTCCTCCGCAGCATTGTTATCGATAACCGAATCCGCCGATGCCAAGCGCAAACCATCCGGGATTTGCGAATTCATCCGACGGCGCGCGTCTTCTTCATCCAGCCCCCGGCCTTCGACCAACCGGCGCACCCGTTCATCTGGGGCAACATCGACAACGATCACCCAATCCATGGCGCGGTCGAGGCCGTTGTCGACCAACAGCGGCATGTCGTAGATGACCGCTTCGACATCTTGCGCCCGATATTCATCGAAAAGCTCTTGCGTACGCTGTTGAATCTTTGGATGGGTAATCGCATTGAGCTGCTCGGTGTGTTCTTTATCCACGAAAGCCCGCTGCGCTAACAACTGACGGTCCAATTCCCCGGAAGGTTGGATAATGTCCGCGCCAAAAACATCGGCAAGCTCTTGCAATGCCGGCTGCCCGGGCTCGACGACTTCGCGTGCGACCTTGTCGGCATCGACCAGCGGAAAGCCTTCGTCTACAAAAAGCTGTGCCACCGTGGTCTTTCCACTGCCGATACCGCCTGTTAAACCGATGATTTTCATTGCTTTCCTTCAAGTCGTGCTACGTGCAGCGCCAAGTATGACACCTCATCTTCTGTGACGGGTTCATCCATGCGCATCTCGATAATATTTGCCAAGACCTTCGCGCACTCGCTGGCGCGAGGATACGCTTCCACGATAGCGCGCCCGATAGCGGAATGTTCCGCAAAAAGCTGATTGTTTTGCTGCATCCGCACAAAGAGGTACCGCAAATGGGTGATAAAACGTGCGACGGTGACTTCGTTGGTATCGAGTTCCTTGCCGAAAAATTCCCCGATGATCGCGATTAACTGCTGGATAAGCCCAGTCATGCGGTAGGTCTGCGACAAATCTCCCGACGCGAAGCCGGCGTTGACAAGATGTAGTGCTACCGCGATGGCTTCTGATTCTGGCAGCTGGGTGTCTATCTCAGTGTTGATCACTTCGAGCAGGCGCACACTGCGCTGATAATCCTCAGGATAGAGTTGTTCAACTTCAGCGCGCAGCGGATATTCCACGATATGTCCGTCGCGAGTTCTTTGCACCGCGGCTTGGAAGTGATCCGCCAAGGCAACCACGAGCGTTAATTCGGCATCCACCTGGATGGTGTTGAGCGCGACGACGACCTTGTCGATGTAGTCGGGGCTTAAAGCCGCCAACATGATCGCCAAGTGGTCGGGGTCGCGGCCCAGCGATGGGGTAAATACCTGCGCGATGCGGCCGGGATCTATCTCATCGCCGTGGTGGGCTTGGAATCCCACCCCGCGTCCAGTGACAATAACTTCGTCCTCCCCGCGGCGAGCGAGGACGACGTTGTTATTAAATACTCGAAGGATCTGCATCGATAACTAGGTTAGCGCTTAATGTTCACGACTGGTTCACCAGCCTTGACAGGACCTTCCGCATCACCGGAAACCTCCGTCATGGCCTTGGTGTTGGTCACCGTCATAACAACGGTGTTGTCGTATTCGGCTTCCTTAATCTTGTCCAGATCAACTTCTGCCAGTGGGCTGCCGACGCTGACTTTATCGCCCTTGGCAACCAATGGCTGGAATCCTTCGCCTTTCATCCGCACGGTATTAATGCCGATGTGGACGAGTACCTCTACCCCATCGTCGGTCTTGATGCCGAAGGCATGTCCGGTTTTGGTCACGGTGGCGATGGTGCCGGCGACGGGGCTGACGATGTCGCCGTTGACCGGCACGATGCCGATGCCGTTTCCAAGGGTTCCGCCGGCGAAGACCTTGTCGTCCACGTCGGTGAGTTTGACGGCCATGCCATCGACTGGCGATGCCAACTCGGTGGTCTCTGAGGTGGTTTCCGTATCTTCTGCGGGGACCAGACCGGCTGCGGCTGCGCGCTCGCGGGAGTTCTGCTTTTCTTCTTCGGTGCGGTAGTCGGTGAAGTAGATCAGCGCGAAAGCGACTGCGAAGGCCACGACAACGGCGATGGCGTAGGTCAGCATCGGTGAGAAGACCGGGATGGTCAGCAAGGAGGTAAAGACGAAGGCGGAAGTGGTCACGCCGCCGGAGGCGGTGCCCAAGATGGCGATGGTCAGACCACCGGCGAAACAACCGACCAGCATGCGCGGGTAGATGCGCTTAAAGCGCAGGTGAATACCGTAGAGCGACGGTTCGGAAATACCACCGAACAGACCAGCAGCGAGAGCAGAACCAGAGGTCTGGCGCATTTCTGGGTCCTTTTCGCGCATGGAGATGGCCAAGACACCTGCTGTGGCACCGAAACATGCGAAGTTCCAGGCGCCCATGGGGCCTTGAATAAAGTCATAACCGAGAGCTTCAATGTTGACCAGCATCAGTGCGTTCAGTGGCCAGTGCAGACCAAGTGGCACCAGGAATGGGTACAGCATTGGGATCAAGATGGCGAAGACGAAAGGCGCGTTGCCGTTCATCCAAGCCAGGCCGACACCGATGGTCGAGCCGAGCCACACACCGAATGGACCAATGAGGATGGCGGTAACTGGGATGGTGATCAGCAGGGTCAAAAATGGCACGAAGACCATGTGCACTGCGGATGGAATGATCTTTTGGAAACCCTTGTACACTCCGGCTGCTACCAGCGCCATAATCAAAGGTACGAAGACGTTGCCGCCGTAGTCTGGCAGGGCGACGTTGATGCCCAGCAGGTTGATCGAGCAGGTTTCTGCTTCCAAGGTGGCGTCGACAACACACTGCGCTGCGGGGTCGTCTTTAAGCCCCATGAACTCTGGGGTAAACAGCGCCAGCATCACTGCCGCGGGAACCCAGGGGTCAATGCGTAGTTTATTGCCGGCGTTATAGGCAACCATTACTGGCAGGAAGTAGAAGACGGAGCGCCACATGGCGTCGATGAAAAACCAGATGCCGGCTTTGTCATCCGCACGAGTGTCAACCACGCCGAAGGCTTCCATGACAGCCGTGAACGCAATGATCAGCGAGGCGCCGAGCAGCACGCCCAGAATCGGGCGGAATGAGTCCGAGAGGTACTCAAAGGCCGTATCGAGCCACGGCATCTTGCCCTGGGCTTTAGCGCGGTTGGCAGCTTTGACATCGGCGTCGGTCTTGCGCACGCCGGGTAGCTGCATCATTTCGTCATAGACGCTGGCGACATCGCCGCCGATGACCACTTGGTAGTTGCGCCCGCCCTGCGGGACCGCACCTAAGACCTTGGGGATGGCGTCGAGTTTGTCTTTGTCTGCCTTGGATGCATCGTTAAGCTCAAAGCGCAGGCGCGTCGCGCAGTGCGTAAACGATGAAATATTATCCGCACCGCCGATGCCTTCGAGAATTTCTTCGGCTGCGGTGCGCATCTCAGTCTGGGACATGAGATGTACCTTCTTTCATTTTCCGGTAAAACACGAAAAGACCCGGGCAACAATTCCATGCGAAAAGTTGCCCAGGTCTTGCCTCCATTACGAGTAACAACCCTGAGGGTGTTGTGTGTTACATTCTAGGCAGAATGTGGAAATAAAAGCAACTACTATTCAACCTTTAAGTTCTTCCAAGCTCGTACCCAGCAGCGCATAAAAAAAGAACGCGCCCCGATTTTTCGGTGACGCGTTCTTAGTAGCTATCTAGCTGAGAGAATTAGTTCTCGCCGCCAGCCAGCTTCTCGCGAAGAGCAGCGAGCTGCTCATCAGATGCGAGGGAACCTGCAGACTCTGCCGGTGCCTCGGATGCCGGAGCTGCATCGTTGGACTCGGAAGAGTAGTTAGCGGAAGCTGCCTCGGTCTCAGCTGCTTCTGCAGCAGCCGCACGGTGGCGCTCGATCTGAGCGGTGTGCAGCTGGAAGCGACGCTCGGACTCAGCGTAGCGTGCCTCCCAAGCCTGACGCTGCTCGTCGAAGCCTTCCTTCCACTCATTGGTCTCAGAGTCGAAGCCTTCTGGGAACACGTAGTTGCCCTGCTCATCGTAGGAGTCAGCCATGCCGTACTTGGATGGGTCGAACTCTTCGGTGTAGTCCTCGTCTGCCTGCTTAACGGACAGGGAGATGCGGCGACGCTCAAGGTCGATGTCGATGACCTTGACCATGACCTCTTCACCGACGTTGACAACCTGGTCTGGGACCTCAACGTGGCGCTGAGCCAACTCGGAGATGTGAACCAGGCCTTCGATGCCCTCTTCGACGCGAACGAACGCACCGAATGGGACGAGCTTGGTGACCTTGCCTGGCACGATCTGGCCCACAGCGTGGGTGCGTGCGAATACGCGCCATGGATCTTCCTGAGTTGCCTTCAGGGAGAGGGATACGCGCTCGCGGTCCAGATCGACGTCGAGAACCTCTACGGTGACCTCGTCGCCTACGGTGACAACCTCGGATGGGTGGTCAATGTGCTTCCAGGACAGCTCGGAAACGTGAACCAGGCCGTCTACGCCGCCCAAGTCGACGAATGCGCCGAAGTTGACGATGGAAGAGACAACGCCCTTGCGGACCTGGCCCTTCTGCAGCTGGTGCAGGAACTCGGAACGAACCTCGGACTGGGTCTGCTCCAGGAATGCACGGCGGGACAGAACAACGTTGTTACGCTGCTTGTCGAGCTCGATGATCTTAGCTTCCAGCTCCTGGCCGATGTATGGCTCCAGGTCACGGACGCGACGCATTTCGACGAGTGATGCTGGCAGGAAGCCACGCAGGCCGATATCCAGGATGAGGCCGCCCTTGACAACCTCGATAACGGTACCGGTAACTGGCTCTTCCTTCGCCTGCAGCTCTTCGATGGCGCCCCACGCGCGCTCGTACTGCGCACGCTTCTTGGAAAGGATCAGACGACCTTCTTTGTCTTCCTTGGTCAAAACCAAAGCGTCGATCTGATCGCCGACCTCGACTACCTCATCTGGGTCGACGTCGTGCTTGATGGACAGCTCGCGTGACGGAATGACGCCTTCGGTCTTGTATCCGATGTCGAGCAATACCTCGTCGTGGTCAACCTTAACCACGGTGCCTTCGACGATGTCACCATCATTGAAGTACTTGATGGTGGCGTCGACAGCTGCGAGGAAGTCCTCAGCGGTACCGATATCGTTAATCGCTACCTGAGGGGTGTTAGAAGTGGGCATATTTAAGTGTGCTCCGAATTGTTTAGGAGATCGAAAATGGACAGAAACGTATCTCTTGAACTCGTAGTATCAATCTCACCTCGCCAGCGCAGTCAACCCTCCTATACTGATTGAAACCGCTCGCGGGCATAGACACGCCTCAACAACACTACATCCTCAAAGCAAGCTGTGCAATCTTTAACACGAGCCGGGTATCGTAATTTTTATGCGTTATCGCCTATCTGTTCTTGTTCGCCGCGCAATCGGCTTCTGGATTGACGGTTTTGCCGTCGGTGCCGTCATTTTGATCGCCCAGTGGCTGATTAATTTAGCTGCCGATGCCCCACTGACCGGCGAAGCTGCGAGCATCTATCAGATTTGGGCTTTCTCCCTCGTCTTTTTCTTCTACCGCGTCATTGTCGAAGGCCGGTGGAATACCTCGCTCGGCAAATGGTCTTTAGGCCTCGACATCATTTCTATTACCCCGGGCTATAGGTCAGCCGCGATTCGCAATAGTTGGGTTCTGATTACTCTCCTAGCGGCTTTTGGTGTTCCCTACGTGGAGCCAATCATCTTCCTCGTCTTCGGCATCAGCATGCTGGGCCTAGCACAACATCCCTTCGATGTCTTGGCCAAGACCATGGTGGAGCGCCCAGTTGTGGATAACTCCACGCGCGCTCGGTAAGTTATCCACAGATTTCGGGGCGGCTCAAACGCGCTCTTGTCAGGCTGATTACTGGCTTCCTATCGTGGGAATCATGACGTTGAGCAATGCATATAGCGCCTACCTGGCAGCCAAAAACAGTGGCTGGGACCTGGTAGCAAGCTTTCATGCCCGGGTGGGATCTACGCACCCGGAAATCGTTGCTCGCGAAGACAACCTCAGCCTCGATGAAGTCAGGCTTTTATTGCGGGTGCACAACCGCATCAAGCCAGGGCACCTGGTGGCATCCAAGCTCAAGCTATCCCTCGATCACCTCAAACTGGTATCGACTGCCATGAGCAAAGTTGATAAAAAGCTGAATAATCCAGTCAAAATCCTTGACCGCATGCTGCACGCTTGCGCCAATGCCACCGTGACGGATGCCGCAATCCACATCAAAACTATCCTCGCCGAATGCACTAAGCCGGAGAAAGCGCGCCGCGTCAACCGCCTGACCTTCGCACGCGAGCCCAACGAGCACGGCATGATTCGCGTTCAAGGCTTGATTAAAGAACACCAAGCGCGCGATATCCAGCAACAGGCACAAAGCTTTATCGCCAGCGCGAAGAAAAAGAACCCGCGTTTGCAATATGACCAACTCTTCGCCAACTGGATGCTCAGAAAACTCTTCTCCTCCAACCCCGAGGGCGAGCAGAAATATCAGCCCATGGTCATCATCTCCGGCGATCCGAACGTTGATTACGCCCGCGGGCACATCAATACTTTATCCGGCGGAACCATTCCCATCGATGAAGCAGTAAACCTCGCATTGGCTGATACCGGCTATGTCGCGCACACCAGCATGAAAGATGGTCGCGCGCAGCTTAATTTCATCCAGCCCATTATCCGCACACGCTTTTCCACCGGCGAACACCGCCTCGGAGTCATGCTAGAGACCTTGACGTGCACGCGGTGCGGGCGCGCAGCCGTGACCTGCCAGGCGCACCACATCGATGCCTATGCTTATGTGCGCAAAGATGAACACAACTGGGATGACTTAGCGAATGCGTGCGCCCCGCACAACGCTGCGAACGATGACAATCCCAATGCGCCGCCGAAAAATGGCCGGATTGTCCGCGATTGGCTCGGGTGGCCAGGCTATCAACCCAAACCAAACGATCCCATCCACTACAATCCGCGGCCTATCTTTTACGAAGGATGGCGCGGCACCGCCCACGATATGGCAAATAACCAGCGGGCCTAGTGCGCGGCAGCATCCCAGTTATCGCCGGTGCCGGCAGAGACTTCCAGTGGCACCCGCAAGCTTATCGATGCATCCATCTCCCTTTCCACGATCTCCTGCACCTTATTAAGCTCGCCAGGAGCTACTTCGACGACCAATTCATCGTGTACCTGCAACAGCACGCGCGATTTAAAGCCTTCGAGGGCTTGGTCGACGCGGATCATTGCGACCTTGATGATATCGGCGGCGGTGCCCTGGATGGGAGCGTTGAGTGCAGCGCGCTCGGCGTTTTCGCGTGCTAGGCGGTTATCGGAGATCAGCTCCGGCAGATAGCGACGACGACCAAAGACCGTTGCGGTATAGCCATCCTTGCGCGCTTGCTCGACGACATCCGCGAGGTATTTCTTTACCCCGCCAAAGCGGTCGAAGTACGCATCCATCGTTTTCTTCGCCTCGCCGGCAGGAATCGACAGCTGCTGCGATAGCCCGAATGCCGATAGGCCGTAGACCAAACCATACGACATGGCCTTGACTCGGCGGCGCAGCTCAGATGTCACCTTGTCGACGGGCACATCGAAGACGCGCGAGCCGACATAGTTGTGTAAGTCCTCGCCTTCCTTATATGCCTCAATCAAACCCGGGTCCTGCGACAGGTGCGCCATTACGCGCATTTCAATCTGCGAATAGTCCGCAGTCAACAAGGTTTCATAGCCTTCGCCCACGATAAACGCCGAGCGGATAGTCCGGCCTGATTCCGTGCGCACCGGGATATTTTGCAGGTTCGGCTCCGTCGACGACAAGCGCCCCGTCGAAGCCACCGTCTGATTGAATGTCGTGTGGATACGCCCATCCGGCTGCACCGTTTTAATCAAGCCTTCCAGAGTGGTCTTCAGCTTTTGATACTCGCGGTGCGCTAACAGGTGATCCAAAAACGGGTGCGGATGATTAATCGCCAGCTGCTCAATTTCTTTCGCCGCCGTAGAATACCCTGTCTTCGTCTTCTTCGTCTTCGGCAAATCCAACGTCTCAAACAAGACAGTTTGCAGCTGCTTCGGAGAATTCAGATTAAGTGTGTCATCGCCGGCCAGCTCGCGCGCCGCCTTTTCTTCCGCGGCCACGTGGTTGGCAAAGACTTCCTGCTGCGACTCCAGTGTGTCCACATTGACGGCAATACCGGTTGCTTCCATCTTCGCCAAAATAGAGACCAGAGGAATTTCCAGCTCGGCATAAAGCTGGTAGGAATCAATCTCCTGCAAAGCCTTCGTTAACTCCACGGTCAGCTCCATGATGGCGACGGCGGAGTCGATGCCGCCGGTGTCATCGAGAAGCGAAAGCTGCTCGCTGGAAGCCTCGAGTGTCTTGCGCAAGTGGCGCTGGTAGACATCGGGAAGTTCGTAAGTGCGTTGTCCAGGTCGCAAGAGATAGGCCGCGAGCGCGGTGTCGTGCGCGATGCCGTTTAAGGTAATGCCGCGGCCTTGAAGCATGTGATAGGCCGCCTTGGCCTCATGCAAGAATTTCTCCGCATCAGATTCCAGCCAGGCAGCCAGCGCTTTATCATCTTCTGCCGATAAGTCGGCGAGTTCGGCGTGGATGGCGTCAAAGGTGTCATCGACAAGCGAAATGCTCGTGGCGTCACCTTGTCCAGGTCGGCCGTCGCCGGTGATAAAGACAGCAACACCGGTCTTGTCTTTCAGCCACTGCTTCAAGCTTTGCGATGTCACGCTGACCTTGACCGCATCTTCTGTCTCCGGCTCCGCGCCCTCGATATTAGGAAACGCATCCACCACGCGCTCGCGAAGGTTGACGCCGAACTCGAGTTCATCGAAAAGCTGCGCGATCGTCGCCGTCTCCGCCGACTTAAAGGCCAAGTCCTGCGGGCCGACTTCTAAGTCCATGTCCGTAATCATTTGCGTCAAGGTGCGGTTTAAACGCACCTGCTCAATGCGCTCGCGCAGGTTATTGCCCACGACACCCTTGATGTCTTCGGCGTGATTTAACAGATTGTCTAGGTCCTCATACTGCAAAATCCACTTTAAAGCCGTCTTCTCCCCGACTTTGGGAACGCCCGGCAGATTGTCCGAGGTATCCCCGCGCAGCGCCGCATAATCCGGATACTGCTGCGGTGTCAGGCCATATTTTTCCTCCACTGCTTCCGGGGTAAACCGGTGCAGCTTGGACACACCCTGCATGGGATATAACACCGTGGTGGAGTCGTTGACCAGCTGCAAATAGTCCCTATCGCCGGTAACAATCAGCGTGTCGAATTCATCCATCTGCGTTGCCTGGGTGGCCAAGGTGGCCAAAATATCATCGGCCTCGAAGTTCTCCCGCGACAAGGTGGTAATGCCCATTTTGTCTAGAACATCGCGAATAATCGTTACCTGGCCCTTGAATTCCTCCGGGGCAGATTCCCGCTGCGCTTTATACTCCGGGAACATCTCCGTGCGGAACGTCTTGCGCCCCACGTCGAAGGCAACGGCGATGGAGTCGGGCTTTTCCTCGCCCACTAAAGCAGCCATCATGGACATAAATCCATAAACAGCATTGGTGTGTTGCCCGCCGGAGGTAGAAAACTTATCTACCGGCAGAGCGTAGAACGCGCGAAATGCCATGGAATGGCCGTCAATGAGAAGTAGCTTTGAAGTCACGTCTACCAGTGTAGACGGCGTGATTTTATTTTTGCGAACCACTTACGCTACTATCTTCTTGTACGCCCTTGTAGCCCAATTGGCAGAGGCAACGGATTCAAAACCCGTCCAGTGTGAGTTCGAGTCTCACCAGGGGCACCATAATAAAACCCTCGCAGGAGAGCTTTTCTGCGAGGGTATTGTCGTGTCTAGGACGCGACGTAAGCACCGATTGCAGCCACGGCGGCGCGAACACCGGTGGCCAGGGTGGGCTCTTCTACGGGCAAGAAGCGTGGCGAATGGTTTTTCGCTGGGTTGTCATCATCGGCCGCGGCTCCGCCGAAGAACCAGAACATGCTGGGCACATCAATCGAATCAGCCAGGTGGCCAAAATCTTCCGAGCCCATCAAAGGTGGGGTTTCAATGACTTTGTCCTCGCCGAGTTCCGCGCGCAGGGCTGTGGCGACGCGTGCGCCTTCCTCGGCGTGGTTTTTCAGCTGCGGGAAGGTATAAATTTCCTCGATATCAGGCTGCGGCGCACCCGAGGCTTCAGCTTCGGCGTTGACAATGCGGGTGATCGCATTTAAGACCTGCTCTCGCACATCCGGTGTCAAGGTGCGAATATTCAGCTTGAGCTCCGCGCGGTCCGGGATGATATTTTCCTTCAGGCCCGCATTAAACGTCCCCACGGTCACCACCGCAGAATCCAACGGCGCAATTTCGCGGCCCACAATAGTTTGCAGGCGGGTGACAATATGCGCACCTAAGACAATCGGGTCAATGGAATCCTGCGGCTGGGATCCGTGCGATTGTTCCCCATGCAACGTGATTTTCAGCGAATCGGCCGCGGCCATGGCGGCATTCAAGGTGTAGTGCAAGGTGCCCGATTCAAAAGGAAACACGTGCTGGCCCAAGACAATGTCCGGTTTCGGCGCCTTGTCCCACAGCCCATCGGCGACCATGGCGCGGGAGCCTTCGGCGGTTTCTTCCGCCGGTTGGAAAATCCACACGATGGTCCCCGCCCACGCGTCACGCTGCTCGTGAATCAGGCGCGCGGCGGTCAACGCGGCGGTGACGTGGCTATCGTGTCCACAGCCATGCATTACCGGCACGGTGGCACCATCTAATTCGCCAGTGCTTGTCGATGCATATTCCACGCCCGTCTTCTCCTCAATCGGCAAAGCATCGGTGTCCGCGCGAAAAGCGACCGTAGGACCGTCACCGTTGCGCTCGATGGCGACTACGCCGGTGCCGCCGCATCGAAAGTGTTCGATGCCAATATCATCGAGTTCTTTTTCGATAAATTCCTGCGTCTTGTACTCCTGCATGGATAGCTCGGGGTTTTGGTGCAGGTGCCGGTAGGTGGCAATCATTTTTTCATGTGCTGAGGTGCTCAAATCGGTATTAATCATAAACCCCAAAGTACTCGTGGTTTTGCCGCTTGAGTATCGTATGGACAGATTCCAACCACTTTTTCAGGAGAAATTCATATGCGCACCAAGCTTGCCGCTGTCATCACCGCTACCGCTGTGACCTTGACACCAGTAACCGTGGCCAACGCCCAGGAGCTATCGTCTCAGGTGGAGACGTCCTCAGAAAATCTCTCGTCCTCATTTACTGGCTCCTCTTCAGGCTCGTCGACCGGCTCGTCGGTCCCAGTTCCCCAGCGCACGGAGAGCACGGTGCTCAATATCATCCGCGATGTGCTCGTTTCCGTCGGCGTGTGGGCAGGCCTGGGTTCTTTTTACGGCAGCGTGATTGCGCCACACATTCCGCACTTTAATATTTATGACGTGCTGCCTTTCCTTCGCGGATAGCCCGCGTGGGGATTAAATTTTATGCGCATACACGTGTACCGTGAAACGTTGTTCTATACACGTTAAGGGGTTAACTTTGCAGCACATTTTCAATCTAATTCGCGGCGCGTTAATCGGTTCAGCCGAACTCGTGCCGGGAATCTCCGGCGGTACCGTGGCGCTGATCGTCGGCATTTATGAACGAGCCCTGGCCAGCGCGGATAAGATCATCAAGGGCAAGTTTAAAGAAGTCGATTGGCTCTTAATTTTATTCGTCGGCGTCGGCATGGTCGCCGCCGTCTTTGGCATGTCGAGTGTCCTGTCTGCCTTCGTCGACAATAACTTCTCCATCTCCCATGCATTATTCATGGGCATGGTCGCAGTATCGATTATCGTGCCACTTTCGATGATGAGCGCTGAGGAACGCCGCAAGCCCATCTACTGGCTCTACGGCCTGATTTCCGCCGTGGTCATCTTCGTGGTCACCGGCTTTACCGCCGATGCTGTCGAGGACCCTAGCCTGATTGTTATCTTCTTCGCCGCCGCCGTCGCGGTCTGCGCGCTGATTATGCCGGGTGTTTCCGGCTCGCTCATCTTGTTAATGCTCGGGCTTTACCAGCCAGTTATCGCCGCGGTCTCGGAGCGCAACCTGACTATCATCGTCGTGTTTATCGCCGGTGCTATCTGCGGTCTCATCGTTTTTGTCCGCGTTCTCAACTGGCTGCTAGACAATCGCCGTGGCGGCACGCTCGCAGTCATGTCTGGTTTCATGCTCGGCTCCCTGCGCGCGCTGTGGCCGTGGGGCGAGAAGCAGGATGCCGGTTCGCTGGCTATCATCGTGATGTTTATCCTCGGCGCGGCCATCGTGGGCGGTTTTATTTATGCGGATACACGCATCGCTAAGAAAAAGACCGCAGAAATGCAGGCGGCCCACTAAATGAAATACAAGGTACTCGCAGCGCTGGCCTCGGTGACGGTACTATCCGGCTGCGTCACCAACTCCGAGCCCGCACTTCCCGACGGCTGGGAAGAGATAACCCCCGAGCGTGTCGATGCCATCGCCGCCATGGTCGACGACGAAGACGGCGTGCTCACCGCCGGTACTAATCCCCCATTCGCACCGTTTGAGTTCAAAGACGATGCCGGCAATATCGTCGGCGTCGAAATGGACCTCGCGCGAGCGATGGCCAGCGTCATGGGATTGGATTTTCAGCCCGTCGAGCAAGACTTCGCCATGATTTTGCCGTCAATTCAAGGCGGACAACTAGACATTGGCGTTTCCGGGTTTACAGATACGGAAGAACGTCGCCAGAACTTCGACTTCGTCAACTACCTGTACGCGGGTATTCAATGGGCCCAGCCGACATCGACAAGCAAAGATGTCGACCCCGAAAATGCCTGTGGGCTTACTGTTGCCGTGCAGCGCACTACCGTGTCTGAAACCGACGATGTGCGCCCCAAAGCCGCAGAGTGCGACGGCGACCTGGAAATCTTAAGCTATGACACCTCCGATAATGCTGCCATCGCAGCCTTAACCGGCCGCGCGGATGCGCTGTCGGCGGACTCCCCCGTCACTGCCTATGCCGTCAACCGCTCCGACGGCCAGCTGGAAATGGTCGGCGAGATGTTTGATGCTGCCCCTTATGGCATGGCTGTGGCCAAAGATTCCGACTACGGTCCCGCGATGGCTGCTGCCCTACAACACCTGATTGATACCGGAGATTATGCCCGCATTCTTGCCCAATGGGGTATTGAAGACGGACTCATCGACACGGCAATGATTAATGAAAGGCCCCAATCATGAGTACCCCTGAGAGGATCCAAGCAAAACCCCTGCGCCACCCCTGGCGCTGGACCTTCGCCGTCATCATCTTGCTACTCGCCGCATGGTTTATCATCGGCGCAGCCCGCAACGAGGCCTACGGCTGGGATACCTACTTCGCCTATCTTCTAGACACCCGGATTGCCATTGCGTCCTTGCACACCTTGGCTATTACCTTGCTGGCGATGATCATCGGCGTGGTCGGCGGCGCCATCCTGGCTGTGCTGCGCATGTCGCCGAACCCCGTGCTGCGCTCAGTGTCCTGGATTTTCCTCTGGGTCTTTCGTGGCACGCCCATCTACGTCCAGCTGGTGTTTTGGGGCCTGCTCGGAGCACTCTATCAATCCATTAACTTAGGCTTTGCCGAAATCTCTTTGGAAGGCGTGCTCTCCTCGGCCTTCTTCTTGTCCGTGGTTGGTCTGGGCCTGAATGAAGCCGCCTATATGGCGGAGATTGTGCGCTCCGGTATTTCTTCGGTGCCGGAGGGCCAGAAGGAAGCATCGAAAGCATTGGGCATGGGCTGGTGGATGACCATGCGCCGCACCGTCATGCCGCAGGCGATGCGCATTATTATCCCGCCAACGGGCAATGAATTCATCTCACTGCTCAAGACTTCGTCCCTGGTGGTCGCTATTCCCTACACCCACGAAATCTTCGGCCGCGCCACCGATATCTCCGCAGCGCTGTTTGAGCCCATCCCGCTGCTGATGGTCGCTGCCACCTGGTACCTGGTTATTACCTCCATTTTCATGGTCGGCCAGCACTACCTGGAAAAGTACTATGAAAAGGGAGCTACCCGCGAGCTCACCGGCCGCCAACTCGCTGCCTTAGCTGATGCCGAAGGTACTATTCCCCGCAACGTATCTGTGATCCCGGAGGTCAACCGCAATGAATAAACCCATGGTCGAGGCCATCGATGTCTACAAGTCTTTTGGCCAGCTCGAAGTACTCAAGGGCATCAATGTCACGGTTGAGCCCGGCGAGGTCATGTGTCTCATCGGTCCCTCGGGCTCCGGTAAATCGACGTTTTTGCGGTGCGTGAACCACTTGGAAAAGATCACTGCGGGCAGGCTGTATGTCGATGGCGATTTCGTGGGCTATCGCGAGCGCGACGGCGTGCTTTATGAAATCTCGGAAAAAGATGCCTCGCTGCAGCGCCAGCACATCGGCATGGTCTTTCAGTCCTTTAACCTTTTCAGCCACCGCACGGCGTTAGAAAATATCATGGAAGCGCCAGTCCACATCAAAGGCATCAAGCCGGACGTGGCCAAAAAGAGGGCCATGGAACTACTGGACCAGGTGGGCTTGGCGCACAAGGCCACGGCGTATCCAGTCCAGCTTTCTGGTGGGCAGCAACAGCGCGTGGCTATCGCGCGTGCGGTGGCCATGGACCCGAAGCTTATGCTTTTCGATGAACCCACCTCCGCGCTTGACCCCGAACTCGTTGGCGAAGTTCTGCGCGTGATGAAAGACTTAGCCTCCGGTGGTATGACCATGATTGTGGTGACCCACGAGATGGGCTTTGCGCGTGAAGTCGCGGACAAGGTCGTGTTTATGGCCGACGGTGCTGTGGTGGAAATGGGCACTCCTGAGCAGGTGCTGGACAATCCACAGCAGCCACGCACAAAGGAGTTTTTGTCGTCGCTTTTAAAGTGATGTCACACCGCGGATAATGGCTGCGGTTGCTCCGGCGGCGGCGATGAACAGCGAAAGCTTTCTCGCCGCCGCTTTGTCGATCTTGCCGGCGATTAGACCGCCGATGCTAATGCCGACCAGCATGCCGGCGACACCGGCTGGCCAGACCAGCCAATCGATGGTGGTCAGCGAGGCGGCACCGACGAGGGCTTTGACGATAAATGACAGCGCCCCGGCAATCATAAAAAGCGGCTGCATGGTCGCCGCGTATTGGGCTTGCGGCCATTTGGCGGCGGTGAAATACACGGTAAAGACAGGACCCGCGACACCGGCGAGGGTATTGGCGAAGCCGCCGAGTACGCCGGCTGTCAGCGCCGGGGTGCGCCCGGTGACAGACGGAAAGAGATTTTTGCCGAAGGTGGCTACGGCAAGGGCGATCAGCAGCAGCGCGCCGACGATAATGAGCAGCGGTGCGGTCTCGGTGGCGGCGATAAGAAATGCTGCGGGAACCGAGCCGATGACTAGCACGGAGCCAATCAGCCAGACGTATCTCCACTGCACGTTACGCCGCACGGTGACTGTGGTCGCTGCGGCGTTGGCGCAGGCGAGGATGTTGAGCACCATGATGCCTTCCACCGGTCCCAATAAAATGGAAATGACCGGCCCGGTAATGAGACCCACGCCCATTCCGGAGACTCGCTGCATGCAGGAGCCCACAGCGATAGCGAGGAAGACACCAAGCGCGATAATCATGCGCGGTATTTCTCCAGCACAGCTTGACCGACTGGTTCGGGGAAGAACCCGGAGATATCGCCGCCGTATTTGGCGACCTCCTTGCATAGGGACGAGGAGATATAGCCGTATTTTTCATCGGTCAACAGCAGCACGGTATCAATGCCGGACAGGCGCTTGTTCATCTGCGCCATGGGCAGCTCATATTCGTAGTCGAGCGAGGAGCGCAGGCCTTTGACGATGGCGTCGATGTTGTTCTCGGTGGTGTAGTCAACGAGCAGTCCCGCCCAGGTATCGACGTGGATATTGGGCTGATCGATGACCTGGTTGATCAGGTCCACACGCTCGTCGATGCTAAATAGCCCGGTTTGTTTATTGGGATTGCCGGTCACCAGGATGGTGACTTCATCGAAAAGCGCTGCGGAGCGGTTGAAGATATCGAGGTGTCCCAAGGTCATGGGGTCAAAAGAGCCTGGGCAAACTGCTTTAGTCATGTACTTCCCTTTCAAAAATGGCCATGTCCATGCGCGCGATTCCGTAGGTGCGCTTTTTTAGTTTTTGCCCCGTCGGGTCGTACTCCGCCGGCCAGGCCGGCTCAGGGCTGTCGATGTGGCGTTCGATGACCACGATGGCATCATCGGCCAACACGGGCGTGATGGCGACGAGAAGCTCGTCGACGTCGGCGAAATCATAAGGCGGATCGGCTAGCACCATGTCGAAGTGTTCGCGCGGGGCCTGCGCCAAATACGTGCTGGCTTGCAGCTGATGGATGTGCACCTTGGGGTGGCCGACCACGCCGGCGTTATGGGTGATGTTTTTGATCGCCTGGGCGCTATTGTCTACCAGGTGTACTTCCGCGGCACCGCGGCTGGCAGCCTCGAGGCCTAGGGCGCCGGAGCCGGCGAACAGGTCGAGAACGCGGGAGCCTTCAAATCCCCAGCGCACGGCGAGCGAAGAAAAAAGCCCTTCGCGGGCGCGGTCGGAGGTCGGGCGCGTGCCTTCCTCCGGCACGATAATGGTGCGACCACGAGCTTGGCCGGCAATGATTCTGGTCATGGCATCTAGCCTAACTCATGGCATGGTCAGGATTTGTCTAAGTATTCTTGTTCTTCCTCGCGGATGCCGACGGTGAGGTGAAAGGCGAGCTCGGGGTTGTCATCGACAAGCTGATAGGCGTCTTCATAGGCGCGTTCGATAATGAGCAAATCCTCGGATAAATCAAGCAATTGCAGCGTGCGCTGGCGCCCGGATTGGCGTGTGCCTAAAACGTCACCTTCGCGGCGGTATTCCATATCGAGCTCGGTGAGTTCAAAACCGCTCGAGGTCGCGGCAATTTTGGCAATGCGCTCGAAGCTTTCCGAATTCGGGGCGGCGAGCGTGTGAAATAGACACAGCGAGGCATTACCGCCACGGCCGACGCGCCCGCGCAGCTGGTGGAGCTGGCTGACGCCAAAGTTCTCCGATTCGCGAATGAGCATCACCGTGGCATTGGCGACGTCCACGCCGACTTCGATCACGGTGGTGGATACAAGCACATCGATATCCCCGCGGGCAAAGGCCGCCATGCGCTCATCTTTATCATCCATGCGCCCATGCAAAACCATAATCCGCAGGCCGGCCAAAGGCCCGTCCTGGAGTTCTTCGGCTAGTTCTAAGACCCCGCCTTCGCCCTCGATGCGGGGGCAAACGATATAAGCCTGGTGCCCGGCGGCAACTTCCTCGCGAATGCGCTCAAAAGCACGCGTGACCCACGTGGGCTTGGCTTCTGGAACCACGGAGGATTGAATCGGCTTGCGCCCGCCGGGTAATTCGTGCAGGGAGGATACTTCCAAATCACCGAAGACCGTCATGGCAATAGTGCGCGGAATAGGCGTTGCCGTCATCACCAGCACGTGCGGGAAAGTACCCTCGGGGGCTTTCATCCGCAAAGAATCGCGCTGTTCTACGCCGAAGCGGTGTTGCTCATCAACAACGACCATGCCAAGGGAGAAAAACTCCACGGTCTCTTGGATAATCGCGTGCGTGCCGACCACAATATCGGCTTGGCCGGAGACGATATCCAATAAGGCCTGGCGCTTTTCGGCGACTTTCATCGAGCCCGATAGCACCGTCAGGCGGATATCGTCCGGCAGCATCGCCGAAATAGAGCGCGCATGCTGGTGCGCAAGCACTTCCGTGGGCGCCAGCAAGGCTGCTTGATGCCCGGCATCGACAGCAGAGAGCATGGCGGCTACCGCGACTAATGTTTTACCGGAGCCAACTTCACCTTGCAGCAGCCGGGACATGGGCTCGGCCTTGGATAAATCCCGGTCGATATCTTTCAATACGCGCTGTTGTCCGCCGGTGAGCTCAAAAGGCAGTTTGGCGAGCATCTCCGCGCGGTAGCCATCGGGAGCCGGTGGCAATGCAAACGCACGCCAGTGGCGGGTATCGCGCCGGCGCAAGGCCATGACCAGACCAATGCCTAAAGCCTCGTTGTATTTCAAGCGGTCGATAGCACGCTGCGGGCCTTCCGGTCTAGGTTCGTGGATTTGGCGCAGCGCCATATCGAAGGTCAGATCGGAGATATCGAGCGGATCTTCAATTGGCGGCAGGGTTTTTAACACGTGGTGGATCGCGGCCATGATCGTCCACGTCTTCAGCGTCGAGGACGCCGGATACACCGGCAGCCACTCGCGATCACGCAGCAGCTCTTCCACGTCCACAAATTGCGCAATCGCTTTCAACGTTCCGCCCCAGCGCTTGGACACGGCGGATTCCCCGCGCGGTGCATCCAGAATCAAAAATTCCGGGTGCTGCAATTGCGCAGTGTTGTGGAAAAACTTCAGCTTGCCCGAAAAGAGCACGCGAATGCCCGGATATAACACGCGCTCTTGCCACACACCGTTGAAAAACACGGCGGTATAGGCATCATCGACGGTCACGTTGAGCACAAACCCATTGCGAATGGGACGCTTGGCAATATGGGTCACCGTGCCCGAGACGGTGATAAACGAGCCTTCCGGGGCTTGTCTTTCGGCAAAGGCCCGGAAGTTTTTGCCCTGGCGGATATAATCGCGCGGAAAGTGGTTGAGCAGCAGTTGCCCGCAGGTGGAATAGCCAAAGCTTTTGGTCAGCGCCTTGGCCACTTTGCCCGGCAGAACCTCAGATAGCGGCCGGTCATCCTTCCACCCCAACATGGCCGCTTATTCTACCCCGATTTCGGTGCGCATACCTGCCACCTGCACCACGATCACTTCCACGCCCAGCTGCCGGGTCAGTTGCTCGGTATCGAGCGTCAGCGAAGTCAAGATGGTCAATTGCTCATCACCGTCGCGCACTAAGTCATGACAGCAGGCCAAAATCGCGCCAACAGTTTCATCACTGGGTTTATCCACCCGCATCGCGCGCGCTACTTCGACCATGGCCGTCACCGCACCTGGGCCTGGGGCATAGACGGAAATCGCCGCGATTGCTTCCACGTTACTCGACACCGGCACGACCTCGGCACCACCGAGTTCAATTCCGCGCGGGGTGCCCACAAAAATATCGTCATCACCCAGAGCCATACCCGGGGTATAAATCGTGGCACCAATGGAGCGAAACAGCTTCGCTAACTCCCCGTCACGGGTGGAGACAATAACCCGCGGGGTGTCATCGACAAGCTTTTCTGGCACTTGTGCCTTCGCCGGCAATACCTCCAAGCGCAGGCTCGTAACCTCACCTAGCCCAAAAGCTTTCTCGATCACTTCGCCGGCGTGCGAGGTATGAATATGGACATTGGCTTCTGCTTCGGTCGCGCGCGCAATGACCACGCTATCGCCCAGTGGGCTAATCGCCGCATCTAGCTTGTCGATGTCCCCGTGGTAGTAAAAGACCACTTCCAATTCAACGACACTTTCGGGAATGGCAATTCCTTCGCGCGGTTCAGCCTCAGTAACTTCTGCCAGCAGGCACTCGAGCAAAATCACCAGGCCCGCTCCCCCGGCATCAACCACGCCGGCCTCGCGCAACACGGCCAATTGTGACGGCGTATTGGCCAACGCCTTCGCTGCTTCATCGCAGGTCGCGGTGAGTACTTCCACCAGCACGTCGGAATGCTGCGCGGATTTTTCTGCCGCCACGGCCGCGGCTTTCAGCACGGAGACCACGGTGCCTTCGACGGGCTCGGAAATGGCACGATCAACTAAATCCACCGCTAGGGTGAGTGCGTTGACCAACGTCTGGGCATCGATAAGTGAATCCGCCGTGGAATCTGCTACCGCGCGCAAGACCTGCGATAACACCATGCCGGAGTTGCCACGTGCCCCGCGCACGGAGCCAATGGCCAGTGCCTGGGCGACATCGCCGCCCTTATCGGCCTCAGCCAAGGCTGCTTCCATGGTGTGCGCCATATTCGAGCCGGTATCTGCGTCCGGAACTGGAAAGACGTTGAGCTGGTTGAGCTCGGCGCGGCGCAGGGAAAGCTCTGCCACCGATCGCTTCGCCCACGCGTGCAGCGTGGGGGCGTCAATGTGGTTTATAGCCATGATGGCTAAGTCTACAATTGCCACCGGACAGGTGCTGATCCGGCCTGAACCAACGCCTCATTCGCCCGGGAAAAGGGCCGGGATCCGAAAAAGCCCCGGCGCGCGGATAGCGGTGAGGGGTGCGGGGAGGCAATGATGGTTGCCTCGGGGATAAAGCGTGCGGCAGATTGTGCGTCTTTGCCCCATAAGATAGCCACCAGGTCTGGGCGATTAAGCGCGCGGATGGCTGCCTCGGTCACTGCTTCCCAGCCCATGCGCCGATGTGAACCGGCGTTTCCTGCTTCTACTGTCAGCACGCGGTTTAAAAGCATGACTCCTTGCTCAAACCAGGATGTGAGATCACCATCGGCGCGACCCGTATCCGACAAGACAATACCCAGGTCGGATTCGAGCTCTTTATAAATGTTGACCAATGAGCGCGGCGGGCGCACCCCGGGTTGGGTGGAAAAGGACAAGCCCATTGCATGCCCTGGGGTGGGATATGGGTCTTGGCCCAGTATTAATACTTTGACGTCCGAGGGTGCGAGGTCAAAGGCACGCATGACATCATCGCGCGGCGGGAGGGTATCCGGGCCGTAGATATCCGTACTGATGTGATTAAGAGGTTCTTGGATAATCGGTTGCCAGTCAGGGTGCATTAGGCCTCCTCCGGGAATGATTCCCATCCAGAGATGTAGCGCGCAGGCGCACCATCAACGGTCACCAGGTCCCCACCATTGCCGCGGGTGACTTCACCGATCAGACGAAAGCCGGACGGTGCATCTTTCATAGTGGTGCCTAACAGCGTGTGGTCTTCCCCGCCAGCCAAGACCCAATCCCACGGGTCATGGTCTAATAATTCGCCTGCGCGTACTAAGAGCTCATCGGGGGCGACCGCGTCGGCGAAGATATTAATGCGTACCGATGAGCGCCGCGCGATGGTGTGCAAGTCGTGCACGAGCCCATCGGAGTTATCCGTCATGGCGGTAGCACCTGTAGCCCGGGCAATGACCCCACGGCCAGGATCGAGCATGGGCGCACAGTGAAAGTCCACCAACGGTTGCAGCTCGGCATCAGGTATATCGCGCCCGAAGCGCTCCAGCAACGCCCAGCCAGCCGCCGACCACCCAATTTTGCCATGGGCTACGACCTTTTGCCCGGCGCGCGCGGCACTCAAGGCCAAAGGTTGGCGATCTCCGCCCAGTGCCCCAATGGCGGTAACGGAAACCGTAATCTTTTCCGCCTGGGTGACATCGCCGCCAACTAACTCCGTGTTGTACTCGCCGGTGCGCTGGGCAATACCCTCGGCGATTTCCCGTACCACGGATACGGGAGTGTCCAAAGGTGCACCCAGCGCCATCAAAGCACCGATGGGACGTGCGCCCATGGCTTCAATGTCAGCGTAGTTTTGGGTAATAGCTTTCATGCCCACTTGGTACGGCGTGGACCAATCGCGGCAAAAGTGTCGTCCTTCAACCAGCATGTCTGTGGTGGCCACGGTGCGCGAGTTCGGCGCTAGTGGCAACAGCACTGCGGCGTCGTCGCCATTTAAGGAGCTGGGGGCGGCGGCGATGATTTCTTGGATGACGCCGTGTTCGCCCACATCGCGGAGGGTCGGAGTGTTTTTCACAGATTGCCTTTCAGTAACATGTGGCTCTATGACTACCCAATTTAATCGCCCGGCTATTTACATTTCACTTGGGCTGTCCATAGTGCTGGTAATTGGCGTGCTTTTTGGCACTAAATACTACTTTGAAAACGTGGCACGACAGCCTGTGTCCGTCAGTGCGGTTGATTCCCCCGAGGCGTCCACGCCGTTGTGTGAGGAATTGGTGGCTAATCTGCCTGAGCGGTTTATGGGTGAAAAGCGTTCAGAGCTCGTTGAGCCCGCACCCGACGGTGTGGCCGCCTGGGCTGATATCTCCTCCATGGCAACCGTGCTGCGCTGCGGGGTGGATATGCCCTTGCAGTACACCGAATACTCCCAACCGGTAGACATTGATGGCTCCAACTGGTTGGAAGTTCGCGATATGACCGAGGGTTCTTCCTTGACCACGTGGTACAACACCGACTTCTCCCCGGCGGTAGCAGTGACCACCCATACCGATAAGCAGCCAGAGGGACTGTCAGATGCATTAGAGGTACTCGATGCCACGGAACAAGAGCCACGCCCAGCGCCGTTGTCACAGTTAAACTCAGCAGATAATGCCGAGGCGTGCACTTCGCTTGACGATGCCCTGCCCGATACCCTCGGCGAAGACTACCAACGCATGGACGTCTCGGAAGAGCACACTGCCGCCTGGAGCGCTGCTGGCCGCGAACCCGTAGTCATCCGCTGTGGTGTGGAGCCCCCAGCAGGCTATGAAGCCGGCGAGCAGCTACAGCAAATCAATGACATTCCCTGGTTCCAAGACACCACCCTGGGCGAAGGAACCACCGCCGGTACCTGGTATGCCCTAGGCCGTGAAACCGACATCGCTGTCAGTGCCCCACAAGATATTGCCAATACCGCACTGGTCGAACTAGGCGATGTGATTGTCGCTAATACCAAGGAGCAGGACTAGTCACCTGCTAGACCCGCCACACAGCGCTTTAAGCATCAGAGCACGCGTGATCGAATGATCCGCGTGCTCTTTGCATATTTGCCACTTGTCTCTTGTGCCCATTTTCAAAGTAGGTAGACTGGGCTACTTACCAGCTCAGCAACCTCCTAGCTGAGCTACCGACTCGGAGGGACGCTATGACAACCGCACGGGATAAACTCTTGCACGCAGCAGGCAACCGCTTTTATCACCACGGCATCAACGCCACGGGTATTGACGCCATCACGACAGAAGCAGGTGTGGCGAAAAAGAGCCTGTACAACAACTTCGCGTCCAAAGCCGCGCTAGTCGATGCCTATATCGACCACCGCCACCAGGAATGGTTGAGCCTCTACCGCGCCCGAGAGGAGCAAGCCACAAGCCCGGCAGAGAAAGTACTCGCCGTCTTTGATGCTTATATCGCCCACGCCATGGATAGCTATGACGACGGTTTCCGTGGCTGTGGGCTGCTCAATGCCGCCGCCGAATTTCCCGCCGGCACGCCTGCGCGCCAAGCGGTCAACGAACACAAACAAGAAGTCGAAGCTATCCTCGCGAAGCACCTCACCGAACACCTAGCTGAGCATCCCACTGAGCAGCCATCACAGCTGTCTACCGTTAACCAGGTACAGCAACTGGCTGAGCACTTAAGCTTTCTCCTCGAAGGCGCCGTCGCGCGCGCCGGGCTCGAAGGCACACCACAGCGTTTACACAATGCCCGCCTTATCGCCGCACGGATGCTTGCCGAGTAATGAATAGTCAAGGAACACTACTGGGTATCCTCGCCGTTCTCGGTGCTGCCGCACTGTGGGGTACCACGGGGACTGCCGCCACCTTTGCTCCAGATGTTGGGCCTTTAGCCATGGGCGCTGCCGCGCTCGGCATTGGCGGGATATTGCAAGCGCTCATTGCCCTCCCCGCGCTGTACCGGGCGCGTACAGAACTACGCGCACACCTCCCAGTCGTCTTCGCTGGTGCTGTGGGAGTATTTATCTATCCCCTCGCCTTTTATAGCTCCATGCACCTAGCTGGTGTGGCCGTAGGAACCGTGGTCTCCCTGGGCTCCGCGCCGATTGCCTCGGAGGTCTTAGAGCGCGTCAGTGAAAAACGACACCTCAGCCGCCGCTGGATGTTAGCCGCGGCACTGGGCATTACCGGTGCCACCACTTTGTGCCTGTCGACCATGCACAACGCTCCCAGCCAAGTAGCACCCACCATCGCAGGAATCGCTTTAGGTCTTGTCGCCGGTACGACCTACGCGCTGTATTCCTGGAGCGCACATCAGCTCATTGGTCGCACCATCGGGCGCGCTGCCGGCATGGGCGCTATCTTCGGACTCGGCGGGCTCGCTCTTATACCCGTGCTCCTTGCCACCGGCGCACCGCTTTTATCCAGTACCCAGTCATTTACCGTCGGCGCCTATATGGCATTAATTCCGATGTTCTTAGGCTATTTGCTCTTTGGCTATGGGCTGACGCGTGTGAACGCCAGTAGTGCGACCACGCTGACGCTTGCCGAGCCTGCCATCGCGGCCATCCTGGCCGTGGTCATTGTCGGCGAGCGCCTGGACCCCCTCGGCTGGGTAGGAATCGCTGCTATCGGCGCCGCACTCCTCGTGCTCTCACTCGGTCCTGCTACCGGAGAGTCCAACCGACAGTCCACGCGCCGCCCGCGTACTACCAACGCAAAAAGCTCACTGCAGCAACAACCACAGTGAGCTAAAGATGCCGATGTTTAAGCCCTAGACGTCCTGGTTCGCTTTGGCCAAAGCGGTGGCAATCAGAGTATCGAGCAGTTCTGGGTAGCTCACGCCCGATGCCAAAAATACCTGCGGGTACATCGAGATCGGCGTAAAGCCGGGCAAGGTGTTGATCTCATTGATCATTGGACCCTGCTCGGTGACAAAGAAGTCCACACGCGATAGGCCTTCGCAATTCAACGCCTGGAAAGTCTCGACCGCGAGGTCCTGCAGAGCCTTAGTGGTAGCTTCATCAAACGGCGCAGGGATGGTGGCGGTCACGGTGTTATCTAAGTACTTGGTATCAAAGCCATAGAAGCCTTCATCGGAATCCTCGGTGCCATTGAGCTTGGCCGGTACCGAAGCAACCAGCTCACCCGTGGGGTATTCCAGCACGCCGACTTCAACTTCGGCACCGACTAGCTCGGCTTCGACAATGACCTTGTCATCAAATGCGGCAGCCTCGGCAATTGCAGCCGGTAGCTCGTCCCAGGTATTGACTTTGGAGACACCAATCGACGAGCCACCACGAGCAGGTTTGACGAAGACAGGCAGACCCAAGTGGTCTTTTTCTGCATCGGTTAGCTCTGTGCGGCCGCGCAGGATAACGTCACGGGTAACCGGCAAACCTTCGGCCACCATGAGTTTGCGCATGAATTCTTTATCCATGCATACCGCAGACGACATCACGCCGGTACCGACATAAGGAATGCCGGCCATCTCAAACACGCCCTGGACGGTGCCATCTTCGCCGTTGACGCCGTGCAGCGCGGGAAAGACCACGTCAATATCGGCGTGCAGGGTGCCACGGGTGACATTATGAATTTGCCCATCACCGCGCGGATTCAACGAGACGGTGAGCTCATCGGCTTCTTCGACCTCCGGCAGCTTGCCATCTTTAATTTCTAAGCCCTCGGTGACACCAATGGTCCAGGTGCCCTCTTTGGTAATCGCAATGGGGATAATCTCATAGCGCTCCGGGTCCAAATGGCTCATGATTGCACCTGCGGTCACACAGGAGACGGAGTGTTCAGTACTTTTGCCACCATAGATGACAGCTACGCGCGTCTTTGAAGTCATGAGGATTAAGTCTAGCTACTAAACTTCCGACTTCTTGCTACGACCCATCAGAGCAATCACCATGTCTTCGGCCGTCAAGTCTTTATGGCACACGCCAAAAACTGCTTGTGTGAGAGGCATATCCACCCCGGAATCCATGGCCAGGCGATAAATCGAGGCCGAAGAAATCACGCCCTCGGCTACTTGCCCATTCGTTGCAGCCGCGGCTTCTTCTAAGCTGCCGCCTTGGCCCAGGCGAAAACCAAAGGTGCGGTTGCGCGATAATTCCGAGGTACAGGTCGCCACCAAGTCGCCTAAGCCGGCAAGACCGGCAAAGGTTCGAGAATCTGCGCCCAAGGCTTCACCGAGTCGGGTAATTTCTGCCAGCCCGCGGGTAATCAGTGTTGCCATGGTGTTGGTTCCCATGCCCATGCCGGTGGCCACACCACAGGCGAGAGCGATGACGTTTTTACACGCGCCGCCGATTTCACACCCAACCACATCAGTATTGGTATACGGGCGCAAATACGGCGCAGAGACTGCCTGCTGGACCGCAATGGCGCGCTGTTCATCCGGACAGGCAATGACGGTGGCGGCCGCTTGTTCTTCGGCAATCTCGCGCGCCAGGTTGGGGCCCGACAACACGGCGATACGATCCGCGGAGGCGCCGGTGCATTCGGCGATAACCTCGCTCATACGTTTCAAGGTCTCTGACTCGATGCCTTTGGAGATGGACACCAAGGTGGCATCGTTAGGCAAATGCTCATTCCAGCGCGCTAAATTATCGCGCATGGTTTGCGAAGGCACCGCAAAGACCACGATATCTGCCCCTTCTAAGGCAGCTTGGATATCCGTGGTGGCAGTAATAGTTGCAGGCAGCACGATATCGGGCAGGTAGTCCGCGTTGATGTGCGTGGTGGTGATGGCCTTTGCCAATTCCGCACGACGAACCCACAGGCGAACCTCACTGCCAGCGTCTGCAAACACTTTGGCCAGCGTGGTTCCCCAGGATCCCGCGCCCATCACTGCAACTTGTGCCATTCATCAACCTTTCTAACAACCTGTCTTTCGCATCCCATCATAAAACATGCCTGGCCATCACCCGGACTCTTCGCCCGGCAGGGTCTACGATATGAAGGAGCACACCACCCCCGAAGGAGCAGAAAGTGGCCTCAACACCCAAGGTTAAAGACATGCATGAAACTGATAAAGACATCCAATCGGAATCTTTCATATCTGGCCGCTTACAGCATGTTCCCAAAGACCCCAAGGCAGAATTCAAGCGCACCACCCTGGCAGCAGGTGCCGTGTTATGGCGCGGCGACCCGCAAGCACCTGAGGTGGCGTTAATTCACCGCCCCCACTACGACGATTGGTCCTTGCCCAAAGGAAAAGTTGACCCCGGGGAGTCCTTGCCCGCCACCGTGGCGCGTGAGTTGTGGGAAGAAACCGGCTACCAGGTCAAGCTGGGCAAACTCGTCGGCAAAGTCACCTACCCGGTGCAAGGGCGCACCAAGGTGGTTTACTACTGGCTGGCGCAGGTGTTATCCGGTGAATTTATCGCCAATGAAGAAGCCGATGAACTGGTGTGGATGCCCATTGCCGATGCCCGCGAGCGCGTGACGTACAAGCTCGATGAAGACGTGTTGGATAAGGCCTTAAAGCGCTTGCAGTTAATGCCAGAGACCTTGGTGTTATATGTCCGCCACGCCCGCGCGCATGATCGTAAGACATGGAGCGGGGATGATAATTTGCGCCCATTGGATAAAAAGGGTCGTCGACAAGCGGAAATGCTTGTCTCTGAGCTTGCTCCCTACCACCCCACTGCGATCTATTCCGCCGTGCCCGATCGGTGTTTGCAAACCGCTGCGCCGTTGGCAGATGAGCTCAATCTTTCCATCCACGTTGACGCGTTGCTTGGCGATGATGCCTGGGTAGACCAACCCACCAAAGCCCGCCTGGCATTTGAGTCCATTGTCGCCCGCGGTGGCACCCCCGTGATTGTCTCGCAGGGACTGACTATCCCGTCCATCATTGACTCTTATGCCCCGAAGTTTATGGATACCGATGACTTGAAGGTCAAAAAGTCCTCTGTGTGGGTCTTAAGCTTTCTACATGGCGAGCTGACCGGCGCGGACTATTTAGCCTCCCCGCTGCCGGTGCGATAGCTAGTCTTGGCTGGTTTCGGCTTCGTGGTTCAAACGCCACGAAGCCCAGCGGATAACGCACAATAGCCAGTTCAAAATTAAAAGGCCCAGGGCTGCTTGGCTAATGATGTCAAAGGCATGGTTGCCGGTACTGACCGCCACAAAGTGCGTGCCTAGGCTCATGGTGCCCACCGGGAAGGTTGATCCCCACCAGGCGGGGTTATAGGCTGCCCATCTGCGTACCGTGCGGTATTCGTGATAGAGCGCATAAAGACTTGCCGCCGCACCTAATGGCAACATGATCGAGGCGTAGAGCAGGCCAAAATCTTGGGAGAATAACAGCTGCGCCGCGGCGGTGGATTGCCCGACCACGCCCACGGGAATCCAGGTGGTATTGCCGACGATCGCTGGGATATTCGCGCGCCCGCGCATCAGCGCCAGGTAGACGTAGAGGAATACCGGCACCCCGATAATCCACACGAAGATAAAGCCAATGCGCCCGAGGGTTATAAATCCCAGCTGCGCGGCGCTGGTGGCTGCGACCATGGGAACCACCAGCGCAAGGCCCCATTGGAAGTTCGGTGAGCCAGCAAATTTCCGCCACTGATTGATAGCCAGCACAAAGCCTGCCAGCCCTGCGGTGAGATAGGTAATGAGCTGGTAGACGCTGTCACCGGTAATCGTGGTCCACGCCGTGCCTAAAGAGATAACGCCCATGGCAAACATGCCCCACGGCCCCATGTGCTCCGGCAACAGCCGCGGGGTGCGATAGCGCAGGGTGCCGTAGCAGGTGACCACAAAGATGCCGGTGGCGAGCACCGCGAAGGCAATCGCTGGATAGTTGGCGCCGTGAATGGACAATAACGCGGCAATGATTGAGGTGCCCATTAATGAGCCAGTCCACGCGGGACCGGCTGGTGGGATCAATGTTTGCTGGATATGCACCCCTGTCATCGTAGTACCTGCTTAAAGCAAAGCCCCAGGTAACCCGCTGGAAGCGGACCGCTGGAAGATGACTGCTGGAAGCAGACCACCAAAAGCAGATTTCCTGGGGCAGTCTCAGGCTCTATTAAAACCTATTTGGCCACTGCGGGCTTAAACGCCGGGCGCTGTGCTTCAAAAGAGGTAATGGCCTCTTCATCGCGCAAGGTCAACCCGATATCATCTAAGCCTTCCATCAAGCGCCAGCGCGTGTAGTCATCAATATCAAAGCTGTAGACATTGCCGCCGACGGTGACGGTGCGTGCTTCCAAGTCCACGGTGACTTCGACATCACCGGATTCAAGCTGCTTCCAAATCAGCTCAATGTCTTCTTGCTCCATCAACCCGGTCAACATGCCCGCCTTGCCGGAGTTGCCCCGGAAGATATCGGCGAAACGGGAAGAAAATACTGCCTTGAACCCGTAGTCGCCTAATGCCCAAACCGCGTGCTCACGCGAGGAACCGGTACCGAAGTCGGCGCCAGCAAAAAGCACGGTGCCCTTGTTGAATGGCTCCTGGTTCAGCACAAAGTTTTCATCTTTGCGCCAGTTGGAAAACAGGCCATCTTGAAAGCCTGAGCGCTTGACGGACTTGAGATAGACCGCGGGGATGATCTGGTCGGTATCGACATTGGAATAGCGCAGGGGAACGCCAATGCCGGTGTGCGTGGTGAACTTTTCCATGTGTTTAAAATTCCTTTGCTTATCGTCTTCGTCTGATCAGTATGGCTTTCGACGAAGCCTTAAGACGCCTGCTCCGCAGGCTCACGAGGGTCCAGATCAGCAGGTGATGCCAAATGGCCAGTGACCGCAGTAGCTGCTGCGACCAATGGGGAGACCAAGTGAGTGCGTCCACCAGGGCCTTGGCGGCCTTCGAAGTTACGGTTCGAGGTAGATGCCGAGCGCTCCCCTGGTTTGAGCTGGTCCGGGTTCATGCCCAAGCACATGGAACAACCCGCGGTGCGCCACTCAGCACCGAACTTGAGGAAGATCTTATCCAGGCCTTCATTTTCCGCCTGCTTTTTCACAACCTCGGAGGATGGCACCACGATCATGCGGGTGTCAGGATCAATCGTGCGACCTTCCACGACCTCAGCTGCCACGCGCAGGTCCTCGATGCGCGCATTGGTGCATGAGCCCAAAAAGACAGTATCGATGGAAATATCGCGCAGCGGGGTACCCGGAGTTAAGTCCATGTACTCCAACGCCTTAGCGATAGCGGATTTTTCATTATCATCACCCGCCGCCTCTGGATCCGGCACGACAGAACCCAAGGGCAGACCTTGACCTGGGTTGGTACCCCAGGTAACAAATGGGGTCAGCTCATCGGCGTCAATTTCCACGACGGTGTCAAACTCCGCGCCCTCATCGGTCGGCAGCGTCTTCCAGTACTCCACCGCCGCATCCCAGTCCTCACCCTTCGGTGCGAACTCACGGCCCTTGACATATTCGTAGGTCGTCTCATCCGGTGCGACCATGCCCGCGCGTGCGCCTGCCTCAATAGACATATTGCAAATGGTCATGCGCGCTTCCATCGACATCTTGCGAATCGCTTCACCACGGTATTCGATGATGTGGCCCTGGCCGCCACCGGTACCAATCTTGGCAATAATGGCCAAAATCAAGTCCTTGGCGGAAACACCTTCTGCTAATTCACCCTTGACCTCAATAGCCATGGTCTTAAAAGGCTTCAGCGACAGCGTCTGCGTTGCCATCACGTGTTCCACCTCTGAGGTACCAATGCCCATCGCGATGGAACCGAAAGCACCGTGGGTGGAGGTATGCGAGTCACCACAGACAATGGTCATCCCCGGCTGAGTAATGCCCAGCTGCGGGCCGACGGTGTGGACAATGCCCTGCTGGGCATCACCCATCGGGTGCAGGCGCACACCAAATTCCTCACAGTTATCGCGCAGCGTGGATACCTGGGTACGGGAAGTCTTATCGAGGATTTCCAGCAGGTTACCGGTTTTAATTCCCAGGGTTGGTACGTTGTGATCTTCGGTTGCCAAATGCAGCTCGGGGTGACGCATCTTGCGACCTGCCAAACGCAGTCCGTCGAAAGCCTGCGGGCTGGTAACCTCGTGCAACAGCTGGAAATCGATATAAATCAGATCTGGCGCACCGCCTTCACCTTTGGTTACTACGTGGTCGCGCCACACCTTCTCTGCCAGCGTCAGTTTCTCGGACATTCCATCACTCCACTTGAAATCTCACTAATTGGGACGTATGTTTCAATATATGGGAGATTATAGCGCAGTTTCTGGCATTAAGGTACTCGATCGCGCAGTTGCGATTATGATGGCCGCCGCCAATAAACCATCAACGCTCAATGATTTGTGCGAAACCACCGGCCTGCCACGAGCCACCGCACACCGTCTGGCCACGGCTTTAGAAGCCCACCGACTGGTTGCACGCACCCCCGAAGGCAAGTGGACTATCGGCTCCGCCTTCCCCGGCAACCGCAATGACTTACTATCCAGCGCCAAGCCGATTATGGACCAATTGATGGAAGATACCGGCGAATCCATTCAATTATACCAGTGGACGGAGACTGCACGAACCTGTGTTGCCACCGCGGAGCCTGCCCAAGGACTACACAACGTGGTACCAGTGGGCAGCCAACTACCGCTGACCTCCGGTTCCGCCGCGCGCGTTATCGCCGCCTTCGCCGAAATCACTATTGAGGGCGCCACCTTTAGCCAAGCTGATGTCGATGCCGCCAAAGAAGCCGGCTATTCCGAATCCGTCGAAGAACGCGAAGCCGGCCTTGCTTCCGTCTCCGCCCCTATCCTCGATGCCAACGGCCAACTCGTCGCCGTGTTATCCATCTCCGGCTCTGTCGACCGCTACAAGCCCTCTCCCGCAGAAAAGTTTGGCGCACAGCTTCTCGATGCCGCCAGCCAGCTCAGCGCAGCGCTCTAAAACATTCGCTTCAACTTCATAAAAATAACCTCAGCCCAGTCCCCTTCAAGGGACCGCGTGCTGAGGTTATTTTATTGCCGGAGGCGCTTAGACAGGCATCACCATCGCCAAGATGATGACCACCGGTAGAGATACCAGCGAAGAAATCGCCGTCGATACCGTCATAGTCTTCAGTGCGCCCTTGGTGGTCAATCCCAACAAGGACTTAAACATCCAGAAGAAGTTACTGTTGACCTGCAATGCAAACATCGCACCGGAGGCAATCGCCAGACCCATGACAATCGGGTTGACAGCCACCACGCCCAACACCGGCGCGATAATACCGGCGGCGGCAATGGCAGCCACAGAAACCGAGCCAATCGCCAGGTGCAACAAGGCCGCGACAAACCACGCCAGGACGACGATAGCTACAGTTGGCATATTCTCATTGGCGGTAAAGAGGTTTTCCAAGACCGAATCCAGTCCCGAGGCACCGATGACCGCACCGAGTGAGCCACCCACACCGGTAATCAGCAAAATCTCACCCGTGGTACCAAAACCTGATTGCATGGTCTCACTTGTAGCCTCATTACCCGTGGTCATGCGGGTGAGGATATAAGCACCCAATAGGCCGATAAACAAGGCAATATTGGCGTCACCAAGGAAAGCAATAATAGAATTCGAGAATTCAAAAAGGTCTGCGAAAGCACCCAAAGCAATCAGTACCAACGGCACCAAGATGGGCAGGAACAACACCACCAGTGGAAGCTGGTCTGCCTTCGAGCCCTCATCGTCAGAACCGGGCCCGGAAGCTCCTGCGGATCCACCTGCAGAACCGGTAGAGCCGGTAGAACCAGTCCCCGCCGATCCACTACTAGCCTCGGCTGCGACGGCACGCGCTTCGGCAAATTCTTCTTGCGCCGCAGCATTTTCATCACTGTCCGGCTTCCAGTAATTGGTGCGCAGTACCAGGCGCATAATAAATGTCGTCACCAGCGCCGTTGCAGGGCCTAGAACCAGGCCAAAGAACAGCCACTTTCCTAAGGAAATTCCCATCAGCCCGGTGACCGATAGCGCCGCAAGGCCTGGAATGACGAAGACATAACCGGAGAAAATTCCCGTGCCCAAAGCAGAGGCCATTAAAGGCAATCCGTGTTTGCCGATGCTTGGCGCTGCCGACCGTGCCACGGGTGCGGCTAGCACTACCTGGACATCGACATAAATAGACGGCATCACCAGTGATAACAGCGCCGCCATCGAATACGGCAATCGTTCCGCGCCAACAGTATTGACTAGCAAGCGCACAAGTCTGGTAAATGCCCCTGTTGATTGCATCAGGGCTCCGATGAGCACGCCAAAGCCGATCAACAGACCGACTTCAATCATGATTTCACCAAAGCCGGTGGTGATGGCTTCGATGGTTCCGCCTAAGCCCACGCCTGTTGCAATGCCTAAGTACAGCGAACCTAGAACAAGGCTGATAACTGGGTCGACTTTGAAGCGAATAATGAGCAGTACGACCGCAACGATCGCGATAAGTGTATGCACGGCGACCACAGGTGGCCTCCCTTTCGATTCCTGGACTTATTTTCAGGGAGAGCACTCAGACATGGCACCTTTATTTCCCAATCAAGGGATTCTAATTTAAGTGTGAACTGCACGATAAATTTGCACCTGCGTGAGCGCCAGCGCCACAGGCCAGATTGCCGGCCTCATTCACTTCTTAATGCATTAAGACAAGGTTAATGCGACATTCACAGCTGAATAAATTCACAATGAATTTAATTACCCCGAAAAAGCCACACCATGTCCGCCAGTCGCACGCATCCCCACTAATCATCGGTACAAAAACACAGGGTCCAACCCTGCACCACAGAACCTTAGTCACGCAGGACCACAGCCCCGCAGAAGTTCTTAGGCATCCCCGATAGCATCAAAGCGGGCTAATAAATCGCGGTAGTCATCCAATACTGGCAGGTCTTCTACCTCGAGCTCACGCAAGCGGCGCTGCACTGTTTCATAGACTGCCCAGTACCACCAGCGCTGCGATTCTTTGCCGGAGTTAAACCGCTGCCACAGCGCATCGCCCACCTCGTCATAGTCGGTGAGGATGGAGCTTAAGTTATGGACCTTGTCGCAGGCAGCGATGATTAACGCTGCCGCTGGGGCATCGTCAAGCTGTGCTACATAAGCATCTGCACGCTCTCGCCAGGAAGATAGCCCATCATCTTTGGTCACGTACTTCACCAACTGGACAACTTCGGGTCCAAACTCTTCTTCCATGGCGACTGCGGAATAGCGCCCGGAGGCATCTTCTAAGATGTCGTGAAATAGCGCGGCGATCTGGGTGTCTTCATCCACCCCGGGTTGTTGGCTCACCAGGTGCATGACTGCATATACGTGGGAGATATACGGAATATCGGTGCCTTTACGCAACTGTCCATCATGTGCCCAGGCAGCTTTATTAATGGCACGAAGAAGTCTATTGCTCATAACAATTTAGTCTACCGCCTCCAAATTTCATGTGAAGACCATTACACTCGAGGGCCAACGAAGGTCGTTGGTGACAAAACGGGCATCGTGTACTTGCATGCTTGCTGGCAAACAACAGCAGACACCGTAAGCATCAAGCGGGCGGAAAGTAGCGATGGCACAACATAGGGGACGTTTCAAGCGCACTGCACTCAACCCGACGAAGCCTTCGTGACGCCCCGCAAACTACACACCAGCAAAGTTATCCATCGCGCTCATCTGTGTGAGCAAGAGGAAGGACTTCATCATGAAACGCACGTGTGCACTGGCTGCTACTTCCGCAGCATTTGTCCTAGTCGCCTGCGGTGCCCCGACCGAGGACGAGGCCGCAGCCACTTCCGAGAACCCGCAAGAGACCACCACGATCACCCAAGCTGCCAGCTCCGAGGCCTCAGCTAAGCCCTCGACCAGCGCCACCGCAACCAATACCTCAGCAACGTCCGCAGCAGAATCAGAAACCGCGGCAGCATCACAGGCCACCACTACAGCGGCTGCATCCGAGGGTGCTTCGGCTTCCGCGGAGCCAGGGAGCTCTGAGGCTCCAAGCCAAGCCCCGGATGATTTCGAGGCAGCTATGGCTGAGCAAATGCGCATCAATGGCAATATCGGCGATCCCTTCGTCATTGATGGCCAAGAAACCACACTGTGCGTCCACGGCGATGGCTTTGGGCTCAACGTCGTTACTGCCGGCGGAAATACCACCTGTGAGTTCGCGCGCGATGTCATGAATTCGGCTACCGCTGGCCTCAATCCCACCGGTGACAACGTCCGCGATCGGATGCCTACGACTGTACGTGCCGCAAGTCCTGTCACCAGTCAGACCTATGACATGAACTGTTCGGTAGATGAGCGCAATTTGATCACGTGTACCGGCGGGGATAATGCCACCGTGTACATGTACTAGCGTCACACAGTCGTTGTAGAAATGCCGCCGCGCCGTGACCGCAATGCAGCCTAGTTGGCAGGGATGTCACCTAATGTTATTGGGTATGAACACAAAAATGCGAAAGTCTTCCCGGATTCTTCTCGCAGGCGCCGTCGCTGCGGGGCTGAGTGTTCCTGCGCTGAGCGCAGCAAGCGCTGCCGAGGACGCAACTCATGATCCCGCGGCAACCAAGGCGCTGTATTCCCAGCTATATGACCAGCTGCAGGACGGCACGGTCAACCGCGGTGATGCGCTACAGCTGGGCGACCGCGAGGCCACCTTGTGCATGATGGGCAATGGCTACGGAGTGCATGGTTTGGCAGTAGGCCCCAACACCAGTTGCGAGTTCGGCAGTGAGGTGTTTGCACAGCTTATCGATGCCCACTCGCCCTCCGACAACATCCGCGACCTCACCCCAGCAACCGTCAACGCCCACAGCCCCGTCACCGAACAGGACTATGACATGGAGTGCGTTACCGGACAGGATGACCTCATCACCTGCTCCGGCGGCGTGGGCGCCGAGGTCTACCTCTTCTAGCTGGCTTCGGCGCTAAGCCGTCGCGAACGGGTAGGCATTAAACCGTGCCTGCACCCGCTTTTCGCGCGTGGCGCTAAAAGGCTTGAATTCTTCGATGACAAGTTTTCGCTTCGCCGCCGGTCCTTGACGCTTCCAAAAGCCAATGACTTCCCCACCGGCGATCACTGCCTGGCGAAAGACGCCATTATTGCCGGGAACCAAATCCGCATGGTGTGCCTCGGGCACGATGTACATGCGGTCTTGATAGCCCAAGATGATTTCATCAAATGCCGCAAGCAACCGCGGCTTATTCGCCGCCTTGTCATACTCAGCGATGACCGGCAGCGCATCCTCGCGCACCCAGAGCTCTTCCCCCGGTACTGCAGCAGCGCTGCCCGGCGCGCCAGAGACCTCGTTCCAGGACACATATTCCTCGGCGATTTCGGCAAATGCTTGCCGCAATTTGCCCAGCGGAAGTTTGGACCACCAGGCAGCATCGCGAAGCGTTGCGGGTCCATGGCTATCCAGGTAGCGCCGCAGTAGCTCTACTGTGGCCGCATGTTTATCGCCGTTGAATTTGCCCTCGAGATCACTTCCGTGTGGTAACCACTGTTTGGCAATCATGACGCGGTTTTCCATCCGTGCGGATTCACCGACGATGGGACCATAGGCCACGGTGCCATTATGTAGCAGCGCTTTGAGCAGATGATAGCCGCACCCTGGCCCCATGGGGATGCCGTCTTGTTCAAAACAGGCAAACAACTCGGTGCGGGTAGTGCCATCATCGACGGCAATATCGTGCAGTACCTGCGCTGCCTGATCGATATGAGCATCGTCCAGCCCTAACCGCGGACGATTGGTCTGCGCGGAACGCGCCGGCCCGCCGGAGCACAACTCAGTAATCCACGCCAAGTCTTCTGCCGCGGTGACAAAAACCGTGCCACGCATCGGGTAACCGCGTACCAGCAAACCTTGCTCAAAAGCTTGGCGCACGGCATCGACAGCTGTGGCAGTACCCAGGCGATACGCCAGCGCGGCGATAGCCCCTGGGAAGTCTTGCCCCTGGCTCGCGCCGAAGTACGCCGCAATCTCCTGGGCATGGGCAGGACTACCGGTATCCGCGGCGATCTGTAACGGCGCTGCGACACCTTGGTTGATCAGTCGTGCTCGTGCCAGGGGTTTATTAACCATGACGGCTATTTTAGAGCAACCAGCATCTCCTAGTCGCGGACTGGCGGGCGACCAATCTGCAAGCCGCGCTTGCGAGTGTGCACGCTAAAATATCGCAGTCCTTGATCGCCTGCGACAAAGCGGCGCACCGAAAGCTTGGGCAACCACACCATTGAGCCTTGCTGCAAGGCAATGGTCTCCCCTTCAGTTTCCAACTCGCCTGCCCCCTCGAGAACCACGATGACCACATCAAGTTCTGGACCTTCGTGCCGGCCGATTTCCTCGCCCGGAGCAATAGCAATGATATTGCAGTCCAATCCGCGGGTATGTGGCTCTAATTTCCAAATCGAACCGGAAGCATCGCTCGGTGCAGCGAGTACCTCGGCGACATCGCCGACTAGTTGTGGAAGCTGCTTGTCAGTGGGGTTAGTCATATCCTCCAGCATAATCAGTGTGCCGCAGTCTGTGCCTGCAACGCCGGGCAGCCAATATTCACACGCGTGATTAGAGTGGATCGGTGGTGCACAAAGGTGCACCCACTATTTCTTATAAAGGAAATATTCACCAATGCTTGATTTTGTTAAACGCTCCGGGACCATGATTATCATCTCGGGCGTCATCTCTATTATTTTTGGCCTCCTGGCCACATTTTCGCCCATCTCGACCATCTTCGCGCTCGTTGTGCTGTGGGGTATCTACGCCATAGCCGATGGCGTCATGGCACTTGTCACCGCCTTCCAACCATCCGGGCAACGCGCCAAAGGTTGGCTTATCGCACTGGGCATAATCGGCATCCTCGCCGGACTATTCGTCATCTTCCAGCCTTTCGCCAGCACCGTCGCCTTCGTCTGGATCCTGGCTATCTGGTTGGTTCTACGCGGTATTGTTTCACTGATCTCCGCCTTTGGCCCTGTTACCAAGGGCTCACGCTGGTTAATCGGTATTACCGGCGCACTCTTTGTCATCGCCGGCATCGTCTTCCTCTTTAACCCCGGCTCCGCGGCTCTTGGCTTTACCGTATTCCTCGGTATTTTCGCCTTGGCCTGGGGTATTTTCCAAGTCGTCTTCGGCATCCGCGTACACAAGGAAGCCAAGCAGGGATAATCATCACCGCATGCTAAAGGCCAGTCGAATGATATCGACTGGCCATTTTCTTTTGGCGCGGACAGCACGCTGACGCCATAGTTCAGGGACCACGAGCTAGCCAGTACCCAGCACGGCGGAGCTACTACTGCGACAGTTCTTCTTCTACCTGACGGCGAAGCTCCTCTGCCTGAGAGACTGACGCCAGCCGTTGTTCGGTCGCAGGAGCCTTTTCCACCAACAAGCGCATGGATTGGATTTGTCGCTGCCTATGATCTCCCCAGCCAGGATTGTCCTGCAGGATTTTCTCTAGGCCTGTACCGATGCCCTTTTTCAACACCGCATCCGCCAATCGAAATTCCAACGCACGCAAATCCTGTGCGCAGTCAGCAGCCAGCAGCTCTACTTCTTCCGCTGTGCGCTTGGCTTCTCGCGACAAGGCGACGCCCTTCCACCCTGTATACATCATGACTACCGCACCCAGGACGGAAAATATTCCGACTAGAGCGCCCACAATCCACAAACCAATGGCCAGTGCCCATACTGCGAGAGCGATGATTAAAAGAACACCAAATACAAGTGCGCATCCTCGTGCCATGATTTAGCCCTCCCCCATCGATGAGAGCCAGTCACCGGCAATGCCCATGATAAATAGCCCCAGCACGACTCCCAGTATCGCGAGAACTACTGCACCCACGGTCATGGCAAGAGCTATCCCCACACTATTTCCCTGAGTATGGCGAAAACCAACCACGGCATCAGTCAGCTGCTGTTGATACTCCTTTAGATCTTCTGCATTAGAGATCGCATGGCGCTGCGCCCGTAACCACTGAGCATCCACCAACCGAAACGACGGCTGCTGTTCTTTCACGTCCACACTTTTTGCGGTATCCGCAGCGCGTTCCGGCGTGCCCTCGCCAGCTGCGGAAGAATTATCACTACTTGTCATGTCTTCAAACATTAGCCCAGGTGACAGAAGTCGGCGGACTTTCATTCGAACACCTTGAATCAATAGCTAGTGAGCCCCAGCAGTATTGCTGTACACTCGACTGCTCGAAGGGGAGTAGTTCACACCCATACTTTTATGGCGATGAGTGGTCGACATACTGGCGTTAAGCCCGGCCACCAGCTCACGTATATGAGCGAACGAGACCTTCTGCCCGTATTCCTCGTGTCGGGTAGAACTCCCCGGCACCCGTTTTGCACAAGGTCTCATCATGATTACCCATGCAAAAGAGCAGAAGATCATCGAACGCTTCTTGCTCTTATCCATCGCTGCCGCCATTGCCACCATCGCGTTAAAAGGTGCCGCGGCCTATCTCACCGGTTCCGTCGGCTTTTTATCCGACGCCCTGGAATCCGTCGTCAACCTTGTTGCCGCCATCGTCGCGCTCATTGCCACTCGCATTGCTGCCAAGCCTGCCGATGCCAACCACAACTTCGGCCACGGCAAATCCGAATACGTCTCTGCGCTTGTCGAAGGCGCCATGATTTTCGTCGCCGCCGGCATGATCATCTACACCGCGGTCGAACGCCTTTTCAATCCCGCTCCCCTGGACGAAGTCGGCATTGGCCTCGGCCTATCCCTCCTGGCCACGCTACTCAACCTCGGCGTCGGGCTTGCTCTTGTTAAAGCCGGCAAAAAGTACCGTTCCGCAGCACTCAACGCCGATGGGCACCATTTGCTTACCGATGTCTACACCACCATCGGAGTCATCCTCGGCATTGCCGCCGTCGCGCTCACCGGTTGGGTATGGCTGGACCCGGTCATTGCACTTCTCGTTGGCATCAACATTTTGTGGACTGGCTACTCCCTGCTCAAATCCTCATTAAGCAACCTGATCAGCGAAGCCCTACCCTCCGAAGACGTCGATATCCTCACGCAAGTATTCGCCGAGTTTGAATCCCAGCACAACGTCACCATTGATGAGCCTAAAACCGTCGCGTCTGGTCGCAACCGCCTCATTTACTGCATCATGACCGTCCCCGGCGACTGGTCCGTCGACTACGCACACCAGCTTGCCGATGACCTCGAAGCCGCCATCCTTAAAGCGCTACCCAATTCGCAGTCGATGATTCATACCGAGCCCCGCAGACTGAGCAACGATTTACAGCATCGAATCCCCAATTAGCTTCTGCAGGCCAACGTGCCAATAGAGCTTCCCCCGCGATCAAAGACATACATTGTCTTCCCGCGCACCTCTGCGGATGCCGCCTGGCTGAGCCAGGTATCCACACCTTCGCAGTACATCATCGTCGACGCCATCTGAGTAAAACGCACCACGCCACCGTCCAACCGCCACCGCCCAGCCAACCGATTGCAGCCGTCAGTGCCGGCGACAGTTCCGCTGAACGCATCATCAGCGGCGAGCACAAGGTTCGGTTGGCCGGGTTTTTCGCTTCCCCAGAAACCTTCAAAAGCGTCCAGGCTATTCATGCAGTCAACCTTATGCAACAGGAACGCTCCCCCGCAGATGCGAAGGAGCGAAAAGTTTGACGGTAGTTAAGCACTGACCGCGTTCTCAGAGGTCTGCGTTACTTCGGCATGGATACCCAACTTGGCACCGATGTTTATCAGCGCATCGAGACTGAACTGGCGGATCTTCGCGTTCAGCAGCTCAGCCACACGAGACCGAGTAAGCCCTAGGTGGGACGCAGCGCTTGATTGATCCCAACCCCGACTTTCGATGTCCTTGCAGATTGCACGGATGCACTTCGCTCGCACCTTATTCAACGTCAAACCTTGGGGTCTGAGCTGCATAAAACCATGCTACGTAGGTTCACCTTCCGAGGCACCACTAGATCCGGTTTCCATTGCTCTTTTGTCTAGTTTTATCTCGGCTCTGGCAGTAGAGCGCAGAGTCCTAAAAATCGATTTCAGTGCATGAATCTCATCTAAGGTTACGAAGTCTAGGCGCTTTTTAGATTCAGGCACCGTTACCTCAAGTTCTGCGAAATAGAAATACCCAAGGTCGTCTTCTTCCACGCTGGCAGGTGTCACTTTCGCTGCTACTTCGTGTTTGCTTCGTGCCAAACTGCACTTTTCGCGTTGCAGCTCAAACCGCACAACCGACGTGGACTCGCTATCACGGCGGCTTCTAATCCTTCTCCCCCAGATGGACAGATACGCAATAACGTAAGAGAACAAAACTGCTACAAGAATGTAGATTTTCCACGCTATTGCCATGTCAGAAATTAGAAAAGTTATGACCATTACGCCTTGAAAGAACAGTGCAAGGACTAGTTGTACAAGGCCTACTCCCCGCATTCCCAAGTCACCTGCGATAGTGGCCATCGCGTTGATAGCGATCGCTCCAATCAGCGAGGAATAAAGCGAGAGTACGACAATGACGCCACTAGCTTTGCTGGCTACAAGCAAGGGGATCCACGCTGCAAGGTTTATCAGCGCATAAAGACCTAACAAACCCGCATGTACCAATCTCAATTTATTGCGGATGTGATTCGTTTTCAGCGCGCCTTTTGATACCTCACCGCTTGGATTGCGCCATTGGAACTCGTTGTTTTCCATAAATTGCATGACGCGCTGGAGCAAAATTCCACTTCTGACTCTGGAGAGACGTTTTATCTCCCGAGAGTTTTCGAGCCTTCTCCGCTTCAGTCCATCTTGGACAAGCGCTTCCCCACCTTCGGTAAGTTGTAGCGTGCTAAAGACACTGCCCAAAACAACCGCTAGGGCAACGACAGAGAGCAAGTAAACAAATGTTTCGACTGACAAAGACGCCATAACCGCCCGCCACAGGAACGGATAAGAATGGTAGATATCGATTGCTTCTTGGACACTTGTCTCCGGGTTTCTGCCTAATTCGCCGGCAATACTATCGACGGCCCTGGCCCCTTTGAATTCCGAAAAGAGTGAGACGGAGATCTGCGATAGCAGACCGAAAACCAAGATGCTTGAACCAATTCCCTGCAGCCACGAAAGCAATATTGCCTTTCGATGATCATCGATGTTGATATTTTGGGCGTTGGTAATCAGGTAATAGTAAGCAGTAATAATTAGCGGGAGAATGGTCAGCAGCAGCCCTAAGTCGATGGGGTTGCTCTCAGGAGCCCGCAAAAAGCTTGGGGACTCGCCAAGGAATTCGAGCGACAAGTTAGCAAGAATTTCCATGCTCATCACGGCATAAACTCCCATGATGAGAGCACCTAGCGCCATCAAAGCCACAACGGGAATTACCCAGGTTGTGGAAATATTTCTCCGCGCGAAGCTGAAAAATCCGATAGGAATCTCAACTTTGTGCACTCGCGGATCTTCGGCCTTCTCCCCCAAGTCTTTCCCCTCATCTACTCGACAAAACGAATCTCAGTTTCGTTATGAGCATCACGATAGCTCACATATAACCTTGATGAGACCGAATCTTAAGTAACGATTGGCGGTACGGGCTGGAGACAGCTGGTATTGGGCCTGGAGGCTTGCAAAAAATAAAAATAGCCAGCCGATGAAAATCACCAACTGACTATCTCTTGTACCCCGTACGGGATTTGAACCCGTGTTACCGCCGTGAGAGGGCGGCGTCCTAGGCCGCTAGACGAACGGGGCCTGTGCCTTTCGGACTTGATAAGAGTAAACTACCGGTAGTCAGCTTCACAAATTGGCTGGCTACCGGTAGTTTTTAAAGACCTATACAATTGGAAATCCCGAATCATTTGTCTCAACTTGCGGTGTACTACTCTGCGGTCGAGGTGCGGATCGAATCAGTGGTTATTCCGCTTCTTATCTGTGGATAATTATGGACCGGTTAGAACTGTGCTTGTTGAGGATGATTCGGGAGGACGCTATTCGCGTTGTGCATCCTTAGTAGCTCCTCTACTTCGACAATTGTTGGTGGCTAGAAGTTCTGGATTATGGCTATGCCGCTTCTAATTTTTAAGGATGCTCACCGTTACTGCGTCGAGAGTTATGATGTGAATTTTCTTGCATCTAATCTCCTTTGCTGTCGGTAACTTGTTCTACTTGCAGCATAACCCGCACCAATTTTCGGTGGAAGAGCTTTGTTTAAAATCCAGGTGGTCTTAACCCCGGTTATAAAAGTGACTCCCGTCTCACCATGGTCGATGCTTCACCGGTAAGGGGTAGCCCAAGACCAGTGAGAATATTTCCCCCGAAATTACGCCAAGCTGCACAAACGCTAGAGACTGTACAGTACAAACACAGCAGCTGCCAACCGTAAGTTACTTTCGTGGGCGCACCGTCAAGACTTGAGAGCACGTGCCAATGGGTCCGGTCTCGTCGTGCAAGATCGAATGAGTAAGGCCAACACCAGAGCCACCGAAACTTACACTGGTATCGGTGCCAACCCATTTTCCTTCGGGCATGCGGAAAAGGTGTGCGGTGAGATCAAGGTTGGGAAAGACGACTTCCTGAGGATTTTCACGCACTGCTACCCCATTGGCCATATCCAAAATACTCATATAGGAAGCAAGGTTGGAAACAGTCTCTCCGTCAAGCAGCAGAACGTCGGTCTGCCACCACGCAATGCCACGGCCGGGTTCTTTCATTTCCTGATAGCCGGCAATGGAGTTAACAAAGCCGCCACCCCAACCAATTCCTAAACCAGGTCGGAGTTCTCCCGTTGGCTCTGGCATATCTTCAAACGCGGTGCCTTCAATGGCTGCTGTGTCTTCTTGAATCAAAAACCAGGTACGCATCCGCGCTGCTGGACGACCGTTTTGAACACAAATCGCCTCCACGAGTTCAATAGTGCGCCCGGGTCGGACAACCTCGATGTCAATATGAAATGGGTCGAAGCTAATCGTTCCGAGAATTTCCACTGAAATCCGCCCCGGAACCATGTTGTTCGCAGCATCGCGTTGCGAGTGGTCCAGCTCGGTTAAATGAGTCATCAACCCGACCATCGGTGCAATATGTTGCTCCTTAGGATTCCAGGCACCCCCAGCATGTTCCGTTGCCGTGAATTCATTGTCTCCGGTCCGCTGGAAATAGGCCATGCGATGCTCACACCTTAAAAACTTTTGATTAGGTAACAACCTGCAAATACTAACGTATTTACTGGTGGTCCGCGTGCTCTTGGGCGATCTTGTCTTCTTCTTTTTGCTTGCGCGCCAAGATGATGCCACGAACAATAAGCCCACCAGCAATAGACCAGATAGCGGCACCGATACCGAAGATGGTCAGCCCAGAGGCAGCAATAATGAAGGTAACTGCCGCAGGCATACGGGAATGTTCAGCAGGGTTTTTCCATGCGCCGGCGACTGAGCCACTAAAGGTACCCACCAAGGCAAGGCCAGCCAAGGTACTAAAGACCTCTGATGGTGCGGCAGAAATGACCAAGACGACGACACTACACAGCAAGCCCAAAACCAGATATGTGCTGCCACTCCACATCGCACTTCGCCAACGACGCAGGTGCTTTACTCCAGATTCAGAACCTGCTGATAATGCTGCGGAAATAGCAGCCAGGTTAATAGTTAGTCCACCAAAGAGTGCGGCGACTGAGCTCATAAAGCCGGTAGAGACCATAGCGCGCTTCCACGGCAGCTTGTAGTCATAAGCCTTCAAGATTGCAAGTCCCGGCAGGTTCTGCGAGGCCATCGTGACCAGGTAGAGCGGCAGCGCAATGTTAACGATGGAGGCTGCATCAATCGCTGGAACGACGAATTCTAGGTGCGGAAGCAGGATGACGTCATCGACAGCTTCGGTATTAAAGTTAAAGGCAATTACTACTAGTGATGCCACGAATGCCGCTGGGATAGCCCAACGTGGTGCTTTCCAAAGTGCGATGAGCCACACAGCGATGACTGGGCCAGCAAGCCACGGATTCGATGCCAGGTTAAGAAATGGCTCGGTACAGTAGGCAAGCAAGAATCCTGCCAGCATGGCTTGGGCAATTTCCCCGGGGATCTTGGCGACCAAATCTGCCAAGGGGCGCACCAACCCTGTGGCGATAAGCAATACACCGGTAATAAGGAATGCGCCCATCGCGTGCGAAAATAATTCGCTATCGCCTTCACCGGCAGCAAATGCACCGGCAATCAGTGCCGCGCCCGGGGTTGACCACGCAATGGTAATGGGTGCCTTAGTGGTGTAAGCCAAAAAGAAGGTGGTTAATCCGATGCCGAAACACACTGCGAGGAGTCCACTTGAAATCTGTCCGTCGGTGGCACCGAGGTTTTGCATCATCGCGATGACAATGACAAATGAGCTTAAAAAGCCCACCAAACCTGTGGTAATACCGGCTATGGCAGACAGAGTTCCTTGTGAAGCGCCCGGCCTAGGCAATCGAATTCCTTCCCAAACTGTTGTATATCCCTATATACCTTAGTGGTTTTCGCTGGTTATAGCATTTGCGAGGAAAAGTGAGAAGCTTCCATCCTCTCGTTCAATCTCGCCAGCGTCATGAAATTCGACCTGAGCAAAGCCTGCCTCAAGCAAGGATTTCTCAAACTTTTCGCGCTTGAATCCATCATGTCCGTCGTAGTGTTCAATATGCGCGTGGAACTTGCCACCAGCATCATCGAGCTCAATAATGCACGCTGCTCCCCTAGGCTCAAGAATGCTGGCGAAAGTTTTCAGTAGTGCAGGAACATCCGCAACATGGTGCAAAACAAGTGAAGCCACAACGAGGTCATATTTCTGATCCGGCAGCTTTCCCTGGACAAGGTCAGAATCCGACAGCGTCGCCTCTGGAAGGACACCAGCTTCAATCTTTTGGGCAATCACATCGCGCATGCCCTCGGAATTATCCGCCAAGGTTAAGGCTCCAACATGCGGCGATAAAAATTGCGACACGAGGCCAGTTCCGGCACCGAACTCAAAAACTTCTGCCTCACCGTTCGGTGCCACTGTGTCCAAAATCAGTTGGGCAGTGTGCTGTGCCCGCTCAATCTTTTTCGGGTCTTTATCCCATTCAGCTGCACGGTCATCAAAGAAATGGCTATGGTCAATCATTACCGCAGTTTAGCAAGATATGTACCATCAGTTCCCGAAAATAATTGGGTAAACCATCTTGGCTACACATCATATGAGTAAAGCCCTACGAAGTGTTCAAAAGCTTTCGCAGCTTGTCGATGGATCCTTTTCCTCTCAATCCACATGACGCAGTGACTCGTTCTAGCCCGCGGTATTAAGCAAACCCGCTACGGCGTCAATAACCTGAATGTCCTGCGCAGTAGGCTCATTGAGGAAATACGATGCATGCCGCTCCGCCTTGTTAGATAACGCATCGTTGGCTGCCTCCAAGGAGAAATCGCAAACGAAGTCCCCACTGAGGCAGTAATCCACGCGCTTGTCCTCTGGAAGCGCTGCTCTTTCCATGACCTGAGAATATTTATGCAATGGATTGCCGATGGTGATTGCACCTTCTAAGCGGCCGGTATCTGCCAGGTACTTTTCCACGCTCGTTGTCACCAACGCCCCTTGGGAATAACCGGCTACTACATAGCGCGGGCTGCATCCTGTCGTGGCCTCGTAATCCTCCACCACTGTCGGCGCATTGTTTACTCCGGCGCGCAAACTATCGATTGCTCCAAAAGTTACCGAGTGCAGCAATTCGCCGAGCGGATACTGCTGAACAATGCCTACCGCCCGCTGAACCATTTCAATGGGACCGATGTTTTCGCCCTCTTCAGCCAACGGCGGCAAATCCATGTTGGCAGGGTACGCGTCCTCCTCCAGGGCAAGTACGTAGACGCTATCCATGGTTCCTGGATGGCGCTGCTCTACTTGGTGAAACAGGGCAGTGAAGTTGGGCCCCTCATAACCATTAGACGGCTCGGCGTTCTCAGAATAGCGCTGAGGGCCAAAGTATTCGCCGTTCTCCTCGTTTTGGTCAGAACCGCGCGCGGCGAGCACCACGGTATTCGGGCAGGTCTCATCAAAAGATGCCGCGTGGGCTGTCACCGGCGCCAGCCCAGCAAGTACGAAGCCAGCGATAACGCCAAATACTCTCATTCGACGAAATATTCTCATACCTTAAAGCTACGACACTAAGCCAGTTCTCGCACCGGATTCGAAGTCATCGTCGCTCGGCCTCCTCGTCGGCATTACCCTCACCGTCACGAAGTCAATCGGACCAAGTTCTTAGGCCGCCTCGTCTTCTGAATAAAGACCGACGAAGCGGTCAAAGAATCTTTGCAGCTTTTCGATGACCTTCTTCCGCTTTTCCCCATTACGCCCCGCGGCGGAAAACCTGGATACTGGTTTCATAATCCCGGTTACTTCAATGCCATTCGTTGCGACAGCGCCGTCACGAAATGCCCGCTCGACGAAGTTGGTAGCTTCTTCGGGACGAAGGTTTTCTTCCTTGATAATGTTTTGAAGTTCCACGTCCTTCTTACCAACAATGAACTTCCGCCATTCTTCCTCAATCTCACCACTAGTAGAAATAGAGTCGACGAAAGCCTCGACGAGGTCGCGCTTGTTACGCAAGCTTGGGCTGGAATCAACGGCACGGGTAATCTGTGCACGGATTTCTTTATCTTCACCGTCACCGCTCGCCTCACGGTATTTTTCAACCAACATGAGGATGTAGTCAACGTTAATCTCAGCTTGTTTGATCAGCTCGATCTCAAATACCACATCATCGTTGATGGTTTCCTTATCTGCAACCCTATCGTCTTTGAACTCTGCATAATACTGGAGGTAGATGCTGCGGTAGTCCTGGTCTTGGCGCTCGCTAAGGATTTCATTACCAGCGAACTCATCGAATGAAGTCAGAATATTTAGCAGGCGCAAAATGGAGCCATAAAGCGCAATGAACTCCTTCTTTCGGGCTTCACCGATAATCTGCGTATTGACCGGGAATTCTTCCAGCAGCTCACTGACTTTTTCGGCGTATTCGTTGTAGTACTCGTGGTACGGCTTGAGCAGCACAATGCCGCGTGCTTCCTTATTACCGAAAAGCGCTAGGGCATCATTGGTTTGCTCTTCCAGATTGCGGAAGCTAACGATGTTTCCGTAAGTCTTCACCGAGTTCAGAATGCGATTGGTGCGCGAATATGCCTGAATCAACCCGTGCGATTTCAGGTTCTTATCCACCCACAGGGTATTGAGAGTGGTCGCGTCGAACCCGGTTAGGAACATGTTGACTACAATGACCATGTCAATCTCGCGGTTCTTCAGCCGAAGAGATAAATCCTTGTAGTAATTCTGGAAGCTATCAGCAGAGGTGCTATAGCTCGTCCCGAACATCTGGTTGTAATCACGGATGGCCGATTCTAGAAAATCTCGAGAAGGGCCGTCCAAACCACCGGTATCAAATCCTTCGTCATCGAGGTAATCCTCTGATTCGGCTTCATTTGCCGCATAGGAATAGATAAGACCAATCTTCAAACGCTGATCAGGAACCAAGTCCCTTTGCTGCTGCGCAAACGCAAGATAGTAGCGCTTTGCAGCTTCAATCGATGCGGTTGCAAAAATGGAGTTGAAACCCTTAACCCGTAGTGCTGCTTTCTCTTCAACAACACGGTTTCTTCCCCCAGCTACCGCAGAGACATTGGAGACCACCGAATGACTGTAGGTGCTGGTTCGCCGCGTCTTCTGCGCAAAGTGATCGAGCGTATACTTCACGATCGCATTAATACGCTGCGGTGCTAGCAGAGCCTTTTCGGTGTCAATGGCAGAGACATCTTTATCGTCTACTTCTCCCACCCGCACCGTGTTGACATAGTCAATGCGGAAGGGAAGCACATTCTTATCGGTAATCGCATCAACAATGGTATAAGTATGAAGCTTCTCGCCGAATGCCTGCTCGGTCGTGCGCAGTTGCGGGTTGCCGCCTGCTGTGGAGTTCTCCGCGAAAATAGGCGTGCCGGTAAAGCCGAAGAGGTTGTACTTCTTGAACGCCTTGGTAATCGCTTGGTGCATATCTCCGAACTGCGAGCGATGACACTCGTCAAAAATGATGACAATGTGCCCCTCATAGATCGAGTGGCCCTTATTCCCTGCGATAAACGTGGAGAGCTTTTGGATCGTAGTGATAATTATCCGGGCATTGGAATCTTCCAGCTGTCTCTTCAATACTGCAGTAGAAGTGTTGGAGTTAGCCGCGCCTTTCTCGAAGCGGTCATACTCACGCATCGTCTGATAGTCGAGGTCCTTACGGTCCACAACGAAAAGAACCTTGTCTACACTCTGCATCTTAGAGGCCAATTGCGCGGCCTTAAATGACGTCAACGTCTTGCCTGAACCGGTAGTGTGCCATACATAGCCACCGGCTTGGATGGTTCCCAAGCGTTTATAATTATCCGCAACTTCAATGCGCTGCAGAATACGCTCGGTTGCCACGATTTGGTACGGACGCATCACCATCAACGTCTTATCTACGGTGAGCACGCAGTACTTCGTCAGAATGTTCAGCAAAGAATGCTTAGCGAAGAAGGTCCTAGCAAATGAACGGAGATCCTGAATCGGCTTATTCTGGGCATCTGCCCACCAAGACGTGAACTCAAAGCTATTCGAAGTCTTCTTGCCCCGATTCTTCCCGTCAGTCTCTTTGATGTGAAGCTGTCGGGTGGTATTGGAGTAGTACTTCGTCAGAGTGCCATTGCTGATAACAAAGAGCTGAACGTATTCGAACAGTCCAGATCCGGACCAGAAACTATCGCGTTGGTAGCGATTAATTTGGTTGAATGCTTCACGAATATCTACCCCACGACGCTTGAGCTCGACATGCACCATCGGCAATCCATTGACCAAAATGGTCACGTCATACCGCGTAGCGTGCTTCGTTCCGCCTTCGCCCTCACCGGTCTCATACTGATTGATAACTTGCAGCCGATTGTTGTGGATATTCGTCTTATCCAACAACATCACATTCTTGGTAGACCCATCATCGCGCCGCAACAGCTGAATATGGTCTTCATGGATACGCACAGCTTTTTCGACAATGCCATCGTTGTTGCCAGCAATTCGCTCCATGAAAAACTGCTTCCACTCAGCATTAGAAAATTCAATCTTATTAAGAATCTCCAACTGCGAGCGAAGGTTTTCTTCCAGCTGACTTTGCGACGTGATAGGCAAGTAGTCATAGGCTTGCGACTCCAACAAGCGAATGAGCTCTTGTTCCAACTGGGATTCCGACTGATAGCTCGCCTCAGCGTTAGCATCGGCTTCGTACTCAGCAACAACCGTACTTTCGCTGCCAACTGCGATTGGATCATACTTACGTAGTGGCTCGGTCATACAGACAGTTCCTTAAAAGTCAGTAGCTTATCCCGATAGTACTCATACTGCTTGCGACGAGCTGCGATTTCAGAGAAAAGGACGGAATTCAAATCGTTGATTAAGGAACCAAACTTGTCAAGGATCGCAGCAGTCTCCCTTTGTATTTGGAGATCAGGAAGAGGAAACGGAACTCTCTTCAGGCGGGCAACGGAAAGCCCCGGCTGTGCGGACTTCGTCGCATATTTATTCAAGTCCAAGAAACCAAGCATGTGGTATGCCCATCTAGCATTGACTGTCTGGTGTGGAGTAGCGACGATAGCGTGTTCGGTTGCATAAAAATACCCTTCTGCCCAGTTAACGTTTCCACAAAGTGCGCCCTGCCTCCCAATTAAAGGAAACTGCCCGTTATGACTATGGGATTCAACAAAGCCTCGAATCCCGTTGCCACCAAAGCAAGGGATATGACGATCCGACGTTACACGGCTGGAAATTGCATCACTTTTAATAGATTTTCCGGCCTTCAATGCGAAGGATTCGCCCAAAGTCGTCCATCTCCAATCTTCCCCGGAAGAAAGTAGCATCGTACGGTAATATTCGTATTGGGTTCTCCGCGCCTCCAGCTCGGACTCCAGCACAGCTTTGTGCTCCGACTCCAGATGAGCAAAATCGTCGAGGATTTCGACGATGACATGCTGGATCTCGAGAGGAGGCACAGGAATTCGGAGTTTCCCGACATCCTTCGCATATACGTGAGGGACTCCACCACCGCTTTTTAAGCTATGCAGTATTTCCTGCTGAAAAGTTAACCAATAATAGCAGTATCGAGGGATTAGGAAGCGTTTTTCGGGCTTAACTGAGAATGCATCTGATACGAAAATCGGCCCTTCCCACCAACTGACATACCCAGCGTAAGCTCCAGAGCCTGCAATTACGATCGTCTCTCCCTCGCGGTTGGACTCCCCATGAAAATATGCTGCCGTACGTCCACCGGCTACTACTGGAATGTCTCCCTCAGTTACTTGCTTTTTCGTGATCGAGGTTCCACGCTTGAGTTTTGCAACTGTGTTAAGGGGTGCAAAATTAACTCCCTCCGGACAAAGCGCCTCAATTAACTGGTTGGCATTGCTCACTTCGATGCCTCCATATCAGCCACAATTCCATCGATAACTGTTCGAAGTTCTGCTTGGCGTGCAACAAGCTGCTTTATCTCCGCATTGAGCTCCGTGATATCGACTGTTTCACGTTTGTCTTCCGCTTTGACGTACGAAGAAACCGTTAGGTTGTAGTCATTGTCCGAAATTTCTTCATTTGGGACGAGTTCTGCGAAGTGGTCAACATCCTCTCGATCGATAAAGGCGTCCAATATGGTTGCCTGGTTCTCCTCAGCTAGTTTGTTCTTATTCCCACTGCGAACAAACTGCTCAGATGCGTCGATGAAGAGCACAGAGTTATCCTTCTTTGATTTCTTCAAGACCATAATGCAGGTACCGATGGTTGTTCCAAAGAAGAGATCTGGAGGCAGCTGGATGATTGCATCAATATAGTTATTATCGATCAGGTACTTACGGATCTTCTTTTCGGCTCCCGCGCGGTATAAAACGCCAGGGAACGAAACAATTGCGGCTGTACCGTTTACTGCCAGCCACGACAATATGTGCATCGCAAAAGCTAAGTCGGCCTTAGACTTTGGAGCTAAAACCCCTGCCGGGGAATAGCGCGGGTCGTTAATCAGCACTGGGTTCGCATCGCCCTCCCACTTAATGGAATAGGGAGGGTTGGAGACGATCGCTTCAAATGGTTCATCGTCCCAGTGTTTTGGATCGGTCAGCGTATCGCCAAGTGCAATATTGAAGTCTGCGTAGTTGACGTTGTGCAGAAACATATTAATTCGAGCCAAGTTATACGTGGTCAGGTTAATCTCCTGGCCGAAATAACCGTTACGAACGCCGCCTTTGCCGAGCACTTTCTCGAATTTCAGAAGCAGCGAGCCGGAGCCAACCGCTGGGTCGTAAACCTTATTGACCGATGTCTTCCCCACAACTGTAATTCGCGTCAGAAGTTCGGAGACTTCCTGCGGCGTGTAGTATTCGCCCCCAGATTTTCCGGCGGAGGAAGCGTACATGCCCATCAGATATTCATAAGCGTCACCGAAAACATCAATTGTGTTGTCCGACCAGTCGCCTAAAGGGAGATCGCCAATTGCTTCCAAGAGTTTTACGAGCGTAGCGTTTCGCTTCGCAACAGAGTTTCCGAGGCGGGTGCTGTTGACATCGAGGTCATCGAAAAGCCCCTTGAGGTCATCTTCACTGTCAGTGCCGACCGCAGAGCCTTCAATATTTTTAAATACGGCCTCAAGTTTCTCATTGAGATTCTCATCCGTCTTCGCTCTAGCACGGACATTCACGAACAGTTCAGAGGGCAGAATGAAAAAGCCTTTATCGGAGACGGTCCACTCGCGTCCGAACTCAGCGTCTTCATCGTTAAGCTCGGCGTAATTGAATTCCGTCTCGCCTGCCTCATGTTCCAGGCGGTTTAGGTACTCAGTGAGGTTCTCTGAAATGAAGCGATAGAAAAGCAGGCCTAACACATAGCTTTTAAAGTCCCAGCCGTCAACGCTACCGCGTAAATCGTTTGCGATTCGCCAAATCGTTTTATGCAGTTCGGCACGCTGTGCTTCTTTCACTGTGAAAATCTCTTTCTACTTGCTTCTGGGCTGAGGTGGACCCGCCTGGAAAAGACCTCGACGGTGTTTTATCTCAGAATCGGCCTCTACATGACACATTAGCTTGTCCAACGAACAGCCCCTCAATTCTTTCGCACAAACCGGTCGAAACGTTCGAATAAATATTAGGCGATTGTCTCACGTTTTCTGATTAGAACATGGGATTTACAAGTATTGGCCTTCCCTACCAAATTCGAACGCACAAGGTATAACCCCACGAAAGGGTCCATTTCCAATGCCAACTTCTGGGATGGGACGACCGATTCATCAGCACAATCATCGGCAATTCGAGCCGTTACAAACCATGGCACCACGTCCCGCCCAATCAATAACGTAGCTGTTCGTCGTTCAACACCACACAATCACGTACTCGACATCCCCCTAAAGGCGTCCATGTCCAAACTCAGGAATATCAGAGAAATTCAACCCCTCAACAGCATTCATCTCCAGAAATTGCCGGATGCGGGACTGGAAGAGCTCAACGTGTCTAACGGCTACCCTTTCAGCAGTAGCTACGTCGCGGGAGCGAAGAGCTTTCAAGTAATCCCAGTGGTCTTCATGGACATTCTCGTAATGAGTGAGCAGGCTTGGGTCTTGGCCATCTCCGCCAATTCCGCCGGCACCGCCAAAGCTAAGGAAGGCAAGGCGTTGAAGGTGGGTGTAGACCCGCTCCGCCATCGACAGTAAATAGTCGTTGCGGGTTAATCGTGTCTCAAGGATATGAAGTTTCGAATTCGTGTCTGCGACTGCATGTGGATCGCGGGATTGCTCGGCTTCATCGACTGCGCGTACTGCTGCCTCTAGTTCATCGAAGTCGTCGTCGGTTGCACGAGCGACAAGCAGGTGGGTAACTGCGCGTACCAGGATGTGTTGGGCCTCGATCAGCTCCCGGAACCGGTGCAGATTCATGTCGGCGACAACATACCCACCGCGGGAAACGATGGTGACTAGTCCCTCGGCGGATAGCTGATGGAAAGCCTCCCTAACAGGGGTGCGGCTCACGCCGAGCTCTTCAGCGATCCGGTTTTCATCGAGACGCTGCGATGGTGCCAGTTCTAACGTCAGGATCCGCTGTCGTAGCTGTTCATAAGCCCGCTCGCGGGCATTTCGGGTGCGCGTACTCATAGGTTTTCTTTCTACCAGTTGGTGGGTTGTCTTAGTAACCCCTTCACAAATCTTCCATTCAGTGCAATCATGTATACCACTCGTATACATACTCTAAATCACTCACGGATTGGTAATTGAGATATGACACACGAACATCAAGCTGTTCCATCGAAGCCACCCGTTGATGACAGCCACGTAGAAAAGTATCGCCGTCGAGCCATTGCCGCCTCCGGTATTGGTTGGGGCTTGGACGGATTCACCTGGACTATGTACGGCTTTGCCCTTACCGCTGCTATGCCGGTACTGGGTATGAGCGAAGGGGCATCCGGCTGGGTCACAGCGATTAGTATCGTTGCGTCCGCAGCAGGCGGTGTTATCTTCGGCAACCTCGCCGACCGCTTTGGACGCATTAATATGCTCACGGTCGTCATCCTTGGCTACAGTATTTTCACTGCTTTAACCGCGACATCGCAGCACACATTTGATTTCCTTCTGTGGCGCACACTCGAAGGACTCTTCTTTGGTGGTGAGTGGGCTGTCGGCGCCGCGCTAGTTGCTGAATACGCACGGCCGGAAAAACGCGGACGTTCTCTTGCGATTGTGCAAAGCTGCTACGCCATTGGCTGGGCAGTTTCTACCACCGCGTATCTAACGCTTTATTCCATATTCCCACCAGAAGTTGCCTGGCGCTATCTCTTCCTCGTGGGGATTATTCCAGCGCTCGCCGCATTCGTCATTCGACGCACCACGAAGGACGCAACGGAGATCAGCGGCCAAAGCAAACCCGACGAAGGTAAATCGGAAGGAAAGTTCGCTCGCCTTTTCAAAGCGGATCTTCGCGCACGCACTCTTTCCGCCACTCTGCTGGGTGTCGGTGTTCAAGGCATCTACTACTCGGTCTTCATCTTCTTGCCTACGTATCTGCAAGAAGATCGCGGTTTGAGCATCGTCGGCACTGCAACCTACACCTGGGTTGCGATTGTCGGTTCATTCATCGGCTATGTGGCATCTGGGTTCTTGCTTGATGCCATTGGCCGCCGCCCCACCTTCCTCTTTTTCTTCTTAGGCTCAGCTGCCAGTGTCTCGCTGTTTGTCCTCACCCCCGCTGCCCAACCGGAGCTCGGAATCTTGATTATCTTGCTGCTCGGATTCTTCGCTTCCGGGCAAGCAGGCGGTACCGGTGCATATCTCGCGGAGCTCTTCCCTACAGAGGTTCGCGCGACGGGACAAGCTATTTCCTACAACTTCGGACGCGGCTTAGCGGCCTTTGGTCCGCTCACCGTCGGTATTGCCGCAGCGTCGATTGGTTGGGGCTACTCCATCATGATCATCGCGATTGCCGGAGCCATCCTCGGCATCATCGCCTTGTCGCTGCTGCCAGAGACCAAGAACTCACAGCTAGTTAGTGCGATCGATTAGGAGATTCACCGTGAACAATTCTGACAACACTAAGAATCCAACGGGGCTGCAGGTTGCCGTTGATACAGGCGGCACCTTCACCGACATCGGGCTGCGCCGTGATGATGGCACCTTATCGGTATGGAAAGTGCCCTCTACTCCATCTGCTCCTGATGAAGCAGTTATGACCGGTATCAACGGAGTATTAGAGCAAGAAGAAGGTGACAAAGGCAATGCCGAAGACATCACCCGGTTGGTACATGGCACCACGGTTGCGACCAATACCATTCTCACCCGCGAAGGAGCCCGCGTAGGGCTATTAACCACCAAGGGATTCCGCGATGTTTTGGCAATCGCCCACCAGGCGCGCCCGTTAATCTACGATGACAAAGCCCACCGCGTGGATCCACTTATCGGTGATGAATTCATCACCGAGATTGCCGAACGCATCGACGCCGACGGGGAGATTGTAAAGTCGCTCGAAGACGACGAACTCGAAGAAGTTGCGGAGCAGATTCGTGCACAAAAGCTTGATGCTGTGGTGGTCTCCTTCCTCAATGCTTATGCCAATAGCGAGCATGAGGTTCGTGCTGCCAAGCGCTTAGAAGAATTAGACGTTGCTCCGATTGTCTCCGCTGCCACCAGCATCACCGCGGAAATGCGTGAGTATGACCGCACTTCCACCGCCGCAATCAATGCTTATGTTCGCCCTATTGTCTCCGGGTATATGGGCCGTCTGGAAAATAACATTGAAAAGCTCGGCATCCCCTCACCTTTATGGGTCATGCAATCAAATGGTGGTTTGCTCAACCCCAAGATGGCTAGTACTCACAGTGCACGCACAGTTCTGTCCGGTCTTGCCGGTGGTGTCGTTGGCGCAGCCAACTGGGCACGCCACCTAGACCTGGATAAAGTAGTCAGCTTCGATATCGGCGGCACCAGCACCGATATTGCACTGATTCGCGAGGGTGAACCAGATGAAACTACTGCGGGTGAGATTGACTCCATGCCGCTTCGGCTTCCCAGCGTCGATGTTCACACCATCGGTGCCGGCGGTGGGTCCATTGCGTGGAAAGACTCTGGTGGCAGCCTGCGGGTGGGTCCACATAGTGCAGGGGCCGAGCCAGGCCCCATTGCTTATCAACGCGGCGGTACAGAACTTACCGTCACTGATGCACATGTCGTACTCGGTCGCCTGGGTACTAATTTGCTCGGCGGCAGGTTCAAGTTGGATTATGACTCCGCCTATAAACGCATGCAGGAATTCGGCGAGGGCCTCGGCTTAAGCGCGGAGGAATGCGCCGAGGGCATAATCAAGGTCATCGCTGCGACCATGGCACGCGGTGTGCGCAAGGTCAGTGTGGAACGCGGTATTGACGTTCGTTCCTGCCACCTGATGTCTTTCGGCGGCGCCGGACCACTTCATGGTGCGGATCTTGTCCACGAGCTGGGTATGCAGACCGCTGTCATTCCGCCTCTGCCCGGCATCGCTTCCGCCGTGGGCATGTTGGATGCACCTATTCGGCACGACTTTGCCGAACCAGTCCAAGCGGACTACTCCTCCGGTCTGGAGCAACTGGAATCCTCCTATGACCGTCTCAATAAAGAGGCGCAAGAGGAAATGAGCACGGAAGACTTCGACAGCGAGCGGCTTGTCGATGCCCGCTATGTCGGCCAAAGCTATGAGCTGACAATTCCCTATCTTTCCGACTGGGACGAACAACGCACAGCATTCGATGAAGCACACGAAGAACGCTACGGCTTCCAGGACCCGGATGCCGAGATGGAAATCGTGGTCGCCCGGATTGTCGCCACGATTGGCCTGCCCATTCCACCCCAGCAAGAAATCGCAGGTGGTGATGATTCTTCGCTCTCACCCAAAGAGCACCGGCCGGCCTACATCGATGGGGAGTGGACGGACACCCCGATTTATGACCGAGACGATCTTCCCGCAGGCACGGAGTTGCAGGGCCCGGCCATCCTCGATCAGTTCGACACCACGACCTATATCCGCCCGGACCAGACTTGTCGTTGCGACGAGTTTGGATTTTTGCACCTGTCCAAGATTGGAAAGTAAAAGCACATGTCTTCTGCATCTACTGATCTCAATGCCATTGAATTGGAGATTGCGCGCAACCGCCTCACGTCCATTTCGGAAGAAGTGGGTATGGCGCTGATTCGTACCTCCTACTCCCCTAATATCAAAGACCGCCGCGACTGTTCCGCCGGTATTTACGGTCCAGACGGCCGTTTAATCTCTCAAGCCGAGCATATTCCTTTGCACCTGGGACTCATGCCCACGATGATCGCGAATGTGATTGCTGAGTACGGCGTGGAGAACTTAAACCCCGGCGATGTCCTAATGACGAATAATCCTTATGTCGGAGGCTCCCACCTTCCAGATATGTGCGTGATTACCCCGATATTTGTTGACGACGAGGTGGTGGCCTTGATCGCCACGATGGCTCACCACGTCGATATCGGCGGAATGACGCCAGGTTCGATGGATGCCGCAGCGACAGAAATCTTCCAAGAAGGCATCCGCGTCCCGCCCATCAAGTTGTTCTCAGGCGGTGAGATCCAACGCGAAACCCTCGCATTTCTGCTGATGAATATTCGCACCGCGGATAAGACCCGCGGAGACCTCATGGCGCAGGTGGCAGCCAACCGTCTAGGAGAGCGCCGCGTTCTTGAACTGATTGAGGAATGGGGAACCCAAGAATTCACCAGCTCCTGTGACGCGCTCGTTGCATACGGTGAGCGTCGCACGCGCGCAGCGATAAGCAGTCTTCCCAATGGAACGGGCACATTCACGGACTACCTCGAGCACAACGGTGTCGAACAAGTAGATATCCCTATTACCGCCACTGTGACGGTAAGCGGTGAGGAAATCACCATCGACCTGACAGAAGCCGCCGATCAGGTTAAAGGTGCTGTGAACTGCTCCTATGCGGTGGCACAAGCGTGCGCAGCCTACGTCGTTAAGATGTTGGCAGATCCCACACTGCCGTCCAACGCTGGACTCACCGCCCCCATCGACGTGCGTACTCGCCCGGGCAGCCTGGTCCACGCGGAGTTCCCTGCGCCGGTAGCGCACGGCAATACTCAAACCTCACAGCGCATCGTCGATACGATCCTCGGTGCATTTGAGGAATTTACCGAACACCTCGTGCCAGCGGCATCGAGCGGCAGCATGAGCATCGTGACCATCGGTGGCGTCGACACGCGAACCGGCGACTACTACTCGTATGTAGAAACCTACGGCGGTGGCCAAGGCGCAGCGTTCGATATGAATGGCGCTTCAGCCACCCATACCCACATGACTAATACACGCAACACACCGTGTGAGGTCATCGAACGCGAATACCCACTGCGCGTCGAAGCCTATGAAATCTCTCGGGGTACCGGCGGCAAAGGAAAGACCTCCGGTGGCGACGGAATTTTGCGTCACCTCACGCTGACCCACGGCAGTGCAACCGTTGTTGCCGGAACCTCCCGCGTGACCACCAAACCGTGGGGCTTGCAGGGCGGTGAACCGGGAAGTAACGCGCAGATTCAAAAGCACACCGACGAGGAGACAACCGCATTGCCAGCCATGAGCAAATTCGATGTGGAGGCCGGCCACGGCGTATCCATCCAAACCGCAGGAGGTGGAGGCTATGGAAGCCCGCACTAAGGCACACATGATTGCCTACACGTTCACTTAACAACCCTCATGAGAAAGGTACAACCCTTGTCCGATCAAACAATCAACTTCCGCTACCTCAGCGAACCCGACATGATTGACGCTGGTGTCACCGACATGAAACGCTGCGTCGACGTTATGGAAGAAACCCTCGTGCTCCTTCGCCAGGGAGACTTCCGCATGGCAGGACCAACCGCCATGTCTCATGGCGCGATGATCGACTTCCCCAAAGAACCACAATTTGAAAACATGCCCGCTGACGGCCCTGATCGCCGATTCATGGCCATGCCCGCCTACCTCGGCGGTCGCTTCGGCACTACCGGCGTGAAATGGTACGGCTCCAACCTCACCAACCGCGAGAAAGACTTGCCTCGCTCGATTCACCTGTTCAATCTCAACGACACCGACACGGGCGCTCCCCTCGCAGTTATGTCAGGTAACCTGCTGTCGGCCTATCGCACGGGCGCAATCCCCGGTGTTGCCGTCAAGCACCTGGCACGGGAAGACTCCCGGGTATTAGGAATCGTCGGACCAGGTGTCATCGGACGCGCGGTTACCGAAGCCACCTTAGTTCTGCGCCCGGGAATCAACCGCATCGTGGTCAAAGGCGTCGACGAGGCCGACGTTCAACGCTACGCGGACTACATCCAGCCACGTTTTCCGCAGATTAAAACCATTGAGGCAGCTGACTCCATCGAGGAAGTAGCCCGGGAATCGGACATCATGACCGTAACAGTCACTACGGATGCCTCCGGCTCAGAAGCTTTTCCTTATATCAACCACGACTGGCTCAAGCCCGGCGCGCTCCTGCTCCATCCGGCTGCAGTGCGCTACAACGATGAGTTCTTTACCTCCGGCGATGCCCGCATGGTCGTCGATTCCTGGCGCCTTTATGACGCATGGGCTGATGAATACGCCAATCAGGCCTATGAGAACCTCGGCATTGTTGGCACACACTGGCATGACCTTCTAACAGACGGCAAGCTCCAAGCCGACCAGATCGAAGAAATAGCCGATATCGCCACCGGTACCATTCCTGCCCGCCAGAATGACGACGAGATCATCTTGTACTCGGCCGGCGGCATGCCCGTCGAAGATGTTGCGTGGGCAACCGATATCTACCGCACCGCAGTGGAAAAGAATATTGGTACCCCGCTGAATTTGTGGGAGACTCCTGCGTTGTCGTAGGACATACGGTCCGCGACCGTATGTGGGTCGCGATTAAGTGAATCGCCTGTGGACGAAAAGGCTATCAGCCTCCGCTCGCAGGCGATTCCGCTGTTCCTGGGTAGCCGGATAATTCCTCATCTTCTTTACAAACTGCCACTGAACCAAAATTCACTCCACTACGGCTGTTCCATAATTTCGCCATAGTGGAGTGAGACAGAAGTGAGCCAGTTATGCGACTAGCAGTACCTATAGTTGTGGGAATCCAAAGACCAAAGGAGTTATCACTGCGATCATGATAGTCAGCACTATTGTGATCGGAGCACCAAGCTTCAAATAGTCACGGAACCCGTATCCTGCTACCAGGGTTTGAGACATCGCAGTACCGCCGATCGGAGTGGCAATTGAGGCATTAGAAGCAATTGCGATGGCTAGTACAAAGACGAATGGGTGGTAGCCAACGCCTACTGCAATGCTGACGAAGATTGGCACCATCATCGCGGCGACTGCCGTATTAGACATAATGTTTGTCAATACCACCGTGACGACCACTGCAATTGCTAACAGGACCGCGGGGCTCTCGCCGACGATGGCTACAGACCATTCGCCTACGAGTTTGCCTGCACCACTGTCGTTCATGCCGGCAGCAATGCCCTGAGCGAACGCAATCAATAGCACCGTGTTCCAGTCAAGCTGGGCCATAGCCGTTTTGAAGTCGATACACCCAGTCGCGAGAACAATCGCCGCGCCAATCAGTGCAGTAATTTCAATGGGAAGCAGGCCAAACATGAAGCTAATGACACAAAATACAAGCGTCAATGTTGCAACCCAAGTTTTCCACGTTACTTTGACGTCTAAAGAGCCTTCTGCGTCGTCTGCTCCGACTGTGGAATGGTCCTCAAACTTGAAGAATTTCCGTTCCATGTTGTAGCCGATAGTCATCATGTAAAGAATCAGCACGAGCAACATCGGGATTGCGATTGGGGCAAAGTCAAACATCCCCAGCTCGCCGTAGCCTGACTCAGACATGATGCCACTAGCAACTGGTTGAGAGGTCGAGCCGACGAGCGTAATCGTTCCGCCGACCGACGCCGCCATTCCAAGTGGCATCAAGAGATTTTTGTTCGTCAGATGACCGGAAGCAGTGGCGACCATACCGCCTACCAAGGGGATAAAAGTTGCCATTAAGGCGGTATTAGAAAGAAATGCTGAAGCAATACCTGCAACCAGCATCAAGACGCCAAGTAATGCCCGCTCGTTCCTGGCAACGCGAGACTTCAATATCTTTTTGCCGAGGATGGTAATAGCACCGGTCTCAAACAGCGCATAGCCTACAATCAGCATGCCGAAGACCAGCAAGGTTACTGGCGTTGCAAACCCTGAGTAGACCTGCTTGAAGTCCATTGCACCGACGAGTGCCAGAACAATCGATGAGATCAGCGCTGTCAAAGCGATTGGGATTCTATCCAGAAGAAAAATGACCAGCGTTGCAATAATGATTAGCAGGGTTACGTGCTCAATGCCGATCCCGCTTAGTAAATCTGTCATGCTTGTTCACCTCCATTGTGATTTTTTACTGCCAGGTTCTTCAGTAGCTGTTCATCGCGCCACTGAACACGTTGCTCCCACTGGTCAATTGGGAGAATTTCTCTCCGTTGTTGTTCAACTTTTTGTACGAGGTCAGGAGTCCAGGGGTCGTGCTGTCCACGTTCTGCACCCTGACGTTCATAGGTTGGGCCAAGTTTTTCGGCATGGGACCGGATGCCTCCACGAGTATTCAAGTCCGCTACTTCAAAGGGGCCCATGAAAAACCATCGCTTTCCAAGGCCTTCTCGTACGACCATGTCGATGTCATCTACGTCGGCAATGCCATCGCGGACTAACGCATATGCTTCGCGGAGCATGGCGCCTTGAAGCCGATTGAATAAGAATCCCTCGATTTCCTTCTTCAACTGGACCGGCTTCATTCCCACGGAACGATAAAAGTTGGACGCAGCACGCACAATCTCAGCGTCAGTACTTGGTGATGGGACAATTTCGATGACAGGCAGTAGATGAGGTGGGTTTCCTGGATGAGCAACGATGGTCTGCTGCTCAACTTTTAATCCGTTCGCACTTTCTGAGGCAGGAATCGCAGAAGACGAACTTGCGATTACGGTGTCGGAGGACACCAAGTCTGACAGCTGTTGGAAAATTGCGCGCTTCAGTTCTACTTTCTCCGGCACGCATTCTTGAACAAGCCCTGCACCTGAAACAGCTTCTTCCAGTGACTGACTTAGAGAAATCTTCTCTAAAACATCCTGTGCATCAACCCCACTGACAGGTTCCATTGCAGTTGCTTTAGCTAGGAGCTCAGTCTCAATTGCAGCTCTGCGTTCTGTATCCGGTTCAAAGATGCGTACGGCTTGTGCACCACCCGCAAAGATGATGGCGAATGAGACTCCAATTGAGCCTCCTCCGATGATGGCAACTTCGTTTATCTTAGACATCGGAAAGCCCCACTGTGATTCCACCGCAGACGTATGCAGTCTGCCCAGTTACAAATCCCGTTCGCTCGTCTAAGAAGTAGGACACAGCATGAGCGACGTCCTCTGGCTTGCCCATCTTCTTCAGCGGCACCGATTCAATGATCCTTTGTGTCTCCGGTGAATCGGAAGGGTTCGCATTCAGGAATAGATCCGTTGCGATCGGCCCAGGGGCAACGGCATTTGAGGTAATACCGTGGGCACCTAATTCCAAAGCCCAGGTGCGCGTCATTCCAAGCATGCCTGCTTTTGTTGCGGAATAGGCAGTCCGCTTCAACTTGCCCAGCGCAGCCCTCGAACTAATAGATACAATGCGTCCAAAGTTCTGGTCAATCATCCCAGGTGTCAAAGCTTGCGCGCATTGGAATGCGGACCGCAGATTTAGGGACACGGCTGACTCAAAAGACTCCAAGGTTTGGTGCTCGAGCGAATCTGGGAACACCGCACCCACGTTGTTGACGAGTCGCGTTATTGGCCCATCAGCGAGAACCGTATTCAGCGTATCAGCGGTCGCGGCGGAGTCTGAAAGATCGCAATGGATTGCTCCATCACCCTCACGATCCAAAATGATTACGTCGTAGCCGTCTTCGTGGCAGCGCTGCGCAATAGCTGCTCCAATTCCATGCGTTCCACCGGTGATTAGCACGCGTTCTTTTGGCGACGTCTCGTTTGTTACCGACAATCTCTTTCCCTTCTTCGGAAGCAATCACACAACTGCCTTTCACTGCGAGCAATTGTGAGTTGACCAATTTGCAGAACATGAACTCATTCACCTTGGCCAATAAAAAGAGACGCTACGCACACTAATTAGAATGATCCAATATACTAATCACATGTAGCATTAACTTTCTTTATAACGAGTGGTGGAGATGGATACGAGACTGTACGAAGCTTTTGTGGTTCTTTCTGAGGAACGTCATTTTTCCCATGCAGCTGACATACTGGGCGTGTCTCAACCCATAGTTAGTCAACGGATTAAGAAGCTCGAAGCTGAGCTGGGAATTTCGCTCATTATTCGCACCGCGCGGCCAGTGGCTCTCACACGTGGTGGAGAATCCGTACTGCCATTTGCCAAGCAATTGTTAGAGGCGCAGTATCACTCAAAACGCGTGTCAAAGTTTGATCCTGACTCTCCCATTGGCACAGTGCGAATCGGATACGCAGGCGCATCCGTTAATCATCTTTTGCCGAAAATGGTTGGCGCGACCAGGCGGATCGCCCCAGGGATCGACTTAAAGCTTCACCCAATGGTCTACGCCGGCAGGACTCAAGGACTGGTCCTCAACGGTGAGTTTGACCTTGCATTTTCTCGCCTGCCGCTGACTCACCCCGAGCTTACGGAAAGAATCGTAGAGTACGAACGCGTAATCGTTGCGGTCCCAGAATCACATCCGCTGGCCGCACACGACGAAGTAGACATCTCAGATTTAAAGGATGAACCCTGGATCCTATTTCCTGCCCAACGAGGATCTGCTTTACGGGATACCGGCATCCGGCTCGCGCAAAGCTATGGTTTTACTCCTCGCATTGCTCAGGAGGGTCCCGATTCCTACGCCATCTTGAGCATGGTCGCTGCTGGCCTCGGTGTCACCATTACTCTAAGTTCAGTGGCTCATATTCAAGTATCAGGAGTTAAGTTCATTGAGCTTTCCGGTGAACCACGGTACTTGGTAGCAACATTGGTGAATTGGCCGAATCCTTCACCGGCAGCTCAAATTGTCTTGGACGCTTTTGAAAAACATTGGCCGACCCCGGAGCAACCAGACGGAAGAATTCTCGCATTCGATCCCAAGACCAGCCCGTTCCGATAGAAGAGCACCAATCAAGGCAGCTCTACAAGGTGCGGAGCTGACACGAGGAAAAGTATGACGCTATTCGGTAATCTCCCCGACCACGTCATAGCGCAACCACACGCTGCCGTCTTCGAGGGCTTCGACGTTTTTCAGCGCGAACTCGTAGGGTGCGGGTGTTGTGAAGTCGTCGTTGGCTTCAAATAATGAGTGGGTGTGACGCTCGCCGTCGGCGGTGGGCATAAGAACTAGGCTTAGTTCATCGCAGAGGCCTTGGCGTAGCATCGACCAGTTCAACGTTCCGCCGCCACCGAGGATGATTTCTTCGGTGTGAAAGACTTCGCCAATCTTGCGTACGGCTTCGGCCATATCGAGCTCGCTATCCCCAGCGATGATGTAAGAAACGCCCACGGAGCGCAGGTGGGCTTTGAAAGCATCGCTGACGTAATTGGGGATGAGTTCTACGATGTGTGCCTCGACATCGAAGTAGTTAAAGCTACTGCGGTCCCATTTCAAGGAGCCTTTCCGGTCGACGGCGAAATAGTGCATGGTGGCATCGGGATCCGCGATGAAATCTCCCGCTGGCACGGGTTCGGTGGGCTCAGGAAGTACGACATCGGATACGTCGCCGAGGAATGCCCGACTGGTACCGGTGCCACTAATCCAGCTGCGGTGTTGGGAATAGTAGCGGTCTTTACCCAACATCAGATCAAAATACAGCTTCTGCGAGCGCATGCCGATATCAGTGGGGTTGGCAATGCCGTCAATCTTGCCATTGAGCAAGGTGTGCATGTGGCAAATAATTTTGGGACGTGACATGACAGTTTCTCCTCATCGTCGGGTGCGATGCCGCCCAGTGTAGTAATGGCTAGAGACTTAGTGCGGGGCGCGGATATGGGGTGCAGGGTGCACCGACAAGCGAATGCATAGTGCTCAGCGAACACTCTTACTTCAGGCCTACAGTGGTAAAAGAGTCCTTTCCTTTTATTGACCGCTGACTAGAAAGTTGATGCGACATGAGCAACCAGGCACCGGATCACATTCGCGTTCGTGGTGCGAAAGTACACAACCTGCGCGAAGTGGACGTGGATATTCCGCTGAACTCTTTGGTGGGTATCGCAGGGGTGTCGGGCTCGGGAAAGTCCTCGTTGGCCCTCGGTGTGCTGTATGCCGAAGGCTCCCGGCGCTATATTGAGGCGCTGTCGACCTATACCCGCCGGCGGATGTCGCAATCCCCGCGTGCGCAGGTGGATTCGGTAGAACATGTCCCGGCGGCGCTCGCGCTGCGGCAACGGCCTGCGGTACCGGGGATTCGCTCGACGTTTGGTACCTCGACAGAGTTGCTCAACGTGTTGCGGCTGATGTTTTCGCGTCTATCGTCGCATACCTGCCCCAATGGCCACCGCGTGGAACCGACTATTAGCGTCGCGGCGGAAACGCCTTTTTATTGTCCGACCTGCGGTGAGCAGGTCCACCCGCCGGGAGCAGAAGAGCTGTCGTTTAACTCCTCAGGTGCGTGTCCAACGTGTGAGGGCACGGGCACGGTGCGCAGTGTTGATGACGCAGCGCTTATCCCGGATCCGTCGAAGACCATTGATGAGGGGGCGATTGTGCCCTGGCAAATGTTTGGTTTTAATGTCCAGCCCGATATTGTTCGCGAATTTGGCGTGCGCACGGATGTGCCGTGGAACAAGCTGCGCGAGGACGAAAAGCAGATTGTGCTCGATGGGCCGGAGGAGAAAAAGCACATTACGGTCTCTACCAAAAAGGGCGTGCATGAGCTGGATTTCACCTTTCGCAATGCGCGTTTAACGGTGACAGAAGAGCTCAAGCGCGCCGATACGGAGAAGCGTTTGGCCAAAGTCAGCCGCTTTCTCCACGAAGGTACCTGCTCTGAGTGCCACGGCACGCGGTTAAGCCCGAGGGCGCGCACCCCGGTCATTGGCGAGCATAACCTGGCGGATATCACCGCGATGACCTTGGATGATGCCCTCGCATGGTCGCAGTCGGTACCGGAGCACCTGCCGGCGGACATGCAGCGCATGGCAACAGGGTTAGCCACTACTTTTGCGGAGATGGCTCGGCGTCTTATTGAACTGGGTCTGGGTTATCTCTCGCTCGATAGGGCCGGTTCCACCTTGTCCACCGGTGAGCGCCAGCGCGTTCAGCTTGCCCGCGCCGTGCGCAACCGCACCACCGGCGTGTTATATGTCCTGGATGAGCCTTCCATTGGCTTGCACCCAGTCAACGTTGAAGGCTTGTTGGGTGTCATGCGCGATTTGCTTGACGATGGCAACTCCGTCATCTTCGTCGACCACGACGTCCAAGTACTACGCGCGGCTGATTGGCTCATTGAAATCGGCCCCGGTTCTGGCAAAGAAGGCGGCACGGTCATTGCGGAAAATATTCCTGAGAAACTCGCCGATTCGAAAAAGTCCCTGTTGGCGGGCTTTCTCACGGGTGAGAAGGAAGCGATCGTGAGGGACATCGTCAAGCCTGATGACGTCTTTGCCTTGGGCGCGATCTCTCTGCGCACCGACACTATCCATACCGTGGCTGCGCTGAGCGTTGATATCCCCCTTGGGCGTCTGACCGCTATTACTGGTGTATCTGGTTCAGGCAAAAGCACCTTGTTGATGGAAACCCTGGTACCAGCGCTACATGCGCAAAGTACTGCCGATGCGGCGATGCCTTCGCATGTGCGCGAGCTCCACGCGCCTGATGACGTCAAAGTCCAAGTTGTCGATGCCACCCCCATTGGCCACAACGTCCGCTCCACCGTGGCCACCTATTCGGGAGTAATGGATCAGCTGCGCAAGAACTACGCGGCGACCGATACCGCGCGTGCCGATGGTCTCAGCGCCTCTGATTTCTCCTATAACACCGGCTCCTTGGCCTGCCCGCGCTGTGAAGGGACTGGTGAAATCACCCTCGATGTGCAATTTCTCCCCGATCTCGACATCGTCTGCCCCGATTGCGACGGCAGCCGCTACGCACCTGAGGCCGCAAAGTATCTGCGCGGGGATATCTCCTTACCCGCGCTGTTGCAATGCACGGTGCGCGAGGCCATGGAGCACACCGACGACCTACCCAGCGTTCACCGCAAGCTGACCAAACTAGAAGAACTGGGCCTGGGCTATCTCACCCTCGGTGAGGCCACCCCTGCCCTTTCCGGCGGTGAAGCACAACGCCTCAAACTGGTCAGCCAAATGAACCGCGATCAAACAGGCACCGTCTTCGTCCTCGACGAACCCAGCGTGGGTCTGCACCCTCTCGATGTTCAAACACTTCTCGGCGTACTCGACAAGCTCACGGCCAAAGGCGCCACCGTCATCGTGATCGAACACGACCTGGACCTTATCGTCAACGCCGACCACGTCATCGACCTTGGCCTGCGCGAGGACAACACCGGCAGCGAGATTATCGCCACGGGCTCCCCTGCCGACATCGCCAACAATGCCAACTCGCTGACTGGAAAGTATTTGGCTCACAAGCTCGAGTAGCTAACCTGCGCATAGATATTCAAAGATCCGAGGGCGCTTATCCGCACTCCGCTGCGCAATTGAGAAGCCCTTAGACTGTAAAAATTCACGAACATAAGAAATGGGCCTGGCTCAAGTAAAGTACTCAAACCAAGCCCATTGTCCACATCAGCTCTTACACGATTACAGCTGCGACTGAATATAGACAGTGTGTGTTTCTACAAACTCCATCAAACCGTGCTTGCCATCGGCACCACCAATTCCTGATTGCCGACGCCCAGCATGGAACCCCTGCATTGCTTCGAAATTCTCACGGTTGATATAGGTTTCGCCGTACAGCAGTTCACGGGAAGCCTTCATCGCCTTGTTCAGGTTTTCAGTGTAGACGGATGAAGTTAAACCATATTTCGAGCTATTCGCAATGTCGATAGCTTCATCAAGATCTTTAACTTTGACCACAGGTATGACTGGACCGAAGATTTCATTCCGCGCGATATCGGACTCCGGATCTACCCCCGTCAGGATTGCGGGTGCATAGAAGTTTCCTGACTCGAGCTCAGCCGGGACTTCGATCTCAGTGACCAACGTAGCTCCTTCGTCTACTGCCTTCTGCACCATACCCGAGACCTTCTCGACAGCCGCCCTATTAATCAGTGGTCCCATATCGATATCTTCATCTTTGAGTGGGTCACCGAATCGCGTGGTTTCAAATTTGGTTTTCAGTTTCTCTACGAACTCATCGTGGACTGATTCTTGGACCAAGACGACTTCGGCGCAGTTGCACACCTGGCCGGTATTGATGACCCGTGAGTTCCAAGTTGCATCGACAGCTAGATCCAAATCAGCATCATCTAACACAATAGCTGGTGCTTTACCGCCGAGTTCAAGATTTACTCGCGTCAAATTGGCTGCTGCGTCGGCCATGATTTGCTTGCCGGCTTTAACCGAACCCGTCATTGTGACCATATTGACCTCTGGGTTTGAGGTCAGCTTCTGGCCCGCTGTCGCACCTCGACCGCCGATCATATTGAACACGCCATTGGGCAATCCAATGCGATCAACAAGTTCAGCAAACTCAAAGGCAATAATTGGAGTCTCTTCGCTGGGCTTGATCACGATCGTATTTCCTGTAACGGCGGCAGGGGCAAACTTTCGTGCAACAAGGAAGAGTGGGAAATTCCATGGCAAAATTCCTGCTACGACACCCATCGGTTGATAGGTAAGAAAGATTTGTTCACCGGGACGATCTGAAGGGATGACTTCGCCTTCAACACGTCGCGCAAACCCTGCCATGAAATCAATATAGTCAGCGGTAAAATTCACCTCGGTAGTAGCGAGCGCCTTGGTCTTTCCCTGCTCAGTGATCAAAATGTCGCGAAATTTTTCAACATTCTCCCGCAGCAGCGTCGCCAAATCCGTGAGATAGCCTGCACGCTCAATAGCTGGCAATTTAGCCCAAGCAGGCTGTGCAGTACGCGCCGCCTGAACCGCTGATTCAACCGTATTTTCGTCTGAGTCAGGAGTCTGTCCTAATACCTCACCGGTAGATGGATTCAGTACTTCAATGAAGTTACCTGCAGGCACAAATTGCCCGTTAATATAGTTTGAATATTCTTTTTGAGACATGGTTTCCTTACTTTCCATAAACGATAGTTTTTACTTGCGTCCGAACTTTTCGACGATTTTCTCGACCGACTCTTGCTCCTCGTCCGTCAGTTCTATAAACGGCTCTCGGGTGGCAGTGTTCAAATCTGATAAATAGCGACTCTTAACGGCAGTCTTAATGGTGTGAATGAACTGATCCCCTATGGCGTAAATTTGCATCAGCTCCGAGACATCGCTTGCCAATCGTTTCGCCGTGTTGATTTCGCCGGACTCAATGGTTCTGTGCATCTCTGCGAAAAGATCAGGGAAAACATTCGTTAAGCCGGAAATAATTCCAACTCCACCCGCGATTCGGTTGGGAAAATAGTACTCATCAAAGCCGGAGAATACTGCGAATGAGTCATCAGTAGCTGCAATCACACCTCGGGTGTGAGAGATGTTGTCAACGGTGTCTTTGATTCCCACAATATTGGAATGAGCCTTGGAAAGTTTTCCGACTAATTCCGGAGACAGGTCACTTCCAGTGCGGTCCGGAAAGTTGTACAAGATCAATGGAAGATCTACAGCTTCTGCTAGCTTGCCGAAATATTGTTCCGCCGCCGCTTCACTAGGACCGAAATAGTAAGGGCTGACTACAACTGCACCATCTGCACCTGAGTCTTGAGTATGCTTTGTTAAGTTGATTGTGTCGTTGAGTCTTGTGTTGCCAGTTCCAACGAGAACTTTGGCTCGACCAGCGATCTCTTTGACAGCAAAGTCAATTATGTCTCGTTTTTCTTGCTCGTCGAAAGCATAGAACTCACCAATACTTCCTAGTATCAGGATGCCGTCTATACCATTTTCGATTAAAAAATTAAGATGCTGAGACCAGACTTCAAAGTCTACTTTGCCCTCATTTGTAATCGGGGTGATTGAAGGGCAATAAATTCCTTTAAACACTTTTATCCTTTCAATTTATATACGCGCTGTGCGTTGTGAGAGAAAACGTCGGCATCGTCACCGAAGAAGCTTCTGAGTAGCTCTAAGTTTTCTTGGACGCTGGAGTTGAGTTTCACCACAGGCCAATTAGATGCGTATAACAACTTCTCACGTGAGAACGTGCTTTCCAGCAAACCAAGAACCTTTTGGCTGAATTGAGGTTGATCAGCGGGGAGGCCTGATATTTTGCAATACACATTCGGCAACGCCGCCAAGCTTTCAATCGCTTGGATGTATTGGTCATCAAGTCGAGATACATTGCCACAGTGATTCAAAACGACGACTGTTTTGGGGACCGTCGCGCAAGCTTGGAAGAGATCTGACAGTTCTTCCTCACGAATGACCGCTTCGAACACAGTGTTTTGGTCAGCCAGGGCTTCAAGGCCCTGCAAAAAGCTGTCTTGAAGGCATCGTCCACGCGGAATGTCCGAGTTGTGCAAGACCTCACGCACCCCAACGAAATCGCTAGCGACCGAAATCGTTTCGGTTAGTCGTTTATGGGTTACGGAGCCGATTAATGCCGGTACCTGCTCCATTAACGTGAGGATCTTATGGTCCTCAACTGACGAATCAGTTGTATCGGCTTCAATGTGGATGAGCCCTTCCAGAGCTACGTCTGGTACTTTTCGGTACTCGTCAATCAGCTCTTCGATGCTGAAGCTTCGCCTTAGCAGGGCTACATCGTCAGAAGCATTAAGCCAATCCAATGTTTGTTCCTGCAGGTCCCAAACATGGAAATGGGAGTCGATTATCTTCAATGGAGACACTAGTTGCACCTCACTCTATGGTCAGAGCCCTATCTAAGTGAACATATCCGCCGTCGACGAACACGAATTGACCGGTCGTATGGGAGGACCTGCTCGAGAGTAGGAAGGCAGCCGTGTCTCCGATTTCCTCGACAGTCGTCATCCTCTGACCAAGGGGAATATTCTGCGTGATTGACTGCAAACGCGCCTCTTGTTCATTCTCATCACCAAAGGATTGAATCCACTTTTGGTAGAGCGGCGTCCAGGCCTCTGCAACAACGATTGCATTTACACGAACTTCATCAGCAGCTAGTGCGGCAGCCCATTCGCGCGTAAGACCCAAAACAGCACCCTTGGCAGCAGCATATGCAGAAGTCTTACCCTGACCAGTCAATGCAGTTTTTGAGCCAATGTTGAGTACTGCGCCCTGCGATTCCTTAAGGAATCCAACGGAAGCATGAACCAGCTCGTAGTAGTGAGTCAAATTTCCGTGAATTGACTGTTCGAACTCTTGCCAAGTCGTAGTTTCCAGATCTCGGTTATCGTTTGTGCCCGCATTATTAACGATTCCGTTGATTCGTCCATATTTCTGGTGCACGTTATTAACAATGGGGGCGATTTTGTCCGTGTCATTGAGATCAATGCTGATCACTTCATATGTCGCGCCCAAATTATCGAGCTCAGTGCGGTAATCGTCTGGCAGATCATTTCGATCCAGAATTACCGGAATAGCACCCTCACCTGCTAGTGAAAGAACAATTCCCTTGCCAATCCCTTTAATTCCGCCGGTAACGAGAAATACCTGGTCCTTTAACCGTAAATCCATAAGCAGCCTCCTGTTCTACTGAATGAAACTCTGTTCCATATCTTTGATAGTAACGCAGACCACAACACATGCAACTCATTTCAAGAAGTTTGTTAGATAACTCACGTCAGCTTTCGGCGCGACCACTCCGCACGAGCCATCTTCGGCGAGCCTAAATCCTCCGAGATCGCAGATGCGATGTCAGTAATCACGGGAGCAAACTCACGCACCTCTTCGATTGAATTCTCCAGAGCCAAAGAAGTCATTGAGATTGCATGGGAAATGTTTCCGGAATGGTCAAATATGGGCGCCCCAATACAACGAATGCCCGGAACATTCTCTTCATCGTCGACGCTATACCCATCGAGCCGCACCTGCGCTAAGGTTTCTCGCAACTTTGTTGAATCAATGATCGTGTTGGGAGTCTTCGGGGCCAACTCTGCAATGGAGAAATAGTCCGCCAGCGCTTCCGAATCAAATCCGGAAAGCAAACATTTACCTATCGCAGTGGAATGCAAAAACATACGCTGACCAACTCCCGAGGGAATGCTATACGGGGTACTACCGCTTTGCTTCGTAATATAAATGGCTTCAAACTGGTTCAAAGCGCCGACATGAGCGGTGTACCCCATCTTTGCCGACAAGACCTTCAAGTGCGGAGCTGCAATCTTAGAAATATCGATATTCCTAAATGCTTCACCCGCCAATTGCAGCGAAGCCGGGCCCGCAAAGTATTCACCAGATTCAGAAACAGCGACGAATCCAAATTCGAGCAGCGACTTCAAAATTCGATGCACCGTGGCTTTCGCAAAGCCAGTCGCACTAACAATTTCGGTAAACCGCTCATATTTAATCGCTGCCTGCAACACGATAAGCGTCTTATCTGATGCCGCATACTGACGTCTCTCACTCATAACATCTCCATTCGCTCGATTTCACTGACATATTGCCATATCCATTACAGAGACCATTAATGCAAATGTAATCCGAAAAACTCCTTGCGGCCGAACGTGATTCACGATACATTCTCTATCGAGAGCAAAAGAAACTCAGTTCCGAGTGGCGGAACACATGCAGGCTTTGCTTGAAGATTCGCCGTTCAAAATCAAACGAAAGGAATTAAATGAGCAAGATTTCGAAGATCTCAACGTTCGATCTACGCTTCCCCACTTCATCCACACTTTCTGGTTCTGATGCTATGAATCCAGATCCTGACTATTCTTCTGCCTATCTCGAGGTGGAAACGGACGCAGATGACGGAATCAAAGGAGTTGGTTTCGTATTCACGATCGGACGCGGTAACGACGTAGTGATTAAGGCAATCGAGTCTTTATCAGAACGATTCATCGGTATGTCCATTGAGCCTCTTTTGGATGACATGAAAACCGCGTGGGACATGTTGGTACACGATTCGCAGCTGCGTTGGCTCGGACCTGAAAAAGGAGTGGAACATATGGCAATCGGAGCCATGCTCTCCGCACTCTGGGATATCAAGGCAAAGCGCGCTGGAGTTCCTTTGTGGCAGTTGCTTGCCGAAATGGAACCTGAAGAATTAGTTGCGACTCTGGACTTCCGCTATCTCACTGATGTTCTCACCCCTGAAGAAGCTGTTGAGATTCTGCGTCGCGGACAGGAAGGCAAAGCCGAACGTATGCAGCACCTCTTGGATAATGGATATCCAGGATATTCCACGGCTGCAGGATGGCTCGGTTATAGCGATGAAAAGATGGTTTCACTCGCTGCGTCGGAATCAACTGAAAAAGGGTTCGACCTGATTAAGTTGAAGGTCGGGCAAAATCTGGAGGATGATCTTCGCCGCTTGAGGCTGGCTCGCGAAGCAATCGGCAGCAACGTCCGGTTGGCAGTTGATGCCAACCAGGTATGGGATGTGGATGTCGCTATCGACTGGATACAACAGTTCAAGGACTTTGAACTTGAATGGGTGGAAGAACCTACGAGCCCAGACGACGTTCTAGGTCATGCGCGTATTGCACAGGCTGTACACCCGATCCCGATCGCAACCGGCGAGCAAATGCAGAGCCGTATCCTGTATAAGCAATATCTTCAAGCAAATGCATTTGAAGTCATGCAAGTGGATGCGACACGAGTTGCGGGACCTCAAGAGCTAATAATCGAGTACCTCCTAGCTCACAAATTCGGGAAGAGAGTTTGCCCGCATGCCGGTGGTGTTGGACTGTGCGAGGCTGTGCAGCATTTCGCAATGTTCGACTACATAGCAATTTCGGGTAGGACCGAAGGTCGCTATATCGAATATGTCGATAATCAGCACGAACATTTCGTCACACCCGTCGAAATCAAAAATGGCAACTATATGCCACCTCTCGCGCCTGGCAATAGCTGCGAGATGACTCTCGAAACCGCAGAAAAGTACCTTTACGCCCCATAGTCCCTGCCCGAGCTCTCAAGATTCTTCAGATGAAATCTAAGGAAAATAATGACTTCAATCAGCAAACCCAGCCCAAATGAAGCGGCTGAGGAAGACAAAAAGTCAAAGGGTAGTTTCGTCTACCCGGGTCTTCTACTACCTTTCGGGCTAATCGTAGCCTGTTTTGCGGCGTGGGGTATTTCGACAGACCTAACCGCTCCAATGGTTAACGTGTTCAGTTCTGTTTTCGACATGAGTGCGTTCCAATCTGCTCTGGTTCAGTTTGCCTATTATGGCGCATACTTCCTACTGGCGATTCCTGCGGCAATGCTCAATACCCGCTTTGGTTTCAAAGGTGGCGTAGTCATCGGCATGTCCTTGGCAGCCATTGGTGCGTTCCTCTTCTTCCCGGCCGCTGAAATCATGACATATGGAACCTTCTTACTTGCACTTTTCGTACTCGCAGGTGGTTTGTCAATTGTTGAAACCTCCGCTAACCCATTCGTTATGTCGTTGGGGCCAGAGAAAAACGCGACTCGCCGTTTGAATTTCGCCCAGGCGTTTAATCCCATCGGTTCAAACTTGGGTGTCTTAATGGCAACCCTGCTTGTCGCACCTCATATCGGTAATGCGGCAGAACGTGCATCACTGCCTGAGGCGGAAGCTCTCGCACAAACGTCGTCCGAACTGGAACGGGTGATGGTGCCCTATATTATTTTGGGTGTTCTCTATGCAGTCCTAGCCATCTCCATCTTCTTCGTGAAAATCCCTAAGAATAAGCGGATGGAACAAACAGATTCAAATACTGTCACTAAAGGCGTGTTCCGTCGCCTGTGGAACAATGGCAACTACCGCTTTGGTGTTATTGCTCAATTCTTTAACATCGCTGCACAAACCTGTATTTGGACATTCATTCCATTCTACGTCCAACACACTCTCGGAGCTTCCCATGAAGCTGCGGACTGGTGGCTGCAGCTCTCCCTTATCTTCTTCCTTGTCATGCGCTTTGTCATGGTCTGGCTAATGGGAAAGTTCGACAGCAAGAAGCTGCTCGTCGTTATGTGCGTACTGGGAACAGTTTTCACGATTATCGGTATTGTGTCTGGAAATGTCATTGGCGCTGTTGCCATTGCTGCTCTTTCCGGTTGCATTTCGCTCTTGTTCCCCACTATCTACGGCGTAGCGCTCAGCGGAGTTGGTGCTGACACCAAATTTGCGTCATCTGGCCTGGTCATGGCAATTGTCGGCGGCGCTATCGCTCCGATGCTTCAAGGTGCACTGACGGACGCAACTAATCCTCAGATTGGTTTCTCCTTCGTTGTCATTTGCTTCCTAGTAATCGGTGCATTTGGTATCTATTCCATCAAAAACGGTATCCATACACATGAGGACGCCAATGCTTAACAACATCTCTCCACTGATTTCACCTAATCTCCTCAAAGTCCTTGCAGATATGGGGCATGGGGACGAAATTACGATCGCGGATGCTCACTACCCTGTGCAAGGCTCTGCAGAAACGGTAATCCGATTGGACGGCGTTAAGATTCCGAAGCTCTTGGATGGAATTTTGCAGCTTCTCCCGCTTGACGATTATCACGACTGGCAATACGCACTAATGCAGACTGTTGGTGACGACGAAGACCCCGTAATTTGGGAAACATACCGGGAGATACTCGACAACCACGGGAACCATGTTCCACATACTTTCGAGCGATTCGAATTTTATGAATATGCTAGAAAGTCGTGCGCAACTGTGATTACCGGTGAAACTGCGCAGTACGGCAACATCATTTTACGCAAAGGAATTGTTACGGAATAATACTTGTAACTCCGTCGGTCTATCGAAACCGATTTGAAAACCTCAGAGAGGGATTAAAGCGGGCTTCCTAATCACCGCTTTAATCCCTCTTTTGCGCTCAGAGGCGCTATTGAAATAGAGGTATCCTGCGACAAGCTTCACTTATTTCCATTCGTGATTCCTATTTAGGTTGTTTCCGGTAAATAAGGCAGTCTTGTTAGTGCTCACGGCACCCATAACTAGCTTAAGATATTTCCATGAATTCCCGTGCCCGAAAACCGGTAGCCCGTATCCCAGTCTTCATTGCACTCGTGGCCTACTGCGGCATAATTATCTCGTTGACGATGCTCAAGGCTTTCTTCATGATCGGGCTTTTATGGCAGCCAGAAAACCAACGAGTTCGAGGACTGTCGTTTGTTCCGCTCAATGACTTGTGGGAATCTGCAAGCCTATTTACCCAGATCTTCGGCTACGGTGGCAATTTCGCGTTCTTTGTCCCCTTCGGGGTGCTGGCATACCTCCTGGTCGGTCGCATCGGCGCAACCACACTGATAGGTGCAGGGTTTTCTTTACTCATCGAGGTTTCCCAGTACATTTTCCAGCTGGGCTTCAGCGATATTGATGATCTGCTTTTTAACACGCTAGGCACCGCTGCTGGTGCTTTCATTGCGTCGCTATTTGGCTCACGGGCGCAATGGGTCTGGGTAACGCTGACTGCGGTGCTCACGGTGGTATTTATTGTCTTGGTTATCTTAGGACCAAGCTTGGGCGATCCTGACCGCGTAGCCGAGGTCAATGCGTCCGGAATTCCTTATGAAAATGGCTTCTCGGGACGTAGCGGAGCGTAGCGTAGCGCACCAGAGACAAAGACTATTCGTGCCTGCCTGCAGATACCGGGCTCTTCCTAAAACGACGCAAGAAGCTTTGTGTATCGACGACAGTTCCTGGCTCTGGATTTGAGCAGTGAAGCATATTGGCGTGAATGGGGCGAGCTCCCGCGCTACCTGCAGACGCTCCCCTGCCCTCACTACTAATCGAGGGGCATCGTGACAACCACATCACTTTTCACCGGATTGCACTATGCCAAACGGAAGAATCATCCATTAGGATCCAAAGAATCTCTAAGCAACGGGCCTTTGATTATGCAGAAGCAGACGAGTCAACCTCGACTACGCCGCATGGCTAAAAGAGCTGGGCTGAGCCATATCGTCGCCTTCACCGATGTCAATCCGGAGGCCGTGAGTGCAAGATTCCCTCCAACCAGACTTCGGTTGGAGGGAATCTTATTTGTACCCCGTACGGGATTTGAACCCGTGTTACCGCCGTGAGAGGGCGGCGTCCTAGGCCGCTAGACGAACGGGGCATTAGGACGTGACTGCGCTAATTTCTTAGCAGTAATCACTGCTGGCCTACCAGGACTCGAACCTAGAACGACGGTACCAGAAACCGCTGTGTTGCCAATTACACCATAGGCCATCATTGCGTACAGACTCGGCGTTCACCGCTCTGTGCAACGGTTTATTACTATATCCACTTCGCCAGACTTAGCCAAATCCCCAGCACAACGCGGTTTTCATTGTTGTAATTCGCAGCGTACTGAGGATTTCATCAAGCCCTATTGGTTAGTGCGGGCGAAAGTTACTCGGCGGGCTGCTCAGCAACCTGGAAAGGCGTCACAGCACGCGCGGCATTCAGACGTGCCAAGGTGGATTCCTTGCCAAGTAGGTCCATGGACTCAAACAAAGGTGGGGAGATAGCAGCGCCGGATACGGCAACACGTAGTGCGCCGTAGGCCTTGCGTGGTTTGAGCTCTAGGTCCTCGATGAGTGCCTTAGTCAGGGCAGCTTCGATATTCGGGGTATTCCACTCCTTAATAGCTTCTAGGGCGGTAATACCGGCCTCTAGTGGCTCAACCGCGTCTTCTTTGAGGTTCTTCTTCGCGGACTTTTCATCCTGGGTCAGCTCTTCGTCGGGGGTGACGAGGAACTTGAGGAGATCGTAGGCATCGGAAAGCACCTTGATGCGTGTTTGTACCAAGTCTGCTGCGATAGCGAACTTCTCACCGTCGTAATCGACTGGGAAATCTGTGTACTCGGTCAGGTAGTTGCGCAGGCGGAAGGCGAACTCTTCTGGGTCGAGCAAACGGATGTGGTCGGCGTTGATAGCTTCCAGCTTCTTCTGGTCAAAGCGTGCAGGGTTACCCAGCACGTCCTTGATGTCGAAGTTGGCGACCAGGTCATCGATGGAGAAGATATCTTCATCAGCAGACAGCGACCAGCCCAACAGTGAGAGGTAGTTGAGCATGCCCTCCGGGATGATGCCGTTATCGCGGTGGTTGAACAGGTTGGACTGTGGGTCGCGCTTGGACAGCTTCTTATTGCCCTCCCCCATAACAAATGGCAGGTGCGCAAATTCTGGGGTGAAGTCGGTAATGCCAATCTGCTTGAGCGCTTCGTACATCGCTAGCTGACGTGGGGTGGACGACAGCAAGTCTTCACCGCGCAGGACGTGGGTGATTTGCATCAGCGCGTCATCGACGGGGTTGACCAAGGTGTACAGCGGTGCGCCGTTGGAGCGTGCCACGACGTAGTCTGGCTGCGTTTCTGCTTTGAAGGTCATCTCACCGCGGACCAAGTCATTCCAGGACCAATCCTGCTGTGGCATGCGCAAGCGCCAGACTGGCTTGCGGCCTTCTGCCTCGAATGCGGCAACCTGCTCATCGGTGAGCTCGCGGTCGTAGTTGTCATAGCCCAGCTTCGGATCGCGTCCTGCTGCCTTATGTCGTTCTTCTACTTCTTCTGCGGTGGAATACGCCGGGTAGACCAACCCAGCTTCTTTAAGCTTGGCCAAGACGTCCGCGTAGATGTCCATGCGCTGCGATTGACGGTACGGCTCGTGTGGGCCGCCGGCGTCTACACCTTCATCCCAGCCCAGACCCAACCAGGTCAAGGAATCCAGGATGGCCTGATAAGACTCTTCCGAGTCACGAGCGGCATCAGTATCTTCAATACGGAAAATCAGCTTTCCGCCAGTGTGTCGTGCATAAGCCCAATTGAAAAGAGCAGTTCGCACCATACCAACGTGCGGAGTACCAGTGGGCGACGGGCAAAAGCGTACGCGTACTTCTTGAGTCATACCGACAATGTTAGACCACCTGGACTGCCTGCCTCCACAATGGGGAATAGCTTTTAAACCCAGCTTTCCTTTCCCGGTTGCGATGTGATTGCCCCGATGGCCCGCTATTTAATGGACGTAATTTTATTAGTTAATAACCCACGAAGTATTGTGGTTGGATATGTGTGCCCAACGCCCTATAACCGCGCCTGATTTCCTGTTGTCCCGTGCAACAGGTTCTGTGCGTACCCAGGGTTCGGTCAACACCTACACCGATGTCGATAAAGCCATCGATGATATTGAGGCACAGCGCGTAGAAATGGTGGTCGGCGCACTCCCTTTTGACCTGGATAAACCAGCCGCACTAACCGTGCCCAAAACAATTGTGCGCGAGCCTGCTGCATTGGAACCACCTGCATATTTCCGCATGCAGAACCTCAGCTCCGAGGTCTCTGGTGTAGATCCCGATCCACATGAGCACCTGCGTCGGGTGGAAGCTGCCGTAGGCACCATTAACGCTTCGCGTTTGGAAAAGGTTGTCCTGGCCCGCGCCGTGGATATCGAATTCAATGGCCCAGTCGACCCGTTGCTGGTCGCAGCGCGCCTGATCGATCTGTCGAATCACCGCGATGGCTTTGCTGCCGATCTCACCCCCGCGGGCTATGACGGTGCGATGCTCGTTGGCGCATCCCCAGAAGTCCTGGTGAAAAAGAAGGGCAATGTCGTCAGCGCTTATCCCCTAGCCGGCTCCGCCGCGCGCAGTGCGGATCCGGAAGAAGACCGTCTCGCTGGCGAGCGTTTGCTGGCATCAGATAAAGACTTGCGCGAGCACGCCTTTGTCGTCGACCACCTGGCCGAAATCCTCGCGCCGATGTGCGATACCTTCTACGCGCCTAATACTCCGCAATTGGTGAAAACCAATGAGATGTGGCACTTAGGCACACCTATTTCCGGCACCTTAAAAAAGCCCACCACTGCCCTAGAGCTTGCTGTTCGCTGCCACCCCACACCTGCCATCTGCGGCACCCCAACTGCTGCCGCAAAGTCTCTGATTTGCACCGCTGAAACCGACCGCGGTTTCTACTCCGGTGCCGTCGGCTGGTGCGACGCCTCTGGCGATGGTGAGTACATGGTTGCCATCCGCTGCGCAGAAGTCGCCGGAGACGGCCTGACTGCCCGCGCCTGGGCCGGCGGCGGCATCGTCGAGGACTCCGACCCCGAAGAAGAACTGGCAGAGACCACGGCGAAGCTGCAGACAATTGTGCGCGCCATGGGCATTCAGAATCTTTAAGCCAGTAATCCAATAAAATTGAGAAGCCCAAAGTTGCCTTAGGTTCTCCCGCGAACCAGGCCAAGTCCGAGCCCAGGTTCTCAAGTTCGCTCGTTCCCCAACGAGCAATGTCCGCGCCTTCAATACCGAATGATGATTCGGTCTCATTGGGCAATATTCGTTGGAACCAATAATCACTCCTATTGTCCCACTCATCTGCGCGTGTTACATTAAACATGTTCACTGAACGCGTTTAATTAATACTTCCACAAGGATGTGGCTAATGATCACCAATCGCGCCAAACTCAAACAGCAGACGCAAACACGCGTTATCGACGCAGCAACAACTCTTTTTCACGAGCTCGGGTTTGCGTCCACCACTATCCGCGATATCGCAGAGAAGGCCGGTGTGAGCGCAGGAACCGTCATCGGAGTCGGCGATAAGAATGCGTTACTGGTCAAAGTCTTTGATGATCTCATCGCCCAGGTACACACTGAGCGCGAGCAAATCTCCGTTGCCAGTGACAACACCGCGGACTCGTGTGTCTCGCGACTCGAGCGACTAGTGGAGCCGTTTATCAGTATCTTCACCACTAATCTCTCACTGTCACGATCCTATGCCGCAATTTTGGTTATGGGAACGCATCCCTCAGCCCTGTTTACAGAACTAGCAGGCCAACTAATAGGTGAATTTAGTACAGCAATTACCGCCGGCAACTGCACAGACCGCAAAAATGCCGAAGCTCAATCACGAGCCCTATATTCAGCATACGTCGGCGCCTTATTTACCTGGTCTGCGTCCGGCTTTACTGATGAGAATCAGCTGCGCACTTCCGTCCACAACGTTTTCACAGCCATCTGCACTTGCAGGGAGTAAAATAATGTCTCTTATTCCAGAACCATGGTGGCCGGTAGCACTGTTAGCTATTGTTCTTACCGGCGATATCGCAATGTCCATCCTTCCCATGAAGTTCATCCGAGATTGTCTTGAAGGAGTCAATTTCCCACGCGAGTGGTGGTGGACATTGCTCGTTATCAAGTCCTTGACTGTTGTTGGCTTAGTTGCCGGCATCTGGATTCCCGGAATCGCACTGGCTGCGACGATTGGTGTCATCGTCTACTTTACATGTGCGTCCTATGCTCACATTCGTGAACGTTTTACTGGCCAGGAATTTTGGCTCAACTGCCTGGGCATGCTCGCATTGTCCATTATTGTCCTAGGGCTATCCTTTATCTTCTAGCGGTCAGGCTCCCCCAACCAAGAAAAGCCCCTGGCCATGACCGCCACTACGATGTGGGGTGCTAGCCAGGGGTGCGAAATGCAGGTTAGAGACTAAGCATTCTCAATTGGGTTGGCCAGGATGCCGACCTTGGGGATTTCAATCTCAATGCGGTCGCCGTTGTACATCGGCGCGGTGCCTGCTGGGGAGCCGGTGGTGATGACATCGCCAGGCAAAAGCGTCATGGACTGGGAGATTTCGGCGAGGATGCCACCCATTTTGACGATCATCTGATTGGTGTTGGAATCTTGCTTCTGCTCGCGCTGGCCCTCGTGGGTCAGGTAAGCGTTGATCGGGTGATCATCAAGATCCAAAGCGTCCAGGTCGGTCTGAATCCACGGGCCGAGTGGGCAGAAAGAGTCAATGCCCTTGGCACGTGCCCACTGGCCGTCCTGGAATTGCAGGTCACGGGAAGAGACGTCATTGCAGATGGTAAAGCCTAAGACGTGGTCTTTCCAGTTGTTCGGGTCAATGTTTTTAGACACCTTGGAAATGACAACGGCCAGCTCACCTTCGAATTCCACGCGGGTGGCAAACTCAGGAATCTTAATGGGTGCCTCGGGACCGATCACTGCGGTCGAGGGCTTGATAAAGATGGTGGGTGGCAGGTGCTCTGCTGATTCTTTGAAGACTTCCGCGACGTGGTCGGCGTAGTTGCGGCCCAGTGCCACAACCTTGGTCGGCAATGAGGGCGCCAGAAGGCGTACCTCGTTGAGCTTCCACTCACGCCCGGTGGGTTCCGGGGTGGTGTATGGAGTGCCAGCGATTTCTTTGGCTACGAGCTTATCGCTTCGTGGGTCGTCGCTGTCGCCTTCAATGATGGCAAAGCAGATTCCGTCGGGGTGTGCAATTCGTCCTAAACGCATATTATCAATGCTACTAAATCACTTCTTTGCATACTTGCAAAGGATAAGGCTAACAAGTTTACAGCCCGGTTAATCGTGCTAAATCCATAAGCTTGTTAAGTTAGAGGACAATTAGATTTGCAGGTTTTTCTGCATATCCTTCAGCTTGGTCGGCGGGCGGTGCGCGGCCATCGCCAGATATAACTCCGCACATGCAATGGCATCGGTCAGCGCATTGTGGCTGGGATAATTGGGCAATCCATATCGCGCACGCACACGGCTTAGCCGCAGGTCTTCCCCGCGCGGATAGGTGCTCATGCGTTCCATGTGGCGGCGTTCGAGCGCGAAGGTATCGACTACCTCCAGGTGTGGCTCTTTGCCCCAGAGCTTTTTGCAGGCATGCGAATAAAAAGAGGTTTCAATGGGGGCGAAGTGCGCGAGCATCGCCTTGCCGCGCAAGTCCGCAGTGAGCTTATCGATGCCCTCTTCCAGTTCCATCCCCTTTTCCAAATCGCTATCGCGCAGGTGATGAATGGTCGCTGACTCCCCCACATCCACGCCTTTAATCAGTACGTACTGCGCGCCACTTAGTTGCACGCGGTTGTTTTTAATCGGCACCCAGCCAATGGAGACAATCTGGTGTTGTTTGGGTTTTAACCCCGTGGTTTCCATATCTACGGCAAGAAATTCCACGTCCTCGATGGGCGTATTGGGATCCGGGGAGTCCAATTCCAGGGTGCGGCGGGAGGAGAAGAAATCAAAAAGTGCCATGACTACACAGTCCCTTTCCTAGATATTGCGGACTGGGTACTTAGTCGCCAACGCATTTTGCATATTTTTAATAATGGAAAAGGCATCCCGAAGGTTTTCGCGTTCCATGCCGGACAGTTGCTTTGGGTCGATGTGATAATTCGGTTGTTGACCGGAGCGGATTTGGGATGCCTGGTATTTCAGGGTGATAGAGCGCAGATAGTCAAAGGCATCGAGTAAGTCTTCACTGCCTGCGCGACTGACTGTCTTGCCAGCAGATTGGCGCAGGCGCTCACGCGTTTCGACGATACTGTGCCCGGCAGAGAGCGCATAGAGCCGTGCCATTTGCACGATCGCTGCCGTGCCGCCCTTTTTCACATCCAAGGTGTTGGCGTATTCCCCGGAGCGTTCCACGACTAAGCCTTTGAAGAAGGTCAAGGGTGGCTCGCGCCGCGCGGCTAACGATGCTAGGTGCGCATGCATGCGCCGCGCATTCGTGCCCTGGCTGACAGCGGATTGATGCACTGCCTGGCCAAGTTCTTGGCTGCCGGCGATAACGCGGAAGTCGAAGAAGATTTGGGCATTGAGCAAGGCATCTGGCTCCGGAGCGCCAATCCAATTGGCAAAGGTATGCTCCCATTCCGATACCGTCATGCGCCATTGCGGATTCATGGCCATCATCTCACCCGGACACAACACTTGTCCTGCTCTATCTAGGCCCAAGCACACAAATTCGGTAAGTTTTTGGAAGTAGTCGTTGTGTTGGTCGTGGATAAAGTCATCGGAAAGCACCAGCGCATTATCTTGGTCCGAGGCTAAGACCATCTCGCGGCGACCTTGAGAACCGACGGCGACGAAGGCGAAATCCACCGGGGGCTTGCCGTATTTTTCAATGCCGAGGGTAAAAAGCCTCCGGGCCACGGCATCGGCGGCAATGGTGATCATGCCTGCAGTTTCTTCCGGCGCTGCCCCACTTTCAATCAACTGGGCGACCACCTTGGTGGTGCGGGTGAAGGCATCGGCGAGCTCATCCACGGAGTTTTTCCGCGACAAATCAGCAGTGAGAAAGACCGGGTCATTGTGCAGCAGCCGGGCGATGTCATTTTGCGTGACAATGCCGGTCACTGTGCCTTCGTCGACGACTGGCAGGTGGTGGATTTTGCGCTCTGACATGAGCATGAGGGCTTCCATGGCCAAAGACTCAGAGCTCAGCGTCAATAGCTTCGTGGTCATGACATCAGAGACCGGGCAGGTGGTTTCAATGCCTTCGGCCACCACACGCCCGCGCAAATCGCGGTCGGTGATAATGCCTAGCAGGGTGTCACGATCAAGCACCAGCAGCGAGGAAACATTGTATTCTTCCATGCGCTGTGCGGCCTCGCGGATGCTTAAGTCTGGCGGGCACGAGCGCGGCTTAGCAATTTTCACGTCGTGGATGTGCGTGCTTAATACATTGGTATTCGCGCCAGCATTGGTGATCTCCTCTGCGGCCGCACGAATGCGGCGAGATTGCGAGGAGTAAAAGCGCGCGATATCTGGGTTGCGCTTGGACAGCTTAGTAAAGGCCGCGCGCGGCATTTCATAGACCAAGCTATCTTCGACAGCCTCCATGCGATACCGCGAAGAATTTGTACCCAGCAAGGTGGAATAGCCAAACGTCAGCCCCGGATCGCGGCGGTCGAGCAGCACATTGTCTGGGCCTAGAATATCGATGGCGCCGGAGCGAATGATTCTTAAAAAGTCATTGGACTCTTCGTAGTCTAAAATAATTTCCCCGCGCCGGATATAGCGCACGGTCAATGTCGGCGCTAATTCCACAAGCTCTTCTTCCGGCAAATGCCGGAAGGGCTCGATGGACGCGAGGAAACTGTGAACCTCTTCTAATTCGACGCTCATGCGCCTTAGGTTACTGGTAAGACACGAACCATGGGCGCGGATCGACCTCATAAGTTTGGGTGGGGTCGAACATAGGGGTGTCTTCATCGATGAAGTTCTTCCACGCCATGAAGTAATCTGGGCTTAGACCCTGACGCATGGCATTCCAGGTATCGAACTTCTGACCGGCATCACCGTGTCCATCCGCGTGCAGGATGAAGGAGAGCTCGGGGTAATCGGTGCGGATTTGGTCGCGATCGCGCAGCATCTGCTGCTGGAACTGGTGCAGAATCAGACCCTTTTGTGGCAGGTCATTATCTTGAACCAACTGCGCCAGCCACTCAGATACCTCATTGACCTCTTCTGCTTCCACGTGACCGACATTGGTCATCGGTACCTCATCCGGGCCAATCTTCCACTCTGGGTCCAGCGCTAGGCCTACGTTGGGTTGTTTGAGCAGGTCTTCATACATCTTGGCCTGGTCAATCAAACGCGCACGGCCGGGCTGCAGGTCCAAGAAGGCATAGCCGCCGGCTTCGGTGATTGCATCAACATAAGGAACCAATTCCTCTGGCTGGGATTCGTTGCTGTAATCGCCATCATCGCCAGGGGCATCGGAGGCCACCGTCGCGATGATTTCAAAGGCTGGCATCACTGGCCAATCAGTTAAGTCTTTGTACTGATCGGCATAGTTCTGTGCCAGGACGGCTGCTTCTTCCGGTGATTGCTCACCCATAACCCCCAAGGCTGGGCCGGACGGATGACCGTAGAGTGCCACCATGCGTCGGCCCGGGAAGACTAGTCCGCCACCGCCGGGCAGTTCGCCGTTGGCCGCGAGTTTCACCTGGGCATCAAATTCTTCTTGGTTGCCGAAGCCTTCGCCCAGCGCAACCGCGTTGCCATCGGCAATGGCTGCCATCGATTCGGACGTAGCACGTGGGTCAGCAGCGGCGAGAACCTGCACTGGTGCACCGGCCGCGCGCGCCGATGCCACCTGCGCCACATTCGTCTGCGCTGAAACCAGCACCTGCGGTGCGGCGTCATTGCCGTCATTCGGGCTTTCAAGCCCCACCAACTCTTCTAAGGAGCTTGGCGCTGGCGCAGCCTGCTCCCCTTCTGCTGGCTTGTCCGGTTGGCTAATTTTTGCATCGGTTTCTGCTAGCGCTGGATCCTCGTTGAGATCCACACCAAACTGAATGATTTCTTCCGGTGCTAATTCAGCAATCTGCGCCTTGGCTTCGTCACCTGCTGCGCCCTTGCCCACGATGAGCATCGGTGCGCCGTCTTCAATGGCGGCTTCTGCTGCCGCGTATTGGTCAGCTTCGGCAGGACCAGCCACAATCAGCTGCGTGCTGCTGGGGTCATTCTTCCCGGCATCTGCTGGGAAGAAGTACTGCGCGGCGTTGTTGCCTGAGGCGTCAGCATCGGAAAGCAACTTAGGCGAATCAACGGCAAAGCTCGGTGCATTCGAGCTATTCTGCGATGCCGAATTTTGCGAATCGCCTGAGTTCTCTTCGGAGCTAAAGACGCTGCAAGAAGCAACCATCAAGGCAGCGGCCACGGTGGCCACCACCGCGCGGCCACGACGACGTAACTGTCGATGTCCAGCGGGAGGCTTCGGGCGGTGGATAAGGTGCGATTGGGAATCGTATTGTTTATTCATCAGTGGCCAATAGTAGTGCCGTTGCGCGTATTTGACGGTAACGGCGATGGGTACGGGGTTAAATTTCGCATAACAAAACTCCCCCTTCGGGATATTTAGAAGAAATACGCCCGAGGAGGAGCTAAATAAGCTGCGAGTAAGTAGAGCTCGTCAGCGATTAAGCCAGTGCGGCGGCGATGCGGTCGCCGACTTCGACGGTCTTGACTTGCTCATCACCGCGGGCGCTGACGTCCTCGGCCACAGCCTTTTCGATGCGCTGCGCGTTGTCCTCATCGCCGAGGTGGCGCAAAAGCAACGCGGTGGACAAGATGGCTGCGGTCGGATCAGCAATGCCTTGGCCTGCGATATCTGGTGCGGAACCGTGAACTGGTTCAAACATCGAAGGGTTGGTCTTGGTGGAGTCGATATTGCCCGACGCTGCCAGGCCAATACCGCCAGCAACAGCACCTGCAAGGTCGGTCAGGATATCGCCGAAGAGGTTATCGGTGACAATAACGTCGTAGCGCTCCGGATCGGTGACCATGTAAATAGTGGCGGCGTCGATGTGGTTGTAGTCGACCTCGACCTCAGGGAATTCCTTGGCGACATCTTCTACGGTGCGCTGCCACAAGTCACCAGCGTTGACCAGCACGTTGGTCTTGTGCACCAAGGTCAGCTTTTTGCGACGGCCCTGGGCACGGTTGAAAGCATCGCGTACCACGCGCTCGACGCCGTAGCGGGTGTTTTGAGAGACCTCAGAGGCCACCTCGTGCTCAGTACCTTGACGCAAAGTACCGCCATTGCCCGCATACAGGCCTTCGGTACCTTCGCGAACCACGACGAAGTCAATCTCGCCGGGATTAGCCAAAGGAGAAACCGCGGTTGGGTACAGCTTGGACGGGCGCAGGTTCACGTGGTGGTCCAGTGCAAAGCGCAGCTTGAGCAGCAAACCGCGCTCCAAGATTCCTGGAGGAACCTTGCCTGGCGCACCCACGGCACCGAGCAAGATGGCGTCGTGCTCGCGTAGCGAAGCTAGGTCTTCATCGGTGAGCAGTTCACCGTTGTTGAGATAACGCGTTGCGCCGAGATCGAAATCGGTGGTTTCAATATCATCGCGCACAGCGCGCAAGACCTTGACTGCTTCCGCTGTGACCTCTGGGCCGATGCCATCTCCGCCAATAACCGCGAGTTTCATTGTGTGATACGCCTTTCTCATAGGGTGGATAAATTTAGCTTAGTTCACTGGGCCTCAGGTTGCTAGCACCACCCGCACTTCCGTGCGCGCCACCGGGTAAAGCGGTCTAAAATTGGGGAAACTTTTCCGCGGCAGAAAGCAGGACCCGATGCACGAGGTACCTTTCCACACCGACACCTTCTTCTCGATGCTCTTTAGCTTGGCTCTCGTGCCGAGCCTGATCATCCTGGGGCTGGTCATGGTGCTGAGTTTGTTTTCGCACAAGATTCGCAGCAAACAGCCCTTCCCTGTCACTGGTGCCCTACTTGCGCTTCTCGCGGGTTTTCTCCCCGCAGCTTTGTGGTTGACGTGGAATAGCACCACCAGCATTACCCACTACTTCCACCAGGGCGCACCAACGCAATTTCCAAAGTGGCAGGTCTACGGCTGCGGGATATCGGTGGTCATACTCAGCGCGCTGATATTTATTCGATACGTCCGGCGCCGAAATGCACTGACGGTTACTTCAGTATTTACTGCCGCAGGTTTTACGGTCGCTTTCGCACACGCCGCGTCTTTTGGCGTGCTTACCCAGCAAGCCGTGGGAGTCGCGCTCTCGTATATCGGCATCTTGCTGTTGGTTTTATTAACTAACGGCGCATGCCTGGGAATACTAGCCTTAGCCAGGCACAGGCCAACGCCATAGAACGAAAGAAACGCCAGACATCGTTAAGCGATGCTGGCGTTTTTTGGCAGTACCTTTTACAGGGACTTCTACGCGGCTAATTAGGCGTCGAAGTTCACCTGCAGGGAAGATGCTCCCAGCTTGTCTTGAATGTCAGCGATGAGCTCATCGTTGACCTCGCGCTCGACGCGGAGGATAAGGACTGCGGCATCGTCCTGCTTGCCCTGGGTCAATGCTGCGGCCTTGATATTGATGCCAGCATTGCCCAAGACGGAGCCGACGATACCCAAAGCGCCAGGGCGGTCGCTGTAGGAGAAGAACAGGTTGCGGCCAGTAGCGCGCATGTCCACGCCGCGGCCATCGATGCGCACAATCTTTTCTACGCCATCGATACCGGTCAACGCGCCTTCAAGAACCGAGGTCTCGCCTTCGGCGGAAATGGTCTTGACGCGCACCGTGGAATTGTGACCCTTGGCCTCATCCTTGGTGGAGACCTTGACGGTCACGCCGCGGGATTCAGCAATCGACATGGCGTTGACGAAGGTGACAGCTTCGCTGGTGACACCAGAGAAGAGACCACGAACTGCGGATAGGCCGAGAACTTCAACGTCTTCGGTGGATAGCTGGCCACACGCGGTGACCTCGATGGCTACTGGTGCAGCACCGAGCAGCTTGCCGGAAGCCAGGCCCAGCTTGCGCGCCAGGTCCAACCAGCCGGCAACTTCTTCGCCCACGCGGCCACCGGAGACGTTGACGGCATCTGGGACGAACTCGCCAGCAAGTGCCTTGAGGACGGATTCGGCAACATCGGTGCCAGCGCGGTCTTGAGCTTCGACGGTAGAAGCACCCAAGTGTGGGGTGACAACAACCTCGGGCAGTTCAAAGAGCGGAGAATCGGTGCATGGTTCGGTCGCGTAGACGTCGAAACCTGCGCCGCGGTGGTGTCCGGCCTTGATGGAGTCGGCCAACGCCTGTTCATCGACAAGCCCGCCGCGCGCGGCGTTGATGATGATCTGGCCCTTCTTGGCCTTAGCCAGAAGCTCAGAGGAGAACATGCCGGCGGTCTCTGGGGTCTTCGGCAGGTGAATGGTGACAAAGTCGGAGCGGCTCATTAGCTCTTCGAGCTCCACCAGCTCTACGCCCAGCGAGGCTGCGCGCGCTGGGTTGGCGTAAGGGTCATAGGCGACGATGTTGGTTTCAAACGCTGCTAGGCGCTGTGCAAAGAGCTGGCCGATGTGGCCGAAGCCGACGATACCGACGGTCTTGCCGTAGATTTCTACGCCCTTGAATGAAGAGCGCTTCCACTCGCCCTCGCGCAAGGTGGCATCTGCCTGTGGGATCTGACGTGCCGTCGACAGCAGCAAGGAAATAGCGTGCTCACACGCGGAGTGAATATTCGAGGTCGGCGCGTTAACAACCATGACACCACGGGTGGTGGCGGCAGGAACATCAACGTTGTCCAGGCCTACGCCTGCGCGGCCGACAATCTTGAGGTTGCTCGCTGCTTCTAGGACCTCTTCGTCCACGGTGGTAGCAGATCGCACGAGAAGGGCGTCTGCCTCTCCGACTACACCCAGCAGTTCATCGCGGTTTGGTCCATCAACCCAGCGGACCTCAACGCCGTCTCCCAACGCTTCGACGGTGGATGGGGCAAGTTTGTCGGCAATTAAAACGACCGGCTTCGACATGTTCTTCGATCCTTATGGAAATTGGAGTGATCAGTGGCTCGTGATCAGTGGCGGTTCATCAATTCAAGTCACCGAAGTGACCGTCCAGCGGGAATTGGGCGGCGCGCCGATGACCCTAGAGCAGTCTAAGACAACTATCCCAGGCTTTCTCTATGACTCAGCTGACGTCGGAGAATTCCAACCGTGTCTAATCCTATCGGTTAACAGGTTGGTATCCCCAAACTGGGGGCCGAGTGCCACCAAAGGTCCATCGTCAAGCCCTGAGACCAAAGCCATCTGGGCTTTGGAATCGCGTGGGTCCCCGGTGGGCATAATCCATACGTCCCCACCCCATGCCTTGGCATTAGCTATCGATGCCACCGAGGAGCCTGGCGTTCCAATAATGACCGGTGACATGCCCGAATCCCGGCGAGATTGCGCGGGAATCGGCTCCACGTCCCACTCTTCTTTGCGGTATAGCGGCTCCCAGGATGCCTTGAGCTCCGTGAAATCACTGGATTCAAGATCAGCGATCGCTTGGGGTATATCGTGCGGTGTACCTACTACTTGGCTGGTGAATTGAAATGCCGTCATCTCCCCCAAGGCTTGGGTGGTCCCTGGGTCATACAGGATCTCCAAGGCCCCGCTCGTGGAGGCGAACGGTAGGTTTCCCACCAATAAAATCCGGTTGACACCCAGCTTTTCTATTTGGGCCACCACCTCGCTGCGGATGGAGTCATCATAGGTAATCATGGGAACGCGTTGCGCCACAGCTATCGATGCCGCCCGCAGCTGCGTGGAGTCCGTATTTTCCGCGATAATCAGCGAATTAGAACCCGAGGGTTCAAAAAATAGCTCAATGGACTCCATCCCCCATGGATCCGGGAGCACGTGGACTTGTCCGCGGAATTCCTCCCGCACCAAGCGGTTACGGTTTTCCGTCGCCGCTTGGTCCAAGTTGATATTGGCTTCTTCCAGCTGGAAAAGCCCCGGGGTGACAACAGGTTCAGCCTGGCGGAAACAAGAAGCTAAGCCGAGCGTCATGCTCACAGCAAGTAGTACCGCGCCCACCTTCTTTACTGCTGCCATGCGCACCTTTCCCTTTGTCTTCCGTACCCCTGTTATGCCTTATCGTCTCACGCCTAATGTCCGGCATAGAAATGCTGTTGCGGGGCTATGAGACGAAGAACTCGGCTTCAAGATACTACAGCGACGAACCAGCAACCTAGCGCGCTGCTCAGGGGCTATGTATGCGGGGTATCTATGATGCGGCGGGTGAGGAATTGCGAATAACGGCTTTGCCCATGGCGTGTTCAATCAGCTCGCAGAAGCGCTCGCGGCGGTCATGGATGAAAGCGTCAAAGTCTGACTGATGCAGGAATTCCGGGTCCAGCTCGTGGGAAGCTAAGACCTGATCGAATTCGGCGTCTTCCATAATCGATTTAGACTGCACGCGCGACAGATAGCGCGCTGGTGATTGTCCGTCCATAACGACTTCGGTGCGCTTGCCCATGGGTGAATGGTTGAGCACAGATTGCGCAAGGTCAGTATCGACACCGAATTTTTGGCACCAGTGGTCAGGGAAAATTTGGTGGAAGCCCGTGCCCATCTCAAAGAAGGAGGTGCGGTCAAAGGTGCGCGCGGTGCGCCAATCACGAGCACCGCGGGCCATCAGCAAGGCATAGAGCGCGTGATAGATGCCGCTTGATTCATCGGCAGTATTGAGCCGAGATTCTTCAAACTGCGCTTCGCGTACGGATTTTGGTTCTTCCTCGCGAGTGCCCAACACCCACGCCGAGACCTCTTCGACATCGCGCGCTGCGCGCAGCTTGACGGCCTCGGAGCCATAGAGTTCGCCAAAGACACCCGACCAGAACCAGCGGTTGAGCTTATCCCAAGCTTGCGCACTGGACAGGCACCCTGGGATGGGCGCTAGGCGCGCCAAAATGACCGCGAGTGGAATAATTTGTGCGGTATACGGGACCTGTTCCAGGCTGAAAATGCAGCGCTGGCGCAAAAACTCCGCGACTTCTTGGAAAGTAATCTGCAGCTTATCTGCGGCAGTGACATATTCGTCCAAGGTCAGCGTCAAGATATCTTCGCGCTGGCCGCCGACGTGGCCGGAATCTGCGGTGGAATATAAGGAGACCGCGGAGAGAAATTGGGTGCGGCCAATGCCATCTAAAGCGGGGTATTTACGCAGTGCCTTTTCGCGCTTGGCCCAGTCATCGGCCAAGCGAAAGTTCTCATCTTCCGAGGCAAACACCGCGGTTACCAAATCAAAGACATCCATGTCTTTACCCGACCTATTAGCGTGGGCGAAGATGGTGCCCACGCCGGCGCTGGCGGTTTCACGCGACAGGCGAATCATGGGAACGTCATAACCTGCTAATGGAAAGAGCACGCGGTTATGAAATTCCGCCAGTTCCTCATAGTTCAGGCGCTGTTTTCCATCCTCGGCATCTGCTTCACCGATATGTGCGGCCATGGACAGGATAATGCGGGTGCCTTCTTCGGACAGCAAGAGGGACACCGGTACGCAGCCGCTTTCGAGGTAAGCCTCTTCCCCATCCAGTGCGAAATCCAAGCTTGGACCAAAGTGTGAGCACACGTGGTTATCATCGTCGACAGCAAAGACTGCTTCATCGGGCAAGAGGTCTTCGGAGACTGCGCGGCGAACATCGAGGAAGTAGCGACGCATGACTACTTCCTCACGGAAGTTAGTCGTGCGGATATTGCCGGAGCCACGCAGGCAGTGATACAAGGTGGTAAGGCGCTGCTCGCCATCGAGAAGCAGCATGCCCGGCTCGTTTTCGGTGACTGGTGCACCGGCCAAGGGACGCGGTTTAAAGCGCATCTTTTCATCGCGGGTATCGAGCACCGTTAAGGCGCCCAGTGGATATCCGCGCAGCACGGTCACTAAAAGGGAACGAATATGGTCTTCGTCCCAGGCATAATCTTGCTGGAAGTCCGGTACTTGGATGTCCCCGCGGTCAATGCGTTTGAACAGATCGACGAGGTCATAGCTTGGCGTAATAAAACCCATGACCTTTAGCCTATACGTCCCGCTGGGCGTTCGCGGGCAAAGCTAAGGTAGCGAAATAAATAAAGCGGCTATCCCCCCAGCGCACGTTCTTACGTGGAGGATAGCCGCTTCTTCAACGCTTCAGTGGCGCCGCAAAAAAGGGCGCTACCGAATGCTATTGAAGTGTGATGGCTTACGCGGTTTCGGCGCGAGCGTCAACCTTGACCCAGCTCATCATATCGCGCAGCTTCTTACCGGTCTGCTCGATTGGGTGATCGTTGTAGGAAGCTCGCAGGTCTTCCAGTTCCTTGTTGCCGCCTTCAACGTTGGCCAGCAGACGCTTGGTGAAGGTGCCGTCCTGGATATCCGACAGGATGTCCTTCATGCGCTCCTTGGTGCCAGCGTCGATAACGCGTGGGCCGGAGATGTAGCCACCGAACTCAGCGGTGTCAGAGACCGAGTAGTTCATGTTGCCAATGCCACCCTCGAACATGAGGTCAACAATCAGCTTGAGCTCGTGCAGAACCTCGAAGTAGGCCATTTCTGGCTCGTAGCCAGCTTCGGTCAGAACCTCGAAACCAGTCTTAACCAGTTCCTCGGTTCCGCCACACAGAACTGCCTGCTCGCCGAAGAGGTCGGTAACAGTCTCTGCCTCGAAGGTGGTTGGGATAACGCCTGCGCGTGCGCCACCGATTGCTGCTGCGTAGGACAGCATCAAGTCGTGGCCTTCGTTCTTTGGGTCCTGATCAATAGCAATCAAGCAAGGAACGCCTTTGCCGTCAACAAACTGACGGCGAACCAAGTGGCCAGGGCCCTTTGGTGCAACCATGCCAACGGTGATGTTGTCTTCTGGCTTGATCAGGTCAAAGTGGATGTTGAGACCGTGGCCGAAGACCAGTGCATTGCCGTCTTCCAGGTTTGGCTCAATGTGCTCGGTGAAGATGGCTGCCTGGGAGGTATCCGGTGCCAGGATGGTGACAACGTCTGCCCACTTGGTTGCTTCTGCAACAGACTTTACTTCAAAGCCAGCTTCTTCTGCCTTAGCTGCGGACTTGGAACCGTCACGCAGGCCGATGACTACCTCAACGCCGGAGTCGCGCAGGTTCTGAGAGTGCGCGTGGCCCTGGGAGCCGTAGCCAATAACAGCGACCTTGCGGCCTTGGATGATCGACAGATCAGCATCGTCGTCGTAAAAAGTCTCAATTGCCATGAGAGATAACCCTTTCGTTGGGACGTTCAGTATCAGTGTGGGTGCACTTCACCCCACTGTATCACACAGCGGGATAGAGTGTTCACATTATGAGATAGTTTCAGAGTCTATGTGGAATTTTTGAGGAGGCTTCCCTTGTGGGGACTCCCCCCCACTCTCCGGCGCGAGCCTTGTGGGCAGCGCCGGAGGTGCCTGAGGCGAAGCCACCTCAGGCGAGGGTAGGCGATTCCGAGCTTTTCGGAACCGAGTGTTTAGAACTTGGTTGGCGCCATGGCCTTAGGTCCGCGGCTCAGCGCCACGTGACCGGACTGAATCAATTCGCGAATACCGAATGGTTCGAGAACATCGAGCAGCGCGCGCAGTTTTCCTGGCGAACCCGTAGCTTCCACAATGACGGATTCTTGAGCCACGTCCACAACGCGGGCACGGAAGATGTTCACGGCGTCCACAACCTGCGGACGGTTGGTATTATCAGCGGCGACTTTGACCAGCATCAGACCGCGAGCAACAGAAGATTCTTCATCTAGCTCGACGACTTTAATGACAGGCACAATCTTGTTGAGCTGCTTGGTCACCTGCTCAATAACGATCTCGCTGGCGTCGACCACGATGGTAAAGCGGTTGATGCCGCGGGTTTCCGTGCGAGCCGAGACAATGGATACGAGGTTGTATCCGCGGCGGGTGAACATGCCGGCGACGCGGGAGGTAATACCTTCGACGTCTTCGACCAAGACGGACAAAGTATGGCGGGTGACTTCGTGCGGAGCGGGCATTAGTCTTCGGTCTCCTCTACGGTTTCGTGAATTGTCGCCGGTTCTTCAGCAGCTGATTCATTTTCATCAAACAGTGGGCGCAGACCAACGGCGTACTGAATTTCTTCATTTGAGGCACCGCCGGAAATCATGGGCCACACCTGGGCGTCTTCGCCGACGATGAAATCAATAACCACTGGGCGGTCGTTGATTTCTCGTGCGCGCTGAATCGCTGGCAAAATCTCTTCTTCGGTGGTGACGCGAATGGATTCACAGCCCATGGCTTCCGAAAGCTTGACGAAGTCCGGGACGTACGCGGATTCTTCACGCAACTTCGTATTAGAGTAGTTGCGCTCATAAAACAGCGTCTGCCACTGACGGACCATGCCTAAGTTGCCGTTATTAATAACAGCCACCTTGATGGGGAAACCTTCCAGCGCTGCAGTAGTCAGCTCCTGGTTGGTCATCTGGAAACAGCCATCGCCATCGATTGCCCAGACTTCCTTATCTGGCAGCCCTGCTTTGGCACCGAGCGCCGCTGGCACCGCGTAGCCCATGGTGCCCGCGCCACCGGAGTTGATCCAGGAGCGTGGGTTTTCAAAGTCAATAAACTGCGCGGCCCACATTTGGTGCTGGCCCACACCAGCAACGTAGATGGCATCTGGGCCAATCTCGCGCGAGAGGTGCTCCAAAATCAGCTGCGGGTTGAGCTTGCCGTCTTCGGTTGGCTCCCAGCCACGTGGGAAACGGTCTTGCAGATCGTTGAGGTAGCCGGTCCACTCTTCAATCTCCGGCTTCGGATACTTCGTGGAGTTTTGGTACGTCTTGGTCAGCGCCAAGAGCACCTCACGAGCATCGCCAACAATCGGAATGGCAACTTCGCGGATCTTGCCAATTTCGGCTGGGTCCACGTCAGCATGGATAACCTGCGCGTGTGGCGCGAAGGTATCAACATCACCGGTCACGCGGTCATCGAAACGCGCACCGATGGCGACCAGCAAGTCCGCGCGCTGCATTGCCGCTACGGCCGGAACCGTACCGTGCATACCCGGCATGCCCATGTGCTGCGGGTGTGAATCCGGGAAGGATCCCAGCGCCATCAATGTGGTGACAACGGGAATGCCGGTGAACTCAGCAAACTCCAACAGCTCGCGGGAGGCATCTGCCTTGACCACGCCGCCGCCGACATAAAGAACTGGACGCGCGGCCTCAGAAATCATCTTCACCGCCGCCGAAATTTGGCGGTTGTGCGGATTGGTCGTTGGCTTATAACCCGGCATGTAGAACTTGACCGGGAAGGAATACTCCATCGTGGCGTTTTGAATATCCTTCGGGATATCCACCAGGACAGGTCCGGGACGGCCGGTTGATGCCAGGTGGAATGCCGAAGCAATAGCCTCAGGGATCTTATTAGGATCGGTAACAATGAAGTTGTGCTTGGTAATTGGCATGGTCACACCGCGGATATCTGCTTCCTGGAAAGCATCAGTACCCAAAAGGCTGGAACCGACCTGGCCAGTAATGGCCACGATAGGCACCGAGTCCAAGTTGGCATCTGCAATCGGCGTCACCAGGTTGGTGGCACCAGGGCCGGACGTGGCAATACACACGCCCACCTTGCCGGTTGCCACTGCGTAGCCTTCAGCCGCATGCCCTGCGCCCTGTTCGTGCCGGGTGAGCACGTGGCGAAGGGTTTCGGAACGGTTTAGCGCATCATACAAAGGCAGCACGGCGCCGCCAGGGATGCCGAAGACTAGGTCAGTGCCTAGATCTTCAAGGGTGCGGACAATAGCTTGAGCACCTGTCATTCGCTCCGGGCCTTTTGGTCCTGGCTTTGCGCCAGTAGAAGAGGCCACCGAAGCCGGAGAGGGCGTTGTGGAAGCTGCCACGGTGGAAATGCTCCTTAGGTCATGTACTTCATGAATTGATTATTCAATTAAACACTTTCTTCACCTGGCCCCGTGCGGATAAACGGGAGGCGAGCAAGTACAGATCATCAATCAGCTAAGGGTGGGCCGACCTTTAAATGAACAATGCCCCCGACTCAACTCGGGTGGGAGTTGGCGAGGGCACTTGCTTTTCAACGACTTCAACGGCCGCTACGGCAAGTGCCGTGCTGCTACTACCACCTGAAGTCGAATAATGATCATGAACTACATCATACACACTGATTTCTCTCAGTCCAGTTAACACCCCCACTGTGTGAGAAATCTATCCCATCAAGCGGAATCACGCTGCACTTTCGTGTTGCGGCCGCGTCGATAATTAACCCCTAGGAATAAAACTAATTAGCATTGGTACCCATGACCGATCCCGTGCCTGCTGATAATTCTGCCGACAACGCTGAGAACACCTCTTCCGCCAATCCTGCCGCGACCGATGCCGCTACCACCATTGCGGCACCCAGCGGCAAGACCCAAGACTTCGTGCCGGAGCGCACCCACGTATTTGCCATCGCCATTATGGCCATGGTGTGCGTGATTATGGCCGGCTGGAGTCCGCTACTTTTGGGATGGACAGTATTAATCCCACTGCTGTGGATTTACTGGGTTCTACGCTCCAAGACCACCGTGGGCGATAACGGCATTGCCATTCGCTACGCCTTTCGCGGCGGGCAAAACATCTCCTGGGACGATTTCGAAGGCATTGGCTTCCAGCGCTCCAAAGCATTCGCGAGCACCAAGTCTGGCGCCAAGCACGTACTGCCCGGGGTTACTTTCAACTCGTTGCCAGAGCTTTTCGACGCCTCCCGCGGCCGCATCCCCGACGCCTTGAGTGAAGGTAAGGCCGCAGCCGATGAAAAGGTTGTTATTGTCCACCGCGACGGCCAGCAAATCCTCATGGATAAGGAAGAGTTCGCGCAATACCAAGCTGCCCAAAAAGCACAAGATGTCTCACAGAATGGAAACAACAATCCACCCCATGAGACACCCCCGTCCACGGAGCGGACTAAAAATCGCCGCAACGACGGAGTAGAGTAAAGAATCTACCGATGCTGCGGCAAGCACACCCCCTTTCACCCAGCATCCATTAACGGCCCAAGGCAGTGATGGGAATCATTTCCTCTCACTAAGCGTTGATCACGCTATACCGCCTTATAATCCCCATCTTTGATTTTTAGGATCTTTTTACATGTTTCCTCTGCGCTCTAAAGTAACCACCGTTGGCCGTCAAGCTGCTGGTGCTCGCGCGCTCTGGCGCGCCACCGGCACCAAGGAAAATGACTTTGGCAAGCCCATTGTCGCGATCGCCAACTCGTATACCCAGTTCGTTCCCGGCCACGTCCACCTGAAAAATGTCGGTGACATCGTTGCCGACGCTATTCGCGAAGCTGGCGGCGTACCGAAGGAATTCAACACCATTGCCGTCGATGACGGCATCGCCATGGGCCACAGCGGCATGCTCTACTCCCTGCCTTCCCGTGAGATCATTACCGACTCCGTGGAGTACATGGTCAATGCCCACACCGCTGATGCGCTGGTGTGTATCTCCAACTGTGACAAGATCACCCCGGGCATGCTCAACGCAGCTCTGCGCTTGAACATCCCTACCATCTTCGTCTCTGGCGGCCCGATGGAAGCGGGCAAGGCAGTCGTTGTCGACGGCGTTGCTAAGGCTCCAACGGACCTGATCACGGCCATCACTGCATCGGCTAGCGATGAAGTCGATGATGAAGGCCTGCGCGCAGTTGAAGAATCTGCATGTCCTACCTGTGGTTCCTGCTCGGGTATGTTTACCGCAAACTCCATGAACTGCTTGACCGAAGCACTCGGCCTGGCGCTGCCTGGCAACGGCACCACCTTGGCTACCCACGCTTTCCGTCGTCGTTTGTTTGAGCAGGCTGGTGCCACCGTCGTGGACCTGTGCCGCCGCTACTACGGTGAAGAAGACGAGTCGGTTCTGCCTCGCAATATCGCCAACAAGGATGCTTTCTACAACGCCATGGCACTGGATATGGCCATGGGCGGATCCACCAACACCATCTTGCACACCCTGGCGGCAGCACAAGAAGGCGCTGTTGATTTCACCCTGCAAGATATCGAGGAAGTCTCCGACGCTGTTCCTTGCTTGTCCAAGGTTGCACCCAACGGTGTCTGGCACATTGAAGATGTCCACCGCGCCGGTGGTATCCCCGCCATCTTGGGCGAGCTGCGCCGCTCTGGCCATTTGAAGATGAATGTCCACACCGCGCTGTACAAAGACGCAAACGACTGGTTGGACGACTGGGATATCCGCGGCGGCAAGGAACTGGAAGAAGCCCGCAACTTGTACCTGGCAGCCCCAGGTGGCGTGCGCACCACCGAGCCATTTTCCACCGAAAACGTCTGGGAGTCCTTGGACACCGACCAAGAAAATGGCTGCATCCACTCCGCGGAGTTCTCCTACTCCGACCAAGGTGGTCTGGTTGTCCTGCGCGGCAACTTGGCACCTAATGGCGCCATCATCAAGGCTGCCGGCGTGGAAGAAGAACTGTGGCACTTCCAAGGACCGGCCCGCGTGGTCGAGTCCCAGGAAGAAGCAGTCTCCATCATCTTGAAGCGCGAAGTCCAGCCGGGCGATGTCATCGTCATCCGCTACGAGGGCCCTGCTGGTGGCCCTGGCATGCAAGAGATGCTGCACCCAACGTCCTTCTTGAAGGGCTCCGGCCTGGGCAAGGCATGTGCCTTGATCACTGATGGCCGTTTCTCCGGTGGTACTTCTGGGCTGTCTATCGGCCACATCTCGCCGGAGGCTGCACACGGCGGTGTTATCGGCTTGGTCGAAAACGGCGACCCCATCACCATCGACGTGCGCAAGCGTGAGCTGAGCCTGGATATCGATGAAGATGAACTAGAGCGTCGTCGCGCAGAGCAAGAACGTCGCGAAAAGCCATGGACTCCGGTCAACCGTGACCGTCCAGTCACCAAGGCCTTGCGCGCATACGCCAACATGGCAACCTCCGCTGATATGGGCGCGGTTCGTATCGTGGATGGCCACTTGGCTTAACAGCCCCACGGGGTTGCAGGAGTTCTCTAAGCGAGGACTTCACCACATTTAGTTCTAGGCGGTGGGTCAGTATTTACCGAAGTACTGACCCACCGCCTAATATTGTGCCCTGTGACTACTTCGCCGAATACAGATTCCACACCACCTGCCGCGGGTGATACTCCCCGAGCGGCTAGCGCCACACCCTTCTTCTCGCCGGCAATCGCGGGCATCATCGGGGTGGTGGGCGTAATCATCGCCACGGTAACCACGGCGATTCAGGTGATGTTGACGGACTTTCCCATCGACATGATCATCTACCGCGAAGGCGTTAAAGCCTTCATGGCAGGCGATGAAGTCTATTCCGTGCCCATGATGGCCGGCGATATCGCGCTGCCCTTTCTCTACCCGCCCTTTGGCGCGCTGGTGATGGTGCCGCTGGCCGGTGATTGGTTTAGCGACGCCATGGCCGGAGACATCATGATCATCTTGTCCAACCTGCTCATTGGACTCATCCTTCTCATGCTCGCCTTTGCGCTAAACCGGCAGCGTGCCACTCGCTTTGCAAGCAGCGATGTCATCGCCGTAACGGCACTGATCTGGGGCATCGTTTTAATCTTTGAGCCCGTGCGCTTAAATAATGGCTTCGCGCAGATCAACATCATCCTCATGGTGCTGGTGGCACTCGATCTCATCCCGCGCAAACGCTGGAAGTGGCTGCCTCAAGGTTGGTTGATTGGCGTGGCTGCGGCCATCAAGATCACTCCCCTGGCCATGCTGCTGTATTTCCTGCTGCGCAAAGAAATCAAACCGATTATCACCGCTGGTATCTCCGCTATCGTCGCCACCGGTATCGCCGCGGCTGTGCGCTGGGATGTGGCCTGGGAATACTTCACCGTTAATCTGCTGTCTATGGGCACCGGCGGTGAATTCGGAGTACAGACCGCGTATCAATCCAATAGCTCCATCAAGGGCTTTTTAGAGCGTCTCTACGACTCCGAAGATGCCATGAACGCTGCGGGCACGATTACCAATATTATCTGGCTGTGCCTGGCAATTATCACCGTCGTTCTGGGCGGCTGGCTCATGCTGGCGCTCATGCGCCGGGGATTAGACATCGAAGCGTGGATGATCAACGCTCTGATCATGTTGCTGATTTCTCCAGTGAGCTGGTCGCACCACTGGATTTGGCTCGCGATTGTAATTCCTGTCTTGCTCTACCGCGCCCTGACCTGGCGCAAGCTTTCCTGGGTCTCTGGCATCATGCTCTCCATTTTGGGCCTGTGGGCACTACTAGTCTTGACCATCCCACCGAAGTGGTACTGGGGCGATGGCATCAACGTCTGGGAGCAAGAACTGGTCTTTAAATTCGTCATGAGCGACTTTGTCTGGTTCGCGATTGCCACGATGGTCATCACCGCTATCATGCTGCGCTTTGTGCCTCCGACGGCGCCAGCACAGCACGATGAGGCCTTGGCTGCACCCATGGAGCCGCAGCGATAGGCATCGACAAGCTAGCGGCGATAACTTCGATCGCCATGTGATACATAAAAGCGCGCCCCGCGAATTCCTTTTCTCAGGTTTCGCGGGGCGCGCTTTGTGCTAGTGCGTCAAGATTAGTTCAGCGGATTAATTCCTGCACCGAACCACCAGACGGCGACCAGTGCGGCAGCGCCGAGGATAAAGAAGATCCACGACGATGCCAGCGGACGACGTGCAGGGCTCGACAGTGCCTTAACGCCGAGTGCCGAGTCCACGGAGATAAAGCCTGGGCCGGTAAATTGCACGCCCACGTTCACGACGAACAAGACAAGTGCCAGCCACAGCGCTTCTGGCCATGCGAAGATGTCTAAACCGGTACCGGATGCGGCCAGCTCATGAATAGCCATAAAGCCGGTGGCTACCATCGCGGCCATCGCGGCCAAGGGGGTAAGAAGTCCCAGGACCAAGAAGACACCTGCTACCAGCTGCAAGACTGGCAGGCCGGTGGCCAAGAGATTGGACATCGCGTAATTGGCGTACTCGCCTTCCAGACCGGAAATTCCAGCGGATGCACCGATGCTAAAGAGGGTGCGTACACCTTCGATAATGAGGTATCCACCTAAGGCGATTCGAATAAACAGCAAACCGAAGTCAATGGTGCCGCGCTTGCCGTATTGACGGCGCAGAGCCTTTTCTTCCTCGTACTGCGCTGCAGCAGCCGAGTCTGCGTCCAGTGACATGGCAGTCTCATCGGAGTACTGCGACGGGGAATCAAAATGCTGCGTCGAAGCCATGCCTGCTGCCCCTGCTCCAGCCGCACCGGCTCCTGCTGCGCCGGCCCCGGCTGCACCGTAGTTCGTCGCATCGCCAGCAGGCGACGCGGCCGGCTGTACGGTCGTGGGCTCATAGCCGTAGTCTGCAGCCGGGGTTACCGTCGTGGGTTCTTCTTCGAAGGAGGCGTTGCGGGATGCAAAATCTCGGTCATCATAAGAATTGTTCTGTGAACCAGTCGTAGGGCCCATGTTCATCGTCTCCCTAGGTTGGGACTCAACAGGTGACTGCGGAGCCTGAGTGTTATTCGGCGTAATTTCTTGCGGCTGAGCACGTCCCGGTCGATCAAACACGCTCGAACGCTGCGACTCCTCTACTGCTTCTGCTTGCGCTGGCTTGGCTTGCGCTGGCTTGGCTTGCGTTGACGCGGATTGCGCACCTGCGGCCGCAGGTGCCGCCGCTGCCGCTTGCCCCTGCTGCTTCGCCTTAGACGCCGGCGCAGATGGCTGTGCGGACACCGGATCGACGCTTTCTACAATGCGTGCGCCACCGGCCCGCTGGCTACCAGCCTTGTTGGCAGTACTTGCTTTAATATCGGCGTCTTTCGGACGCTCAAAGGAAGTAGTCGGCTCATCAGACGGGCTGGTGCCCGCCTTAGCTGCTGCCCCAGAGACAGCGCCGCCGGCTGCCCCAGCAGTCGTGGCAGACGAAGCCCCAGTAGAAGGCTTCGAGCCTGCTGAGTCGGAGCTAGCGGACGCTGGGCTAGCTGAGGCTGGACTCGCAGAAGCTTGGCTTCCAGATACTGAAGTGGAGTCGTTAGTCGGTTTATAGGCAGGAACACCCAACTCGTCATCAAAATCTGATGCCTTATCAGGTTGATCATTGGACGGTTTATTCGTGCTCATAGTCTAAACAGTAGGCGAAACAAAGCCTTCTCACAGCCAGCAGAGTCGGCGCGCCCCGGCATTTTACCCGCGCGTTGTCAAACCTTTATACCCTTGCGATGAAACCATCTAGACCTTCCGACGGATTTGAGCTAATATTGTTGACACGTCAACACAATGGGATTGAAGGAGTGCCATGACTAACGAGAACACACAAGAAGACATCCAAGAAGCGCGCAATGCCTCACCAGACGGTGAGTTTATTCGCGATACCAACTACATCGAAGACCGCATCCTGCCGGGCATCACGGAGCCAACGGAGCAGGAAGACGGCACTTTCCACTGGCCACAGGAAGCTGGTCGCTACCGCTTGGCCGTAGCCCGCGCTTGTCCTTGGGCACACCGCACGGTAATTACGCGCCGCTTGATGGGCCTGGAAGATACCGTGTCTTTGGCACTGGCCGGACCAACGCACGATGCACGGTCCTGGACCTTTGATTTAGACGAAGGCGAAGTCGACCCCGTATTGCAGATCCCGCGGTTGCAAGATGCTTATTTCAAGCGCTTTCCGGATTACCCCCGGGGGATTACGGTCCCGGCAATCGTCGAGGAATCGACCGGGCGCGTAGTCACCAATGACTACCCCTCCATCGTGCGTGATTTCATCACCAACTGGAAAGACTTCCAGCGCGAAGGCGCACCGAACCTCTACCCCGAAGAGCACGCGGAGGAGATGGAAGAGCTTAATTACTACATCTTCAAAGCCATCAACAATGGTGTTTACCGCAGTGGTTTTGCAGGCTCACAGGAAGCATATGAGTCTGCGTATGACTTTTTGTGGGAAGCATTGGATTGGGTAGAAGATCGCTTAGGCAAGCAGCGGTATATGGTCGGCGATCACATCACCGAGACCGATATTCGCCTGTTTGTTACCCTCATCCGCTTTGATCCAGTCTACTACAGCCACTTCAAGTGCTCCCGCCACAAGCTGGCGGAGATGCCCAATATCTGCGGATACCTCCAGGAACTTTTCCAAATCCCCGGCTTTGGTGACACCACTGATTTCACCGAAATCAAGCAGCACTACTTTATGGTGCACACCGAAATTAACCCGACCAAGATTGTGCCAGTCGGCCCAGACATGTCCTGGCTGATGGAAGAACACGATCGCGATCGCTTCGGTGGCCAGCCATTCGCCGAGGGCACCACCATGCCAGGTCCTTTGCCCAAGGGTGAAGAGGTTAAAAACCCGGAAGATTTCCAGCAGCCTTTATTTGAGCGCTAAAGCTCCACATCCTCTTAGGCAAGACAGCAGCGCGGCACGCTTTACAGTGTGTGCCGCGCTTTGCTTGTCGATGCCCCCTTATTCCTATTTCCGCTGCGGCAACGCAGTACGCGCGGCGCTGATAACGCTGCTCGTAAGCTTTTCCAGCACTTCTGACTCCAGTCGCCAGCGCTGCCAATACAGATCGACTTCAATATCATCGCCGTCGAGTGCTACTAGATCGCCGGAGTCGAGGTATTGCTGGACTTGAATTTCTGCCAGCACTCCCCAGCCCAAGCCAATGCGCACGGCTTCTAAATAAGCCTCAGACGTTGGAATCTGCGATACCCTACCGCGGATAACGTGCAGTTCTACCTGCCGATCGCGCATGGCTTGATCCAAGATCGCATCTTGCGGGCCATAGATAACTAGCGGCATTTGACGCCAGGCCAGACCGAGCTCGGTAGTAAACCGGCTTTTAATATCCGGGGTACTCACCGCGACATATCGCATGGTGCCTAAATATTCCGAGACACAACCCGATACCGGCGCTGACTCATGCGTAATAGCACCGAGTACGTCACCGCGGCGCAGCATCGACAAGGTGCGGGTTTCATCTTCGACGCGCAGGCGCAAGGCCGCGTCACCGTATTGCGCCATTTCTGCCATCACTGCTTTAAACCAGGTTGCCAGCGTGTCATTATTAACCGCAACCGATAGCGGCACCCGCTGCAAACGCTGCCCTAAGCGCGCATCTGTTTCTGCTTGCACCAGCGCCATGCGCCTGGCTGACTGCACCAAAATCTCCCCGGCGTCTGTCGCGGTGACCGGATTGGCGCGCCGCAATAGCACTCTGCCCGTGGCGGCTTCCAAGGATTTAATACGTTGGCTGACCGCCGATGGGGTGATTCCCAACACCGTTGCCGCGTATTCAAAGCTGCCTTCATCCACGATGGCCAGCAGGGTTTCCAAATGCACAGGGTTCATGAAGCTATTCTAACCTAAGGTGAGTTTCTATCATTGGACTTCATCTAACAGTCGTTGCATAGTAAGGCTATGTCAACGATGTCTCTCCTTATCTCCGGTTTCGCGCTGGGTATCTCGCTGATTGTAGCAATTGGCCCACAAAATGCTCTGCTGATTAAGCAGGGCATTAAACGCGACCACATTTGGGTAGTCATCGCTATTTGCGCAGTCTCCGATATGTTGCTTATCGCCGGCGGTACCGCGGGCGTGGGCTATTTGGTAGAAACCTTCCCTACCGCGTTGGTCGTACTGAAATATCTCGGCGCTGCCTACTTGGCCTATTTCACGTTCTTGTGTTTCCGCGATGGCTTCCGCGACAAGGTAGAGACCCTATCCCCCACCGATGCCGAGCCGAATCACACCGAGCAGATCGACTCCTTCGATGGCGGCACCTCTGGAGGAACGGGCAGCGGCGCCGCGGTTGACACCCGCAAGCCCGCGACCGCGCTGCGCCGGCAGATGCGCAAGTCCACTTGGTTAAAGCCAGCACTGGCCACACTCGCCATCTGTTGGCTCAACCCTGCCGCATACGTCGACGTGCTGGTTATGCTCGGCGGTATTGCCAATCAATATGGTCCCGACGGACGTTGGGTCTTTGCCGCCGGTGCTATTACCGCCAGCATGGTGTGGTTTCCCACCATCGGGCTTTCTGCCGCGAAGTTCTCCCATATTCTTTCGCGTCCCGCAGTCTGGCGCGGCATCAACATCGGCATTGGCTGCATCATGACGCTGCTGACAATCAAGCTGCTGCTGAGCTAACTCCTGGTGCGCTGGTGTACCCCAGCGTCTAGTTCTTCTCGTGCTTCCAGCAACGCTGCATCCTGCAGGTCTGCGTCAGGACGCCCTGCATCGACTAGCTCTGCTTCTCGACGGTCTGACTCATCGTCGGTGGTTTCTTCCACCACGACGGGTTCTGGTTTCGGATCCATCAACCACGCAACGAGGCAGCCAAAGACGATGCCCCAAAATGGTGCAGTAATGCCTAACAACGAAATCTCGGAGACCGTCACTAAAAAGCACACCAGTGCACCCATGGAAAAGGCGCCGGAAAATCCTGCGACAAAGGCATTCTTCAGTGGCGCGAGCATCGCGATTCCGGCCAGCGCTGCGATAAACGCTGCTGGCATGGCCAACATGAATCCGACGAATACTGGCGAGAAAAGCCCCACGCAGATAGCGCCAATAGCGGTGACCATGGCTGCGACATAATGACGGTCTTTGTTGGGACCGGCGACGATCAACGCGTTGGTCGGCCCAGTCAGGCAGCTAGAGATATTGCCTATCAGCGCCATGGGCAACGAAACCAGGCCACTGACTGCGGCTGCTAAGTTGACCCCTGGCTTGTGACCGGCGGCTTGGAGCACGGCGATTCCCTGGCCGTTTTGCACGATCACCACGGTGATGGTCAACGGGATAACTAGCTCCACCATCGCGGAGAAAGAAAATTCAGGCGCGGTAAATACTGGCGAGGCGATAATGCCATCGGCAAGAATTCCGCCACCGAGTTGTCCTGAAGCAATTGCGATGACCGTACCGACAACCGCCGCTATCGCGACCGGCGGAGCTACCGCTGCCAAACGCGGGGTGGCACTCAAAGCGACAAAAATTAAAACCATCGGGATAGCAATGAGCGGAGAGCCAGTCGCTGCGGTAATGAGGTCAAGACCAAAGCGCAGGAAGATTCCTGCCACCATGGCCATCACAATGGTCGGTGGCAACAGCTCCATGATTTTGCCAATGAGCCCTGTCCAACCGAGCAAAAAGACCAACAGTCCGGTAGCAAGGTACGCGCCGATGACTTCCCCGAAGGTCAAGTGCATGAGCGCATCACCTGCGAGCACCGTGCCGGGGATAGTCCAAAAATACGCTTGCGGGCTGCGATAGAGATAGGTCAGCAGCAGCGTTAAAATGCCGTTGCCCAAAAAGGCACCAAAGATCCATGACGAGGTTTGTTCGGGGCTGAGGTTGCCCGCTGCAGCGGCCGCGAGAATGACCGCAATCGGCCCGGAGGCGGAAAAGATCAGCGCGACGAGACCATCGCCAAGCTCCTGCGGGCCAAAGTCGCGGACGATTTCGCGGAGGGTGGGACGTGTCAGATGCGGTTTTTCCACCGCGAGCAAAGGTGATGCGCCCATGGGTTAAGACTCCTAATCTTAAAAATGTCATCGCAACGTTAAATCCGTTGCTGCACATTGCCAGGAAGAATTATTACCTAGCTTTCTCACGTGCGTAATTGTGCTCCCAATCACGACATTTTGCACGCGCATACCCCTACTCCTGGACACTCGAAATGGCAGTCATAGGCCATTTTCAACATCGCCGCAGCACACCCAACCAGGGACATATGTTCACCTGACGCACACCTATACCCCCGGTGAACAGCAAATATAAAGCCCCGTCGCCCAGCGTCGACCCATGATGGAAATCATGGATCGCACCTAGCGAAGGGGCAATATAAGCTCGGCGGTTTCGCGCTGTACTGCTTAACTAGTTCGCAGTGTCAGTAGTTTTCTTCGCGGGTTTCCTCACTGCGTCATCGGCAGCAGCATCTGTTTGCTGCACTGGCTCTTCGACGCCATCGCAGCCGATGTAGTACTTCACATCGGTAGCGTCGTCGTCGACCGCATCCGGAGTAAATTCCACTTCTTCGTCGGAGTCGAGTTCTTCGGTGACTTCCGCGACCAAGTCTTCAAAGAGCACCTCGTGATGAAGGTTAGATTCCTTCAGCTCGCGGCCGATGGTGCCATCGTGCTTCTCATCGTATGTCTCGTCTGGGTGCAGCTTCAGGCGCAGCAGCGACTTGATGCGCTCGCGGCGGGTAGATTCATCACGAATCTTCGACAGGCCGCGGAACCAAGCAAAGACGAGGACGACAATCATGAACATGCCCAGGTAACCCAAGATTGGGTAGACGTAGTTCATCAGAGTCTTGAAGCCGAGGAAGGACATGGCGTAACCCGCCAGGGTGCCTGCGGCAAAGATTGGGTAGGTGCGCTTTTCGCGACCTGCGGATAGGCGCTTGCCCAGGGCGTAGAACATACCGATGGCAGTATTGAAGATCATCAAGAAGATGACGATTGCCATCAAGACGCCAGCGGTATCGCCCATCTCATTGACCAAGACAAGCATTGGAACATCGGAATCGCCAATCTTGTCTGCGCCCATCAATAGCACGAAGCCAGCGAGTCCGAGCAGTACCGAGTAGACAAAGCCGCCGATGATGCCTCCCCAACCTGCTTCGCGCGGGCTGATGTGGTCACCACCAATAACCAAGGACATGGATACTGCCAAGATAAGTGCTAGGCCGTTGTAGTTAAAGGCCGACAGGAGCCAGTGACCAATGGGGGTTTCAGTCTGCGCCGCAACATCGATGACTGCCGCCGGGTCGTCTGGCATATTCATCAGGGTGTAAATGAGCACGGCGATAACCGCGATAATGATCGTTGGGGTCAGCATGCCGATGACATTGGAGACCTTGTCCACATCAAGTAGTCCGGTCAACAGGACCAAGACCATCATTGCTGTGGAGCCGACCCAGGTTGGCAGACCAAATTGCTGGGCCAGGTTAGAACCCGCGCCAGCCAGCATGACAAAGCCGACGGCGAACAAGGTAAAGATGACGGCAACATCGAGCATCTTCGACACAATCGGGTGCGAGACTTTCCTAAAAACCGCGTTGTGTTCCGAGGCGTGGAAATAAGACCCAAGTTGCAAAAACACGGTTCCCGCTAGCGTCATGACGATGCCAGCGACGATAATTCCCCAGACGCCATTGAGCCCAAATGCGGTGAAGTACTGAACCACCTCTTGACCGGTGGCAAAGCCTGCACCCACCAATAGGCCAATGAATGCGAGGGCAATTCCTATTATGTTTCGGTAAGACACAATTTCCTTGGATTAGCGGACATTACGGGGCTAAATAGTTTCGTTGAAAACTTATCTATTTAGCGAACAGTAATTCAGGCTAACCGCTGACCTGCACCTATGCTAATTTTTCCGGCTGATTTTAATAGATAAAACAGGTGGAAAACATGCACTTACCTGCGTTTATATAGTTTTGATTACCATGAGACATCTCACAGGCTGACTTATCATGTGAATCAATCAATCTTATGGGGAGTTTCAAAGCGAAACTCCTTCTAGAAAGCGTGAAACCCGCAGGCCAACCCTCTGTTACGCACAGGGGTCGGTCTGCGGGTAATCAGCAAAAATGCTGCGTTGCTTATTAGCTAAGCTTCTTAGCAATCAACTTGTTAACCTGCCCTGGGTCTGCCTTACCCTGGGTGGCCTTCATGACGGCACCAACGATAGCGCCGGTGACCTTCTTATTGCCCGCGCGGTATTTTTCCACGATGTCTGGGTTTGCTGCCAAGGCGTCATCGACAGCCTTTTCAATCGCCGCATCATCACGTACGACCTCTAGGCCGCGAGCCTTAACAACCTCATCGACGTCACCTTCGCCCGCGAGCACGCCGTCAACTGCCTGACGTGCCAGCTTGGTGGTCAGCTTGCCTTCCTTGACCAAGGCGATAACGCGTGCGACCTGTGCTGGAGTAATTTCCAACGCTGGCAGATCGACGCCTTCTTCATTTGCCTTTGCCGACAGGTAGGATACCCACCAGGAGCGTGCTTCATCAGCGGTTGCGCCCTCTTCAGTGGTGGCAATGATCAGGTCGAGCGCGCCAGCGTTGACGAGGTCGCGCATTTCGGCGTCCTTCAGCCCCCACTCTTCTTGGATGCGAGCACGGCGAATCCACGGCATCTCTGGCAGGGTCTGACGGATTTCTTCAACCCACTCGCGCGGTGCAAGAACCGGTGGCAAATCTGGGTCATTGAAGTAGCGGTAGTCGTCCGCGGATTCCTTTGGACGCCCCTTGGAGGTAGAACCGTCGGTTTCCTGGTAATGGCGGGTTTCTTGGTCGATCGATCCGCCACCGTCAAGCACCTGTGCCTGACGCATCATCTCAAAGCGCACTGCCTGCTCTACTGAGCGCAACGAGTTAATGTTTTTAGTCTCGGTGCGGGTACCAAATTCCGTGGTGCCCACGGGGCGCAGGGACAGGTTGGAGTCCACGCGCATGGAACCTTGGTCCATACGGGCATCGGAAACGCCCAGTGCTGCTACAAGGTCACGCAATGCGGTGACATATGCGCGTGCGATCTCCGGCGCACGCTCGCCGGCGCCTTCAATGGGCTTAGTGACAATCTCAATCAACGGGATACCCGCGCGGTTGCAATCTACTAATGAGGCGGTCGCACCGTGGATGCGGCCCGAGGTACCGCCCAAGTGGGTGAGCTTGCCGGTGTCTTCTTCCATGTGTGCGCGCTCGATTTCCACGCGCCACTCGGTGCCGTCTTCCAGCACTACGTCGAGGTAACCGTCATACGCGATAGGCTCGTCGTACTGGGAAATCTGGTAGTTCTTGGGCTGGTCTGGGTAGAAGTAGTTCTTGCGGGCGAAGCGCGATGACTCGGCAATGGAGCAATTAAGCGCCAAGCCGATCTTGATGGCCCACTCCACGCCTTTGGCGTTGACCACTGGCAGCGCACCCGGCAGACCCAAAGACACTGGGTCTACGTTGGAGTTTGCTGGGGCGTTAAAGTTGGTGGCCGAGGTGGAAAACATCTTGGTTTCCGTGCCTAATTCGACGTGGACTTCCAAGCCCATAACCGGGTCATATTTTTCAAGGACTTCATCAAAGTCCATCAGGTCATACATCGCAGCAGTCATGGAAGCCATCTTAATACCTCAGCCTCTCCCCGTCAGACACCACCTCACAAGTGGATACCTTCGAAGCAACTACTGGGCAGCAACTGCCTCTTCTGCCTTCTTGGCGCGACCGTCTACATAACGGCACACTGCGGCGACCACGGCACCGGAAAGGTTGTGCCAGACGGAAAATACTGCACCTGGCAGCGCGGAAAGCGGGCTGAAGTAGGTTGTGGCCAAGGTGGTGGCCATGCCGGAGTTTTGCATGCCGACCTCAATGGCCATGGTGCGGCTTACTGGCTCAGATTGGCGAGTGACCTTGCCAGTGAGATATCCCAGCAGGTAGCCCAAGCCGTTGTGAATGATTACGGCGATAAGCACGATACCACCGGCAGTGACGATGTTATCGCGGTTGCCACCGACGACGATGCACACAATTGCCGAGATAGCGAAGACGGAAATCCATGGCAACAGTGGCGTGATGGCTTCTACGACCTTCGGGACCAACAAACGCACAACCAAGCCCGCGACAACTGGAATCAGCACTACCTTAACGATGTCCCAGGCCATAGCCCCTGCATCCAGTGGCATGTACTGTCCGGCCAACCACAGGATCAACATTGGGGTGAAAATTGGCGCCAGCAGCGTCGATACCGAGGTCATGGTGACAGACAAGGCGACATCGCCACGCGCGAGATAGCTGACCACGTTGGAAGAAGTGCCGCCCGGCGCGCAACCGACCAGGATGACACCGGCGGCAATCTCTGCGGGCAGCTGCAGGATCCATACGGTGAGCACCGCAATAAGCGGCATGATGACAAATTGTGCCACCACGCCAATGAGCACTGGCAGTGGTCGCTTTGCCACCAACGCAAAGTCAATGGGGCGCAACGTTAAGCCCATGCCGAACATGATGATGCCCAGCAGTGGCGTGACCTGCCCGGCAAAGCCCGATGCCGTATCCGGGAAAAAGAAGCCCAACAAGCCACCAATAATGACAAGCACCGGAAATCCGAGCGCAGCAATGAATGCAGCACGGTCTTCGCGCGCCGTGACCTTCTTCTCAGCGTCAGTAGGAGATGTAGATGTACCAGCCGCGGGCGAACTGCCCGCTTTCGAATTTAGGGAATCATTCATAACCCCACTGTAGTCCACTGCTTGGGAATCTCATTCCACTGCATGGACGTTTTAGTAAAGGTGCTTCATTTTCCGGGCTTCCTAGTGCACATCGCAGCTACAACTCGATTGCTAGGTGTGCACTGCCCCAGTACTAGCTAGACAAGTGCGGCTATCCAAACAGCGCTTGGGCATTTTCATAGCGGTGCTTTGGCACGGTCTTAAGCTCATCCACGGCATCGGCAAGGTCAACGAGCTTGATATCTTCACCGCGTAAGGCCACGCATTTATTAGATAGACCCTCGTGTGCAGCGCGCGCAGCGGAGACTCCGTAGCGCGTTGCCAGTACGCGGTCATACGCAGTGGGTGTGCCGCCGCGCTGGATGTGTCCTAACACGGTAGTGCGCACGTCGTAGCCGGTGCGGGATTTGATTTCATCGCCGATAACTTGGCCGATGTCATTGAAGGTGGTGTGGCCAAATTCGTCTTCTTCGCCTTCGCCAAAGTCCATGGTGCCTTCTTTGGGTAGAGCTCCTTCGGCAACACAGATAATGCCGTACTTCTCCCCCATCTGGAATCGGCGTTCCATGGCTTTGCAGATATCAGCAACATCGAAGGGAACCTCGGGGATAACGGTGTAATGTGCGCCGCCGGCCATACCCGCGTGCAAGGCAATCCAGCCCACGTGGCGGCCCATGACTTCCACAATCAAAATACGGTTATGGGACTCCGCGGTCGTGTGCAAGCGGTCAATCGCGTCGGTGGCCACCGAAACTGCGGTATCAAAGCCAAAGGTGTAGTCCGTGGCGTTGACGTCATTGTCAATGGTTTTGGGAACACCAATAACAGGGACGCCATTATCGGCCAACCACTTGGCACCCTTCAAGGTGCCTTCACCGCCAATGGCAATAAGGGCATCAACACCCGCGTCATCCAGGTTGGACTTGATGGTATCGAGGCCTGCTTTAAATTTATCGGGGTGCAGGCGGCCCGTGCCTAAGATGGTGCCGCCGCGCAGCAAGATGCGGTCAATGGTGGCATCGTCATAGAGGTCGCGGCGGCGGTCTTCCATCAAGCCCACCCAACCGTCTTCATAGCCGACAACGGTATCGCCAAATTCATTGGACGCGGTGCGCACGATAGCTCGAATAACTGCATTTAGGCCGGGGCAGTCGCCGCCGGAAGTCAGGGTGGCAAGTCGCATATCCACTACCCTAGTTTGCAACGCAGAAAAGTGCTTGAAGCCCACGTCAAGCAGGTTGAGTGTCTAGCTGGTTTTGCCCAGGGTGTTTTCAAAAAATGCCACGGCAATCAAACCAGCGACCATCACCGCTGCCGGTAGCAATACCGCGAGCGCCATGCCGTGGTTGAGTCCGAAGCTCACCGCACCTACTTGCATGGCAGCGCCCACGGCCGCCGCGCCGACCACCGCGCCGGTTTGCCGGGTGGTGTTATAGACCCCAGAGGCAGCACCCATGTATTTAAGCTCCACGGTGCGCATGGCCGTCACGGAGTTGGGAGCCCACACAAAGGCATTGCCAATACCCAACAGCGTCGATGCCCCAATAAACCACAACAGGTTGGCATCGGTGTACATAATCCCGGCAATCCACACCAAAGACGCCACCACCGAGCCAAAACCAATAACTGACAGCACCCGCGGGTTGATGCGGTCGGCCAAAGGTCCCACGATGGGCGAGCCTAGCCCCGCCGCTACCGCCATGGGAACCATCATTAACCCGGCGGTGGCGGAATCTAATCCGCGGCCAGTTTGAAACCACATCATAATCGGCAGCATCTGCGAAGACACGGCAAAGCCCATGGTGGAAATAGAAAACGCGCCTAGAGAATAATTTCGGTTTCTAAATAGCGCCAGAGGTACCAACGGTTCTGTGCTGCGTTTCGTAGCCGTTGCCTGCAGGCGCACAAACCACACCAGCAGCGCAATGCCAGCAAACAGCATCGCAATGGTCCACAGTGGCCAGCCCAGACCCGGGCCTTGTTGGATGGCAACCACCGCAGCGGTCATACCGACCAAAGAGACCACGACGCTGAGCTTGTCGATGCTCCGTGCATACGTCGGCAGCTTCGGCACCCACAGGGCAGACAGGATCAGTGCTGCAATCCCCAAAGGCAGGTGTAGGAAAAACACCCCGCGCCATCCAAAGATGCTGATGATAAAACCACCCACGACCGGCCCGACCAGCGAGGCAATGGAGCCTACCGCGCCCCACACGCCAAGAGCGGGTCCGCGGGCATCGGCGGGGAAAATTCGGTTAATAACGGCCATGGTCTGCGGGGTCAAAATAGCAGCGCCTAAGCCTTGCGCGGCACGTGCTACTAATAACACGGTCATATTCGTTGCCAACGATGCCGCAAGTGCCGCCAGAACAAAGACCGTAATGCCCAATTGGAACATGCGCGCCTGGCCGAAGCGGTCTCCCAACCGCCCGGTAAACAGCAGCGGTACCACCATGCACAGCAGGTAGATGGAGGTTACCCACACGACTTGATCAAATTCCGTATCAAAGTGCGCCATGATTTCTGGCGTCGCGATGGCCACGATGGTCTGATCCATTAAAACCATGAAAAACCCGAGGCACAGCGCAGCGAGTGCGCGCCATGCTTGGGGTTTCGTGATCTCTGGCATTGAGGTTATTTGACCGTTAGACACACAGGTATCCTAACTGGCATCTGCGCCTTTCGGGGAAACAGCTATCATATAAGAATGGCTGCAATTGATATTAAGAATCCGAAAAAAGTAAGCACCGCAACCGTGGTCAGTGCAGGCCTCTTGGGAGGTTATATCACCGCTCGTGAGTCCGGAATTCGCCCACTGGGCGGTGTCGTGCTGGCTGCTGCAGGCGGCTGGGCAGTACGCTCCTGGTTGTCAAAGACCAATATTGCCACCACCGTCGGGCTGACTGCTTTGTACGTGGGCGGCTTTGGCGCTTCCCACCCGCTGGCGAAAAAGATTGGCTCCTGGCCATCCGTTCTCGCTGTTACTGGTGCAACGGCAGGTGCGGCGTACCTGCTCTCTGATAGCAAGTAAGCACTAGCCCACAATCGCCAAAGCTCGCATCCCCACTAGGAATTGAACCTAGAAGGAATGCGAGCTTTGTGCTGTGCTCACTGAGCCTTATCTCACTCAGCTTAAGAGGTTAAGCGTTAAGCTTTTCTTCTTCAGCTTCAATCTCAGCATTGAATTCTTGCTTGGATGCTTGCCACTGGTCTTCGGTCATACCGATGCGCCAGTAGCCGGAGATAGATACATCCTCACGTGGGATCTCAGATTCAACAAAGAGGAAACGACGCATTTCTTTAATCATTTCCGCAACGCCATGCACAAACCAGCTGGTTTTCTTCCCCTCTGGCACTCCAGCGCTGCGTACGACGCGGGAAAGCTCTGTGCCATGAGTTGCCCCGTTGCGCACTACCCACTGCAGGTCAACACCGTCGCGAGACGGTAGTTCAAACTTGCGGTCTTCGGACTCGATCTCAATATAGGCCGTGGCTGTTGTATCTTCGGGAAGAGCTGCCAGTGCAGCGCCAATAGCTGGTGCCGCGGCCTCATCGCCAGCAAAGACATAGTGGTCATAGCCTTGTTCTGGTGCCCACTTGCCGCCGGGACCGAAAAAGCCGATCTTATCTCCCACTTGTGCATCACGGCTCCATGGTCCAGCCAAGCCAGAGTCTCCGTGGGTGACAAAGTCCGCATCGAAGTCACCAGTCTCCGAATTCAAGTTGAAGATGGTGTAGGTACGGGTAATGGGTTGTTTATCCCGTGGCTGTTCTTCACGGATCTGCTGCGCATCAAATGGCCAAGAGTAATCCGCATGTTCGGGGACAAAAAGCAGCTTGATGTAGTGGTCGGTAAATTCTAGTTCCTTGCCGACAAAGCTAGGAGAGTTCAAGCTGAGACGAAGCAAGTCCGGGGAGAGCTCGCGGCGCCCGGTGACCGTTGCCTCATGAGCCTTGCGCGCCTTCTTTGGTGCCGCGCCTGGGTTTTGTTCAGCCATATCAATCACTGTCCCTTAACTTCTAAAGATGTACTTTGCATGAGCGAATATCTTCTTCGCCATACACTTAGGTAAGGCTAACACAATATACCGCTATAGGGTAAGGGGCTCTCCCCCAAGTGAAAGAAAGCCCGCTGGTTAGAAGTATTTTCTAACCAGCGGGCTCAGTCATCCTACGGGGCCACTATGGGGTTGCTATGGCGTGACTACTTTGCGCGACCTGCTTCGTACGCAGCGCCGACTTTGTACAAACGGTCATCTTCAAATGCAGGTGCCATAATCTGCAAACCAGTGGGCAGTCCAGAATCAGATGCCATGCCGGAAGGAACTGACATGCCACATAGGCCAGCCAGGTTCAACGGCAGGGTGCACAAGTCAAAGTTGTACATCTCCATTGGGTCTTCGGTCTTCTCGCCCAACTTAAACGCCGTGGTCGGCGTAGTTGGAGAAACCAAGACGTCAACCTTCTCGAAGGCACGAGAAAAGTCTTCAGAAATCAGGGTACGAACACGCTGGGCCTGCAGGTAGTAGGCGTCGTAGTAGCCCACTGACAAAGCGTAGGTACCCAGCATGATGCGGCGCTTGACCTCAGGGCCAAAGCCTTCCGCACGAGTTAAGCTCATGACTTCATCAGCAGAATGGGAACCGTCATCCCCAACGCGGCTGCCGTAGCGCATGCCATCAAAGCGCGCCAGGTTAGACGAGACTTCACACGGCATAATCAGGTAGTACGCTGCCAGCGCATCATCAAAGTGCGGGCAATCTACTTCGACGGTTTCAGCGCCTTGTGCGACCAACTGGTCAACGGCTGCGCGATACGCTTCCATCACGCCTGGCTGCCAGCCATCACGCTCAAATTGCTTAATCAAACCGACCTTAACGCCAGTGAGATCTCCCTTAGCGCCTTCACGTGCTGCTGCGACGACGGGAGCAACAGGGCGGTTGACCGAGGTTGCATCGAATTCGTCAAGGCCGGCGATCACTTCGTGCAATAACGCTGCATCCAGCACGGTACGTGCGGTGGGACCTGCCTGGTCCAACGACGATGCTGCGGCGATAAGGCCGTAGCGCGACACCGTGCCATAGGTGGGCTTTACACCGACGGTGTTGGTCAACGCTGCCGGCTGGCGAATGGAGCCGCCGGTATCGGTGCCGATACCCAATGGTGCCTGGCCCGATGCCAATGCTGCCGAGGTACCACCACCAGAGCCACCTGGGGTGCGCTCGAGATCGTGTGGGTTGTGCACGGGACCAAAAGCGGAGTTCTCATTTGAAGAACCCATCGCGAACTCATCCAAGTTGGTCTTACCCAAAATTGGAATGCCGGCCTCGCGCAGCTTGGTGGTCACCGTGGCATCGTAAGGCGAAACCCAGCCTTCCAACATCTTTGATGCTGCGGTAGTGGGGGCATCGGTAGTCGTGAGCAAATCCTTCAACGCCAGTGGCACGCCAGCCAATGCTGAAGCTGGCTTTTCCCCAGCATCCAGTGCGGCATCGACAGCATCAGCGGTCGCCAAGGCTTCTTCTGCGCCTACGTGAAGGAAAGAGTTCAACGCGTCATTGGTCTCTGCGATGCGATCGAGGTGCGCTTGGACGACCTCGCGGGAAGTAACCTCACGGGAGTGGATCTTTTCTGCCAACTCCGCGGCAGTAAGGGAGGTAAGACCCTCAGAAGGAACTACATACGACATTTATTCGCCTCCCAAGATCTGAGGTACTACAAAACGATCATCTTCGACTGCGGGCGCCTGATCGAGAGCCTGCTCGGCGTTGAGGGTGCGCACGATGACATCCTCACGCATAGAAGTGGTGATGGAATGCGGGTGGCTCATAGGCTCTACCCCTTCGGTATCGACCTTGCCGACTGCTGACACAGAATCCACGATCTCGTCGATTTGGCTGGCAAACTGGTCAAGTTCTTCTTCGCTCAAAGCCAAACGCGACAGCTTGGCTAGATGGCTGATTTGTTCCCGCGAAATCTCAGACACGCGTTATCCATCCTTTTCCACAACGTTAATTAATTTCCTGCTCTCCCATGCTACTGCACAGCCACTTTCTAGATAACTATCCCCCGCACCCTTGTTTAAAGCAGGCACTTACTGCAAAAGACAAGGTGCAAGTTGTAGCATGGGACACAATAGTTCTGCCTTACTTTTATGTTTTTACAGAAAGCCCTCCAATAACCAATGTCCTTTTTAATCCGTGTCCAACTCCCTGATACCCCCGGTAGCCTTGGTGAATTAGCCGAAGCTATCGGCGTTGTCGATGGCAATATTAAATCCGTCGATATCGTCGATACAGCCCCGGATGGAACGGTCACCGACGATATCGTGGTGGAGTTGCCGACGGGCACTTTAGCTGACGCTCTCATTACTGCCGCCGGCACCGTCAAAGGCGCCGAAGTTGATTCCATTCGTCCGTTTTCGGGACGAGTCGATCGGCGCGGTCAGATTAGCCTTTTAGCCGCTATCGCGAAAAGGACCCATGACGTCCCAGCCGCCATGGAGCAACTGGTCCAGGCGATACCGCAAGCATTGACGTCCAGCTGGGCTATCGTCGCAGATACCTCAGGGCCTATCACGCGCGTTGCAGGTTCTTCAGCAGCGCCCGAAGATGACGGCACGGTCCCCGCCGATTTAGCAGTCGATACCGCACGCCACCTCAACCCCGACAGCGAGGAATGGATTCCGGCATCGTGGGCACTTTTAGATTCCTCTCTTGCTGCAACACCCATCGGGTCTACCGGATTGGTCTTAATCGTCGGCCGCGTCGGCGGACCAGACTTTTTAGCCTCAGAGGTTGAACACCTGGGAAACTTGGGCAGCATTTTAGGCGCCTTTTTAAACAAGTAGATACCCCACCATTCCTGCGACCATGATTGCAACCGTGATACTGCATTCATCGCAGCGTGCTCACCAGGGAATATTTCATCGTGGTGCGTTGTTGGGTGAATATGGCGTGAAAGCTTAAAGCCACGGCGACTGCTAGTGCAGCGGCTGTGGCTTAAGCTGTGTCACTGCCTAGTATTAACCTCGCTCAACAGGAATGGATGCAGTGCGTTCTCGATTAACCTCGTCTAGATCTACTTCCCCACAATCTGCAGAAATTTCGCCTAAACAAGCATGGCGCGGATTAGCCGCACTATGTACCGGGTTATTTATCACCCTGATGGATCAGACCTTGGTGGCGGTAGCTCTACCCGGTATCCGTGAAGATTTAGATGCCAGCATCAACCAAGCGGTCTGGGTTTCAGCCGTCTATCTGTTGACCTTTGCGGTCCCCTTGCTCATTGCGGGCCGTTTGGGAGACCACTTTGGACAGCGCAATGTCTACCTCGTTGGCATTAGCATTTTTACTTTAGGCGCAATCGCCTGCAGCCTTGCTCCCACGATTGAGATCCTTATTGCTTTGCGTGCGGTGCAAGGACTTGGCGCGTCGTTGGCCAACCCTCAGCCGCTGAGCGTGATTAACCGAATTTTCCCTCGTCACCGCCGCGGTGCTGCCATGGGTATTTGGAGTGCCGTTGCCGGCTCTGCCGGGCTATTTGGCCCGGTCATTGGCGGTCTTGTCGTGGGCACTGTTGGTTGGCGCTGGACCTTCGCGCTCTACCTACCTCTGGGACTTATCTGCATTGCACTGGTTGCCCTGTGGGTTCCGAAACTCCCGACTATGGCCGGCCGCATTGATTTCCTCAGTGCTCTCGTCTCGCTCATCGCTGTCTTAGCTGTCGTATTCTCCGTCCAACAAGGCCCAGATCTCGGCTGGCCACTGTGGCTGTGGGGCTTGCTCATCGTGGGCGTAGTTGCAGCAATAGTATTTATTCGCCTGCAAAAATCTGCTGCCCGACGTGGCACCGAAGCTTTAGTTCCCCTCGAGCTGTTCCAATACCGCAATTTCTCCTTAGGCGTTTTCGCCGTCACGATGCTGGGCTTTACCGTGTACTCGGTCAATCTGCCCATCATGTTGTATTTGCAAGAAGGAGCCGGCTTGACGTCTCAGATCGCTGGTCTCTTGTTGGTGCCGATGGCAGTTATTTCCATGTTCATCGCACCCGTGATTGGACGCGTCACCGATAACGTCGCCCCAGGTCGGGTGTCCATACTCGGGTTTTCATCACTGATCGTGTCCATGGCGCTGTTTGGAATCTTCATGTTCCTTGAAGTATCCCCCGCCTGGATGCTGATACCCATTGTTCTCCTTGGCGCTGCCAACGGGCTCTGCTGGTCACCCAACTCCACCATCTCCATGCGTGACTTACCACCGCATCTAGTTGGCGCTGCCTCTGGTGTCTACAACACCTCGCGCCAGGTCGGCGCCGTGTTGGGTGCAGCCAGCCTCGGTGCCGTCATGCAAATTGTGGGCAGGTACGCGGACTTTAATATCGCTATGGGCAGCGCGCTTCTATTCCCAGTTATCTTCCTAGTATTGGGACTCATTGCGGTGTCTAATTTCCAAGCTGATCCCCGCATCACCAGCACATCGGACCCGCAAAATTAAAACGTGGCTGGCATTTGTTCCTACCAGCCACGTTAGCAGTCTTCTCGTATTAGCCCAATCGCTTACTCCTCGGTGGCAGCGTCCTCTGCTCCTGCTTCTGATTCGGCGGGACCAGAGCCAGTAGCCAGCAGGGTTTCAAATCCGTTTTCGTTGAGGATTGTCACGCCAAGATCGCGAGCCTTAGTTTCTTTCGAACCAGCGTTTTCACCAGCAACGACAAAGTCGGTCTTTTTCGACACTGAACCTGAAGCCTTGCCACCGCGGGAGATAATCGCTTCCTTTGCGCTATCCCGAGAGAAGTTCTCCAAGGTGCCGGTGACCACGATGGTCAGACCCTCTAGGGTCTGCTCCGGTTTATCGGAAGCATCGATAGCCATGGTTACCCCAGCTGCGGCCCACTTGTCGACGATGGTGCGGTGCCAATCGATCTCAAACCAGTCTTTGAAGCTTTCGGCAATGACTAGCCCTACCCCATCGGTTTCCGCGATATCTTCCACATCAGCCGAGCGAGCGGCATCCAATGAGCCGTACCGCGAAGCAATCGCCCGAGCGGCTGTGGGGCCGACATGGCGAATGGATAAAGCCACGAGCACACGCCAGAGGTCTGTGTGACGCGCGGTTTCGAGATTGCTCAATAGCTTCTTGCCAGAGGCATTCACGTTGCCAGCCTTGGTGGTATAGACCTCCGACTTCTTCAAAAGCTCCTCGGTCAGGTCAAAGAGATCTGACTCGTCTTCGAGCACGCCGCGCTCAATGAGGTCGATAGCACCTTTTTCACCCAGCGCCTCAATATCGAAGGCGCCACGGCCCGCCAGGTATTCCAGGCGCGCCGATAGCTGTGCCGGACAGGTTCGGGTATTCGGGCAACGCCAGTCAGCATCGCCTTCTTTTTGAGGCGCTAGCTTCGTGCCGCAGGATGGGCAGTTTTCGGGAAAGACCCACTCGGTTTCTGTTCCGTCGCGCTTTTCTTCCACTGGGCCCAAAACCTCAGGGATGATCTCCCCCGCCTTGCGGATAATCACGGTATCCCCGATTAAAACGCCCTTGCGCTTGACCTCAGATTGGTTGTGCAGCGTTGCCATCGACACGGTGGAGCCCGAAACAAAGACGGGATCCATCACGGCATATGGGGTCACCCGTCCGGTACGGCCCACGCCGACTTCAATATTGCGCAGCTTGGTGGTTACTTCCTCCGGAGGGTACTTGTACGCAATTGCCCAACGAGGTGCGCGAGAGGTTGCTCCCAGACTGCGCTGGGAACCAAGGTCATCGACTTTGATGACCACACCATCCATCTCAAATTCGGCATCGTGGCGATGATCTGCCCAGTACTTGACCTTGTCCTGGACTTCCTTCGATGTCGTGACCCGCTCCGTATAAGGAGAAACCGGAAGGCCCCACGCCGCAATGGCAGCGTAGGCATCGTGCTGGCTCGTGGGAGTAAAGCCTTCACGAGCACCGAGACCATGTGCTACCAGACGCAGACGACGCTTTTTCACATCATCTGGGTTTTTCATCCTCAAGCCACCAGCAGCCGAATTTCGCGGATTCGCGAAAGCTTGCTTGCCTTCCGATGCCCGTTCTTCATTCAGTGCTTCAAAATCTTCCGGGCGCATATAAATTTCGCCACGGATTTCTACCAGCGCTGGGACCGGATATTCCTCAGAGCCTTGAAGTTCATGCGGAATAGATTCAATCACCCTCGCATTGGCCGTAATATCCTCGCCGACTCGGCCATCACCGCGCGTAGCGGCGGTAGCAAGCTTGCCGTCGCGATAGACCAAGTCAATGGACGCGCCATCAATTTTCAGCTCCGCCAAATATGCTTCCGCGGGCGTTCGGTCCAACCAATCCTGCAATTCATCAGCATTGAATACATTATCCAAGCTCATCAAACGCTCGAGGTGTTCGATATCGGCAAACGCGGAATCAGCAGCCGGTGCAGAACCCACCTCCTGGGTGGGAGAATCTGGAACTACCAGCTGCGGATGCGCAGACTCCAGCGCGACTAGCTCCTGGAAAAGAGCATCAAAATCAGCGTCAGGAATTGCTGGTTGCTCGTTGTAGTAGAGCTCGCGATGACGTCGCACTTCTTGGGCAAGTTCTGCCCAACGCTTTTGTGCTTCTTCCGGGTTTAGCTGGTCAAATGATTCAGTAGCAGTCACGGTTTCTAATTCTAGTTGGGATTGAATGTTCGTGGCCCTATCCCCCAGCCATAGGCTTTGTCCGAAGGTGCCTATAAAGTGTTGGGCATGAACTTCGATGCCTCCAAGATGCTCTCCTTCGACCTGGAAACCACATCCGTAAATACCCGCGAAGCAAGAATTGTTACCTCTGCTGTCCTGCGCATCGCCGGCCCTGACGTCGTCAAAAAGGAAACCCTCGCTGACCCCGGCGTAGAAATCCCCGAAGCCGCGGCCAAGATTCACGGCATCACGACTGAGCAAGCGCGCGCGGAAGGACGCCCGCATGACGAGGTTTTGCAAGAGACGGTCAACGCCATTAAAGCTGCGTGGGATGAGGGCTTTACGTTGATTGTGTACAACGCCCCTTATGACTTATCCGTGCTGCGCAACCTCACCGGCGACTTCACCGTCACGGGACCTGTATTCGATCCTTATTTGATTGACCGCGTCAAAGATCGTTATCGCAAGGGCAAGCGCACGTTGGGAGATCTCTGCAAAGAGTATCGCGTTGAGTTGGGCAACGCCCACGAAGCTACCGCGGATGCTCTCGCCGCCGCTCGCATTGCGTGGAAACAAGTCAACCAGCGTTGGCCAGAGCTTAAAGAGATGGACTCTGATGAACTCATGGAGTTTCAGGCGGTCAACTTCTACGAACTGGCCGTGGATCAAAAGAAATACTTCGAAGGCATCGGACGCGACGTTTCTGATTTCAACATGTCCTGGCCGCTGCAGGGCTAATTGACTGAATAACCGGCCCTTTTCTAGCCCCTACTCAGTTCAAGCCGTTTTAAAATATTTGTAAATTTGCACACTATTTCCAAAATGCTTGAACTTATTCCATAAATGATGGACGATGGGTTTATGTCATCGACCCCAGATCCTCAACGCGACACGAACTCCTCAGGCCAACAGGTAGGCACCGAAGAGCGCTTGGCTGCTGTGGAAGCACGTGTCGAGGCGCTTGAGAACGCCGCTTCAGAACCTTCTGAGGCAAACGGGTTTTGGGTTGTGGACACTCTTCATAAACAACGTGACCAACTGCCCGAAGGTTCAGTTATTTTTGGTGGCGATCTCGACGCTGCTGGTGGACACTACAGCTACCAATGGCAACGCCCTACCGAAGTATTAACTGATGCTAATCAGTGGGCAGACAGCTTTGAGCGTCTGACTGCTCTGGCGCATCCAGTACGCGGAGCAATTCTTCGCCGTCTCCTGCAATCTTCGGCGCAAGTCTCGGATCTCATTGCAGAAGAACTAGTCACGTCCACATCGACGGCATATCACCATCTCAATGCACTCTCCCAGGCTGGGTGGATTAAAAAATCTGGTTCCGGTACTTACGAGATTGCGCCAACGCGGGTCATCCCGCTTTTGACCATCATTTCAGCTAGTGAGGACCACTAGCTAGGAGCAAAGAGGTGAAGGCCATGAAAAGATCAGTTCTTTTCGGCACCCTGACAGCCATCGTCGTACTCATCGGACTCATTGTCGTCGGCCCCCAGCGTATCGCATTAGCTGATGACAGCACGGGTGATGAGGAATTAGCACAAAAGCTTCGTGACAATTCGAGTAGAGCGCAGAACCAGATCACCGCATTTACGCTACAAGACGGCGAGGTAACCTTTGCGGGCATCGGCGCCGATGAAAACACGGAAGTTGAGATCGGTTCAGTCACGAAAACTTTCACTACCGAGCTGCTGCGTCAGCAGGTGGAATCTGGAGATATAGACCTAGAAACCACAGTCGATGACATTATTGAGGTTGAAGGCAGTGAGGTCTCTGATGTCACCATGCTGGAGCTGGCTAACCATACCTCGGGCCTACCGCGCCTCGACAAAGACAACCTGGGGTTGGTCCGCACCATATTCACCGAAAATCCATACGCCGGGATTTCTCAAGACGATGTCTTCGATGCCGCTCGCAACGCCAGCCTGAGTGGCCGCGGTGAACGGTCCTACTCCAACTTCGGTGCGGCGCTGCTTGGTCAGTTGTTGGCGGTCAACGCCGATTCTGAATATGCCGAATTAGTGCAAGAAAACATCTTGGATCCGGCGGGTATGGATGCAACGTATGTGGGAAGCGAATCCTCCATTGCTGAGGATGCTCCTCGCGGTTTGGCAGCCAATGGTCGCGAGACAGACGCTTGGGGCATGGACGGCTACGCCCCTGCTGGTGCAATCCGCTCAACTGCTACGGATATGTCCAAGTACGCCAAGTTCCTACTCGACAATAGTGAGTTTGAGTTTGGCTGGTTCCCGGAAAATTCCGGTGGGTATTGGCACAACGGTGGCACCGGTGGCTACTCCACCATGCTGATTATTGATCCCAACGCTAAAGAGGCTTTCTACGCCAACGGCAATACCCCGCAAGGCGTGGAGGATCTCACCCGCGCGCTTCGCATGAAAGGTGAGCAATAATGTTGTTCGAAATAATCATCTACGCCGTACTAGCGATTATCGCCGGTGACAATATCTACCAAATCTGGAAGCTCACCCGATCTGGCAAGTCCGACCAGTTCAAGCCCGGAAAAACTCTGGGCTATTTAATATTCACGCTTGTCATCGTCATTATCGTCGGCCTGAGCGCACCGTGGGGAACGCAAATTTCCATTGTCATGTGGTGGATCATTGCTGCAACGACTGCGGCGTATGCAGGTGTTGCGATCTGGCGGATCCTCCGAAACAGAGAATTAGAGGTCTCCGGCATCGCGTTCTAGGATGTCGGCCACTTCAGCAATGAAGCGGTAGGCAGCAGCCATATCCTTCAGGCTCTCCCCTGACGTGGCGGAGACGATATCGATATCCGTGGTCAGTCGCAGGCGCGAGTGTCCGATCCGATCCCACGCTTTCGCGAGATTGATGGAGACTTGTCGCGGATCTTTTATAGCGCCGCTTTCGGCAAATGGGTTCACTGCGAAGGCAAGGCGATAGCCTTCTTCGATGTGCTCGCCGATGCCATCTTGATCGGTGCCAAGTAATGCAGCATCAATAATCGTGGTCTTTACAGCACGTGCAGCTTCCCAGTTCGGTTGTTGACCAGTGAAGTTGAGCAGGTCCGCACTGAACTGTTCAATACCATCGGCGCCGACCTCAGACGGGACTGGGCGCACCGGGTCGAAGGAAGTTGTACCGCGCAAACCAGCCAGGACATCGGCATAGAGCGGTTCATCCAATTGCACGATGACATTAGAACCAAATCGCTTTTTCACATCCTCGACATGCTCATCAATACCAGCATGCAAGGCCGCGGTGAGATCACGCAAAGCCCCGGGGTCAGTAATCGCACGGTGGCCATTGGCTAATTCCAAGGAAGCAGCGAGCGACCACGGCCCCACGACTTGGATTTTCAGTGTGTCTACACCATCGCTCCAAAGTTCCTCGAGAATATCGAGGTCGCGTTCCATGCGATCCCACATGGCGCGCGTGGCTAGCTGCGGGCGGTTGGTCAAGCGCCAACCACGCGGTCCACGGTCAACGGTGACTGCTTCAAGCAGTCCAGCTGTGCGGCCAATAAGGTCTGAACCCAAGCCTCGAGCGGGTAGTTGTGGCAAATGCCGGCTATCGCCGGTCTCCCCGGCAATAATGTCGGCAGCCAAAGCGATATCAGTACCGGGGACCGGCCCCAATCCATAAGCGGTCATCGATGTGTGTCTTAGGCAGTCTCAATAATAGTGCCGGAGCCAATGACGATATCGCCTAATTCATCTGGCGATGGGAAATACAGCACGGCAGCTTGACCGGGTGCAACACCGGAAAGTGGCTCGTTCAAAGTCAGAATCATCGCATCGGCATCGCGGTCGACTTCGGCGTGGCAGGATACGACGGAGCCGTGCGCGCGTACCTGCACGTCACAGTCGAATTCGCCATCCATGGCTGGGTGCAGATACTTGAGTCGATCGGCGCTGATGCGAGTGACCTTCAGAGCCTCTCGGGAGCCCACGGTTACCGTGCCGGTTTGTGCATCAATGCCGGTGACATAGCGTGGACGGCCATCGGCAGCTGGGGCCTTGATGTCCAGGCCCTTGCGCTGGCCGATAGTGTAGTTCCAAGCGCCGTCGTGCTCGCGCAGTTCCGTGCCATCTTGGTCGACAATCATGCCAGGGCGCATGCCAATGCGGGCACCCAAAAAGGCTTGGGTGTTGCCATCAGGGATAAAGCAGATGTCATAAGAATCTGGCTTGGAGGCGGTGGAAAATCCGTGGCGCTTAGCTTCTTCGCGAATCTGTGGCTTCGGAGTATCCCCAATTGGGAAGTAGCAGTAGGACAGCTCTTCGGCGGTAATTACGCCAAGAACATAAGACTGGTCCTTGTTCTCGTCCAGGGAGCGACGCATGTAGCCATCTTTGTCCAAGGTGGCGTAGTGGCCGGTGGCCACGGCATCGAAGCCCAGCGCCATGCCCTTGCGCAAAAGTGCAGCGAACTTAATCTTCTCGTTGCAGCGCAGACAAGGGTTAGGGGTTTCACCACGGGCGTAGGAATCAACGAAGTCCGTGATAACGGCCTCTTTGAATTCCTCGGAGAAGTCCCAGACATAAAATGGGATGCCTAATTTATCGCAGATGCGGCGTGCATCCGCGGAGTCCTCAAGGGAGCAGCAGCCGCGGGCTTTTTCTCGGGTCTGTTGGGCATCTTTGTGCAGGGCAAGGTGGACACCGACCACCTCGTGTCCTGCTTCAACCGCACGGGCGGCAGCTACGGATGAGTCGACGCCTCCGGACATGGCAACCAAAACTCGCATGTTATGGGAGTGTACTCTCTATAAGCTATGGGTAAAAAGCGCAGCAAACGAGGTCACAGTTCTTCTGCCTCCCGCGGCGGGGCACATACCTCACCAATTGGTACTTATGAGATTTCTACCGGCACCGCAGAGATTGCCGCCGATCCTTTTCGCGATGGCTCTTTTATCCTGAATATCAATGGAGTGCCCAGCTCACACATTGTGCCGGGCGAGCCCCGCGAGCTGGAATTTGAATACATGCGTTGGATTGCCGCGGCCGTCGAAGCTTTCGCGCCCGGCCACCGGCTGACCCACTTGGGCGGCGGGGCTTGTACTCTGGCGTGCTATTTCGCGGACCTATGGCCAGATTCGAAGAATACCGTGGTGGAATTTGATGCCAAGCTCGGTGAATTGGTACGTCAGAAGTTCGATATCCCGCGCGCACCCAAGGTGAAAATCCGCGCGGGCGAAGCACGGACGGAAACCGAAAAGTTTCTACCGGCATCTCGTGATGTCATCATTCGCGATGTCTTTTCCGGGGCTGAAACCCCAACGGATCTCACCACGGTGGAGTTTTTCCAAGCTGCGCACCGCTCGCTGGTTCCAGGCGGGTTATATGTCGCCAACTGTGGTGATCACTCAAATCTGCGCGGTGCTAAGGCAGAAATTGCCGGGCTCCAAGAAGTCTTTGCCCACGTCGGCGTCATTGCCGATCCGCCGATGCTCAAAGGTCGCCGCTACGGCAATATTATTCTCATCGCCTCTGATACTGAATTGCCCGCAGCACACCAAGAGATTGCCTCTCGCCTACTAGGCGGTGCCGTGCCCGCGCACTACAAGGGCCCGGCCTGGACCAACAAATTTGCCGCCGGTGGCCAGGCTCGCCATGATCCTCCGAGTGAGGCTACTGCGCCGTCTCAGTAAGTGCGCCGACCGCTTGTTGGTACTCAGGGTTTTCTGCTGCCTCAGCCGCCGCTGCCCCAGCTTCCGCTAAGCCAGCATCCGCTACACCGGCATCCGCTGCCCCAGCTTCTCCGGCTACGTGCTCGGCGTTATCGAGCAGCATGACCAAATCACCTAGGGTGTAGTTGCCATTGGCCATTTCTTCGAGCTGTTCGACCGGCAGGTTATTCTGCTCAATCAAGTCCGTTACCACGGCTGGCAGGCCGTCGAGGTTGGCTTGCTCGGCGGCATCGACAAGCGCTGGCGCTGCAATCAGCCCGGCTGCCAGCGCTAGGATAGCTCCCACCACTACCGTGGCATCGGCGCCGAGATCCACGCCTTCTTCTACAGTCAAGCCTTCCAGCTTGCCGCCAGAGGCTTCCAACTGGCCGGCAGAGAACATATTCAACTGGTTTTCATCACCATTGAATACGTTGAGGTCCACATTGCCGGCGATACCAGCGACACGACCGGAGTCAGAGCGCTGCCACATATCGACCTTGTCCCAGCCACCCACCGGTTGCGGTGCCGTGGGTTGATAAGCGGCAAGCCACAGTGGGTAGTTCGCAAATTCCGTGGAATTGGCCATCTGCTCAATCCAGAAATAGCGGTAGGTGTACAGCATTGGTGTACGCCCGGTTAATGATTCCAGCTCATTCATAAACTCATGAGTCCAACCAGCAAGCTGCTCAGGGCTTTGACCTTCAGCAACTTCTAGGTCCAGTACCGGCGGCAAGGTGTGATTGCCCACCTGGTTGTACTGTGCGGCATAGTGCTGGGCCTGCGCACGCGGGTCTTCCCCTGGGCGTGCGTAGTGGTAGGTACCTACTTGCAGCCCATTGGCGCCTGCCTGCGCTGCATCCTCAGCGAGGTGGTCGTTAGTCCACGACGCACCTTCGGAGGCTTTGATGACGGCGAAAGACTGGCCGTCAGTGCGCACCTGGTCCCAGGCAATGGCTTGACCATCAGGGTGTTGCCAGCGGGAGACGTCCACGCCCGAGGCCAGCCCCGGCACCGTTGATGCGGGCGCTGGTGCGATGTCACCAGGGACCTCCACAGGAAGATCAGCAGGTAGTCCAGGAATTGCCGTGGCAGGAAGAACCAACAAGGTTCCAGCCACGGCGGCGGTAGCGGTCACGGCAGTAAGCAAGCGGAGTTTACGCATGACCACGAGCATAACTTATTTCACTCCAGTCACAGCAGTTTCGTGCGTACCATTTCCATCATTTCACTGATAATTCATCTTCACGTCGCCTTCTACGCCGGTCATGCGGTCACCACAGAGTGAATAAAACATGAAAAAATCTTCAGCACTCGGCGAGTTGCATCTGGATAAGCTGCACCTCGATGCGTTTCGCTACAGTGCTGAAGATTGTCAGGAGGTCTAAGTCCTCGAGCTAGCGTTGGATTAAACCGAGCGGGCCAAACTAACGACTTCGGGAAGTACAGCAAGCAGCTGCTTCACATCGTCTTCCGTAGTCAGCCGGCCTAGGGTAAACCGCAAGGAGCCGCGGCCTTGCTCGTCGGCGACCCCCATGGCTTCTAAGACATGCGACATGCGGTTCACACCAGCGTGGCACGCCGAACCAGTCGCAGCTTCGATGCCACGCTGGTCCAATAACATGATGAGGCTATCGCCATCGGTGCCGGGGAAAGATACGTGCAGGTGGGTATCTAAGGATGGCTCGACGGTGTTGACGATGACATCGTCGATGGAGGCTACGATGCCTTCGCGCAGCGTGTTGCGCAGGTGCAGAATCTGCGCGGATTCTTGCTCAAGCTGCGCAAGGGATTCCTGCAATGCGGCAGCAAGCCCGGATGCGCCGGCCACGTCATTGGTGCCCGGGCGAATGCCGCGTTCTTGCCCGCCGCCAAACATTAATGGCCGCGGCGCCGGAGTGCGCTTGGCTAAAAGCAAACCAATACCGCGCGGACCACCGAATTTATGGGCACTTGCCGCCAAGGTCGCAGCGCCTAGTTCATGGAAATTAATCGGCAATTTGCCTACGACCTGCACGGCATCCACGTGCACGGGCGTGCCAACTGCGGCCGCACGCTTGACGATGTCTTCTACCGGCTGAATAGCCCCTGTTTCATTATTGGCCCACATCGAGGTTGCCACGGCTGCTGGGGTATCTAACGCAGTGAGATCTTCAATGTGGCCGTCGCGGCCGACGGGTAATAGGTCCACGGTGGCGCCGTGGTCTGCTTCTAATCGCGCCACGGTATCGCGCACGGCGGAGTGCTCGATGGGAGTCGAGATGATTCTGCCCGCGCCCGGTTGTTCGGCGGAGGCATGAAATAATCCCTGGACAGCAATATTGTCAGCTTCGGTGCCGGAGGCAGTAAAGACAACTTCGATGGGTTCGCAGCCTAATAGCTCCGCGACGGTCTCGCGCGCATCATCTAATACCGACCGTGCCTTGCGCCCGGAGGCATATTGGGCACCGGCGTTGAGCTGGCCGGACGCTGCTACCCATGCGTCAATCGCGGATTGGCGCATGGGTTGGGTTGCTGCGTAATCGAAATACGACATTAGGCGCGCTTCTTCAATTCCTCAATCAGTGCTGGCACAAATTCGTGCAGGTCAGTGACCACTCCCAGATCAGCAATCTGGAAGAAAGGTTCATCTTGATCCTGGTTGACCACCACGATGGTACCGGAGGTCTGCATGCCCGAGGTGTGCTGGATAGCACCGGAGATGCCCAAACCAATGTAGAGATCCGGAGAGACGGTCACGCCGGTTTGACCAATCTGCAAGGCAGGATCGTACCAGCCTTCATCCACTACGTCACGGGTGGCACCAACGGCGGCTGACAAGGCATCGGCTAGTGGTTCTACTACCCCAGCAAAGTCATCGCCGACGCCGCGGCCACCGGCCACGACCGTCTTGGCGGTGCCGAGTTCCGGACGGGCGGACTTTTCTGCGGCGGTAAAGCCCACGACCTGCACGTCGCGCTCAGTAGCAGCGGGCAGCGGCATGGGCGCGATCTGTGCTTGTGCTGGCGCTTCCGAAGGCTCAATAGCACCAGGCTGCACGGTGTAGATCGGGCAATTGCCATGTGCCTGAGCGGTGACCTCGGTGGAGCCGCCGAAAATGGACAAGGTCGCGGAGCGATCCGCGGCAATCGCGGAGACATTCGCGAGCACGCCGGAGGCTAAGCGCGCGCCCAGGCGGCCAGCGATTTCATTGCCGGTACGGTCTGCAGCAATGATAATCGGCGCCGGGTTAGCCTGCCCCAGTGCGTGCAGCGCATCGACCTCGGGGGTAATCAAGCGCGCATCATAATCAGCGGCGGTGGCATTGACTACTTGAACAGCGCCATATTGCGCCAGCTGCGGTGCAAGCTCTTCGGCGTGGCCACCGACGACCACTGCGGAGACCGCGCCGAGCGGGCGTGCTGCGGTAATAAGTTCTGCGGTAACAGGGTTGAGTTGGCCGGCATCGTGCTCGACCAAAACATAGACGTGAGACACGTTAATTCTCCTACTAAATTAAGTTCTTCGATGCCAGGAAGTCAGCGACCTGCGCTGCCATTTCTTCTGGGCTGCCGGAATCAATAACCGCACCTGCGGTACGCGCGGGCTTTTCCGCAGACGCCGTCACCGCAGTCGTCGATGCCGCAAGGCCAACGTTGCCGGGCTCGACTCCGATATCAGCAATCGACCAGACGGTGACGTCATGCTTTTTCGCAGCCATCAGGCTCTTGAAGTTTGGAAAGCGCGGCTGGTCGGCCTTATCGGTGATCGACACAATCGCCGGCAGTGCGGCGGACAGCTCCCAGTGCCCCGCGGCGTCCTCACGAGTACCGGTGACCTTGTCACCGGCCAAGGTGGCAGCAAAGACATTGGTCAACGCCGGTGCCTGGCGATATTCCGCCAGCATGCCCGCAAGAAGGCTGGTTTCACCATCGGTAGAGGTATTGCCCAAGACCACCAGGTCCACGCTGCCGTGCTTCGCAGCAATTGCGTTCAGCGCGTTATGGATCACCCAGGTGGTTGCCAGTGCATCAGAACCTGCCAGGGCATCATCTTGAACGTGCACTGCATCATCCGCGCCCATGGCCAAAGCCTTCCGCAACGCCTCATCAGCACCTGCTGGCCCAACGGTGAGTGCCACCACCTGGAAACCAGGGTTGGCGTCTTTCATGCGCAGGGCTTGCTCAACTGAGTATTCGTTGATCTCATCCAACATATTGTCAACCGCTTCGCGGTTTAACGTGTGGTCGGAGTCTAAGGACTTGGTCGACCACGTATCTGGAACGTGCTTGACCAGTGCCACGATGGTGGGCATTCGGCATTCACCTTTTCTTTAGCTCATGGAAATGTTGCGAAATTCATTCAACCGCCCATAGTAGTAGGCATACCTACTTTAGAACTAGTCTGCGCTCTTCCGCAGTGTCTAAGCCCACTGCCGCGCGTGACAAATTAACGCCACCCCGCGGGTGCCAATGCGGGTAATAATCACCGCAAATTCTGCACTGCCGCGCAATTTTAGCTTCTTCCGCAGCAGGTCCGGGTCTATGTCGACCCCGCGGACTAAAATTTCCACGCGGCCACAATCAAGCGCACTTAACGCGGATTTTAATTTCTTGATCGGCACTTCTTCGATGAATCGAAACCCCGAGCGCCCCGCGGGAATCTGCGGTCCGGTCAGATACGCGATGCGATCATCAAGCTGCCACAAGCCTTCGCGTGCGGCATAGTCTTTGACCAACCCGGCGCGCACCACAGCGCCATCGGGGTCAATGATAAATTCGCCGATCTCGCCGGCTTGGGGAAGGTCTGCTCGGTCGCCGGCGTATTCTTCAATCACGTCAGCAGCGCTTTCGCTTGTCGATGCCAAAAGCACCGCCCTTCGGGCCGTTGCCAACTGCGGGCTATATAAACACGCTTCTTTCACCCCGCCGTCTAAGGACGTAACCGTTACTCCCCCATCCCACTCGGAGAAATCCAAACCCGGTGCGCATTTGATCATCAGCGCCTTCTCGCGGTGTGTATCCACTAGGTCCGGCAAAGGTGGCAGCAAGTCCTGCGGGGAGCTAATGCGCCGTCCCCCAGCCCGGCGCGCCGGGTCCGCGAGGATCACCTGCGCGGTAGTCGTCTCCGACAGCGCATCGGCTTGAAAGAAGTGGCCGGCAGTAACGTTGTGGCGGGCCATCGACAAGCGAATGCGATCGATATCGCTTCCCACATAGTTAATGCCTGCGCCCGTTAATGCTGCGCCTTCAAACCCGACCGAACACGTCACATCATGCACCGAGGAAATGCCCAGGCGTGCCAGTTCTGCCGCGCGAAAGCGTGCGACTGGGTCTGGGGTGGCTTGTTGGATGGAATCGGTATCCACCAACCAGGAAGCGCTCGGATTGTGCTCGCTGTACTCCGCGCGTGGGAATTTATGCGTCCTTAACCCTGCTCGCCGCGCGGTGACAAGCTCTGCGACCGCACGTGCATACTCACCGAATTCTTTGTGCAACACGGACATATCCGCCACGGTGGATTTTTTGCTCAGCTCTAGCTCATCGGTGCTATGCGCAATAGCTTCCTGGTTTGCGGCCAGAAAGTGTACTTCTTCTATCGAGAACGCCATGAGATCCGATCAATGGGAGTGGTGGTAAAAAAGTCATGGTAGCGCGGGTCGTCTTTGGGGTCTCCAATGACCGGGCGGGTATCGGACAACGACGCGGCGTCGATGACCTCAGCCACGGAGTCATACTGTGCCAAACGCTGCAGCTGCGCCCAGGTGGGAATGACCAAACGCACCAGGCCAACTTTCCACCCTTCGAGCAATAAGCTCGGCGGAAACCAATTGGCATCATCAGCTTCCCCGGTCTCCCCGTCGGGCTGCTGGCCTTGGGGCAATAACGCAACAAAGAAGAAGGTATCGAACCAGTTTTTCGCGCCCGATGAGCCAACCCAGCGCGCCCACGGGATGAGCAAGTCTGAGTTGACCTTCATGGAATTTTCGGCCAAAAAGTCGGTGAATGATACCTCGTGGGTTTCTAAAAGTGCACGTTGTTCGTGAAAGGGTGAGGCGTCTTTGACGGGGCCGTTGTCATCGACGACCAAAAGCGTTCCCGCTTCTTCAAAAAGCTCGCGCGCGGCGGCAAAGACCAAGGCGTGCGCTTTGTATTTGGTCACGCCCATGCGCCGGGCCATGGACACGACTGAGCGCCCTGCCCAGAATTCACCGGAGTCCCACGAGCGCGGTGGGAAATCACGGCTATCGACCCCGCCGCCGGGAAAGACCACGTGGCCGGGGTAGTTGACCATGGTGGATACGCGTTCTTGGACCCAGACTTCGAGCCCGTTTTTGCCGTCGCGAATGAGCAGGACGGTCGCTGCCATCCTGCCGCCGTTAAAACCTGTGGTATCGGCGTGATCAATCGCGTCAATCTGAGCTGGGTCAAAATCTTGAGCTCTACTCAGATTCTTCTCTGTATCACCCATGTGCCTTATATGGTACGTCTTTCACACGCCTGACTCAGACCATTTTCTGGTCCCTACCCCCAACAATGTGGCTATGTGGCATATTCGCCCGCCGTAGGAGTCCAAGCTACTTGCGAAGGCTACTTGCGGACGCTATTTGCGATCGCTACTTGCGGTGGCTGGTGCGCGCGGAACGGTTTCGGCGCGCGAAATAGCGATCCCCAATGCGGTCAACTTGAATGGGCTGGTGGAAGGCCTTGGAGAGATTGTCCGATGTCATCACGGAGTTGATCAACCCCTTGGCCACGATATTGCCTTCATCCAAGATCATCGCGTGAGTAAAGCCATAAGGAATCTCTTCCACGTGGTGGGTAATCATCACGATTGCCGGTGCATCCGGATCCAGTGCCAGATCACCTAAGTAACCGACTAAGTCTTCGCGCCCGCCTAAGTCCATGCCCGCGGTGGGCTCATCCAAAATCAATAGCTCTGGGTCCGACATCAATGATCGCGCCAAGATAACGCGCTTGCGCTCACCTTCGGATAACGTGCCCCACGTGCGCTTGGCCAAGTGGTGGGCACCGACCTGGTCTAGGATTTCCTCGACGCGTGCAAAGTCCATGGAATCGTACTGCTCGCGCCAACGCCCTAAGACGGCATAGCCGGCGGAGATGACTAAGTCTTCCACGACCTCATTGTCTGGAATCCGGTGCTGCACCGCCGCCGAGGACATACCAATGGCCGCGCGCAAGTCGCGCATATCGGTTTTACCAATGCGCTCCCCCATCAAAAAGGCCGTACCGCGCGAGGGGAATTCCTCCGCGGCTGCCATGCGAACCAAAGAGGTCTTGCCGGCGCCATTGGGGCCGATAACTACCCACCGCTCATCTAATTCCACTTGCCAGTCCACCGGACCGACAAGCGTATTGCCGCCACGGCGAAGTTCTACACCGCGGAAATCGATGAGCAAGTCATCGTGGGTTTCGATCTCTTCCGATAAGGACGTCACGGGAGTATGGGCTGAGGAGTTAGGCATAGGTTCATTCACACCCTCTATTGTGGACTAATTTCTCGTTGGCCGGTGAAACTGACACAGCTCGACTAACCTAACAATCATGACTCAGCGCCTTGGGATAGATGATGTTCGGCCACGCATTGATAATGGAAATTTGCCGGTCAAAGCAGTTGTCGGTGAAGTAATACCAGTGACCGCCCTAGTGTGGCGCGAAGGCCACGAGGCCATCGCCGCGACTTTAAATGTGTGGTCGGATCGCAGCCCGGAGACCATTGCCACCTCCACGATGACGGTGGATCGCTTCATCCAGGATCGGGTGCACGGCATTTTCACCCCTGGGACCGAAGGCACTTGGTACTACCGCGTTGATGCCTGGTCAGATCCCATTGCCACCTGGCGTGATGCCGTCGAAAAGAAAATGGCTGCTGGCCAAGACGCCGCCGAATTAGCCAATGACCTAGCCCATGGCTCCAATCTTTATGCCCGCGCCGGGCTTAGCCTCGCAGGTGCTTCCAGCCGCACACTGCTAAAAGCTGGCGTCAACCTTGATGACCACACCAAGGACCTTGAACAACGCGTGGAACTGGCTTTATCTGCACAGGTTCAGGAGATTCTTGCCCATCATCCTTTTCGCGAGCTGGTCACGCAAGGTCCTACCCAGGAGGTCTTAGTAGAGCGTCCGCAGGCGTTGTTTAACTCCTGGTATGAACTTTTCCCGCGTTCCACCGGTGGCCGCGATGAAGACGGCAATCCAATCCATGGCACCTTTCACACCACCGCTCAAGCACTGGAGCGCGTGGCGGCAATGGGTTTTGACACCGTGTACTTTCCGCCAATCCATCCCATTGGTGAAATCCACCGCAAGGGCAAAAACAATACGTTAAGCCCTGAGCCGGGTGATGTGGGCTCCCCGTGGGCAATTCAAGACCACATGAAAACCCACCCGGAGCTGGGCACCCTGGAAGACTTCGAAAAGCTAGTGGTTCGCGCGCACGAGTTGGGCTTGGAAGTAGCCCTAGATCTTGCCTTGCAGGCCTCCCCCGATCACCCGTGGGCAACAACGCATCCGGAATTTTTCACAGTCCTTGCCGATGGCACTATCGCCTATGCTGAAAACCCTCCCAAGAAGTATCAGGATATCTACCCGCTGAACTTCGATAATGCGCCGGATTTGGTCTATGAAGAAATCTACCGAGTAGTTATGCACTGGGTTGAAGCTGGTGTTTCCACCTTCCGCGTGGATAATCCACACACCAAGCCCACGAATTTCTGGTCCTGGTTGATTACCAAGGTGCACGCCAGCCACCCGGGCGTGATTTTCTTAGCAGAAGCGTTTACCCGCCAGGCGCGGCTCTATGGTTTGGCCAAGCACGGTTTCTCCCAGTCGTATACGTATTTCACGTGGAAGACCACCAAGGAAGAATTGACCGAATTTGCCACCGAGCACGCGTTGCAGGCCGATTTTTGCCGTCCGAACCTCTTCGTCAATACCCCCGATATTTTGCACGAAGCCCTGCAAACCGGCGGGCGCGCGATGTTTGCTATTCGCGCGGTGCTGGCCTCGACCTTATCGCCGCTGTGGGGTGTGTATTCGGGCTATGAGCTTTATGAACACGTGCCCGTGAAACCCGGCAGCGAAGAGTACATGGATTCGGAAAAATACGAGCTGCGGCCACGTGATTTCCAGGCGGCCGTAAATTCGGGAGACTCTTTAGAAAGTTTCATTCGCCTGCTCAATATGATTCGCCGCGATAACCCCGCTTTGCAGCAGCTGCGCAATCTTCACTTCCATGAGGCAGATAATGCCCAGGTGATGGCGTATTCCAAAGTCGATACCACCACGGGCAACGTCGTAATTGTAGTCATCAACCTGGATCCACGCAATGCCCAAGAAGCAACCGTGACCATTGACTATGACGCGGTGGGGCTCGCCCCGGGGCAAACTTATCTCGTCCAGGACCAAGTCTCCGGTAATTCCTATGAATGGTCAGAGCGCAACTATGTACGCCTAGAACCTCTGCGCGATGTCGCACATATCTTTGTCTTGCCGACTGTGCCGACGGAGCATCGAGAAGCACTCGCGTATCGCCACGTGAGTGATTACCGCCCTTAATTCCACCCCTACACCCAACTTTTACGAGGTAGCGTAAAGCCATGAGCATTCCTGCAGATGATCTGCATCTTTTAAACCAGTGCCGTCACTTTAACCCCCACGGGTTTTACGGCTGGCATGACGGAACCGTGCACACCCGCCGCCCCGGTGCGGAACGCGTGGAGCTAGTGACCTCCACCGACGTGCTGCCCATGCGCAACCTCGGCGATGATATCTTCTTCGCCGAATTAGACGAGGACCAAGACTACCGGCTGCGCATTACCTACCCGGCGCAACCACCGCGCGATATTGCCGATGGCTACCTCTTTTTGCCCACCCTGGGCTCTTTGGACTTGCACCTGATTTCCGAAGGCCGCCACGAACGCCTGTGGGAAGTACTCGGCGCCAACCTCAAGACCTACCCTTCTGAGCTCGGCGAGATTACCGGCACTGCTTTTGCCGTGTGGGCCCCGAACGCCGAAGGTGTCTCCGTGGTGGGAGATTTCTGTGGGTGGAATGCCGCGCAATACCCCATGCGCTCTTTGGGCTCGACTGGCATTTGGGAAGTATTTATCCCCGGTGTCGGCGCAGGTGAACGTTATAAATTCGCGATTCACACCAAAGACGGCCACCGCATTGATAAAGCCGACCCGATGGCGCGCAAGACGCTTGCCCCACCAGAGACGGCATCGGTTATTGAAACCTCGGATTATCAGTGGACGGACGGCGAATGGATTAATTCCCGCACGACCGATTTAGATGTGCCCATGAGCGTCTATGAAGTCCACGTTGGTTCGTGGAAACAGGGCTCGAACTATGCCACGTTGCAAGAAGAGCTTATCCCCTACTTGTTAGAACATGGCTTTACCCATGTGGAGCTCATGCCCGTTGCCGAGCACCCCTTCGGTGGGTCCTGGGGATATCAGGTCTCCAGTTATTACGCACCCAGTGCCCGCTGGGGTAACCCGGATGACCTGCGCTCGCTTATCGATGCCCTGCATAATGCCGGCATCGGCGTCATCGTCGACTGGGTACCCGCGCACTTTCCCAAAGATTCCTTCTCCTTGGGCAAATTCGATGGTCAAGCCTGCTACGAGCACCCCGACCCGCGCCGGGGCGAGCAACAAGACTGGGGCACGTACGTCTTTGATTTTGGCCGCAATGAAGTGCGCAACTTCCTCGTGGCCAACGCGTTGTATTGGGCAGAGGAATTCCACATCGATGGCCTACGCGTCGATGCCGTAGCCTCCATGCTGTATTTGGACTACTCGCGCGATGACTGGATTCCGAATGTCCACGGCGGGCGTGAAAACCTCGAAGCCGTGCACTTTTTGCAAGAAGCCAATGCCACCTTGCACCGCCACCACCCCGGTGTGCTTACTATCGCGGAAGAGTCCACCTCCTGGCCTGGGGTGACCGATTCCACCGAAAATGGTGGTCTGGGCTTTAACCTGAAGTGGAATATGGGCTGGATGAATGACACCCTCGAATACTTTGGCTACGACCCCATCCACCGCAGCTACCACCACAATGAGCTGACCTTTTCCATGGTCTACGCCTACTCGGAGCGCTACATGCTGCCCTTTAGCCATGATGAAGTAGTCCACGGCAAGGGCACCTTGTGGACTCGGATGCCCGGTGATGACTGGAATAAGGCCGCGGGTGTGCGCGCGCTATTTGGCTATATGTTTAGCCACCCCGGCAAAAAGCTCATGTTCATGGGCTGCGAATTCGGCCAGACCACCGAATGGTCGGAGGCACACTCCGTGGATTGGTCCAACTTGGAAGGTTGGGGCCATGAATACCACCACGGCATCAAGCGCCTAGTTCGCGACCTCAACCACACCTATCAACAGCACCCCGCGCTGTGGTCACAAGACTTTAGCCAAGATGGTTTCCAGTGGGTCAAAGCCGACGATGCCAATAACTCCATCCTCGGCTACGTCCGCTATGGCACCGATGGCTCCGTCATCCTCGCGGTCTGTAACTTTGCCGGTACCTCGCAGCCAGACTATGGCATGTGGGTGCCTGAAGATGGCACCTGGGAGCTTATTTTCAACACCGACGATAAAGCCTACGAAGGCGCCGGCAATGACCTTGCTCAGCAGATAACCTCGGCTGATAATTCGACGAACCTGCACATTCCGGCTCAGTCCGTACAGTGGTACAAGCTCCAGCGCTAGCTTTCTCGCTCGCGAGACGCCTGCACGAAATAAGCGCTTGCCTAGGGACTGGGCTAGGCAAGCGCTTATTACAGGTTTTTATTAGTACAACGAGCTGGCAAGCTTCGTGCGGGCGGCGAGAACGCGCGGATCGGTGGCATCGAAAAGCGCAAAAAGCTCCAGCAGCCTATCGCGCACCTTGTCCTTTTCTCCCGACACGTTGCCGGCAATCAACGCAATGAGGCGGTCGAAGCCGGCCTCGGGATTACCAGCGACAATCTCTGCATCGGCGGCATTAAATTGCGCGTCGATGTTTTCTGGCTCCTGCTGCGCCGCAGCGATCGGATCCGTGGTGCGATTTGCCGGATCGAGGCGCTTGAGCAGCTGCGTGGTATTGCGTGCCTGCCGGATTTCAGCATTGTCTGGCTCATCGGCGAGAATCGAGTCATACACCGCCATCGCGCCATCGAAGTCGCTTTGATTAAGCTTTGACTCGGCTTCGGCCAACCGTGGGTCTTCTGCGACCTCCTGGGACTCTGCTTCCTGCGGCATATCTTGCGCGTCTAGGCCTTTGAGCTTGGGACCGATTTGATCGACTAAAGCATCCACCCACTGTTGCAAGGCTTCTTTTGGCTGCGCGCCTTCAAAATTCGTCAACGGTTGCCCAGCACCGATGGCCACTACCGTAGGCAACTGCTGTACCCCGAAGACCTGAGCAATCTGTGGGAAAGTATCCGCATCAATATAGCCGACGATGAACTTTAGGCCGCCGGCCTCAGCAAGTTCTTTGAAGTCGGCTTTGAGCTGCTCCGATGCTGGTGAACGCGGGGTGCCGATAATTGCGATGACAGGAATCTGCGTGGAGCGGCGTACAACCTCATTTTCAAAGTTGCCATCCGTGACGTCGAAAAAGGGCGCGATGCCACCAGTTTGTCCGGCGGAATTCGACTGATTCTTCGCTGCTTCGCGGGCTTCTGCCTGGGCTTTAACTTGGCTTAAATCCAAAGCACCACCGACGAAACCTGACTGCGGATTGGTCATTAAAGTACTACTCCTTGAAAATCTTCGGGCGAACTATTGTGCAGCGTCTGGGCCTAAGTGGCGATCAATCGCGTCCACCTTGCCCCGAATGCGGTCAGTGTAGCCCGGGCGAATATCTGCCTTAATCACTAAAGAAACCCGTGGGGATACAGCTTCCACCACTTCCGTGGCCTTTTTGATAACGCCAAAGACCTCATCCCATTCACCTTCAACAAGGGTGAACATGGCATTGGTTTCATGCGGCAAGCCAGATTCACGCACTACGCGCACAGCTTCAGCCACAGCCTCGGACATCTCGGCATCAGGAGAATTGGTAATAGTAGGAGCTACAGAAAACGCAACAATCATGCCCACTACTCTACCGCGCCTCAGTCTTTCTGTGCCGCACGAGTGTTTGTGCCTAACGCCGATCCCAACAGCGAGTGTGCCAGTGTCGGCGCTCCTCTACCCGCCCGCCGCCTTCTTGCGGCCACGCAACAATATGCGCCATCCCGGAAAAGATAGGCCCATTGCAGCCCGGACAGATGTAGTTTTTCTTCGCGCCAGCAGCGCCCACCCGGCGCAGGATATATGGGCGGCCGAAATCCCAGGAGGGTCCCTCTACGGTTTCCGCGCCGAGGAACGCAGCGGCATCACGGGGTAAGGCTCGCGGTTGATACGAGCCTGCCCGTCCCCTTTTGGACCCGTGACCGCGCTGTGGTTGCCGCGAGCTCTGCGTCCGACGCTTCTTTCGACCCATGAAAATCTACAATCCGGCTACCAGGTGGCTTAAAACAATCGTAGTTCGTTGGATTCGATACCGCGTAATTCTTGGTAATCCAAGATGACGCAGCGAATACCGCGATCTTCTGCCAAAGTGCGCGCCTGCGGCTTAATCTCTTGGGCTGCAAATACACCTGTAACCGGTGCGAGAAGGTCATCGCGGTTTAAGAGCTCTAGATAACGGGTGAGCTGTTCCACGCCGTCGATATCGCCACGACGCTTGATTTCTACCGCCACATATCCCTTTGCGGCATCTTGGGCCATGATGTCTACTGGGCCAATGGCTGTGGGGTACTCACGGCGTACCAAGGTATAGCCTTTGCCCAAGGTGGTGATGTGCTCTGCCAGTAGTTCCTGCAAGTGCGCTTCTACGCCGTCTTTGACCAAACCTGGGTCTTCGCCGAGTTCCACCTCGATGTCTTGGTGGATTTCTTCGATAGTAATCCGCAGCTGGTCGCCTTTTTTATTTTCTACCAGCCACAAATACTCGCCGGTGTGCTCGCCGTCGATATCTTTGATTTCAGACTCTTCTAGGGTGCACGGTGGAGTCATCCAGTTCAAAGGCTTGTAGGCCCTATCATCCGCGTGCACGGAGACGGAACCGTCCGCTTTTAACAACAGCAGGCGATCGGCCATGGGAAGGTGGGCATCCAAACGGCCAACATAATCGACAGAGCAACGGGCGATGACTAAACGCATGCCCACTACATTAAGCGTTTGACGCTGCGAACGAAAACTAAGGTCCCAGTTTAAGAAGACCGGACCTTATTGGGTCCGGTCTTCTCTCGTGACTACTTGCCGTTGTAGCTCGTCCACGTAGTCGGGTCATAGGGCATATTGCTTCCGCGGGGGCGCTCTGCCCTATCGCGCAGACGGCGGAAATCAATCTTCTCCCGGCGCTGTGAGGGAGATGCCTCCACCCAGGCTCCAAAGGCCATGAGAGCGTGCTGCGTGCATGCTAGTTCGTATTCACGGCCGGCGGAGATAAAGCGGATGAGCTCATAGTCATCAGAAATAAAAGCAGCCTCGCCATCAGTTGCGGGACGTGAATCCAACAACTCGATGTCGAGGCGGCTAAAAGAATGGTCAGCCATAGGTGATACGGAGCGGAGCTTGAAAAAATCCACTTCGTCGCCCTTGTAGCGCAGTACGCCATGACGCCAACCGTGGTACCCCCTGGCCGGGAGCTTGCGCATCAAGACCGAAGCACCGCGAGAGCGCAGAGTGAAAAAGCGCATTGCCGCAAAGAAAACACACAAAATGGCAATAATGGCCAGAATCCAAAGGATTACCGAAACCACGCTCATCAGTCCCGCTCTTCCCTTCTCAGTTACAACCGCTGATGGTAAAAGCAAGATCTGACGTGCAATGTCGAAGCTGCTATAACCAATCTGCTCAGAAGCGGTTCAATCATTTTTAAGTTGTTGAATAGTCTACAGAGTGCCTGCACAGAGTCACAATAAATCGTTTGGTTGACTACTTCCACCCGCCCCAACATGGGTGTTCGTGCATCAAAGTCAATGGGCCTGCGCACCGTCTGCCCCCAGCGGCAGGAGTAAAACCACAAAAAAATACCCGCAGCATGTTAATACTGCGGGTATTTCATGAGAGAGGAAGGGCGGACATTGCTGCCCTTAATCTCCGAGTACTCGGTATGCGAGCTCTACCTAAGACGGGTCTTTGGTATTAGCTTTCGCGAGAACGAGTCAAGGCGCGAAGCGCTGCCTGTCCACGAGAAGCAACCAGTTCATCGGAGGACTGTGCGTCTTCCTGTGCCTGAGATTCATTAACCTCATCGGCCCAGACTGCCCAGTCAGCAAGAACGGTGATCTTCTCGAGGGAAACGGAGAGGAAGCCACCCTGGACGGCAGCGACCTTACGGTCGCCGTCGACTGGGCGGAAGGTTACGACGCCATTTTCAGCCAGCTGGCCAAGCAATGGTTCGTGACCCGGAAGCACGCCGATCTCACCCTCGGTGGTCTCTGCGGAAATGATAGTGGCCTTTCCAGACCACAACATGCGCTCAACAGAAACCAGTTCCACGGTGATGTCAGCCATGTGCCTCTCCCTACTTCTCAGTCAGCTTCTTGTACGCTTCTTCGACGTCGTCCAAGCCACCCAAGCCGTTGAAGGCCTGCTCTGGGTAGTGGTCGAATTCGCCATTGCAGATGCGCTCAAAAGCGTCGATGGTATCGGACAACGAGACGTAAGAGCCTGGCAAGCCGGTGAACTTCTCTGCGACGAAGAAGTTCTGGCCCAAGAAACGCTCGAGGCGACGTGCGCGCTGAACGGTGATCTTGTCCTCTTCAGACAGCTCGTCCATACCCAGAATCGCGATAATATCCTGCAGTTCCTTGTTCTTCTGCAAAATGTTGATCACGCGCTGTGCAACAGCATAGTGTCGCTCACCAACGATGCTTGGCTCGAGAATACGAGACGTCGAGGTCAGTGGGTTCACAGCTGGGTAGATACCCTTGGAAGCAATTGCACGGTCAAGCTCGGTGGTTGCATCCAAGTGAGCGAATGTCGTCGCTGGAGCTGGGTCGGTGTAGTCATCGGCAGGGACGTAAACGGCCTGCAGAGACGTAATCGACTTACCCTTGGTCGAGGTAATGCGCTCCTGGAGAACACCCATCTCATCAGCCAGGGTTGGCTGGTAGCCAACGGCGGAAGGCATGCGGCCCAGCAGGGTCGATACCTCAGAGCCAGCCTGGGTGAAACGGAAGATGTTGTCAATAAACAGCAGCACGTCCTGGCCCTGAACATCGCGGAAGTACTCCGCCATGGTCAGACCGGACAGAGCCACACGCATACGAACTCCTGGTGGTTCGTCCATCTGGCCGAACACGAGGGCGGTGTCCTGCAGTACGCCCATTTCTTCCATTTCCAGGAACAAGTCGGTGCCCTCACGGGTACGCTCGCCGACGCCGGCGAACACGGAGGTACCAGAGAACTCGCGTGCGATACGAGTAATCATTTCCTGAATGAGAACGGTCTTACCAACACCCGCACCACCGAAGAGGCCAATCTTACCGCCCTTAACGTAAGGGGTCAGCAGGTCGATGACCTTAATACCGGTTTCGAGGATTTCAGTCTTGCCCTCGAGCTGGTCGAATGCTGGTGGTTCGCGGTGGATACCCCACTGCTCACCATCGCGACCCAAGCCTGGCTCGTCCAAGCAGTCGCCCAATGCGTTAAAGACGTGGCCCTTAACAACATCGCCGACTGGAACGGAGATTGGCTTTTGGGTATCGGTTACAGCGGCGCCACGGACGAGGCCATCGGTAGGTGCCATGGATACGGCACGAACGAGGTTATCGCCGAGGTGCTGTGCAACCTCAAGAGTAATGGTGCGTGCAACTGCCTCGAGTTCAATCTCAACGGTCAGTGCATTGTACAGTTCCGGTAGTCCGCCGCGCGGGAACTCCACGTCGACGACCGGACCGATGACACGCACCACACGGCCGGCTACTGCCGAGTCCTGTGTGTTCTGCTCATGCAGAGCTGTAGTCATAATCTAGTCACTTTCTGCGCTTTCGGCGAGCGCGCCAGCGCCACCGACGATTTCTGTGATTTCCTGGGTAATCTGCGCCTGACGAGCCTGGTTGGCAACACGAGACAAGTCCGTGACCAAATCATTGGCGTTGTCAGTAGCAGCCTTCATTGCAGTTCGACGAGCTGCGGACTCAGAAGCCGAAGCTTCCAAGAACATCGAGAAAAGGACGCGTGATACGTACTGAGGCAACAGAGCCGATAGCAAAGTATCTGGATCCGGTTCGAAGTCGTAGTCTGCAGAGATAGCATCTTTGTCTGGAGTATTTTCCAGTGCAGACTCGCCCAGGTGAAGTTCCTCTTCTTTGATTACCGGTTCAATCGGCAACAACTGGTGCGCACGTGGAGTTTGAACCAGCATGGATTCAAACTCGGTGTAGACGACGTGTACTTGGTCGAAACCCTTAACAGTCTGGTCTTCCGTGTTCACGCCCTCACGGGCTGGAGTTGTACCTTCCGAGCCGGCAATGAAGCCGTCAACTAAGTGGTGACGAACGTCGTGGGTAGCTTCCCAGGATGGGTCCTGAGAAAAGCCAGTCCAGCTGCCGACAACTTCCTTTTCACGGAAGTTGTAGTAGCCGACGCCTTTACCACCAGTTACATAGCGAACAACGTCGAAGCCTTGACCCCGAAGGAGTCCTTCGAGCTCGGCAGCCTTCTTAAAGACGTTGTTGTTGTAACCACCACACATACCGCGGTCAGAAGTGACCACGAGTACGGCAGCAACCTTGCTGTCTTCACGATAGCGCAGCATTGGGTGATCCAATGTACTAACCGATGCCAAACGATTCATCATATTCGACATCTCGTTGGCATAGGGCTGCGACGCCTCTACCTTGGCTTGCGCCTTGGTAATACGCGAAGTTGCAATTAGCTCCTGCGCCTTGGTGATCTTCTTAGTCGAGTTCACGGACCGGATTCGGTCGCGTAATTCGCGAAGATTTGCCATGTTGTTTCGCTCCTCCCTTCTATATTTCTATTTCAGTCAATCTGAGTAAGGACCAATGAGTCTTTACTTAGTCGACTTACGGGAGACGGTGACTTCGGTCTTCTTAACTTCGTCTTCATCCAAAGGATCAACTGGAGCTTCAGTGCCCAAGTTGTGGCCTTCGGTGGTGCGGAAGGTAGGAGTGAAGTCTTCGGCAGCAGCCAACAATGCTTCCTTGGACTCATCGGTGAATGCCTTGCCGCCAGCGATCTGCTCGTAGACCTCAGGGGTGTTCTGCTGCAGGTACTCCTGCACGTCCACCTCGAAGCGACGGACATCTTCGACGGGAACGACGTCGAAGACGCCTTCCTCGGCCAAGAAGATGGAAACCATCTGGTATTCCACTGGCTGAGGAGAAGACTCAGACTGCTTCAGCAGCTCAACCAGACGCTCGCCGCGCTCAAGCTGTGCCTTGGACACTGGGTCCAAGTCAGAAGCGAAGGCAGCGAAGCCCTGGAGGTCACGGTAAGAAGCGAGGTCAAGACGCAGGTTACCTGCAACCTTCTTCATACCCTTGGTCTGCGCAGCGCCACCAACACGAGAAACCGAAACACCGACGTTAATTGCCGGACGGACGCCCTGGTTGAACAGGTCGGACTCCAGGAAGACCTGGCCGTCGGTAATGGAAATAACGTTGGTTGGAATGAACGCCGAAACGTCATTCGCCTTGGTTTCAATAATTGGCAGTGCGGTCAAGGAACCAGCGCCCAAGTCGTCGGACAGCTTTGCAGCACGCTCCAACAGACGGGAGTGCAGGTAGAAGACGTCACCTGGGTAAGCTTCGCGTCCCGGTGGACGACGCAGCAGCAGGGAAATCGCACGGTAAGCCTCAGCCTGCTTGGTCAAGTCATCGTAGATGACCAGAACGTGGTTGCCCTGGTACATCCAGTGCTGACCAAGGGCAGCGCCGGAGAATGGAGCCAACCACTTAAAGCCAGCGGAGTCAGACGCAGGAGCAGCCACGATCGTGGTGTAGTCCAAAGCACCCTGCTCTTCGAGGGTCTTGCGGACACCAGCGATAGTGGAGCCCTTCTGACCAATAGCGACGTAGATACAGCGAACTTGCTTGTCCTTGTCGCCGGACTCCCAGTTAGCCTTCTGGTTCAAGATGGTGTCGATGCAGACTGCGGTTTTACCAGTCTTACGGTCACCAATGATCAGCTGACGCTGGCCACGGCCGATAGGCGTCATGGCGTCGATAGCCTTGATACCAGTCTGCAGTGGTTCTTCAACTGGCTGACGCTGCAGCACGGAAGGTGCCTGCAGCTCGAGGACGCGGTCCTCTTCGCCAGCAATTGGGCCGAGGCCGTCAATAGGCTGACCCAATGGGTTAATAACGCGGCCGAGGAATTCCTCGCCCACTGGAATGGAGAGAACCTCTCCAGTTCGCTTTACTTGGTCGCCTTCTTTAAGGGACTCGTAGTTACCTAGAACAACAACGCCAATGGAGTTGGTTTCAAGGTTCTGTGCGACGCCGATTACGCCGCCTGGGAACTCGAGCAGCTCATTCGCCATAACTGAAGGCAAGCCAGAAACCTGTGCAATACCATCAGCTGCCGAAATGACCACGCCGACCTCCTCACGGGAGGCCTCCGCGGAGTAGCTCGAGGTGTAGTTCGCTATCGCGCTACGGATCTCATCGGAGGAGATCGTCAGCTCCGCCATGTTCTTCCTACTCTCGGTAGATTCGTCCAGCACTTACTTAAATCAATTCTGTCGTTGTAGTCAACTACTTCAAAGCGGTACGCAGGCGCTCAATCTTGCCTGCGGTAGAACCGTCAATGACTTCGTCACCTACGCGGATTGTCATACCACCGAGGAGGCTGGTGTCAACCTCAGAGTGGATGGACATCGCACGACCATAAATCTTGCCCAGCTTCTCGGCGAGTACTGCCTGCTGGCCTTCGTTGAGTTCACCCGCGCTAACAACGTGTGCAACGGAACGCCCTTGCAGCTCTGCTGCCTGGGTTGCCAAATGCGCTACGTCATCGATTGGGTTGTGCTCTGGGCGGTCAATTACCTGCAGCGCGAGCGCCTCGGTGAATTTGGTGACCTTTCCGTAGAGCACATCTGCCAGCAACTTGCGCTTACGCGCAGGTTCCGCAGCTCGGTCAGAAAGCAGCTGGGTTAGTTCGCCTTCGCGGTCCAGGATCCGGGACAAGCGGAAGAGTTCATCTTCAACCTGACCTAGTTGTCCTTCACTTTCCGCACCGCGCATCAAAGCACGACGTGAAAGTGCAACCAGACCGGAAACCATCTCGCGAGCGCTCGACCACTTCGAGGATGCAACTTGTTCCAGAACCTGCAGAGTTGCAGCTGAAACCTTTGCGCCGAAGAGATCATCAACGAGCTTCTTGCGGGAGTCGGTGGAGGCAGACTCATCAATGATTGCCCCACGAAGTTCGCGGTCTTCACCCAAAACCTGGGCGACCTCGAACAGTTCCATGCCGGTCAAAGTGGACACTGCGACACCAGCTTGAGCTGCCAGATTAGAATCCAGCGACTCAAGAGCGGATGCCAGCGATTCGCGGCTAGCTGCCTTCATAGTTGCCTACTTTCCGGCCGATGCCACAGAGTCGAGCTCGGACAGGAAGTTATCAATGGTCGATGACTGCTTAGTGGACTCAGAGAGTTCACCACCGAGCAGTTTCTCAGCCAAGTTGATGGAGTTCTGTCCGATTTCGGAACGCAGTTCGGAAACGACCTGAGCACGGGAAGCTTCGAGCTGCTTTTCGCCGCCGGCGACAATACGCTGTGCTTCTTCCTCTGCCTGGGTCTTTGCCTCTGCTTCAATCTGCTTGCCGCGCTCACGCGCCTGCTCACGGATCTCAGCTGCCTCTGCGCGAGCATCGGCAAGCTGTGCGTTGTACTTCTCAAGAGCAGCCTTTGCTTCGGCCTGCTGGGCCTCAGCGCGCTTAATGCCGCCCTCAATCCGGTCTTCACGTTCTTGCAATAGTTCCTGGAACTTCGGAATGACGAACATTGCGAAGACAATAAGGATGATTACGAACGGGATCAGAGACCAGACGATGTCATATGTCTTGGGAAGCAGAATAGAGTTGCCACCTTCCATCGGAAGGGACTCTCCTTCCGCTGCAAGATAGTAAAAGACGTTGTTCATAAGTCTCCAGTCTTAAAAACGGTGGTTTGGTTTTAAACGCGCGCTTTTAGAACAGGAAGCCTGCAACCAGGCCAATAAGAGCAAGTGCCTCAACGAAGGCGATACCCAAGAACATGGTGGTACGTAGCTGGCCAGCCATCTCAGGCTGACGTGCCATACCCTCTACGGTCTTGCCGACCAGGATACCAATACCCAAGCCAGGGCCAATGGTAGCGATGCCGTAGCCGATGGACTGCAAGCCATCGAAGGAGGTCTCGGTTGCCTGAGCCAAGATGATGTCGTTCATGAAAGTCGTTCCCTTTCGAAAATTCTCCGCTAATCGTTCTTTCTAGCGAAGTTGGTGTTGGTTTGAAATTGGGGGTTATTACAAGGCCGTGTTGTTCGCGCCTTTAGTGCGAATCTGCATGAAGTGACAACTCGATGTACACCGCCGTCAGCAGAGCAAAGATATATGCCTGCAGGAAGATGATGATAATCTCGTAGACCGTAAACAGAACCGCTGCGAGCAAGGTCACACCAGACATCGCAGTCCAGCCGTTGAGCTGCCAGAAGAAGAAGTTCGTGGCAGAGTACAGCAGAACCAAAATGATGTGGCCGGCAAGGAAGTTAGCCATAAGACGAATTGCCAGAGTGACGGGACGCAAGATGAAGGTCGAGAAAATCTCAATTGGCACAACCAGCAAGTGCAAAGCCGGCGGAAGGTTAGGAATAACCACCGAGGACTTGATGTACTTGCCGAAGCCGTAACGCTTGGTGCCCGCGTAAATCATTGCGATATACGCAGCAGCCGCCAAGACAATTGGCATACCAATACGAGCGTTCGCGGAGATATTCAGTGCCGGAATAATCGTGGAGACGTTCCAGAAGAGGGTACCGAAGAAAATAGTCGCCAACAGCGGTAAGAAGCGACGACCCTCCTTCTTACCCAGGATGTCTTCAGCAATGTGAATTCGGACGAAATCTAGCGCGTATTCTGCGACGTTCTGTAGTCCCTTAGGAACCAACTTCGGGTTCCTAAATGCTGCAATAAATAAAAGCACCAAGATGACCGTCATAAGAAGACGTACCAACATGATGCGATCAAGTGCGAACCATCCGCCCAACACATCGTCAAACAGGATGTCGCCGTAATATTGCCCCGGGAAAAATTCTGGGTCCAGTTCGGGCGCGTGGAAGCTACCCTTCATGGCCAATGTTGTAACGCTCAGCGTTCTCTCCCGTGTTCGGGCCGTACGATTGTCGTGGTCGTACGGTGCGATGGACGTCTCAAACTCTCTGTCACAACTACGGACTCCGTCGCACATCAGCGAAGTTGTAACAGGGAATCACCGTAAATGGGATACGGCATAAATTTTCGCAGGACACGAATCTTACTAATGCCGCTTCCGCGGTAACCCGCAGGAAATAATATCAGCTCATCACGGGTTATTTCGATCCGCAGGTCAAGGAAACCCCGACCCCCAACCTAACCCCGCCTTCAAATAACAAAATCAGCGCCATCGTCGCAGCCCAGGGGTAGTTTACAGGCGTTAGTAAGGTTCATCACAGTTAATTTCGGGGTTGGTCTTTTACAACCAATCACCCCCACCCAATACCCCCACTAACGCGCGTAAAAATCATCCACCATTCGTAGCTTTACGTGCATGTAATGGGCGTTTCCGGCGCTGGGTCACCACCGAAGACTTTAATGTTTTATATCACATTCATTCGCTCCCTGTCGGAATTTCCAACCTTTGCGAATGTCGCTTTGCCTGATCCTCTGCACCCCCGCAACCCCTACCCCACGCAAAACATCATTGGCACCTGCTTTCAACCCGACGGGCACGCCCCTAAAGATGCGAGATCACTACAGGGAGCACACCAAGCTGTGGCGTGCTCCCTGGTCTTTTCCTCAGGACTGCTGGGACTTAGGAAATATAGGTCACCCGTGAGGTGATAATGCCCCACACCTCGGTGCCAAGGACTGTAATCATGGCTAAAACGATGGTGATGAACATGGCCATCGTGTCATAAAATTCCATGTCCTTGATGATCATAAGCACGATAATCAAGAGCACAACCTTGAGCAGCCAGCCACCAAGCACCACTGCCATCGTGGTCGATGGAGAAGACTTCGACGTCACCAGGACTAATGCCGCAGTAATGAGCACGAAGCCGCCGCCAATGGCAGCACCAACGACTACTCCCCAGATGCCGGGCAAGCCGCGCACGCCGCCCCAAATGGCCAGGGACGCTACAGTAATGATTGCTAGCGCAATGGTTCCAAAACGCAGCGCCCGCTGCAACGGCACTCGTGGATCATCAAAGCTACTAGTGCCGCCGCTATCGTCATTTAAAGATTCACTCACGGTGGCACACTCTACTACAGCAGGTAGAAAACCTAGAACCCATTACCGTGCTGGATACAAAGTGGTCTCGCAACGCTTAACGATGTCGACTAGTTCGTTACTCGTGGTTGTGTGGAGGATGGGACTGCGCACCTATTTTGCCGCGACGCAGCGGAACCAAGGTCACGCCAAACGCTGTAAGCAAGGCAACAATCGTGGCTGCTGTCGCCACCAAGGGCGGGACAATTGAAAAGCTCACGGCGCCGAAAGCTACCGCTGACACCCACAAGTACAGCACCAATACGGTGCGACGATGTGTATGCCCTAAGGACAGCAACCGGTGGTGTATGTGCGCCTTATCGGCCGCGAACGGTGACTTTCCCTGTGAGACTCGTCGTATCACTGCCCAGACTAAGTCTAAGACAGGGACGAAGACCGCAGCGGTCACCACGATAAAGGGGCTCACTAGCGCCACCATATCGGCGGTGCCATATAGCGACTGCGTAATTTTGCCCGACGCCGAGGTGGACGCTGCTGCCAAGAGCAATCCGATCAGCATGGCGCCGGAGTCGCCCATAAATATTCGCGAGGGCTCAAAATTGTGCGGCAAAAAGCCAATACACATGCCCACCAAGCCAGCCGAGATGATAGCGGGCGGATAGGCAGATACTGCCCCGCCTTGGTCATAGAGCACCGTGAGAGAAAAGATTAAAATCGCTCCGCCTGCGATGAGTCCAAGCCCCGCAGCCAGGCCGTCGAGGCCGTCAACGAAGTTAATCGCATTGATTAACAGCACGGTCACGAATGTTGTCAAGATCGAGGACTGGACCTGGTCGAGCAACACGGTGGTTCCGCCATCGATCGGCACAAAGAGCAATGTCCATGACAGCCCTAAGATGCTGAGCAGCGCCGCGGAGACAATCTGCCCGGCAAGCTTCACCAACGCTGAAAGCTCATAGAGATCGTCGATGACACCGACGATCATGATGGCGAGCGCACTCCACATTACTGCGGAAATTTCTGGGGTCACGGGCATAAAGCCACGCGTAAGGGCGGGCAGCTGCTGCGCGAGAAAGATCGCCGCCATAAAGCCGGTAAACATCGCTATGCCGCCCATTTGCGGCGTGGGCTGCGAGTGGCTATCGCGCAAACGAATCTCTGCTACCTTGCCGGTGCGCACAAGGACAGAGCGAACAATCCCCGTCGCCAGGGAAGTAATGGCCGCGGCAACGAGGATTACTAGCCCAAGCTCTCGTAGCGGTACCCCAGAACCAGTCATGAATTACTGCACTCCAGGCTGGTTTCCGTTCGGCTGCTGCAGATTTTGGCCTGGGCGGGTACGCAGACGCTGCGCATCTACGCCGATGACCTCGCTAATACGTTCTGCGGACAAAGCCCCTTCGCGCAAGAGGTAGGGCCAGGGGCCCGAGAGATCAATAATGGTCGATGGTTCACCAATGGGCGCCTCGCCACCGTCCAAGTAAACTGCGACGGCTTTTCCGAGCTGCTGCTTGGCAGCAATAGCCGTGGTCGCTGGCGCATGGCCGGAGATATTCGCCGAAGAAACCGCCATCGGCCCAACTTCACGCAGCAACTCAATAGCAATCGGATGCAGCGGCATACGCAGCATCACAGTGCCGCGCGTATCCCCCAGATTCCACGGCAATGACGGCGCTTGAGGAACGACAATCGAGAGCCCACCTGGCCAAAATGCTTCCGTGAGAAGCTTCATCTGGTCGGTGAAAGACTGCACTAAACCTTTCGCCGTATCCCAGGAACCGATAAGTACCGGCACTGGCATATCGGGCCCGCGATGCTTGGCTGCCAGCAGGCTGGCGACGGCATCATTATCAAAAGCATCACAGCCAAGTCCGTACACCGTGTCCGTTGGGGTCACGATGAGTCGGCCGGACTTCGCGGCCTTCGTCGCTAGCGCAATGCCTTCAGCTCGCTGCTGCTCATCCGAGCAATCGTAAATCTTTCCTTGCATGTGCTGCTCCCCACTAAATGGTGTTGCTTGATGTGTTGATGGCGAAAGGCATATTTAGGTCTTTCATAGTACTACTCGCAGCCGACCTTTCTTGCTTAGCTTCCGCTTGGAGCCTCTGCGAGTACAAACCGCGCAGTACCACCCAAGTCTTTCAAGGGTGAGACGTTGACTAAACCCGCGTCACGTGCTGTTTCTTGGACCGCAACCGATGTGGTGTCATCGTGCTCAATCCCCACACGTGCACCTGGGCGAAGCAATGCCACGATATTAGGCATCATTGCGTGGATAACATCCATGCCGTCATCGCCTGAAAACACGGCGTCGTGCGGATCGAAATAGACCTCCGGAGCCAAGTTGGGCTCTTCCGGAACATACGGCGGATTAGTCACCACAAGGTCAACTTGTCCCACAACTGCGGAAAGCTTATCTAAAAGCTCTGGGCTGGTGACATCAGCTTGAACAATCTCCACGGAAGTTCCGGCGAGATTGCGGTGGGTAAAAGTCAGGGAGGCATCGGAAAGCTCTACTGCAATAATGCGCGCATCCGGGCGATAGTACGAGATATAGGCAGCTAATGCCCCGCTGCCCGTGCACAGATCCACAACCACGGGAGGCGTTTCTTGGTGCCGCGGATGGTTTTTCTGCAAGTAGTTTACCGCCCAGTCAGCAAGGCTCTCTGTTTCTGGGCGCGGGATAAAGACCCCGGGGCCAACTTCTAAATCGAGCGGGCCAAAAGCTGCGGTTCCCATGATGTGCTGCAAGGGCTCGCGCTCGACGCGCCGTGAGATAAGGCCGTCGAATTGCTCGATGTCAGTCGCTTGCGCGCCCAAGGGAATATCCATGTGGCCAACCCCCAGCACGTGTGCCAAGAGCATGCGGGCATCCCAGTCCGCTGAATCTATCCCTGCAGCGCGAAGGCGCTCCGCAGCAATGCGAAGCGCCTCGGCGAATGTAGCCTGATGGCTCATGTGGAACTAGCCTTCTGATTCCATGCGCTCTGCGCGCTCTTGCGCCTGCAAAGCGTCGATCAAGCTGCCCATATCGCCGTCGAGAACAGAGTCCAAGTTATTAGCCTTGTAGCCAATGCGGTGGTCCGTAATACGGTTTTCCGGCCAGTTATAGGTGCGAATACGCTCCGAACGGTCCATGGTGCGCACCTGGGATGCGCGCTGCTCGCCGGCCTCAGCCTCGCGTGCTTCCCGTTCCATCTGCTCTAAGCGCGCCTGCAAAACCTGCATGGCGCGCGCCTTGTTTTGGATCTGTGAACGCTCACGCTGACAGGTAACAACCAAGCCCGTGGGCAAGTGCGTCAAACGCACCGCGGAGTCGGTGGTGTTAACACCCTGGCCGCCTTTACCGGAGGAACGGTAGACGTCAACGCGGAGATCTTTTTCATCGATGTGTACTTCTGCGACCTCATCTGGTTCTGGGTAGACCAGCACACCAGCGGCTGAGGTTTGAATACGTCCCTGGGACTCGGTGACCGGCACGCGCTGTACGCGGTGTACGCCGCCTTCGAATTTGAAGACCGACCAAGCACCATCACGCGACGGAGTCTTGGACTTAAACGTAATCGTCATGTCCTTCACACCGCCGAGATCGGATTCGTTAATACCGATAACTTCCCAGCTAAACCCGCTCTTATCAGCATAACGTTCATACATGCGCGCGAGATCAGCTGCGAAGAGGGCTGCTTCCTCGCCACCAGCACCCGCCTTGATTTCCATGATGATGTCTTCTGAATCATGCTCATCACGCGGTGCAAGCAAGTCAGCGAGCTGCTCTTCGAGCTCGAGAACAACACCTTCTAGGCGCTCGGCTTCATCCTGGAAGTCATGGTCTTCATACGCCATCTCTTTGGCATCAGAAAGATCTTCTTTTGCCTGCGTCAGCTGGGTATGCACGACGATGATCGGACGCAACTCTGCATAGCGCTTCGAGAGCTTGCGGAATTGATTTTGATCAGAGGCGACCTCTGGGTCCGCCATCTGCATCTCAATACCTTGGTATTCAGAGACAATGTCATCTACTAGTGAAACTTCATTGGCCATTAGGAGTAGTCCTCTTCGTCAAGGCTTGCCGTCATAGGCGCCGAGTTCGCAATACCCATGAGGAATTCGCCGTTGGACTTGGTTTTCTTCAGCTGCTTGATCAGCAGGTCGATAGCCTGGTGGGAATCCAAACCAGACAGGATGCGACGCAGCTTGGTCATGATGCGCAGTTCTTCTGGGACCAGCAGCAGTTCATCCTTACGTGTGCCCGAAGGGCTGACATCGACTGCTGGGAAGACGCGGCGCTCCGAGATGGAACGATCCAGCTTCAACTCGGCGTTGCCGGTGCCCTTGAACTCTTCGAAGATGACGTTGTCACCAGTAGAGCCAGTTTCCACCATGGCGGTTGCGATGATGGTCAACGAACCACCATTTTCAATGTTGCGGGCTGCGCCCAAGAAACGCTTCGGTGGGTACAGCGCGTTGGAGTCCACACCACCGGACAAAATACGTCCGGATGCTGGTGAAGAGTTGTTGTATGCGCGGCCCAAACGGGTAATAGAGTCCAGCAAGACGACAACGTCCTTGTCCTGCTCAACCAGACGCTTCGCGCGCTCAATCGCAAGCTCTGCCACAGCGGTGTGCTCTGACGGTGGGCGATCGAAAGTCGAAGCAATCACTTCACCCTTGACCGAGCGCTGCATATCCGTGACTTCTTCCGGACGCTCATCAACCAAGACAACCATCAAGTAGCACTCTGGGTTATTGGTTGCGATGGCGTTGGCAATATTTTGCAAGATGGTGGTCTTACCCGCCTTTGGCGGAGATACAATCAATGCACGCTGACCTTTACCAATAGGCATAATCAGGTCGATGACGCGTGTGGTCAACACATTCGGCGTCGTTTCCAAACGCAAACGCTGGTTGGGGTACAACGGGGTTAGCTTAGAGAAATCTGGGCGGTTTTTCGCCTGCTCTGGCTCCAGACCGTTGATGCTATCGACGCGCACCAGCTGGTTGTACTTGCGACGGTTGCGGCCATTGCCATGAGAATGCGTTGCACCACCGACCTTGACCTGACCGGTTACAGCATCACCAGAGCGCAAGCCCAAGCGACGAACAAGGTTGTTGTTAACAAAGACATCGCTGCCCATTGCGCGGTAGCCCGTGGTGCGCAGGAATGCGACGTTGTGGTCTACAACTTCTAAAATGCCGCCGACTGCCTGCAGTTCATCGCCCTCGCGAATCTGCATGTCGTTGTTCGAGTGACCACCTTCGTTGCCACCGCGGCTGCGACGGTTACGGCGACCACGGCGGCCCCGACGACCGTTGTCATCATCTTGGTTATTGTTGCGGCCCCCGCGATTATCACGGTTATCGCCACCACGGTTATCGCCACCGCGATTGTCGCCGCGGTGGTCACCACGATTGTCGTTATTCCGGGAGTCATTGTTGCCGGAGTGGTCATCGTCGCCACCACGGCCTTCTCCCCGATTATCACCGCGGTTGTCGTTGCGGTCATTACGGTCATTGCGATCATTACGGTCGTTGCGGCGGTTGTTGTTACGGCCGCCGCGCTGACGGTTATTGCGGTGATCGCCCTGGTTGGACTGCGATCCCTCGTTATCGCCATCATGATCGCGGGAATTTCGGCGATCTTTGTTCTGGTCATTGCCAGAATCCTGCTGGTTATCCGAAGAGTCTTGACCCGAGGAATCCTGGGCATCGTCTTGGCCAGAGTCGCTGCGACGGGCGCGGTAGCGACGTGCGCGGCGAGCCTGGGAGCGAGATTCATAACGATGATCGTCATTGTCATCGCCGTCGTTGTGCGAAGAGCTATCGGCCTTAGCAGCACTGTCATTAGCGCTCGAAGCAGCGGCAGATTCCGCATTGTCCTTCGAAGCGCTGTGTCCCTGGTCGTCCTGCGCGGATTCTTCGGCGCGGGCGGAGCTGGTGGAACGAACTACCCGACGTGGACGTCGAGCACCAGATTTGGGCTTGTCCTCGGCATTGGCGCTGTCTGCTGCAGGGGATGTTTCCGCAGCAGCGTCATCTTTCTTCGCAGCCTGTGGCGCTGCAGCAGCGGCCTTGGCAGGCTCTTTTTTGGCAGAAGTTGCCGTCTTCCCCGGCACTTGGCCGGTCACAATTGCGGTAATCAGGTCGCCTTTGCGCAAACCTGACACTCCACGCAAACCCTTCTGTGCTGCGATTGTGCGCAGCTCAGTTAGCTTCAGGGAGGCCAAATCCTTTGCGGAGTTGATGTCCGTATCGCTCACGGATGTCCTTTCATAGCCTGCGACAGTATGTGTACAGCTTCGCTGAACTGCGCCATTTTCAAGCAGGCCGTTTCGGTACTTTAAGCTATTTATATTCTCGCCCGAAATAATAATCTTGCGGCGAAAGTTTCTTTATTCCCCATATGAGACCCTAAAAGTGACATTGCATGCCAGGAGTCATTCATCAGGTATGTGACTGTTTTCTACGCTTCATCTGCGCTGGTAGATGTGTTGCAAACTCGACAAAATAGCGAGCAATCAATCAGTCAGCCATTAGTATAACGCATCACCACCAGCACCGCTAAAGTGGGACACATGCTTTCGACCATGATGGATATCCCCCTCTCAATTACGCGGATATTAAACTACGGCTCCACCGTCCACGCCAACACCAAAGTCACCACTTGGCATGGCGGACAGGCCAGCGAAGGATCGAGTGCGAATCCAGCTGAAGAAACCACCTTTTCTGAAATTGCCGCACGTGCCGCTGCTTTTGCCCACGCGCTTCACGATGACCTGGGAATTACCGGCGATGAACGAGTGGGCACCTTGCTGTGGAATTGCGCCGAGCATCTAGAAGTCATGTTTGCGACAAGCTGTAAAGGCGCGGTCTTCACCCCGCTGAATAAGCAACTGATGAATGACCAGATTCGCCACATCGTCAATCATGCAGAAATCGAGGTAGTCGTCGCCGACCCACGCTTGGCAGAACAGCTGGGCAAAGTGCTTGCCGATGCCGATACCGTGCGCGCCGTGGTCTTTACCGGCACACAAAACCCGCGTCAATTTAGCCAGTACTTCGGACGCAATGTGGAAGTTTATTCCTATGAGTCACTTCTCGACGGCAAGTCCTCGGTTTATAACTGGCCGGTGTTAGATGAAAATACCGCCGCGGCGCTGTGCTATTCCACTGGCACCACCGGCGCGCCCAAAGGCGTGGTGTATTCGCACCGGTCTATCTACTTAGAAGCGATGCTGCTACGCACGACGGACAGCCTTGCTATTACCCACGGCGAGTCCTTTTTGTGTTGCATCCCGATCTATCACGTGCTGTCCTGGGGCGTACCATTTGCTGCATGGATGACGGGCACCCCGTTAATCCTGCCGGATTCTGACGTCTCTGCCCCAACCTTGGCCAAGATCATCGCCACCACTCACCCACGTGTGGCCCACGGCGTGCCAACGTTGTGGATTCAGTTGATGGTGCACTACCTCAACAATCCGCCCGAGCGCATGTCGCTGGTAGAAATCTTCGCTGGCGGTTCCCCGGTACCGGAGCAATTGATCCGGGTGTGGGAAGAGCAATACGGCGTCGACGTCGTCCACGTTTGGGGCATGGTGGAAGTCTCCACTGTGGGCACCGTTGCCCGTCCACCACAAGGTGCATCCGGTGATGCGCGCTGGGCTTACCGAGTCTCTCAAGGCCGATTCCCCGCCTCCTTGGAATACCGCGTGGTCAATGATGGCCAAGTCGTTGCCACTACCGACCGCAACGCAGGTGAGATCCAAGTCCGCGGCAACCTAGTAACCGAGAGCTACTACGACTCCCCTTCCGGGCACGATAATGGGCTAGCTGCCGAATTTCGAGGCAAGCCCACCGATATTGCCGACAATAAGTTCACTGCTGATGGCTGGCTGCGCACCGGCGATGTGGGCTACGTCAATGAAGATGGCTTCCTCAATGTCTCCGACCGTGCGCGCGATGTGATTCGCTCCGGCGGTGAGTGGATTTATTCAGTCCAGCTCGAAAACCTCATCATGAACAACGAAGACGTAGTGGAAGCAGCTGTTATCGGCTATCCAGATAAAAAATGGGTGGAACGTCCATTGGCAATTACGGTTTTGCGCCCCGAGGTTTCGCCCACGATTGAAACCGCAGAACGCCTTCGCGAGGGTTTGCGCAAGGAACTGCCCAATTGGATGCTGCCTGAATATTGGACCTTCGTAAAAGCGCTAGATAAAACTTCCGTCGGCAAATTCGATAAAAAGGATATGCGCTCTCATCTTGCCGAAGGTGAATACAACATCATCCAGCTCGAGGGCCCCGGATCGAGCAACCCCGAAGATCCGAAAGCCATCAGAGACGTAGAAGAAAACCATGAGGCTTAGCGCTAATTTCTAGAGCCTTACCAACTATGGAGCGCTTTCCGCGTTGCCCAAGATTTTTCTTCCGGGCCCGGAAAGAGCTTTATTTTTAGCACTCGCGGACAATGTCATCGACAAGCGGCAAAACCACGCCCAAAGTATCCCCCACCGCACCGCGGGAGCCAGCTGAGTTAATAACCAACGTGGTGGGATGTCCATATTGACTGACACCGATAACCCCACGGCACAACCCTGCTTTCGGCGAGGATTCCAACCCTTTGAGAAGCACCTGGGTTTCCAACCCGTGAAGACGGGCAGCTATATGTCGCGCGGTAACCTCCGGGACCACATTGCCGCGCCGTGTCCCGGTCCCACCCAACGTGATGATGATGTCATCACCAGATTGCAGGCGAGCCTCCAGCGCGATCGTAAATGCGGCCTCATCCTCTCGAACAATTTCGCGATACACCACTTGAATCTGCGCGGCCTCTAGTAGTTTCACAGCCTTATCTGCCGCATGGTCCGGCTTGATTCCATTCGCAATCCGGTCCGAAACGACGATCAGTGATGCTTTGAGGGGTGGGGTTGTGGGGTGCATTTTCATCCTTTTCCCAACTTTTTCACATGGCGTGAGCAAACTAACAGTTAACAGTACGAAAGTACTGTTATTGCACTGCGCAAACGCTAGCTGCATGAACACTTTCCGCAGGTGAATTAGGCAATATTAGTGTTGTTTAATTAAACGGGTTTTATCGTTTTAAACCAATAAATATTGAGCATAGCAAGCTAATCTAGTCCTTAGGTACCCACAAGTTCACCTTTCTTTTCAAGTGAGGATGCATGTCTACACTCAATCCCCCCGGTACTCAGTTCGATAGCTCCGGAAGAGTTCTTCAAGGTTGGGATCCAGAAGATCCAGCCAAGTGGGACAAATCCATTGCCTGGCGCACGCTGGTTATTACGACCGCCACCATGGCCGTCGGATTTAGTGCGTGGTACCTGGTTTCCGCTATTGCACCCTTGTTGAATCAAATTGGTTTTGATTTAACTGATGGCCAGCTTTATGCACTAACTGCAATCTCTGGCCTTTCCGCTGGTTTGTTCCGCATGGTCTTTATGTTTCTGCCACCCATCGTCGGAACGCGAAAACTAGTTGCTGTTTCAGCTCTTCTATTCCTCTTGCCGATGCTCGGATGGTTTTCCGTAGTACAGCGGCCAGATAACACCCCATTTTGGGAATTGCTTGCGATTTCCTTCGCCTCGGGCTTCGGGGGCGGCGTATTCGCCGGTTTCATGCCGTCCACCGGCTACTTCTTCCCCAAGCGCCTGCAGGGCACCGCATTGGGATTGCAGGCTGGTATTGGCAACTTCGGTATTTCCTTCATTCAGCTCGTTGCACCATGGCTGATGGGCTTTACCCTGTTTGGCGTTGGTTTTATCGCCCCGCAGCGTCTGCCAGATGGTTCCAATGTCTTCGTCCACAACCCGGCCATCTTCATGGTTCCGTGGGCAGTCATTTGTGCTGTCCTCGCGTGGATTTATCTCAAAGATGTTCCAGTTAAGGCCAACTTCCGCCAACAGATGTCTATCTTCGGCAACCCCAATACCTGGGTGATGACGTTGGTATATCTGATGACCTTTGGCGCGTTTGCTGGATTCGCCGCGCAATTTGCGCTCATCATCAACCAAATTTATGGCGCAGGGTCATCGTTCGCAGAGACGATGAGCATCGATAGCCTGCCGCGTGGTGCTGCGTATGCCTTCCTAGGCCCACTCATCGGTGCTGCTGTCCGCGCAGCGTGGGGCCCTCTATGTGACAAATTTGGCGGCGCCATCTGGACGTTTATCGGTGGTCTCGGTATGACCATCTTTACTGCGGTTGCGGCGTTGTTCCTCAACCCCACCGACCCACAGCAATTCTGGTGGTTCCTCGGCGCAATGCTGATGATGTTCTTCTTCACAGGTTTGGGCAATGCCGGCACCTTCAAGCAAATGCCCATGATTTTCCCGAAGCATCAAGCAGGCGGCGTCATCGGCTGGACCTCTGCTATCGCGGCCTTTGGCCCCTTCATCGTCGGTATTTTGCTCTCGCTGATGCCCATCCAGGCATTCTTCTGGGGTTGCGTGGTCTTCTTCGCCATCTGCACCGTGCTGACCTGGATCTTCTACGCCCGACCGAAAGCACCGTACCCCGGATAAGCACGTCGCTTCGCTTTCCACTCCCCTTCGAACAAAGGATATTTTCCATGACCAAGGCAACCACAGGAACTTCCCGCAGGTCCAAGAATTCGCTCTTTGAGATGGGCTCTCATCTGCGTAAAGGCACCTCAGGCTCCGATGGCCAGCAGCTCTTCTTGCAGGGCGGACGCCAGGCGGATGTCTTCTACCGCAACCGCTGGGCTTTCGACAAGATGGTTCGTTCGACCCACGGCGTCAACTGCACTGGCTCCTGCTCATGGAAGGTCTACGTTAAAGACGGCGTCATCACCTGGGAATCCCAGGCCGTCGACTATCCCACCAACGGCAATGATATGCCCGAATATGAGCCACGCGGCTGCCCCCGCGGTGCTTCATTTTCCTGGTACACCTATTCCCCCACTCGCATCCGCTACCCCTATGCCCGCGGCGTACTAGTTGATATGTACCGCGAGGCCAAAGAACGCCTCGGCGACCCAGTCTTGGCGTGGCGCGAGATCCAGCAAGATCCAGAAAAGCGCCAGGCGTATATCAGCCAGCGCGGCAAGGGTGGTCTCATTCGTATCAATTACGAAGAGGCCATTGAAATGGCGTCTGCCGCGCACGTGTACACCATTCGTGAATACGGCCCGGACCGCATTAACGGCTTCACCGTTATTCCCGCAATGTCGCAAGTCTCGTACGGCGCAGGCACCCGCTTTTTGGAAATGATTGGCGGCGTCGCCCTCTCCTTCTACGACTGGTACGCCGATCTCCCACCAGCATCTCCACAGACATTTGGTGATCAAACCGACGTCCCCGAATCCGGCGACTGGTACAACTCCTCGTATCTGATGATGTGGGGATCAAATATTCCCGTCACTCGTACTCCCGATGCGCACTTTATGGTCGAAGCACGCTACCGCGGCACCAAGGTCGTCGTTGTTTCCCCAGACTTCGCCGACAACACCGTGCATGCCGATGAATGGGCACGCATCAACCCCGGCACGGACGCAGCGCTTGCCTTTGCCATGGGCCACGTCATCTTGAAGACGTTCCACGTCGACCGCCAGGAACCCTACTTCCTGAACTACATGCGTAAATTCACCGACGCTGCCTTCCTCGTGGCATTGGAGGAAAATACCGACGTCGTACACAACGGGAACGGGCAAGGTGCTTCCTACACACCTGGAAAATTCCTCACCTGCAGCCAATTAGAAGGCGATGAATACGCGGAATTGCGTCAGTCAGCTAATTCCACCCACCGCACGTTGATGATGGAAACCGACGGCAAGATTGTTGACCCAGGCGGCACCGTTGCTGACCGCTGGGATGAATCTACCTCCCGCTGGAATCTTTCCCTAGACGGTGTCGATCCCGTCATGTCCATCGCGGAGACCGATAGCTTCGGGACTGCTGAGGTTCTGTTCCCGCGCTTTGACCTGGATGCCAACCCGGAAGAGGTCGGCTCGGGTCGTCCCGTCGGCGCCGGCGTCGTACACCGCGGTGTCCCTTACCGTGAGATCAACGGCGTCAAGTACACCACCGTGTATGACATCATGCTCGCGCACTATGGCGTCAATCGCCCAGAGCTCAACCTTCCTGGCAGCTGGCCAGAAGACTTCCACGATGCCACTGAAGTGGGCACCCCGGCGTGGCAGGAAACCCTCACGGGTGTCCCAGCCAACGCCGCCATTCGTATCGGCAGCGAATTTGCGCAAAACGCCGCAGATTCCGAAGGCCGCTCACAAATCATCATGGGCGCGGGCGTGAACCACTACTTCCACGCGGATACTATCTACCGCACTTTCCTGGCGCTGACTTCGATGTGTGGCACCCAGGGCGTCAACGGCGGCGGCTGGGCTCACTACGTCGGCCAAGAAAAGCTGCGTCCGATGAATGGCTGGCAGCAGTGGGCGATGGCCACAGACTGGCAGCGCCCGCCACGTCACATGGTGACCACCGCTTTTTACTACTTCGGCACCGAGCAGTGGCGCTATGACAATACCGTGGCTTCTCACTTGGGCTCCCCACTGCAGCAGCGCGGATCCATTGGCTCCAAGATGGTCTCCGACACCATGGCTGAGTCCATGCGTCGTGGCTGGATGCCGGCGTATCCACAGTTCAACCGCAACTCGCTATTGCTTGCCGATGAAGCCGATGCCGCCGGAATGGACGTCAAAGACTACATTCCGCAGCAATTAGAGTCCGGTGAATTGGGCTTTGCCTACGACGACCCCTCGGCGGAAGAAAACTGGCCACGCATTCTGCTGAACTGGCGCACCAACCTCATGGGATCGTCCGCTAAGGGCACCGAATTCTTCTTGCGTCACTTGCTCGGCGTGGACTCGGATGCCACAGCAGAGGAATTGCCGGAAGAACAGCGCCCGAAGTCCATCAAATGGCGCGAGGGCGCTCCAGAAGGAAAGCTCGACTTGATGCTGACCACGGACTTCCGCAATACGTCGACGACCTTGGTCTCCGACATCGTCTTGCCGGCAGCCACCTGGTACGAAAAGCACGACATGTCATCGACAGACATGCACCCGTACCTGCACTCATTCAACGCTGCTATCAACCCGCCGTGGGAAGCACGCACTGACTATGAAGTCTTCCGTGACCTCTCCGCCGCGCTCTCCGCGATGTCCGTGCGCTGGCTGGGCACCCAGCGTGATGTGATTACCCAGCCAAGCCACCACGACAGCCCCGATGAACTAGGCATGCCCAACGGCATCGTTCCTGATGTCGAAGAGATGGGCTACATCCCTGGTGTCACCATGCCGAAGCTTGCCGTGGTCGAACGTGACTACACCAAGATTTATGAAAAGTGGTCGCACTTAGGCCCGCTTACGGCCAAGGCAGGCACGGCGGTGCACGGTACTAAATTCGATGTCAGCAAGCAGGTCCAGGAGTTGGAGCTGATTTGTGGCACCAAGGAAACCTCCATGGGTGAGCTCGTTGACTTGAGCACGGACACCAAGGTCATCGATGCCATCTTGCACCTATCGGGAGTCTCCAATGGTGAAGTCTCTGCCAATGGCTTTGAATACCTGTCTTCGCGCACGGGCAAGGACTTAAGCCCTCTGGCCGCGTCCGATAAGGAAGTGCGTATCTCGTGGGACACCATCAAGGAACGCCCCACGCAGGTCATCACATCGCCTGAGTGGTCTGCTGACAAGCGCAATAACCGCCGGTACACGGCCTTTTCCATCAACGTCGAATTCGATAAGCCGTGGCATACCCTCACCGGTCGCATGCACTACTACATCGATCACGACTGGTTTATGGACTACGGCGAATCCCTACCCATCTTCCGCCCACCGCTGGACCATTTGCACTTGCACGGGGAATTTAACCCAGGTGAGACCTTAAATAACAACGGCGAAGTAGAAATTTCGCTGCGTTATCTCACCACCCACAACAAGTGGTCAATTCACTCGCAATACTTCGACAACTTGCACGTGCTGTCGATTTCACGTGGTGGCCAGGTGGTGTGGATGTCGAATAAGGACGCCGACAAGATTGGCGTTGCCGATAACGAGTGGGTGGAGGTTTATAACCGCAACGGCGTGGTCAGTGCACGTGCCATTGTCTCCCACCGCATCCCTGAGGGAACGATGATCATGAACCACGCCCAGGAACGCACGGTGGGTACTCCGCTTAATGAGCACACGGGTCGCCGCGGCGGAACGCACAACTCGCTGACCCGCATTCTCATCAAACCTGTTCACATTGCTGGCGGCTATGGCCAGCTGACCTATCACTTCAATTACATCGGTCCAACCGGAAATAACCGCGATGAAGTCACTCGAGTTCGTCGCCGCTCCCAGGAGGTGCAGTACTAATGAAGGTAATGGCCCAAATTGCCATGATCATGAATCTGGACAAGTGCATTGGTTGCCACACTTGTTCTGTCACTTGTAAGCAGGCATGGACAAACCGCGAAGGCACCGAGTACATCTGGTTCAACAACGTGGAAACCCGTCCCGGCGTCGGCTATCCGCGCACTTGGGAAGACCAGGAAAAATGGCAGGGTGGCTGGAGTTTGACCGGCAGCGGCAAGCTTAAGCCCAAAGCTGGCGGCCGCTTGAAAAAGCTCATGACGCTTTTTCACAACCCGAACCTGCCCACCATCCATGATTATTACGAGCCGTGGACTTATCAGTATGAAGATTTGATGGGTGCCAAAGCTGGGCAAAAGACGCAGCCCACGGCAAAGCCGGTCTCACAGATCGATGGCCGCGAAATCAACAAGATTGAATGGTCATCGAACTGGGATGACAACCTCGGCGGCTCCACCGCCACGATGGATAGCGACCCGGTGCTCAATAAGATGAATATCGCGGTGCAAAAGCAGATTGAAGATTCCTTCATGTTCTACCTGCCGCGCATTTGTGAGCACTGCATCAACCCAACGTGTGTCTCATCATGTCCTTCAGGTGCAATGTACAAGCGCGCCGAGGATGGCATCGTCTTGGTAGACCAAGATCAGTGCCGTGGCTGGCGCATGTGTGTATCCGGCTGTCCTTATAAGAAGGTCTACTTCAACCACAAGACCGGCAAGGCTGAAAAATGTACGCTGTGCTACCCACGCCTCGAGGTTGGCCAGCCCACCGTTTGTTCGGAAACCTGCGTGGGCCGTCTGCGCTACTTGGGCGTTATCTTCTACGACGCCGACCGCGTTTCGGAAGCTGCATCCACTCCAAATGAGCAAGACCTATTCGAAGCACAGAAGTCCATCTTGCTGGACCCTAATGATCCCGAGGTCATCGAAGGTGCAAAGCGCGAAGGCATCCCACACTCCTGGATTGATGCAGCGCAGCAGTCTCCTATCTGGGACTTGATTTTCAAGTATGAAATCGCGCTGCCACTTCACCCGGAATACCGCACCCTGCCAATGGTTTGGTACGTCCCACCACTGTCTCCAGTTGTTGATGAAATCAGCAACGCGGGCTTTGACGGTGAAGACCACAAGATTCTCTTTTCCACGCTGGCGAATATGCGCATTCCACTGGAATACCTCGCTGGGCTCTTCACCGCTGGCGATACCGTCCCGGTGGAAAAGTCCCTGCGCCGCCTAGTGGCCATGCGTTCGTATATGCGCGATATCAACTTGGGCAATGAGCCCCAGGAAGAAATCGCAGAAGCAGTTGGCATGACCGGCAAGCAGATCCAAGAGATGTACCGCCTGCTGGCCATTGCGAAATATGACGATCGCTACGTCATTCCCACCGCATCACCAGAGACCCCACGCGGAATTTCGGACCTCGACCCCTTCGGGGATACCGACCCCACCCGCGCCATGGATCAAGCTTTCGCAGACCTTGGCATGGGTGCACCGGAGGCTTGTTCAAGTCACGGCGGCGGAGAATCCGGCAAGGTTTCCTTGCTGTCGTGGACTGGTGACCGCCCCGATAGCATGTTCCCGCCCCGGCGCGAAGATAGCTCGGATGAAGGCAGGTAGGCGCCATGGGTATTTTCGATAAGCTGAAATCACTGCCGAAACCTGGCAAATTCTCACCTTCGTCCGCACCGCACAGTCACTCTCTTCCGCTCGACCATGACACCTTGGCGGGATACGGTACTCCGGCTGGCATGGGTGCTTCAGGAGGTGCCAAGGATGTCGAACGAACCAGCCGGGCCACCTTAAGTGCCCGCGTCGGCGCGAAAGATCCGCGTCGCACGCACACTGGTCGTATCCCCATGGAGTTGATTTCTCCCGTACCCGTCACGGAGTATCAACGCCGCACCACCGCTATGGCGACGTCGTTGTTGCTGCAATATCCGGATGAGGGATTCCACGACACGGTGGCTGCTGTGCATGAGCAGATCGAGGATTTGCCCGAGGAGATCGCCCTAGATTTCCGCGAGTTCTTTCAGTGGGCAGAAGCCGCCAGTGTCCGAGATGTCGAAGAGCATTACGTAGAAACCTTTGACCAGCGCCGGCGCTGCTCGCTTTTTCTGTCCTACTACGCAGTCGGAGATACACGTCAACGTGGCATGGCTATCTTGGCTTTCGGCCAGCAGCTGCGCGCTCTGGGCTTTGACTTCAACGAAAACCAGGAGCTGCCAGATCACCTCTGCGTGGTCTTGGAAGCACTGGGGCTATCTGAGGGTTCAGCGCACGAGCAAGCCGTGGAATTCGTCGCCAGCTATCGCGACGGCTTAGAAGTTCTGCGCACCGCACTTGAGCACACGGGATCGCCCTATGTCTCGTTAATCATTGCGCTGTGCAGGTCCTTGCCGCAGGTCGATGCCGATACCACTCAGAAATACATGGACCTTATCCGTACCGGTCCACCTGCTGAAGTTGTGGGCATTGCTGATCTGCCTTTCCCTACTGTCCAACCCGACGACCTTTAAGTTCTGTCCTCGTATTCATTTCCTCTAGTGAAGGACTTTCACCATGGAATACTTTGAAAATTTCCTCTGGGGCGCATTCCCGTGGCTGGCGATAGTGGCTTTCTTCGTCGGTATCTTCTGGCGTTGGCGCTTTGACCAGTTCGGATGGACCACGCACTCGTCGCAGATTTATGAATCGAAGCTGCTGCGTTTGTCCTCCCCGCTGTTTCACTGGGGTATGGTCTTTGTCATCATCGGCCACTTGATGGGCCTGGCCATTCCCAAGTCGTGGACCAGTGCGGTGGGTATCTCCGACGCCGGCTACCACCTCATCGCTACCTACCCGGGTGCGATGGCCGCCATCGCGACGGTGCTCGGCCTTATTGGTCTAATCTATCGCCGCGTTGTCAACCGCTCGGTGTTTCTGGCGACCTCACGCTCCGATAAAGTCATGTACATTTTCCTGGGGGCAGCCATCCTATCTGGCACCATTGCCACCATGGCCTTGCAGCTTTTCGATGTCTTGGGCACCCATGGCTACGACTATCGCGAATCCATTTCGCCGTGGCTGCGCAACCTGTTGATTTTCAACATCCAGCCGGAGTTGATGACCGATGTGCCGTGGCCATTTAAGGTGCACGTGCTCGCAGGATTCACGCTGATTGCGGTGTGGCCGTTTACCCGCCTGGTCCACGCATTCTCGGCACCGGTTGGCTATGTCACCCGTCCGTACGTGGTCTATCGCTCCCGCGATTCCCGCACCACCGATATGCGGTCCCACGTTGCATGGGAACCAGTGCGTTCTCCGCATTCACAGCTTGACCGCGACAAAGATCGTAAAAAGCGCGCCGACCACGTGCGCCCGCCACGTTCTGGTTAACGCTTGCTAGCTAGTCGCTGCCTACCGGCCCGTGCTGTTACATCAGTGCGGGCCGGTTTTCTTTTGCCTGCCAGTTAGTTAATTCAACTCACTTCTCTGTAGAATCTGTTCATTCACATCGAACCAGCTCATTGCCCGCCCTTTTCCCAGGCCAAGAGCACCTCGGTAGTTTAGCGATGAAGACTCCACTATCATGGGGATACTTCAGGAAGGACGTTGATTCAGATGACTAGCGGTACTGGTGATCGCGCCTCGCAGGTTCCCCGCTCTAGCTCTGAACTTTTTACAGAGTCTTTAGGGCTTTCACCGAAGCAACGCAATGTTTTAGATGTGCTGCATGAATTCCCCCAAGGCGCCAAGATCTCCGAGCTGGCCGAGTCTTTGGACTCCCACGTCAACACCGTGCGCAGCCACCTGGATGAGCTGATCGCCAAAGACGCCGTCCAGGTCATGCCAGCACCAGCCCGCGGGCGCGGCCGACCATCGTATGTCTTCCATGTACGTTCCCCCAAGACCGAGACGGTCGCAGAAGAATACGTCTCTCTGATTGGCGTCTTGACTAATATGCTGGTCGATCAAGATTCTTTGGATGAAAAATCCTATGCCCGCGCGCTTGAAATCGGACGCCAATGGGCCCAAACCATGAACGATAAAGTTCCGGCAGAACAGGCAGCTGAAAACGAAGACCCTTCGGCACTAGCACTGGAATCTCTGTTCTCTCGCCTACGCGATCTTGGCTTTGATCCTGCGCCGCCGGCAGGAGACATTGAGTCCGCGGAAGGAACGGATTTAGAACTCCACGCCTGTCCGCTTACCGTTCGCGGCAGCCGCCCCCACCCATTTATCTGTGCGGTACACGAGGGCTATTTGGACTACCAGGCAGAAGGACACGTTGAACCGCATCTGCGTCTCAACCTTCAGCCACTGTCACGTCCTGGGGTGTGTTCCATCAAGGTGCGCACGCACCCCGATGCACCCACGAATTAAGACCTGACAGCTGCAGAAACTCCCATGGCCGAGTGGTATTCATCCCACTGCAACAAGTGATGGTGATTAAGCCTGTGAGCACTGGGATTTTTAGGGTTGAAGGCCTAGAATAGACCTTAAATGACTACTCAGTTTTCTTCCCTGACCAACCAGCAGGGGCAAGCACCTGAGGACAATTCTGTGTCTCTTGGCCTTCCCCAGTTGGGACTTAAACACGACTCCAGCTCCACCCCCTACCTGCCGGAGGATTTACCGGAGGCCAACGCTGACGGCTCCCGGAGCTTAAAGGATAAATTCGGCCGCGTTGCGCGCGATCTCCGCGTATCTTTAACTGACCGCTGCAACCTGCGCTGCACGTATTGTATGCCAGCAGAAGGTTTGGAGTGGATGCCCACGGAGCACACGCTTGACGATGACGAGGTGGTCCGCCTCATCACCCTCGCCGTTACCCAGCTCGGCATCCGCCAGATTCGTTTTACCGGCGGTGAGCCGCTGTTGCGTAAATCCTTGGAATACATCATCGCGGAGACTAAAAAGCTGCGCACCGATGAAGGACGTGCTCCTTCCATTGCGCTGACTACCAATGGTTTAGGCCTGGAACACCGCGCGAAGAGACTTCATGAGGCGGGCCTAGACCGCGTCAATATTTCCTTAGACACCATTGATAAGCAGCGCTATGCACAACTAACCCGGCGCGACCGGCTCGGTGGGGTGATGAAGGCTATCGATGCTGCCATTGAGGTCGGCCTTAATCCCGTCAAGATCAATGCCGTGGTCATGCCGGGTGTCAATGAAGACGACATTGTTCCACTAGCAAAGTTCGCGTTGCGCAAAGGCGCGCAGCTGCGCTTTATTGAACAGATGCCGCTGGGTCCGCGCGAGAAATGGAAGCGCTCGGATATGGTCACCGCCGACGATATTTTAAGCCGGCTGGACGCGCAGCTGAGCTTAACTCCTGCGGAAGAACCTCGGGGTTCTGCGCCGGCGCAATTGTGGAATGCAGAATACGTCGACGAGGAATACTCCAGTGAGAATCCCGCAACTTACCGCGGCAGTATCGGCGTGATTGCTTCTGTTACCCGACCTTTCTGCGGCGACTGTGATCGCACGCGTTTGACCACTGATGGTGCCGTGCGTAATTGTCTGTTCGGCAATTCTGAGACGTCCCTGCGTGATTTGATGCGCGCGGGCGCTAGTGATGAAGAGTTACTAGCTGCCTGGGCTGGCGAGATGTGGCGGAAAAAGCCGGGGCACGGGATGGATGATGAGGGCTTTTTGCAGCCAGATCGCCCAATGTCCGCTATCGGTGGTTAAGGTCAATTTGGACATGCGCGCCATCGCAGAACATCAAGCCGCAGTGCTATCTCACGCTGAGGTGCTTCCTACAGAAACCATCGCCGTGGATGTTGAAGCACTCTCTCGCACTCTCGCCGCGGATCAGCTGGCCATCAACGCGATTCCGCCATTTGATAATTCAGCGATGGATGGCTTTATTATCCACCGCGCTGATCTCGATTCCGGCGGCAATGCTCAACTGCGGGTTGACGGTGAGGTCGCAGCAGGTGATGCTGCGCAAATACCACCGCTCGGCGCAGCAGTCCGCATCATGACCGGCGCGCCGGTGGATACTACCGACGAAGATTTAGTCATTGTGCCCGTCGAGTACACCGATATTGAGCCCGGCCCCCAGCCGCTTCCCCGCCAGGTGCGAATCGACGGCTTTGACTCCAGAAAACTACATATTCGTCGCAAGGGCGAATCGTTGCAGGTTGGTCAACAGTGCGCGCATGCGGGTCAAGATATCGATGTCGGGATGCTATCAACGCTGATTTCCGCAGGTATTGGCCAAGTCGAGGTCTATGCCCTTCCGCGGGTCGCCGTGGTATCCACCGGCAATGAATTGCGTCAGACTGGTGAAAGCTTGGACGAGGGAAAAATCCCTGATTCCAATAGCCCGATGATTGCTGGTTTAGTGCGCGCCTGTGGGATAGACCAGGTCACTATTGCGCACTGCGATGATAGCCCTGAACATCTGCGCAAGCTTTTTACGGATTTGTCTGCGAATCATGATGTCATTATCACCACCGGCGGGGTCGCTGTCGGCGTATACGACGTGGTGCGCGATGTGCTGAACACGCACGCAAGCCCGTCATGGTTTGGCCGGGTTCAGCACAAGCCAGGCTCGCACCAAGGACTTTCTTTGTGGGCACATGATGACCACCGGCAGGTGCCGGTGGTGTCATTGCCGGGAAATCCCGTCGCAGCTTTTGTGTCCTTTCACCTGTACGTACACCCGCTGCTGAATAAGCTTCGCGGCAAGCAGACGTTAGACCGACCGACGAAGATTTCAGCCCAGGTGGTGGGAGAACCTCCCAGCGCCCGTGACCGAGACGTGCTGGTGCCCGCGATTGTGGATTTCACACAACTCCCAACTATGGTCACGCCATTTCATGGCCGCCATGTCGGCTCGCACATGATTAGTTCCTTGGTGGGGGTCAATGCCATGCTGCATCTACGCGCCGGAGAAGCAGCGCTGGCAGAAGGCGCTATGGTGGAAGTGCTCTTGCTGCCTTCTGTGACCAGATAATCTTGGTATATCTGCACGTTACTAACTAGAAAGTAGAATATTCTCGATGAAATTCACGCATCTGGATAATGCTGGCGACGCGTACATGGTTGACGTTACGGAGAAGGCTCCCACGATTCGCGCGGCGACCGCACAAGGTGAAGTCGCGTGCTCCCCCGAGATTATCCAAGCACTGCGTGAAGGCACCGTTCCCAAAGGTGATGTGTTGGCGGTCGCGCGCATCGCGGGTATCGCTGCGGCCAAGAAGGTGCCGGAGTTGTTGCCGCTGGCGCACACCATTGGCGTCCATGGTGCCAAGGTGGAGGTGGAGCTTGCCGATGACCACGTCTTCATCGAGGCCACTGTGCGCACTGCCGATCGCACCGGGGTGGAGATGGAAGCGCTCACTGCGGTTAATGTTGCGGCATTGGCCATTATTGACATGGTCAAAGGTGTTGACCGCAGCGCTTATATTCGCCGCTGTGGCATCACCGCGAAATCCGGGGGCCGCTCCGGGGATTGGTCGCGGGAGCTTCCACAATAAATAGCTCGGTAGAAACTACGAACTCAATATAAGGACTGATATACATGGCACGCGCTGCAGGCCGTGATGTAGCCACGATTGTTGTCGCAGGTGGTCAGGGCACACGCATGGGCGGAGTCGATAAAGCAAGCGTAACGGTTCATGGAGTACGGCTAGTGGATCGCCTAATCGCACAGCTGCCGGTGAGCACCAAGTACGTGGTGGTCTCACCGCATGATTTAGGGCTTCCCGCTACCTGCGAGCAGCCCCCTTTCGGCGGGCCCGTCGCAGGAATTCATGCAGGTTATCACTACCTGATGGAAAATTTTCCACACTTGGACTACATCGCCATTTTGCCTGTCGATGCCCCCGATTCCCCGCAGATTCTCCCGCGGCTGTATGAAGCTTTGCGCGAGGCACCCGGCGCGAATCTCGCGCTGATTCGCAGCCAGGATGGCAGCTTGCAAAACCTCTGCGCGCTGTGGCGTGCTAAAGCGCTGGCACAGGCCTTAGACGCGCTGGGCAATCCGCGCAATCAATCGGTGCGGCGGCTTTTAGCGCATGCCGGTCGCATTATCGAAGTAGAAGGCACCGGCGAAGAACGCGACTATGACACGCGCCAAGAAGCCGCGGAATACGCCTCGTCTGCGGCCGTGCAGTTTCAGCGCGCTAAGCTTCCGCGGCCGCTTTAAGAACTGGGGTGGCGCTGGGTAGCAAGCTCCAAGAGCTCTAACACGTGGCGGTACGGCCGGCCCGTGGCGCGCGTCATGCCCAGCTCACAGGTGCGGTTGGAGGATACGTGGAAGTCAGCATCAATTCCTGCTACCTCTGCTGCTTCTCGCGCGGTAGCACTGTCGGTTAGCTCCGGATGCAGCATGCCCCGGTCGCCCGCATAACCGCAACAGCCCCAGCTATATGGGATGGCAACGTCTTTCGCCGCGAGGTTTGCTACCTGCTCTATCGCGGGCAAAAGTCCCAAATGCTCCGATGAGCACGTGGGGTGAATGGTCACAGACTCAACCGGCGCGGTCACGGTCAATTTCTCGGCGAGGTGCTCGGCGGTAAAGGAAATCGAATCGGTCACGGTGATTCCCGTGTCTTTGACCATGGCGATAAAACCCTCGGTGCAACTAGACGCATCGACGATGACGGGAAGTTCGCCGCCGCGGGTGGCATCGTCAAGCACTGCGCGGACCCTATCTTCCATGACCTGGTGGCCTTCCGCCATGCCTTTCGATGTCCAAGGCGTACCACAGCACAACGAGTCAATGGCTTCAGGGATTTCTACCGCTACCCCGGCGCGCTGCAACAGCCGCAGGAAAGCTTCGGTGACACCAATGCCGCCTTTTTGCGGACCGAACATGGCATTAACACAGGCTGGAACGTACACAGCTTGGACCTCGGCGGTGCTATCGCCGACGATGCGGCCAAGCTTAGAACGGCGCACCCCGCCGGTGGGAAGCTCCGGCTGATACTGCGGCATGGTCTCCGTGCCCACTAGCGCACGGCCAATATCGCTGACGGTCTTTGCGAGACCTGTCGGCAACCGGTAGGCACCACTGAGCGCAATCGAGGCTCCGCGATTGACCGTGGACCAACCAGAAGCTGCGCCTTTCCAGACCTTTTGCTCGAGCTTCTTGGAATCCTCGCGGCGTAATTGCTTGATGAACTTGCCGGTGTCGATGTCCACGGGGCAGGCGCGCACGCACAGGGAATCAACGGCGCAGGTCTGCTTGCCCATGTATTCGTAGTCTTTATCCAGCTCGGCTACCGTCGCTGTGTCACCTTCCTGCTCCGCTTTCGCGCGAGCGCGGCGAACGACAATGCGCTGGCGCGGTGTGAGCGTGAGGTCTTTCGAAGGACAGACTGGTTCGCAGTAACCGCACTCCACGCACGGATCAATTTCGGCTTCCACCGTGGGATTGAGCTTGACGTTGCTGATGTGTGCGGTCGGGTCTTCATCCAAGATGACCCCCGGGTTGAGGATGCCGCGCGGATCAATCGCCTTTTTCAGCTCCTGCATCACCTCATAGAGCTCATCGCCATATTGACGGCGCACGAAGGGCGCCATGGCGCGGCCGGTGCCGTGTTCAGCTTTGAGGTTGCCTTCAGCATCGAGGACAAGATCAACCATGTCATCGGTAAATTTGTTGTAGCGCGAGAGGTTCTTCTCTCCCTCGAAGCGGTCAGTGAGCAAGAAGTGAATATTGCCGTCTTTGGCGTGGCCAAAAATCACCGCGTCATCGTAGCCATTGGCGTTAAACAAATCTTGCAGCCCGGCGCAGGTAGCCGCGAGGCGTTCAACAGGAACCGCCACGTCTTCCAGCAATGCCGTGGTGCCGGAAGGACGTGCTTTGGCCACTTTCGCGTACAGCCCCTTGCGAAACTGCCAGGCGCTATTGCGGTCGGCCGCGGCAGTAGAAAATGCCGAGGGCTGGAATAGTTCTAAGTCATCGAGTAATTTCTGCCCAATATTCTCGCGCTCACGGAGCTCTTCTTCGCTTTGGGCGTGATACTCAATTAACAGCGCGGCCTGCTGGTCCACCTCAAAACCCTGGATGGACTGCGGTGCATCGGCAAAGCTTTGTCCTACTTTAATCGACGCTGCATCCATGAGCTCCAAGGTGGCAGCACCCGTGCTCACTAGTTCCGGTAGCGCGGAGGTTGCGCTGTGCAGTTGCGAAAACACCGCCACGGTGGTGGTTGCCAGCTTCGCCACGGGAATGGTGTCAAAGGTTGCTTCCGCAACAAAGGCGAGCGTGCCTTCGGAGCCCACCACGAGGTGTTCCAGAATCTTCGCGGGGCCTTCAAAATCCAAGAAGGAGTTCAAGCCATAGCCCATGGTGTTTTTAATGGCGAAGTGCCGCTGAATAATCTCCACCGACGTGGGATTTTCTTTCACCCGGCGTTGCAGCTGCAGCAGCTTGTCCGCCAGCTGCGGTTCCAGGGCATACAGCTTGTCATCGGCATCGGGCGCACCGGTGTCAATGATGGTGCCCGAGGGCAAGACCAAGGTCAGCCCGCGCAGTGTTTGATAGGTATTAAATTCCGTACCGCAGGCCATGCCGGAAGAATTATTGTTGACCACACCACCGATGGTCGCGGCTGATTCGCTGGCGGGGTCCGGACCTAACTTGCGGCCATACAGCGCCAAGCGTGCATTGACCTGCGCTACGGTCAGTCCCGGTTCAACGCGGACAACGCGGCCTTGCTCTTCCACGGCCATGTTGCGAAAGCCGCGGCGGACATCGACAAGCAAGCCATCGCCCGATGCCTGTCCGGACAAAGATGTTCCACCAGAACGCAAGGTCACGGGCAGGTTGTGCTGCTTGGCAACGCGAAAGGCATGCGCTACCTCATACACGTCGGAGGCTACAATCACGGCCTTGGGGACGTGGTAATAATGCGAGGCATCACTGGCGTAGGCAACACGGTCAATCAATCGTGAGCGCACATCAGCGCTGTCGATTTCCTCACGCAGGCTAGCTAGGGCGTGCTCGGAAATAACGCTGTGATCGTTGTTGAGTAAAGAAGTGGAAGACGTGGAAGAAGTGGAAGACGCAGTAGTCATGGGGTCCTTCTAGGATTTTTGTTCTCCGGCGACCACTAGGAATTGGTGTGCTTTTACACAGGCTTTTGTCCTAATAGTCGAATATGACCGATCTTAACGTGACCGCGCTTACTGTGTCCTGCATTCTGGGCACTGAAGGGTGACTTTAAAGGCTTCATCGCTGATTCGGTAGGGGAAATTGATGATAATCTGAGCATGGTTCTAAACACGACTTTTCCCGTTTATTATTGGAGATGAAAAATGAAGGCTCGCGTTCTATCTGGATTGGCCATCTTGTCGTTGGCGACTGCTTTGACGGCCTGCTCAGATTCTTCTGAGTCCGATGCGAGCGCTGATGGAAATTCAGCAGAACGCACCGAGCTTAATGTTCTGGCCGCGTCGTCGACGCGAGTCTTCAACGACGAGCTTAAGGACAAGGCCGCAGAGTTTGAGCCTCCCGCAATCCTTCTTATCAACAACGCAGGCTCGTCGACTCTCGTGCAGCAGCTTGTCGATGGCGCTCCGGGCGACGTGTTAATCACCGCCGATGAAAAGAATATGACTGATGCGCAAGATGCCGGCGTGGTCGAAGATCCCGTGCAGCTTGCATCGAATGTCATGGTCATGGTCGTTCCTTCCGGTAACCCCGGCGGCATTGAGTCGGTCGAAGACATCAGCGATGACAACACCTTTGTTCTTTGCGACCCGCAGGTTCCGTGCGGCACGGTGTCCGAATCGATCATAAAATCCAAGGATTTAGACGTCACCGCTGATTCGCTGGAGCACCAAGTTGCTGACGTACTCGGCAAGGTAACCTCCGGCGAAGCAGACGCCGGTTGGGTCTACGCGACTGATGCGGCGGCCGCCGGCGATACCGTCGAAGTCATTGATATCGACGGGGCGGAAGAATTTACCAATGGCATTTTCGGCGCCGTAGTATCTGATTCCGAAAATGCGGATTCCGCGCAGCAGCTGCTTGATCTTCTCGCCGATGATTTTGATGACATCTGGCGCGACTACGGCTTTACTCCAGAAGACTAATTACCTAGATTCTCACCACGATGACCTCTTCTCCCGCTCACGCCTCTAGCACCTCTGCCCCGTCGATGTCTGCGCAACTGCATGCGGTACGGCAGAAAGTACCCGTGCTATTTGTCGCGATTGGGATTGTGGCCATCGCCTATATTGGTCTTCCTGTCATCGCGCTGGCCCTGCGCGTGCCATGGGCTGAATTTGCCACTATTGCTACCGACCCCAGCACGGTAGAACTGCTGAAGACGACATTGGCCGCGGCCGCGTGGTCCACGGTCATCGCCACGGTTTTAGGCACCGCGCTGGCCCTGTGGCTGTCCCAATTACGCCGTGGAGCATCGGCCGTGCGACTGTTGGTCTATCTCCCACTGGCCATGCCGCCGGTGGTCTCCGGCCTAGCTCTCACCGCCCTGATTGGCCGTCGCGGACTCTTTGCCCCAGTCCTGGATTTTCTGGGCTGGGGATTTGCCTTTGCCTTCCCCGGGGTCGTGGCAGCGCACGTCTTTGTCACGCTACCTTTCGTGGTCGTGGCCGTCGATTCCGCTCTTCGCCAAATCGATTCTGAAATCACTGCCTCGGCACGCGGTGTCGGAATTGGGCAGTGGACGATTCTCGGACGCATTACATTGCCGACTATCGCCCCAGCTATTGTGACCGGCCTGGGATTAGCTTTTGCGCGCTCACTCGGGGAATTCGGCACGACCATTACGTTTGCGGGCTCGATGCCCGGGGTGACCCGTACCCTGCCTTTAGGTATTTACCTCGAGCGCGAAGTCAGCGCGGACAATGCCTATGCACTATCGGCCATCCTCATCGGAATTGCGGTCTTAAGCCTCATCGTGGCTGGAATACCCATGTTTTTCGGCCGCAAGCCTGCCCAGCGCGCACATATTCTCGACGAGATGGACATCGAAGCGCTGCGACAGTTGACCAAGCCTTCCGGGATAAGTCCAGAAATAACTGTAACCTCCAATGGCACAACGACTCATTTTCCCGCTGGCGAGACCACCGCCATCGTGGGTATGAATGGCTGCGGTAAAACCACGTTGGTCAGCTTGATTGCTGGGCGACTAACGTCGGCTAATTTCCAGCTTCACGACGATGTCGATATCGTCTTGCAAACCCAAAACCCCGCGTTACCCAAAATCTCTACGGTGCATCAGGCCATCACCATGGTGACAAAGAGTTCAGCACAAACGGATGCTCTCTTGGACGCGGCGGGCCTTGCGCCGTTGCGTAATATCCGCGTCTCCACTCTCTCCGGTGGCCAGGCCGCCCAAGTAGCCCTGGTGCGCGCACTTGCTGCCAAGCCCACGGCGCTAATTTTGGATGAACCACTCGCGGCCATCGATGTGGCATCGGCTGCGCGGTGGCGGCGTTTCTTACACGCCACTTCAACGGATCGCACCACCTTGATGATTACGCATAATGCCCTCGATATTGCTGGGCTTTCGCATAATATTGCCGTGCTGGAAGGCGGCCGCGTTGTCGCTTTTGGAGACACCACAGAAATCCTCAGCGTTCCACCGACGGCATTCGTCGCAGACCTAGCGGGACTTAACCGTCTACAAGGGACCATCCAATCGATCGATGACGAGGGCCATGCCATCATCGATTCCCACAACCAAGACATCCACGGAGTCTTAGAGTTCTCCCCCACGCTCTCCACGAATAACGTAGCTCCTACTGGCTTAGGTACCGCTGGGCAGGCAGCCACGGCGGTGTTTTCTCCTTATGATGTTCAGCTGCACTTAGACCCGCTGCGCGCAGGCTCTGGAGTCACCACTATTCGAGGCACCATCCATTCAGTCACCGCCGATTCGCTCTCGCAGCTGCGGGTTAGTGTCCGGGTTGGTGATGAACTGATTACCGTGCCCGTACCAGCAGGCCCCGCGCTCGATGCCGCGATCAACTCACTCGAGGAAGTTGCGTGCACTATCGATGCAACCAAGGTTCGCGTATACCAGCACTAATCTCTGGGTGCCAGCTGCGTATTGGTAGCAGATACAGAAAAGCTCCACGTGCGTCCCCTGCTTGATGGGGAACGGATGTGGAACTTAATTATCGGGCAGATGAGTCTATCTGCCCGGCGAAGTCTTTAGGCTTGTGTGACTTCGACGGTAACTGGACCGGCAATCTCGAGGTCGATAACACGAAGGCCTTGTGCACGGGCATCGTCGAGGATTTCCTCATCGATAGGCTCGGTGTGCAAAACCATCGCGGTCGGACCAGCACCGGAAAGATAAGCTGCGTAGCCACGGTTGCGCAGGCGGTTGACCCACTCTGCCGTCACCGGCAAAACATCCGAGCGGTATGGCTGGTGCAAACGGTCACGCGTGCCCTCCCAGAGCAGATCTGGGTAGCTTTGCAGGGCAGCAACTTGTACTGCGGTGCGCGAGACGTTGAATGCTGCATCAGCGTGAGTCACGTGAGATGGCAGCACGCGGCGCACAGCCTGCGTCGATGCGTGGAAATCGGGCACGAGTGCAGTCGCGCGAATATCTTCGTGCACCTTAATTTGCGCAGCCTTGTACTGCGGCTGGGAGCGACCATCGACAGGGATAGTCGTCCACGACACCACAGCTTGGCCAAGCACCGATGCCGCAGCATTATCTGGGTGTCCTTCAAAAGCGGACGATAGCTGCACTACTTGCTCAGTATCCAGTGGAAATCCTGCCAACGCATTCGCGGCGACGACGCCAGCAACTGCTGCGGATGCCGAAGAGCCCAGACCACGTGACTGCGGAATATTATTGGTGGAGACAACGCGCAATCCAGGCGCGTCGACATTCGCCGCATTCAAGCCGGAGCGAATGGCTTTTACTACTAGGTGCGAGCCATCGCGCGGCAGATCGTCTTCGCCCTCGCCGAAGATTTCTACTTCTAAGCCCGACGGGGTAATTTCCACTTCGACGGTGTCATAAATAGACACTGCCATGCCCAAGGTGTCATAGCCTGGGCCCAGGTTCGCCGAGGAACCTGGAACCGAGACAATAACTTTGGTGCCAACTTCTAATTCAGTACTCATAATTGCACTATCTTAGCGGTGCCTAGTGCACTAGCTATCAAGACGGAGGACAGAGTTAACTTCCTTGACCACATCCAGCTGGGTCAAGGTCTCGACAATCTTGCGCAAGGCAGATTCACGAGCAGTGTGCGTGACCACAATCAGACGTGCGCCTTCCTCGGAGCCTTCCTGGCGAACGGTGCGCAAAGAAACACCCTGCGAAGCGAACTCAGAAGAAATAGCGGCGAGAACACCGGTGCGCTCATCTACCTGCATATCGATGTGGTAGCAGGTCAGAGCCTCGCCGGCGTCAGCGATAGGCAAGTTTGCGTAGGTATTATCCTCCGGTGCACGGCCGCCGTAAACAATGTTGCGGCTGGCACCAACGATATCGCCCACTACTGCCGATGCGGTTGGGTATCCGCCCGCACCATTTCCGTAGAACATCAAGGAACCCGCAGCCTCTGCTTCAACAAAGATCGCATTATAAGACTCAGAGACAGTAGCCAATGGGTGTTCCTTCGGGACCAAAGTGGGGTGTACGCGCGCATTAACAGCTTCCGTGCCGTCCTCGCGAGTTAAGCGCTCACAAATAGCTAGAAGTTTGATGGTGTAGCCAGCTTGATTGGCTGCTGCAATATCTTCAGACGTGACATTGGAGATGCCCTCGCAGTACACATCCTCGAAATTCACGCGGGTGTAGAAACCAAGCGATGCCATAATTGCCGCCTTGGAGGCTGCATCGTGGCCTTCAACATCGGCGGTTGGGTCAGCTTCTGCATAACCCAGGCGAGTAGCTTCTGCCAGCGCGTCGTCGTAAGTTGCACCGGTCGACTCCATCGCATCCAGAATGAAGTTGGTGGTGCCATTAACGATGCCCGAAATACGCTGGATGTGATCGCCAGCCAAGGAACGGCGCAACATACCCACGACAGGGATAGCGGCCGCAACGGCAGCCTCGTAGTAGAGATCCACACCCGCGGCATCGGCTGCTTCTGCTAGACCATCTGCGTGTGCGGCAACAAGTGCCTTATTTGCAGTGACAACAGACTTGCCAGCATTGAGAGCGTCGAGGACCAGCTCGCGTGGGTAATCGATGCCACCGATAACTTCCACAACCAAGTCCACGTCATCACGTGCAATCAGTGCGCGCGCGTCATCGGTAATAAGTTCTGCCGGAACACCTGGACGGTCTTTTTTCAGATCTGATACTGCGATACCGCGTACCTCAACTGGGCCGCCAATTCGCTGCGTGTAATCATTCGCATGCTCAGTCAGCAGACGAAATACCTCGGCGCCAACTGTGCCAAAGCCCAAAAGCGCAACGCCTACTGGCTGCCCTTCACCCTTGCCTGTGCGGTTGAGATCCTGGACGGTCGAAGACATGCGTACTCCCCAAAATTACGTGTAGTGAGATTTTAATTTCATTCCTTGGCCATCATACAGAACAAGCGGTCTATTTCAGCCCTCGGGTGTGAATAAAGCCGCATGTAGACACAAGAATTTTTCACGGAAAATCGCGGTACCAGTAGCAATAGCTTTCCGAACTCCTGCCAACCTCGCCCAATGTAGAGAATATAAGTCGTGCTAAAGCTACTTAAGGAGTGCTAATGACAGGCTTTCTGGGTGAAAAGATGAATAAAATACGCCGCAGCATGGAAGATGCTGCGGCGTATACAAAGAGTAAGGAAAGAATCTACTCCACTTCTAGCGAGAGTAAGTCCTCCAAAGTCTCACGCCGCAACATGGGCTTAATCGCGCCAGCACGCACGGCAACGACAGCTGGACGCAGCGCTGCGTTGTAACGGGAGCCCATGGCATAGCTATAGGCGCCCGTGGCTGGCGTAGCCAAGAAATCCCCTGCCTTAACATCATTGGGCAGGTCAATATTGTCAATGAGGATATCGCCGGATTCGCAGTGCGATCCCACCACACGCGATGGAATCTCTTCGCCATCGGTGTAGCGATTGATGATCCGCGCGTCATATTCCGCACCGTAAAGTGCCGGACGGATGTTATCACTCATGCCGCCATCGACAGCCACATAGCGGCGCTGCGGGGTTGCCGAATCACCAGTCGTAACGTCTTTGATAACTCCTACTTCATAGACCGTTACCGCTGCTGCGCCGACGAGAGCGCGGCCTGGTTCCACCAGTACAACTGGCGGTTCGATGCCGAGTTCATCGGCAGTATTAGCGACCGCCGTCAAAAGGTCCTGAGAGACCGCCTTGATATCGAGCGCGGATTCATGCGCGGTATAAGGAATGCCGTATCCCCCACCCAAGTCGATTTCTTTCAGGGTGTATCCGAGTTCATCGTGGATCTGGCTGTACAAGCCCATGATGCGCTCGGCAGCCAACTTGAAGCCCTCGGCATCAAATACCTGCGAGCCCACATGGCAATGCAGTCCCACCAAGGTGAGATTCTCAGCCCGCAAGCACGCTTTGACCGCTTCAAAGGCTTCGCCGGTGGCCAGGGAGATACCGAATTTCTGATCCTCATGGCTCGTCGCAATAAACTCATGCGTATGCGCGTCCACACCAGGTGTCACGCGAATCAGAACAGGTTGCACATGCTGTGCTTTCGCCGCGATCAGGTCAAGCAATTCGAGCTCTTGTGCGGAGTCAATAACTACGTGGCCGACCTTGGCATCGACACAGGCCTGCAAAAATTTCGCAGACTTGTTGTTGCCGTGAACCGTCATGCGCTCGGCTGGGAAATCCGCCGCCAGCGCAATCTGCAGCTCACCTAGAGAAGCAACGTCGAGCGCCAAGCCTTCTTCGTTGACCCATCGCGCAATGCGCTTGGATAAAAATGCCTTGGAGGCATAGTGCACGCGCTCGGGGCCACCAAAGGCCTCAGCTAAATCGCGGCAGCGGGACCGGAAATCGTCTTCGTCGAAGACCATGACTGGGGTGCCAAATTCTTCTGCGATCTCTGACAGCGGCACGCCGGCGATGGTTACTTCCCCATCTTCCTGGCGCTGCGCATTACGAGGCCACACCTGAGCTGGTAGTTCATTAAAATCAGCCATATATTTTACATCTTCTCCGGAGCTGAGACACCAACCATGCCCAGGGCATTGGCCAGAACCTGACGGGTTGCTTGTGCCAGCGCAAGACGTGCGCCGTGGATAGGTTCTGCCTCATCGCCTGCCTTAGGCAGGATCTGGCACTGGTCATAGAACTTGTGGAAGACAGAGGCCAGATCTTCGGCATAACGCGCCACCCGGTGTGGCTCACGCAGTTGTGCTGATTCCGCCACGACTGCTGGGAATTCGCCCAAGGTACGGATGAGGTCGCCTTCGCGTTCATGAGTGAGCAGGGACAAGTCAGCGGCGTCGGAGGTTACGCCCGCTTCTTCTGCTTTACGCTGAATAGAGCACAAACGTGCGTGACCATACTGCACGTAGTACACGGGGTTTTCTGAGGACTGAGCAGCCCACAGGCCTAGGTCGATATCGATGGACTGATCAACGGAGGAACGCACCAGCGAGTAACGAGCAGCGTCAACGCCAATCGCTTCGACAAGGTCATTCATGGTGATGACGGTGCCGGCACGCTTGGACATCTTCACGGCTACGCCATCACGCAAGAGATTAACCATTTGCCCGATGAGAACCTCAACAGCATCTGCGTCATAGCCCAAGGCTGCAGCAGCGGCCTTGAGACGTGGAACATAACCGTGGTGGTCAGCACCAAGCATGTAGATATTGAGGTTGTGGCCGCGGTCAAACTTGTCCGCCACATAGGCAATGTCGCCGGCAATATATGCCGCATTGCCGTCAGATTTAATGACCACGCGATCTTTGGAGTCACCGTAGTCGGTGGACTTGAGCCACCAAGCGCCCTCGGTTTCATACATCTGGCCCGAAGTCTTCAGTTGATCCAAGGCCTTATCTACGGCACCTGATTCAAACAGTGAGTTTTCATGGAAGTAAACATCAAAGTCCACGCCGAACTCATGAAGATCCTGTTTGATTTGCTCAAACATCATCTCCACACCCAAGGAACGGAAGTTCTCTTGAACTTCTGCTGGCGTTCCTTCTAAAGCATCGTCCTTCTGCCTCAGGACTTCCGCAGCAATATCGTGAATGTATTGCCCGCCGTAACCATCTTCTGGGGTTGGTTCATTCTTGGCTGCTGCCACCAGCGAGCGCGCGAAGCGGTCAATCTGGCCACCGTGATCATTGAAGTAGTACTCACGAGTTACTGTCGCGCCCGCGGCTTCAAAGATGCGGCCCAAGGAGTCACCGACAGCCGCCCAACGCGTACCACCTAGGTGAATCGGGCCAGTTGGGTTGGCAGAGACAAACTCAAGGTTGACTTTAAGATCGGCCATGGCCTCACCATTGCCGTAGTTGGCACCCGCTGCAGCGATCTGGGAAACAATTTCACCTTGTGCTGCAGCGGCGAGACGAATATTCAAAAAGCCCGGACCGGCAATTTCTGCCACGTCAATGGCATCTGATTTCGCCAAGGCCTCAGCCAACCACTCAGCTAATTGGCGGGGATTTACTCCAGCTTTCTTCGCTACCTGCAATGCAACATTGGTGGCATAGTCACCGTGCTCAGGGTTGCGCGGACGCTCAACCGTAACTGCTTCAGGCAATACGGAAGTATCAAGGTCATGGCTTTCAAAGACCTGCAAGGCAGATTCTTTGAGCAAGAGGGATAAATCAGCTGGAGTCATAGCACAGTAGTTTAACGCACCGCTGGTGAAACCATGGAAGTGAGTTCCCAGAACGCGATCCGAAGTACTGATCAGGAGGTTTTCTCGCACTCAAGACAATTTCTCGCACCACGGACAGCCAAATTGAAACATCTACCCACCGAAGGCGATAAAGTGAAGAGGATCACGTGTGATTGCTGGCCATATAATCTCCTAACCTAAGGAAACCTCCATGGAGAGATTTGCAATAGATACTGCTGCCATTGGCGGCAGCCTAGGTTTAACCGCCTTAGTATCGACCATTCCCCTATTAACGTTCTTTGTCATGCTGCTCGGCGTCAAAGCCCGCGCTCATACATCCGGCGCTGTCGCACTTATTGCTTCGATTATTGTTGCGCTCGTCGGCATGGGCATGCCTATTGATCTGGCTCTGTCTTCCGCAGGTCGCGGCGCACTCTTTGGCCTGCTGCCCATTGTGTTCGTCATCGTGATGGCCATTTGGTTTTATGAAATCACCGTGGCTTCGGGCCGATTTGAAGACTTGCGGCGCACCTTCGACATCCTCGGCGAAGGCGATATTCGCATCCAAACCATTTTGATCGCCTTTTGTTTCGGCGGTCTTTTGGAAGCTCTCGCCGGATTCGGTGCTCCAGTGGCTATTACCGCAACGATGATCCTGGCCTTGGGCGTCCCGCCGCTGCGTGCCGCGACCGTCGTGCTTATTGCCAACACCGCTCCGGTAGCTTTCGGTGCAGTCGCTATTCCGATTACCACCGCGGGTGAAGTCGGTGGACGTACCTTGGAACAGACCGAAAATATCGCGGCCATCGTTGGCCACCAAGCCCCATTTTTGGCGTTCATTGTTCCTTTCATTATCTTGTTCATCCTCGATGGATACCGCGGTGTGAAGGAAGCAGCGCCCGCTGCCTTTGTCATTGGTTTGTCTTTCGCCCTGGCACAGTGGGCTGCCTCGAACTTCTTCGCGTACCAACTCACCGACGTCGTTGCTTGTATCGTCTCGCTCGGCGCCGCCTTCGCATTCTTGCGTGTGTGGAACCCCAAGGGTGTTCCGGAATTGCGTGAGCGCATGAATGTTGGACCACACGATACTGATATTGATTTGCCTGGCGGCCGCATCTGGATGGCATTGATGCCTTATGCCGTCGTGACGATCATCTTTGGTCTAGCCAACCTCGGCTCCTGGTTGCCAGACCTATTGTCCAAGGCCACCCTCACCTTCGACTGGCCATTGCTCACCGGCACGTTGGCCGATACTGACGGCGAAGAAATCTCCACCGCGTATTCGATTGCGGTCATCAGCAACCCTGGTTCCTTGCTCCTTATTGCAGGCATTATCGTGGCCATCATTTATGGCCTGTTCAACGACAATGGCAAATACCCACTTAATGCTGGGCAGGTCTGGAAGGCCTTTACGGACACCGCTTACCGCATGCGCTGGGCGGCATTGACCATTATTTTGGTTCTGGCTTTGGCTTATGTGATGAACTACTCCGGCCAAACGGTTGCCATGGGTGAATATCTCGCAGCACTGGGCGGTATCTTCGCAATTCTGGCCCCACTGTTGGGCTGGATTGGTACCGCAGTAACAGGCTCGGATACCTCCGCTAACGCACTGTTTAGTAAGTTGCAGGTCACCGCCGCTAATAACATCGGCATCAACCCCGACCTGTTGCTGGCAGCCAACACTGTCGGTGGTGTTACGGGCAAGATGATTTCGCCACAGTCCCTTGCCATTGCGGCTACCGCGGTAGAGATGGAAGGCGAAGAATCCAAGATTTTCAAGGCCGTTGTGGGCTACTCCCTCTTTTTCCTTGTCTTGCTGTGCATCCTCGTCTTCCTGCAATCGAACGTATTGAGCTTTATGGCTCCGGTTGTCGGATAATTTCCACACATTACACACGATGTAACTCGCTCAGGTTTCGGAATTCTGCAACACTAATATTGCGAAATAACCGCAGGCCAGGGGCGAGTTACTTTTATTTTAAATACACGCATTCTCCACCCGTAGGGGGTACGCTGTGAGATACCAATCCTTCGAATTCAACTCGTTTTATCGCACGTACGCGGGAACCCCATGCCGCGCGCACGAGTGAGGGACATAAGGAGCAGTACATTGCGAATCGCACTTTTTTCCACGTGCATCGGAGACTCATTGTTTCCAGACGCACACAAGGCAACCGCCGTCATCTTGGCCCGTTTAGGCCATGAGGTGGTATTCCCCGAAGCACAGACCTGTTGCGGGCAGATGCACATTAATACCGGCTATCAAAAAGAATCCTTGGGCATGATTCGCACTTACAATGATGCCTTCGCAGATCCTTCAATTGATTATGTCGTCGCTGCCTCTGGCTCGTGCGTCGGCGCCGTTCGAGAACACCACGTCCGCCTGGCAGATCGCTTCGGCTCTTCCTCCGATGTCGATGGCTCGAAGCAGTCAGCAAAAAAGACTCTGGATCTTCCCGAGTTCCTCGTGGATGTCGCAGGGGTGACCGATGTTGGAGCATTCTTCCCACACAAGGTCACTTACCACCCGTCATGCCACGGCCTGCGCTTTTTGAAGCTCGCTGATCGTCCCATGCAACTTCTGCAGGCAGTCGAAGGCATCGAATTAGTCGAACTTCCGAACAAGGAAGAATGCTGCGGATTCGGCGGCACTTTCGCCATCAAAAACGCTGAGACTTCGCAGGCAATGGTCACTGACAAAGTTCGCCACATCAAAGACACCGGGGCTGAATACGTCACCGGCGGTGACTCCTCCTGCCTGATGAATATCGGCGGCTCACTGTCGCGCCAGCAAACCGGCGTTCGCTCAATCCACATGGCAGAAATTCTCGCGTCCACCAAAGAACACCCATGGACGCCAACGACAGCCATCTATTCCAGGGAGAAGATGCTCTAATGGCGACCTTTCTAGATACCACCCCACCACGCGCCCCGGAAGGCTACGGCAACCTACGCGGTGACCGCAGCTTCGTACCTGCAGCGCGCGATGGCCTTAACAACGCCACCCAGCGCCGTAACCTGCTGCATGCCACGACAACTATTCGCGATAAGCGCCAAGGCGCCGTGGATGAAATCGATGACTGGGAAGACCTTCGCGAGGCTGGCTCCGCCATTAAGGAAGACGTCGCTGCACGCCTACCTGAACTGCTGGAGCAGTTTGAAAAGGCTGTGACCGAACGCGGCGGCGTCGTGCACTGGGCACGTGATGCCAAAGAGGCTAACGCAATCATCACTGATCTCATTCGCGAAACCGGCGAAACTGAGGTCGTCAAGGTGAAATCCATGGCTACCCAGGAAACCGCCTTGAATGAACACCTCGAAGAGGCGGGCATTCATGCGCAAGAAACCGACTTGGCAGAGCTTATCGTGCAGCTTGGCGATGATAAGCCGTCGCACATTCTGGTGCCGGCCATTCACCGCAACCGCGCCGAAATTCGCGACATCTTTGTCAATAAGATGCCCAATACGGACGAGTCGCTATCGGCCAACCCACCAGAACTTGCCGAAGCATCCCGGCTGTTTTTGCGCGAGAAGTTCATGAAGGCCAAGGTGGCTATCTCTGGCGCGAACTTTGGCGTTGCCGAAAATGGCAATATTTCCGTCGTGGAATCCGAAGGCAATGGCCGCATGTGCTTGACGATGCCCGAGACGCTGATCACGCTGATGGGCATCGAAAAGCTGCTGCCCACCTTCCAAGACCTCGAGGTCTTCTTGCAGCTGCTGCCTCGGTCCTCCACCGCTGAGCGTATGAACCCTTATACCTCGCTGTGGTCAGGAGTAACAGAAGGCGACGGTCCGCAAAACTTCCACATTGTCTTGCTGGACAACGGACGCACTGCGGCGCTGTCGAGTGAAATTGGCTCACAGGCACTCAAGTGCATTCGCTGCTCTGCTTGTCTGAACGTGTGCCCAGTCTATGAACGCGCTGGTGGCCACGCCTACGGCTCGGTGTACCCCGGCCCCATTGGTATTTCGCTTACCCCGCAGTTGACCGGCATGAAAGACCACAATGATCCATCGGCAAGCTTGCCTTATGCCTGCTCACTGTGTGGCCGTTGTGATGAAGTCTGCCCGGTGAAAATCCCGCTGTCCGATGTCATCTTGGAAAACCGCTACCAAAAGGTCACCAACGCGACCCCACCAGTGGAATCCAAGCTCTTTAAAGTTGTCGAGCAAGCGTGGAAGCACCCCTTCCTGTGGAACCAAATCACGCGCATGGTCTTTGCCGGTCGTGTGCTCGGTGGCTTCAACGGCGTGATTGAATCACTGCCATTGTTTATGAGCGGCTGGTCGGAAGTGCGCAATACTGCAGTTCCACCAAAGAAGTCTTTCCGTCAGTGGTTTGAATCCGACGACGCCCAGGCACTGCTCGATGCCGCGCGCGCCGAGGGTATTCAGCCTAATAACCTCTCCAAGGAGGACAAGTAACCATGGCTTCTGCAAAGACAGAAATCCTCGCTCGCATTAGGACTGCGCAGAAGTCGGCGAAGTTGCCCTCTTTTGTCAACGCTCCTCGCAACTACGTCGTCAGCGGTACGACGAATCCAGAAGAGCTGCGCGAAATTCTCATCGACAGGCTAGAAGACTACAAGGCCGAGGTGCATGTCTGCGATGAGGACAACCTTGCCGCGACCATTGGCGACATCTTGGCTGAGCGTTCGTGCGAAACCATTCGGTATGCACCCGGGCTAGATACCCAGCTTTTTGCTCACTTTAAAGGCGAAGCAGCAGCTGATAGCACCGATGTTGACCCGCGCGAGCTCGATGCTGTCGATGCCGTGGTCACCGAGTCCACGGTCTCGTGTGCGCAAACTGGAACGATCGTGTTGGAATCAGGTGAAACCAATGGCCGCCGCGCCCTGACCTTGGTTCCGGATCGTCACATTTGCATCGTGCGCAGCCCGCAGATTGTTTACGGCGTACCTGAGATGGTTTCGCGGATTAACCCTGAGCGTCCCGCCACGTTGGTCTCGGGTCCTTCGGCGACCTCCGATATTGAGCTCTCTCGAGTCGAAGGGGTGCACGGTCCACGTGATCTGATCGTGGTCATCGTCAAGTAACCCGCGCTTTCGTGGCTTCTTGGCCGCAGTAAACACCAGGTGCTGTGTGGAATTTTTCGAAGCATTCCACACAGCACTTTTTGTTACGCAAAATTCATGTTCATATCCTGAGTAATTCCCTTCAGGGTAATCAGGTAACTGCTAAGGTTCTCAACGGGAACTTATAACTTTTTAGCTCATATTGAACGTGTTGAGGAGACATTACGTGAAAACCCCACGTCTAGTCATCGCTGCCGCCACGGCATTGGCTGCGATGCTAGCGCCACCGATTGCAGCTCAAGCCCAAGAAACCTCGCCGTCGATCACCTGGGAAGAATGCCCGGCCCAGGTTACCGTCGATGGCGCAGAGTGCGGCCGTGTTGAGGCGCCGACCTATTACTCGAACCCTTCTGCTGGAAATATCAGCGTCGGATTCGTGCGAGTTAAAGCCTTAGACCAATCCGCCAAGCGCGGCGTCTTGTTTGGCAATCCCGGTGGCCCAGGCGGAGACGCTTATGGCTATGCCGCCAGCGAGGGATTTGCCTGGCCAGAAGAAATCCGCCAAGAGTGGGACTTTGTTGGTGTACAACCTCGTGGCTTGCCTGGCTCGACTCCTGTTGACTGCACCGCGATGGGTGGCAGCCCTATCGATGCCATGGTCAACATGGGCTCGTTTATTCGCAATTCCTGTGAACAGGCCACCCCGGGCTATACCAACTCTTTGACCACTGAAAATACGGCCCGTGACTGGGAAATGGTGCGTCAGGCTCTTGGGGAAGAAAAGCTGTCCGTGATGGGGCTTAGCTATGGCACTTTCTTGGGCTCGACCTATGCGACGCTGTACCCCGAGCACACCGACCGCGTAGTCCTCGATTCCGCGATGAAGCCATCGGCTGCGTGGAATGGCATTCTCGCTTCCCAGGAAGCTGGCTATAACAATGCTCTCAATGACTTCTTTACCTGGATGGCCGATAATAACGCCACCTACAAGATGGGCGATACTCCGCTGAAGGTCTACGAGCGCTGGTCAGGCGTAGTAGCCCACGAAGCAGGGGCTCGACCAACGGCCTTGCCACCGGGAGCAGAAATCGGCGATCTGCCACCAGGGCTAGAATTTGCCGGCCAACCTGGTGCTGATGTCATGACCGCTACCGGTCCCCTGCGCGTACAGGCAGAAAACCTGCGCGATTCAGCTCTTAATCCAGGCGCTAACCAGGTCTACTCGGTCACCTTAAACCTCACGCGAGGCTTGGTGCCTTTGGCTGCCGAATGGGACGCACTAGCCAAGCACATCAATGGCACGGAGCGCCTCGACGAAGCCCAGGAGGAAGCATCCCAGGATGAGCTGCAACAGCAGCAGGCGCAACTCTTGCAGGGTCAGGCTTTCCAGAACCTGGTTATCTGTAATGAAAACACCGTGCCTGCTGATTACGCGGCACTGCCTACCTATGTGTGGAGCAACTACGTCGTTGGCGATATCTTCGCTGCCCCACCGGCAATGTTTGCCTCAGGTGCTGCCTGCAATGGCCGCGGTCCAATTACGAAGAACCCGACGCTCAATGGCGCCGGACTTGAGGTCCAGCCACTGCAAATCAATGCCACCGGCGACCCTCAAACTCCGTACCGCTACCACGGTGAGATGGCGCAGCAGATGAACTCTCACGTCGTCACCGTACATGGTCCTGGCCACGGCCATGTCGCCGCTGGCAACGAGGTTGTCGACGACATCGTCGTTGATTATCTGCGCACAGGACACGCCACTGCTACCGATGCACCAGGCCTGCACTAGTTGATGTGGGTCGGTTTCCTTAGCAGGAAGCTCATAGGTTAGAATTACACCGTTGCTTGAAACTTCAGGCAACGGTGTTTTGTCTCCGTAGCTCAGCGGATTAGAGCATCGGTTTCCGGTACCGAAGGTCGCAGGTTCGATCCCTGTCGGGGACACAAAATTTTTAACAGCTAACTACCTTATTTATTGCAGGTAGTTAGCTGTTTTTCATTTGCTGGGCACAAGCTAGCCGTCAAGTATGGCTGGAAATGCAAAATCCCAGTGCCAATAAGCACTGGGATGTTTTTACGTGGTTAGCGGTAATTTTACCAAGAAGTCTCTAGCCACCACATACCGTAGAGCATGGCGAAAAGCACAACAGCCATCGCAATAGCTGCTGGGATCCATGCGAGGACCTCACGGAAAATACCGTTCTCGGCATCACGATTCTTTGCTTCTTCTACATCAGTCTCGTGACGTGTTAATTCAGCCATTTTAAATCCTCCGACTCACCTGAGCGCTACTTATCTTGAACCATCATAACAGGAAAGTTACAAATACTAACCTTTCGCGAAAGGAAGGTTCCCCCCTTTCACGTGTAGGTCAAACGACTTAGTCGGACTCAAGCAGACGTGCCGAACCATCATCGGATTCCAATGCATCGACAAGCGCATCGCGATCGGCGAACATGGCTTCAAGATTGTCTTCCTCGCCGATGATCCACAGCCCAGTTGTTTCATCAAACGTTAGCGCTGCTTCTGGATGAGACTCGAGGATAGATTCCATTGCGGCCTCTTGTTCCTCGGTTGGCTCGGCCGATTCAAACTGTGCAGGATCTCCAATTATCTTGGACTCCTCCGGAAAAGCAGTAATCGAGTATTTTTCATATTGCTTTTCCGGGCGCTCAAATAGCTCTTGGCTCATCATGCCATTGATTCTACCTTGCTCAGTAAAAACGCCGTCACACCACAGATTGTGACCGGTGAGAGCGTTTAGTTACCAGCGGGGATAACGACCCACAAGACCAAGTACAAAAGAAGCTGTGGGCCAGGCAGGAAAAAAGACAACAGGAAGAGGACGCGGACAAGGGTGTCATCGATGTTGTAAGTCTCCGCGACGCCGCCGAGGACACCACCGACGTACTTATTCGTGGTCGAGCGCTGCAGGCGTCGACGCTGAATTGGTTGTTCGGAATATTGGCCGTATTGGTTAGACATGGGAACTGACTTCTCCTAATGGGGCTAGTGCTCACTAGCACTGTGTGTTTTTCTCTACACCCATCATTAAACGCGTCCGCCACGGTCAATACATCAGGGAACTACCCTGAGTTTTCACTGATGTTTTCTGACATCTACCCCGAAGTCCCGGAGTATTTTCCGGTGCGATTAATACTCGCCGTAACCGGGAACGTTGTCCACATCTAAAATCCCTTGCAAAAAGCGCTGCAAAGACGGAATATCCTCGGGCTTTAGGTGGTCGAAGACCAACCGACGCACAGATTCAACGTGGTCTGGTGCAGACGCTGCGAGGCGACGAGAACCCTCTTCAGTCAATTGCACCATGACCCCGCGAGCATCGCCGACACTTTTGCACTTCGTCAATAATCCGCGACGTTCCATGCGCGTGACCTGGTGGGACGTGCGGGAGCGGTCCCACTCCAAGAAATTGCACAATTCACGCAGACGCATTTGCTGTTCTTCTGCATCTGACAAGGTCGCTAATACCGCAAATTCCGGCATGGAAAGCTCTCCGCCTGCTTGCAGAGTATTTTCCATACCTCGGTCGAGCTTTCGAGTCGCGGCAAGAATTAACTGCCAAAGCTCTTGCTCATCGTCGTTTAACCACCGAGGCTGTTCAATCATAGGAATTAACTTACCCTAAACTAATCGAAAGGTTGATAGATATGATTATTTGGGGTGACAAACTAGTTGATTGACGCCCCGCCCTCAACCTCATTCGCAAAAAGGTACGACTCCGCATCAAAATGCGGATCGAGATTTAGGAAAACTATTGACAGAGAAATTCTTCAACAGTCTTACTTTATCCTATGGGTGCAGAAGCCTTAAGTTGGTCGATGTCTAATAAGGTACTGTCCGGCACGCGGTCATAGCGTGAAGGTTCACAGGTGAATACGATGACCTGCGAATCTTTTCCTACTTCCGCAAATAAAGTGGCCATCAAACGGATGCGCTGTGCATCTGTACTGCCCAGTGCATCATCAACCATAACGGGTGCCCCTTGTTCCCCACCTTGTGATAGCAGCTGCGCAATCGCGAAACGGGTTAAGATCGCCATTTGTTCTTTCGCGCCACCGGACAGATCTTCTAATCCAACCGTTACCCCGTCTAGGGTACGTTTTTCCACGACCAGATCATCATTGAGGTGGAACTGCACGTTGCCGTTGAACACACGCCCAGCTAACTGGCCCAACTGCTGGGCAAAAGGAGCTGCATAGCGCTCGCGAGCCTCACGTTGATGACGCAGAAGAACCTCCCGCAGGTGCCTGACCGCCGCAGCTCGGTGTTCAATCGACTCCAAGATATTTCGCGCAAGTTCTTCTGCGGCTTCTGCCTTTTCTACGCGTTCGGCAACTCCCGTCTGCATCTGAATATGACCGGTGAGAGTGTTCTGCTGGTTTTCGGAATCTCGCAATTGTTTCTGCAAGTTGACCAGCTGTGCTTGTGCACCAGCAGCCAAGCTTTGCGCCAATTCGGGATTGGCAGCATCAAGTTCCTCGCGTGCTTTTTGTACTGCCTTCTTGCATTCCTGGACTTTGGCTTCAGCTTTTTGGAATTGACCTTCTAGCTCAGCATCAGAGATCTTTTCATTGGCATTTTCTATGTCAGCTGCCAGCCGTTCTTTGAGCTTCAGTGCTTGCTCAGCCTCGGATTCAATTCTGATCAAAGCAGTATGTGCTGGCCGCTCCTCCCACGGTTTTAACTTGGCTTGAGCATTAGACAGGTCATTGTTGGCGCTTTCTTCCGCCTCTTCTGCCGCTGAGATGTCTGCCCTAGCTTTGTCGATGGCATCCTCATCAGACGCATTTTCCGTTGTGACTTCCGGAGATTCGCCCAAGGCTGCCACGCGGACGCGCAACTGCTCGAGGTCCTCACCGTCGAGGATTCGGTCCAGCTGAATTTCTAGTTGCTGGCGCTGCGCGACGAGCTCTTTATACGTGTCTCGCTTTTCACGGACTTCGTTCGTATTTTTACAGCCAAGCTTTTCCAGCTCGGTTTCATAAAGCTCGGTGAGCTTTTCAATCTCCCGATCAAGGTCTTGCGCCGAATTCGCCCCGGTGCCTGGTTCATAGCGCGCGGTCACGTCACCGATTTTCAGGGTTAAACCCGCTGTGAGTTCTACACTCGAATCAGCGCTTGTCACTTCAACATCTTGCCCGTTAACGGTGATGCTCTGCGGGTTGTCGGCACTAAATACTAACTTCGCTACCGCTGCGTCGCGCAGTCGCCGGTTGAGTTCAAGGTCTTGTTCACGCTTTTCAACCCGCTGTACATCCGAATCCGAAATGGCAGGGCCAAATTTTTCCAGTGTGGTACGAATTTCTGTTAATTGCTTAGCGTAGTCTTCCACCGAGGCGGATTTGGTACGCAGTTCCTGCGCTTTAACTTGGTCTTGAAGTTGCTCTAACTGAGAACGAGAATTCTTAGCACGCTTCCGCGCTTCATCCACTCGAGTCCGAGCAGCATCGACCGCGTCATTGAGCTTCTTGATTTCCTCTTTCTCCGCGTCGTCTTTCTCTTTCGCGGATGCGACTGCGGCATTAATGTCCTCCGCATTTTTGTTCGCGGTTTGTAGCTCTTCACGTAGCTTTCGGCGTTCCTTCAGCTGGGATTGGGCAAGCTCAAGATCGGTCTGCGCAACCTTTTCATCCTTCTCCCGCGCATCAACCGCAGCTTGCAAGCCATCAATGTTTTTCAGTTGCTGCTCGTATTCAGTAACTTCATCTTTGGCTTCCGGCAACTTTGCTTCCGCGTCACGTTGCTGTTCTTGCGCTTGCTCAAAGCGCTCCACATAGTCGGCCAAGGCAGCAAGTGCTTGTCTAGAGTCCGCTAATTCATTCGCCGTTTCGGTGTAGTCTTGACGCGCGGTCTTGAGCTCTTTAGCTTCTGCGCCAGTGCGCAGGGAAAAATAGCGTTCATAATCGCTATCTACCTGTTTCATCAACTCAGTCGTCGCCTCGGCATCATCGCCCTGTGCAGACTCTTCACCAGTTTGATTACTTAAAACCCCAGCGACACTGGATATACCCGCAGCCTTAATACCTTCATGCAGGTCATCTTGATCCAAGAACATGGCGGCGAAAAGGTTACGGTCAAGATAACGGTCCAAAATCTCATCGAGCTTAGATTCTGCTTCTTCTCCCGTATAGGTGTCATGCCCAGGGGATAAAACCTCCAACAGCGCGGAGCTTTGCCGCAACCAGCGCTTTGCAAGCTTTAAACGGTACGGCCCAACGCTAAATTCCATTGCAACTTCTGGGCTGACATCGGCATTAACTGGTTGCAGAGCTCGGACTTCAGCTCTTTTACTCTTGAATTTATGCTTGATTAAGGTATCGATAGCCTGCAGGATTGTGGTCTTGCCAGCTTCATTGCGACCGTGAATAACGGTCACGCCAGTATCAGGGATTTCCTCGACGTTGAGATGTTTAATCCCGCGGAAGTTTTTGAGCTCGATGGAGTGAATTCGCATGATTAAGACGCATCCTTTCGAGTCAAACGAAACAACAAGTTTGCTGCATCACGGGAGATGGAATCAGGATCAGCATGAATATCTTCCATAAGTTCTTGCAGTGCGCTGGCTGCAAAGCCGGTGAGATTCAAGTTCGCCAGCTCATCTTCTTCTGGGGCAAGATGCAAATCCATGACGCGCTGCCGTGGTTTCAACGAAGCAAAGACGGGCTCGAGTTTCTCAATCTCAGAATCCAACATGGTTTGTGCGGCCAAGTTAATGGTGCCGCGCAACCCATATTTAATGACCGTGCGGTGTTTATCCGGATAATCTAGAAGCTGCTGGATAAAGCGCTTTACATCCTCATCGCTGTTGATATCCATCTCGATCGATTCGAAGACCCATTGCCCAATGGCTTCTTTGTCCACGGTGACTGATGTTTGCGTGGCAGAAGTCTTCTCAATGGTGACAACTAAAGCGTTGCCCGAGTCAGATTCGCCACCACCGGCTGGAAGGTGTTTAAAATCCGTGGGCTCTGGAGAGCCTGAAAACCACACACAACCGGTACTGCCTAGTTCCATAGTGGAGTGTGTATCTCCGAGCGCAAGATAATCGATGACACCGCCTCGAATCTTGTCCTCAACATTATTGAGATCGATGGAATCTAATTTCTCTGCGTCACCCCACCCATGCACCTGGCCATGGCCAACGGCCACACGAATGGTATCGGTAGCTTCTAATGGCTCGAGCATGTCAGCAACGAGATCATACGTAGCGGTTCGAGCTTTAAAAGGCGCACCGACGATTTCTACCCCGTCACGCAATTTATAAGGCTCAGTATCTGAAATCACGCGTACATCCGGAGCAGTTTCCTGATTCACTGCGGTATAAAAGACCGAGTCGGCAACAAGCGGATCATGGTTGCCCGGAAGCAGAAATACTGGAACGGGTAGCTTTTCTAATGCTTCACGCGCACGTCCGGTGACCTGGCTACTTAAAGAATTTCGTTCAAAGACATCCCCCGCAACGATGATAAATTCAGCTCCTCTGCGTTCGGCGAGCTCCCCCAGGCGCTTAATGGAATCCAAGCGGGCATCGTCAAAGCGCGCTTGCGCCTCCCCCGTGAGAAACCAGCGTTGCATTCCCAACTGGAAATCTGAAGTATGAATAAACGTCGTTGTAGTCATGTCACCGTTCTAGCATGCAGCTCGGACAAAGCGATGAACTGCAGTTTTAAGTACTTCTATCAGTCATGAAGTGGTAAAGATCTTCGATATCACTCACGGCACGCAATAGGTCCACGTTGGTGTGAGACACCGCGCGCATCGCCTTGCGCAATAGTTCCGGATCCGAATCATCAATTGCCGGTGCAACCTTGGGCTCCGGCATGTCAGGTACTTCCCGGCCATTCCAAAAGAGATCGTTGTTGATTGATCGGGCTTTGGCGGAGGCAGAACTTGCTGTGTTTGTGGCAGAATCCCGGTTCTTGTCGGTATCAGCTGGGCTGGTACCAGGCATCTGTGCGCTATCTTCCTCGGCGGCTTCCGCCGTCGATTCTTGCGCAATGCTTTGTGCTGACTCCATCACCATGGTGTTTAGCGCATGGATATTGAGCCCGCGCAGCGTGAACAAATCTAGTGGGTCAGCATCGATACGCGCGGCAAGTCGATCGGCAACAGCCACAATGTGCTTGCACACGTGCCCGTAATCAGGGCAGTCACAGTCGAGGCGGACATCGTCAGCTGTGGGAGCAAGCAAAATATCCAGTACTTCCGGGTCCACATCGCCGCGCATTGCACGACGAATGGAGTTGGCGCTACGCGCCAACATCCCGGTGACCTTTTCAATATCACTTTTATCGCGGTATGGAAGTTGGATAAGCACAGAGAAGGGCTGGTTTTGTGAGCCGGCCACTTGTCCGTGAATAGCGCCAACGCGCAAATCCAAATCGACAACATGTCCTGCCCGGGCATATTTACGCCCGCGAGACAGCCGTCCGGAATCAGTCGTGGTGGTCACGAATTTCATAATCCGCTCGGCGGCAGGATTGAAAATACTATCGCGCGGTTTGTCAGAAGTAATCCGCTTCGACCACCGCGGCTGCTGCCGGTTATGGTGCTCTACTGCTGATTGCTCAATGGAATCCCGCAGGTTTTCTAGTGGGGCTTGGGCCGGTTGGGCATCGTCACGCAGCGTTTCCTCGGCCGAGGTAACCTTGCGGCGTTTGCCAAAGTTGACGTAGGTGACATTGTCTTCGTCACCGCGTCCCGGCACGCCTTGTGCACGATCGCGCTTGTCGTTGTTTTTGTCATTATCAGGAGTATCTCGAGGTGACATTATCTAGCTCTCCCTCTCTCGATAACTCATCAGCTGAGCCAATTGCTCTGGATCCAGTTCGGTGATCCAACCTTCGCCTTCGCCCACCACGGCTCCGGCCAGCTGTGTCTTACCATCCAAAATATCTTGAATGGACTCTTCTAGCGTACCGGCCGTAATCATCTTATACACCTGTACGTTCTTGCTTTGGCCAATGCGGAATGCGCGGTCCGTTGCTTGGTTTTCCACAGCCGGGTTCCACCAGCGGTCCATGTGCACCACGATATTGGCAGCAGTCAGGTTTAAGCCAGTACCGCCCGCTTTCAGCGACAAGATCATCGCTGGTGGGCCATCGGCTGCCTGAAAATCGGTGACCATGTCATCGCGGCGGTTCTTAGTCACGCCACCATGAAGGAACGGAATCTTCGCGCCGAGTTGAGCAGATAGGTAAGGCTGCAAAATATCGCCAAAAGCCTTGTACTGGGTAAAGATCAGCACTCGCTCATCGTGGGTGACCGCGGAATCGAGGATTTCCATCAGTTTTTCTACCTTGCCCGAGCGGTGCTTTCCCTTGGACGTGACCGGTGAACCATCGCCCAGATAGTGAGCGGGATGGTTACAGATCTGCTTAATGCGCGTAAGCGAAGACAGCACCAGTCCACGCAGGGCCATGCCTTTCGGCGCTGTTTCCATGCGCAACTGGATGTCATCGACAAGCGCTTTGTACAACGCTGCCTGTTCGGAAGTCATGGTGACCGTCAAAATCTCTTCGGTCTTTTCGGGCAGGTCATCAATGATGGCTGAGTCTGTCTTCAACCGGCGCAAAATAAACGGTCCGGTGAGCTGACGCAGACGCTCGGCCACATCTTCGTCTTGGTATTTTTCAATAGCGGATGCAAAGTGATTGCGGAAAAACGACGCTGAGCCCAGCACCCCGGGGTTGCAGAAATCCAGAATGGAACGCATCTCGGATAGGCGGTTTTCCACCGGCGTACCCGTCAAGGCGATGCGGTGTCGTGACGGCAGGCTACGCACAGCCTTCGATGAGCGTGTCGATGAATTCTTAATCGCCTGGGCCTCATCGAGCACCACGCGATCCCACTCCACCATGCCCATGACTTTAAAATCGCGGCTGATGGTGCCATAGCTGGTCACGACGAGGGCGTATTTTTCCGCTTCTGTAATAAGGTCCTTATCGGTGAGGCGGTTAGCGCCGTGGTGGACCATGACCTTAAGATCTGGCACAAATTTATGCGCTTCACGCGCCCAGTTGCCGACCACAGAAGTCGGTGCAACAACCAATGTCGGGCCGTGAGCCTCACCGCGGTCTTTTTCCACAGCGAGCAAGGCAAGCAGCTGAAGAGTTTTGCCCAGGCCCATGTCATCGGCAAGCACTGCGCCGACGTTATTAGACGACATCCAATACAACCAGTCCACACCACGGCGCTGGTACTCACGCAACTCTGCATGGACAGAATCTGGAATCTCTACCCTCGCAGGCGCCGGGGTTTCCATGCCTCCCAACATCGAGGCATGCCACTGGGAGCCAGTAAATTCAATGGGCTCTTTGGCCATAGCTTCCAAGGCCAATTCACGCAGCTCGGACATCGTCGCCACGCCGAAGTCCGTATCGTCTTCTTCGAGTTGGCTATTGAATTCTTCTAACTTGCGCTCAACCTCGGCAACTTTGTCCTGCCAGCCTGGTTCTTCCAATAGGCGCATGCGTTCCGCTTCGCGTGCTAGCGCATCCAATTCCTTGCGCAAATGCGCCTTGGAATTCGACGCTAACTGCTCCATGTACTCGGTAATCTTGCCCAGTGCCGAGCGATCGGCCATCACCCACTCGCCTCGCAAGCGAATCAGACCGGTTTTGGAACTGACCAGTTGCTGCATTTCTTCCTCGGTCAGCTCCATATCGCCGACCGAAAGCTTCCAGTCATATTCGACCAGCTGGTCCATGCCGAGCTTCTTTTGCAGCGGTGAATCCCCGCTCAGTTCCTTGGTGACCAACTTGGCAGATGCCGCCATCTGCGTCCATGCCTTGGGCAGCATGACGGTATATCCAGCGCCTTTGAGTGCCGTGGCATCAGTGCTGACGAATTCCACTAACGCCGTGGTATCCAGGTAGACATCCCAGTCCCCCGCGCCTTCGTCAAAATAGGCTGGCGTGCGGGAGTTGTTCGGGTCCAGACGCGGACTGATGCTAATCGCGCGGCGACGTGATTCTTTCAGCTTTTCCATGCTGCTGCGATCGATGCGCCCTTCTTTAATCGGACGCGGTGAATCAGCCCCGGAGCGCACGCAAACTCGCACTGGCCATAGCGCACTGTCTTCTGATTTCGGCGCTGATGGTGAATCATCAATTTCTGATTCAGTCTCAAAGGGTTCTTCGACAATGAACACCATGCCGAGATCAACGGCGTTAATCGAGTCTTTCCACTCGTTGAGCCCACGCAAAAGCTGTGCCCGGCCGCGAGCAATCGGCGTTGTTTGCAACAAGGACTTTGCGAACTCATGCCAGGGATACGGCCGCGGTTGCTGCATGAGATCCGCCAGCTGGGTATACACAATCCAGTGGGTTAGGTCATCGGCTAAATCCTCAGACAAGGAACGATTATTAATCGTCAAAATTCCAGGCGCAGCAGCGATCATCTCCGCCAACCATCCGCGCTCACCCAAGCCATTGGCCAGCTGCCACATTGGATACCACTCGCCGGCCTGGTAGCTCAGACGAATGGTGACGCGTCCGGCGCGGGCAAAGCGAGTCAGTCCGCGATAAGCGCGAATAATCCACAAAAGGTCAGGAGCGATGGCCGCGCGTTGTTCAGCGGGGACGGTTGCGCGCTGGCCTTCATCATCAAGATATGCCAATTGCGATAACGCAAGCACGGCATCGGCAGGGCCAAATCGTGCCATGGGAGCCATCAGCTCTACATTTTTACCTTTCGGAGTGCGTAAGTACACACGTGATCGAGTCCGAAAGGACTTCTTCTCCAGCAGCTTGTCGATGCTCGCGGGAAAAGTTCCTTCCGGCACTGCCTGAGGGGTCACAATTTTGTGCCCTTCTACCTGTTCAATCCATAAACTCAAGCCCGAAACGGGCAGCCAGAGTCCATGAATAAGGTAAGAAGCCATAACCGCCAGTATAGAGCAGGATGGCTAATCGCTCAGCCTTGGATTCTTGATGGGTTAACCTGCTGCGCCATTCTCGCCTGCCAACACGGCTTTAGCTGTAATGCCGCTGGACATTAGGTGGGGTAATTCACTGTCGATATTTTTTGTGGAATATTTGTGATAATCCCCGTTCACAGGCAATCGTTACACTTCTGTTATAACCCCAGTAAGTCCCATCGTTATATGATTACTTAACTGAAATTCAGCTGTGTATAGCCAATCGCAAAGTTGGGTAGACCACTTTCCCTCGTTAAAGTTGCCCTGTTCCGCAAAGCGCTGCCTGCCACCCAAGCAGGCGACGTAGCGCTGCTTGGTTGTTCATGACCAGCGGATTTAATTCAATTACATCAATTATGACTTAACCCAATATTTCTATAGGTCTAAGGAGACCATTATGGATCAATCAACGTGGTACGTGATTGCCATTGTGATATACCTCGGCGTCATGCTGGCGATCGGCTATTGGAGCTATCGCCGCACGACCGAGTATGACGATTATGTCCTCGGTGGCCGCGACCTACACCCGTTCGTCGCAGCGTTATCAGCCGGTGCTTCTGATATGTCCGGTTGGTTGCTCATGGGCCTACCCGGTGCGCTCTTCCTGACCGGCATGTCCGAGCTGTGGATTGCCATCGGTCTGCTGCTCGGCGCCTGGGCAAACTGGAAGTGGGTCGCTCCCCGCTTGCGCTCTTACTCTGAGGTTGCCGGTAACTCGATTACGGTTCCATCGTTTTTCGAAAACCGTCTGCGCGATAAATCCCGTACGCTGCGAATTTTGGCAGCGCTCATCATTATCTTCTTCTTCACCTTCTATGTCTCTTCCGGCATGGTTGCTGGTGGACGCTACTTCGAGTCCACCTTCGAAGGCGACTACATGACGGGCTTAATCATCGTCTCTGTCGTCACCGTTATCTACACCTTTATCGGTGGCTTCCTTGCAGTGTCCTACACCGACGTGGTGCAGGGCTTGATGATGTTCGCGGCACTGTTGATCGTTCCGATCATGGCGCTGATTGCATTGGATAACCCTGCGGAGATCTTCTCCTTCGCTTCTGAAAATCCGTACGGCACCGCCGGTATTGAAAACCCTGAGTACTTCAATATGGTCGCGGGCGTCTCCGCTACCGTGATCATCGGTAACTTGGCTTGGTTCTTCGGCTACTTTGGTCAGCCGCACATCATCGTTCGCTTCATGGCGATGCGTAAGCCTTCCGATGCTAAGGCTGGCCGTTTCTACGGCATCTCCTGGATGTTCTTGTCCATTACGGGTGCTGTCTTTGTTGCCATCGTCGGTACGGTCTTCTTCTCTCAGAATGATTATGCGATTACCGACCAAGACTCCTACGAGACTATCTTCTTGGACATGGCTCAGGTGCTTTTCCACCCACTGATTGCTGGTTTGGTTCTCACCGCTGTTCTGGCAGCAATTATGTCGACCATGTCTTCGCAGCTGCTGATCGTCTCCTCCTCACTCATTGAGGACCTGTGGAAGATGATTACCAAGAAGAACTTGCCGGAAAAGACTCTGATCAATCTCTCCCGTGGTGCGGTGTTGGTCATCGCGTTACTCGCCGCTGTACTGGCCATTAACCCATCTGATTCCATTTTGGGTCTGGTCGGCTTTGCCTGGGCCGGCTTCGGTTCCGCATTCGGCCCACTGGTCCTACTCTCGCTGTACTGGAAGCGTCTCAACGCGACCGGCGCTATCGCGGGTATGGTCACCGGTGCCGTAGTGTCCATGGCCTGGGGCATGATTCCTGCAACCTCGGACATCATCTACGAGATGGTTCCAGGATTCTTCTCCCACCTGATTGTCACTATCGTTGTCTCCTTGATGACCAAGGCCCCATCCGCAGAAGTCCAGGAAGAATTCGACCGCGCCGCCAAGCTGGCAAGTATTGCAGCTCAGGACGAGGACGTCGACTTCGAAGAAGCAGCAGAAAAGCTTTAATATCTAACACACTCCCGCTTTACAGAAGCCTCCCACGCGCACCATCAGTGTGCGGGGAGGCTTCTTTCCTGTCTAGGAACTTCTGCTTCGAGCACAAGGTCTAAGACGATATGGAAGAAACCTGGCCATATCACGTCACCGTATTTACTTCGCCTGAAAGCCGTGCTCGGCGCATCACCACATCGCAGACTCCTCATACCTTTGAGGATGCTGCGGAGCTAGCTCGCAAGGCACGACTCGTCGCGCGGATCCGGACAGTCTTTATAATTTTGCTGTGTCTTGCCACTGCTGCCTATGGGCTGATGTTGGTACTCCCCCGCTTGAATCCTTATTCCCAGCAAGGTTTGCCGCGTCTGTCCGCATCACTTCACGAGATTGAAACCATTCCTATGCGGCAGAAGATTATCGGGTACGAACGCACCGCTTTTGGCGCCAGCTGGGACAATTCTCCCGGAACAAGCTGTGATACCCGCGATGTCGTCATGGCTGGTCAAACCCCCTCTGCCCCAAACTGCGATGCACAAGGCTCGGAGCTTTTCGATCCCTACAGCCAAGAATTAATATCCACTGATGCCATCGAGGTGGACCATATTTTCCCTTTATCCGCCGCATGGGACCACGGTGCATATCAGTGGGATGATGCCACGCGCCAACAATTCGCTAATGACCCGCTTAATCTGGTGGCGACTTCACGAGAATTGAATCAATCGAAATCAGACAGTCTGCCCGAAGAATGGCTCCCGCCGCACCCGCGCGCGACGTGTTGGTACTCCGAGCGGGTTGCTGCAGTGGCAGCTGCCTACCGCTTATCGCTGTCAGAAAATTCGGTTCAAGTCATGAAAAAGCAGTGCCAGTTCGGCAATCTATTACGCTGATGACTAGGCTGTTTAATTGAACGCGGCCAAAATGGGCGGCGTACAAAACATAGAAAGGCAGCGAAGTTCTCCCCATGACTTCACTACTTATCGCACTCCACGTCTTGGCTGCGGTCCTGCTGATGGGCCCAGTAATGATTACTGTGTCCACCTATCAGGGCCAAATGATGAAGGCAAAAGATGGTGACGCCAAGGCACTTGGTGCAGCCACCACCTTGCACCGTTTGACCTCACAGTACGGTCCTCTATCGGTAATCGTACCGATTCTTGGTCTGGCACTGTTCTTGACCAATATGAGCGTCTTTGGCACTCAGGGCCGTTTCCACGTTTCCATCCTGTTGTCCGTCATCGCTTGGGTCATCCTCGTCGCGTTGATTATCCCGCGTCAAAAGAAGAGCCTTGCTGCTCTCGAAAGCGGCGATAGCTCGGTCGATTTTGCAGATCACAAGAAGAAGCTGTCCATGTTTGGCGGAATCTTCAACTTGCTGTGGGTCGTCACCGCTATTTTGATGTTCCTCTAACACAGTCATCCGCTAATTAGCTCCCCCAGCATCATGTGCTGCGAGGAGCTTTTCTGATCCCGTACTCCTACCCTACGGCGCCTTACATATAGGGGCGTTTAGCGTCGGTTGGATTCAAGTTGAAAGGATTCTCAAGGTCTTGGAGATACAACAAAGCCTCCAACCTGGTTACACAAGTTGGAGGCTTTGGGGTTTAGCTCAAGTAGCTACAAGCGAGACTTAGTCGCGCCAGCGTCCACGGCCACCACGGTCGCGGTCGCCACGACCACTGCGGTCACGGTCGCCACCGCGGAAGTCACGGCCTCCACGGCCACCGCGTCCACCACGATCTTCGGAATAGCGTGGTGGTCGACCAGTATCCTTCTTGATATTGATCAACTGACCGGAGATGCGGGTATCGCGCAAGCGATCCAAGACGGAAGGATCCATCGTCTTCGGCAGGTCCACCAAAGTGTGTCCGACAGCAATAGTGATGCGGCCGAAGTCCTTTGCAGACAATCCACCCTCATTGGCGATTGCGCCAACAATGGCACCTGGGCGGACATTTTGACGCTTACCAACGTCCAAGCGGTAAGTATCAAAGTCACCATCGTTGCGGCGCTCATGGCGTCCACCACGATCATCACGGTCACGACGGCCACGGTCACGTCCGCGTCCACCACGATCATCACGCTCGAAGCGGTCGCGCTCACGACGGTCACGCTTAGGAGCCGGCATGTCCTTGACTAGGAAGTCAGAGCCACCCTGCAGCTTGACAGCCAACGCTGCTGCGATGTCGTCCATCGCAACGTTGTTGTTCTCAGAGTACTTACGTACCAAGCCACGGAAGAGTTCCATTTGGCCGTCGCCGAGAACCTCGGTGATCTGAGAAGCGAAGTTTTCCTTGCGCTTTGCGTTGACTTCGTCAACGGTAGGCAGTTCCATCTCTTCCAAACGCGCATTGGTAACGCGTTCGATAGAGCGCAGCATGCGGCGCTCGCGAGGAGTAACGAACAAGATTGCTTCGCCGGTACGTCCAGCACGACCGGTACGGCCGATGCGGTGGACATACGACTCGGTGTCGTTTGGAATGTCGAAGTTAACCACGTGAGTGATGCGGTCGACGTCCAAACCACGAGCTGCCACGTCAGTAGCAACCAAGATGTCTAAGCGGCCATCTTTGAGCTGGTCAACAGTGCGCTCACGCTGGTTCTGCGCGATGTCGCCGTTGATGGCGGCAGCGTTATAACCTGCATCGCGCAGCTTTTCTGCAACTTCTTCGGTCTCATGCTTGGTGCGGCAGAACACGATCATTGCGTCGTAATCTGTTACTTCCAAGATGCGAGTAAAGGCATCCAGCTTTGCACGGTGTGCGGTCAACAAGAAGCGCTGCTTAATGTTGTCATTCGTGCGCTGCTCAGACTTGACGGTCACCTCTGCAGGTGAGTTCAAGTACTTCTTGGACAGGCGACGAATACTGTTTGGCATGGTTGCCGAGAACAGTGCGACCTGCTTTTCTTCCGGAGTGTCAGCGAGGATTCGCTCAACATCTTCCTGGAAGCCCATGTTCAACATTTCATCTGCTTCGTCGAGTACCAGGAAACGCAGCTGGGAAATATCCAGAGAACCCTTTTCCAAGTGGTCAATCACACGACCGGGAGTACCCACGATGATTTGTGCGCCACGGCGCAGACCAGACAGCTGAATGCCATAGGCCTGCCCACCATAAATTGGCAGCACTTCAATGCGTCCCAAGTGATCTGCAAATGACTGGAAAGAATCTGCGACCTGCAGCGCGAGCTCACGAGTTGGAGCCAGCACCAATGCCTGCGGATGGCGGGCATTGACATCAATCTGCGACAAGACTGGCAGCGCGAAAGCTGCGGTCTTACCGGTACCAGTTTGTGCGAGGCCGACAACGTCGCGGCCTTCCATCAAAATTGGGATGGTTTGGGCTTGAATTGGGGAAGGGGTTGTGTAACCAACCTTGGCTACGGCATCCTGAACTTTGTCTGGAAGGCCTAAATTGCCGAACCCCTGGGGATTATCGTTGGCTGAGTTCTTATCCTCAGCGCCGGTGTCCTCAGAAGTATCCGCAGCCCCGGTGACCTGTGCAGTAGCTACTGCGTCACCTTGCGTTTTATCCTGAGATTCCGACTGGTTAAAGTTATCTTCCGGCTCCATTTCGCCGCCGGTGGCGTTATCGGTAATGCTCATTTCTCGCCCAACATTACGCTAGGTGCGAGGGAATTACTATTAATAAAGACAGAAAATAGGCAATGGTGTCGGTAAACACACCACTACGCTTTCGCCCGCTCCCTCACCTTAGCCAAGCCTCTTTTACAAAGTCTGGCTCTTAAAAGCGCATTTCATTGCATGTAAAACAACATGAAGAAGTTCTAATAATCAACTCATCGCTATTTCACCATGGTCTTTCATACTTAGAAGTGTTCCACCAACACACGGTATTGAAAAGGAGTCTTTAGCTGGTTATTTCCGGAAAGTATCCATTCTCATTTTGCGAATACACACATCCACCAGCGCTATTTCTTGTAGCGGCACCCTAAGTAGTTCAAACATGCTACTTTTTGAGCCAGAACTTTTGAAAGAAGGTTTTTACCATGTCCGAGGCTCCACGCACCCCGAACACCTCCGCTTTTCAGCCGGAAGACGAAACCAAAACGTCCCGTGTTAGGCGCTTTGCTCCCCTAGCAGGCGTTGTTGCCCTGATGGGCACCATCGTTATTGCCGGCACCGCATTGGCAAACACCCGCACGGCGCCGGAAATCGATCCTTCGGCTGTGACAGTTGAAGCATCAGTCAGCGCCGAGGAATCCTCAGAGCACCCAACTTCAACCTCAGCTAGCACTGCGCCCCGTGCAGAGCACGATGATGATCGCCTGGACGATGACCAGGATGATCGCAATGAACAATCACCTGCCTACATCACTCCGCAGGTTCCACTGACCTACCAAGATTGGGACGATGACGATGATGACTGGGACGACGATTGGGATGACGATGACTGGGATGATGACAACGATGACGATGATGACTGGGACGATGATTGGGACGACGGCGATGATGATGACGACTAAGTCGGCGTAGGCGCTGGCATCAATTACTGACAAGTCTGACCCCGTATGAATAGGTTCTTTGTTTCCCTGCGATTTTCCATCCTGGCGTGGATTATCGTGGTCGTCTTCGCGGCGCTGGCATCGATGATTTACTTCACCGATTCCATGCGTCGCGCTGACGTGCACGATCTTGCTAATGAGGCAGTGGAGAAAACAGCGGTTGAGGTAGAGGCCCACTCGCGCCTGCCCGGTGGGCATTCCTCAAGCGCCGAACTTATTGAGACCTACCTCAGCCACGAAGTTCCAGAGGCCAATGAGGTGTTGGTCGGGGTCATCGACGATCGCCTAGTGTTTCAGCAACTCGACTCTCTGACGCGTCCCGATGTAGATGCCCGGGCGTTTAGTCCAATGGTTCGCTCCATTATTGCTAATGAACCGGCATCAGGAATTACGGACGGCGTGCATTGGGGCAAAATTACCGTGCCGTCCGCAGAGGGCTTAGACTACGTGGTGGTTTTGGTATCCACCGAGCAAGTCTATGCAGATTTGAACCGGCAGACCCTTATTTTTGCCGGCTTGGGCCTGATTAGCTTAGGCATGGCCGCCGCCATTGCGTGGGTTATCTCCTCCCGTATTATTGCCCCAGTGCGCCAAGTCGCCCAAGTCGCAGAACGCATCTCACAATCGAATCTGACCACGCGCGTACCAGTGCATGGCGATGATGAAGTCGCGCAGCTCGCGCGCACCTTCAACCACATGATGGACCGCATTGATGAGGCGTATCGTGCCCAGCGGCAATTTATTGATGATGCCGGGCATGAATTGCGCACCCCCATCACGATTGTGCGCGGCAACTTGGAGCTGCTGGATACTGCCACTCCGGCTGAGCGTGAGCGGTCCCTCGAGTTGTGTATATCTGAACTCGACCGCATGACGCGCATGGTCAATGACTTGTTGACATTGGCGATCGCCGAATCAGCAGATTCAGACTTTCTTAATATTGAGCAGGTGGACTTATCGCAGCTGACCATCGATATTGATGACAAGGCGCATGTATTAACCAACGGCCGCTCAGAAGTCGTCGGAATCGGCGAAGGGCAGATCTTGTGTGACCCCGCGCGTATTACCGAGGCAGTGCTGGAGTTCGTACGCAACGCCGCCAAGTACAGCCCAGCGGATTCCCCCATCCACATTGCTAGCAACCTGGACAATGGCACCGCGCGTTTTACCGTCACAGACTTTGGCGCTGGTATTGAACCAGCTCAGCAAGAAACACTTTTCCAGCGCTTTCACCGCGGCTCGTTAGATAATAAGGAAAAGCCGGCACGCACCAGCAGTAAGGGCGCAGGACTGGGGCTTTCTATTGTGCAAGCCATTGCGCAGGCACATGGCGGGCGCGCCTTTGTTAATTCGCCGGATATGAACACGCAGTCGCCGCAGGGCGCTACCTTTGGTATTGAAATCCCGATCGAAAGCACGATGGCACCATGAGCCGCATTTTAATTGTTGAAGACGACCAAGATATCGCCAGCTTTATCAAGCGCGGACTGGAAGCCGAAAGCTATGCCTGCGATATCGCTGACAATGGCGCCCTGGCCTTGGGCTTGGCGCAGTCGAATACGTATCAGCTGATCGTGCTGGATTTGTCGCTCCCGCTTCTCGATGGCACCGATGTACTCACCAAACTGCGCGATGCCGGTGTAGACGTCCCTATCATCGTGCTCACCGCGCGAACTGCGCTCAAGGATCGGATCCGTGTCTTGGAAGGCGGCGCGAATGACTATATGCCCAAGCCTTTCCAGTTTGCTGAATTGCTTGCCCGGGTGCGGCTGCGCCTGCAGGCTTCGGCAACAACAGCAGAAGCTGAATCGCCGGCAGCGGCGAAAGAATACGGCACCCTACACCACGGTGAGCTCACCTTGGACATGCGCCAACACCGCGTGAAAGTCGACGGCAAGTGGAAAGACCTCTCCCGGCGCGAGCTCGGCCTTTTAGAGACTTTCATGCGGCATCCACGCATGGTCTTATCCCGCGCGCAACTCCTCAGTCACGTCTGGGGACTGGATTTCGATCCAGGGTCGAATGTGGTGGATGTCTACATCGCAACGCTGCGCAAAAAGATTGGTGCGCAGCGGCTCGAAACCATTCGCGGTGCCGGCTACCGCTTGCTCTAGCCGAAGACCTTCTCCCCTGCCCGCCAGGTCTGATAGGTCATGGGCATGCCGGGACGGTAGGCCAAATTGATGGCGTTTTCAGCATCTAGAATGTGTAGGTCACACGCAGCCCCGACAATCAGCTGGCCTTTCGCCGGGCGACCCTGCGCATCAAGCCCACTGGTGGCACCATCGCTGGTAGCGCCCTCGCTTGTGACCGCGTGACGGCGCAGCGCTTTCGCACCACCCAAGGTCGCGGCCTCAATTGCTTCATCCAAGCTCATGTACTGCTGCAACACCGCGGTGGTGACGCAATAGTTCATCGACGAGGTAAAGCTAGTGCCCGGATTCAGGTTAGAGGCAATCGCCACGGTCGCCCCGGCATCGATAAGCCGGCGTGCTTCCACCAATGGCTGCCTCGTCGATAGGTCACAGGCAGGCAACATGGTGGCCACGGTGTCCGAGGACGCGAGTGCCTGGACATCCTCGTCGGTGAGGTAGTTGACGTGGTCCACGGATGCGGCGCCTAAGGCTACTGCAAGCTGGACCCCGGGGCCATCGCCAAGCTGATTGCCATGCACGCGCAAGCCCAGCCCGGCTTTCTTCCCGGCCTCTAAGACCCGGCGCGATTGCTCTTCGTTGAACGCGCCGCGCTCACAAAACACATCAATCCACGACACGTGTGGGCTGACTTGCTCCAGCATGGGGCCTACTACTTCGCTGACGTATTCTTCGGCATCTGCTCCTGGTGGTACCAGGTGGGCGCCCAAAAAGGTCACGTCATCAGCGTGGCGTGCGGCAACCTGGGCTGCTTCCAGCTCAGACTCGGTGTTGAGCCCATATCCGGTCTTTGTTTCAAAAGTCGTAGTACCGCCAGCATGGCCTGCGGAAATACGCTCCACTAGGAGTTGTTCCAAGCGCTGCGCACCGGCCGAGCGGGTCGCTTCCATCGTTACGGCAATGCCACCAGCGGCGTAATCAGAACCAGCCATGCGTGCTTCGAATTCTTCGGCGCGGTTGCCGTCAAAAATCATGTGCGTGTGCGAATCCACCCAGCCGGGCAGCACGGCGCGGTTGCCGCAGTCGATGGTTTCGGCCGCCGCGTAGTCAGCGGGCACGAAGCTGGGGTGGCCCACCCACTGGATCACACCATCGTCTTCGACCAAAGCAGCGTTTTGGAGGGTTCCGGCGTCGGACACGGTGCGAAGTTCAGAGATATTGGTAAATAGCTTCATGATGTTGTCCTCATTTCATAAGCCAAGCAGCCTTAGTAGATAAGGGTATCTATCTAAGGCTGCACAGGTGAGCGTTTAGTCTTCGCGCGAATGAAACTGCATGGGAATGCGCACGCCGCGCTCATCAGCGACTTCTTTGGCGCGGTTATAGCCAGCATCCACGTGGCGGATAACACCCATGCCGGGGTCATTGGTCAACACTGCGCGCAGCTTCGCGGCAGCTAAGTCCGTGCCATCGGCAACGGAGACTTGCCCGGCGTGGATGGAACGGCCCATGCCCACGCCACCGCCGTGGTGGATGGATACCCAAGTCGCACCAGAAGACACCGCGGTCATGGCATTGAGCAGTGGCCAGTCCGCAACGGCGTCAGTGCCATCAAGCATGGCTTCGGTTTCACGATAGGGCGAGGCCACGGAACCGGAATCTAGGTGGTCACGGCCAATAGCAATCGGGGCGGAAATCTGGCCTTCGCGCACCAGGTCATTAAAGAGCAGGCCAGCCTTGTGGCGCTCGTCGTAGCCCAACCAGCAAATACGTGCTGGCAGACCTTCAAATTCCACATACTCTTCTGCCGCATCGAGCCACTTATGCAGATGCTCATTATCTGGGAAGAGTTCTTTTAAGGCCGCGTCGGTGACTTTGATATCTTCCGGGTCGCCAGAGAGCGCTGCCCAGCGGAAAGGCCCAAGTCCTTCACAAAACAGGGGGCGGATGTAGGCGGGCACAAATCCGGGGAATTCAAAAGCACGGGTATAGCCAGCGTGGCGGGCTTCATCGCGGATGGAATTTCCGTAGTCAAAGACCTCTGCCCCAGCATCCTGGAATTCCACCATGGCTTGGACCTGCGCCGCCATGGATTCGCGTGCCTTTTTGGTAAAGGTTTCCGGATCCGCCTTGGCTTCGGCGTGCCAATCCTCGACGCTGATTTCCGTCGGCAAGTAGCTCAGCGGATCGTGCGCGGAGGTTTGGTCGGTGACAATATCCACGGTAAATTCCCCCGCTTGATGGCGGCGGAGAATTTCCGGGAATACCTCAGCGGCATTGCCCACCAAGCCGACCGACAGGGCACGCTTTTCTTCCTTGGCTTCCAGGACCAAACGCAGCGCCTCATCAATATCCGTGGTGACTTCATCCAGGTAGCGCTTGGACTGACGGCGCTTGAGCCGTGATTCTTCCACATCCACGATAAGCACGGCACCACCATTGAGCGTCACAGCCAAAGGTTGCGCACCACCCATGCCGCCGCAGCCACCAGTCAAGGTGAAAGTACCAGCCAGGGTGTCATTAAAACGCTTGCGGGCAATCGCGCCGAAGGTTTCATAGGTGCCTTGCAAGATGCCTTGGGTCGCAATATAAATCCACGATCCCGCGGTCATCTGCCCGTACATCATCAAGCCCTCGTCTTCGAGCTTGCGAAAGTGCTCCCAATTCGCCCAGTCGCCGACCAAGTTGGAATTGGCAAGCAGCACGCGAGGTGCCCATTCATTGGTCTTCCACACGCCAACTGGTTTGCCAGATTGCACCAGCAAGGTTTCATCGGCTTCGAGGTCTTTCAGCGTGTCGACAATCGCGTCAAAAGATTCCCAGTTGCGGGCAGCTTTGCCGGTGCCGCCATAGACCACAAGGTCTTCGGGGCGTTCGGCAACTTCCGGGTCGAGGTTGTTCATCAGCATGCGCAAGGGCGCTTCGGTTTGCCAGCTTTTAGCATTGAGTTCGGTGCCGCGGGGCGCGCGGACAACGCGTGATTCAGACATGGTGTGTCCTTTCCATCGATGGGCTCGTTCTCACGCGGTGGGGCCGGATTCCCGGGGCTGTCCCCCTCCTTCTGCGTTTACCTTTAATCTAAATGCTTCCCCTCGTGTGCACTAGGACACAACAAGCACAGGTGTCCGAGATGCCAGACTCCGCAGCGCATTTGCTTATTGATGCTCCCCCTCCAGCAAGCACAAGCCGCCTTTTTACCGGGGTTAGTCCAGCGTGCCGATGCTCTTTTCCACCGCCGCAACCAACGCCCCTGATTGAACAAGCTGGACTGCTTCTTCAATATCTGGCGCCAAGAACTGATCCGGGCCAGGCGCTTGCACCTTCTCGCGCACAGCATTGACTACTGCCGCCGTTCCCGGTGCTGCCAGCTCCGCTACCGATCCCGTCTCCAATGCGGTGACTCGCTGGCTAATTGCTCGCGCGGCGGTTAAGACTTCGATGGCTAAGACGCGTTGCATCCCATCGATGGCCTTGCGCAGCTTGCGGCCAGCAGCCCAGCCCATGGATACATGGTCTTCTTGCATCGCCGACGACGGAATGGAATCCGCCGACGCCGGCGCCGCCAAGCGCTTGAGCTCGGAGACAATGCCAGCCTGGGTGTACTGCGCAATCATATGACCGGAATCCACGCCCGGGTCATCGGCGAGAAAAGCATTGAGACCACGGTTCCGCGCGACATCCAAAAAGCGGTCGGTGCGCCGTTCTGACATGGAGGCCACATCCGCGGTGACAACCGCCAAAAAGTCGAGGACATAGGCCACGGGTGCGCCATGAAAATTGCCATTGGAGGTCACGCGGCCATCTAGGGCCACGACGGGATTATCAATCGCCGAGGCCAATTCGCGTCCTGCCACCAGCGCTGCGTGATCCACAGTATCGCGGAAACCACCGGCGACCTGCGGCGCACAGCGTACGGAATAGGCATCTTGAACTTGTGTCTTTTGAAAATTGTCGAAGGCCGCATCCAAAATCTTCGAACCTTCAGCAACGGTGCGAATATTGCGCGCCGATGCCGCCTGGCCCGGGTGCGGGCGCAGCTGCTGCAAGTCATCGGCAAAGACCGCGAGTGTTCCCAATAGCCCTTCCACGGTCATCGCCGTGGCAATATCAGCCACCTTTGCTACTTCCCGCAGATCAGCAATGGCCAAACACAGCATGCCCAGCATGCCGTCGGTGCCATTGATAAGCGCCAAGCCTTCTTTTTCTTTCAACGCCAGCGGCTCAATCCCGGCCGCGGCCAGTGCTTCGCTGGCATCGACGATCTTTCCGCCATCCACACGCACCGGACCTTCACCCAACAACGCCAGCGCACAATGCGCCAGTGGCGCTAAATCACCAGAGCAGCCCAAGGAGCCGTACTCGTGCACAATTGGGTGGATTTTCGCATTCAGTGCCGCGGCATACGTCTGGGCAACAACTGGGCGCACGCCGGTGCGTCCGGTACACAGCGTGGACAAACGCAGCAGCATAAGCGCGCGAATGACTTCTGTTTCTACCTCTGGCCCCGAGCCAGCGGCGTGGGAGCGCACCAGCGATAATTGCAGCTGTGCACGCTTTTCCTCCGGAATGTGCCGGCGTGCCAGCGCACCAAATCCGGTGGAAATTCCATATACCGGCGTCGGATCTTGGGCAAGCTCGTCAATGCGCTCGCGTGTTGCAGCGATCGCTTCTAAGGATTCAGGAGCAATCTCTACCTGCGCGCCATACCGGGCAACAGCAACAACCTCTTCGATAGAAAGCGCACCGATTCCAACGGTAACGGTCTGCGGATATATACGCGACATGCAGGCTCCTTATACTCTTCTAGGACACAGCGAGCTTTGACGAATGTAAAGCCCAATTGCGATTTAACCTACAGAATACAAGAGCTATGGCACACACAATAGGTGTCGAAGAAGTCTCAGATACCAGCCTGTGCCAACCCGACTATTGCAGATTGGCGCGAATACCGTGCTCCGCCCGATCTAACGAGGCGTGCAGCGCCGATAATGTCCCTTCGCTATCACGGGCGGTGGCTGCTGCGACGAACGTCGCGGCTTCATCGTAAAGCACTGCGACATTGTCTTTAGCGAAGATATCTTTTACTCCCAGCAGCTTGTAGTAGCGCGAGCGCGCCCACAAGGTGCGGATAAAAGCCACGAGTGTTTGGTTGCCGGCGCGATTGAACACGCAGCTCAACATAGCTTCTTCCGCATCTAAAAACCCAGCGGAATTTTCCGCCTGCAACATCTCGCGAATCTGGCCTAACTGCCTATCAAGCTCAGCGATGTCCTGGTCCTCAATGTTTTTCACACCCAAGGTCACAGCCTGCGACTCGAGCAACCTGCGCACCGAATAAATCTCCAAGAGCTCTTCCAAAGAAAAAGTCTTGACCACCGCTCCCCGATAGGGCAGGTTTTCTACTAAACCCAGCTCTTCTAAACGGTTTAAGGCTTCGCGCACCGGCATCATGGACGTGCCCAGAGAATCCGCCAACTCCCGAACTTGCAGGCGGCGGCCCGCATCCAACTCGCCGTGCATGATGGCGGTATAGAGAGCATCAAAGGCACGATCACTCACGCGCGTTTGCCCACCGAGCTTTTCCAAAGACATACCCGCTACCTTATCCTGCATCGCCAGCGACGACACTGGTGCCAGTGTCGTCGACAGTAGTGGTGGTTCCATACATCCGCGCGGAGATGGACTGCGCCGCTTTCATCAGCACACCCAGCGCGCCATCGACGGAATTTTGAGCATCTTCTAAATCCGCGCGGTAAGTTACCGCGAGCGACGCCGCGGGCCGCTGCAGATGATCCAGTATTGCCACCGCTACGGAGCGCTGACCACGTGATACTTCTTCAACCTCCTCAGCCCAACCGCGGCGCTGAAATAGCTCGAGATTCTCGCGAATCTCCCGCCACGATTTCTTAAGACCACTGTTTGTTAAGGCAGCTTTAGCCTCGGCCACCGGCAACTGTGCCAGCATGATGCGCCCCGAAGCCGTGTGCGCAGCGGATAGGCGCACTCCTACTTCAGTAATCAAACTCACGGCTTGCGCGGAACGGACCTCACTGAGATATAAAATTTCTGCACCGGACAGCCGCGCCAAGTGTCCAGAACCCTGTACTAGCGCTGCCGCTTCGCGCAGCGGCTTTTGCGCCATCCGCACTAGCGGCTGCTGGGTGGTATACGCCGAAGCCATCGAGTACGCAGCCAAACCCAAACCGTAGGTCTGGTTTTCAGGCAGGTGGACGACGAATCCGGATGTTTCTAGCTCGGCGAGCAGGTGATAGGTCGTTGACCGGGGCAAGTCCAATTCGGTACGGATGCGTGCTGCAGAAATTGGCACATCAATATGTGATAGCAATGCCAAAATGCGCAGGGTATTGCGCGCCGCTGGTACTTGAGTTTTGCTCACTATTTCACCTTAGGACAAAAATTGATGGGTTTACTGGTTTATCATCGATGTCATGAACACCGAACACGGACCGCTTTATACACCAGCTGAACCTTGGTCAGGCCGTGATGATGGCCCAGGACCAGAGCACGCTCGATGGCATAGCGTCATTACTCCTCTCGAGGATGAATCGCCTGCCGGCATTGTGGTGTTAGGTTTTGCCTCCGATGAAGGAGTTGAGCGCAACGGTGGCCGCCAAGGTTCGGCGGCGGGGCCCGCGGCTTTGCGCCAAGCGCTCGGGGGTTTAGCTGTTCATGAGCCACTTGCTCTATACGATGCCGGCACGGTAACCACCCAGGGCGACGATCTTGAAGGCGGACACGATGAATTATCCGCACGCGTGCAGGCTTTGGTCGAGGTCGGGCACCTAACCATTATTCTCGGCGGCGGACACGAAACCGCTTTCGGTTCTCACCGCGGGCTTTTCGCAGCTGCAGGACCTGCGCAGATCATCAACCTCGATGCCCACTTCGACCTACGCAGCGAATCCCGCGCCACCTCGGGCACGCCATTTTTGCAAATCTCCGAGTTGGTTGGCCAGCAAAATTTTGATTATTCCGTACTCGGTATTTCCCAGCCCAATAACACCACGGTACTTTTTGATACCGCACGTGAGCTCGGAGTTACCATCCATCTCGATGAGCAGCTGGCACAGCTCAGCATCAATGAGGCAACACAACTTGCCACCCAGCTGGTCGAAGAGTCTGCTCACGACCACCTGCATCTGTCCATTGACATGGACGTCTTACCAGGCGACCAAGCACCCGGGGTATCTGCCCCGGCATCGCTGGGTGTGAGCTTTGATCGCATTCGCGCTATCGCTGTTGCTCTCGCCGCGACCGGCAAATTGGCTCTAGTCGATATTGTAGAAATCAATCCGCGCTTTGATCTCGACAACCGCACGGCCAAGTTGGGCGCGCGGTTGATCAATGACATTGCTGTGGCGCACGCGCAAGCACGTGGCCACAACTAGTTCATCACAAGATGAGGTGAGCAATTGGCGTGGCAATAACAATGGTTAATACCACGCGCTCAAACCAGATCAAGACCATGTGCGGGATTGATACTGGGATTCTGGTGGCCATGATGCACGGCACCAATGCGGAAAAGAAGATAATCGCGGAGACAGAAACTACGCCAATGACGAACTTCAACACCATGTCATCGCTGCCGGCCACTGCGGTGGCTGGCAAGAACATTTCAGCAATGCCAAGTGCCGCTGCCTCACTGGCAAGCTGCGGATCGGGCAGGCGGACAAGCCAGGCGAATGGATAAAATAAATAACCAATCCATTCAAAAATCGGGGTAAACCGCTGCAGCAGCAAGCCGATAAGTCCCACCGACATAATGGAAGGCACAATCGCACCAGCTAGACGCAGGCCATCCCGGAGGTTAATCCAAATAGAAGTTGCCAGACTTGGTGCTTCCGCTAGGGTGGTTAAACCTTCGCGCACTGCTGCTTTCAGGCGGTTGCTCTTTACTTCTACTTCGGGCGAGGGCGTTGAGCCTTCAAAATACTCATCTGGAATGGTGCGCAACGGAGGAATAAGCACTGTGATCGCCGTGACCGCGAATGTGACTACCAGCGTGATGAAAAAGAAGGTGGTCCACATGTGCATCAAATCCAAGGATTTGGCCACAATGACCATAAACGCTGCAGAAACGGTAGAAAATCCAGTTGCCACGATTGCTGCTTCGCGCCCGGTATATCCGCCTTGCTGATAAACGCGGTCGGTAATCAAAATGCCTAAGGAATACGAACCAACAAATGATGCCACGGCATCAATGGCGCTACGGCCCGGTGTTTTAAACAGCGGGCGCATAATCGGCTGCATGAACACGCCGACAAATTCCAGCAAGCCATAGCCGATAAGCAGGCCGAGGAATGCGCCGCCGATGGGAACAATTAGACCAACCGGAATGGCGATGGAATCCCAAAGGAAGGGAACCAAGTCCTCATCCCCTAATACCCATGGCAATCGGCCAATAATATGCAAGAACGACACGATAAGACCCACGAAGTTTAAGACGGCGAAAACTCCATGAACCCAACCGCGTTGCCACGACTTGGTGGCGATGCCTCGGTAGGTGCCAAAGGCTGCCAAGGCGAGAACCAACCACGGCACAATACTCGGGAATGTATCTCGCAAGAAGGTGACCATGTGGTCGAGAGGAATGGAGTTCTTTCCCTGGTAGGTCATGGGAAAGAAGAAGACGAATGCGCCGATGGCGCTATAGACCACCAGACGCCACTTGCCTTTGACATTGGGAAGAGCGTCATCGCGATTTTCAGGCGGGCTATTTTTGCTTGAGTTCACGACGGATTCGGGCGTCGTCATGACTGGCTCCTGACTTTGGGCTAGGTATTTACCCATTGCCACTAGGCATGCGCAAAAAGGCATGCATTCAAGTGGCAATAAAATAAATAGTGCTACGAGTTAAATACATGCCCGCGCGACAGCCTGACGCGAGTTAGCATCATAGTAAGTGCTTCGCGCCACAAAGTCACGACAAAAGATGTGTGGATTACACCCACTACCCCCGTCGAGGTGAGTTTAAGCCTTCGGCAAGCGACGAAGAATGGGCTTCGGGTTTTCTAGCGACTCACGCGCAAAGATCCAGGCGATGACACCAACTAGTGAGAGAACACCGCAGACCCCGAAGGCAATCTTGAATCCATAGAGATCCGCCAACATGCCAACGATGATCGGACCGCCGATCGACCCTAAGTCCATAGCCATCTGAAAGGCTGATAAAACTTGGCCGCCGGAGCGTTCATTGCCGATAACATCAGCAATCACGGCCTGCTGGGATGGGTTTGCAAAGCCACCTGCGGCACCTGCCAGCGCAGAAAGAATAATCAGAATTAGTGGCGAGTCGGCAAAACCAAAGACGCCCACAAAGACTGCAGTGCCAGTCAGCCCGCCGATAATCAGTGGACGTCGGCCAATAGTATCCGCGAGGCGTCCTGAGACTTGCAGGACCACTGCAGTGCCGAAGGCGTACGCAGCCAAAGCAAAACCTGCAATCGCGGAACCATTATTAAAAACAGCCGCTGCGAACAGTGGAACCACAGATACACGCACGCCCATATTCGCCCAGCCGTGGGCGAAATTGGAAGTCAACGCAGCACGAAATGCCGTGTCACCCCAGGCTTCACGCAGCTTCATTGGAGGCTTGACAGAGGAATCTTTCTCCGTGCCCTCTTTAACGCGTGGCATCATAATCCACACCACCAAGGCAGCCAGCGCAACGCCCACGCCGTAGATCAAAAATGGCCAGCGGAAGCCTAGGAAAGACAATGCCGCGCCCACAATCGGCCCCACGATATTGCCGATCAAAAATGCGGTGCCATAAATTGCGGAACATTTACCGCGAATTGATGGTGGCGCAATCTTTACAATCAGCCCCATCGCAGAGACTGTAAACATCGCCGAGCCGAAGCCTGCCAAAGCGCGCAGCAAGATGATGTGCCAATATTCAATCGCTCCGGCGACTAGCCCCGTGGTCACCGCAACGACCAAAAGGCCGGTGATGTACACAGCGCGGGTGCCAATCTTGTCCACCAAGACTCCGGCCCCAGGCGCCATAATCAAACGGCTGACTGAGAAAATCGAAACTACCAAGCCGGCCGCAGCCATAGAAACGTCAAAGGAGACGATAAATTGCGGCAGCAGCGGAGCGATTAATCCATAGCCCAAGGCGATAATGAACGCCGCAACTACGAGTACCCAGATTTCCCGCGGAACTTTTGCCTGTTCCAACTTCGGTAAATGTTCGAGATCCGGGGAGGTAGATTCAGTATTTTTCATATCTCAAATAACCCTAGCCCTCTTCAACAAAAAATTCTTTTAGCACAATACCCACCACACAGTTCGAACACCCGTTCTACATTTTCGATAATGTTTAGAACGGATGTCCGAAAAGGGTTCTACAGTGTTGAACATGAAAAACCACAAGAATATTCCTGCATCCAACCGACTACACTCCCTCACGCAATCACGTAGCAGACTCCCAGCCACCCAGGTCCACGGTATCGATACCGCTAGTGCGACAGCGGAGGTCATGCTCGCCCACTCCTTAACCGTCGATGCCCTGCAATCAATCATGCGCCACCCCCGCTCGCTCAACCGAGATATAGCCAATTGGCGGCCACCGATAAAGCAGCTTCCCGGAATCGGCGGCCAAGGAGATCTCACCGCGAGCCTCTCGCGCTTTCGCGTCGGCCCGCGTGCTGTCTCCCGAATCCGTGGTTATGGTGAGCGCCGCAAGCCGGTCTATCTCATCCGGTTACGCATTACAGACCCGGCAGGCCTTCCCGTGCGGCGCGAGATTGCAGAGGGCTGGGTTCGCGCACTAGTACCACCGCACGCTGCCTCGTCGGTTCATGAAATCCCTTCTGGCCAATCCGCAACCTTTGTATGGATGGTTGACTCCGACTACCAGCCACTTCGCTCACCGAGTTCGATGTTTGCTGGTCTCGATCAGGCTGCTTAAATCGTCTCGGACACAACAATGCCCGTGCTAGTACTGACAAACTACTAGCACGGGCATCAAAGGTTAGACAGAATTAGTCTTCTTCGTCGTCCTCGTCATCTTCTGCATCGAGGCTCTCACGTGAGCCCGAGAGCTCGTGGATTTCGAGGTCGTCGTCTTCATCATCGTCTTCGTCGTCCTCATCGTTGTACTCCGCGAATTCACTTTCGAGCTCTTCGTCGAGAGTGTCTTCACCGTAGATGTCGTACACATCCGGTTCATCAAACTCATCGGAGTCGAAAGGCACCAATTGTGACTCCCAGTCCAAGGCGCGCTCAGCGACTAGGCCCAGGACATCAAAGAGGCGGTCGAAGTCAATGTAGGTGCCCAGCTCTAGGGTCTCTGCTGGGATTTCGATGATGGGCTCTGCACCATTGGCGATCGAAGACTCCAACAGCGCCTGATATTCATCATCGCTGAGGGGCTCTTCGGAATCGACGCCCTGTTCTGCATCGACATCCCATAGCTCCTGAATCGTCGCATCATCGTAATCGTCGATTTCGGAAGTATCGTCGCCCTCATCGAATTCATCTTCGGTGTAGGCAAAGGACAAGAACCGCACGATCGCAGAAGGTACTCCGTCTACGGTTTCTACCAATACCCGCAGCTCGGAATCATTAGCGACTTCCGCGACAACCAAGTTCGGGTTGAACTCATCTTGGATAAATTCCAGTTCCGCAATGCGCTCATCAGTACCTTCGAGCAAATCACGCAAAACGGTAACTACCTGGTCTGTAGCGATGTGGCGGGCCACTGACTCTACTGCATCTTCAACGGAAAAAGCCACTGACACCAGCACTGCTTCAAAGTCTTCATCATCTTCATCGACATCAGCTGCTGCAATGTAGACATTCGCCGCCGGAAGCAATTGATCGATCTCAACGAATTGAATCTCTAAGTCCGAGGTAATCGGCACAAACATAATGTCGTCATTGACGCGAGACTCAATCCCCTCGGCATCCAAGGCCGCTGCAATGTTCTCGAAAAAGCTCATATCTGGCAATCCGTCCTTGTTGATAATAAAGCGTGGGCCATGCGACAACGGTTATGAAAGCCGTTGCCGCACAAGCCTACATTCAACCCACAATCTTAGGCAGCCAATCACGTTAGTTTCTTCAATCTTTCCCTGTTTGTCATGGCCCGAAACCTTCCAATAAGAACTCAATTTCAGCCAAAATATCGGGACGCCCCAGCCCCCATTCCAGCATGTTGTAGTCATTCCAGGCCTGGCGGCGTTTACGGCGCGGGTCATAATCCACATGGTGCGGGACATCAAAAGTCATTGTTGCGCGATGCGCTGGGGCGTTATCTGCCATGTCGAACTTGGCTTGCGAAGCGGAAGTAATGTACTCCGGCCAATCATCGCCCGGCCGGCCGAAATGGATAAAGTTGGCCCAATGCTTTTGCATCAACGCCGTCAGCGATTCCATGTCTTCTGAGCTGCCCAACCGCAGCAACAAGGACGCCCGCGAAGCGCTCATATCGCCGAAAACATTGGAAAGCTCCATCGAGTGCATGGCACCCAGCCCCAACGCCTTTAAAGCTTTCGATGCATACGTAAACCGGTACATCCACGTGGAATTTTTCAGGACATGCGATTGCGCAACTCGGACAGAAGGTGCCCAAAAGAGTGCATCGGCAAGCAATTCTGCAAAGTCTGAGCGATCCGTGCCACCGTCATAGGCGTCGACTACTTTCGGCGCGTTCTCTTCGTCGTAAGAAGCCAGGAACCGGATAGCAGCGCGCTGCCGGATATGTTCCCGTTGAAAGACGAACTTAGAAAAGCTCGCTTCATCACTGTTGGTACCTATCAACAGCGGAACGTCCATTTGCTTACCGCGCGCGAAGACCTCCAGCGGGTGATCGGGGATTAAATCACCATCCACGGTCGGCGCATAGGAAGAATTCAGGTGTAGAAGCTCGCCATTTCGCCACATCATCGACTGCCCGGCGCGCACAATGTCATCACCTTTAGCCTCACGCAATGCGTCAACCGTTGACCCGCGCGGCAGCGCCATGCGTTTGACCAGTTCTCGTGCCCACCACGTCGACTGCGTCCGCGAGTGAATCATGCCAATGGGTGAAGACTGCGCGATGGCGCGATGAAAAAGCCCTTCTGCCGCGGGGCTGGTCATCAACGTCAATACGGCAGCGCCACCGGCGGACTCCCCCATTGCCGTGACACTATCGGGGTCGCCACCGAAGGCAGCGATGTTTTCCTGAACCCACTGCAACGCCAAGAGCTGATCCATGACTGCCGGGTTGGCCACGCAGTCATCGGAAAGCGAACGCAAATCCAGATACCCCAATGCGCCCAGGCGAAAGTTGATGGACACGTAGACCACATTCATCGCTTCTGTCAGTTGAAAGCCGCGCAGCATGAGCATGTGCGACGAGCCCACGATAAAAGATCCGCCATGGAAATACACCACGACGGGTAGTTTTTCATCGGTATTGGGTCGCACCACATCTAAATGCAGGCAGTCTTCACTGCCGATGATGCGGTCTTGCCACGAGTAGGTCGGTTGTGGGGCTACTGGCCCAAATTCATTGCAGTAGCGAATGCCTTCCCACGGCTCAGCGGGACGTGGCGCGCGGAAGCGATGTTGGCCTGAAGTATCGGCGCCAAAGGGAATTCCGCGCCAGGAGCGCACCAGCTTTCCTTCGGTTTCTTCCATGCGTCCATGTACCCAACCCGACGCCGTCTTGATGGTGAGTTTTTCGCCCTGAGCCTGCTCCGCCGCTGCCGCGATGGCTTCATGCGCGCGGCGGTGTGCAGCTTCTGCCTCGGCTTTCGCGGCGCTGACGGAAATCTCACATTCGACCTGGTCGAAGGAATAATCTCCCGGTGATTGTGGTTGGCCACTGGTTGAATTCTCATCACTACTACTCATGCCGACTGCCCCCTCATTCGGCTACGCAACGAATAAGAACTCATATTCATAACAATAACCCCCTTCTGGGAATTGTGCCGCTACTTCATGCGGTTGAACACAATGCGAGCACCTGCAATCAAGCTTACTCGCGCTGTATTCTCGTGTTATCGCAGTAATTAAGTGCCTCTATTAAATAGAACAGGACATTAGTGATGAAACTTCCACAAATTCTTAATCGGAAAAAGTCCCATGAAGCTCACGATGAAGATGAAATCTTCGAAGGTGAAATCGTCGATGAGCCTGTAAGTCCTGAGGCTCAGGAATTGCTTAATAATGACGACAAATTTGGTTCCATGATTATGTCCGGGTTGCAAAAGGCCGTTGCTGTGCAGTCCTCGACGGTGGCCAAGTATGTCGATTCTGTGCGCAAGCGCAACCCCGATGCTTCTGCCGAGGAAATTCAGGAAATCCTCGATAAGCACTTCATGCGGGTAGTTCAAGGAACCGGCGCGGGCGCTGGAGCTGCCTCCGCTATCCCAGGAGTTGGCCTTGTAACCGGCGCTGCTGCCATTGGTGCAGAATCGCTCGTCTTTATTGAAGCAGCCGCATGGTACTTTTTAGCCTCTGCACATAACCAAGGCGTGGATCTTTCCACGAAGGAACGGCGCATGGCCGTGGTCTTGATTATCCTTAATGGCTCCCAAGGCTCCGCGTTGGTAGATACTTTCGTCCAAGATGTTGGCAAGGGCAAGGGTTTGCCGACCGCAAGTGCGCTCACCCGTTTTTCCACACCATCGCTGACGGGGCTCAACGGACGGTTGCTGAATATGTTCATTAAGAACATGAGCAAGCGCGTGCGTTGGATGTGGGTATCAAAGTTGGTTCCATTCGGAATTGGCGCCGCTTTGGGGGCAATCGCCAACCGCAAGCTGGGCAACCAAATGGTCAAGCACACTCATACCCAGATTCCAGCATTGGTGAACTAAGCCTCGACTACCCCTCAATTTTGGTGAGTTTATGCAGGTGGCTACAGAGATCCACCACCATAATGGCGGGCGCTTGTGGTCGAAACAGCTTTCCGCCGTATCATAAGGGGCGAGCTGTCAACAGAGTATTGGCCGCGTATAGTGGCTAAGCACTGAATGCACAACTAAAGTCGACAAAAGACCCATACTTAAACTCAAGGAAATGAGGCGAGCACCTGCCGTGAGCAACTCGAGCATCTATGGCCCCAATGCGTGGCTGATTGACGAACAGTTCCAGCAGTATTCCAAGGATCCCAACTCCGTAGACAAGGAGTGGCGAGAGTTCTTTGAGAAGAACGGTGCCCCAAAGAAGCAGGCTGAAGCGGCACAGTCCGCACCAAAGGCCAGCGCTAAAAAGGACGCCCCACAGCAGTCGAAGGCGAAAGCTACGGAAGGCGAGCCTACTGCAACTAAGCAAGCAGCACGCAAGACCGTAGTCGATGCTAGCGCTGAAGAAGCTAAGACCATTCAAAAGGCTCCAAGCCCAGTTGGTCCGGCTCCTAAGAAGAGCCCTGAATCTCCTCTAGACCGTATTGAGCCTTACCCAGAATTTTCTGAAAAGCCTCTTAAGGGCATGTTCCGCGCTATTGCGAAGAACATGGACCAGTCGCTAGAGATCCCAACCGCAACCACCGTGCGCGATATGCCGGTGAAGTTGATGTGGGAAAACCGCGCGATGATCAACGACCACCTCAAGCGCACCCGCGGTGGCAAGATCTCCTTTACCCACATTCTTGGCTGGGCCATTGTTAAGGCTGTTCAGATCCATCCAGATATGAACATCCGTTACGAAGTTCAGGACGGCAAGCCAACCGCCGTCCAACCAGAACACATCAACTTAGGTCTTGCAATTGACTTGCCGCAAAAGGATGGGTCCCGCGCGCTTGTCGTTGCAGCTATTAAAGACTGTGAAAACAAGTCCTTTACTGAGTTCGTTGATTCCTACGAAGACATTGTCACCCGTTCCCGCAAGAACAAGTTGACGATGGATGACTTCTCTGGCGTTTCCATTAACTTGACCAACCCAGGTGGTATTGGTACCCGTCACTCCATTGCTCGTTTGACTAAGGGTTCCGGCTCCATCATTGGTGTTGGTTCCATGGATTACCCAGCGGAGTTCGCTGGCGCTTCCACCGACCGCTTGGCAGACCTCGGCGTCGGCCGTCTGGTTACCTTGACCTCCACCTATGACCACCGCGTCATCCAGGGTGCAGAGTCCGGTGAGTTCCTGCGTACCATTTCCCAGCTCATTGTTGATCACAAGTTCTGGGATGAAATCTTCCAGGAAATGGGTATTCCTTACCAGCCTTTCCGCTGGGCACAGGATGTTCCAAACAAGGGCATCGACAAGAACACCCGTGTCATGTCCCTCATCGAGTCCTACCGCTCCCGCGGTCACTTGATTGCCGATGTCAACCCACTGGGCTGGGCACAACCGGGACTTCCTATTCCAGATCACCGCGACCTGGATATGGAAACCCATGGCCTGACCATCTGGGATCTGGACCGCACCTTCAACGTTGGTGGATTTGGTGGCAAGGAGTCCATGCAGCTGCGTGAGGTACTCTCTCGCCTGCGCTCTGCCTACACCCTCAAGGTTGGTACCGAATACGCGCATATCCTCGATCGCGATGAGCGCGAGTGGCTGCGTGACCGCCTCGAAGCTGGCATGCCTAAGCCGACCAACGCTGAGCAGAAGTACATCCTGCAGAAGGTCAACGCTGCAGAAGCTTTCGAAAACTTCCTGCAGACCAAGTACGTCGGCCAAAAGCGCTTCTCCCTTGAGGGCGCTGAAGCACTGATTCCTTTGATGGACTCCGTCATTGACACCGCTGCGGGTCAGGGCCTCGATGAAGTTGTCATCGGTATGCCTCACCGTGGCCGTCTGAATGTCTTGTTCAACATCGTTGGCAAGCCACTGGCACAGCTGTTTGCTGAGTTCGACGGTAACTTCAAGGGTGGCCAGGCTGGTGGCTCCGGTGACGTGAAGTACCACTTGGGTGCCTCCGGCGAGCACTTGCAGATGTTCGGCGACGGCGAAATCAAGGTCACCTTGACCGCTAACCCATCCCACCTGGAAGCAGTAGACCCGGTCTTGGTTGGTATGGCTCGCGCAAAGCAGGACATCCTGGACAAGGGCCACGACGGCTACTCCGTTGTTCCTTTGATGCTGCACGGCGATGCTTCTTTCGCTGGTCTAGGCGTTATCCAGGAGACCATCAACTTGTCCCAGCTGCGTGGCTACACCACCGGCGGTACCGTACACATTGTGGTCAACAACCAGATTGGTTTCACCACCACTCCTGATTCTTCCCGCTCGACCTACTACTCCACCGACTTGGCTAAGGGCTTTGATTGCCCGGTCTTCCACGTCAACGGTGATGACCCAGAAGCAGTTGTTTGGGTAGGCCAGTTGGCGACCGAGTACCGTCGTCGCTTCGGCAAGGACGTCTTCATTGACCTGCTGTGCTACCGCCTGCGCGGTCACAATGAGGCTGACGATCCTTCCATGACCCAGCCAGTTCTCTACGACAAGATCAACGATCACCGCGGTGTTCGCGAGTCCTACACCGAAGACCTCATCGGCCGTGGCGACCTGTCCTCTGAGGACGCAGAAGCTGCTGCACGAGACTTCCACGACCAGATGGAATCCGTCTTCGCAGAAGTTAAGGAAGCAGAGAAGAAGGGCCCACAGGAGCAGGAAGGCATTACCACTTCTCAGGCTCTGACCCGTGGACTTGATACCTCGATTACTGCCGATGAGATGCGTGCCCTCGGCCAGTCCTACCTGGATACCCCAGAAGGATTCGAATACCACAAGCGCGTGGGCAAGGTTGCCCAAGAGCGTGCCAAGGCTTCCATCGAAGGTGGCATTGACTGGGGCTGGGGCGAGCTCATCGCTTTCGGTTCTTTGGCTAATGAAGGCAAGCTTGTTCGTCTCGCCGGTGAGGATTCCCGTCGTGGTACCTTCACCCAGCGTCACGCAATTGCTTTCGATCCAAACAGCGGTGAAGAATTCAACCCACTCAACCAGCTCGCTACCGAGCGCGGCAACGGCGGTAAGTTCCTGCCTTATAACTCCGCGCTGACCGAGTTTGCTGGCATGGGCTTCGAATACGGCTACTCCCTGGGTAACCAGGACGCAGTCGTAGTTTGGGAAGCACAGTTCGGTGACTTCGCTAACGGTGCTCAGACCATCATCGATGAGTACGTATCCTCCGGTGAAGCAAAGTGGGGCCAGACCTCTTCTCTGATCCTTCTTCTGCCACACGGTTACGAAGGCCAGGGTCCTGACCACTCTTCCGCTCGTATCGAGCGCTTCCTGCAGCTGTGTGCTGAGGGGTCCATGACTGTTGCACAGCCAACGACCCCAGCTAACCACTTCCACTTGCTGCGCCGTCAGGCTCTGGGTGAGATGAAGCGTCCACTGGTTGTCTTCTCTCCAAAGTCGATGCTGCGTAACAAGGCTGCTTACTCCTCCATCGAAGAGTTCACCGACGTTAACTCCTTTACCTCCGTCATCAACGATCCAAACTTGGTGGACCGTGACGGTAATGTCATCGGCGATGCAGAGAAGGTCAAGACCATCATGCTAGTCTCCGGCAAGATCTACTACGACTTGGAAAAGAAGCGCGCTGCCGATGGCCGCGACGACATCGCCATTGTTCGTATCGAGATGCTGCACCCAATTCCGTTCAACCGTCTGCGTGATGCATTCGAGTCCTACCCGAATGCCACCCAGGTCCGCTTCGTTCAGGATGAGCCAGCTAACCAGGGTCCATGGCCGTTCTACAACGAGCACCTGCGCGATCTGATTCCAGATATGCCAGAAATGGTTCGCGTATCCCGCCGCTCGCAGTCCTCGACTGCAACCGGTATTGCAAAGGTTCACCAGCTTGAGCAGAAGAACCTACTCGACGAGGCCTTCGACATCTAGTCCCAGCCTTTAAGAGCAATTAAGTGGCTCACTCCATATCCTGGAGTGAGCCACTTTTTGTATCTCGCTACATCTACTGCCGGGCCCAATCGCCGATGGGGCCTGGCAACGCTGCCGGCGGATCGCCCACTAGATCCCGTCGGTTCTTGTCCGCCTCCACGCGCGACATAACCGCCTTAATCATGGTGGATTTCTTCTTCTTTTCCTGGTTTCGACCAGCCGCACCAGGCGCCATCATCGCACCAGGTCCGCGTCCATGCTGGCTTTGTGAAGCTGTACCGTTCGCTCCTGCACCAGCAGCATGCGTTCCCGAACCAGTACCTGCCGCTGCGCCCGCACGACCACCGCTATCACCGCCTGTGTTTAAGAGCCGTGATCCTGCTTCTCCACCAGCAACACTGACTCCCCGACCTCCCGAGATACCACTAGCGCCTCGTAGACCACCTAGCCCTGCGCCAGCGCCAATGCCTGCACCTCGTAGTCCCGCTGCAGGCAAACCTGCAGCCGCACTACCTAGACCAGCAGCACCACCGAAAGTTCCCAAGCTACCCACCCCGCCAGAGGTCCCCACAGCAGTTCCGAAGCCACTATTATTCGGTGCTGCAGTGGCAAGCCCACCATGCCCCAGCGATGGACTATTCCCCGCATTCAAGGTCCCCAGCCCAGGGCTATTAAATCCGGCGGTCTGGGTGGTTGCATCCATCAACGGTGTCATGCCGCCATCTATGAAGTTCTGGAGCTTCCCTCCTCCATAAAGCGCCTCATTGCGTTCACTGACTGCGTGACGAACTTGTTCCACCAAGCCTTGGTCGATGTTTTCTAATGCGACCAGTTCACCATCAGCAACGCCAAAAGAACCGGGACCAATTTCACCACCTGCTAGCGCCTGTTGAATCTCCTGCGGCCACACAACCTCATCGGTGTTGTAGCGCATTCCAGTTCCCGCAATAGCTCCCAAGCCAACGTCGATGTTGTCTCCCCCGCCGGAAGCAGCCGGAGCTTCAGCCAAACTTTGCTGGTTGGGCAACGAACTAGTGACCATCTCCTGCAACTTCGCTTGCCACTTAGCCAACATTGCCGCTTCCATTGCCTTTTGTGCAATGGGATCTGGGATTGCTTTCACGGCTTGCAGATCAGCTGGAATTTCCACGTACCCAAATGGCGCTTGTGAGACCAAATTAAAGGCTCGCTGATTCATCACCGAAGCATTTGCCGCAAATTGTTCACCGGTCGTAGCCAACTCCCGAATCTTGTTAGCCGCACTACGCGTGAATTCACTATCATTTTCACTGTCGATCGTAGAAGCGGCATTGTTTAATTGGTCCACCACTTGCCGAATATTTGAGGCCATCGTATTCCAGTCCACCGCAGCTTGAGCAAGCTCGCCGAACTTTGTGGCATTAAAATTGTTGGCCAATTGGAGCAACGAGGCACCTGGAAACACCACTGGTGGCACGAACGTAAGAGGCACACTTTGGTTACTCGGTTGCGCTGGCAAACCCGCACCTATCGAGCCGACTGCACCGCCGGTATCCGCGAGGTCAAGCCCTCTTGAATTTGAATCTTCTTGCGCTGACAGAGCATCAATCTCAGCAGCCAGCAGCTCACTCGCCCAGCCCACTTGATTTGAGTAAGTCCGGAGCATCTCCTGGGCTGACGCCGGATCTTGTTTGATAGCTCTTCCGTGAATTGCTCCCGCCTCATTTAACCCTGCAATCGCCGAAAACTGTAAACCTAAGTTACTAGTTACGCTTACACCCGTGGTTTCGATTTCTCTTTGAGCAAAGGTCAGTTGACTCAGAGCCCCGTTAAGGGAGTCAATATTAATCCTCATTTTTTCCATCCAGGTCTAATACGGTTAGAAGCTTATTCTGCGCCATTTCGCATGGATCGAGTGCTAATTCCTGATCCATACCTTTAAAAGACTGGAAAGCTATAGCCAAGGTTCCACGGTGCGTTTCAATCGCCGCTTGGCATTCGGTATCAGGGAGATACTCGGAGCGGTGCAGCAGTATTGGGGCGCCTTGGGCTGTCTCCGTCCAACTAATTTCGCCGGAAATACCGTTGTAGTCAATAAAGCTGTGGCGACTTCCTTGAAGTTTGAACACTGCATCGCCATATTCATTTGGTGCAGTAAAGCTACACACTCCATCAACTTCACCTAAGCCCTCCAACATCTCTTTGTCGTAAAGACCAGCTTCTTCGAGGAAGTCGTCAGGCATCTCAAGGCAGGGCTTGTATTGGATAAAGTCGGGATCGCGACGGTCAAAGCTCCCTAGTGGTGGAAAGACAGATTCTGCCTCGCGTGAGCTGTCTTCGGCAGTGGTATCGGCGTCGTCGGTTGATTTGTCTGAAGGTGGCTGTGGTGATGCGGTTTCCACCGGTGTGGACGCATCCGCAGTTTCCGTGGCGCCGATATTGGCAGAGCAAGCAGATTGAACGGCTGCGGCGGCTACAAGAAGACTGGCGACAAACAGCTTTTTGCCTGGCTTCATAGCAACTCACCGCCTACAAAGACGGCATGAATGTTGTTAGGTCTGATGATGGACAAAGAGCAAGACACAGGTGTAGTGCCATAACAGTGCATATAGTTCCCCCGAACTCCCAGTTGTGCTTTTAGCATGCATGACTGGGCAGGGTTTGTCCATGGATAAGGGCACTGCAGTGGGCCCCACAGAGTGTGGGCTTAAGTTACTAGCTGGCTAACTAGTTGGATTCTTTATTTGAATCGGAATCAGCATCATCGGACACGGCATCGCCGGTATCAAGATTGCCGCCACCGGCAACAGAGGTCAGCAGCCACTGTTCAACTACTTCGTCAACAGGGGCGTCCTGGGATGCATCGACAAGCTCTTGCAAATCAGTATTGGTGATGTACTTCGTCACGCTATTGACCTCATAACGATCATTGCGGTCGAGCAAAGTCTTCTTATAGATAGGAACGATATTGAGCGGAATATCGACCTCATCGAAATCCTCGCACCAGGTTGCGCCAGATGGGTCATTAGTCGTCCAGTCGGTGGGCAAAGACCCCATCATTTCTTCATGGGTCACCGCATTGTTATCGCGGCCGTCGAAGTCTTCCTCAGCTTCGAATGCTTCCTCGAGCTCTTGGGCGCGCTGCGGATCATTTTCCCACAGGATCTGGCCGGTACAGCCAATGCGAAAGTTCCCCTCGCCCGTCGGCACAATCTCCGCATCGCGCTTTTGCAATTCCAACGAGCCGCGGTAGATTTCCGCCAGCACACGCTCTTCAGGGTTATTTGATTCTACTTCGATCTGCACAGGCTCAGTTTGCAGGCCTTTAGTCTCCGGGGAAACTTCCGCAAAACTGCAGGCAGAAAGTACTGCCGTCGATAAAATCAAACACACGCCACCAAACTTCTTCACTCGTAGCAGCCTAGCAGCCACGGCCTTTCGACATTGTGCGCGACGGGACTAGACTGGGATTTGCTATGACTACCGCATTAACCGAATCCGCTGTCCGCAGCGCGCTCTCCCGCGTAGAGGATCCTGAAATTGGCAAGCCAATTACAGAACTCAACATGGTCAACACCGTCGAAGTAGATGGCCAAGACGTTTCCGTTGAGATTTTGTTGACGATTGCTGGCTGTCCAATGAAAGACACCATTAATACCAACGTCCGCGCCGCCATCGAAGATATCGAAGGCGTAGGAAACGTTAACGTCACTCTTGGCTCCATGACCGATGAGCAGCGTTTAGAACTCAAAAAGCAGCTGCGCGGCAGCGCGCAGGATCCGGAGATTCCATTCTCCAAGCCGGATTCCACCACCCGCGTCTTCGCTGTTGCCTCCGGCAAGGGCGGCGTGGGCAAGTCCTCCATGACCGTGAACTTAGCCGCAGCGCTGCAAGCACAAGGCTTTAAGGTAGGCGTGGTCGATGCTGATATTTACGGCCACTCCGTACCCGGTCAGCTCGGCAGCACCGCCGGCCCAACCGTGTTAGATGATGAAATGCTGCTGCCACCTATCGCGCACGGCATCAAGCACATTTCCATCGGTCAGTTCGTCCAGGGCAACGCGCCTATTGTCTGGCGTGGACCAATGCTGCACCGCGCACTCCAGCAGTTCTTAACGGACGTGTTCTGGGGCGATTTGGACTTCTTGCTTTTGGATCTGCCTCCGGGAACCGGCGATGTTGCCCTGTCTGTTGCGCAGCTGATCCCTAATGCTGAGCTATTGGTTGTCACCACCCCACAGGCAGCGGCAGCCGAGGTTGCAGAGCGCGCGGGCTCGATCTCCCAGCAGACCAGCCAGCGCGTGGCTGGTGTTATTGAAAATATGTCTGCGATGGTCATGCCTGATGGCTCTACCGTGGACGTCTTTGGCTCCGGTGGCGGCCAGGTTGTGGCAGATCGCCTGACCACGTTGCTGGGCTACGAGGTCGAGCAATTAGGACAGGTCCCATTGGAGCCAGCACTGCGTGTCGATAGCGATGCCGGCACCCCCACGGTTCTTGCGAACCCTGAGTCCCCGGCGTCCAAGGCTATTACGGACGTCGCTCACAAGATTTCCAAGCGTCGGACTTCCCTCGCTGGAAAGCCATTAGGACTGGGAGTGACCCAGCACTAAATATTTGGGCTATGTAATATCCGCCCACGAAAATCCGCCGCCAGCATATCCCTGACTATTGTTATTCGGGTTCTGCGGCGGATTATTTTGTGCCTGCTGTGGATAGCCCTGCTGCTGACCGTACTGTTGCGGTGCCTGCGGAGGCTGCACATGCGGTAGCTGAGCAGGCCCAGCGTGATTCTGCGGAGCATGGTGCTGCGGAGTATGAGCATGCGGGGGCTGCTGGTTCGGCTGCGGCGCGATGGGTGGCTGCGCGGTGTTGCTCGGTGGCTGCGGGGTGGGCTCTTCTAAAAGCTTTTTCGGGTTGAAGTCATCCCACGCGGAATCATCACCATCAAAAAGTGCTTTCGTTATTGCGGCGCGTGGACCTAGACGGCCCCACTCTGCTGCTTGGGACAAAGGCTCGCGGATGGCGTCGAACTCTTGGCCGAGCCCCTCGAAATCGCCGTTTAGTTCCTTCTTAGCGTTATTGATCGCCTTTCGCGCAGCAAAGATTGCTGCCCGCACATCTTGAATTACATTGGGCAGGCGCTCAGGACCGATGATAATGAGCGCCAGCAACCCGATGAAAAATATCTCAACCCAGCCAATTGACGAAAACACGGATTTAGCTTACTCGTTTCCTCGTTGGTTGTGCTTGATAGCCCTGACAACCATTTCTAGCTTGTCAAAAAAGTCCTGCCTCGTTGCAGGTTGATGTTCGTCCTCCGGCGTATGAGCCTGACATGACTCTTGGTTGCCAATGCTGGCCAATTTACGCAGGAGATCCCGCGGAGCCCGCACCTGAGATTCGGTATTGCAATGACGAACCCACTCGGAGGTCCCGCGTTGGATATAGATCTCCTCGCGGCATTCGTGACAATGCACTAAGTGAACGCGAGCGCGGTGTTTGGCTTTCGAGTCCATCTCATCATCAACAAAAGCCACCACTGCCTCCGGGCCTAGGTGCCCGGTGGTATCAGCCCGTCGCGCTTTCGATTTTCCACGCGCGCGCATCTTCTGCCGGGTTTCCGCAGAAAGCTCCGCAATGTGTGCAAACTGAGACATACTGACTTACCTCGTGCGCAGCAGTACTCGAGCTTCATCATTAGTGGCGGCAGCCTTTTCCAAAGAGCTCTTCAGCTGTGAACGCCCGCGGTGAATACGGGAGCGAACGGTGCCCATTTTCACGCCAAGCGTTTCTGCAATTTCATCATAGGTCATGCCCACTACATCACAGAGAACAACGGCGACGCGGAAATCAGGCGACAGCTCATCCAATGCTGCCTGCAACGCTGGGTCCAAGTTCGCAACATCGTATGACTGCTCAGGAGTCATATCCGTGCCAGGAACACGTTCATAGTCTTCCGGCAAGGCTTCCATGCGAATCTTGGCGCGGTGGCGCACCATATCCAAAAACAGGTTGGTGGTAATGCGGTGCAGCCAACCTTCAAAGGTTCCGGCTTGGTATTTATTTAAAGAACGAAAGACTCGCATGAAAGTCTCTTGCGTGAGATCTTCTGCGTCATGCTGATTACCAGACAAACGGTACGCTAGACGATAAACATTATCTGCATGTTCTTCGACTAATTCACCCCAGGTCGGCATGGTCGCTTCGCCCGCATCAAATGCGGCGGTACCTGAAAGATCCTGTGATGTCATAGCTACTATTGTGCTATATCCAACTAGCAAACACCAGCTACTGACCTGATAATTACCTGATAAGCATCACCTGCGGTGTTTCTACGCGCCGACGTGCAGATTTTCCCTAAACTAGAGGGCGTGACTGTACAAGCTTATGATGCCCTTCGAAATTACATTGACTCCACTAGCTACGAGTCAGACGCTTTAGCTAGTGCACGCGCACATGCTGAAGAGTTCAGTCTTCGCACCCCAGACCCATCCATGGGGCAGCTACTGACCACTTTGGCTGCGTCCGCGGAAGGCGACAAGGTGCAGACCATCGCCATCACCCCTGCATCGTCAGTGGTTGGCTTGTACCTATTTGACGGACTATCCAACAGCGGAATCGTCACCTGCATCGACCCGGAGGTTGAGCACCAGTCTCACGCCAAGAGCACCTTCCGGGATGCAGGGTATTCCCCAAGCCGCGTCCGTTTCCTCCCGTCGCGTCCGCTTGATGTGATGAGCCGTCTGGCCACCAACGCTTATCACGTCATCTACGCCGATGTTCCGACGTTGGATCTTCCAGCACTGGTCAAGGCAGCCTGGCCACTAATTGCCTCACGCGGAACTTTGGTGTTGCCAGATGCGCTTCTCGATGCCACCATCGCAGACACTTCCCGCACCGACCGCGTAACGGTCGCAGCCCGCGAGGCCGATGAATACGTGCGCTCGCTTGACGATGCCCATGTCACCCGCTTGCCGCTGGGCTCTGGCCTTATCCTCGTCACCAAGCGTTAAACGTTCACATATTTAACGCATTAGCACTAAATGGTGAGGGGCGCTCGATGATTACCGAGCGCCCCTCACCATTTACGTAGCCCTTCTTCACCACGATGCTAGCTGCGCCCCCCATGCAGCTAGCCCCCTTCATCGTGAAAGAGCCCCGGCCCCTCTAAGCTTTCGCCCAATAGCCGGTGAATATGTAGTTATCCCAGGTCACCCTTATTCTTTCCCGGGTAATGCTGGCCCCAGCTTCTGCGGCCTCCCGATCAGCAGAAACGTGCGACCGTGATATTTACTTGTAATTCACCGGCATCGAGCGTTACCTGCTGGCACACCATTGAAGTGCCTGAGGCCTTATACCCGCGCGGTGCCTTATTAGATTTACACAGGTTCACAGCCTTAGCAATAGATAGCAAAATCTCAAACTTAGGATAGTCTGAGAATGATCCAGACATTTAACCCGGGCGACAACTATGAACTGCGGAAATAGGCCTATTCTTAATCTTATTTTTACCTGTCCACTTACTGAATGTTAATTGAGTAAACCATTACGGTCGCAATGTTTTGAGCAGTTATGCGGCAAAGCGAAAGCTCCTCACCCGGGCGGCCGGTGAGGAGCTCGAAGATGAGACGAAGACTACTTGCTAGACCACCGCGTTTTTCCCGACCACAACTACCCCAGAGTCGGAAATCTTAAAACGTTGTTCATCGCGTTCACGGTCCACGCCGACGATGGCCCCATCGCTAATCACAGCATTCTTATCAATGATTGCCCTTCGGACCACTGCCCCCTTGCCCACGCGCACGCCCGGCAGCAGGACTGAGCCTTCCACCGTTGCACCATCGGCAACATGCACATCCGAGGACAAAATTGAATTACGCACCGTGCCGCCGGAGACAATGCAGCCCGGGGCGACCATCGAAGATTGCGCGATACCGTTTTGTACAAATTTCGCCGGCGGGAAGTTCTGCGTTTCCGTGGAGTGGATGGGCCAGTCGCGGTTGTACAAATTGAAAATAGGGTGAACCGAAATCAGGTCCATGTGCGCTTCATAATAAGAATCAATGGTTCCCACATCGCGCCAGTATCCACGGTCCCTATCCGTAGCCCCCGGAACTTCATTAGCCATAAAGTCATAGACATGGGCCTGGCCCTTATCCACGAAATACGGGATGATATCTCCACCCATGTCATGGTCCGAGGTGTCATCGGCTTCGTCGGCCAACAGCGCATCGATAAGCGCCTGCGTGCTAAACACATAGTTACCCATGGACGCATAGGTCATCGTCGGGTCATCGGGAGTCGACGGTGGATTCGCAGGCTTTTCGATGAACTCCGTAATCGTGCCCGTCCCATCAGATTGGATGCAACCAAAAGCCGTCGCTTCTTCGCGCGGTACGCGAATCCCCGCGACTGAGCAGTCCATTCCCGTCGCGATGTGTTCTTGCACCATCTGATAAGGGTCCATGCGGTAGACATGGTCCGCGCCGAAGACAATGACATAGTCTGGCTTTTCATCATTGATGAGGTTCAACGACTGCACGATGGCATCAGCAGAGCCGTTATACCAACGCTTGCCGCGGCGCTGCTGAGCAGGAACTGATGCGATGTATTGCGGTGTTGGCCCGGACAAACTCCACGCCTGGGAGATATGACGGTCAAGAGAATGCGATTTATATTGCGTTAACACCGCAATCTTTAAAAATCCCGCATTGACCAAATTCGACAATACAAAATCAATTAAGCGGTAGGAGCCGCCAAAGGGAACGGCAGGCTTGGCGCGGTCTTCCGTCAGCGGGAACAACCGCTTCCCCTCGCCACCCGCGAGGACAATTGCTAAGACATTAGGCTGGCTTCTCACAACTCTCAGCGTATAAGCTCTCAGTCACTTTCGCAGGGAAACGTACTTTTCTCATCCACCCCCGCTCAATTACCAAGCGGGCAGGTAGGCCAGCCGCTAATGTGGCAAATATGAAAGCCGGCATCTTTTCTAAAGAGTACCCACCAGAGGTCTACGGAGGCGCGGGAGTACACGTTGCAGAGCTGACACGATTTATGCGAGAGCTTATCGATGTCGATGTTCACTGCATGGGTGCTCCCCGTGATGAACCAGGAGTCTATGCTCATGGCATCGACCCTGCGCTTGCCGAGGCCAACGCAGCTTTGCAAACTTTGTCCACTGGGCTGCGCATGGCTCATGCTGCCAGCAGCACCGATGTCGCGCATTCTCACACCTGGTACTCGGGTTTGGGTGGTCATCTCGCCGCGCGGCTATATGACATCCCCCATGTCGTTACGGCACACTCTTTGGAGCCGCATCGCCCTTGGAAACGCGACCAGCTCGGTGGCGGGTATGAAGTATCTTCCTGGTCAGAGAAAAATTCCATGGAATACGCCGACGCAGTCATCGCGGTGTCTTCCGGCATGAAGGAATCCATCTTGGATGCCTACCCCCGCATAGACGCTGAGAAAGTACACGTGGTGCTCAATGGCATCGATACCGAGCAATGGCAACCACGCGACCAAGGCTTGCTGGACACACTCGGCGTAGACCGCAACCGCCCCATCGCCGCTTTCGTCGGTCGTATTACCCGCCAGAAGGGCGTCCCACACCTTCTCAAAGCCGCGTCACACTTTGATCCTTCGATTCAGCTTATTTTGTGTGCGGGCGCTCCCGATACCCCGGAAATTGCACAGCAGACCCAAGAGTTGGTCGCCGCGCTGCGCGAAGAGCGCGACGGCATCTTCTGGGTGGAAGAGATGTTGCCCAAAGACCAGGTGCAAGAGGTCTACACCGCCGCCGATGTCTTTGTCTGCCCCTCCATTTACGAGCCGCTAGGCATAGTCAATCTTGAGGCTATGGCCTGTGAGACCGCAGTGGTGGCCTCCGATGTCGGCGGGCTCCCTGAGGTTGTTCGCGATGGCGAGACTGGCACGCTTGTGCACTATGACGAAGCCGATGAAGCAACGTTTGAAGCCGACCTCGCCGAAGCTGTCAATGCCCTAGCTCTCGATGCTGCCAAGTCCAAAGCGTATGGCTTGGCTGGTCGCGCACGCGCTGTGGAGTCGTTTTCATGGTCCACGATTGCCGCACAAACGGTAGATATCTACCGGTCATTGGTGTAGGCATCAGGCACCAGCTCCGGAATTTGTGTACAAATGGGTGGCATGACTGTTCATCGCCCAGAGCTACACTTCGCACCAGAATCCGGAATTGTTGAAGCACCCGCGGGTGCCTTACTCGACGGCAACACGTGGCACCTATTTTTCCAGTACCGCGCAGACCCGAAGTCCCCATCCCGATGGGGACACACGTTTTCGGAAGAAGCACCGTTTGACTGGCTAGAGTGCGATGACCCGTTAGCACCCGAAGGTGATGAGACGGGATTGCGTGCAGGCTCAGTCACCGCCGCCGGCGGCGATGTCCACCTGTATTTCACCTCAGTTAAGCCCGACTCCACCAGCGTGGAGGTGGCCCGCTACGACCTGTTTGATGACGTCTGTGAAATCTCCGATGATCCCAAGGCACTAGATACCCGCGTAACGCGTATCGGCACCGCAGCCTCCGACCAAGACGGATACCGACGCTTCCGCTCCCCTGTCGTCGTCGCTGACTGGGTTGATCCCGAGGCACGCGGCGAGGGCCACGACGGCTGGTTAATGCTGACGGTGGCAGGAGACGCTAAGTCCCCACAGTTAATGATTTTCCGCAGCACCGACGCCACAACCTGGACGCTGTCCGGCCCCCTGGAGTTCGACGGCAACCCAGGAGAAGAACTCCAACCAGGCCAGGTCGTGGTCTCCCCACGCATTATCCGCTTGCGCGATGAAGTAGATGAGAAAATCTACGACGTCTTAATGGTCACGATCGAAAGAAATGGCGCGGAGCACGCCGGTTATGTTGTCGGCCGCTTAAACGGCACAACCTTCAATGTCACGATGCCTTTCCAGCGCCTAGACTACGGCCACGATTTCACGCGCCCACGCATTACTAATTACACCCCGGGCAGTGAGGATGAGTCCACGCGTTATGACGAAGGTGTGCTCTTTGGATTATTAAACGGCATTGGACGTCTAGATGACCCGACAACGCATAAGTCTTGGGCTGAAGGACAGTGGGCCAATGTTATTTCCTTGCCGCGCGTGATCACGCTGCAAGGTGGCACCATTTTCCAAACCCCTCCCCGCGGCCTGCCGGAGGCTATCAATAACGCTTCACGGGCAAGTTCTTGGACCGGGCTTTTGGAAGTGCCGGAGTCTTCCAGCGTAACTCTTTCTCTGCTCGACTCCGCAGGCGATGTGGCAGCGACGATCTGTCACCGCGGCTCTACCCTCGAGCTCACCCGCCATGGTGCGGAAGGCAGCGATGAGGACACAGCTACCGCACCACTGGCTGAGGGGGATTCGGATTCTCTGACCGTTATCGTTGATGGTTCCACCGTGGAGGTCTTCGCCGATGGTGGCCAGGTCGCGATGGCCTCACGAGTGTACTTCGACGGCGGATTTTCTTCTGTAACTGCCTCTTCCGGGGGCGATGCCGAAATCCTGCGTGATTGGTACATCAACCACAACTAGCGGCTAGTAAAAGTCGAAGCGGCTGGATACGCTAAGAGCTTCCACAGGATTAATTCTTGTGGAAGCTCTTTCGTTTGTCAGAAAGTCTTAGACGGCGCGAAGACGATCCAACCGCGCATGAGCGGTGACCGACATCGTTTGTGGCAACGCCGCCATGCGCTCGGCAAGTTCTTCTGCGGAAATATGACGTGCCGAGGGGCTCATCGCTACCTGAGCGGCAATTGATTCCTTGTCCAATTGGATTGGGAACGCGAGGTTGACTGGGTCGGCAGCTTGCTCCAAGTGGCCTTCGGCTTGGGCGTACATGCGATCCACCTTGCCTTCTTCCACGCCTAAAATGCCCAGTGGCTCACGCAGTTCATCAAGGTGTCCTGCTTGTGGTGTCAGCACGATAACTTCTCCGCCTGGGGCAAGCACGCGCTGAAACTCAGCCGGGTTTCGTGGGGCAAAGACCACGGAGATCGCGTTGATCGATTCATCGCGAATCGGAAGGCCTTCCCAGACGTCAGCGATAACAGCGCCCACGCGGGAGTGGCATTTTGCGAGATGGCGCGCGGCGTGCGGAGAAATATCGAGGCCCACAGCACGCGCTCCTTCAATGGAGTCGAGGGTGTGTGACAGGTAGTAACCCGTTCCAGCACCGACTTCCAAAAGAGCTGGCTCTGGTACTTCATCTTGGCTAATGGCATTATCTAGCGCATTTTGTACCGCGCCAGTTACTGCTTCCACAAAGGGGGCAAAGTGCCCTTTAGAAAGATAAGTTTCGCGGGCGGTGACCATGTCGGCATCGTCACCTTTATGTTTTAGTCCGGCACCAGAGACGAGGGTGACATACCCTTGCTTGGCGACATCGTAGGAGTGGCCGGATTCGGATACCAATCGCGAAAAATCATCCGCGCCGGACAGCGCGGTACCATCGGCAGGATCCGCCAAAACATCAATAATGTGCGAAAGCATAAAACTAGATTAGATCATCGCGCCGCCAATGCCATATTGCGGTGTCCTATTGCGCCACCTCAGTGAGAAGATCACCGAGTTCCGCGGCTTCTTCCTTAGTTAGCTCGACGACGATTCGTCCTCCGCCATCTGAGGGGATGCGCATAACGATTTTGCGCGATTCGATTACAGCTTCCATTGGACCACCAGTCGTGCGAGGTTTCATTGCTGCCATGTGAATTCTGCTCCCTTTAAACAATTAAAAATCCACTGCTTCTTCACGCCTGCCATCAAGGGGATTGTGCTTACGCCTTGGGCTTGGCTGTGAGGAAAAACTCAGTGCTTCTCCCCCATTATAATCTTTTTTGCGCCTAAGCACCCGAGCAATTGCGATAGAAATCACTGTTTTCGCTGGTACGCGCGTTATAAAGGCGCGGGTTTTACTCAGCTTCAGCAGCGGTTTCCGCATTTGAGCTACGTTTCGACGCCTCAAGCTCAGCTTTTGCCTGCTGCAGTTCCAGCGCAAGAACATCTAAAAGATCATCGACTTGTGCAGGGGAATAACCGCGTTTCACGGTATTAAATCCCACCTTGCTGAACTCGCCATTGAGAGCAAACGATCGGTTGCCCTGCAGCGTGGCTTGCTTCTCCGCTTCCGGCAGGTCTGGCATGACGACCCCATTGCCGAGAAAGTGCGACAAGATCCAGGTGGCGATGATCGCAAATAGCGCAATGAGTGCCACCACGATGATGACGGCAAGAACCACGCTCATGACAGGGCCTCCTGGGATCCTAGTTGTTCCAGTGCTGGGCGTTGACTTATCGCACTCGATTCTAGGCGCGGGTCGGCGTCATATAATTTGGCGCGATCGACAATGGTCTCTGCGACCACCTTTGCCATCGGCGCTAGTTGATGTAGCGGGCGATTGCGGTGTACTCGCGGGGGCAGGTGTACCTGCGCGATGGAATCAGCGCCGAAGAAGTGAGCCATGTCAATCATTAGCCCGGCCTCTACGCCATAGCCATCGACGAAAGGTAGCTGGCGTGCGATGGAACGGCGAATGGCGTATTCACCACCGAGTGGCTGGTAAATATGCGAAAGCTGCGGAAAGAACATGCTCAACAATGGTTTGGCAGTAAGCTCCGTGACGCGCCCGCCGCCATTGGGTTCCGCCCCGAAAGTGCGGCGATAGACCGGTTTGACCAAGTGCACCGACGCATCTTTGCACGGCTCGGCCAACGCGGAAACGAGCCCAGGAGCGGCCGATTCCAAGTCCGCGTCCACAAAGACCACGATGTCACCTTGTGCCGCGTGTACACCCCGCCACAGCGATTCCCCTTTACCGGGTCGTACAGGAATATCCGGCAGAACCTCACGCCAATTTATAACGCGTGCGCCGGCAGCGGTTGCCTCCGCGGCGGTGGAGTCGGTGGAATCAGCATCAATGACTAAGACTTCCAGCGGGTTATCTGCCAGGCAAGCACGGATTACATGCGCGATGGTTGCTTCTTCATTAAGCGCTGGGATGACTACTGAAACCCTCATGCCAGCCCCCTGGTGGTTGCCAGCGGTGCGGTAATTCCTTGGATAGCCGCGGTCATTCGGATGGCATCGATGGTTTCTTTGACCTCATGCACGCGAAATGCGGCAACACCTTTCGATGCTGCCCAACTGGTGGCAGCAATGGTTCCGGCAACGCGTTCGCCGACCTCGCGGCCGAGCGTCTCGCCGACAAAGTCCTTATTAGACAGCGCCATCAATACTGGCCAGCCTGTAGCTACTACTTCATCAATACGGCGCAGCAGTTCTAAACCGTGGAAGGTATTTTTCCCGAAATCGTGAGTGGGGTCGATAAAAGTAAGCTCCGGTGGGCACCCTAAATCGACAGCGCGTTGCGCCAAGGTGGTGGTTTCTGCAATCACATCAGCAACCACATCATCGAAATGCACGCGGTGCGGGCGGGTGCGCGGCTTAACTCCCCCGGTGTGTGAGCAGACATAGCCCACCCCGTGGGCACCGGCGACTTCAATAAGTTCCGGGTCCCACCCAGCCCAGGTGTCATTGATCAGGGTTGCTCCGGCCGCGATGGCCTTCTCAGCAACCGATGCCCGCCAGGTATCCACGCTGAGGATGACCTCTGGGTGGCGCGCGGAAATTTCAGCGATCAGCGGCACGACGCGGTCCACTTCGGCGTCGGCATCGACCGCCTCACCGGGGCCGGCTTTCACGCCACCGATATCGACGATGCTCGCGCCCTGCGCTACAACTTCATCGCAGCGCTCAATAGCACGTTGAATTCCCCACGTAGCACCTTTGTCATAGAAGGAATCTGGTGTGCGATTAACAATCGCCATCACCTGCGCCATGGGAAAATCAGGTCGCGAAGCAGAACTAGGTGTCCTGGTTGAGTCGTCGGACTCGCTCATCGGTCATCTCCTTGTGCGCAGCAACGATGTGCTCCACGGCTTCGTCCACCGAATCAGTCAGCAAGAAAAGGTCCATATCTTGCGGATTGATATAGCCATCCGCCACCAAGGTATTTGCCATCCAATCCACCAGACCGGACCAGTATTCAGTACCGATCAGTACGATTGGGTAGTTAGTGACCTTGCCGGTTTGCACCATGCAGAGCATTTCAAAAAGCTCATCCATCGTACCCATGCCACCAGGCAGACAGACAAAAGCCTGCGAGTACTTCAAAAACATGGTCTTGCGCGCGAAGAAATAACGGAAGTTAATTCCTAGGTCGACATATTTGTTCAGTCCCTGTTCAAAGGGCAATTCAATGCCTAGGCCGACTGACAGACCGCCAGCTTCATAAGCTCCGCGGTTAGCTGCTTCCATAATGCCAGGGCCACCACCGGTAACCACGGCATAGTCTTGGTCCACCAGCTTTGCGGCCAAATCCACTGCTTGGCCGTATTCCGGTGCGTTTTCTTTGGTGCGAGCCGAGCCATAGACGGTCACGGCCTTGGGAAGATCACTAAGGGCATCAAAGCCTGCGACGAATTCGCCTTGAATGCGCAGTACGCGCCATGGATCCGCGTGCTTCCAGTCATGATCGGCACCGGATTCTAATAACCGCTGGTCATAAGTAGAACCCTGAGTGCGATCGGTGCGCAATAACATCGGTCCACGCAGCATTCGGTCTGAGTCCGCACTTTCTGTCGTCCGCGGTACGCGCGGTTTTTTATCGCGATCTTTACGCAAGGGAGCCATATTTTCTTCCTCCTAAAATAGTGTTTTATGTAGTCAGGTACGTCTTGAGAGCTTGAGACACCGAAGTTATCTCATGGATGGGACATTGCTCATCGCGCTTGTGGGCAAAGCCTGGGTCACCGGGACCAAAATTAACGGCGGGTGTTCCCATCTCGGAAAAGCGCGCAACATCTGTCCAGCCATACTTGGCGCGAACTTTGCCGCCGACGGCATCGATAAGTGCTGCGGCAGACGGCTGACCCAATCCAGGCAGTGCTGCCCCTGCGACATCATCAACTTCATAGCTAATGCCGGGTTCAGACAATGCGACACCACGCGGCAATAGTTGGGATTCATCCAAACCTAGGACGTCGAGGAGATGCGCCATTGCCTCATCGGAGCTGCGATCCGGGGCAAAGCGGAAGTTCACAAACATCCATGCCTGATCCGGCAGGGTATTTGTGGCCACGCCCGCCTCTAAGTGCACAATGTTGAGGCCTTCGCGGTAGGTGCAGCCATCGATGGTGATATCGCGCGGGCTGTACTGCGCAATCTTGTCCATCACCGGAACCAAAGTGTGTGCGGCATTAGATCCCAGCCACGCGCGCGCCGAGTGCGCACGGGTGCCATGCGCGGTAACACGCAAGCGGATGGTTCCCTGGCACCCTGCTTCAATCATCGCTCCCGAAGGCTCGCCCAACAGCGCTAGATCACCGTGGAGCCATTCCGGGTTATCGCGCTGCAAGTGACCTAAACCGTTAAATTCCGTGGAGACTTCTTCGCCTTCATAGGCAATCAAGGTTAAATCATGGCGCAGTTCCTCAGAACCGGCTAGCTGCGCAAAAGCGTTGAGATACACCGCGAGCCCAGATTTCATATCGACCGTTCCGCAACCAAACATCACGTCGCCGTCCATGCGGTGCGGCACGTTATCGGCAATCGGAACCGTATCCACATGGCCCGCTAAGACAATGCGGGATCCCAGCCCACGGTTCGTGCGTGCACACACGGTATTGCCAAAGCGCGCGAGCTCGACGCCTGCGGAGTGCACCAATGGCTTTAACGCCTGCTCAATGGCATTGGCAATATCTTCCTCATGGTGGGAAGGGCTGGGGATATCCACCAACGCCTTTGTCAGCTCGATGGGATCTTGGTTCAAATCTAGGTGGGAAATAGTCACAATCCGCCATCGTAGCGTGAAACCCGCTGGTGATCAGAGCAGATGAGGCGTGTAACATTTCTAACGGTCAATACCAGGATGAAAGAAAAGTGGGCGATGAGTAATTCAGAGTCGAATAAGCTAAAAACCAGACACTTAACGATGATGGGGCTTGGCTCAGCCATCGGCGCCGGATTATTCCTCGGCGTCGGCGTGGGCATTCAGATTGCCGGCACCTCCATCTTGATTGCCTACCTGGTCGCCGGTGTCTTGGTCACCTTGATCATGTACATGCTCGGTGAGATGGCATCTGCTCGCCCTTCTCTGGGATCTTTTTCTACCTATGCCGGTCAAGCCTTTGGTAACTGGGCTCGGTTTACCATGGGCTGGTTGTACTGGTTCATGCTGATCATGGTCATGGGAGCAGAAATTACCGGTGCCGCCGCGATTTTGGGTGGTTGGTTCGGAGTCGAGCCCTGGATTCCCGCCTTAGTCGCCGTGGTCTTTTTCGCGCTCGTGAATTTCGGCGCCGTGCGCGGCTTCGGTGAATTCGAGTTCTGGTTCGCCATCATCAAAGTCGCGGTCATCGTCGCCTTCTTGGTGCTAGGCGCCTGGCTAATCTTCGGCCCCGCCGAGACCCAAACCACCAGCTTCGTGGAAAACTTCGCGCCTAATGGCGTACCAGGTTTGGCCGCTGGCCTGCTGGCCGTTGCCTTCGCCTTCGGTGGCATTGAGCTTGTCACTATCGCTGCGGCAGAATCTGAAAACCCTGCCCACAACGTGGCCACGGCAGTGCGCGCGATCATCGTGCGCATCATCATCTTCTACTTGGGCTCGGTCGCCGTTATTACCTTGCTGCTGCCATTTTCCAATATTAAAGATGCGGATGTTGCAGCCCAGTCGCCGTTTACTGAGGTGCTGCGCGTTGCCGAGATTCCTTATGCCGCAACGTTTATGGAGCTTGTAATCGTGGTTGCGCTGCTCTCCGCATTCAACGCGCAGATTTACGCCACTTCCCGCCTGGTCTTCGATATGGCTCGCGATAACAACGCACCTGGACTGTTTAAATACACCTCCAAGTCAGGCTCCCCGTTGTACGCAGTGATCTTGTCCATGATCTTCGCGTTTGCCTCCGTGGGACTGCAGTACTGGAATCCGCCGGGACTTTTGGCCTTCTTGTTCAACGCCGTGGGCGGCTGTCTCTTGGTTATTTGGTTCTTCATCGTCACCTCCTACATCAAGCTCAAGCCCACCCTTGCCGCAACCGAAATTCGCGTGCCAGGTTTCCCATGGATCCCCTACGCGGTGTTGGTTGGCTTGGTTCTCATCGTCATGCTGATGCTCTTCGATCCTTCAGCGCGAGCCCAGCTGGTTGCCGTTGCGGTTATCGCCGGTGGACTGACGATTGTGTCACTGTTGATGCCTAATTCTCGCGCAAAAGTCTAGGGTTACCTATACTTTCAAAGGTATCTATCCCCTAATTCTTCTAAGGCTTGAATATTCAATGACTTCTGCATCTGCCCGCGGTTTGGCAACGATCACCCACGACGGAACAGTATTGGATGTTTGGTTCCCTGCAGTATCACTAGACACTGCTGTTTCTGCTGCTGGCACCGAACGCTTGGAAGAAGTTCCACAGCAGTTCGCTGACTTGGTTGGTCCGGATGAAGAGCGCGGTGTAGCACGAGTCGCAGTCGAGACATCCATCGCCGACCTGGACGCTGCGCCCGTTGATGCTTACGACGCATACCTGCGTTTGCACCTGCTCTCCCACCGTGCGGTAAAGCCACATGGCTTGAACATGGACGGTATCTTTGGCAAGTTGGCGAACGTAGTGTGGACCAACTACGGCCCTTGCGCTGTTGCTGATTTCCAGATGGTGCGCAGCCGTCTGGCCTCACGTGGCCCAGTCACCGTCTACTCCGTGGACAAGTTCCCACGCATGGTTGACTACGTGGTTCCTACCGGTGTGCGCATTGGTGATGCGGACCGCGTCCGCCTCGGCGCTCACTTGGCTGAAGGCACCACCGTGATGCACGAAGGCTTCGTCAACTTCAACGCTGGCACGCTTGGTGCGTCCATGGTCGAAGGCCGTATCTCCGCTGGCGTTGTCGTCGGCGATGGCTCTGATGTTGGCGGCGGCGCTTCCATCATGGGCACCTTGTCCGGTGGCGGTAAGGAAACCATCTCCATCGGTGAGCGTTGCTTGCTTGGCGCTAACTCGGGCATCGGCATCTCCTTGGGCAACGACTGCGTGGTAGAAGCTGGCCTGTACGTCACCGCTGGCTCCAAGGTGGCTGTCTTTGGCCGCGTTGCAGAAGTCGCAGGCGTCTCCGAAGGCACCTCCGTTAAAGCTGGCACCCTGTCCGGTGCGTCCGGCATGCTGCTTCGCCGCAACTCGGTCACCGGCTCCATCGAAGCTACCGAATGGAAGGCTGAAGCAGTCGCTCTCAACGAGGATCTGCACAAGAACTAAGCCCTGATTCGCACGCAATCCAACGAACGCGTGTTGTAGCGCCCTACTGAGTACATCCTCGGTAGGGCGCTTTTCGTTGCCCCGCCATCACATTTCACCCAAGCCGCGTCAAACGAGCCCTGGCTGCCTCAGTCCCGCCTGCCCTCAGCACAAGACCCACGCTGACACTCAGCACAGCTACAGCGGCTATTACAAGCGGCAACAAGCTGTACCTGCGCCACGTGCCCGATGTGTGCCCAATGGCGGGGCGTGCAAGCGATGGACGGGGTGGCAGCAATACAAAGCGCGCTGGGAGACGATTATCTTCGTCGGCCAGCGCGCGGTATTACTTAACGTGCGGTGTGGGCATTAGCTCGGCGTGGTATCGCTCACGATAATTGGCGTGGCTGGGCGGGAGCGGAATGTCCACAGCTTATTGATGATGAAGTTAATGGGCATGGAGACGATGATCGAAATCGCAGAGGCCCAATAGAACTTGGTGCGGAACCCGGTGGAGTCATCGAAGATCTCCGGGGAAAGCGCAATCGGTGAGTTCACATTCATCAATAACGTGGCCACAACCTGGCTGACCAAAAAGGCGCCAATTCCGGTGAGCAAGAAGGGAAAGAAACCACGCAGCCAGGAAATCCGCTGGGCTTCTTTAAAAGTCCACATGCGGTTGAGTTGATAATTCCACGTATTGGCGACCAGGAAAGCAATGGCCATAAAGACGTGGTACCAGCGAATATTGAACTGGGTGCCAAAAAGGTTCAGGAAGACGTCGTGCTCGGTAATATCAGCTGACCACGTGGCAATCTTCTTTGACAGGTAGACCACGAGCAAATTGATCACGGTGCCAGATCCGCCCACGAGTCCGAAGCGGATGAATTGCCCCATGTTTGTTATGAAACGAGCTACCGTCATGCTCTTGAGTAACCCTTCTGTGTGGACAATTCTTCTAAACTACATACGACTTAGCGGTTAACATAAGTTAACCGCAGAAAGTCATTAAAGTTTAGCGCACTTATAACGCGCTCACAGTCTCTACACGGCGGCAAATAACTGTGAGCTCTCCCCTAGTTGGCTAACCAGCGTTACGCTGGCCGGCGGCGGCAAGGCGCGCACAGGCGGCATCGACACGCTCATCCGTGCCGTTGAGCCCGACGCGAATAAACTTCTTGCCCACCTCGCCGTAGAAATCACCCGGGGCAACGAGAATGCCTAGCTCAGCTAACCAGGCAACATCCTCGCGGCAGTCATTGCCACTGGTTGCCCACAAATACATGCCGGCTTCGGAATGCTCAATGCGAAATCCAGCTTCGCTCAACGCACGCATCAATTTCGCGCGGCGAAGCGCATAGCGCTGGACTTGCAAAGCTTCCGTTTCATCATCGCTCAGCGCTGCGGCCATCGCAGCCTGGATCGGTCCTGGAACCATCAAGCCAGCGTGCTTGCGCACTTCCAAAAGTTCAGCGATAAGGTCGGCATCGCCCGCGAAAAAGCCGGAGCGATACGATGCCATATTCGCCGACTTCGACAGCGAGTGCATGGCAATTAGACCAGTCATATCACCATCGGTTACGCGCGGATCCAAAATCGATACCGCCGGGTGGTCATCATCCCACGCCAGCGCCATGTAGCACTCGTCAGAAGCCACGATGGCGTCGTGCTCGCGCGCCCACGCGACAATCGCGCGAAGCTCCTCCACGCCTAAAACTGCCCCAGTGGGGTTGGACGGAGAGTTGATAAATACCAGGGCAGCATTGCCGAAATCTTCCGGCTTATCGGCACGAATGATATCCGCACCGGCAATTTTCGCACCGACTTCATAGGTCGGGTACGCAACAGAAGGAATAACCACGCTCTCCCCGCGCAGCCCCAGCAAGGTTGGCAACCAGGCGATGGCCTCTTTGGTACCAACCACGGGCAAGACTGCACGTTCGCTAAGCCCCGTAATCCCGTAGCGTCGCTCCAGCGCACTCGAGATGGCCTCGCGCAGCTGCGGGGTACCCGCAGTTTGCGGATAGCCCGATAACCCAGCTGCGGAAGACAGCGCTAATTGCACTGACGGAGAAACCTCATCTACTGGGGTGCCCACAGACAGGTCCACGATTCCCTCTGGGTGTCTATTGGCCTTCGCTTTGGCCTCGGCCAGAGAATTCCATGGGAAATCTGGTAGAACGCTGCCCAGCGGGGTACGTGCCATGGTTATTAATCTCCTTGTTGAAAAACTAATCCTGGTTTTGCGGCGGCAACGCAGCAATCATCGGCACGTCAAAGTCTTGCGGGCCAAGACCTGCGGCACCACCTGGGGAGCCGAGATCATCAAAGAACGCAGCGTTGGCGTCGTTGTATTCCAGCCACTCGTCTGGAACATCATCTTCATAGAAGATAGCCTCTACTGGGCAAGCTGGTTCACATGCGCCACAGTCCACACACTCATCAGGGTGGATGTAGAGCATACGCTTGCCTTCATAGATGCAATCTACTGGGCATTCTTCAACACAACTCCGGTCGAGGACATCGACGCAGGGTTGAGCAATGGTATAAGTCATGGGGTATTTTATCTCCTGAAATCCGGCACTATCCAGACAATTATCAGTATGTCACTTCGACACTACTAATGGCCAAACACCACCTATTATCCCGGCAAAAAGCAAGGCGACGGTGCGAATATTACTTCCCAGCCATTGATCGCCAGTTGTTGAGCCAATGACAAGAAAAGCAAAAAATCCGACCACCCACACGGCCAACGGGATGGCAGCGATAAGTGGGTTCGGACTCCACAGGCGCGCGGTTTTGGTCAATACTTTATTAAACCACCAACCAATCAGAATGGTTAATGGAAAAGCGATGCGCATCCCGCTGGGCATAGTGATATACGCGCCAAGGTAGACCACTTCCAATACCAGCGATAGCGCCGCGCCCACACTGAGCCAAATAAGGCCGCCGATAGCTTCTGCGCGGGAGAATTCAAACGGCACAAAGCTACTGCTCATTAAAAAGTACCTTCCAGGCCTCACCGGTTTCCGGGCTGTGCTCAGCCACGTGCGCACCAGTATTATCAGCAGCCACGTCGGCAGGCAGCGGGTTATTCTCGCCGTTGCTGCGTTGCAAATACTCCGCGCGAATGACCGGCATGACCAAGTTATTAGACAAGGCATAGGCCACCGGAGCCACAGCAGGGTCAGCACACACCGCCCAGCGCGGTTCCGGGTTCGTTTCAGTGGTTACGCCATTGCCCACCCACACCTGGGTCGGGTGGGCAGAAATACCAGCGACCTTGGCATCATAGGCAGCATCAGACAGCGAGACCTTAAGGTCATAGGCAGCATTGGTGAAATTCAGCAGGTAATCATTATCCGGCTTCTCCCAGCCTTTGGCAGGAGTAATCGATTCCAAAGCACCAAAGATGGCTTCGCGCTGATAAATCGTCCACCAAATATTATCTATCCCCGCAGCTTTACACGCGCGCTCGGTAGCTTGATGCACCGCGATGTGGTCGGGGTGGCCGTAGCCACCGTCTGGACCATAGGTAATCACCGCATGAGGCTGAAAGCTCGCAAGGTGCTTTTCGATGCCCCGTGCCGCCTCGTCTACGTTATTGACCAAAGCACGAGGATTCTCGTGCGCGGGAGAACCTGCCATTCCTGAATCACGGAAATGACCTGGTGCGACTAGGTGCTCGCTGCGCGCGCCAATAGCACGTGCGGCATCTTGGAGCTCGCGCACACGGAACCCGCCCAACAGGTCCTGTCCCGCTAAGGCTTGGTAGCGCTGGCCGATTACTTCGCCTTCTTCGCCCAAAGTTGCGGTCACTAATAAAACATCAGCACCCTGCAGACTAAGCTCAGCGATAATGCCCCCGGTAAACAGCACCTCATCATCAGGGTGGGCATGCACGACTAACACGCGCTTTCCCGCCAGCGTGGTGCTCGTCGTATTGTGCAAATTCCGCTGATTCATTTTTCAACCTCTCCCATTGCTACTGCGCTAGACCCCCATTATGCGTCTTTAAATAGTGCTTTTAAAGATCGCTTTCCATCTCATCAAGTTCAGCTAGAGACCCGCCGCCACGATTGGTATCAAAAGCGCGGATACGAGTTTCATCGATAAGCGGCAAATACAACGCTTGCTCGCTGTTGATATGACGAATAAGACCCAGGCCTTCTTGCGCGCTTAACTCTCCCGATAAGATGCTGTCAGCCCAGGCTTCGTACTCGTCCCCGCACGCCAAAGAAAGGTTACCTGACCACATCTTTTGTGCTGTATCAGTGTTTTCTTCCGGCGCCTCGGTCGCTTCGGTATGAGAGGTCTCGGTGCTAGATTCCTCAGTACTCGACTCCGCAGTGGCGCTCTCCGACGCAGCGGAGCTTTCGGTGGTTTCTGCTTCAGAAGCTTCGTCTGTCTGACAGGTGAAAAAGCTCGCCATATTCGCCGCGGTCAGCGAGGTATCAACCCCTGAGATCACCGCGTCCACTTCGCCTTCGGGCAAAGACTCGCCCACGATGGTGGTCATGCGGTTTTCCACCACGCTGGCTTCAATGCCTTGATTGCGCAGCATATCCACCATGGTCATCGCAGCAATTCCTGCAGCAGGTTCCGTCGGGTCTACCCCAATGCGCAGTGGTGATTGTTCACTGACAGCCCTGAGCGCCGCAATGTCTTGCTCAGTCGCCGAACCCATTAATGGATTGCCGCCATACGGTACGCGAAGATCCACGGAGCGTTCTGTGGCCAAGCGCGCAAGTTGTTCGGAATCAATCAAAGACATCATCGTCCGGCGCAATTGTGGAGTGGTTAAAGCTTCCGATTGCGTCGAGAGGTTCAACCGCAGCTGGCGTGTGGGGTGCACTGTTTCCGTGCTGATATCGCCCACCAAGCTGAGCTGTTCTTCCAGTGTTTGCGTCGGCGCAATATCGACAAAGCGCACTTGATCGGAGCGCAATAGATTAGCGGCCTGCGAGGTCGAGCGAATCGCGCGCAGCTGCACGACATCAATCTTGGCGGGATCATTGCCCCAGAAACGATCATTGCGGTTGAGCGTAATGAGCCCACGTGCTTGGTCGATACTGGCCACGCTGAACTTGCCTGCGGAGGCCGGGATATCGGATTCCAACACCCGGTCGAATTGCCCGGATTCTAAGAGATGCGACGGCAGCAGGTGGGTAAAAAGCTGGTGCCAATCTTCCACGCGGGTGGACAGATCCACGGTGACAATGCTGCCGCCGGCCGAGGTGGTGATCTTTGAGATAGCGCGATAAGGAGCGACGTCTCGCACTCCTGGCGTGGAGACCATTTCTTTCCACAAATAGTCAAAATCGGCACCGGTAATCGGGGTGCCATCAGACCACTGCGCACCCTCTTTGATGGAATAACGCAAGCGCTGGGCGGTGCCCGACGGAGCGTCTACTTCCACTGCCGAGTGCAACATATCAGTATCGAGGAAGTTGCCATTGAAGGCCGAGGGGAACACGAGGTTCGCTATCGAATCGACCAGCTCCGAGCCATCAGCAACGAGGTGCGGGTTAAAGCCCAGCTGGAAAGGAGCAATACCCACTGAAATCGCAGAGCGCTCAGTGCCGTCTTCTACTTCCCCGCTGGCAGGATCTTCGCCCTCAGGAGCATCGCCGTCTTGGGCGTCCTCGCCTTGACCACTGGCCTCGCCATCGCCGCTGGACTTTTCGTCCGCGGGGGCGTCGACCTGGTCTTCGGGTTCATCAAGAGTCGGAGCAGGGCCCGGATTAGCCATGCAGCTAGCCAGCAACGCCGCGGTGAGAACCACGGACGTGCCGGTAAATCGTTTTAACCCTGCCCGACGCATGACTGACTACTTGTTAAGCTGCTTCGCCTTCGATGCCGCACGACGGCGATCAGCAGAGGACAAGTGCAACTTGCGCACGCGCAGAACATTTGGTCCTACCTCGACGCATTCATCATTACCACAGAATTCCAGGGCCTCTTCCAAGGACAGGTTGCGAGCCTTCGACAAGGTCACGGTCGCATCTGCGGAAGCTGCACGCATATTGGTCAGCTTCTTTTCCTTGGTGATGTTGATGTCCATGTCTTCATCGCGGTTATTGGCACCAACGACCATGCCTTCGTATGCTTCTACGCCAGGCTCGACGAAGAAGTCACCACGATCCGACAGCTGCATCAGTGCATAAGCGGTGATCTGACCGGAACGGTCAGCAACCAAAGAACCGGTAGGACGAGCCTTGATTTCACCAGCCCACACGTCCAGGCCATCGGCCAAGGAGTTAGAAATGCCGGAACCACGGGTTTCAGTCATGAAAGTGGTGCGGAAACCGATCAAGCCACGCGCTGGAATACGGAAGGTCATGCGTACCCAGTTGCCTTCGCGCACGTCCATGGCCTGCATCTGGCCCTTGCGGTTTGCCATCAGCTGAGTAATAGCACCCTGGTATTCGCTCGGAACATCGATGGTTACCATTTCATAAGGCTCATGAACCTTGCCATCAATAACTTGAGTAACAACCTGTGGCTTACCCACGGTCAGCTCAAAGCCTTCACGACGCATGGACTCAATCAGAACAGACAAAGCCATCTCGCCACGGCCTTGAACTTCCCATGCGTCAGGGCGCTCAGTAGGCAGAACGCGCAGGGACACGTTACCGATCAATTCCTGATCCAAACGAGCCTTGACCACACGTGCGGTCAACTTGTCGCCGCCGCCTTGGCCAGCCAATGGTGAGGTATTAACACCAATGGTCATGGAAATAGCAGGCTCATCGACCTTGATGCGTGGCAATGGAACTGGGTGCTCGGTATCGGCGATGGTATCGCCAATCATGATGTCGGAAATACCAGAGATAGCAACAATATCGCCGGCGATAGCCTCTTCGGTGGGCTGGCGTTCGAAACCGACGGTGCGCAGCAACTCTGCTACCTTGACGTTTTTGACGTGCTGTTCACCTTCGTCATCGTAGTGAATCCACGCAACCTGCTGGCCCTTCTTGATGGAGCCAGACTTGATGCGCAGCAACGCGATACGACCCAGGAAGTCCGAGGAGTCCAGGTTGGCAACGTGCGCCTGCAGTGGTGCATCGACCTCTGCCGATGGTTCTGGCAGAACGTTGTAGATGACATCGAAAAGCGGCTGCAAAGAGTCACCTTCGGGGACATTTGCATTGCCCGGGTTCTCCGTCGACGCAACACCCGCGCGGCCAGAGGTGTACAGCACTGGCAGGTCCAGCAGCTCTTCAGCAGCAGCCGCAGCGTCTTCGTCTTCGAGGCCTGCAGCAATTTCCAGCAGCAGGTCTTGTGCGTCAGAGACGACTTCTTCAATACGTGCATCGGGGCGGTCGGTCTTGTTAACCGCGATGATCACGGGAAGCTTGGCTTCCAGTGCCTTGGTCAGCACGAAGCGGGTCTGCGGAAGGGGGCCTTCCGAGGCATCGACAAGCAGCACGACGCCATCAACCATGGACAAGCCGCGCTCGACCTCGCCGCCGAAATCGGCGTGGCCCGGGGTGTCAATAACATTGATGATCAGATCGGCGCCATCTTTACCCTGGCCCTTGCGGTGAATCGCAGTGTTTTTGGCCAAAATGGTAATGCCGCGCTCGCGCTCCTGGTCATTGGAGTCCATGACGCGGTCCGAGTGGTCGCCGTGTTCACCGAATGCGCCGGATTGCTCCAGCATGCCGTTGACGAGGGTGGTTTTGCCGTGGTCAACGTGGGCGACGATGGCTACATTACGGAACTCAGTGGTGGTCACTAAAGGAATCTCCTCACAGAAAAAATAAAAGCTAGCGTCTAAACAGTACTCGCAGTTGCCTATCGATGCACTATTGACGCTCCCCTATGTGACCCATATCCTGCCAAATTGCTGCCAAGATCGACACCTTCACCCCCAGTGGGCCCTAGGCTTCTATTCTTCTGCCACCCCAATGAACCTGCTCCTGGCTGCGGCGGCACGAGCTGCACATTTGGAGTTAAAGCACGTGAGCGGCAGTATGTAACGAATCGGTCTCGATGAGCGAATCAGTAAATAACAATCAACTCAAGGGTTGACTGTGTGCCAAAAGTGAATAGTGTTACAGAAGGTACTTAAGTTACTGATGTTAGTAACGAAACCACAATCACTTCACTACCCCAAGGATGTATCCCTGTGCGCAAGAACCGTCGTTTGGCCTACGCTGCAGCTCTAGCAGCTGCCCTACTCGGTATTGCTACCCCCGCGATCGCACAATCAGGTGCTGGCACACAAGCCGGCGCTGGCGCGCAAGCTGGCGGCAATGCACCCATCAGTGCGGAAACCGCCCGAGGGGTATCCCAAGTAGCTGCCATGAGCAATGTCGCCAACCCACTTGATGAACTTGGCCGCCCTACCCCGGCAACCCAAGCTCAAGTTCGAGATTTTGCTAACCAGCCCTGGGTACCCCGCGATATGCGCAATGCCATTTTGTCAGCGCTCGCCTTTTATTCCGGTCAAGGCGCAGGCGACAGCGGCGTTCCCCTAGTGGAAGGCGGGCCACATTTTGAACAGTTCTACTGGCCTACCGTCTCCGGTAAGTGCATCGGCGGCCAAGGCGATTCTGTAGGTTCTGCGATTGCAGTACCTGGTCCCACAGAAATCCCCGCCCCCGGCGCAAAAGATGGAGAGACTGCCTTTTTGTTCACCGCCCTCGGCACCAGCCCAGCAGCTGAGCACCAAGGCGGGATGAACGTGCAGTGGGTCAATCTCGACACCATGCGCACAGGGATTACCCCGCTGAGCAATCACGGGATCAATCCGGATGGGCCGGCTACATTATCCGGCACGGCATCCACGGGTAAGGGAACCATCGTCGCGATGGTCTCCGGCACGGTAAATACACAAGAACAACCCTGCAACTTTGTGCCCACCGCGGCCATCTACGAGGTGAAATAGTGTGAGCGTGGATCTACATCCCGTGAAGAAGGAAACGTTTAATACCACTGAGCACGTCAACGTCGATCCCAAAGGTTACCTGCGGGAAGTCGATACGTTTCAGGTCACGGACTTTGGGCTTTATATGGCACGCGGTGCTAATCACCCGCGCTTTGGATATTTAGAATCCTGGCTTTTACCGCAACTGAGCCTGCGGGCGAATATCTTCCACTTCCGCGAAGGTATTGATGAACGCCAGGATTTCTATATTGATATCGCCAACATTGACTGCCAAGGCGATGTCTGGACTACCCGGGACCTTTATGTCGACCTGATTTCTAATACCGGTGAACCCATCGATGTCCACGATATTGATGAGCTCTCAGCTGCAACCTCCGCGGGGTTAATCTCCGCGGAGGAAGCCGAGAAGGCCATTGACTCCACGCTCGTTGCGGTGGAAGGAATTACCCGCTACGGCGATGATGCGATGAAATGGCTCAAGGCTCTCGGTATGGAATTGACCTGGGCCGAGGAAGTCGAACTAACGCCCGTGGGCTAGTCGCTCACTAATTTCCGGCACTGTTACCCGGTGCGTGTCCCCTGCGCGCGCTAGACTTTTTCCAAGACTAAAGCCAGAGCTAAACTCTGGACCTTATTTTTGGAGGTACCCCATGGCGGGTGGATTACTTGCCCTGTTAGACGATGTCGCGCTGATCGCGCGCTCCGCTGCGTCTTCTGTTGATGACGTGGCGGCGCTCGCTGGTAAAACCTCCGTGAAAGCCGCGGGCGTGGTTATTGATGATGCAGCAGTAACCCCACAATATGTCCAAGGCGTGGACCCCAAACGTGAATTGCCCATGATTTGGCGCATCACCAAAGGTTCCTTAGTCAATAAGCTCGTCATCATCTTGCCCATCGCGCTACTGCTGTCGTGGTTGGCACCGTGGGCGCTGGGTCCCATATTGATGTGCGGTGGCGCCTATTTGTGTTACGAAGGCGCACACAAAATCTTCCACAAGCTCTTGTCCTCGAAAGAACATGATGAGCAGCCCTCGGTGGATCGCGGCAAAGATGCAGAAGATCGCTTGGTCAAATCCGCCATCACCACCGACCTGATTTTGTCCGCTGAGATTATGGTCATCTCGCTCAATTCCTTAATCGATCAGACCTTTTGGTTAAGACTCGGTGCGCTCATCGCCGTGGCGCTGCTAATTACGATCACCGTCTATGGCGCGGTCGGCCTACTAGTCAAGATGGACGATATCGGACTATCGATGCTCCGACGCCGCGACGGCAAATCCGCGGTGGGCAAAGCATTAGTCCAGGGCATGCCGCATGTTCTCAACATCATTGGTGTGTTGGGCACGGCTGCCATGTTGTGGGTCGGTGGCCATATTATTATCTCCGGTCTGGCGGATTTCGATATCACTGAGCCGGCTGACATTATCCACGGCCTGACCGCGGCGGTACCCGCAGGTTTTCTTACCTGGATAGTCGACACCATCGCCTCGATGATCTTTGGTTTCCTTATCGGCACCATCATCGTCGGTATCATCGCGGCGGTGGACAAGCTCACCCCAGATCGCGCTGAGGACCGGGAGCCTTCGGCTTAAAGAAACAGCAACAACGACACTGCCATGATTGCCATTCCGGCAATGAGGCCATAAATAGCGTGGTGGTGCTTTCCGGTTTCTACTGCTGCTGGCAGAAGCTCATCCAAGCTGATGTAGACCATGATGCCGGCGATCATCGCAAAGCAAATGCCCATCGTGGCCGGTCCCATAAACGGCATGAGAACGAGGAAACCGACCAACGCGCCGAGTGGTTCTGCCAAACCGGAGGCTGTAGCCCACCAAAAGGCTTTGGGGCGGGACATCGTGGCTGCGCGCAGCGGCACTGCCACCGCAATACCCTCAGGGATATTGTGAATCGCAATCGCGACGGCCACGGGAATAGCAATGGTCATATCTTCCAAGCCGGCCAGGAATGTGGCAAAGCCTTCTGGAAAGTTGTGGATGGCTAAGGCACCAGCGGTAAATACCCCGGTTTTCATCAACCGGTTTTTACGCTCTGCCTGCGCGACCGTGCCTGGCTCATGCGGGTTGATGGATTCGGGTACGAGCCGGTCGATGATGCCGATGATGGCAATGCCGGCGAAAAACGCCCCGACGGCAGCCCAATGCCCCGCTTGTGTGGAACCGAAGGCCTCGACTAATTCATTGGTGCCTTCGGGAAGGATTTCCATAAAAGAGACATAGAGCATGACGCCTGCGGACAGCCCCAGGGAGGCGGCTAAGAACCCCGGCCCGGGATTGCGCCTGCCTACTGCGATGGCGCCACCGATAGCAGTGGATAAACCCGCCAGGATGGTCAGGCCAAAGGCGAACAAAATGGTGGAAACCTCGTACATAGGCGTCATAATATCGGTCGCGCTGTTGACGCGCTTCACTACCTCTGGCCTAATATCGATCTCATGCCAGATTATCCCTTGCCCGCACACCACCTTGGGGTCGAACACCTCGCGGTGTTGGACTTTGTGTGCCTCTCTACAACGCTGTCGATACCAGCGCAGACGCAGGTGCCGGTAACGTTGGAGGCGGATAATCGCACCGGTGGATGGCGCATTCGCAGCCTCTTCGGCACACTCGGGTGGCTATCTGCTGAAGAAACAGCAGAATTTCCAGATCTGGAACTGCTTCGCGCCGCTGGCATGACGGCATCAACAACGGCGGAAGTCGATTTGGATGACGTCGCGGTCAACCTCGGGTTGGCACCGTGGCATATCGCGCACAACAACCAGCCAGAAGGCACCGTGCTATTGGCAGGTGGGGTTCCAGCGGCGGTGGATACCTCGATGACATCTGATGTCCAGCAGTCCCAGATTGAAGCGATGGGCACTGCTAGTGTCTTCGTGGAATTTCACCACATCGGCGACGATATCGTCATCACGGTCGATGATTCTGTCTTCGGTCTGCTCGGGCCAGCAGCAGACTATGAGCTACTCGCACAGCTTTTGGCGCAAGCGCCCATTGCGGCGCGTGCCTATATTGCCTCTGGCATGGTGGCAGTAGATTTACCGGCGGATCCCCAACAGCTTTTTGCCCCGAATGTCCCGCCACTTTCGTTTGGCATCAATACCCCGCTTATTCCTTCGCCCCTTGCTCTGGGCGGCGAAGCTGCCGATGAGCTGTTGAATTTCGATCCCGAAGAGTTTGTCGATCCACCACATGCGACCAAACCGGAATCAGCACGCTTTTTCGTCCGGCCTGACTTTGATAACCAGCCCGCGACCGAAGCGTTCCAGGCACTGTTTCACAAAGACCCTGCTACTGACGCAGACGATGCAGACGAAGCTGGCGATGACGGGAAAGAAACCTAAGCCACAACCCGCGTGCTATCGCTGGGGCGCTTTGTAAGGCCGTGTGCGTCCATATATTCCAACAGCGGCACGGCAACACGACGGGTAGTTGCTAGCGCCTTGCGTGCTTCTGACAGGGTAAATTCGCCCGGCAATTGCGCCAGGATTTTAGCTGCTTGCTTTGGCGCGCTGGGAAGCAGCACAATGCCATCGATGCGCAACAGGCGCCCGGCGCGCTCTGCTGCGGCCAGCTCACTAGTGCCAAGGCCTAGTCTTTGCAACGTATGTGCATCGGGAGCTACAAAAGGCTCTTGCGCGAGCTGTGCCTCCAGCTTGGCTACCGCTATTTCTGCCGGACCAAGATCCCGCGGCGCGGCCCCAGGGTCATGGATCATGGCACCCTTTCGGGTCAAACGTGCACCCGCAACGGCAATGGCCAACAGGCTGTCATCTGGTAAAGCAAGCGTCGATAACGCAGTAGCCAATGGCAGACCTTCAGCCAAAGGGTTCTTCGACATGTACGCATCAAAGATTTCTCGTAATTGCGCGGTCCACTGCGCAATAGCTTGAGCATTGACCCACCAGGAGCGAAACTCGATTACAGATGACGGCTTGGTGGCCACGTCGAATCCCGCTGCAGCCAAGGTGTCTTTCGGCACCGCGCTTTTACGGGCGAGATACGACGATGCGTCGCGGGGATTAAGGTTTTGTAATTCTTCCGCGCGTTGCGCTGGTGCCCCACGACGCCGTACCCAAGGCGGATCCATATCAATAACTTCAACGCCAGAAAGAGTATCCAGTCCCGAGCCGCGCAGCGCCAAACGGTCGCTGATCCGCAGCGGCAGGGTGGCCTGCAAGGTTAATCGAGCGTGTTCTGCCCCTAAAGGCCGCACATGCACTGGGACAGTGGCCGTGCCCACGTGGATATTCAGTTCTTTCGGAACGGTATCCAGTGCAGGGCCGGTCCGCCGCCGCACATCGATGACTTCGGGCTGCCACCAACTGCTCACTGCAGATGTCAGAACATCCCCACGAGAGATGGCATCAGCATCCACACCGCGCAGGTTAATAGCTAAACGCATAACGGGCTCAGCATGTTCAACGGCATTGTTTTCGCTATGCAGCCCGCGCACGCTGACTTCATGCACGCCGCTGGCGCTAAGCAGACGTAAGCTATCCCCGACTTTGAGCTGACCCGCAGCCCAAGTCCCGGTTACTACCGTTCCGGCACCTTTGACGGAAAACGCCCTGTCAATCCACATTCGCACGGGTTGTTGCGCAGCTGCTGCCAGTTCATCGTTATCAGGAAGTAAGTTCTCAATCGCGCGGCGCAGCCTGTCCATGCCGTCGCCTGTTCGCGCGGACACAGCATGGATTTCTGCATCCACCAGCGATGTCCCGGCAAGTTTGTCACGCACTGTGGCTTCGGTAATGCGCTGGCCATTGTCCATGCGGGTGAGCACAATGATTCCCCGGCTAATGCCTAGGGCATCAATGGCTTCGAGGTGTTCAGAGGTCTGTTCCTGCCAGCCCTCATCGGCGGCAATAACCAACAAGACCGCAGGTACCGGTCCAAGACCTGCCAAAGTATTAGTGATAAACCGTTCATGACCGGGCACATCCACGAAAGCCACATTGGCGCCGGATTCTAAAGTCGTCCACGCGAACCCGAGGTCAATGGTGAGACCGCGCCGCTTTTCTTCCTGCCAGCGGTCCGGGTCCATGGTCGTTAACGCATTGACCAGAGTAGATTTGCCGTGATCCACATGGCCGGCCGTTGCAATCACATACATTTATTTTTCCTTTTGTTGTGCTGCACGAATCGCGGCAATTACGGTGGCATCATCTTCTGTGGGGATACACCGCAAATCAATCAGGCACTGCCCTTGATGTACCCGGGGCAAAACGGCAGGTTGGCCAGTGCGCAAATGCGGCGCAAGAGACTCTTCAACGGCCACGGCATAACCTTGCAAAGGATATTCCGGAGCACCTCCCCCGCCCACGCGTCCTTGGTGGTTGATAACGGCGCCGCCCACAGCCTGCGCTACTTTTTCAGTGCGTGCTAAATAGGCTGTCGGTTCCAGGTGCAAAGCAGTTTGAACAGCATTGCTCGGGGTATTGACGCTTGCTTCCAGTGCGTTTAATCGCAGCTTATCGATGCGCACTGCCCGCGCCAACGGATGCTTTTTTACCTTGGCAATTGCTTCTTTTGTGCCCAATAAGATCCCGGCTTGCGGCCCGCCCAGTAACTTATCACCGGACGCAATGACAATATCTGCCCCTGCTGCCAGTTGTGCTTGTAAGTCGGGCTCCTCTGGAAGGGTGTGATCAGACTGCAGAAGTCCAGAGCCAAGATCCACAATGAGCGAAATCCCCTTCTGATCCGCCAACTGGCGAAGCGGCCCAATGCCTACCGACGAGGTAAAACCATCAATCCGAAAATTCGACGGATGCACTTTCAAGATGGCACCAGTTTTCTCCGTGATGGCGTTGTCATAATCTGCCAGGTGCGTGCGATTAGTCGCACCAATTTCCCGCAGCCGCACCGAGGTTGATTCAATGAGTTCAGGCAAGCGAAAGCCTGCCCCAATTTCAATCAGCTCGCCGCGCGAGATAATGACTTCTTGCTCTGGTGCGAGCGCCGCCGTCGCCAGCAGCAAAGCCGCTGCCCCGTTGTTGACTACCAGTGCATCTTCGGCACCTGGGCATGCAGCTAATAAGGCTTCAATCGCTGCCCGGCCACGGTTTTTCGAACGCAATCCAGTATCAAGATCTAGCTCAACATCTGTGTAGCCAGCAGCAGCAACCAAGGCATCAATTGCTGCCGGCGGCAAAGGGGCGCGTCCAACATTGGTATGGACGATAACACCAGTCGCATTCAACACGGGTCGCAGTGAGAACGGGGTGGTATCTTGCAGCGCTGTTTCTACCTCGGTCATAACGGACTGCGGTGCAATCTCCCCGGAGCGAGCTGCGCTAAGAATCTGGTTGATGCGCGCGCGGATCACGTGCTCTGCAAGATAGCTGCGGGCATTTTCTACTGCCGGCGACGATAAAATTTCATCAGCGCGAGGAATCAGGCGCCGCGGGTCAGTCATCAAAACTCCTTTGTGCACGTGGCGGAGACGGACAGGAATCGAACCTGCCAGACCAAGCTACTTGGCCTCACCGGTTTTGAAGACCGGGGCGCCCACCAGGACACGTACGCCTCCACTGATTAAAGGTAGTAGGTTGGGGATTATGACACCAAAACTTACCTCTTTCGCGGCTGGCGGCGGTTGCGCATGCAAGATTCCCGCAGGTCAGCTTGAATCCGCACTTTCTGGTCTCTCGGGCAACGACGACCCAAATGTCATTGTCGGTTTAGAAGATGGCGATGATGCCTCCGCCATTCGCATCAATGGTGATACGGCTGTCATTTCCACGGCGGACTTTTTCACGCCGATGTTAGATGACCCCTACGACTGGGGACGGGTAGCCGCTGCGAATGCCATCTCCGATGTATACGCAATGGGTGGCACTCCAATTACCGCGATTAACCTCGTAGGCTGGCCGGTCGATCTTCTCGGCCTCGACGTCCTGCGTGAGGTCCTACGCGGTGGCATGGACGTGTGCAATGAAGCAGGAATTTCTGTCACTGGTGGACACTCCATCACCGCTCCAGAACCAATTTATGGCATGTCCGTCACCGGTACCGCTGACCCCGCCAAGCTCATGCGCAATGACACCGCAGAGCCAGGTCTGCCATTGACCCTGACCAAGGGGATCGGCGTCGGAATCTTTAACAATAAGCACAAGGCCACCGGTGAAGTCTCGGCGGAAGCCGTGGAATCAATGACCACTCTCAACCGCGACGCTTCCCAGGCCGCTGTGGCAGCCGGGCACAAAGCAGCCACCGACATCACAGGCTTTGGCTTGCTCGGTCACCTCTACAAGATGTGCCGCGCGTCGAATATCAACGCCGAGATCAACTTCGCGGATGTCCCAGAAATCTCCGGCGCGAAAGAAGCACTGTATGAAGGCTTTGTTCCCGGTGGCTCCCGACGCAACCTCGATTGGGTACGTGAGCATCTGAATGTGGAAAATTCTTCCTTGACTGAAGAAGACTTAGTCTTTCTCGCTGATGCTCAAACCTCAGGTGGTCTGTTGGTAGTCGGCGAGGTTCCGGGATACCCAGTCATTGGCCGCACGGTGGCCCGACCTGATAATTCCGGTGCCTACATCACGATCAAGTAATCCACGCACCGTCGCGCAGAGCTCATCAAAGCAAGCCAGCGCCCGCCCCACTGTCTAAGAGTTTGGGCGGGCGCTGGTGTCTTATCCTTCTTACGCGAGACTAACCGGTGGTAATAATCGTGTGGTCTTGTCCAGATTCCCGAAGCCGTGCTTCTGCACGTCGCTTTTGCGGGCCAATGGTCGCCTCCGGATCCTTCGCAGACTCAAGCCCGCCTTCTAAGACACCCAACCGCGTGCATAAGGATGCGGCGGCAAGAGATGCTCCAGAAATAATCGATAAGGCACGTGATTTAGTCACTGATGCCAGCGCGGTTCCCACGCCACCTGCGATAGCGAGATACTCCGACGCCTTCATGAGCTTGCCGGGTTTACCTTGCTGAAGGTGCTTGACGTGTTCTGGCTCCATATTGTCTTCCATGGTGCGCACCATGGCGAGATCTCCTACAACCCCCGCCATGGCTAAAGCACGCGCGGGAGCAGCATTCTCAACCGGAGTCGTGATCATCGCTGTACCACCAGCAGCCAACGATGCCGACGCTACGAAAACATAGGGCAAATGTTTTTGTGCACCGTTCCACGTCGGGTTAGACGTATCCGATAACAGCACCGCCGTATATCCAGCCAACGGCCCACCTAAGACAGCAGAAACAATACCCGCTGGGCCAGCTGCCGTATGCAAAATACGGTGAACCACATTCGGCAACGGCACAACATCTTTAGCCAGCTCAGCCACTTCCGCAGCAGCCGGAACCGCAGCGGAGACAGAGAACCCACCCAGCAGCCATGAGCCTAAGCTCATCGGGGATGAAACCTTGAACACGCGGAACATGTTATAAAAGCGCTCTGGACGGCCTAAGTCCAAAACGAGGAAACCAGCACCAGCCGCCGCTGCAGCAAAGGAAGTCACCCGGGTTGCACGCATCAAGGGCTTGTTCTTCGTTGCTTGGGCTCCTGCGGCGAGCAACGCAGACCCGCCTCCAATGCCTCCGAGCCAGAAGTACGCACCAATAGGCCACTCCCATGGCGGAGCTTTAACTACCGGTTGGCCATAGTAGCTGGAGAACTCAAAGTCCATGGCCATGCGCTCTTCGCGCGAACCATCCTGAGCTCCTGCACCCCGCTTCTTCCGTGGGCCTTTACCCTTTTTCTTTCCGCCACGATAACGACGTTCCGATCCCGGTGGGCGATATTCGTCAAACTCGGCCATTTACTTCTTCCCTCCTTTGCCCATGACAAATGCAGCCGCCACGGCAACACCCATCGTTCCAACTGCCTTAGCTAAGGTCTTTGCCATCGCTGGCAAGTCGGCGGTCGGCACGCGAGGATCTGGTGGAAGACCGTAGACCTCAGGCGAATCCAGCAAGAGGAAGATGGATCCGGTTCCGCCCACGCCATCTTCATCATTGGCACCGTATAGACGCGCCTCGGTCTGGCCTTGGGCATGAAGCTCAGCCACGCGCTTTTGCGCTGCAGCGAGCATGGATTCATAAGTACCGAACTGGATAGAGTCAGTAGGACAAGCCTTGGAACACGCTGGTTCCTCCCCCATCTTCAAACGGTCGTAGCACATGGTGCATTTTTGAGCCACGCCAAGATTCTTAATCGGCATGGTTTCGCCTGGAACGTGGTCAGGCCCTTGAGGACGCAGCTGTTGGAGCTTCTTAAACACGTTAATACCAGCATGATCCGGTACTTCTTGTGCTTCCACGTGATTGGCTTTCAAGGAGACACCGCCGTCCTCGCGGCGTTCAATAACACCAAATGGACAACCAGCTACGCACGTACCGCAGCCATTGCACACATCATCTTGGACCACGACGGTGCCGAACTCAGTGCGGAACAACGCACCCGTTGGGCACACATCCAAACATCCGGCATTGGTGCAGTGCTTGCACACATCGGACGACATCAGCCACCGGAAAGTATCCGTGTCTGGCGGAGTGGTGTCTACCGCCGCGGGAGTGTCTTCCTCCTTACCGATTTTGGGCATGCCCAGCGAGACCAGCTTGGCGCCTTCCTCACGGGCTTTGGTAATACGCTCATTATCTTGCTCAATAAACGCCACGTGCCGCCACGTGTTTGCGCCCAGGGACCCAGTGTTGTCATAGGAATTACCCGTCAGGTTATAGCCCTCAACAGGGTTGCGGTTCCATTCCTTACAGGCAACCTCACAGGCTTTACAGCCGATGCACACTGAGGTGTCAGTAAAAAAGGCCATGCGTTGATATTTGTCGTAGCCGTGCCCATGCGAACTTTCAGTCAGCTGGTTTGTCGACGCCGTCATTATTCTTCGCCTCCTTCAGCTTCATCTGACTCAGAGTCGGGAACATCCCCGGTCGCTGAGCCATTGTGTGCAGAACCATCATTGGCACCTTCTTGCCCACCCTGGGGAGCCGTTTCTCCATCAAGGTTTCTGCGTAGTTCAGTTTCCTGATCAGGTTTGAAAGCCACACCAGGTGCCTGTTCCGAATTCACTACCGTCTCGCCATCCTGCTTATCGGTATCGATAAGTTCGTTGCCGGAATCCAGCGTCAGACCTGCGCGCTTTTGGTATTCCTTCACCAACGCCACGCGAGCCTTGCCGCGTGGACGACGTCCCGCCTTAATCTCGCAGGCGCCCACCTTGGAGTTTTGGATAAATACATTGGGCTCCAAGGTCAAACCAAGCAGGTCATTCGCGCCGTCACCAGTGACCGGTGACGAGCTGGACTGACCGTAGTGGAATGGCAGACCGATCTGGTGGAAATCTTCCCCATTGATCGTCATAGGTTCCATACGTTCGGTGACCAAGGCACGTGCTTCAATTACACCACGTGGCGAAATGATCGTTGCCCAGCCGCCATTTTCCAGTCCTCGCTTTTCAGCGAGCACAGGGTCAACCTCAACGAACAGGTCGGGCTGCAGTTCCGCAAGGTACGGCAAACGACGACTCATCGAACCCGAGGTGTACATCTCCGTCAACCGGTACGTAGAAAACACCACTGGATACACATCAGAGCCCGGCTCCCCAGCCATTGGCCGAGACAGGTTATCGGGACGTTTGATGGTCATACGCGTCGGTGATTGCTGCTGGCTATACAAAATATTGCGCGCCGGCGACTCATGTGGCTCGTAGTGCGTCGGCAATGGGCCATCAGAAAGTCCTTTGGGTGCAAACAACCAGCCTCGGCCATCCGCCTGCATGATAAACGCATCGGTGCCATCAAGAGCATCAGGCCCCGTAGCATCAATCGGCGCACGATGAGACGGGTCAAGAGTGGCCGGGAAGTCCGGCACGTCATCACCTGTCCAGCGGCCCGCTTCTGCATCCCACCAGATGTACTTTTTACGTTCCGACCACGGCGTTCCATCGGGAGCTGCCGAAGCACGGTTGTACAAGATACGACGGTTGGAAGGCCACGCCCAGCCCCACTCGAGTGCAACCTCATTTTGGGAGGAGCCAGATACCTTGCGAGCCGCCTGGTTTACGTTGTCCTTGAAGACACCGGTGTAAATCCAGCAACCACCTGAGGTACTGCCATCAGTTGCCATCTCGGTATAGCTAGGCAGCAATTGACCCTTCTTCGGGCCATCCAAGTAGTAGCCATTGATTTCACGCAGCACGTCTTCTGGATCCGGCTCACCGTGACCGACTTCCTCATAATCCCAATCGATAGCCAACATTGGCGCATCCATCGGATCAGTTGAGCCAGCCAGCTTTTCACGGATACGCTTGCCCAGCTGGTAGAAGAACCAGAGATCAGACCTGGAATCTCCTGGCGGATTGGTCGCCTGGAAACGCCACTGCAGCATGCGCTGTGTCTGCGTAAAGGTACCAGCCTTTTCTACGTGCGTTGCCGCAGGCAAAAGGAAGACCTCTGTACCAATTTCTTCAGTCTTGAGCTCTCCAGTCTTAATCTCTGGCGAGTCGTACCAAAACGAAGCCGTCTCGGTTTCTTGGAAGTCGCGGACAACCAACCACTTGAGGGAAGCCAGGCCGCGACGCTGCATACCACCATTGGACTGCGCGACGGCAGGGTTTTGGCCGAAGACCAAGAAGCCTTCGACGATGCCATCGAGCATGCCCATCAATGTCTCATATGTTGAGTGCGCACCGTTGATGCGCGGCATGTAGTTCCAGCCCCAGTCGTTTTCCTTAGTGGCGTTATCGCCCCAGTAGGACTTCATCAAAGAAACCGCGTAATTCTCACGCAAGCCCCAGAAGCCCTTCTGGTCTGCCTTGGCGGTGGCATCCAAGAAGTCATTCCAGGTGGTGTGATCCGCATGTGGCATCGGTAGATAACCCGGCAGATTGTTAAATAGCGTCGGGATATCGGTCGAGCCCTGAATAGAGGCGTGACCGCGCAAAGCCATGATGCCTGAACCTGGACGACCCACATTGCCCATCAGCAGCTGCAAAATGGCAGCGGTGCGAATGAACTGTGCACCCAGGGTGTGCTGGGTAAAGCCCAGAGCATAGGCAAAAACCGTAGTCCGCTCAGGGTTGGAGTTCTGCGCAATCGATTCGGCTAGATAATGGAAATCCTCCTGTGAAATGCCACAGGTTTCTTCCACAATTTCCGGGGTGTACCGCGAGTAGTGGCGCTTAAGAATCTGAAAGACCGTATTCGAGTCTTGCAAAGTTTCATCGCGTTCCACATTCCACGAGGAACCCTCCGGCTTTTCTACGTACTGCCAGGAATCGGTGACATACTTTCCGGTCTCTGGGTTGTAACCAGAAAATAGGCCGTCCAAGTCTTCCGTATCGAGGAAGTCCGGCGAAATGATCGACGAAGCATTGGTGTAATTGACCACGTAGTCGTGGAAGTACAAATCATTGTCGATCATGTACTTAATCAATGCACCCAGCAGAACTACGTCAGTGCCACCGCGAATAGCGATGTGACGGTTCGCAAATGCGGAAGTACGTGTGTAGCGAGGATCGACGTGAATAACACGAGCACCACGCTTTTTGGCTTCAGCTACCCACTGGAAACCCACGGGGTGGCATTCGGCCATATTTGAACCCTGAATGAGAATGCAATCAGCATTCGCCATATCCTGCAGTGGTTGGGTTGCGCCACCGCGGCCAAACGAGGATCCCAAACTGGGAACCGTGGCGGAGTGTCATATACGAGCTTGGTTTTCGACCTGCACCGCGCCAGCTGCCGTAAACAGCTTTTTAATGATGTAGTTTTCCTCGTTATCCAAGGTTGCGCCGCCCAGGCCAGCCACACCCATGGTGCGGTTGAGGACGCGGCCTTCATCATCTTGGTCTTGCCACTGATTGCGGCGAGACTCGATAAAACGATCCGCGATCATATCCATCGCGGTTTCGATATCGATGTCTTCCCACTCAGTAGCGTAGGGAGCGCGGTATTTGAGCTTGGTCAAACGCGTCGCGGAGTTTACGAGCTGCTCCGACGCTGCACCCTTGGGGCACAGGCGACCACGAGAAACAGGTGAATCTGGGTCACCTTCAATATGAACGACACGGTCGTCTTTAACATAAACGCGCTGTGAGCAACCCACAGCGCAATAAGGACAGACCGATTGGACGACCTTGTCGGCCTCGACAGTGCGTCCGTGCAGCTCACGTGATTTGGATGACTGGGTCGATTTGTCCCTGCCAAACAAGTCGCCGCGCTGCATCTGGCGCACAACTGGCCAATTGAGCGGACTTAACTTCGACATGACACTAAAGTTACCTGATGAAAGTACTTTTGACACCCTATTTGGCACCAGCCGCCCAAATCGTGTGCCCCTATTTCCAGGCGAAATCTCTTGACATTTCGCTCCGCTACGAACAGCGACGCTGAATGTGTAGAGGTGTTACATATTGACAACTCGCAGGCTCAGATACTGCTCGTCACCTTCATGGGTAATCATCGCAGGAATGAAATCCGCTGGCTTGGGGTGATCCGGTAGCGCTTCTAGGTAGACCTTGTGATGTTCAAGGGAGCGCACTCCGGCTTGGACATCAGCGTCAGTAACTGGCAAGCGGTGACTTGGTTCTGAACTACCGGAAATCAGCAAACGCTGAGCCTTCCACGGTTCTTCGGTGAGATCACGGTGAGTCCACGGATTATCCGCATCCCGAATGGCATCAATTGTCACTTCGCCAGTCACACGGTGATCGATATGGTTAATCCCCCACGCAGCCCAAAACTCGAAGTTAATAACCGCTACGGTATCTGGCTTAAATTCGCGAATTTCTTTGGCAATAGCCTTGCGCACATCCAGGCCGTATTCCATTTCGCCATCCGGAAAGTCCAAGATGGTCAGGTGCTCGACACCAACCTCATCACAAGCTGCGCGCTGCTCTTTTTCTCGCAAGGCCTTTGTCTTCTCTGGCTCCATGTCGCGAATGCCGGCTTCACCCGCAGTCAGAAGTAAATATCCAACTTCTTTGCCTGCCGCAGTGAAGTTGTTAACCGCCACGGAAAGGCCGTATTCGGCATCATCCGGGTGGGCAACCACGACTAAGACGCGTTCAACTTCTTCTGCATTCAGTACTTCAAGTTCCATACTTTTCCATACTGCCAAAGAATCGCAGGTGCCGCTGTCCAGCAGATCTACCACTGCACCGAAGTTGGGCACAAGCACACCACAGGTGTGTAAAAGGCACTTTCGTACACACCTGAATTAGGCAAAAATTCGGCACGTCGTACCAGCACACCCGGTCAAGCAATGCGCGCAAATCGCTTTGAGAAAATCTTGCTCACCTGGCAATTCGAAAGCAGCTAACTTTTCTGTCAACACCTTCCACGTATTTCGGTACGCAAATATTTATATTCAAAATAGTTTTTGCCGCGTCCTTCGGGAAATAGCATTTTTTATGTCGAGACCACACCACATCTGTGGCGCTGACATTCTTGTTTTCTCACTCAACCAGAAAGTAAAAACATGCGTCTTGCTCACCGCTTAGCTGGACTTGTTGCCGCCGGCGTCGTCGCTGGCATCACTGCTACTGGAGCTACCACCCTTGCGCCAGTAGCTGTCGCTGCAACCCACACCGAGTCTTACCCTGAGACTCCGGCGCTCAATCCCACGTTGCCAATCATTCACACCAGCCATAAATCTGACCACCAGAAATCGAATGTGCTCAACCCGCGCCCGATTTGTAACCCGTGGGAAGATCACCGCACGGTGGTCTACAAGGTAACCGATAAGTTCTTGCCGGTGGGAACCATCTCCACCACCAACCAAACCGAACACGACATCCCACTGACCCAGGATCTGTCCAAGTCCCAGACCATCACTTTGAGCGTGGAGGGCGACCGAACCTCCACCACATCGATGAATGGCGGACTGTCCAAAGACGGCGGTTCTGTAGGTATCTCTCACAGCATCGCCCAGAAGATCGGTGGCTCCGCGTCCTATTCTTTGACCTGGGATGCTGGTCAGACTATCGGACCTTATGATGTGCCACCAAACCACACCGGTGAAGCAACCTATGGCTTCCGCGTATTGAACATGACCGGCACTCAGCAGTATTGCAAGCCCAACGGCACGTGGTCTACCCCGACGTTCTGGTCTGCACTGCAACCGATGAAAAATGAAGTGCGGGTCAAACTTTATGACAATATTGCAGACTCCTGGGCACCCAACGACAATGCACAAGGTACTACTCCTGTCGTAGAGCAAGAAGACAAAGATCTTGAGGCGGACGCGGAAATCAACTCGGAAAACGAGGTTCCTGCGGCCGAGGACGCTGTCTCGACCGCCGAAGGAAACCGCGAGGTTGCGGAAGATAAAGAGGTCGAAAAGTCTCTCGAAGAGGGAAAGACCGAAGACCATAAGCTCGACCTCAAGCCGTATTTCACCGTCTCCGGTGCCAAAGTCTCTGGCGCTGCCGGAACCGTTGCGCTTCGCGTCGAAAATGTCGGTTCTGAACGCTACTACGGCGAATTTCCGGCCATCCAATACCGCGTCGATGTCAAAACGGATCGTGGACCTTAAGGTGTCGATCGTTTGATCACCCCACGCTCGTCCAAAGGCGCGCATATTCGCGACTTAGGTTTTGATGAAAAGACCTCCACTCGCTCCTTTGAAGTAACGCTGTCTAATCCGATCAACGCGGGTGATAAAGCACGCGTGGCCAACCTGGACTTTGGCGATGGACTCACCAAAGAAGGTCGCCTTCACAACTACATCGAGGTCACCCAAACTTCTCGCCTTAAAGGTGATACTTCCGAGTACAACGACCAAAAGGTAGATTCCCGTCAAGCGACTGTGACCGACACCGGTAAGAGCTTCAACGGCACCTTCTAGCCGTCATTTCAAGACCTGGGAATAACCTTCGATTTCAACAGGTTATTACTACTGCTGCCACCGCGATCATCGCGGTGGCTTTTTCATTGCCGCCGCCAGATTGTTCTGCTGAACACAGCGCCTTGTATTCCGATGAATTTAAAGTTAAAGTGAATCGGTCAAATAAACCAGTCTGTCTAGTACTTTCAAACTGGACGGTCTATAAATATTTAGAAAGGTACTGAGCATGTCTGATACGGCAACCCGCTCGGGACAAACTAAAAACAAACGCTTCGGGCTACCCCAGTGGGCCACAGGCTTTGGCGCGCAGGTTATTGCCGGCCTCATTATCGGGTTGATTTTAGGCTTTATCGCCTCGGGCATGAACTTGCAGTGGCTGTCCGACTTGCTCAGTGGAGTGGGCAATGCCTACGTGCAGCTGCTGCGCGTTATGGTTCCGCCGCTGATCTTCGCAGCTGTTGTCACTTCCGTAGCTAACCTCCGCAAGGTCGCGAACGCTGCGGCTTTGGCAGTATCTACCTTGGTGTGGTTCGCCATTACCGCCTTCTTCTCCGTGTTGGTCGGTATCTTCGTCGCACTCGTGATGCGCCCCGGCGTGAACTCCACCGTGGACCCCGCATCAGCCGCCGATCCTTCGAAGGTTGGTTCGTGGACCGCATTTATCCAATCCATCGTGCCGGAGAATTTCATCGGCCTGTCTGCATCGACAAGCGATGATGGCGTTTCGCTGTCTTTTGCTGCCTTGCAGTTGCTCGTTATTTCCCTGGCCATCGGCATTGCTGCCGTGAAAGCCGGCGAAGCCGCAGACCCATTCTTGCGCTTTACCGAATCTTTCCTCAAGGTCATCCAGGTCATCTTGTGGTGGATCATTCGCCTAGCCCCCATCGGCACCGCGGCGCTAATCGGTAAGGCCGTATCGACTTACGGCTGGGACGCCCTTGGTTCCTTAGGCAAATTTGTCCTTGCCATTTATGTCGGCCTCGCGCTCGTGCTCGGCGTCGTCTACCCAGCGGTATTGAAGTTCAACGGAATTAACACCATCGAATTTTACAAGCGCGTCTGGCCGGTGTTCTCCCTCGGTTTTGTCACCCGCTCGTCAATGGGGGTTATGCCCGTTACCCAGCGCGTTACGGAACGCTCCATGGGCGTTCCTAGTGAGTATGCATCCTTTGCTATCCCGCTGGGTGCTACCACCAAGATGGACGGCTGCGCCTCGGTCTACCCTGCGATCGCCGCTATTTTCGTCGCGCAATTCTACGATATTGACCTGACTCTAACGCACTACCTGCTCATCATCTTTGTCTCCGTCATTGGCTCCGCCGCAACCGCTGGCACCACCGGCGCAACGGTCATGCTGACCTTGACCTTGTCTACCCTGGGTCTGCCGCTCGCCGGCGTGGGTCTGCTGCTGGCTGTGGAACCCATCATCGATATGGGCCGCACCGCAGTCAACGTCACCGGTCAGTCTCTTGCTGCCACCATCGTGGCCAAGCGCTCCAATATCTTGGACCAAGGCACCTGGGATGCCGCTGGTAAAGGAATCGAAGCCGCTGTCGCACCTGCGCAGGAAGACTCCAAAGTCAACGTCAATTCCTAAGTAAGTACGTAGACTGCACGTCTCCTCGTGGCTCGCGCCCTGCCTATCCGGTGGGTGCGAGCCACTTTTTGATGCCACGTATTGCTGAGGAACGTGGCAATCCCCCGCTTTTAGTGCCCAGATGCATAGCGCATGCAAAAGTGCCCCATAAATCATGGGGCACTTTGCGCAAGGCTAAGAAGTACGTGTACTTCCGCACTTAACGTCTACTTCTTATCGTTAAAGCCTTCGACACCATCGGCTTCAATTTGCTCCTTGCGAACGTCTTCAGTGACGCGCTCGGTATCAGAGACCTTTTCAGTGCTGAGGTTAACCTTTTCTACCGGAACGGTTTCTTTATCAACCACTGGGCGCTCTTCGTGCAAGGTCACCGAAGCTTCGCCCGTGGTGCCGTCCTCGCTCTCAAGGCCACCAGACTTAGCTTGTGCCTCTGCATCCTCTGCCGAGATGGGCTGACGCTCCACGCGCACTTCTTCACGAGAGACAGGAACTTCCACCGTCTCTGTATCCGTGACGACGTATTTGCGCAGGCGCGCCTCACCAGTTTGAACACGCTCCGTGCCCACGTTGAGGTGTTCCTCATTGCGGACAAGAGTGTTGTCATTATTGGTATTGGTCGTTCCCGCACCACCAGTTGCTCCGGCCGTTCGAGCATCGTCTGCCGCCGTGGTTCGAGCATCATCTGCAGTGGTATCAGCGTGACGAGCCTCAGTTACCTGGGACTCGCGGCGGACATCGCGGTCGTCGCGGATATCACGGTCATCGCGAGCCCCTGCGGTGCCCGCACCGGCTGCGCCTGCGCCCGCAACTCCTGCTCCGGCAACGCCAGCTCCGGCGGCGCCTGCGCCAGCAGCTGCACGATTGTCCGTGGCATCACGAGTACCGGCATCGGTGGTGGCGTCAGGGGTGCGAGCCTGATCGTTGTCGCGTGCTTGCTGGTCTGGGCGTTCACCACCAGTGTAGCCCTCGACGTGCGAGGCATCGGAGATGCCGTAGTGTTCATAAATTTCGGTTTGTTCCTCTGGAGTCAGAGGCTTATCTGCGTCAAATTCGGGGGCGTCTTTAATCTTGTCCTTGGAGAAAGCCAGGTTCAGATTGTTACCTTCGACGGAGTGTCCACGCAGCGGAACCATCGAATTGCCCATGCCAAATAGTCCGTGATTAACATCAACGAAGGTTGGCTGTCCGGAGTCATCATCAACGAAGACTTCGTTAACGTCTCCAACCTTGTCGCCGTTGTTGTCATATGCAGTTGCAGTGAGTAGGTCTTTTACATTCTTTGACATTCTTAGAGTGTCCTTTCCTCAAACGAGGTGAAGCTTTTCTTCCTTAAGACGTCGCGCTCCCCATCGACCCTGCTAGGGCATTAATTCCTATCTCTTGGAGCGTTAATCACTAGGCTAAGTAAAATTTTTACGCTATGCCGCGAGAGCACCACCGAAAACCACCATTAGCCCATCAGGCTTGCTGGTCAAAACAATAACAACAAATTGATAAAGAAACATTCATTCGCCGCAAAAATGAATTTGTTTGTTGCCCATGCCGTATCGGGGCACAATGGATTTTATGAAGTTTGCTCCACGCCGCCCCTCCCCGATGAACGGTATCAAGCCGAGCAAGAAAGACTTGGCCCCTTTTCGTCTCGCACCGGTTGATGACATTCTTCCCGCCGAGGATGAAACCACGCCATTGCGGATGCTCATCGTCGGGGTCAACCCCAGCCCGTGGACCGCAGCGGTCAATGCACCCTTTGCGCATCCGGCCAATAGGTTTTGGCCGTCGCTATATAAAAGCGGCATTATTAGCCAGCTTGTCGATGCCTCCGCTGGCCTTCCCGACTCCGTCTTAGAAGAATTTGCTGCCAAGCGTATTGGCTTGACCAATTTTATCTCTGGAATGGCCACGGCCCGCGCCGATGAACTGACCAAAGAGCAATTGCGCATCGGTGCCCAGCGCATTGTTGAACTGGCCAATGCCTTGCACCCGGAATCCGTGGCGGTGGCAGGCATTACTGCCTATCGCGATGCTTTTGGACTGCGCAAAGCAAAGCTCGGGTGGCAAAACCCAGCCGAGGTTAAACTCCCCGAGGGCTGGCCTGTCGATGTTCAGCTGTGGGTAGTTCCGCAACCCAGCGGGATTAATGCGCATGAAAATATCGAATCACTCGGACAAAAATGGGCAGCCGTGTGGCAGGCTACCGAGCCAACAGCATGATTGCGTGGCTAGAAAAACATCAAATTTGGATGTATCTGGCGGCGCTTTTTGCCGGCGGTGTAATAGGAATTCTGCTCCCCGGAGTCTCTACGCCATTAGAGCAGGCCATTAACCCCGTGCTGGGGCTATTGCTCTATGCCACGTTTTTGATGGTTCCTTTGGGCCGAATTGGCCAAGGATTCAAAGATTTCCACTTCCTCGGCGTGCTGGGTGCACTTAATTTCCTCGTGGTGCCCATCGTTGTTTTCTCACTCACTCGGTTTATTGCCAGCGACCAGGTTCTCCTGGTCGGAGTAGTCTTTGTGCTGCTGGCGCCATGTATTGACTACGTCATTGTCTTTACGCATTTTGCCGGAGGAGCAAGCGATCGGCTGCTTTCTGCCACTCCCTTGCTCATGCTCGGGCAAATGGTCTTACTACCGTTTTATCTCTGGCTTTTTATTGGCGCTGACTTTGTCCGCACCGTGGACTTTGGACCTTTTGCTCAAGCCTTCGTAATGTTGATTATTCTCCCCTTGCTCGCTGCGGCGCTCACGCAATTCGCAGCCGCACGAACGCAGTGGGGAAAGAAGCTGGAGGAAGGTGTTTCTGCGGCGATGGTGCCGTTGATGATGGCTACTTTGGCCATCATCGTGGCTTCGCAGATTTCGGGAGTTTCACACCAGGTGGGCTCATTATTTAAGCTTGTGCCGCTATATGTGGCTTTCGCAGCCATCATGGCGGTCCTCGGTGCGTTAATCTCACGCGCGGCCAAGCTCAATACATCGGCCCGGCGCGCGGTGACCTTTAGCGCAGTGACCAGAAATTCATTGGTCATCTTACCTTTGGTACTGGCACTACCAGCACAATTTGCCCTAGCGCCATTGGTTGTCGTCACTCAGACCTTGGTAGAGCTGTGCGTGATGATCCTGATGATCTGGGCAGTGCCGCGGATCATTAAACCGGCAGCTGTGCCTCATGTTCAGCTTCCAAATAACTCGCAATAGCCAGGCGGTTAATCGCAGAGCGGCTGACGATACCCACCATAGCGCCGGCGGGGTTTAAGACTGGCACTTTCTTCAGGCTGGCATCGGAAAGCGCTGCAACGGCATCCGCTACCGACGCTGTTGACGGCAGGGATATGACCTGCTTGGTGGCAAGGCTCATGACATTGAGGCTTCCGAGTTCTTGCATTGCTTCTTCCAAGTCCTGCTTTTCGCCCACAGCGAAGGAGTAGAAGTTCACGGAGCTGGGGTGTGCCGCGGAAAGGTAGCGCAGAATATCACCGTCGGAGATAAAACCAACCAGTTGATTGTTGTGATCCACAATGGGCGCTCCGGAAATACCCAAAGAAGTAAACCTATACAGTGCTTCCAACACAGTGCTATCTGCATTGATGCTGTAGACCTCAGACTTCATCACTTCTGCGACCGCACCTGGAACCACGTCCTGTGAAGCAGATGCTTGCGGCTGTTGTGGCTTAGGTGCAGAATATGCGCGAATGGCGATGATAAGGCCAATCACGGAGGTAACAATAACCAAGGTAACGGCGGCACGGAAACCGACAATGAGGGAATCAACTTCTGCGGTGCCGGCGTTCATCTGTGATTGGCTGACCATGCCGTAGATGCCTGCGGCCAAGGAAGTGCCCACGCCGCCCGCAATTTGGAAGCTGGTGGAAATGACCGTCACGCCGTGTGGGCTGGACTTTTCATCCAGGTGTGACAGGGCGAAGGTTTGTGAAGGTCCAATAACAAAGGCCGTGGCCAATACCGCAGGTACATACAGTGCGCCGAAGATAACCAGCGAGGTCTGCCCCGCTGCTACCCCGACAAGACCGACGAAGACTGCCATTATGGCAAAGCCCAGTGGGATGGACCAGCGTCCACCGAAGCGGTCAAACCAGCGACCGGCGATGGGACCAAGTACAACGGTTAACAAGATGCCGGGCGCCAGGGTCAACGACGCACTCAGTGGCGCGGTGCCGCGCGCGGCCTGCAAGAACAAAGGAATGATGACGTTCATGGCAAAGACAAACAACAAGCCCAGCATGGTCATGATGACCCCGCGGTTAAACGCTGCGGTCTTAAAGGGCGTGAGGTCAATCAATGGGTTCTCAATGCGGTTTTGACGCGAAATAAACGCCCACATAAACAACAAGCCGACGATGATAGCTCCACCGGAGAGAAGGATATTGCCGCCGAAAGCGGCTGATACGCCGTAGAGGATACCCACCAGTGCGATGGCAACGAACAAGAAAGAGACAATATCGAGTACTGGGCGGCCTAGTTCAACCACGGTGTAGAGCACAATAGCGCCAGCCATCAACACGATAAGAACTAGTGCTGCAAAGACCCACATGAGCGTTCGCCATGGTGCAATGGTCAGCAAGGCGCCGGATAAGACAATGGCCAGTGATGGTCCAAGCGTGGTCATCGCGGCCATGATGCCCATGTTCATGCCCAGCTTTTGTCGCGGGGATACCGCCAAGGTGATGTTCATTCCGATGGGGGTTAATAACCCGGTTCCGATTGCTTGGAGCAAGAGGCCGATGAGCAAGGTGGAAAAGTTCGGCGCTAGGGCACCGATGACAGAACCGACAATCATAATGGCGGTGACGGCAATAAATAGCGACCGCGTGGGAAAACGGCGATAGAGCACGTTTGCTACGGGAACAAATACTGCGGCGACCAGCAGGTAGCCGGTGGTGAGCCACTGCACGGTATTAACATCAACACCCAGATCGGACATGATGGGTGCGAAAGCAACGTTGAGAAATGTTTCATTAAAAGTTGCGAGAAATGCTGCGGCTGCGGCAATAGTGATCATCCAGCCAGGGGATGATTTCGGTTTCGGCGGGGTGTGGGCATGGGTAGATGAATCCATGTATTCTCCTGACAATCAGCGTTGGTGGTGCTCGAGCGTGCCGTGTCAGAAGTCCTGGTGCCGGGGACTTCGCGTGTCGTTTCGTCGAAGATTCTGGCCTTGTTCAAGCCAAGCAATTAAGCTAGCAGAAAATTTTTGTTCTCATAAGCCAGACCGCATTTTGCCAGTTCATGCGATTATCAATAGTTAATTATTTGACCATTGCGCAAGCAAGAAAAGCATAAAAGAAGCTGCACACTGATATCTCAGTGCGCAGCCTTAATAAAGAAAACTATCGGAGAACCTCCGGGGCCCTGGCTCCCCCCCCCCCCTGGGAAGCTAGGGGTAAAGCTAATGGTTAATTAGCTAGCCCCATGGTTTCAATGTTTTTAACAACCCCGTGCTTGGCACGTTCCGTACGAGCGTGGGTGCACAGGTAGTAGATTCCGGCGATAACGCCAACGACGGCAAGTACGCCGTACATGGGGCCAAAGCCGATGGCCGATGCCACAGCGCCCAAAATGACTGGACCGAATCCGAAGCCCAAGTCGACGAACAGGAATAGCGTGGAAAACGCGGTGCCGAATTCGCTCTTATCCACCACGCCTACAGAGACAGCTTGCACGGCAGGCATCAAGGTGCCGTAGCCAAGACCAGCCAATACGCCTGCTACGACCACGTGCCAGTTGGCAGTTGATAAAGCCAAGACGACAAAGGATGCAATGAAGAATAAGAGGCCAAAGTAGATCACGACGTTGTCACCGCGACGGTCTTGCAACTTACCGAGGTAAGAACGCATCACAAACATCGAGATGGCATACGCGATAAAGAACAGACCTGCACCGGTGACCACGTCACGCTGCTCGGCGAAAGCATTGATATGTGCGATGACTCCGGAGTACGCAAAGGCCACAAAGAGCATAAACAGCCCAATGGGCAAGACCTTAGGGTTGATGATCGACTTGAAGCTGAACTTCACGGGTGCAGCTGGTTCCCCGCTCTCATCCACATCTGGTTCGGCATCAGAAGTGCGCACGAACATGATGAGTGAAGCGATCAAGGAGACAATGGAAATGCCCAAGACGATGACAAAGAGCATCTGGTAATCAAAGGCGCCAAGCACAAACAGTGCTAGGGCTGGACCGATTGCCGCGGAGACAGTGGTGCCCAGCGCCAAGTAGCCGGTGCCCTCAGAGCGGCGCTCGGAAGGAATGAGCTCCTGGACCATCGCCATAATGGCGGTGACGGAGAATGCATACGCAATGCCGTGGAAGAACCGGTCTGCATAGAGCAGGCCAAGCGAATCAATAGGGATGTACAGCGCACAAGCAATAGTTGTGGCGATAACGGAAATCAGAACAATCTTGCGTCGACCGAAGCGGTCAATAATATAACCCGAGATCAAACGGGAGACGACAGCACCGATAACAATCGAACTCGCGGCGAAGCCGGCTTCGGTTTCCGAGGCGCTGAATTCTTTGACGGCATAAAGCGCCATCGTGGTAATGAGGAAATAAAACACCAAAAACTGCAGGAAGTTGGCGATCCACCCCATCACGAATGTCGGTGTAAAGAGTTTGACCTCTTCAGTTGTTTGCACAGTTCTCCTTACTTTAATTGTTTTGCATCATGCAAAATGCATGCTTAATAAAGGTATACCGGTTTATTGCATCATGCAACTGTGCTGCTAGTATGGAGACTTAAACTACTGTGCTTGATATCAATGCAACTAAACACAAGGAGTGCGCGTATACCATGACAGCGGGTTCACATGATTCCGCCGCAGAAAGTGCGGATCAGGGCCAGGTGATTTTGGATTCCATCGCCTATGAGGTCGTTTTAATTACCCGCTATGCGGTACAAAACCTTCCTGCCATCAAACGCGAAACCATCATGGATCGCAGCGCGCTCATCCTCCTTGCACGCTTGCATAGCCAAGGGCCGATGACCGTTAACGAGCTGGCTGAAGCTTTCGGGCTTAATGTCTCCACCGTGCATCGACAGCTCAAGGCGGCTATTGCCAACGATCTCATCGAAACCATCAATGCCCCCGAAAACCCGGCAAAGCTCCATCGCCCCACCGCTGCCGGCGTGGACGCGCTGGAACATGAATTAGCTGCACGACGTGATGATCTGAAAAAGATTTATGCCGACTGGAGCGAGGAAGAAATTAAAACCTTCGCGCGGCTAATACGCAAGCACAACTCGAGCCTCGAGGCGTATCTAGAAATGCCGTGGCCGCGGCCAGAGTAGAACAAAGCGCACCATTGCCCGGTTAAATTCCCAGCTCACGGCCTAAAAAGTCAGAAATTCTGTTAGCCTGGGGCTATGGCTATGAAAGCAACTCGCACCAATCTCAATGAATACACTGTCACCAACCAGGACGGCACCTCGCTGAAGGTCTCCCCGCACGGTACTCCGGGCGCATTTTCCCCCGGTGAACTTTTGCAGGCAGCTCTTTTAGGCTGCGCAACGTTATCGGCGGATCTGCAGCTGGCGCACATGCTCGGGAAAGACTTCGAGGCAGAAGCTTCCGTGAAATCAACGGAGGAAGACAACCACATCTCGGATATGTTGTTTGAATTCCTCATTCAAACCGAAGGCCGGGATGAACAAGAGCGAGAGAAGATCGTCAAGGCAGCAGCGAAAAAGATTGACCAGCTTTGCATCGTCAAGCGCTCGCTTAACAAGGGCATTAATACCGAAACCGATATCACTGCTGAGCCTTAACGCTCACTTCTTACGGTAGTCCAGGTCATTTTCCGGATATCAGTTTTAGAAATACAAGAAGGCCTCTACCCCACCGGGTTTCTGCATTTTCCGGTGCGGTAGAGGCCTAGAGTTTGCCACTATTAGGCGTTGAGGTTCTTCAATTCCTGCTCGATGCGAGCTGCTGCTTCATCTGACACATCGGCCATCGGTGCGCGTGGGGATCCAATAGGGAAACCTTGGATTTCGAGTCCCTTTTTCACCGCCGCGATAAAAGGCTCGGAAATCATGGCATCAATTGCTGGGTATACCTTGTTCCAGGCAGTGAGTCCTTCGCTGAGCTTGCCGTCCTGAATGAGTTTGACCACTGCGACGATCTCGGCGGGAATCACATTGGCTGCACCTGCCATTACTCCGGCAGCACCTTCGACCAAAGCGCTGTAGATGTAGCTATCCCAACCAATGATGGTGTCCAAGGCATCGGAGTGGTGATGAATAAGCTGCAGGGCCTGTTCCCAATTCGCCGAAGAGTCCTTGATGTAGTGGATATTGTCGAACTCACGCGCCAGGCTTCCGGCGGTATCGGCATCCAAATTCACACCCGTCGCGCCTGGGATGTTGTAGAGCATCACGGGTAGTTCGACTGCATCAGCAACGGTGCGAATGTAAGTGGTGGTCTCGTCCAAGCTCAGTGGTTCGTAGTACGGGGTGACCAGCATGAGAACATCTGCCCCGGAGTCCTGCGCCTTCTTGGATAAGCGAATGGCTTCACGCGTGGTGGTTGCACCAGTTTGTGCGATAACGGGTACGCGGCCTGCGGTGTGCGAGGCAACGGTGTCTACCAATTGGATGCGCTCTTCGCTGCTTAACGATGCAAATTCGCCCGTCGAACCACCTGCAACAACACCATTGACGCCATTATCAATGGAGCGGTCAACCACTTTTTGCAGCAGGTCAACGTCGATATCTTCATTGTCTGCAAATGGGGTGGACAAGGCGGTGAGTACGCCACGAAGTTCTACTTTTTTCGTCATTTCTTTTCTACTCCTTGAAAGTTGGTTTTTAGGCTGCGGAACTGCCAGCTGAGGCTACGGTTGCTGTCGCCAGTGTGGGGTACGAGGGTTGGTGCTCGCGCGCCAACAGGCTGGCTGCACGTTGAGCGGCAGTAAACGCCGAGGTAATGGCAGTTTCGGTGTACAAAGAACCGAGGTAGTCTCCGGCCAAAAAGACGCGCTCTTCAGGTTTCATCAAAGTCTCTTGCAACTTCGCACGGCCGGGGAAGCAGTACGGGGCGCCCAACTCCCAGCGCTGGATGTGGGCTTCCTCGATGATATTTTCAAAGCCGGGCAGTACTTCCGAGAGATCTTTGACGTAGGTGTCCGTGATTTCTGCATCGGCTAGCGGCAACAATTTATTCGCCAACGTTGCTGGCGAGAAGCACATGATGCTGCCACCCTTTTGTCGGTGGGTTTCCGAACCACGAACAATATTGCCCATATTCAGCATGACCGCCATGGAACGTTTCGGGGCAGCAATGCCGTACGCAGAGTCCCATACCTGCGGCGTTGTCTCGTTGGTCAAAAACGCGCCGGCCACGTAAGAGCCGTACTGGACCTTGCCCAGCGCTTCGCGCAGTTCGGGGCGCAGATCGACGCCAATTTTGTGGCTGACCGTTGCCGGTGTGGCCATAATCGCAGTGCGCGCGGTTTCTTCTCGCTCGATGCCGTCTTGGATATAGCGCACGGTGACATGGTCTTTGTGCTGGGTGACTTCCTGAACCTGAGCATTGGTGGAGATCCGATCGCGCAACGCGGCGGCGATGGTCTCCGTCAGAGTCGATGGTCCACCCAAAATGGACTTGGATAGTCCCTGGCCGATATTCCACACGAGGCTGAAGTAGCCAATGCCAGCGCCCGCAGAAATTTCATCTGGGTCTCCAGCTGAGCGCGTAACCGTCGGGGTAAACAACGCTTCTGCTTCCGGGCCAATATTGCCTAGGTAGTCAGCAAAGCTGCGGTCATTTTCAAAGTCGTAAATGCGCTGCTGGCGCTGTTCGCCGGTCTCACCAGGTCGCTGACGCACGACTGCCGCGTAGCGGAAAACGTCCTTGCTGACCTTCATTCCGGCGGTGATCATCGCCGCACGGTCACTAGTTTTCATGGGGATGCGGAACGGGTAGGTCTGCAGTGGACCTTTGAGCAACAGCTTGCCGTTCATATGCGTGCCAGCTAGCGTTCCGGGCACATCCACTGCTCCGGTGCCGGTTTCTATCAGCAGCGTATCGGTAGAAGTTCCGGGGCCGCCAAAGACGTGACCACCCCAATTGAGGAAATACTGTCCGCGCTGCTCGGAGCGGATTCGGCCACCGATACGTTCTGACGATTCCAAAACCACGGTATCCCAATGGCGCAGACGCCAAGCCGCAGATAGACCCGCTAATCCTCCGCCAATAATAATTGCATCCTTCATGGGATAGCTCCTTACTCTTCGTTTGCCGAAAAGTTCGTGGAATTGTTCACTCGGTGCGACTTATTCCACGAGCTTGAATTAGTCGACAGCAATTCTTTGTGAGGAACGTCCACTTTCAATGAGTGCCATCACTGGATTGTTTTTCTGCCTTGTAGGACACAATAATCTGTGATCACAAATCACACAAGCGGTTTGGTTAATAATCTTTCTCAGAATTGACGCCACATGTATTTACGCAGGCAGCAGCACTGACAGTCGTCCATCAGAACCTCATGAGGCAATCAAAAATCCCGACACCTCAATGGTATCGGGGGTTAAGCAGAGAAAATCGAAGGCTGTTTACTTCTCCAAAGCGATGGTAATTCTCTGCGTCGCCGATTCAATCGAGGCTTCAGTAACCTTCGCGGCGGCCTCGGAATCGCCGTTTTCCACTGCCTCAATTAACGCAGGCTGGTACTCCAAAAGCTTGGCAATAATGTCCGCGGACAAATCGCCGCGCGCACCCATGATCTTGAAGATTCGGCACCGATCCCACAGCGAGCGGATTTGTTCCATGAGCACCACATTGCCAGAGGCGGAATACACGATAGTGAGCATTTCCTCATCGAGGTTGAGGTATTCAATCACGTCATTGTGCTCAATCGCCTCACGCAATTGCGTGTATAACTCGTGCAATTTCGCGATATCTTCGGGCTGGACATGCGCTGCGCCCAAGCGCGCGGCTTCAATTTCCAAAAGACCCCGCACGGCATAGATCTGCAGCAGCTCAGAACGCGAAAGCTCTTTGACGATCGCGCCTCGGTAAGGCTGGGTTTCTACCAGGCCTACCTCTTCCAAACGTTTGATTGCTTCGCGCACCGGCATCACGCTAATGCCTAAGTCGGCGGCCAAATCACGAATCTGCAGCCGCCGTCCTGCCTCGTACTCCCCTGTCACAATCGCCGTATGCAAAGCATCGTAGGCTTGATCGCCAACTCGGGCAGTAGCTTGAAGTTTCGAAAGAGGCATGGTGCCACTATAGCGAACACCATGCACACGTCATACTTTTAGCTCCCCTGCGGGATTAAGTTCGATTCTATACATCACTCGCGGGCGAAGATTTTTTCATCGCCTGATTTTTCACTGACTTGCTTATCATGGGCCTGCTTTTCCTCCGCAGCTTCGGCCTTTTTGGCTTGACGCTCGGCAAAGACGGTCTCCCACCACTCCGCACCTTCAATGCCCAAGGCCTTGGGGTCAAAGGTTGGATCCAGCCCGGCCTTGCGTTGACGGTCGTGGTCGTTGACAATCTTGCGAACCTTTGGCGTCAGCAGAAGCACCGCGGCCATATTCAGCCAGGCCAACAGGCCATAGCCAATATCACCCGCGGCCCACATGGCATCGGCGGTGATGACACAACCGATGAAAGAAATTGCGAGGGCACCAACCTTGACGACGTTTTCCAAGAAGATGCTGCGCTTTTCGCCCAGGAGGAAAATCAGATTGGTCGTCGCCACGTAGAAGAAGAACACCTGGGAGGTAAAGGCAAAGAGCAAGATAGCAATGGCTACTGCCACGCTGCCCCATCCCGGAAGCGAAGAGTCGATGGCATGTTGTACAAAATTGGGTCCCGCGATAGCGCCTGGCACATGGTCCACCATCATGTTTCCGGCAGCGTCTTTAACGTGGTAGCTATCTGTTAGCACCACCATGATGCCGGTCGCCATACAAATCAGCAGCAGGTCGATGTAGATGGAAAATGCCTGGATTACACCCTGCTTACCAGGGTGGGAGGCATCTGCTGCTGCCGCGGCGAACGTTCCCTCACCAAAGCCAGTAGCGGAGGCAAAGACCGCACGACGCACACCCCACGCCACGGCGTAGCCGACGATGCCGCCAAAGACCTGGTCCGAACCCATGCCGGGGGAAACGATAAGTGAGATGGCAGCCGGGAGCTTTTCGATGTTCAACACGATGGCAATAACGCCGTGAGCAGGTAGCCCAAAGCCATGAAAGGAACGATGGTCTGCGCTACTTGCACCACGCGTTTGGCGCCACCAATGACGACAACACCCAGCAGGCCAGTGATAACCAAGCCGGTTACCCAAGGCTCAATGCCAAAAGCTTGCTCAGCTGACGATGCAATATTGTTCGACTGCACGCCAGGAAATACAAAGCCGTAGCCAATAAGTGCTGTTAGTGCGACGATAAATGCCAGCCACGGGGCTTTGAGCCCGTACTTGATGTAGTACGGCATGCCGCCGCGGTCTTCGCCGTGCACGCGCCGCTTATACAGCTGCGCTAATACCGCCTCGGCATAGGCGCAGGTCGAGCCGAGTAGGCCGGTGATCGCCATCCACATGATGGCACCTGGCCCACCCATGGCAATCGCGGTGGCCACACCGGCAATACTGCCTACGCCAACGCGTGAAGACAGGGTAAGAGCCAAGGTTTGAAATGATGACAGACCGCCATCGCCTGATTCGCTATCTTTGAGCTGACGAATCATGTCAGGCAGGCGGCGAAATTGCACCGCTTTGGTTATAAAAGTGAAGAAAATTCCGACTGCTAAAGCAAAATACGCCAGCGGATTCCAAATCCAGTCGCTGACCGTAGTCAAAAGGCTCATGAGCACTTCCATCCGGTTAGTGACACCCATCACGGAGGATGAGCTCATGCTATACAACTCTCAGGACTTGTCAAGGAAAAGTCACAAAATTTATCCAAAAAGCGCAAATATCCCGAATATTTATACAAACCCTTGTGTCCGGGCGCACAATGATATATATTTGTGATCACACATCACATATCGTGCGGGATTTCCGCAGTGCTGGTGATGTAATCCAAGTGTCCCCACTCATCTGACACCCACGCGAGGACATCTACCCCACGTTGAAAACTTCTCGCGCGGTGCAGAAAACTTTGTTCCTGCACCGCGCGACTGACAAAAAGGAAGCTATTAACTTCTAACTTTCATTATCGCGAACGTCTACTCCACGTTCGGCGAAAGCTTTAAAATCTCCCATGTGCATGCGTTGCTGCTTGCGAAATGACCTCTTCATTACTGGAGCAAGCACGCGCATAACCAGTGAATCGAAGCGGTATTCATTATCGCTTTCCCACAACGTGCGATCCGGTTCCAGCTCAATGAAGCGTTCTTTGGCCATGCTCCACATGCCCTCTGCTTCAAGCTCCCGGTCGTAATAGACGGTTTGCGTTGGCTGCAGATCCTCTAAATCTTGTGGTTCTTGCCGCACGACGGTTTCTGTCGCGGTCATCTCTTGACCGTTGGTATCAAAGACAACCCTAGAGGTAGTACCCACCTCACCGTGTTTGCCATTCGTGGGAGTGTGCGAGACCAACCCACGAAGCCACTTCGGGATGACATCGATATCGGAAATTAATGCGACCACTTCTTGACGCGGCAAGTTAATTTCAATTGCTTCGGTGTACTTCATCGCCTACCTTTCACTACCCCACTTAATACGTCATGCCCTGTTGACGGTGTCCTTTTCTAACCGCCAACAGGGCATGTCTGGATCTAAATATATTAAAGCTCTAAGTAGTTATTTTAGATCCACTTCTTAAATTGCTCCGCAGAGGTAGCACCCAGCCACTTCTGCCATAGTGGACCGAAGGTGATGCGCCGAACGCCCAAATCCTTCAACGCGGTGAGATCGCCTGCGCCATGACCATCTACCGGGTGCGCGGTGACGTTGACCGGCACAGTCACGGTATCAACCAGGGTTTGCACTTGTTCCGCAGTGGTCAAGGCAACTGGATAGACCGAGCGTGCGCCAGCTTGTTGCATCAGTTGAATACGCTTGGCTGCCTCGGCCAGCGGATCCTCGAAAACATCGGTGCCCAGACGCACAGCGTCAGTGCGCCCGTTGATGACAAAGTTAATTTCAGCATCATCAGCGGCTTGGCGTGCCGCCGCGATATAGTCGGCGTGCTCTTGTGCTTCACGGACGCGGTTGCCTTCGGTGTGCACAACATCTTCAATATTGGCGCCAACAGCACCGGCCTCAATGAGGCGGTTGATAAGCGTTGCAGGATCGAGTCCATAGCCGGATTCCACGTCCACGGAGACGGGAATGCCAACCTGCTTCGTAATCTTGGATACCACATCGAGGTATTCGGAAAAGTCCATGTTTTCACCATCGGAGCTACCGATAGCGTCAGCCACGGGGTGGCTGCCGATCGTCAGTGCCTCGAATCCTGCTTCTTCTACCACTGCTGCGGACCAAGTGTCCCAAGCGGTGGGCAGAACTAAAGTCTTGCCGGTTTCATGTGCATGTGCGAGCTTCGCGGCGAGTTGTTGAACGTCAGTCATGTCGTGCTCCTTAGGGTCCCAGCCCTGCGCAGATACGTAGGGCTTCACAATGTGCTGCGTCTAATCGCCACTGTACATAAATCCACGCTTTGACCTCTGTCTGTTAGACCAATGGCCACGGAAATTGCCGGTGCGATTGTGGCCGCGGAAGAAACGGCAGCCGGATGATCCGCGAGGCGCGTCGTTGTAGCGCTTCGATTTCCATGGGATGTAACAGCTCCCATAACTCCGCGGGGACATCGCTAAGCAAAGGCTCTACTGCATCAAGTAACTGCTCGGGAATTAAGTGACCACCGAATTCCCACATCACGGTGCGCAATTTCGGCTCCACGGAAAAGCACAGGCCGTGGTCAATGCCCCAGATATGATCGTCTTCTAAAAGTACGTGCCCGGACTTTCGGTCTGTATTATTGCAGAGCAAATCAAAGACCACCATGCGAATGAACTGCTCATGTAAATCTTCCCGGCTATCTACCAGCGGAAAGTAGTGCTCGCCGTTGTTGTGAATAAACCACTGCACCGAGCCAATCCCCGCCGGGCCATCTTCAATAATCACGGTGGGCGGAACGATATGCCAGCCTAAGTATTCACTGAGCACGAAAGCCGCGCGTTCTCTTTTATATAGCCCGGGCGGAAAATCCCACAGCGGTTGCTCGCCTGCTTCTGGTTTGTACACAGCCCAGGCGTAATCATCATCTAATTCGAAATCCACGACGAAACCGATATTGCTTGATTCCACGAGCTGCTGAACAATACCCATCTCGCCAGCGTTGAGGATTTCCAATTCACGGTCAAAAGGCGGAGTGATCACAGCTGTTATTCTTTCGCCTCTTCCGGCTGACGCAGATAGGACAAAGAACCCGTGCGCGAATTCGTCAACAGCATGCGCGTGTGTTCTTTTCCAAACTCCACGGCGGAGACCGATGCAGTATCAATATGAATCTTTTGAAAAGAATCCAACGGGGTACCCACGAAATGAGCCACGGCGGCCTTGATAGTATCCGCGTGGCTAAACGCCGCGATCACTTCACCGGGGTGGCGCTGGGCAATGTCGGTAACGGCTTCGACCATGCGCTCTTGCATCTCGACAAAGCTTTCACCATCTGGAAAGCGAAAAGTCGATGGGGAATTTTGCACTTCTTTCCACGCGGGAAGTTTATTGAGCTCGGTGAGCTTCTCCCCTGTCCACTGGCCAAAGTCGCACTCAATCAGGCCGTCGTCGATAAGCAATTCCTGCTCCTGCGCTGCCACCGTGGGGGCAGCGGTTTCCTGCGCGCGTTCCATCGGTGAGGAATACACCGCCTGTAAATCCAAACCCTCTAACCGCGAGGAAACATCACGGGCTTGTTCGTGCCCGCGCGGCGCCAGATGCAATCCCGGCGCACGGCCCGGTAAGACTTGCCCGGTGGTGGGAGTCTGCCCGTGGCGAATGAGTAAGACAATCGTGGATGACTCTGCAGCCTTCTTCATGCCCAGCAGCCTACCCCGGGAGAATTTTTTAACACCGCGAATCAAAATTTATGACTAGGGTGAGGGGTGTGAGTCTTCCACCTAATCTTTCCACGGTCGGTGAGCTGAAGGCCGCCGGCTACCAACACCGTTCTCTACGTGCCGAAATCCGGGAGAACCTCTTAACAAAGCTTCGCAATGGCGAAGACCCTTGGCCCGGATTACATGGTTTAGAAAACACCGTCATCCCGCAGGTTGAGCGCGCGCTAATTGCTGGCCATGACATCGTGCTTTTGGGCGAGCGTGGCCAAGGCAAGACCCGCTTGCTGCGTTCAATGACAGCATTGCTGGATGAATGGATTCCCATCGTCGCCGGTTCTGAACTGCGCGAAGATCCATTTGCCCCCATCACGGATGCCACCCGCGAGCGCTTAGAGCGCGAAGGCGATGAACTTGCTATCACCTGGGTACCGCGCGATGACCGCTATGCCGAAAAACTCGCGACACCCGATACATCGGTCGCTGACTTAATTGGTGATATTGACCCTATGCGCGTAGCGGAAGGCCGCCGCTTAGGAGATCCGGAAACCATCCACTATGGCCTGATTCCTCGGTCCAACCGCGGCATCGTCGCCATTAATGAGCTGCCGGACTTAGCCGAGCGCATCCAAGTATCCATGCTCAATGTCATGGAAGAAAAAGACGTCCAGATTCGCGGCTACATGCTGCGCCTTCCGCTGGACGTGCTGGTTGTGGCCTCAGCCAACCCTGAGGATTACACCAACCGCGGGCGCATTATTACCCCGCTCAAAGACCGCTTTGGTGCGGAAATTCGCACCCACTATCCGCTGGCGCTGGACGATGAAATCGCGGTGATCCGCCAAGAAGCCAACCTCGTGGCTGAAGTGCCAGATATCCTGCTGGAAATCCTGGCTCGCTACACGCGTTCCTTGCGCGAATCCTCCGCAGTCAACCAGCGTTCCGGTGTCTCCGCGCGCTTTGCCATTGCGGGTGCTGAAACCATCGCCGCCGCAGCGCTGCACCGCGCTAGCATTCGCGGCGAAAAAGATGCCGTGGCACGACTGGTGGATGTCGAATCTGCTGTTGAGGTACTCGGCGGCAAGATTGAATTCGAATCCGGCGAAGAAGGCCGCGAGTGGGACATTTTGGAATACACCTTGCGCACATCGACGGCGGAAGCGCTGCACGCAACCTTGCGCACGCTCGATTTCAATCCTCTTATCGCTGCCTTGGACGGAAGCATCACGGTGTCTACCGGCGCTAATGTCTCTGCGAAAGAATTCCTGGATGGCCTGCCTGATTTGGGCGAGACCACTTTATATGACGATATCGCCAAAGCCTTTGACGCTACTTCTGAAGGCTCACGCGCTAATGCGATTGAGCTGGCTTTAGAAGGGCTTTTCTTGTCACGAAAAATTGCCAAGGACTCCGGCGAAGGCGAATCCATTTACGGTTAGGAGCACACCTTAGCCATGACCCATCCCATTGGCCCCCGCGATCGTTACGGTCGCTCCGGTCGCCGCACGCGCTATAGCCGGTACGCCGGCGGCCCAGATCCGCTCGCACCACCGGTGGACCTTACTGATGCGCTCAACGATATCGCGGAAGATATCATGGCCGGCTACTCTCCTGAGCAGGCATTGCGCGAGTACTTGCGCCGCGGTTCGCGCGGGCAAGACGGGTTTGATGAGTTGGCGTGGCAGGCCGCGCAGCGCCGCAGGGAAATCTTGGAACGCAGCAACCTTGGCGGCACGTTGCAGGAGGTCAAAGCATTGCTTGACGATGCCCTCTTGCAAGAACGTGCCCAGCTCGCCCGAGATATCGATATGGATGATACCGATCGGGCGTTTCGCGAGCTGCAACTGGAAAACCTGCCGGAATCAACACCGGCCGCTGTCTCCGAACTAAATAATTATGACTGGCAGTCCACGGATGCCCGCGAGAAATTCGAGCACATCCGGGATCTTTTAGGCCGCGAAATGCTGGACCAACAATTCTCCGGCATGAAACAAGCCCTCGAAGGAGCGACCGAAGAAGATAAGCAAGCCATTACGGAAATGATCCGTGACCTCAATGAGCTGCTGAGCAAACACCGTGAGGGCACCGATACTCCAGCTGATTTCGCAGACTTTATGGCCAAGCACGGGGAGCACTTTCCAGAAAACCCGCGCGATATCAATGAGCTCATTGATATCTTGGCCCAGCGTTCTGCCGCTGCACAGCGCATGCTCAATTCCATGTCTGAAGAACAGCGCAATGAGCTAATGCAACTATCGGCGCAAGCATTCGGCTCACCAGAGCTGCAAGGGTTGCTGGGAGATCTTGCGGGCAATCTCCAAGGGCTGCGCCCCGAGCTGGATTGGTCCGGATCGGAAGAATTCAGCGGTGACGAAGGCATGGGTCTGGGTGATGGCACAGGTGCTATGCAAGACCTGGCTGAACTCGACCGTCTTGCGGAACAACTCCGCCATGACCATACCGATTTAGACCTTGATGCCTTGCGCCGGCAGCTTGGTGATGATGCCGCGGTGTCAGCTGAGCTACTGGACAAGATCGACCGCGCGATGCGCAATAGCGGGCTATTGCGCCGGTCCGCGGACGGAACGTTGAAGCTTAGCCCCCAAGCAATGCGGCGATTAGGGAAAAGCTTGCTGGAAGATGCCGCAACGCAGCTTTCGCCTCGTTCTGGGTCACGGGATTCGCGTCTGAGTGGTGTGAGCATTGAACAAACCGGATCATCTCGTCCCTATGAGTTTGGTGATACTCAACCGTGGGATGTCACCCGCACGATCACCAATGCCATTCAAAGAACCGCTGGAACCGATGAGCCGCTGAAACTGACCGCGAATGATATTGAGGTCGTCGAAACCGAACAGCGCACCCAAAATGCAGTCGCGCTCTTAGTCGATACCAGCTACTCCATGGCGGCGGAAGGCCGCTGGGTACCAATGAAGCAGACTGCCTTGGCGCTGCATCATTTGATCAGCACGCGCTTTCGCGGGGATGAGTTAGCGATTATCACCTTTGGCCGCAATGCCATGAGCACCGATATTGATGAGCTCACCGCGCTTCCACCCGTGCAAGAACAGGGTACTAACTTGCACCATGGGCTCTTGCTGGCGGAGCGGTTCTTTGCACGTCATCCCTCGATGCAGCCCACGCTGCTCATCGTGACCGATGGTGAACCCACGGCCTATCTTCAACCAGATGGGCACGCCTGGTTCAACTGGCCCACGGATCAATACACCATGTTCTCCACGGTCACACAGCTGGATAAAGTGACCAAGCGCGGAACCCGCACGACCTTCTTCCGTCTCGGACACGATCCGGGGCTAGAACACTTCCTCAACCAGCTGGCCGATCGCGTCGATGGGCGTGTGGTTGCCCCAGACTTGGATGGCTTGGGGGCTGCGGTCGTCGATGAGTATTTGAACTACCGCTTTTAAGCCTCATCCCTTCCGCCGAAGGTCTTTCCCGCGTGGTGTTGTTGGGCCAGCAGGATGAGGGCATCGAAAAGCGGCCCGCGCAATGTTGTGCCCAACGCCATGCGGCGTACGACATCGGGACCCGATGTTGCTCCCGACAGCGTCGAAATATCAGTCTCGCCGACCTTATCGGCTGCCTCCACATAGTCGGCGAGGTGATTGACCGGAGCACTGAGGTTTTCTTTGCCAATCTCGACGAGAGCTTGCGAGGCCATGCGGTAGGCGCCGGATTGTTTATATACCCGCCAGCCGCGCTTTTCTATCTCGGTATCCAATAGCTCTTGGGCCGCGCTCAGCCCATCTTCGGAGTCTGTGTCCTCGGCAATTTCTCCGACCAAAGCTTCTTGCGTGCGTCCCATGGCCTCTTGGACGTTGCCACCACCATCGACAATATTTAGCACTTCGCGGATAGTTGCCAAAGGTAGTTTCGCCACCTTGGATAAACTGCGCACAATACGAATGCGCTCTACGTGTTCATTGCCGTACAAAGCCTGGTTAGCGCTGATAGCTGTGCCCGGCGCGAGGAGGCCTTCACGCAGGTAATACTTAATTGTGGGGACACTGACTCCTGTTTTCTCGGAAAGCTCAGCCATGCGAATGCCCTCGTGGTTGTGTGCCATCTGCCCCATACTCCCCTGCCCTTGCCGGCATAGTTCACTTTTAGACTTTTACTGGACTACTGTAATACACCGTAAAAGATAGATATCTTCACTATCTGTCATTTCTCACAGGAAAGGGGTCAGCACATGAGCTGGCTTGCCGCTGTAACAGTGCTTATTACGGGATTTTTCGGATCTGCGGAATTTGCCTCCACCGCTTTTGTCCACCCCATCATTCGCAAGCTCGACCCCGACACCCAATTGCTATTTGAAAAGGGACTGCTCACCACCTTCGGGAAAGTCATGCCCTTTGGCATGACGCTGGGCGTTATCCTCACCATCGCCTTGGCAGTAGACCACACCAACTACTTCACCATTTCTGCGGCAATCGCCTTAGTAGTTGCGCTGATCGTGACCATTTTCGGCAACGTTCCCATCAACAAAGCAACAGGCGACATCACCGAAACCTCCGCGTCCAAGAAATTTCTTGCCATGCGCCGCACGTGGGACCGGTACCAACTTATTCGCGGCAGCCTCCAAGTTTTAGGTTTTGTCCTCATAGTTATCGGCGTGACGTTGTCGGTCTGACTGAATAATTCGGATGCGCCGCAGGCTAACGCTATAATTGATGACTCTGTTGATTAACGCGTGAACCGATGCGTTCCGCGATAGCCTACGAACAATACTGGGATCAACAGGCTCAACAAGGCTTCTACATCAAGATATTTCTCCCCCGGCGGATCTGAGATTTTCTTAGACTTCGCACTGGGATTACTCAATGGTTCAAGTTCTGTAAGGGAGGACAATATTGCCCAATCAAGCAAAGCAATGGGTATATCTCGCCGGTGCGATTTTATGTGAGGTTAGTGGCTCACTATCGCTGAAGGCGTCGTTGAATAACTCATTATTTTATATCCCCGTAGTTATCGGTTTTCTCGCAGCTTTTACCTTTTTGGCTGCGGTCTTGCGCGCGGGGATGCCCTTAGGTGTTGCCTATGGAATATGGGGTGCCAGTGGCGTCGCACTCACCGCAGTTATGTCCAACGTACTTTTTAATGAGCCGCTAAACGGGATCATGCTCCTGGGCATCATGATCATTATCGCCGGCGTGCTCTGCGTCGAACTAGGTTCACAAGCTGCGAAAGCGAAACTGGAAGAAAAGGTGGTTGCGTGAGCTGGTTATATCTCACCGGAGCCATCCTATTTGAAACCTTCGGTACTGTCTCTTTGCGCCTGACCATAAATAAAAAGGTCTGGTACATCGGAGTGGCTATCGGCTATCTTGTGGCATTTACCATGCTCAGCTTAACGCTGAGCTCCGGAATGGGCCTTGGGGTGGCGTATGGCATCTGGGCGGCCGCGGGAGTGGCACTCGCTGCTATTATCAGCCGCTTCCTTTTCAAAGAACCCCTGACACTTTTTATGTGCTTCGGCATCATGCTGATTATCGCTGGTGTTTTATGCGTTGAAATTGGTGCTTCCCAGTAGCCCTCGGGATAGCACGCAATTGCGCCCCAGCCAGTTCGCCATAAGCCTATGACTCCATTACAGTAAGTCTGCGTATCTGCCTGCAGTATCTGCCTGCACAAAGGCAGCATGAGCGGCAAGAAGCTACTCCCTTATTTTCTTAGCCGCTTCACGTGTCTGCACAATCGCGCAGTCACGCAGCCGCCGGCGCGGCACATAGCGCCTACTTATTTGAGTTCGTATCCATTTCTGCAGGAATTCTGCGTTACTTTTGGAGTGTTCTACTTTCATGACCACTGTCACTTCCCCTACACATGACAAAGATCGGTACCGGCCTGAGCCCTCGGTGCTCACAGCGTTAAAGACCCCGAAAATTCTGATTCGGGAAATTCTCGCTGGCCTGGTGGTGGCGCTCGCTTTGATTCCGGAAGCGATTTCTTTTTCCATCATCGCCGGTGTGGATCCAAAGGTAGGCCTGTTTTCTTCTTTCATCATGGCGATGACCATCGCTGTGGTTGGCGGCCGCCCTGCCATGATTTCTGCCGCAACCGGTGCCGTCGCACTCGTGGTGGCACCAGTAGTCCGTGAATATGGCCTAGACTACCTCATTGCCACCGTCTTGTTGGCCGGCCTGCTGCAGATCGTCTTGGCGGTGTTGGGCGTCGCTAAGCTCATGCGCTTTATCCCGCGCAGCGTCATGGTGGGCTTTGTGAACTCGCTGGCCATTTTAATTTTTATGGCTCAATTGCCTGAGCTTTTCGATGTCCCGTTCGCCGTTTACCCACTCTTTGTTCTCGGCCTGCTCATCCTGATTTTCTTCCCGAAGCTGACCAAGGCCGTACCCGCCCCGCTGGTATCGATCGTGGTGATTACTGCTATTGCGGCAGTCTTTGCCATTAATGCCCCGACGGTTGGCGATAAGGGAGAATTGCCGCGCAGCCTGCCCACGCTATTTATCCCGGATGTGCCGTGGAATATGGATACGCTGTCCATCATCGCGCCCTATGCCCTGGCGATGGCGCTGGTAGGACTCATGGAATCGTTGATGACCGCAAAGCTTGTCGATGAAGTCACCGACACCCACTCCAATAAGACGAGGGAGAGCTGGGGCCAGGGAATCGCCAATATTGCCTCTGGGCTATTCGGTGGCATGGGTGGCTGCGCGATGATTGGTCAGACCATGATTAACGTCAAGGTCTCGGGTGCGCGCACGCGCATTTCCACCTTCTTGGCGGGTACATTCTTGCTCATCCTCATCGTGGTCTTAGGCGATCTAGTAGCCATTATTCCGATGGCAGCCTTGGTAGCCATCATGGTCATGGTCTCCGTCGGCACCTTTGATTGGCACTCTATTAAGCCATCCACGCTCAAGCGCATGCCGAAGAGCGAGACCGCCATCATGCTCATTACCGTCGCTGTGGTCGTAGCAACGTCCAACCTGGCTATCGGTGTTGTCGTGGGTGTCTTTGCTGCCAGCGTGATGTTTGTGCGCCGAGTAGCGCACCTTATTGATGTACGCCGCGAGGTAAAGGACCAAGACGGCGAGAAGGTTGCCTACTACACCGTCGAAGGCCAACTGCTTTTTGCCTCCAGCAATGACCTGACCACACTTTTTGAATACACCGCCGACCCGGATCGCATCATTATTGATCTCAGCAAATCCCATATTTGGGATGCCTCGACGGTGGCTGCGCTGGATACGATTCAGACCAAATACCGCGAGCACGACAAGCGCGTGGAGTTTGTGGGCATGAATGAATTCACCACGGCTTTCCACTCACGGCTGACCGGCGAGCTGGGAAGCTAGCTATTTACTGCTGGCAGCGACCGTGGTGGTCTTGCGGATGGTGGGGTCTTTGAGGCCCAACAGAGCGATGCAGGCTACCGCGGGCAAGGCAATCAGTGGCAGTAGTGCATATTCCAAGCCAACCCGATCTGCTAATGCACCAATTAGTGGCGTTGCAATACCGCCCACGGAGACTGCCAGGCCCAACGTCACACCACTAGCAGTGCTCATATGCTGCGGCAAATAGTCTTGGCCGAGGGTTACTTGCAAGGAAAAAGGCACATAGAGCGTGAGCGCCACGAGGATAATAAATACCCACGCAATAGGACCAGGGATAAGAAACATGCCGGCCAACAAAGGAATCGACAGCAAGTACGACCACCGCAAAATTGCGGTACGCTGCCAGCGCCGCGCCAAATATCCGCCCACGGCCGTGCCAAATGCGCCCATGATGTAGAAGATAAACAACGAGGCATTGGCCAGATCTTCTTGTACCCCGCGGTATTCGTGCATAAACAGCACGATGAAGGTTCCGATGCCGACAAAGACAATCGAACGGCAAATAATCGCAATCGACATGCGTCCAAAAGACACCCAATCATCGCGACGGTCTTCGTTGACACCGCCCTTTTTCACCGGCGCGGCAGCGCCGTATTTGTTAAGGACTAGCACTGCCGCAGTACCGGTGAGCGCGGGAATAATGAGCAGCGGTGTCGCTTGCAGGCCAAAGATGCCAACGGTAATCGCTACAACCAGTGGTCCGAGCGCAAAGCCAAAGTTTCCGCCCAACGAGTACCACGACATCAGCACGTGGTCGCCGCCGCTAACTTCGCGCGCTCGACTGGCACTGGCCGGGTGGAAGGCTGCCACACCAATACCGGCCGCGGAAGCAAGTGCTGCCACCACCCAGTAGGAATCCACCAGCCCAATTACTGCGATGCCGACACCTGAAAGCAGGACGCTAACGGGAATGAGCCAGCGCATCCGCCACCTGTCCCCCATGATACCCAGCACCGGCTGGATAATGGAGGACACTAAGGAGAAGGTCAGCATGATACCCGCTGCGCCGGAGTAGCTATACCCGCCCTGCAGCACCAGAAATGGCATCAGCGCCGCAATGGCGCCTTGTGTGAAATCCACGGTGGTGTGCCCGTAGGCAATAAGCAGCGTTCCTCGCCGGGCCGTTTTTTCTTCCGGCGACCGAGGGCTTGCTCCCCTGCCACGGCGGGATTGAGAGCTACTTGTTTGTTGCACCTGCTTCGACACTTCCACACTCATGGCTTCTATCATGCTCTACTGCGCCGGTGATCGCACCTAAATACCCAGCTCGTTGAGCAATGCCCGCACCCGGATATTGATGTCCTCTCGAATAAGTCGCATGCGTTCCATTCCTTCAATGCCCCGGACAGAAGGCTCATCGGTGCTCCACCGCTCAAGGGTGCCGCGGGCATCGGCAGGTAACTCGAGCTGTGCCGCATCACCAATAATAATGGTGCGGTCCACTCCAGTCAGCAGCTGCGGGTCTACACTTGTCGGCTTCCCATCGGACATATCCGCGCCGACTTCTGCGATAGAAGCCACCGATTGTGGGTTAAGTTTCGTCCCGGGATTAGTGCCCGCAGAATAGATCTCGACCCTATCTCCTCCTTGCTGTTTCGCGAGCGCGGCCGCCATCTGGGACTTGCCACCGTTGCCTACGCACACGAATAAAACCTTTGGGATGGTACTCATGATGACACTTTCTCCTTGTGAGATGTGGTGGGCACCGTGGGATCTGCGGGAAAGAGCTTCGGGCCTAACCACAGCATGACGTAGACAAGACCAACCAGCACTGGAACCTCGATGAGTGGACCAATCGTGCCGGCTAATGCTTGGCCGGAGGTCACCCCGAAGGTGGCGATGGAAACCGCGATAGCGAGCTCGAAATTATTACCTGCGGCGGTGAAAGATACTGACGCCGACTGGGCATAATTCATGCCCGTTGCGCGAGTGGTGAACAAAGAAATAAAGAACATCCCGATGAAGTAAATAAACAACGGCACGGCCAATCGAACCACGGCTAAGGGCTGCTGCACGATCTGATTTCCTTGCAGGGCGAAAAGCAGGACGATGGTGTACAGCAGGCCAATCAAGGAAAGCGGGGAGATTGTTGGTAGGAATTTATTTTCATACCACTGTTGCCCCTTTGCCTTTTCGCCAATGATGCGTGAAAGCAATCCCGCGAGCAAAGGAATGCCTAAAAATACCAACACGGAACTCACGATTGTCCAGAACGAGAATTCTGCTGAGGTGGTTTCCAAGCCCAGCCAGGATGGAAGTAGCTGCAGATAAAACCAGCCGAGCACGCCAAACATCAGCACTTGGAAGACCGAGTTAATAGCTACCAGCACCGCGGTGGCCTCACGGTCAGCGCAGGATAGATCGGACCAGACTAAGACCATCGCGATACAGCGCGCTAAGCCTACGATGATGAGTCCCGTGCGAAGCTCCGGCTGGTCTGGAAGGAAGATCCACGCGAGCGCAAACATGACTGCTGGCCCCACAATCCAATTCAGCAACAGCGACACCGTCATCAGACGCTTGTCAGCTGCAATCTCCCGGGTCTTGTCATATCGAACTTTTGCCAGTGGCGGGTACATCATCACTAGCAGCCCCACCGCAATCGGAATGGAAATTCCGCCGATTTCCATCGACCCAAGGAACTCTCCCAACCCAGGGATCGAGCGGCCAAATGCTAAACCGCAAGCCATGGCAAGAAGAATCCACACGCCCAAAAATCTGTCGAGAAACGACATCCGCCCGGGTTGTGAGGTGTCTGCTTTCACGGCAGTAAGTTGCTGGGACTCAGTCATTAATCAGGCACACTTTCTTATATCGACACCTATCAATATGATAGAGTACGTTTCGCATTGATGGCCGTCAATATATGCTGAAGCCATGACTGTTCCACAGATGCTGCCGCTTACCAACCTGTCCGAGTGCTGCTCATTAGGTTCCGGTCCGCTCTCCCCGGATGAGTCGATACGCTATGCCTCGCTATTTAAAGTCCTCGCTGAACCAGCCCGATTGCAGATCCTTTCGCAATTAGCGACCAAAGGCTGCGGCCCAGCGACCGTAAACGACATCACCGAAAGCGTCGGGCTTAGTCAACCTACGGTGTCGCATCACCTGCGCAAACTTACTGAGGCAGGACTTCTCGAGCGCTCACAACAAGGCCGAACGGTCATCCATTCCATCCGTCCGGAGCTCTTCGCAGAGCTGCGAACGGTGTTGCAAATGGACTAATTTTTCACGAATCTGCGCTAACCTGCCCCTAGCTGGTTAGGATGGACCGCATGGTCAAGCCCACCAATACTGCCGCCATTGCGCAGGCCACCGGACGCGCATGGGATAAATGGTTTTCCCAGTTAGAAGACACCGGTGCACGAACGATGAACCATACCGAAATTGCGCAGAAGGCATTGAATCTCATGCCAGATGCCACGGATAACAAAGAGTGGTGGGCGCAGGGAGTGGCGGTGGCTTTCGAGCAGCAGGCTGGGTTGCGGCAGCCCGGTCAATCCAGCGACGGCGATTTTAAGTTCTCTGTCTCTAAGACTTTCGCAGGCGACAAAGACACTGCCCTGCAGGCGTGGCTTGATGAAATCGGTGACCGCAGGGAGTTCAACGGCGTAGAAATCGAAGGTTCGGCTTCTACTTCTTCGACTAACAAGTGGCGCTACTGGCGCATCAAGCTTGTCGATGGCACCCGGGTCAGCGTAACCATCGGCGATAAACCGCAGGGTAAATCTTCCCTCGCTGTGGAACATTCCAAGCTCGATTCCGCTGAGGCTATCGAGTATTGGCGACCCTTGTGGAAAGAACTGTTAGCCCGGCTTTAGAAAATCACTCCGCCGAAAGAGTATAGCGTGCCCCAACCTGTCTTCGACTCGCACCTGCACATCATTGACCCGCATTTTCCGCTGGTAGAAAATAATGGCTATGTCCCGGATCCTTTTGCGGTGTCCGACTATCAGCACCGGGTTAAAGGACTTCATATCTTCGGCGGCGCAGTCGTTGCGGGCTCTTTTCAGGGATTCCATCAGGAATATCTCATGAGCGCTTTAAAGCAATTAGGCCCCGGATTCGTGGGCGTGGCACAGATTCCGAATGACACCACTGACCAGCGCATTGTGCAGCTTCACGATGCCGGCGTACGCGCCCTTCGTTTCAACATCGCCCGGGGCGGCGCAGCTGCACTTGCCGATTTAGAAACCTTAGCCCGGCGCGTCTACGACCTTGTCGGTTGGCATGCGGAGCTCTACATCGACGCGCGCACTATTGATGACGATCTCATCTATCGCATAGCCCGTCTTCCCGCAGCAAGCATCGATCATCTCGGTATGCACGAAGACGGTCTCAACACTCTCCTACGCCTGGTTGAAAAGGGGGTCAAAGTGAAAGCCACGGGCTTTGGTCGAGTCGACCTCGACCCGGCCCGCACCATGCGCGCCATCCTAGATGTCGACCCCACCGCACTAATGGTCGGCACCGATCTGCCTTCAACGCGCGCCCGCCGGCCCTTCCAGAATGAAGATTTCGACCTCATCGCCGAAACCGTCAGGCCTGAAGAGCTACCAGCCGTGTTCTGGGATAACGCAGCCGACTTCTATCTGAGACAACGCTGAAACTAACTACGCCTCTCGCCACATCATCACTCGAGCATTACTTCCCTGCTGCGGATGATGAAAGAAGCGAGTAGCGCGAAGGTTTAGCTACCCGAGGTTTACTCCGCGGGGTAAGTTACTTGCCCGTCGTCATCGACAGTGGGCGTTGCACCCCATTGCCCTAGCTCGTATTTCTTGGGCTTTTGACCGGCAATAAGATGCTCAACGCTCCAGCCCTGCGCAGTGAGGGTATTCGAGATCAAAAGGCGGTGACACCGCCACGGCATTGGTTCGCCGCACATGATCGCAACGCGATGAGAAGTTGCAAGTTCTTTTAGCTCAGCGATGCCTTCGTGGTATTCCTCAGTCAAGGTGTAGTCGGCATAATTTTTGAAGCTGTCGTTATTCCAGCCAGCATTAATCTCCGGTGGCACGTCTTGCTTACGCCTGCGGCCACCGAGCTTGGGGAATAGTTGATAGCCAATGCCGTTATCTGGCAACCACTTTTTCATCTCATCGGAACCAAACTGGGGATTGCGGCGGGATCCGGGATGAGCGCGGACATCGACAAGCATGTCGATATCGTGATCATCCAAGGGCTCCAAAAACACTGGAATGGGACAAGTCCAGTGGCCAATGGTCCAGATCTGGGGTTTCTGGCTCATTTCCCGGAGCCTTTAGAAATCTTGGTCAGCGCGTCGCCCTTGTGCATGGCTACATGATCGGTTTTATCGCTCTTGATTTCATACTGTGGATCTTCCGGGCTGCACCGGCGCATATGGCCTTTGTATTCGGTATCAGAGGTGTGCTTTTTAACGATGGTTCCGGAGACTTCACCGGCTTCAGAATTCCAGCGAACATGGTCTCCCACAGAAAATGTTTTACTCATGGCTTTACTCCTTAAACCTGGTTATTTTCTACCGTAGCGCTTCACAGACCCAGCCCGCGGGCATTTCACCGCCCTCAAGAAGATCGCGAACCTTCTCTTGCTCAGATTCGCTCAGATCCGCATCCATGTGTGGATAGATGACCGGTTCTTCTTTCATATTGTGTCGATCCAGCAAGGTAAGAATCTCCGTGCAAGCTTGCTCCACCCCGCTGTGGTCACTGGAAGGACTGCGCAGTGTTTCCTCCAGAGCATCCATGCGTTGCCACAACTCACCGTGCTCTTTACGCATGACCATCATTGGCATCATCAACGCACCTTTGGGCAGGTGTGGAAATACGATTTCTTCTTCCAAATAGATGTGACGACGCAGAGCCTGGAGCGCAGTAACTAAAGGTTGGGCACGCTGTACCGGATCATCTGTGCTTTTATCGGCGAGGTACTGCTCAATTCCGGCATCAATATCGTGATGTTCCGCGGTAAAAGCCTGGGCTAGCGAGCCCTCAGCCGCAGAATCGGTGTGTAAGTCAGCGCTCATGTCAGCTCCTCGTAGGTGCGCCGCTGCGCGATCCGAGTCTTAGCTGCAGCAGCAGAAGTGGAATAGATCCCCATCCTAACACCGAGCGATTACTCTTTCCGTCGTGAAAGAACCGCCTTGTTGAGATCTGCTACTGCCAAATCACCATGAACTGCCGCGCCGGTGGTAACTCCTGACGCTGCGGAAGCAACGACCATGGCCATCGCCTGGGCCGCATTGCCTATTGCCCACACTCCAGGCACGGGAGTCATCCCTTGCGGATTGGTAGGGATCTGTTGACCGAAGGGTGTTTCCTCGGCCTGTCCGCCCACAGCTTCATACAGTTCAGTTCGAGCATTGAACCGTGGAGCAACGGCGACCGCATCGGCATCGAAAAGCTCTGTGCTCTCCAACTGCACCGAGCGGACTTGTGTCCCTTCCATAACGAGCTTGCGCACCCGTCCATGCACGAGCCGCACGTTGAGGGCGTCGAGTTGCTCGACAACCTCATCCGATGGTTGCGGAGCATCGTGTAAAAATACCGTGACATCATCGCTGAGCTGGCGAAAAAGAATGACTTGGTGGATAGCTAATTCGCCGCAGGCTAAAACCGCGATCTTCTGATCGCGTACTTCCCAACCGTGGCAGAACGGACAGTGCAACACCGTGTCTCCCCAGCCTTCTTGGACGCCAGGAATATCTGGCAGCTCATCAATCAAACCCGTCGCGAGAACGATGCGACGCGCGTGTACCTGTTGCTTCGTACCCGCGATAGTCAGCTGGAAGGCGTCTGGTTCACCACTAATGCCCGATACTTTCCCCTTGATGAACTGCACGCCATAGGATGCGGCTTCCTCACGCCCTGTGGCTAAGAGTTTATGCGGAGAAATTCCCTCGTTACCCAAGACATTATGCGCAGCGTGAGCCGGTGCATTGCGTGGATGCCCATCGTCAATCACCACGACTTCGCGTCGGGAACGGCCCAGCGTCACCGCTGCCGCAAGGCCCGCTGCCCCGCCACCGATGACTGCCACGTCGACCTCGAGTTTCTCAGCTTGTTCCTTTTCTGGTTCGGAATGCGGGCGCTGGGCAATCAAGATTCTGCGCCCGGAACGAAACTCCAGGTGCGCAGTTTCCTCGTTCGCACCTGCCGGCGCATTCCAATCATCGTTTTTCTCACCTGCGGCCTGCAGCTGTTTGGCTACATATTGTGCACCGTCAGCTGTCTCTGGTGACGCAACAAAATCTTGTACTTGCTGCTCGATAACGTCAAAGCCTGCGTAGTCAAGCAGCGAGCTCCAGTCAACCTGGTGGTGGATCGCCGGCGCAGAAGCCTGGTGTCTAACCTCATGAGCCTGCTCACCTGCGGGGACAAAGAAAGATTCGCCGGTCATTTCAATCACGACCAATATCCCACCGGGCCGAAGTGCGTCGAAGGCACTTTTTAATGCTGCCGCAGGATTGTTGATGTGATGCAAGGTTAATGATGCCCACATCAGATCAACCCCGGTGGGCAGATTTTCTTGAAGCTCGTCATTGAGATCCGCCTGGTGCAGCCGGACTCGTTCCCTGACGCCCGCCTGCGTAGCTGCAACGGACACCGTGTCGAGTAACTCCGAAGAGATATCCACGGCGTGGACATCTGCATGTGGAAACCGCTGCGCTAAGGCTATTACGTTATCTCCGGTGCCAGAGCCCAGCTCAACGATGCGTGAAGGTGTGCTATCGAGCGCGGACGCAGCAAGATCTATCGCCGTCGTCGTAACTGGGGAGCTCAGGCGAGCTTCTAATTCTAAGAACTCAGCAAAGCCGGAAGGAAGCTGCTCCCATGGCTCATGATTGTGGTGATGTTGATGTGTCATGTTGTCGAGAATAAAACATTCCTCCCTTAAAGCGCATACACTTTTGCATATGACGCAAAAAGACACCGAGCTCATTGTCCGGCAGCGTATCCGCGGACTACGTTTGGCTCGCAATTGGAGCCTCGATACCCTGGCACGACGTTGCGAAATATCGACGTCGACGTTGAGCAGGATTGAAACCGGACGCCAGCGAATCTCACTTGATCTACTGGTCACCATTGCGCAAGCACTCGGGACATCCCTTGATCAACTTGTTGAACCAGAAGGCAATGACGATGTAGTTATCCGGCCTGAGCCAGAATCGCTCGGCGGAGTCACCTTCTGGCTACTCTCACGGGAACGGGATCGCCGTGGTGTCACCATCGGAAAAATGCGTATTACGGAAGACCGCGACGAACTTGAGCCTGCAGTCCACCCAGGTTCAGAATGGTTCACGGTGCTGAGCGGTGTCATTCGTCTTACGCTAGGAACCAGAACCATCATGGTTACCCCGGGACAAGCCGTAGAGTTTTCCACGATGACCCCACATCTATTAGAAGCACACTTAGGGCCTGCGGAAATTCTCACCATCTTTGATCATGAGGGGGAAAAAGCCCACCTGCACCCGCGCAATAACAAACAGGATTAACTGTGTCTACGCCCCAGTGGACTTCCCACCACGGTTGGTGACTTTATAAACCTCGCCTTGTTGGTCATATGTGATCCACTCTCCAACCGGCTCGCCAGCCTCAAAATGACCGGAGCGTTTTAAGGTGCCGTCGAGTCGGTACCACTCCCAATATCCTGAGGGCTCACCGTCTACCACTTTTCCTTTGGACCACCGCGTTTTCCCGTTCGCGTGGTATTTGATGGTGTATCCATCAATGATTTCGGTCTTTTTCTCCACAGCCATTATTTGTACTTTCACGTTCGTTTTTTCAACAGTGCACAACCAGCACCGCATCCTAGCCTTTCGACTGTACTGGCTAGCTATTTGTCGAGGATAAAATCCGGTATTCCTTCAGGGATCCTATTACACTGCTGCTGAAATTCACGGGCATAGGCCCGCACCGCTGTCGGCAGTGTGGCAAACACATACTCCTCCCCCATGGCTTCGATAAAGCCAGTGGGAGCAAGACTTCGTTGCAGGTTTTGTTTCACCCTCGCCATCGCAAACCTAATTCCGCGATTCTTTAGCTCTGCGCGCAGGTCATCGAGAGCATCAACTGCGGTGAGATCCATTTCGGTATTGGCTTCGGCATTGAGCAAGAACCACCGGATAGGCTGCGGAGATACATCGATAGCTTGCATCGCACGCGCCGAAAAATCATCGGCATTAGCGAAAAATATCGGTGAGTCATAGCGAAAGACCACTAGGCCTTCGACCGGTTGGGAATCTGGATAATCATCAAGGCTATGCATGCCCGCTACTCCTGGGGCATAGCCCAAGACATCAGCGTAGGGGCTGGTAATGCGGCGAATGAGATCCAAAATCGACAAAGCGATAGCGACCCCAATGCCCACCAGCACACCGAAAATCGTGACCGATAGTGCTGTAACCGCCGTAATGAAAAGCTCACTGGTACGAAAACGTGCAATGCGTTTGAGCTCGGCCACGTCAATCAGCTGCGTGGCTGCATAGGTCACTAATGCTCCAAGGGCAGCTTCCGGGAATGATTCCAAAATCGGTCCGGCAAAGAGCAAAACCATAATCACAATGGCGATGACCACCAAAGAGTGCACTTGGGTTTTCGCCCCCACCGTATTTCCTAACACGGTACGCGAACCACTGGTAGAGACAGGAAAACCCTGGAAAAAGCCATTGGCGAAATTGGCAGTACCTAAAGCCAGAAGCTCTTGATTGGCATCGATGGGATCGTCTTTGCTGGACGCAAAGGCCCGGGCAGTTAAGATATTGTCGGAAAATCCCACGATCGCAATACCCACCGCATAAGGTAATAATGCCCAGATATCGAGATCACTCAGGTCCGGGAGCCGGGGCGCGGGTAAACCGCGCGGTACTTCACCGATGACCACGAGGCCGAAGCGATCCAAATGGAATACGGCCACTGCCCCGGCGGCCAATAAAAGCACCAAGAGTGGAGCGGGAAATTTCGGTGCCACCCAATGCGCAACATACAACAGCACCAGCACGACTACGGCCATCAGCAGCGTAGGGATATGCGCCTCAGTAACCTGCTGGAAAAATGACACAAGTTCCTGCCAGGCCTGCTCACCCTCGGTATCAATCTTGGTCATTTCAGACAGCTGGCTGATAATCATCAGCACCGCGATTCCAATGAGATACCCAACCAGTACTGGTCGCGACAATAATCTGGTGAGAAACCCTAGGCGCGCGATATAGCCCACCAGACACACTAGCCCGACAGCAATCGACATGATTGCTGCAACTTCAGCTATTTGTTCCGGCCCACCTGCAGCACCGACTAGCGCGCTAATCCCCGCAGCAGACATCAATACCGTGGTGGATTCCGGGCCAATCGACATCTTCCGAGAGGTGCCCAGGAAAAAATAGACAGCCATCGGCGCGAGGACCGCCCACAGACCGACGACGGCTGGCAGCCCAACGATGCTGGCAAAAGCCATCACCTGCGGAACCAGATAAGCAGCCACGGTAATGCCCGCGATGACATCGCCTTTGAGCCAGCCACGTTGGTAATCGCGCATCACCACCACGCCCGGCAACAACCGCTGCCATAACGGGCGCTGAGGACGTAGCTTGCGAGGTGACATATCTTAAAGGTACTCGGATTAGGGTCGCAAAATAGTCAATTCGCAGGATTTCAGGTTCGAGCACAGCGCTTTTCGATGCTCGCTTGTCGATGCTCCCTCGTCTATCTCAAATACGTCTGCTCATCTGAAATCGGCGGGACTTCTGTATTTTCAAAGTCATGCCATTGAAAACCACTTTTCGGCTCGACGTCAGGAAGCAGCCGTTGATTGGCGCCATAATCTTCCCGCGGATGCATAAATAGTGGCTGGGTCGAATCAAGAGTCGACAGCCGCTCGGCATACGCCTGAAGAATTTCTTGGCGTTGCTCGCCTGAAAGATTGCGCGGGGCGAATGCGACAAACGACGGCAAAGGCTCAAAGCCCATGTAGTGGAAAACACCATTGGTGACAGGCCACAGCAGGTTTTGGATATGGCCTTCGATGCCATCTTCCGCGTACGTCGACGCCGCCGTACCCGTAGTGCAGCTAACCATCGCTTTTCTGCCAAGGAATACTCCCTTGGCGTGTTTGCGCCCGCCACCATAAGCGAAGCCGCGCGCCATCACTCGCTCCACCCAGGCTTTGAGAATTGCTGGAATAGAAAACCACCATATGGGGAACTGGAAGATCATCAAGTCACACCACATGACTTTTTCTTGCTCAGCAACGATGTCCGCGGAAAATTCACCTTGCGCGAATTGGTATTCCTGCTCCAGGTCAATTGTCAACGAGTCACTGGTATCCAGCGGCGCGGTAAAATCTGCAGCCGAAGGCACAGAATCAAACCCCATTGCATAAAGATCACTGACCTGGACGTCGTGGCCGTCGGCGGTCAAGGTTTGAACTGCTTGATCCTTCATCGCAGCATTAAAAGAATCTTTGCCAGGGTGGGCGTGAACAATTAGTACCTTCATGGCTTTTCCTCCAGCTCCCCTCGTCTAATCTTTGGCCTTATATAACGCCTAGTCTAGGAGGTTCTCAGCGATTCTTTTGCCGTTTGTTTACTGGCTCTTGCTCATCTAACTTGATGTCAACGCGAACCCATTGTGTTTTCTCGCAAATAGGATTTCCAGTAATCCTTTGAGGAACACGTTATTAAAGAATCTAGACCCCTGCCTTGTGTCCGAATCTAAGGTATTGACTTAGCTGCCCTCTTCTCCTGCAAGGACAGTTAGTTCCTGGATCCGTGGTTTCCATAATGCGGCCCGCTCAGCGGTAAGTTCCTTCAAATGCGGCGAGGTTAATTCATCCAGCGCCCTGATATAGTCCGGCACTATTTCCCGCGGGAGGCGTAACCCCACGGTCAGATGTGGAATCCACCGCTTGCCGCGGCCATCTGGGTTGATACTGCTAATCTCGCGGGCCGCAGCTTCAACTTCCTCATCGGTTTCAAGCAACCAGGCCACGGTTTGTTTGCGCTTGGTGCCAAATACGACCGTTCCTACCCGACGAAACTGAGCAGGAATAACCGCAGGAAGTAACTTCGCAGCACGCGCTGTTACTTGCTCCGCCATCTGCGGTGAGAAGGTCACCGTGATGTGCGGTGTCTGATTTTGGACGGGAAATCCGCGTTCGGCCAATTGCGCAAATAGCGCACGGACCTGCTGCTCTTCCTTTTCCGGAAGATGCAGCAGGATATTATCGGGTGAGGCCATGCGCCTTAGCCTTCAAAAGCTGCCTTCATGCAACGCATGGCGGCCAGGGTCTTTGGCACGCCAATATAAGGCATCAAGTGAACGAAGCACTCGGCCACTTCTTCCTTGCTCATGCCTGCGATATCAACAGCGGTCTTGATGTGGCCGGTCAGCTGCGGTTCTACCCCACCCATGGCCGCGAGTGCCGCCATGTTCAGCATCTGACGGTCACGCAATTCAATTCCTTCGCGCTGGTAAGTACCACCGAAGACTGCCTCTACAACCCAATCCGACGAGCCCGGCGCGAACTCATCCAACTGCTTCTTCCACGCCGCAGCGCCTTCTGGCGACTGGGTATCTTCGACAAACTTATTGCCCTTGTCCTTGCTCAGTTCCACGAAACTCTCCTATTTCTTTTCAGTTTCAAAAGTTCTGCTCAGCGCGCCATCGTAGCAGGAAATGCGCACGTCAGCGCCGAGTTGCCAGCGAAGCATCGTCAAGCGAAAGCTAAGCCTTTAATACATACCGCAAGGTTTCGACGACCTGCTCCGTCGTCTTGCACCACCCTTGCGCCTCGGCGTCGACCTCTTTGAGCGGGTGCACGAGATCTTCATCGTGCAAAGTGACATAGGGCTTGCCCAACGCCGCGCAATAGCCGGCGTCGAATGCCGCATTCCACTGCTTGTACTGCTCACCAAAGCGCACGACCACAAAATCTGCCTTTTCAATCAAGGTGCGGGTGCGGATGGCATTGATCTTGGCCGATTGGTGGTCGCGCCAGAAAGAATCACTATTTTCACCAAGATGGTCACCCGCCGCGTCACTAGCTGGGTGATCTGTAACCGGCGCGGTGCAGGTTACGTCCAGGCCTGCCGCTTCTGCACCGCGCTGGATCTCTTCACGCCAATCCGTGTGGATCTCACCCGACAGATAAACATTGAAACTCATGGTCAGACTCCTTAGAACCATTCAATAAGACTTCTTGTATCTGCCACGAGCCTAACCGAAAAATGGCGAAAGGGCTGGGGTTTTACTTCTTATCCGATTTTGGTGACGACGTTTGGAGTGCGTGCCTTAACGTGTGGGCTACCGACAAAGCAGTGATAGCTGAGGTTCTCGGATTCACCGGACTGGGTACCGATTCGCTGCCCAGGGTAAAAGCCCCAGCGGAACCAGTGACCTCGATGTCATGTCGGGTGTCCTTTAAGTTTGGCGCCGCGACGAGTTCTACAAAGACGCGCTCAAGCGATCGCTGCAGCAGCTCATCATCGCTGGCTCCCCTGCCTCGCGTTGCCCAGGCTAGAGCGACGGATACGTTGACGTTGCCGGGGAATTTCTTAATTGCATCGCTGGGTCGACCGCTAAAGAGAACAAAAGGCTCCGTCGCTTCTTCTAATTCAGCGCGTTCCTCATCATTCATCCAGTCTTGGACTAGGGCCTTCGCGTCCTTGCTGGTGCGAATCTTGACGGTGTCCACGGCATTCGACTCAGCTAAGGCAGCCCACAAATCGAACCCGCCGATCGCACCAGATGTGACGTGCACCTTGCCTGGGCCTGATAATAAAGCCCGGCGCGAATCAGGGTCAGCCAATGCGCCTACTGATGTCAGCACCAAGTCTTTGCCGCGTGAAACAACTGCCGATCCGAACTCCTGCGCCGCGGGAACACCGGCGCATTCCACGACAATGTCATGACTATCGATGAGATTCGTGAGGTTGTCATCATGGAGTGAAACACCGAGTGCTCCCCGTGCCAGATGCGGGGATATATCTCGAACGAACGCACTGACTTCAAATTCACCTGGGTCAAAAAGTGACACTAACTGGCGACCAATTGCACCAAAACCTAGCAACAATACTCGAGGAATCGAGGCAGACATGGCAACCCTCCAAAGGCTCACAGTTGATACGTGAGCCCAGTCTATCTACTTGGTCTTCACGCAGCTGCCGAGCCATCGACGCGAATCACAGCTAGGATAATTCGACAATGCAGAACTATGTCTCTACCGCGTGAGAGTTACCGGCCCCGAGGCACTGACGGCTCCCGCAGTTGGGGCTTAGATTAAGAAATAGCCCTTCGGATGATTTCCGCGATGCGCTTCTCGGTGGCTTCGTCAATGGAATCGAAGAACCACGCAGCAGGCATTAACATTCCATCGTTTCCACCAGCCGGGACAAGCTCAACTTTTTCAGTGAACGCTAGATTAACTCGCTCATCATTACGCAGAGTAATCAGTGCGGGTGTGCTCGCGGATAACGCATACGCTGGCATCCCGTACCAGATTCTGGGTTTTAGCTCCGGTGCAGCATCCATGATGACTTCGTGGGTGCGCTGCACAAGAGAGCGTTCCGGTTCCGCCATCGAGTCGATCTTTTTCAATACTGCAGCGAGGTTCTTCTCATCTTTCGATGCCATGCCATGTCCTTTCCATAGCTGATGCTATGCATCGTGCGGTTGAAGTTGGCGCGATAATGCGCCACACCCCATCCAGACATGTCCCGAGAAATTCGGTCCTCTCCGCGATGATTCAGGCTTCGGCGCCTGGAAGTGCGTAAAGCAGCATGTGCTGCTAAAAATCAGAATACTGACACAACGACGGCGTCGCAATAGGCTAATCGATGGGTCAGATCCCGCAGTCCGCAAATTTCAAGCGTGCGCACACAACCTATGGCGTCTGCAGCGGTTCGATCGACGCTATCTGCTCCGCCGCACGTTCTTGCGCTTCTTCAAGTTCATAATGCGACTGGAGATTAAGCCAAAACTGCGGTTCTACTCCAAAGTACTTTCCCAGGCGCAATGCTGTGTCTGCAGTTATACCGCGTTTGCCGTGGACGATCTCATTTATGCGGCGCGGAGGAACGCCAATCGATACAGCCAACTTGTTTTGGGTGATTTCAAAGCCGTTAATGAAGTCCTCCAGGACGACCTCACCCGGATGAATTGGAGCGTATAGCTTTTCAGTCATGGTATCCCCAGTGGTAATCAACTATTTCCACATTTTCAGGACCGCATTCTGTCCCACGAACGTTAATACTAGCTAAACGCTTCTACACATTGCACTTGAACTCCACCGAGTTCCGGCACGTAGGACCGTCATCGCGTACGGCTGGAGCACCGGTATGCTCCGAGTGTCCCGTGACTGCACCGATCGGATCCGAGTCCATGCCCACTGTCCAAATTCCTACCGCTGGAGCCCGAGTGCCATCACAGCTTGCTGCACCGATTTCAGATGCCGTTTGAACTCGTAACCCACGAACCCTGGATGCTCGATGGCCCCTGCACTGACCTCGCGCCCGCGGACGAACGGTGGACAAGGAGCGAACTGGACTCCCGGAGGTGCTAGATCCAGAAGCCGTGCTGTCACTCGGTAGGAGGCCAGAGCCTCAACGTGCAGGCCCGGTCCGTCGGTGATCACGACGTCCGCCGTCGTGATTGCCTCGCGCAGCCCTCCTGCCAAGGCATCCCCGGACCCCGGAGCTCCGCACGGACAGCAGATGTCTCATCCGGCTCTCGAATCGCTCACGCGACTTCGAGAGGCGTGATCGCAGCGACCTTGTCACGCAGCACACGACGCTCGATCCGCAGCTCGTAGTTCGACTGCAGGTTCATCCAGAACTCCTCGGACGTGCCGAAGTAGCGCGCCAGACGGATCGCAGTGTCCGCCGTGATCCCTCTCTTGCCGTGAACGATCTCGTTGATGCGCCGCGGCGGCACCCCGATGGACACGGCGAGCTTGTTCTGCGTGATCCCGAAGCCGTCGATGAAGTCCTCCATCAGGATCTCCCCCGGGTGAATCGGTTCGATCAGATCGGTCTCAGTGGTAGTCGACGAGTTCGACAACTTCTGCACCTCCATCTCTCCAGACGGTTGCCTGGCGGGATCCTGAGGTCCTCGACATCCTTCGCCGCATGAATCAGCTCGAGCTTCCGCAAGGTCGCCCGCTGCACTGTCCTGTCAACGCGCTTGACGTACTGCTCATGCCAGATGCGCTCGGTGTCCTTACTGCCGAACGATCTGATCACGAGAACAGTATATAACGGACACCGTCATTAACGCTAGACGTTAAACTTGAACTCCACCACGTCGCCATCGGCCATGATGTATTCCTTGCCTTCTTGGCGGACCTTGCCGGCGGAGCGGGCTTCAGCCATGGAGCCGGCGGCGTCGAGGTCTTCAAAGGACACGATTTCGGCCTTGATGAAGCCCTTTTCAAAGTCTGTGTGAATAACACCGGCAGCTTGAGGCGCGGTGGAGCCTTGCTTAATCGTCCACGCGCGGGATTCCTTTGGCCCTGCGGTCAGGTAGGTCTGCAGGCCGAGGGTCTTGAAACCAGCCGTGGCTAAGGTCTGCAAGCCAGGTTCAGTCTGACCTACTGATTCCAGAAGTTCCAAGGCCTCATCGGCATCGAGCTCAAGCAGCTCGGTTTCAGTTTGAGCGTCGAGGAAGACTGCATCGGCAGGCGCAACGAGTGCACGCAATTCATCCTTTTTCGCCTCATCCGTCAAAATTTCTTCATCCGAGTTGAAGACATAAAGGAAAGGCTTCGCGGTCATCAGGTGAAGATCGCGCACGAGTGCTAAATCAATCTCGCCAGACTTGGCCGCAGCAAACAACGTGCGGTCGTCTTCCAAGACAGCCTGCGCCTTCTTGGTTTCTTCCACCTGCTCGACTAAGTCCTTGTTTTTCTTCGCATCCTTTTCCAGACGAGGCAAGGCCTTTTCAATCGTCTGCAAGTCCGCCAAGATCAGCTCCGTATTAATAACGGAGATATCTGCGGTTGGGTTGACCGCGCCATCAACGTGGATGACATTGTCATCGGAGAAGGCGCGCACAACCTGACAGATGGCATCGGCTTCGCGGATATTAGAAAGGAAGGCATTGCCCATGCCTTCGCCTTCCGATGCACCCTTGACGATACCGGCGATATCGACGAAAGATACCGTCGCCGGCAAGATGCGCTCCGAGCCGAAAATCTCAGCCAGACGGCCCAAGCGGGGATCGGGAAGTTCCACCAATCCGACGTTTGGCTCAATAGTTGCGAAGGGGTAATTCGCGGCCAAAATATCCGAACGGGTCAGGGCATTAAACAAAGTGGACTTGCCAACGTTGGGCAAACCGACAATTCCAAGTGTAAGACTCACGCGGATCATCCTAACGCACACCAATGCGGGTGTGGCAGAATGGGCGGCTTGTAGCCTAAATAGTCGGCTTTTAGTGCAATATAGAACCGTGAGTTCAAATGATTCTCAAACACCAGAGCAGGGCGGTGGTGAACACTCCATGAGCCAAAACCGAAGCGATGATCACCAAGATCATCACCCAGAGGCAGAGCAGACTGCCCTGGCTCAAGAAATGACCGCGCAAGAGCTGGAGAAGTTACAGCTCAGCGGCAAGTTTGACCATTCCACTGATGTGGAGCGCCTCGAAGCGATCTCACCTCATCCTCCGGGAGACCAGGTCGACCGGACGGTGGTAGCCGGTGGGATGATTAAGTCTGCATCGCTGTGGGCTATTCGCTTAGTTGTCATTGGTTTCTTTTTATATCTCCTCGGGGAAATCATCGGCAGCTTCTGGCAAGGAATTTTGCCGGTGGTGCTCTCGCTTATCGTCTGCACGGTGCTCTCCCCCATCGCGTCAAAGCTGCGCCAGTTTAAGTTCCCCTCGGCGCTTGCCTCGATCATCAGTATTTTGCTGTTTGTCATCATCGTCGGCGGAATCTTTTCCTTCGTGGCGCCAGACTTTGCCCGCCAATCACAGTCGCTTTACCTACAGGCGGTCGAAGGCATCCAGCGGCTTCAGCTATGGGCACAAGGTCCTCCACTAAATCTCAATGCCGCAGATATTGGAAGCTATGTCGATGAGGTCGCCAACTGGATTCAGCAACAGGCAGGCTCGATTGCCGGCTCGTTTATTTCCGGTGTCGGCACCGCTACGAACGTCGTGATCACCTTGGTCGTCATGACCGTGATGACCTTCTTCTTCCTCAAAGACGGACATAAATTCTTACCCTGGATTCGCCAGGCCACCAGCCGTCGCGCTGGCTGGCACCTGACGGAGGCCTTGACCCGCGGCTGGAATACCTTGGGCGGCTACATTCGTGCCCAAGCACTGGTGTCTTTGATTGACGCAGTCGTTATTGGTGCTGGTCTCTATGCAGTCGGCGTACCGCTGGCCATGGCTTTGGCCATCATTACCTTTATGGCAGGATTTATCCCGCTCATCGGTGCCATCGTTGCCGGCGCGCTGTCCGTATTGATTGCGCTCGTATCGCTTGGATTTACCGAAGCACTGATCGTTTTAGGCTTGGTCTTGCTTGTCCAGCAGCTCGAAGGCAATGTGCTTTCGCCATGGCTGCAGTCCAAGGCCATGAACTTGCACCCAGTTATTGTGCTGGTATCGGTCACCGTTGGTGGTGCACTCTTTAACCTCATCGGCGCGTTCCTCGCGGTTCCTGCCGCAGCTATGATTGCGGTCTTCTACCGTTATATCCAGGACATGTTGCAGCTGCAGTCTGGTGAGAAGAAGGCCAGTGATATCGAATTTGCCACCATCGCGGGTTATCTCGCGGGTCGTTACAACGAGGCCCAAGGGGCACATCGTCGCAAGCTTCTCGCGGAGCTGCCGGATAACGTGCAGGCACCGGCCGTGCCGACGGCTTTATCCGATGTCCAAAACGATGGCATTGGGGATGCTCTCGAGCAGCTTGTCGATGTCGACGCGGACCCTAATCCCGACGTCAAACAGCCGAAGGGAAAGATTGCCCAAGCGCGCGACTTTTTCGAACACATCCTCGATCCAAAGGACCGTGGTTAAAAGCTCTGTCTGATACGTGTGAGACAGTAAGGACATGAGTTCTGCACTGCCAATCACGCTGTTATTAGTCGGTCTTTTCATCGGCCTACTGCTGGGCGCAGCCCTCGGTTGGTTTGTACATAGCTCTCGCACTTCCGCGTACAATTCGCGCCAAGGTGCGGGAGCTGAGTCTTTGGAGCAGTCCAGCAGCACAGATCAGGCCGAGCTGGCGTTGTCGGTTAATAAATCGGTTAATCAGTCAGTGGCGCAAACCATTGTTCCACTGGAGCGCGCCATGGAACGGCTCGGCTCCCAGCTGCAAGAGCTTGAATCAGAGCGGGTTAATGCTTTTGCGCAGCTATCCAGCCAGGTGCATTCGATGTCGCGGACCTCCACTCGCTTATCCGATCGCACGGATCAGTTGGTCACCGCGCTGCGTTCTCCAAATGTTCGCGGTCGCTGGGGCGAAATTCAGCTCGAGCGTGTGGTGGAGCTGGGTGGAATGGTCAAGCACGTCGATTTTGAATCGCAAGTCACCGCCTATCTGGGTAATAAAGCCGTCAGGCCTGACCTCGTTGTTAATCTATCCGCGGATCGCCACATCGTGGTGGATGCGAAGGTGCCCTTTTCTGCATATTTGGATGCGCTGGAAACGTCCGATCCGGAAGAGCATGCGGCATATCTTCGTCGACACGCGCATATGGTGCGCACGCACGTGCAGCAGCTGTCCCACAAGGACTACATTGAGGCATTTTCGCCGACGCCAGAATTTGTTGTGCTCTTTACTCCAGCGGATCCTTTCTTGGATGCGGCCTTAGGCGTAGACCCAGAGCTTTTAGAGTTCGCATTTGAGCGCAACGTGGTCATCGCCACGCCAACCACTCTCTTCGCCCTATTACGCACCGTCGCTTTGGGCTGGCGCCATGAAGATATTTCCGATAAGGCCCGGGAAGTGCAGCGCTTGGGCAGTGAGCTGTATTCGCGTCTTAACACGGTGGGCGATCATTACAACCGAGTCGGTCGCAGCTTGGAAAAAGCGGTCGAAGCCTTCAACTCCACGCTGTCGTCAATGGATTCACGCGTGATGGTCACGGCCCGTCGTCTATCGGAGATGGACATCCCCACGCGCACGGATAAACGCCCTACCAATCTTTCACCGGTCACTGCTGCCCCAGCCAAGGCAACACCACGTACGACGCCTGATTCTGAGAGGGAAGAACCTTCGGTAGATGACACGCAACCTCGGCATGCGGCAGGCGATTCTGATGGTGGAAGTGATCTCTTCGGTAATTATTGGTCCGGCAGTTAAGGTTTTGGCGAAATGACAAGGTAGACTCTCTCATCGTGTCCCATGTCAATACCCAATCACACCCAGTAAGTAGCCGCGCCGAAAAAGGCTTTGGCGCGTTGCCCGTGTGGACGAGTATTGCTGTCATTGTGGCTGCCCTTGCAACTGGTCTGATTATTTCGACCATCACTGCAAGCGTGAGTTGGCCTTTTTTGATCTGCTTTATCCTCGGTGCAGTGGCAGCTAGCGCAATGGTGCATGTTCGCGGCTTATTTTTAACTGTCGCGTCCATCCCTCTGCTTTTTAGCATCGCCATTTTTATTACGTCATGGTTGGTCTCGCGCGCCACAGCTGCCGATGGCTCGCCGCTCTTTTCCACCACCATCCTGGTGACCTCGGCGTATCCGCTGCTCGAAGTCTTCCCGCAACTGGCCATAACGGTGATTATTTGCGTCATTATCGCCGTGTTCCGCTTGTACCGCGCTAAGCAAAAAGCCACGAGTATTAGCTCCAAGGAATTGGTCAATCGTCGGAGCATGGCAGAGTCGAATCGCCGCAATAGCGAAACCACCTCGCGTGCACGTAAGACCACGGAGCGTCTATCTGTTGCTGAGTTAGTAGAGCGCAGCAAAAATAACGCTCGCGCGCCACGGCCTGTGGCTCGTCGCGGTTCAGCAACCTCCACCTCCGGTGAAGCTGCAGCCGGCAACGCAGGTGCCGCCCGAGCTACCGGTGCAGCAGGTGCCACGGGTGCTCGCCCGTCCGCTCGCCGGGGGTCTGCAAGCTCTTCTTCGCGTGCTTCCTCTTCCCGGAGGTCGTCTTCTCGTCGCGGCACCGCCGGCGAGGTTCGCCGCGTGCGCGCCACCGATGAGTCACGCCGTGGAAGCCAGCGCCGCGACTACCGCCATGGAGATATTTCCAGCCGCAGCAGCAACTCTTCGCGTGCCGCACGTCGCGTTAATGAAGCACAGCAGAACCAAGAACGCGCACGCCGCACTCAGTCCTTTGAAACCCGGCCCGCCACGGATAACGCAGTCAATGCCGCTGGTTTAGATCGTAATTCTCGCTTGCGTCCCGACCCGCGCCGTCGCGCTGGCGACGTACGCAAGACAGTGAAACGCTCCCAAGCAGCCAATGAATCGCAGCAGCCACGCCCGCAGGCAAAGATGCGCCCTGTGGACAAAGCTACTCAGCCACCGCAGGCGCCAAAGGTGCAGACGCCGAAGGCGCAGCCGCAGCCTCCTCGTCCTGATGCCACTGACGGTCGCAAGCGCGCACCGCGGGCCTTGGATGAAGACCTTTATGGCAACTAGCCTCTAGCTCAAAACGCAAGCAGCCCCACTTCCCAAACTCTAGCTTCGGGAGGTGGGGCTGCTTGCTGTCTGCTGACTATGAGCGCTTGTCTGCGCTACAGCTGGTGCTTAGGCACGAGCCTCAGCATTGCGAGGTGCATTGCGTGGTGGGCGCAGATCACGCGGGAGGGAGAACTGAATCGTCTCCGTCGTGGTGGTTACCTGCTCCACGTTGTTGTAGCCTCGCTCATCGAGGAATTCCAGGACCTCGCGTACCAGAAGCTCTGGAACGGAAGCACCACAGGTGACGCCGACGGTTTCAACGCCATCGAGCCACTCTTCTTGGATCTCTGATGCGTAGTCAACTAGGTAGGAAGTCTTCGAGCCGGCATCTAGAGCTACCTCAACCAGGCGCACCGAGTTCGAAGAGTTGGTAGAACCAACGACAATCATCAGGTCGCACTTCGGCGCAATAGCCTTGACCGATTCTTGACGGTTCTGCGTTGCGTAGCAGATGTCATCTGATGGTGGGTTTTCCAAATGTGGGAAACGCTTACGCAACAGGTTGACGATCTCAATGGTCTCATCCACCGACAAGGTCGTCTGGGACAACCAGACCAGCTTTTCATTCTGCAACCACCCGGGAAGCTTTTCTACGCCTTCCACGCCATCGACGAGGTGGGTGACCTCTGGTGCGTGACCAGCGGTGCCTTCTACCTCTTCATGGCCTTCGTGGCCAACCAAAAGGATGTGGTAGCCATCGCGGTCGAAGCGCACTGCTTCACGGTGAACTTTGGTCACCAATGGACACGTTGCATCCAGGGTCAGCTGCTTGCGGCCTTCTGCTTCTTGGCGCACAGCGGGCGAAATGCCGTGTGCGGAAAATACGAGGTGCGCACCTTCTGGTGCCTCGGAGGCTTCTTCGACGAAAATGACTCCACACTTAGCCAGAGACTCAACAACGTACTTGTTGTGAACAATTTGCTTACGCACATAAATTGGTGCGCCGTATTTGTCCAATGCCTTTTCAACTGTCTCAACTGCACGATCCACACCGGCACAATAGCCGCGGGGTGCCGCCAGGAGAACATTCTTTCCTGCCTCAGTCATGCCCCTAGACTATCTCAGCTGCAGCTAAAACAATAGACTGGGTGCCATGCACGACAGTTCGCACAAGAATCGGGGAGGTCACACATGGCACAAACCGTAAATTCCCCAGCGGCACCATGGCCGGTCGGGAAGGTAAATGACCAGGTCAAGGGATGGATCGAGAAGCTCGGATTTTTATGGGTCGAAGGCCAATTGACCCAAATCAACATCAAATCGACGTGGAAATTGTCCTATCTGACGCTGCGCGATATCGAGCAGCAAAAATCTGTTCAGTTGACATGTCCTACAGATTTGGTTCGCAATTTGCCGACCCCACTCAAAGACGGCGACCGCGTGGTGGTCTACGGCAAACCAGCATTTTATGCCGGCCGCGGTTCTTTCAGCCTGTGGACCACAGACATTCGCCACGTCGGCATTGGTGAGCTACTCGCGCGCATCGAGGCACTGCGCAAGCAGCTCACGGCTGAAGGGTTAACGGACCCCGCACGCAAAAAGCCGCTGCCTTTTCTTCCCAAAAAGGTGGGCCTCATTACCGGCCGTGGTTCAGCCGCGGAGCGCGATGTCCTCGCGGTGTCGCAGGATCGCTGGCCAGCAGTGCAGTTTCGGGTGATTAATACAGCGGTACAAGGCACAGGCACCGTCGCACAGGTCGTTGATGCTTTGCAGCTTCTCGATGCCGACCCAGAGATCGATGTCATCATCATTGCCCGAGGCGGCGGCTCGGTTGAAGATCTCCTCCCCTTTTCTGAGGAGGCATTGCAACGCGCGGTCGCGGCAGCGCACACTCCAGTGGTCTCTGCCATTGGGCATGAACCAGATAATCCGGTGTTGGACAATGTGGCGGATGTTCGCGCTGCTACGCCTACCGATGCTGCCAAGCGGGTTGTTCCCGATGTTGCGTTGGAATACGACCGGATCGCTGAGTCACGCCAGCGTATGGCCGCAGCACTACGCGGGTGGGTCGAACGTGAGCGCCGTGGCTTAGAGCAGCTGCGTTCGCGTCCGGTGCTCGCAGATCCGATGCGCGCCATTACCTTGCAGCGTGAGGAAGTTGCACGACTGCAGCAATTGATGCGCCGTGACATCCAGGTACACCTAGAGCGTGAAACCTCACGGGTCTCAGCGCTGCGTTCGCAGGTCAGTGCTTTGGGCCCGGCAGCAACGTTGGCTCGGGGTTATTCTGTCGTCCAGGTCCTGCCGCGCGATGGATCAGATGCTGAGGTAGTCACCAGCTACCAGCAGGCTCCCCCCGGATCACAGATTCGTGTGCGAGTGGGCGATGGTTCCCTCTCCGGCGCGGTACTGGGTTCCGAACCAGCGAACTAACTTCCCCTTATTACCTTCCACAATTTATCGACGAAATCTAGGAAAGAAGATCTATGGCTACTGATTCTTATGGCACCGGGACTCCAGGTGAAGACGCCTTCCCAGCGATTGATACTTTAACTTATGAGCAGGCGCGCGATGAGCTCATCGAAACTGTCAAGATCCTCGAGCTTGGGCAAATGAGCCTCGATGAATCTTTAAAGTATTGGGAGCGCGGCGAGGCGCTAGCCAAAGCGTGCGAGAGCCACCTTGATGGCGCGTCCAAACGCGTCGAAGAGGCGCTCAACGCTCGCACCACTGAAGAGGATTCTGACTCCACGCAGGAATCTTCTGACCCAAGCAATGCTGACCGCAGCACTGCTGACAACTACGACTACTAGCAAGAACGGAGCTTTGACATGCAAATTTACGCCTACCCGGGTGACCGCCTCGACTTTATCTCTAAGACTTCCTCGGCCGGCGCATTAGAATTTGGCGACCCGGTGGGCTTAGTTGAGGAATTTTTTGGCCCCGCGCACACCAAAACTCCCTTGGAGAATGAGGCGGGTTACCAAGAGCTGACCTATTACAACGGTTCTTTGAGCTTTGAGTTTAGCGTCGGCAAGCTCTACTCCATCACCGTCCAGCCCGGATTGTCGAAGGAGAAGATTGAAATCTTCGTCGACCGCGAGCGTGTGTCAGGACCTGCTAGCGAGGCCGCACAAGACCGCACCAAGCAAGTCGGTGTGGAAGCAACCTATGGCGAGGTGCTGGAAAAGATCCACTTCACCGCGCGCAATAATTAATTAGTTGGTGGCGCTAGCGTCGCTGGTACCAGCATCAGCGGCGCCTACGTCAACTGGCTCCACGGCCAAAAAGCCGCGGACAAGTTCCGTGAATTCTTCGTCGGTAGCGGTACCGGTGAGCAGTACTCGCTCATCTTCTAGGTCAAATGCCCAGACATCGCGCACATTATTTTCCGGGCTTGAGGCGACGGTGACTTCTTGTCCATCGACAGTAATGGCCTCGGTGTTCTCGCGGAAGTGCTCATCGAAGTTAGCGAGGGCATCGTCAAGCGGAACTTGCGTCTGCCAGGAAGACAAGTAGCTTTCTTCCGGCGTTACCCAGCCGACAACCGAAGAAGGCTCCTGGTCCAGGGAAGCACGGCGCGCGGAATTGGCGACCCAGTCCTCAGGTACGTCAGGAATGCGGATGGCTGCGCCTTGTGCTGCGCGCGCTTCCAGATCCAAGAAAGCTTCACCGTCTACTTGGCGAACGGCCGAGAGATCGGATGTTTCAGGGTTGATGGTGCACAAGCCTGTGGCACCAACAACAGCTAGCATTCCGATGACAATCACGCCGAGGGACAAAATCATGTCTCGGCCATTTTCGAAAATCTTTGGTTTTTCTTCGCCCGCCATGCGCTTTAGTATCGCATGGCTTTTAAGAAATAGGTAAACCGCCCGACGCGGCGAATTGGGCCGAGGTTTGGTGCGCCGAGCGCGCTTGTGGCGCAGTTGTCCCTCTTTCGGGGGACTATTCGGGAATGTTTGCGCTCCGAAACATGGAATAATGAAGGGGCAAGTGGGCATACTTGATAGGCACGTGCCGAATGGGCACACGCTGAAACATATAAAACAATGAGGAAGGCCTTCTAACCGATGACAAAAACTGCTGGAGATCGTGAACTTCCAGACCGCAACCTAGCCATGGAGCTGGTACGCGTTACCGAAGCTGCAGCACTGGCTTCAGGTCGTTGGGTCGGCCGCGGCAAGAAGAACGAAGGTGACGGCGCAGCAGTTGATGCTATGCGTACGCTCATCAATTCCGTATCCATGGATGGCGTAGTTGTTATCGGCGAAGGCGAAAAAGACGAAGCCCCGATGCTATTCAATGGTGAACAGGTCGGTACTGGCGAAGGCGCTGCGATGGATATTGCAGTCGACCCCGTCGACGGCACCCGCCTGATGGCCGAAGGCCGCCCCAACGCGGTATCTGTTATCGCTGCTGCTGAGCGTGGCACCATGTATGACCCTTCGGCCGTGTTCTACATGAACAAGCTGGTTGTTGGCCCTGAATCTGCCGGCAAAGTAGACATCAATAAGCCTGTCGCTTTCAACATCAACGCAGTGGCCGAAGCCAAAGGTATTCGCCCGCAAGAAGTAACCGTGGTCGTTCTTGACCGCCCACGCCACGATGATCTGATCGCGGAAATCCGTGAAGCTGGCGCCAAGGTACGTCTCATCATGGACGGCGACGTTGCTGGTGCCATCGCTGCTGCTCAGGATTCCAACTCCATCGACTTGCTGATGGGCATCGGCGGCACTCCAGAAGGAATTGTTACCGCGTGTGCACTGAAGTGCATGGGTGGTGAGATTCAGGGCAAGCTGTGGCCACAAGATGAAGAAGAAGCAGAACGCGCTCGCGCGGCTGGACACGACCTCGACCGCGTACTGTTTACCAACGACTTGGTCACCTCCGATAACTGCTACTTCGCAGCTACTGGCGTGACCAATGGCGACATGCTGCGTGGTGTTTCCTACCGCGCCAACTCCGCTACCACCCGGTCGATGGTGATGCGCTCGAAGTCCGGCACCGTGCGCTACATCGAGTCCATTCATCAGCTGTCCAAGCTGCAAGAGTACTCCGTAATTGACTATTCGGATCCCAAGTCGAATCCCGTGCAGTAGGACTTGGCTAGGCTGGTTGTGAAGCCGCGGGCCCCACATGAAGGCGCGCGTGCGGAAAATTAGTCATACTAGAAGGCGTACAGCCTGACCCAGTAGCGCGATACATGCCTGCTGGGCACTCGTTCCAGTTAAATAGATTTATATTCTCTACAAAGAAGGTGGATTTCATGACTGAATATCGCATTGAGCATGACACGATGGGTGAAGTAAAGGTTCCAAAGGGTGCCCTGTGGAGCGCGCAGACCCAGCGTGCGGTCGAAAACTTCCCAATCTCCGGTCGCGGACTCGAATCTGCACAGATTCGCGCAATGGGTCTGCTGAAGGCAGCTTGTGCGCAGGTCAACAAGGATTCTGGCGCACTCGACGCGGAAATCGCCGATGCAATCATCGCTGCAGGTCAAGAAATTGCCAGCGGCAAGTACGACGATGAATTCCCAATCGACGTCTTCCAGACCGGTTCGGGCACGTCTTCCAACATGAACACCAACGAGGTCATCGCATCCCTCGCCAAGCAAAATGGCGTTGACCTGCACCCTAATGACCACGTGAACATGGGCCAGTCCTCTAACGATACTTTCCCAACTGCAACCCACGTTGCTGCTACTGAAGCTGCAGTTACTGATCTGATCCCAGGCCTGAAGGTTCTGCACGAGTCCTTGCTCAAGAAGGCTCATGAGTGGAAAGAAGTTGTAAAGTCCGGCCGCACCCACTTGATGGATGCTGTTCCAGTAACCCTGGGCCAGGAGTTCTCCGGCTACGCTCGCCAGATTGAACTTGGCATTGAGCGCGTTGAAGCAACCCTGCCTCGCCTGGGCGAGCTGGCAATCGGTGGCACCGCTGCTGGTACTGGTCTTAACACCTCCGCCGACTTCGGCGCCAAGGTCACCGAAGAGCTCAAGAAGCTCACCGGCATCGAGGAACTATCTGAGGCTAAGAACCACTTCGAGGCTCAGGCAAACCGCGACGCATTGGTCGAGTTCTCCGGCGCAATGCGCGTCGTCGCTGTTTCCCTGTACAAGATCGCCAACGATATCCGTCTGATGGGCTCTGGCCCACTGACTGGTTTCGCTGAAGTTCACCTTCCAGATCTGCAGCCAGGTTCTTCCATCATGCCTGGCAAGGTCAACCCTGTTCTGTGTGAGACCGCAACTCAGGTTTCCGCACAGGTTATCGGCAACGATGCTGCGATTTCCTTCGGTGGTACCCAGGGCCAGTTCGAGCTCAACGTCTTCATCCCGATGATGGCACGCAACGTTCTCGAATCTTCCCGTCTGTTGGCTAATACCTCTCGCGTCTTCGCTGAGCGCCTGGTCGACGGCATTGAGCCAAACGCTGAGCGTATGAAGAACTTCGCTGAGTCTTCCCCATCCATCGTGACCCCACTGAACTCTGCAATCGGCTACGAGAATGCAGCAAAGGTGGCTAAGCACGCACTGGCTGAAGGCATCACCATTCGCGAAGCTGTTATCAACCTCGGCTTCGTCGACGGTGACAAGCTGACCGAGGAAGAGCTGGATAAGCGTCTCGACGTGTTGGCAATGGCTAACACCGACCGCGACAACTTCTAAGCTTTAGCTCTTCGCTTTTAAAATTCTCCTAAGCGCACCGCCCATTAGTTTGGGCGGTGCGCTTTTGTTTATAAGACCTGCTTCAAGGCTGCAGCGTGGCGCGGTGAGGGTAGATGGTTAAGATATCTGCCATGCCAGAAAACACGCCGGACAAGCAGCATGCTCCCCTATCCAATGCACAAAGAATCCACGAAGCTGAGCAAAGTACGCAGAATTCTTTCGCGCAATACAAAGGCTCCGCCAAAACCGAAACGTGGATGTGGATTGTGGGAATCTTAGTGGTCATTATTGTGGTGGCTGCTGCAGTGTTTGCGGGTGTGCGCTACCTGGCAGAGCCGGAAGAACAACCCATCCTCGATAAGCAACTGGTCGAGGTCGATGAATCAGCGCCGGTAGAAACTTTGGATGGCGGGTTAGTTGGCACCTTCGCCGGGGAGTTCAATGCCGGCCCAGACAATTCATGGCAAGGGGCAATTTCCTTCGCTGGAGCGACTGCAATCTTGGCCTATCCCCACTCGGGTTGCCAGGCGCTCTTACAACTAACTCCGCCGGAGCAGGCCGATGCTTCTGCTGACGATGGCTCCGTTTATACCTATGACACCCAGGCTTTGAACCGAAAGTGCGTCTCGGACGGGTATTGGGAATTTGAGGAAGACTCCGGTGCGGTATCTGCACAATACTTCGAGGTCAATAATGACGGCGAGACTGAGCTCAAGGCAGCTGCGCAATTAACGCGAAATCTGGATGAGCTTGTGGCGAGCGCACGATAGTGACTTAAACAATAAAGTATTTTGAGTTCTTATAAATTCACACAGTTTGCACTTGGTGCAAACTTGCACCATGTGTAATATTGCATAGCGTGCAAGTAGATAAAGATGTTGATGACGGCTTCCTCCCCGACAGCGATCTGGGGCTCCGGGAGCAAAAACGCTTGGAAACTAATCGTCGCATCGAAGACGCTGCTACTCGGCTAGTTGATGAATCAAGCTTTGATGAAGTAACAATTGAACAAATTTGTGAGGCCGCTGGGATTTCTCGGCGCACCTTTTTTAACTATTTCAGCGCCAAAGAAAGCGCTGTTATCGGCTCCTCGTCTGAACCGCTTACTACGGAACAGCGTGAAGCTTTTTTGAATGCCGAAGGCTCAAATATTCTGCACATTTTGGTGGAGAATATTGAGCGTCATTTCAATACGGAGAGCCAAGACCCGGTGATCCAAGAACGTCGCCAAAGGATCTTTGCCCAACCCGATGTTGCGGTTCGTGCCTTGGCGTTTCGTAAAGAGCGTTCGCGAGAAACCATGGAGTTACTCACGGAACGGCTCACCGCTAACCCGGAGGAACAGCTCAACCCAGAGCTGGCTCCCCAGACAGAGGCAATGTTGCTCAGTGGCTTTATCCGCGAAGCAACATGGCTAGCAATGTCACGGCCTGACCGTGATTGCGAATTACCGATGATCGATCGGATTTATCGATCAATGGAATTGATTAAGGAATATACGAAAGGACTGGAATGGTAGCGAACAACCCCACATCAAGCACCGGCAGCCAGGCCAGTGCTTTAAGCGCTGAAGAACTTCCCGTGGTCAACGCAGAAGTTGCCACCCCTTCAGCTGCTGATCCCAACCACGGCAAGAAGACCGCGGATAACGTCGGGATTATTTTTGCCGCCCTGATGCTCACCATGCTGATGAGTTCACTGGGCCAAATGATCTTCAGCTCCGCCCTGCCCACCATCGTCGGTGAGCTCGGCGGCGTAGATCAGATGAGCTGGGTTATCTCAGCCTTCATGGTGACTATGACCATTGCTATGCCCTTGGCGGGCCAGCTGGGCGACCGCATGGGTCGCAAATGGGTCTACATCGCTGGTATCGCAATCTTTGTTATCGGTTCGACCGTTGGCGGTTTTGCCAACGGCATGGGCATTTTGATTGCCGGTCGTGCCATCCAGGGCTTTGGCGCCGGCATTATGATGATTTCTTCCCAGTCCATTGTGGCTGAGGTTGTCTCCGCACGTGAGCGTGGCAAATTCATGGGAATCATGGGCGGCGTCTTCGGACTCTCGTCCGTCTTAGGTCCAGTTCTTGGCGGTTGGTTTACTGATGGCCCAGGCTGGCGCTGGGGTCTATGGGTCAATATTCCACTAGGCCTTCTCGCCATTGTCGTTTGTATTTTCGTGTTGAAACTGCGCGTCGGTGAGCACGGTTTCAAGGGCTTTGACTGGATGGGCTTTGCCACCATTGCTATTTCCACCAGCTCGCTCATTCTGATGACCACGTGGGGCGGCAGCGAATACGAGTGGACTTCCCCAACCATCTTGGGCTTGGGTGCCATTGTCATCGTTGGTGTGCTGCTGACTATCTTTATCGAATCCCGCGCATCCCAGCCGCTGATTCCAGTGCGTCTTTTCAAGAACCGCAACATGGTTCTGACTACCCTCGCAGGCACCGTCTTGGGCTTGGCAATGATGGGTGTTCTAGGTTACATGCCAACCTACCTGCAGATGGTGCACACTTTGACACCTACTGAAGCTGGTTTGATGATGATCCCAATGATGGTCGGCATGATTGGTGTATCCACCGGCGTCGGTTTCATCATCGCGCGCACTGGCCACTACAAGCTCTACCCCATCGTCGGCTTGGCTATCACGGCGCTGACATTATGGTGGATGTCCCAGATGACTGCGGATACCACGCTCACTGCACTGGGCGTTCGCTTCTTCTGCTTCGGCGTGGGCTTGGGCTTTGTCATGCAGGTTCTGGTGCTCATCGTTCAAAACTCCTTCCCAATTTCCCAGGTTGGTACCGCTACCGCAGCCAACAACTTCTTCCGTCAGATCGGTTCCGCTTTGGGTGCTTCCATCGTCGGCTCGATGTTCATCCACAATATGCAGGGTGAAATGTCCGAACGTCTACCCAAGGCCCTGGCTTCTCTGGGCGAGGATGGCGCTCAATATGCTGAGCAATTCGCTGGTGCGGATGCTGCAAACTCGCTGACGCCTCATGTTGTGGCAGGTCTACCGGATGCTCTCCGGGACGCCATCTTGAACTCCTACAATGACGGCTTAACTCCAGTCATTGCCATGATGGTTCCATTGGCCATTGCCGCAATGTTGCTGCTCATCCCACTGCGTCAAGAGCGTCTGAAAGAAACGATCGAGTAAATCGAGTTAAGTAAGACCCTTTCGTAGAGTGAACACGAAATCGCTCTGCAAGAAATCCTGAAATCTTTCAGGCTCTTGCAGAGCGTTTGGTGGTTTTAGCTACGTTGGTGGTTTCCTTCTTACTTATGCTTTCAGTGGTCGTTGTGCTTTGATGCGCTCAGAGGCGGTGTGTTCAAACTCTTCTTCCGCGGTGACCTTTTCAGGCTTCGGAAGCAGCTTTTGGTAGACCACGGTATCGCGCCATTCGCCAGCACGTGGGCCGTAGGTCATCTTCGCCAGGTGCTTGTAGGTGCCTACTTCTTCAAAGCCGCGGGATACGTGCAGCTTCACGGAGCCTTCGTTTTCCGGGAAGATCCAAGAATGGATCGCCCACATCCCCAGCTCTTGGCAGGCATCGATGAACCTATCCAATAGTCCGCTGGCCACACCGCGGCCTTGGGCATTGGAATCAATATAAATGGAGTCTTCTAGTACGCCGGCAAGGACAGGACGCTGGGAGATTGGGGCTCCAGAGACCCAACCAATAACTTTAGAATCATCATAAAGTTCCACCGCCACGAATACGGTGTCCATATTTTTGCCGTCGACGAACTCTTCTAGGGTCATGGCACGGTGTTCATAAGAAGCATTTCCCGTGACAAGTCCCTGCAGGTAGATATCTTCAATCTGAGGGTAATCCTCCGCGCGGAACGGGCGGATTGCGAAGTTCGACTTTGTCATGCTCCCATTATCCGGACGAGTCCTCAAAGTTGCCATGTGCGGCCTGACTTTTCGCTCAATTTCACAAGAGCCATTCCCCCGCTAGTTGTCACTTTCTAGCAAGTTTGTGACCAATTCGGCAATCGCGGAGCGTTCCGAACGCTGCAGGGTGATGTGTGAGAATAAGCTGTTGTCTTTCAGCTTTTCGATGACCGCCTGGACCCCATCGTGCCTGCCCACCCGCAGGTTATCGCGTTGAGCAACATCATGAGTAAGAACCACGCGGGACCCACAACCGAGACGAGACAGCACGGTTAACAACACATTGCGCTCCAACGACTGCGCTTCATCGACGATGACGAAGCTGTCATGCAAAGAACGGCCGCGAATGTGCGTCAACGGCAGGACTTCTAGCAGACCACGGTCGTGGATTTCATCGATGACATTGTCGGAGACTAATCCTTCGAGGGTGTCATAGACCGCCTGCGCCCACGGATTCATCTTCTCGGATTCCGAGCCCGGCAGGTACCCCAGCGACTGCCCACCGACGGCATACATGGGGCGAAAGACCACAATCTTGCGGTGCTCTTGACGCTCAAGGACTGCTTCGAGCCCCGCGCACAAGGCAAGGGCGGACTTACCGGTTCCAGCACGGCCACCAATGGAGACAATCCCCACGGAAGGATCCGCGAGCACATCAAGTGCAATGCGCTGTTCGGCAGAACGGCCCTGCAGACCAAAGGCATTAATATCACCGCGGATGAGCTTGATTGCTCCATCGGCCATTACCCGGCCCAAGGCGGATTGCTGGTTCGCTTGTAGCGTAACTCCGCAGTGCACCGGAAGGTCCTCCACGCGCATGCCTTTATCGGTGACTGCTTCATCGATAATGACTTCCCCATCGCTGAATAGGTCATTGATAATCTCTGGGGAAACATGCACATTGGCCATTCCGGTATACCCGGTGAGCACCACGTCTTGGGCATGGTATTCATCCGCTTCTAATCCCACCGCACCAGCTTTGACGCGCAGCGGAACATCCTTGGTCACCAGCACGGTTTCGCGGCCTTCATGCGCGAGGTTTAGCGCACACGCCAAGATGCGGTGGTCTCCCTCACTCCCCCGAAACGCCATCGGCAGCAGTGATTGATCCTGGTGGTTGAGTTCCACATGCAGCATTCCACCCTGTTCATTCGCCGGCACCGGCTGATCCAGATAGCCGTGCTGAGAGCGCAAGCCTTCTAAATGACGAAGAGCTTGGCGGGCGAACCAGCCAAGCTCCGGGTGATGACGTTTTGCTTCCAACTCCGAAATAACAACAACGGGTAAGACCACGTCGTGTTCTGCGAACTTCTTTAGCGCCCACGGGTCGGAGAGCAAAACGGACGTATCCAGGACGTAAGTTTTGGTCTTCGTGCGCGGCTGAAAGTGCGCGACAGACTCAGAAGTATTCGTGTCTGGGGTGAAATTGTGCGGTGAACAGGTTTTAACGTTTGAATCAAACATGCCTGCAGGGTTCTCCCTTTTCGCTTGGCGGTGTCAGTGAACTGAGCTAACGCTCTCAGAGCTACTGCTCTTTGACCTCCGCTCACAGAACCTAAGTTCTCAAAATCTTGTTCAAGGTTCCTGAGCTTCTCCGGTTAGTGCCCACCCTAAGCAAGAGAGATTAAAATTACACGGTTGAAAGATGAACATTGTGTAAACCGCCTAGGCCTGCCTAGCCGCGACGTCCCCTGCGTGGACTAGAGCCACGGCCCAGGCTTCCTTTTCTGCCGGAATTTTTCTGTGTTCTCCCCTGGGCACGCCCTTGTGCTCTCCCTTGGGCGTCATTTCGCCGTGCCTGTTTGGCTTTGGTTTTCTCACTCGCAGACTTTTTCGGCGCTTCGTGCCGTGAGGAATTTTGCGTCCGGCCTTTGGCTATGCCGACGAAGTCTTGAATGGCTTCGGAATCTTTCTCTTTCGGCCACACCAGCGCGATATCGGTGCTGGGCACGGATGGGTCTTTGAGTTCCAGTGGCACCACTTGCTTCTTGGACAGCACCTTCAGTAGCGGGCGCGGGGCAATAACAATGCCGACATTAGCGGCGACTACCTGTAGTCCGGCGCGGATCTCGTCAATATTGAGTGAGGCATCGTCAGCTATACGGTAATTCAGGTGCTCATCAGCAATATCACGCGGGTCCACGGCTTCACCGAGCTCAGCAAATACAGAGTCTTTCGGCACCGCTACCCCGCGCGATTCAGTATATAAACGCACGATATGGGTGTCGTCTTCGCTTATTCGCTTATCGATGCCCCCATGCGGCAACCTGGCCAACGCCACATCCGCGTCACCGGCGAGAAGAACGGCGATGGCATCATCAGCATCAATCGTCTCCAGTCCGCCGTGGTCGGTGGCGCGGCGGTAGCGCTCGAACCATTTTCCTGGTTCGGTGCCGGTGGCAAAGGTCAATCGCAACATGGAAGCTAGCTTAATCGGGGATGTTTCCCGCGGTCGAACTTGGTGCTACCGTAGAAAACGTGAACGACAAGAATTTGCAACCATCTGGTACCGCTATGCGCGCGCAGACCGCCGCGAAAAAGCTCGGCATCTATCTGCCAGCTGCCCCACAAGAGTTCCAAGATCGGGCGATTACGCACGCGGAACTCCGCGATTTGCACACGAACCCACCGGAGTGGCTCTCAGAGCTACGTCGCACCGGTCCCTATCCCCGTCCAGTTGTTGCCCAAAAGCTGGGCATTTCTGTCACCGCTTTGAAAAAGAATGACATGGACAAACCGCTAGATGCGGCTGAGATTAAAGAGCTGTTGGAAAACCAGCCGGACTGGCTGCGCGCGGCACGCACCACGCACGCCGAGTCCCGTCCAGAAGGAACTTCCGCAGACGACGCCTCTGCAGAGGACGCCGCTACTGAGGGCGCTGCTGAGAGCAACGCCCCTGAGGCAACGACTAGCGCTGAGCTGGATGATGAAGACTTCGTAGAGTCAGTAGAGAAGTCTTTGGCGGAAAGTGAAGCTGCCGTGGAAGAGTCAGCTGAGCCAGAAGAAAAATAGTCTGCGTCTTTTCTGATCGCAAAAGGCAGCCGGTGGGATTTCCCAGCGGCTGCCTTTTAAATTGTGTCGATACTAGCTCAGCGACACCTTAGACCAGCTTCCAGTCTTCCAATCCCTCATAGAGTGGGAATTGCTCAGCCAGCTTGTCCACGCGGGCGCGAAGGCCTTGGGTATCGGCATTCTTGCCATCGACAAGCGCGGTAGCGATGATGTCTGCTACCTCGGTGAATGCTGCTGCGTCCAGGCCGCGAGTAGCCAGTGCCGCGGTACCAATGCGCAGACCGGAGGTCACCATTGGTGGACGAGGATCATTAGGAACCGCATTGCGGTTGACGGTGATACCAACCTCGTGCAGGAGGTCTTCGGCCTGCTGGCCATCCATCTCCGAGTTGCGCAGGTCAACCAAAACCAGGTGCACGTCGGTGCCGCCGGTGAGTACGTCAACGCCTGCGGCCTTAGCTGCGGACGAGGTCAAGCGCTCAGCCAAGATCTGTGCGCCTTCGACGGTGCGAGCCTGACGCTCACGGAAATCTTCCGACGCGGCAATCTTCATCGCAATCGCCTTCGCTGCCACCACGTGCATCAAAGGACCACCCTGCTGGCCTGGGAAGACCGCAGAGTTGAGTTTCTTGGCGTAGTCCTGCTTGGCCAAGATCATGCCGGAGCGTGGGCCACCGAGGGTCTTGTGCACGGTGGTGGAGACTACATCAGAGTGTGGCACTGGGTTCGGATACAGATCCGCTGCAACCAGACCAGCGAAGTGAGCCATATCGGTCCACAAGTAAGCGCCAACTTCATCGGCGATGGAACGGAATGCTTCAAAATCCAGGGTGCGCGGATATGCCGACCAACCCGCGATGATCACCTGTGGCTTTTCAGCGATTGCCTGCTCGCGCAGACGGTCCATATCCAGACGGCTAGTCTTTTCATCCACCGTATAAGCAGCTACTTCGTACAGCTTGCCGGAGAAGTTCAGCTTCATGCCGTGGGTCAGGTGTCCACCATGATCCAACGAAAGACCCAGAATCTTATCGCCGGGGTTGATAAGTGATGCCAACACCGCAGCGTTTGCCTGTGCACCCGAGTGGGGCTGAACATTGGCAAAGTCCGCGCCGAAGAGAGACTTTGCGCGGTCACGTGCCAAGTCTTCGATGATGTCAACATGCTCACAACCACCGTAGTAACGACGGCCAGGGTATCCCTCAGCGTACTTGTTGGTAAGTACCGAGCCTTGTGCCTGCAAAACTGCGCGAGGTACAAAGTTCTCCGAAGCAATCATTTCCAGGGTGTCGCGCTGACGTGCGATTTCACCGTTGATGGCTGCATAAACCTCAGGGTCTAGATCGCGCATTTCCTGATAACGCGCATCGGAAGAATTCTGAGTAGTCATATGACTATATATTCCCTTCGTCGAAGTGGGGATGAAGCAATACACCACACATGATAGCCAAGGGCACCCCGGATCAGAGAACTTTCCCCTATTAAAATTTTCCGGCGGCAGCCTCAGATGTGGGTTAATTTCCTCGTAACCTTGCATAGTGACACAATGGAGGCCATGGCGCGGAACTCCGATTTAAGCCCCTACCTTGATTTCGACCGTGACACCTGGCGTGGACTTCGCAACTCCATGCCGCAGGTTCTGACGGAAGCCGAAGTTAAGAAGCTCGCGGGCATTGGTGAAAACATCAACCTCGAAGAGGTCGCAGATGTCTACCTTCCGCTTTCCCGTCTTATCCACATGCAGGTTGCCGCGCGACAGGCGTTGACCCAAGCCACCGAGCAGTTCTTAGGTAACCCGCCGAGTCACGTGCCTTTTGTCATCGGCGTGGCGGGTTCTGTTGCCGTGGGCAAATCCACCACTGCACGTTTGCTTCAAGTCCTTTTGGAACGCTGGGATACCCACCCCAAAGTCGATCTCGTGACAACGGATGGCTTTCTCTACCCCACTCGCATTTTGCAAGAACGCGGGCTGATGTCGCGCAAGGGCTTTCCCGAATCTTATGACCGCCGTTCGCTGATGCGCTTTGTCACGGATGTTAAATCCGGCAAGGAAGTAGTCCGCGCACCGCTGTACTCGCACGTGTCCTATGACATCGTTCCAAATGAATACCAGACGGTTAATCAGCCCGATATCTTGATTCTGGAAGGGCTCAATGTTTTGCAGACCGGCCCTACCCTGATGATTTCGGATCTTTTTGATTTCTCGGTCTACGTGGATGCGCGCGTAGAGACCATCGAAAAGTGGTACATCAACCGCTTCCTCGACCTGCGCCACACTGCCTTCCGTGAACCCGGAGCGCACTTCGCGGCCTATGCCGATATGAATGACGAGCAGGCTTTTAACCAGGCTCGTGAAATTTGGCAGTCGATTAACCTGCCCAACCTCGTCGAAAATATTTTGCCCACGCGCGTGCGGGCATCGCTGGTGTTGCGCAAAGGCGCAGACCACACCGTGGAAAAAGTCCGGATGCGCAAGCTCTAGGCTGGGGTTTCCCGAGCTGAGGCTTCCCGCCTTGGGCTTCCTGCCCGAAGGCTTCCAGCCTGTGGCGCGTCTATTTTCCGAAGCGGCGGGAGCGCTGGGAGAAATCGCGCAGGGCGCGGAGGAAATCAATCTTGCGGAATGCCGGCCAGTAGGTGTCGGTAAACCAGATTTCAGAATACGCGGCTTGCCACAGCAGGAAGCCGGATAGTCGCTGTTCGCCGGAGGTGCGGATGACGAGATCCGGGTCCGGCAGCCCCTTGGTATACAGGTGCTTCGAAATGGAATCCACGGTGATGCTCTCCACCAATTCCTCTGGCGTTGCCCCCGCTTCGACTTCTTTTTTCAGCATGGCCTTCACGGCGTCCGCAATCTCTTGACGGCCGCCGTAACCAACCGCGATATTGACGATGACCCCGTCATTGTCCCGGGTATCGTCCGCTGCCGAACACATCGCGTTTGTAACCTCATCCGGCAATAGGTCCAGGTGTCCGACCAGGCGCACCTGGCAGTTCAGGTCGCCATGGCTGAGGTGGTCCACGACCTCGGTGATGATATCGAATAAGAGGCTGACCTCATTTTTCGAACGCTTGAGGTTTTCTGTCGACAGCAGATAGATGGTGACTACTTCCACCTCGGTATCGGCACACCACGAGACCATCTCGCTAATCTTTTTTGCACCTTGGCGGTGGCCGTGGCTGATATCTTCAAACCCCGCTTCCCTAGCCCAGCGGCGATTGCCGTCAGCCATGACTGCAACGTGCTTGGGCTGCGGCTTGCCTTTGAGCTCGGAGATAAGACGGGCTTCATAGGCTGGGTAGAGTAACGCGGGTAGAAGTCTCACACCAGCATTCTATCGTGTTGCGCGGCGAGTACGAACCGCAGCTGCCAACTCCGCCAATAGATCCACGGTGTCGCTGATATCCATGCAGGCATCGGTGATGGATTGGCCATAGGTTAACCCCTCAATTCCCTTCTCATCTAAGGATTGCGCACCGCCTTCGAGGAAGGATTCCATCATGATGCCCGCAATATGCTCATTGCCTTCAGCAATTTGCTTAGCGATGCCCCGGGTTACCTCTACCTGGCGCACATGATCTTTTCCAGAGTTGGCATGGGAGGCATCAATCATCATGCGGGAGTCATCGCCTAGCTTGTCGACGACCTGCGCTACCGATTCAGCATCCCAGTTCGGACCGTGGGAGCCACCACGCAAAATAATGTGGCAGTGCTGGTTGCCCGCGGTTTCTACGACGGAAGGCTGGCCATCGTCAGAGGTTCCAAAGAAGAAGTGCGGCGATGCTGCTGCCGATGCCGCGTGAATAGCCACGTCCACGTTGCCATCAGTGCCATTTTTGAAGCCAATCGGCATGGACATCCCCGACGCCAGCTGACGATGCACCTGGGATTCGGTGGTACGAGCGCCGATAGCGCCCCAAGCGACTGCATCAGCGTAGTACTGAGGTGAGTTCGGCTCTAAGAACTCGCACGCGGCTGGCAGGTCTAGGTTCACAATATCGGTGAGCACCTTGCGCGCGGTGCGCAGGCCGGAAGGAATATCGAAGGACTGATCCAAGTGTGGGTCATTGATAAGTCCCTTCCAGCCCACGGTGGTGCGAGGCTTTTCAAAGTACACGCGCATAACCACCTTGAGGTCCTCCTCCAGCGCGTGGGCCAGCGGAGACAAGCGGTTTGCGTAATCCAGCGCGGCGACGGGATCGTGAATCGAGCAGGGCCCCACGACCACTACGAGGCGGTCGTCTTCACCAGCGAAGATATCGGCAATTTCCTGACGATCCTGCTCTACCTTCGCGGCTTGTTTCTCACTTAAAGGTGATTCCGCCTGCAACTCGGCCGGACTGGGCAATTCGTGGAAAGCCCTCACGCGACGATTAGAGGTAGACGCTGGTGCGTTCAGTGATACTGGGTGCGACATGAGATTGAACTTCCTTCTTTGTTTCTGTGTGACTGGCGTGGTGCCGGTCTGCCTGCGAGGAAGTTCGTGTTGTGCTGCAACATGTCAACCCCGAGGCAAACAAAAAAGCAGCTCCTCATCTGAGGGCTGCTCGGCTCCGGGGTGAAAGTGCGTTAGCGTTCGTTAGTGTCTTGCGCTTCTACTGTGATTTAGCAAGACATCAACAAGACGCCGGAAGGGCCCGGAGCCTTGTCATAATAAAATCGGTTAACGAACATGAGGAGAACTCTAACACACTTTCTTTTCTCTCGCGCTACTTCGCTCTAAGGGCGGGTGATTTAAGTGGCGCGAAGCTGGCATCGACAAGCGAATGCGGTGCCCGGCGAGGCCGCACCCAGCGCTGCTAGAACTTGGACTTTTTGCGGTAGTCGTACAGGCCGGCGTCTTTCATCGCCTGATCCAATGTTTCTTGATCGAAAGGATCGATGCCGTGTTCCTCGGCGAAGAGGGTACGCCTGCGAAAGCGCGAGTAGCGGCGATGGAAGAACCATCCCGCCATCAGCACCGCAATGGCCAAAAGAACTAGAACCAACATGCCAATTGGCGATGACTTACCAAACTCCGGGCCCACCGGACCGTCCTGGCTGCGCTGGGCAAGATAAAGCACATCAGTGGAAAGATTGTGCATTGCCACTGTCACATTGCTGGTTATAGCACTGGATAAAACGCTCATTAGTTATTCGCCTCTCCCAGCGATTCATCAATCCCCGGTATGCCTGCCAGCATATCGTTTTCGGGCAAGCTCGTGGAAACTCGAGTTTGCGCCAATTCAAATTCTTCCGTTGGCCACAAACGCGCCTGCGTCGCCACCGAGGTTGCCAAGAACGCTCCCGCTGGGTCAATTTGAGTCGCGTGTGCGCGCAGCGCATCCTCCCGGTTTTGGAAGTAATCCGCGCATTCAATCTGCGTGGTCACGCGCGACATAATATCGCCAAAGGATGTATCCCAGCGAGCCATCATGGGCTCATACGGGCTGGTCTTGCCCTGTTCTACCAAGTCATTGTGGAAAAGCTCCATGCGTTGGAAGACGAATCCGTGGGAATAGTACAGCTTGAGCGGCTCCCACGCTTCTCCGAGCTCGGGCTTGTAGCTGCTATCCCCAGCCTTTTCCCACGCGATCATGCTTGCGCGGTACACCATGAGGTGATCTGGGTGCGGGTAACCACCGTTTTCATCATAAGTAATAATCACGTGTGGCTTAAACTCGCGGATGACGCGAATGAAGTCATCTGCGACATCTTCATCGGGCATTTGTGCAAAGCAATCTTCTGGCACAAACTGACGCACTACATCGGCGTCTTTTGCGCGGTTTTGCTTGGCCAATTCTTGCGGTAAACCAGAGTCGATATAGCCCAGCCACTTGTGCTGAACTCCCAAAGCGCGAGCAGCTTCCGCCATTTCTTCGTGGCGAATGCTGGTCATATTTTCTTTGACGCCTGGTTTATCCATCGCCGGATTGATGATGTCGCCACGTTCGCCACCGGTGCAGGTGAGAACCAGCACCTCATGGCCTTCGGCCGCATATTTTGCTGTGGTCGCCGCACCCTTGGACGATTCATCATCCGGATGTGCGTGAATGGCTAAAATGCGCCCGGTATTCAAAGCGTTCATCATTTCCTTATATTCACTCGACGAATTAACTATCTGCCTATCTTAGGGCATGATTCGGCATTTGCTGAAAGCACGCTAGACTAGCTCATTATGAGCACTGCTGGACGTCAGCCCAATCGAAATACCCAGGTACCACAACGCACGCGGGGCGCAACTTATTCCGAACGCGTTGATCACGGACGCACCCGCACCGGCGATCTGACCAGCAAAGCTGTCGCGGCTATTTTCGTGGCGATTATCGTCGTCGGCCTGTTCTTTGGTTTTAAGTATCTCGAAGGCCGGGACAACGTCAATGCTCAGATCAGCTATGTCTCCCATGAGGAAATTGATGAAGACACCTTGGGAGTCTGGGTTGATGTCATGCGCAACCGCCCCGATGAGGCTGCGTACTGCATTGTTCAGGCTTTTGATTACTCGAAGGCTGAGGTCGGTCGTCGCGAATTCGCATTAGCACCTGACGGACGTGAAAGCGTGCGGGCGTTCGTAGAGATTCCAACCACCGCTAACGCGGTTGCTGGCGATGCCTATGGCTGCTCCAGCACCATCCCTCCGTACCTGGATACTGAGCACACCATTTACGAGTAGGTAAGGTCAGGATATGCCCGCGGTTGTGCTAGAATTCGTGCCCAGTAATATCCTTGAGTTGGCAGTTCGGCCCTAATTACTATTTTGGGGCCGGCTATTTCTATGCCAAGGTGATGCGGCAAGCTTTTCTCATGCATTCCACGTACCAAGGTCTATAAACTCTAGGTATAAAACAAGCTAATACAAGGAAGGTCGAAAGTATGGCAGAACAGAAGCAATACATCACTCCAGAGACAAAGGCGAAGCTTGAGGCTGAGCTGCAGATGCTCATTGACCGCCGCCCTGAGGTTGCAGCGGAAATTAACGAACGCCGCGAAGAGGGCGACCTCAAGGAGAACGCCGGCTACGACGCCGCGCGTGAGATGCAGGACCAGGAAGAAGCCCGCATCAAGCAGATCTCTGAAGTTCTAGCGAATGCCACCACCGAGCGTGAGGGCATCCAGGACGGCGTTGCTGCCATCGGTTCTGTAGTGCACGTGTACTACAACGGCGACGAAGAAGATAAGGAAACCTTCCTCATCGGTACCCGCGCCGCAGCATCCGACAACAAGGACTTGGAGACCTACTCCGAGCAGTCTCCGCTTGGCGCAGCTATTTTGGGCGCGCAGGAAGGTGAGACCCGCGAGTACACCGCACCTAACGGTAAGGCTCTGTCGGTCACCATCATCTCCGCGAATCCTTATGACTCCGCGAAGGCCGCGACTCCACGCAGCTCCTAATTACTGCTTACTGCTAGCTTCATCCCTAACTTGTAGAAAGATTGCCATGAAGAAGTTTTCCCGTATCTCTGCCCTGGGTGTTACCGCTGCCGTTGCTTTTGCAATTGCTGCCTGCACCCCTCCAGGTGAGGTTGACTCCGATGTGAAGATCGACAATGCCTCCACCTACGAAAACCAGACCTCTACCGCAGGTTCCAGCTCTGAGTCGACTTCCGCAAACCCATCGGCAGAGCCATCAGCTACCGACGAGGCAGCTGCAGGCCAGCAGGCCCAGTTCATCGATTGCATTGCGGCACCAGTCACCGAGCCAACCGAGATTAGCTTGGACTGCACCAATAACACCGATATCGTCACCGATATCGATTGGGAATCCTGGACCGCTGAAGAAGCAGAGGGCACCGGCGTTCGCGGCGAGGACGAAGTAACCGTTGTCTTGTCCCAGCCAACTCAGACCCAAACCGGCCTTGCTTTCACGCAGATTGAGGTTGACGGAGAAGTTGTAGCTCCTTAATCTCTTCCCCTTGCGCTTTACTAGCGCCTTTCCGCGTCATCTCCTAGCAGATGATGGACAATGGAAAGGCGCTTTTTGCTTGTGTGGGCGATGAAGTCAATACGGCAAGCGAGCCTAAACCGGCGTCGAAGCATGCGCTTCTACCCTTTGGTCTGCCGTCCAAAGGGCGTGCCGGACGTAGTTCTTGCGCCCACCCCCTAAGCGCACCCTGAAATTGTGCCTGAGTCTCCTCTCCTCGAAACACCTTCCCTGGGAAGGTTTGAGAAGGAGGGATCGTGGCGTTCAGAGTAATTTCGCTTCCGCCTGACACAAGGAACTGCCGGTACCCTTGTGTCTGCGCGAAATTTCGAACCGTCGCTCGCTCAACCGCATTGACTTATGCCAGGCAACGTATGCTTCCTGGGTGAAGCTCCCCCAAGCATCCACGGCAGGTCTGTCCACGCTTTCGGCAAGTACTTAACTGCCAAAAGTATGGAACGCGCATTTGTCGCCCACTTTCAAGAATGCACTAAAAGTGTTGATTTGTCTGCCAATGTATCGATATATCCGCTGCGCAGATAACAGTTCTTTATAAAGGAAAAATTTGGCGACAATACGAATTCGCACCCGGGCATTTTACCAGCGGATATAAGAACAATCTATTTAAGACATTCGTCGAATAGAAGTATCGAATCCACCTATTGTTTCACCCCGAATACACCCCCGACACGTAGGGATTGCGCGGCGCTGTGGGATCACTTGCGGTAAAAACTTCAAAGCCCGCAGGCAACTTTACTAAGTCCCGCGGGCAGTGCGCTGAGCGCTGCAATTTAGCAGCGCTGGCTATGAAGAGGTTAAGTTCTAGCGTTGCTGGAAGTAGCTGAGCAAGCGCAGAATCTCGGTGTAGAGCCAGACCAGCGTGACAGCGAGGCCGAGGGCAACACCCCATGCGTAGTTAGAAGGTACGCCCTGGCGAATCATCTTGTCTGCTGCGTCAAAGTCAGTCATAAATGACAGAGCAGCAAGTCCGATGCACACGATGGAGAAGATAATAGCGATCATGCCGCCATCACGCAGTGGGCTGTTGCCGGTGAAGATGGCCAGCAGGAAGTTACCCAGAGCCAAGAAAGCAACGCCGAAGATGGCGCCGGTGACAATCTTGTTAAAGCGTGGGGTTACCTTGACTGCCCCGGTCTTGTACACAACGAGCATGCCCAAAAATACGCCGATGGTGCCCAAGATGGCTTGACCAATGAGTGCGCCAGCATTTGCGTCGCCTACGAGGAAGCCTGATAGGAGCAGGGAGAAACCGCCAACGAATAGGCCTTCCAGCGCCGCGTAGATAAGCGTGACGGGCGCGGAGCCCCACTTCTTAGCGAAGGTAGCGACCAAGACAGTAATAAAGCCACCGATGCCGCCCACGACGGTCAGGATAATAGCGATGGTGGGATCAATATAGGCCGCGATACCGAAGTTCACGACAGCAAAGGCAATAATGACAGCCAGGGTGATGCCGGTTTTAGTAACGACATCGTCGACAGTCATTGGCCGGGTAGCTTTGGCTGCCCCGCCTGAATATTCAGCGTTATAAGGCTGTCCATAGCCATAATCCGTCTGTTGACGCGAACTGTTGTTAGACAGCGAGTTCATTACCGGGTTGCTAGAGCGCAAGGGAATCCCGATCCTTTCTAGGAATTAACTTCTTCTTTATTCATTAGGTTCAACGAATAGTTCATCGAGGAAGTTCCCATCGCACGAATTTTTCTCATAAATCTGCGAAGTGGGTTTCTGCACTAGAAAGCGGTGGTGCAGGGGTCGGGGCATCGACAAGCGATGGTGCTAAAACCGCACCTATAGAAAATGACGCCGATGTGGATTTTTTGTCATTTCACCGGCGTCATTTAATTTGAAATCCAACATTTCTGCTGGCCGTTGTGCCCCCAGTCGGACTCGAACCGACACTGAATTGATTTTAAGTCAACTGCCTCTGCCATTGGGCTATGGGGGCTTGTGCAATCAAGCGCGCAGAGCACGCGCTAAAAGCACTGTCTTAGTCTATAAAATGGTCTTCCAAAAAGAAAACTTAGGGTAGCTTAGTGACATTTTAGGAGTATAGATCTGCGACGATTCCCGCGGTCATGCCATCTAAAATGTCTTTTTCGCTGATGTAGAACGAACGCGCGGAACTGTTGCGTTCAATCATCTGCATGATGCCTTCAACCACGACCGAACCGCCGCCGATAACGTCAGCGCGACCGGGGTGAATCACCGGGTTGAGGGCGCGCGCTTCCGAGGATTCGGCGATGAGCTGCTTAGTCAGGACACGCAGGGCATCGAAACGCAGCTCGGAGCCGTGGATGAGCTCGGCGTCGTAGCGCTCTAGCCCCTGCGCCAGGGCTGACAGAGTGGTAAATGTACCGGCGCAGCCAACGAACGTGGTGGCTTCGTTGATGGGGACGATTTTCTCCACCTCTGCCGTGCGCTCTGCGACGTAATCTCCAGCGATTTCGACCTCGGTTTCCGTTGGGGGATCCGATGGCATCATGCGCTCGGTCACGCGCACGCAGCCCATACGAGCTGAGTGGGAGCCGGTAATCTCGCCTTCGGCGGTGCCTACGATGAATTCGGTAGAGCCGCCACCGAGATCGATAACACAGTAGGGGCTGCGGTCTTTGGGCAGGTCTCGCACTGCACCCTGGAAGGAAAGCAAGGCCTCTTCTTCCCCGGAGATCACTTCGGCGCGCGCACCGGACTGGACTTCACCTAAAAGCTCCGCGGTCATGTCGAAAAACTCTTCCGCATTGCTCACGTCACGGGTCGCCGAGGTGGCGACCATGCGTACGCGTTCCACGCCCTCAAATTTCATCTGCTGCACATACTTGGCCAAGGCCACGCGAGTGCGCTCAAGGGCCTCTGGCTGGAATTCGCCATGGGCATCAACGCCCTGTCCCAGCCGCACGATTTCCATGGTGCGGTACACGTCTCGAACGACCCCGCCGGGGCGGACATCCGAGATGAGAAGGCGGATCGAATTGGTGCCACAATCAATGGCTGCTACACGAGTCATGTTAAAGGCTCCCCACCCTAGGCATTTGAAAAGTCAAACTGGTCTAGGTCTATCCCTAGCTCCTCAGTCGTTGGCCAATCCTGCGGGATAGCTGACCCGCGAAGCTTACCATGATCCGCAGCTAGGGCGACTGCTTCCGTGCCGAAACGGAAGTGCTCAGGCCCTTCTGCCAGACCATAGGCGATGAGAACGTGCAGGCACTTCACACGGTCTGGCATACCGCCGCCGGAGAAGTCCGTGCCTAAATCTTCCATCGCATTGCGTTCTTTAAGAAAGTGCTCGTGCGCCTTGCGGTAATCCTCTTGTAGATCCTCGTCTTCCGACAGGCGTGCCTCCATCCACTTCATGATGTGGGCCACCTCCAGGCGCGATGCCTCCGCGGTCAAGCGCGGGTCGGTGAGGTAGTACAACGTTGGAAAAGGTGTTCCATCCGGTAGCCGCGGAGCAGTCTTGATTACTGCAGGCTGGCCATCTGGCGTGCGGTACGCGATATCGACTACGCCCCGGGGTTTGCGACCCAACTGTTCGGCAACAGTGGATAGATCTGCATCAGATACTGTCATGCCGTCATTATTCCATGAGGTCGTACAAGGCACTAACTATGTAGCTGTAGCGGTGGGAATTTTGCTATCTGTAGGCCGCTTTAAATGTTCGAATAACAGTTCGATAACGAGTGTTGCGGCGTCTGGGAATTGGACTAATATTGGTGCCAGAACATTAGAACAAAGTGGCCCGGAAAGGAGGGCTGGCCATGAATGATAACGATATTTCATCGAACATAAAGAACGCAGTAGAGCTTGTCATTGCGGGTATTGATGAATTGTGCGAGTCTGTGGAAAATATTGATTCCATACCGTTTCACCGCGTTCATACCAATTTTGAACGTCTTGAAGAATCACTTCACCGGAAGACACTTTTAGATGCTGCATTCGCATTCATGGCCGAACGAGACGACGCTGGGCGCCTCGTTGGCTCCTCCCGTGCCGCTGACTACCTCACTAATTGTCTGGGGTTGACCCGCGCGGAAGCCGCAATGCGCCTTTCAGCGGGCAGAAGTCTTTACGGAAAGGTCGTCCCCGAGCCAGTTCCTGAGCCAGAGCCCTGTGAGCAAGAGCCAATCCCCGAACCTGACAGTGAACTCAGTGAAGAGGAGCAGGCCAAGCAACGGCAGCAAGCGGAAGAAGAAGCACGCCGTAAGAAGGAAGAGGCTGAGGAAGCTGCCCGACGCGAACACGAAGAAGCACAGCGCGAAGCTGAACGACGGGCAGAGCGGGAGCGTAAAGCTCAAGAGGAACGTCGTCGCAAGATGGCTGAAGAAGCTGCCAGTGTGGAAATAGCCAAGATCATTGAACAAGAGCTGCGTAACTTGAATAAGCATGCCGAGCCTGGGCCCCAGGAACTTCGAGCTCAAGCCATGGATGAAGCCAAGAAACGCTCTCCTGAAGACTTGCGTAAATGGCTGCGCAAGCGAGTTACCAAGGCTAATGCCGCTGGGAGGATGCCCAATGGCAAGAAGGATCCCTTTGCAGCTACCCGTAAGCGCAACTTCTGGATGAGTGAACCAGATGAGGATGGTTCAGTGCGAGTATCTATTCGTACGGACTCCCTCGGCGCCGCACTATTGGCGAAGGTGCTCCTTCCAGCACAGCGCCCCGGCAGCCCAGTGCTACCTCCCGAGGATGACAACCGTACCTTTGGGCAGCGTCGCCATGACCAATTGATGGAAGTATGCTCCCAATACGTTGAGGGCAAGGATCCGAAGTCTGGTTTGGGTTCTATCTTGCTGTCGACAACCTTGGATGACCTCAACGACCTTTCCCCTGACTCGACTTTTATCACCGATACCGGCCATGAACTGAGTATCTGGGATGTAGTTCGACTCTCAGAGGGAACAAACGACTACCTCGCAGTACTCGACCCCGAGGATTTCCAACCGCTAGCTCTCGGAAGAACCAAGAGAACTGCATCATTTGCACAAAAGCTGGCATTATTTGCTGCGGAGCTGTGTTGTACTGCACCGGGTTGCAATAGACCGATGGCAGAAACCGATGATCATCACTTGGTGGCTTGGCAGCACGGCGGTGCAACGGATACCCGAAACCTAACACTGCTGTGCCGCAGGCATCACGTGGATAATAATGACCACCATGATTTCCGAAACGGAATGGGGCACTCGGAACGAGATCCCTATTCGGGGCGAGTCGGAAAGAAAATGCCCGGTAAAGAGGGGGTCATTTTCAACGAGTCGACGATGGCGGAGGAATCAGCGGCAGCACACTACAGGCGAAAAGCTGAGCGGCGATCCGCGCGCGCAAAAGATGCAGGTCCGCCCATACCAGACAACGAGATGGGTGGCGCATTATTTAATATCTCCGATGAGACAGGTCCGGTACCGCGGGCTTCCTAGCTAATGATGAGCTATTGAAGGATTTTTCGAGTTTCCCGAGCTGTAGCTACGGGGAAGGTGTGTATTCGCCTTCCCCATTTTGCTGTTGAATGTGGGAAGCAGGCGTGCACTACTGCCCGGAAGGGACTTCACCTGGCGGCATTTCGCCGACTGGGTCTGGTGCGTCCTCATTGTCTTCGACAACGTTGCCGACCGGTTCATCGCCCTGAGGCGCGCCGTCTTCGGCTGGGCTGCCGTCTGTTGGGCTTTCGCCTTCTGGGGCATCGCCGGCTGGAGCGTCGTTAGTGTTTTCGGGGTCATCGACGCCGAGGACGGGAGATTCTGGGTCGGGCTTTGTGGCAATGGAATCCCAGAGGACTTCGTACCAATCGCGGCTTTCTTCCTCAGCGTGCTCGTCGGTGGTGACGCTGTCTCCGGACGTGATTTCGGGGTCTAGAATACGAAACGCTACTTCGCCCTCTCCGACGACGCCGAGACGCCGGCGGGCTTCCTGCTCGATGTAGGCATCGCTTTCATATTTTTCAATCTCGGAAAGCAGGTGCTCTTTTTCATCTTGCTTAGCGATAATGGATTCGTTGAGGCGAACAATTTCGGTGCGGCCCTGGTAATAGTTGCGCAAGGGTACGGCAATGACAGCCAAGATGAGCAGGGCGACTAGGACCAAAACACCGAAACCAACCAGGTCGAGGCGGTTGTGGGAACGGCCGGAACCAGCGACGGCGGGTTTGGTTTTGCGGGTGGCTTTACGGTCGGCAGCGCGGGAAGCCACGGGAACGGTCGTCCGGGACTTCTTGGGTTTGTGCTGTTTCTCGCTAGCCATAGGATCCTTATCCTAGCGTCGCGCAGTCGCGAACTCACGTGGCACGCGTGACTGAAGTGAAATACTCATGAAATTGCCAGGCGAAAGCGCTAGGTTCACCCCGCGGGACTGGGGCTTTGGGCTCTCCGGGGCTAGGGCTTTGCAAAAGACAAACCCCAGGGTGCGCAAGCGCGAAGCTCACAGCCCCTGGGGGATGACAGTGCTAGAAGCGTTTACTTCTGAAAGCGTGGGAAGGCGGAGCGGCCGGCGTAGACTGCTGCATCGTCAAGCTCTTGCTCAATGCGAATCAGCTGGTTGTACTTAGCAACGCGCTCGGAGCGAGCGGGTGCACCGGTCTTGATCTGGCCGCAGCCCAATGCGACCGCAAGGTCAGCAATGGTGGTGTCCTCAGTTTCACCGGAACGGTGGGACATCATGGTGCGGAAGCCGTTGCGGTGCGCGAGGTCGACGGCGTCGAAGGTTTCGGACAGGGTACCAATCTGGTTGACCTTGACCAGCAACGCGTTGGCTGCCTTTTCGTCGATGCCGCGCTGCAGGCGGGTTGGGTTGGTGGCAAAGAGGTCGTCGCCGACGATTTGCACCTTCTCGCCCACTGCTGCGATCAGAGTGGAGTAGCCAGCCCAGTCGTCCTCATCCAATGGGTCCTCGATGGAGACGATTGGGTACTGCTCGATGAGTTCAGCGTAGACCTTGGTCATTTCCTCAGCGGTGTGCTCGCCGCCCTCAAAGTGGTACTTGCCATCCTTGTAGAACTCCGAGGAAGCAACGTCGAGCGCCAAAGCGATGTCTTCGCCGAGCTTGTAGCCGGACTTTTCTACTGCTTCAACGATAAGGTCAAGTGCTGCCTTGGTGGAATCAACGGATGGTGCGAAGCCGCCCTCGTCGCCCAGGCCAGTCGAAAGGCCCTTGTCCTTAATGACAGCCTTGAGGGAGTGGTAAACTTCCGCGCCCACCTGCAGTGCTTCGGAGAAGGTCTCCGCGCCGATCGGAGCGATCATGAATTCCTGCACGTCCACGCCCGAATCCGCGTGCGCGCCGCCATTGAGAATATTCATCATAGGAACTGGCAGGATGTGTGCATTCGGGCCGCCGATGTAGCGGTACAAAGGCAGGCCAGCGGACTGGGCAGCTGCCTTAGCCGCAGCAATGGATACGCCCAAGATCGCGTTGGCCCCCAGGCGGGACTTGTTTTCCGTGCCATCGAGGGCAATCATCGCCTGGTCGATAAGGCGCTGGTCGTCTGCCTCGAAGCCGACGAGTTCATCAGCGATCTCTTCGTTGACGTTTTCCACTGCCTTGAGCACGCCCTTGCCCTGGTAGCGGTCGCCGCCGTCGCGCAGCTCGTGTGCCTCATGCACACCGGTGGAGGCGCCCGAAGGCACACCTGCGGTGCCGTGCGCACCGTCGTCCAAAAAGACTTCTGCTTCTACGGTCGGGTTACCGCGGGAGTCCATGATCTCTCGTGCAAATACGTGCAAAATATCGGCCATATCCGAATTCACTCCTAGTTCCACTAGCTCTTATTATGCGGTGCTCAACGTCACGCACGCTACAGCCTACCGGGTTAGGTGGCAGACCTCCTCGCAATTCTTCCAGAAGCGTGCATAAAACAGCAGATTCGGGGAGACTTCGGGGCTAATTCACATTGCCTAACTATAAATGCGCTGGCTATTACGAGCTGGCGGGTTGGCCGATGGCATAGGAGTTTGCGGCACGGGCCACGCGGGAGACATAGTCCTGCGAATAATTATAGGAATAGATTGCGTCGAGCCAGTCCTGCCCTGTTCCCAAGTCGCGGCCGTGGGAGCACAGCAGGTGGGCTGAGGCCAGTGCGGCGTCATCGATCTGCTGCGGGTTCGGGTAATCATCGCCATCGGCATCACGGCCATGGCGCGCCCAGGATTCGGGAATGAACTGCATCGGCCCCACTGCGCGGTCGAATTCGGTGTCATTATCAAACTCACCACCGTCGGTATCGGGGATTTTGGCTGTGTTATTGGTGCCATCCAGCGGGATACCAATGATGGGTGGATCGGCAAAGCCGTTTTCATCCAATTTTGACGGCTTGAAAAAGTTGCCACTATAAGTGCCGTGCCGGGTTTCTACCCAGCCGATACCCGCCAGGGTATTCCACCGCAAATTGCACTCGGGCCAGGATTGCTTGGCGATGAGCTCTGCGTTGCCATACGCCCGCAGCGCCTGCGGGTCAATGGCGGTTTGTTCGGCAAGATCCTCAGACCAATACGTCAAACGGTCGGCGGTGCGCCCCGGGGCATTGACATCAATCGCGGCCACCTCGGCTGGCGCCGCCGGGGGTACTTCTTCCGGCACCGGCTGCAGGGTGCGCGAGGGGCTGGCCCCGCGCTCGCCGAAACCGTTAAATATTGCTGTTCCAATCAAGATTATTAAGGCGCCAACGAGGATCACTGCGAGCACGGCCGCGCAGCCGCACCCTCTCACCAGGGGTCGTCGAATCTTGTCAGTCACCCCGGGGATTCTACATAGTTCCGAAACCTTGCCATAATGCCCCACCGGCCACGAGTGCACACCACAGGCAACACCCAGGCTACGATTATGTCATTTATATAAACTTCAGCCACTTTGATAGACAGGTGTCACAGCGTGGGTTAAGCTTTGAACGATATTTGTGGCAGCCCGCCACAGCCTTCCACCGGTAGCACAGGGGTAGAAAAATGAAAATCCGTCGAATTCTTGCATCATCCGCTTTGGCAGGCGTCCTAGGAATCACTGCCATGACCGGCGCTTCAGCACTGTCGCTGGGTGACCTCGCCTCCGCAGACAAGCTCGGCACCGAGCTGATCAATAACGCCTCCTGCTCCGATGTTCGCGGGGCGTTGGATGCCTTGAATGCCGCTAACGGCGGTCGCATCTACAACAAGGAAACCACCCGCAATGAGCTGGTGCAGAACTTGCGTCAGGTCACCGGCAACACGGGCAACCCCACGGACTTGACCACTTTGGCAATTACTAAATACACCGGGCAGGTCGCGGATCGCGCGCTGGACTGCAAGATCGTCAAGCCGAACCCAGCACTTCCCTTCGGATCCAGCGAAGTAAATACCCTGCTCAATGACTTTGGCCCGCAGATTTTTGAGCTCTCGAGCTAAAAGCTCAGGAGCTAGCTAGAACTAGCGTTATTTCGCGCCTGCTGCTCGGCCTTCTTGCCCTCCTGCCACAGGCGGTCCTGGGTTTCCATGTCCACGACGAACACGGTGCCATCAAAAAGGTAAGGAGCGCGCGAGCGCAGCTTGTCGATGAATGCCTGGGCCACATCCGCGATACCAAAAGCGCCGCGGCGCGTGGCGATTTCGGCGTGAAATAGAACTTGCAGGAAAACATCGGCAAGCTCTGCCTTGACTGTCTCGTCGTCGCTGGTCTTGACGGCCTCGGCGAACTCCGCTGCTTCCTCTTGGAGGTATGGCAGCAAAGACTCATGCGTATGGGAGCGCTCCCACTCCCCTAATGCGTAGGCGCGCTCCATGACGCGCTGCGCCTGGTAGACGGGGTCCTCACGGGTGGCGACGGTGTATACCTGCGCGCCGTTTTCAATCCGCTCGCGCACCTCCGGCTGGTTGTCATCAAAGGCGACATAGATTTCGCTGGTGCTGTTGGCGATGCTGTTGGCGTAGCCTGGGGCATCGTCAAGCAAAGCGTTGAAATTCCACCGCACCTTGACGGGAATCTCCGGGCTGAAGGTGACCGACCCTGACAGCTTGCCCACCCATTCCATGGGAATCAGGGTTGGCCAACGTTCATCGAGCAATACTACGGTCATGGATTCGCATTCTATATCGTTATCTTGTTGAACAACTGAGCAACAAACTAGTTGCTGACGGAAATAATATTCTTTCCGCCCTTGGCCCCGGGCTTGGTGGTCACCGATGTCGGTGGCTTAGCTCCGGTGACATCCACCTGCGAGAGATCGAACATTTCGCTGAGGAAATCTGCCATCCACTGCAATAGTTCGACATCCCGCAGCTTCGGCGAGGTCACGTTGCGGCCAGCCTTCGGGAATGGCAATTGGATGGCCTTCGCGGCCGCGCGGTAATTCGAACCTGGGAACAGGCGCTTGAGGCGAACTTGCTTGGAATCTGGCAGATCCACCGGGTGGACCTTGATGCGGGTTCCCTGCACCGTGATATCCGTAACGCCTGCGGCACGGGCCTGATGGCGCAGCCGTGAGACGGCGAGCAAGCGTGCGACCTCTTCCGGGACTGGGCCGTAGCGGTCTTCCATCTCCTCCACCGCCAGGCGCAGGTCCTTTTCGTCCTGGCTGGCAGCGAGCTTGCGGTAGACCTCCAAGCGCAGGCGCTCAGAGTTGATGTAGGTCTCCGGGATGTGGGCATCCACGGGCAGGTCGATGCGGATTTCCTTCGGCCCATTATCGGTGGCCTTGGGCACCTCCCCGCGCGCGAGTGCCTTGAAGGCATCCACAGCTTCCGAGACCAGCCGGACATAAAGGTCAAAGCCCACCCCGGCGATGTGGCCAGATTGCTGCGCGCCCAGCACGTTACCGGCACCGCGCATTTCCAGGTCCTTCATCGCCACGTCCATGCCCGCGCCCAAGTCATTGTTTTGGGCGATGGTGGCCAGGCGGTCATAGCTGGTTTCGGTCAGCGTCGCGCCCTTCGGGTACAGGAAGTAAGCGTAGCCGCGCTCGCGTGAGCGGCCGACCCTGCCGCGCAGCTGGTGCAGCTGGCTCAATCCCATGTGGTGCGCGTTTTCCACGATCAGGGTGTTGGCATTGGAGATATCCAGGCCAGTTTCCACGATGGTGGTACAGACCAACACGTCATATTCGCGGTCCCAGAATCCCTGCACGGTCTTTTCCAGCAGCTCCTCATTCATCTGCCCGTGCGCAACCACCACGCGCGCTTCGGGAACGAGGTCGCGGATTTCACGGGCCTTCTTTTCGATGTCCGCGACCTTGTTGTGGATAAAGAAGGTTTGGCCATCGCGCAGCAGCTCGCGGCGAATTGCGGCGGCGACCTGCTTGTCTTCGTAGGCGCCGACATAAGTCAGCACCGGGTGGCGGTCTTCCGGCGGGGTGAGGATGGTGGACATTTCGCGAATGCCCGCCATCGACATCTCCAGCGTGCGCGGAATAGGCGTCGCGGACATGGTCAACACATCCACCGAAGCCTTCAGCGCCTTAATATGTTCCTTGTGCTCCACGCCGAAGCGCTGCTCCTCATCGACGATGATGAGCCCCAAGCTCTTCCAGTGCACGCCGGTTTGCAGCAGGCGGTGCGTGCCGATGACCACGTCGATTTCACCGGTGGCCAGCTGCTTGATGATCTCCTTGGACTCCTTGGTGGATGTAAAGCGCGAGAGCACGCGAATTTCCAGGGGGAATCCGCCCATGCGCTCCACGAAAGTGTCATAGTGCTGCTGCGCGAGCAGCGTGGTCGGAACCAAGACTGCGACCTGCTTGCCATCCTGCACTGCCTTGAAAGCGGCGCGCACGGCGACTTCGGTTTTGCCGTAGCCCACATCGCCCACGATGACGCGGTCCATGGGCACTTGGGATTCCATGTCTTCTTTAACCGCGTCGATAGCCATCATCTGGTCTTCTGTTTCGACGTAGGGGAAGTTGTCTTCCATCTCCATCTGCCACGGCGTATCTGGCGGGAATTGGTGCCCGGGCGCTGCCTGGCGCTTGGCGTAGAGCTCCACCAACTCGCCGGCGATTTCGCGCACGGCAGCGCGGGCCTTCTTCTTGGTATTTTTCCAGTCGGAGCCACCCATTTTGGACAGGTGCGGGGATTCACCGCCGGTGTATTTGGACAGCATGTCCAAAGAGTCCATGGGCACCCAGAGCTGGTCGGCGGGTTGCCCACGCTTCGAGGGAGCGTATTCGAGCACGATATATTCGCGGCGCGATGATTCCTCGCCAGTTTGAATGGTGCGCTCGGCCATCTTCAAGAATTTGCCGATGCCGTGGGTTTCGTGAACGACGAAATCGCCCTGCTTTAGCGCCAGCGGATCAACGCGGTTGCGGCGCTTGGCGGGACGCCGCTTTGCGCCTGCGATATCGCCCACGCGGTTACCGGTCAGGTCAGTTTCTGTGACCACGACCAGGGGCAGTGCATCGGCGTCGGTGTGCTTGCGCACCTGGGGAAAGACCAAGCCGGCGTGGCTTAGTGCCTGATACAGCGTGACTTCGCCTGGCGATGGTTGCCATCCCGGAGTAGCGACCTTGGTGGGGATTCCCTTTTCAGCAAAGCGATCCACCATGCGCTTGATGGCACCTTGGGCCGGCGCGATAAACGCTGCGCGTCCGCCCGCTTGGGTGTGCGCGAGCAGCTGCGCCATCATGGCATCAATTTCTTTGATATCACCGCGCGGGGTCGGGCCCGGTTCAAAATCGAGCGGCAGGGTATCTGCTTCATCGGCCATGAACATGCCCGTCGGCGCGAAGGTCCATTGCGGCAGGCCGGCCTTTTCGCAGGACTTTTCTAAAGATTCATAGGAGCGGTAGCTGGATGCTTCCGTGTCCAGGCCCTTGGTCGCCAACGGGCCATCAGCGCCCATGGCTGCGGCCTCCCAGCCGGCGGCCATGAATTCTGCATCCGTGGATTCCAGATCGGCAATGCGCGTGCGGATTTTCTCCGGCGCAACGAGCACGACGTGGGTACCTTCGGGCATAAAGTCCGTCAGCGGCACCATTTTCGCATCAGAGAGCACGGGCAAGAGTGCTTCCATGCCTTCCGATGCCATGCGCTGGCTGACCTTGCTCAGCAATTCCACCAGTGCGGCATTGCCGGGGTGCTTGACCGCGAGGGTCTCTGCGCGCTGGGCGATGGCTTCGGTAATCGGAAGCTCGCGAGCGGGGAAGATTTCCACCGAGCCGACCTCGATTTCCGGAATGGTGCGCTGGTCAGCGATGGAAAATTGGCGAATATCGGTGACTTCATCGCCCCAGAATTCCACGCGGACCGGGTAGTCCAGGGTGGTTGGGAAAATATCGATGATGCCACCGCGCACGGCAAACTCGCCGCGCTTGGCCACCATGTCCACACGCGTATAGGCGCGGAATTCTAAATCCCGGACGACTTCTTCCAGCTCATATTCGCCCTCCTCGCGCAGGCTAATGGGCGCGCGGCCAACAACGCTTTCCAGCAGCGGCTGCGCATAACCGCGCGCCGCGGTCACCACCACATCAAGGCGGCCTTGTTCGAGCTGGTGCAAGATTTGCGCGCGCTTGCCGACGATATCGGCGCCCGGGCTCAATCGCTCATGCGGTAGTGTCTCCCATGCGGGGAAGAATCCCACCCTCTGCCCCATCATCGCCGTGAGCTCTGCAGTGAGATCTTCTGCTTCGCGCCCAGTTGCGGTCACCACGAGTACCGGCGCATGGTGCGCGAGGGTACCGATTGCCCAGGGGCGGGCTTGATCGATGCCCGTGATGTGCAGCTGCGGCTCGCCAACGTTATTAACGAGGCCTTTGAGCTTGGGATCCGAGGCGGCTACCTTGAGCAGTCCGGCGAGCATAGGTGGGGTTGGGGACATTTGAATTTCTTCTACACTTCCGTTTGATCGTGGTCTGTTTTTGCATCGTTAAGCTGCTGCGCACCGAGCTTCGGGCTAGTTTCCAAGTCCGAGAGACCATTCCAGCATAAGTTGACCACGTGAGCTGCCACGACTTCCTTGGCGGGCTGGCGTTCATCCAACCACCACTGCGCGGTCATAGATACCATGCCCACGAGCGCCTGAGCATAAAGTATCGCAAGCTCTTCATCAAAGCCACGGTGTTTAAAGGCCGTGCCCAAAATATGCGAAACCTGGCTCACGGCAGTATTGAGCAGAGTGGAAAATGCGCGCTCCTGTTTGGAGCTGGGATCGCGCACCAAGATCATAAACCCATCGGTTTCTTCTTCGACGTAGGTCAACAGCGCTAAGGCGGCCTGCTCAATGCGCTGTCGCCAACTTCCCGTGGCAATTGATTCGGTGATTCGACGCTCCAAATCCTGCATTTCACGGTCCACCACGACCGCGTAAAGCCCTTCTTTGCCACCAAAGTGTTCGTACACCACGGGCTTAGACACGCTGGCGCGCGCGGCAATATCTTCCACGCTGCTTCCATCAAATCCTTGCTCCGCGAATGCAGAACGGCCAATGGAAATCAGCTGCTCACGGCGCTGCTTGCCAGTCATTCTTTGTCTTGCCATGGCTACAGCTTAGCGAACAATGCCTATAGCTCCCTTCCCTGCCCTAGCGCGGGGTCGGGGGAGCGTTAAGCAGGGCAATTTAGTTCCTTGCCGGCAATCAGGTACGATACTTTTCGTACATGAGCGCAAGCCCATGATTCCCCATGGTGTAATCGGCAACACTACGGTTTTTGGTACCGTCATTCTAGGTTCGAGTCCTGGTGGGGAAGCAAAATTAAGACTATGCAGCCACCATTTTCGGTAGGCTGCATTTTCTTTTCCTAGGAATCCTCATCCCCGGCGTCATCTTTACCGGCCTTCGGCGCGTGACGGCGCCCGGTCTTGCCCGGCGGCATATCCCCTGGCTTGGGGTGGCGCATGGCTTTGGCGCTGCGCTGGTCGTGCTTGGCATCGGAGTCTTCACTGCCGCGCTTAAAGCCCAGCTTTTCTGCCTTCTTCACCGCGGCGGCCATCTGCGCGGCGGTGTAATTAATCGGTGCATAGTCCAGCCCGCGCGGGAGCACCCATTCGAACCAATACGCCATTACCGCCAAGCTGGTGCCAAAAAGCGGCGCGATAATCATGCCGAGCCCGGTATGGCCTGTTTCCGCGAAAATGACCATCACCCCAGAGGCAATAATCGCCGGGGTGGCATACAACGGGTTACCGCCAAAGACGGACGGAATTTGCCCGGAGGCAACATCGCGCACCATGCCGCCGCCCACTGCGGTGAGCACGCCCATGAAGATGCACGCTATCCACGGCATGTCATAGGCCAATGCTTTAACGCAGCCCGTCACCGACCATGCGCCGAGAATGATGGCATCGCCATGGACTTTAAAAATTTCCCACGCCTTGCCTTTGAGATCCGTCAGCGCAGCGACAAGCGCGCCCGCGCAGGCGAGGATGAGGTAAAGCGGGTCAGAAATTGCCGCTGCGGGGCCGTCACTAATGAGCATGTCGCGAATCATGCCGCCGGCGGTGGCAGAAAAGAGCGCCAAGAAAATGAAGCCAATGATGTCGAAATTGCGCCGCCTCGCGATGGTTCCGCCGATGATGCCGTTGAGCACCACACCGATGAGATCCAGGCCGCGATAGAGCGCATCAATCGTTGGGTCCACTGTTTCCATACCCAGTCACATTACCCACCCCCGCGCCGCGTGGGCTTTTACGGCGAATAGGGGTAATTACATCACACACTATTGGAAACAGTTTTCAATATCTAAAAATCCCGCTATCTTCTTATTGCAAACGTTTTTCAACTACTTAGAAAGGGTTCTGTGTGAACACCCGTAGAACTGCCCTTGCGCCTGCCATCTTGACCGCGAGCATCACCATCGCCGGCATCACGCTTGCCGCGTGCTCGCAAACAGCCGCTGCGCCAGAAACCACCACCGCCGCTAGTACTGCGGACAACGCGGACGCTAACGCGGATGCCAATCCGGAACAGGACTCCCCCGCCGAGGTATCCGGTCCGGAAGCTCGCCTGGTCGCCACCTATGACGGCGGCATCACGGTGCTCAATGCCGAGACACTGGAGGAAATCGCGGATATCCCGCTGAATGGCTTTAATCGGCTCAACCCCCTAGGCGATGGTCGCACCGTAGCTGTGAGCACTCCGGAAGGCTTTCAAGTCTTGGATGTCGCGGCGTGGACCGAACCACACGGCGACCACACCCACTCCTACACCGCGCAGCCGCGGCTGACCGATGACATCTATAAAGGCGACAAGCCTGGCCACGTGGTCAATCACGCTGGACGCACCCTGCTCTTTAGCGACGGCGATGGCACCATTCAGGAGCTCGATAACGACAAGCTCACCGATGCGGCCCAGGATGGAAAGTTTGCCCAACCCGACTCGGTTGTGGAGCTATCCCCGCACCACGGAGTTGCTGTCGCGCTGAGCGATGGCGGGATGGTGCACACCGAAGGCACAGAAGATTCCCGATCCAGCCTTGTCGCCGTGGATGCCGACGGCCAGGAGACCGCGCGCATCAATGACTGCCCCGGCGTTCACGGGGAGGCAGCGGCTGCCGATGAAACCCTGACCTTTGGCTGCGAGGACGGAGTGGTCATTTACAAAGATGGTGAATTCAAGAAGGTGGCTGCTGCCGATGAGTACGGACGCATGGGCAACCAGGCAGGGTCCGAGCAGTCCCCGATTGTCCTGGCCGATTACAAAGTAGACCCGGATGCGGAACTCGAACGCCCAACGCAGATTGCGCTCATCAATACCCACCAAGACAGCATTCAGCTGGTGGATCTGGGTACCTCCTATTCTTTCCGCTCGCTTGCGCGCGGGCCCGAAGGTGAAGCCCTGGTCTTAGGCACCGATGGGCAACTGCGCAGCATTGACCCCACCACCGGTGAGATTCTCTATTCCGTGCAGGTCACCGAAAAGTGGGAAGAGCCTGAGCAGTGGCAAAGCCCACGTCCGAGTATCTTTGCCCAAGGCGATAAGGCCTTTATTACAGAGCCCGGCGCGCAGAAGCTCCACGTCGTCGATATTGCTAGCGGCGAGGTCATGGAATCCAAGACAATCGGTAAGAGCCTGAATGAACTGACGGGAATTACCGGCTAGCTATCCACGGGCTAGCTAAACTAAGTGCTTATGTCCTCTTCTCAACCCCGCACGTCCCTACCCCATGAATCACATAACGCCGGCCGCTTTATCATCGCCAATGGCGTGCAAAATGTGGGTGACCAGCTAGTCGCAGCCAAGACGGTGCTGCCCTGGCTTTTTCAATTCGCGGGAGTCCCGGCAGCGCTGACCGGTTTGCTCGTGCCCATTCGCGAGTCCGGCTCCATGCTGCCGCAAGCAGCGCTGACACCGTGGGTGCTCAATGCTCCATCGCGGAAGAAGCTCTGGATTGTTGGCGGGATTATTCAGGCTCTTGCCGCATTCGGCATTGCGTTGGCCGCATTGCTTATCGATGCCCTGCCGCTGGGCATCACCGTCTTAGTCCTCCTCGGTGTTCTATCGGTCGGCCGCGCGCTGTGTTCTATCACCGGCAAGGACGTGCAAGGCAGCACCATTTCCAAAGGCAAGCGCGGAGTTATTACGGGCCGGGCTACCACGGTAGGTGGCATCGCCACGCTCGTCGTCAGCGGGCTATTGGCATTTGTCGATGATGTGGATCTCGCAGCCATCGTCACGCTGCTTTTAATCGGTGCCGCCTCGTGGGTCGTGGCTTCGCTGGTCTTTACCGGCATTATCGAACCCCACGACGCGCATCAGGATGCACAAGAGGAAGATTCAGAGTCGGATTCCGAGCAACAGGGGCACTGGTGGACCGATACCTGGCAGTTATTTACTCAAGATAGGAAATTTCGCGACTTCGTCATCGTGCGCTCGCTCATGCTGGTCTCGGCGCTATCCACCTCTTTTATCGTTGCGCTGTCGCATGCTGTGGGCAATGATTCCTTAAGCGGCCTGGCTGGCTTCGTGCTGGCCTCCGGTCTTGCGGCATTGATGGGTGGTGTGGTTTCCGGCCGCATGTCTGATATTTCCTCGCGCAAGGTCATGTCCGTCGGCGCCGCGATTGCCTCGGTGCTGCTGATTTTGATTGTGCTTGCCGCCCGGTTCCTGCCCCAGGACTGGAGCTTTTATCTTTTGCCCGTGGGCTTTTTCGCCATCAACTTAGTTCACACCGGCATTCGGGTTGCCCGCAAAACCTATGTGGTGGATATGGCCGAAGGTGACCAGCGCACCCGCTATGTGGCCTCCGCCAATACCCTCATGGGCGTGATATTGCTGCTGGTCGGTGCCGTATCCGCGGGCATTGCAATCTTCGGCAATGAAGCTGCCCTGCTATTTCTCGCAGGCATCGGTTTAGTGGGAACCTGGCGCGCCGGGAAGCTGCCGGAGGTATCGCAGAGCAAGCAAGATTAGGTGTTTCTGACGCACCGGACTTAGCGCAGCGTTATGATTGGCGTGGATACAACCAAGCCTGACGTACAGGAGTATAAACCTAGTGCTAACTCAACCCTCCAGCGCAGTTGTCGTTCTTGCAGCTGGCGCCGGTACTCGCATGAAATCTGCTCGGCAGAAAACCCTGCATGAAATTGGCGGCAGATCTTTGCTCAGCCACGCTTTACATGCCGCAGCCGGACTCAACCCGGAACATATCGTGGCGGTTGTCGGCCACCAGCGCGACCAGGTCAGCCCCGCGGTTGATGTTGTCGCAGCGGAGCTAGGCCGCGACATCGTGCAGGCGGTGCAGGTAGAGCAAAAAGGCACCGGTCATGCGGTCGGCTGTGGCTTGGCACCGATTCCGAATTTTGAAGGCACCGTTATTGTTACCAATGGTGATGTGCCATTGTTGCGTCCGGAGACCATCGATAAGCTGCGCGAAACCCACGTTGACCACGGCAATGCGGTGACTGTCTTGAGCATCGAATTAGATGACCCCACCGGTTATGGCCGCATTGTGCGCAATGATGCTGATGAGGTCACCGCTATCGTCGAGCACAAAGATGCAAACGACGAGCAGCGCACGATTTCTGAGGTCAACTCCGGCGTTTTTGCGTTTGACGCTAGTATTTTGCGCAACGCGCTGAGCAAGCTGGATTCCAATAACTCCCAGGGTGAGCTGTATATCACCGATGTGGTGGAAATCGCGCGCGAAGCAGGCCACCGCGTGGGTGCTTTTATTGCTGCCGATGCCGGCGAGTTGGAAGGTGTCAATGACCGCGTGCAATTAGCTGCGGCCGGCCGTGAGCTCAACCGCCGCTTGGTGAACCAAGCCATGCTCAATGGTGCCAATGTTATTGACCCGCTCACCACCTGGATTGGTGTGGATGTCACCATTGGCCGCGATGTCACCATTCACCCCGGCACTCAGCTGTGGGGAGCTACCCGCGTGGATGATGATGCCGTGATTGGCCCTGATACCACCCTGACTGACATGCAGGTCGGGCGCGGGGCAAGTGTGATTCGCACCCACGGCGAAAAATCGGTCATTGGCCCCAACGCCAAGGTCGGACCGTTTACCTTCATCCGTCCCGATACCGAGTTGGGTGAGGACGGCAAGCTGGGCGGATTCGTGGAAGCTAAAAACGCCAAGATTGGTCGCGGTTCCAAGGTTCCGCACCTGACTTACATTGGTGATGCCACCGTCGGTGAGGAATCCAATATTGGTGCCTCCTCCGTGTTTGTAAATTATGACGGAGTAAATAAGCACCACACCACCATCGGCAGCCACGTGCGCACCGGTTCCGACACCATGTTCATCGCCCCGGTCAACGTCGGCGACGGCGCGTATTCGGGCGCGGGCACCATCATTAAAGATGACGTTCCTCCAGGAGCGCTGGCGGTCTCTGGCGGTAAGCAGCGCAATATTGAAGGGTGGGTGCAAAAGAAGCGCCCCGGCACCCCGGCTGCGGAGGCAGCTGACGCGGCTTCGGATGGGGACACAGCTTCCCCAAAGGCCGACGATGATTCTGTAAATAGCGACGATTAGTCTAGATTCAATGGGGTTATCATCATGTTGAACGGTAAATGTCCGTTGAGACTTTTACCGGTGATGTTCTTCCTTGATTAAAGAAGCGTCAAGCATTCCACACTCAATGAAAGGTCGAAGACCGCTATGACCGGCAAGATTTCTGATAGCCGCAAGAATATGATGCTGTTTTCCGGACGCGCCCACCCAGATTTGGGAGAGGCCGTTGCCAAGGAACTGGGCACCGATTTGGTTCCCACTACCGCGCGCGACTTTGCTAATGGCGAAATCTTCATTCGCTTCGAAGAGTCCGTGCGCGGTGCTGACTGCTTCGTGTTGCAGTCGCACACGCAGCCTTTGAATAAGTGGCTCATGGAGCAGCTCATCATGATTGATGCGCTCAAGCGCGGCTCTGCCAAGCGCATCACGGCCATCTTGCCGTTTTACCCATATGCTCGCCAGGATAAAAAGCACCTCGGCCGTGAGCCCATCTCCGCCCGCCTGGTTGCTGACTTGTTGGCTGCTGCGGGCGCGGACCGCATTGTTTCGGTCGACCTGCACACCGACCAGATCCAGGGCTTTTTCGATGGCCCGGTAGATCACATGCACGCCATGCCGATTTTGACGGAGTACATCCAGTCCAAGTACTCCATTGACAACATCGTCGTGGTCTCCCCCGACGCCGGTCGCGTCAAGGTGGCAGAAAAGTGGGCGCATGAGCTTGGCGATGCCCCGCTGGCCTTCGTACACAAGACCCGTTCCAACACCGAGGCCAATAAGACGGTCTCCAACCGCGTGGTCGGCGATATTGAGGGCAAGGACTGTATCTTGCTCGATGACATGATTGATACCGGCGGAACCATCGCTGGTGCTGTTCGCGTCCTGCGCGAGGCCGGTGCCCGCTCCGTTGTTATCGCGTGTACCCACGGTGTCTTCTCCGACCCTGCGCGTCAGCGTTTGTCCGAGTGCGGGGCGGAGGAAGTCATCACCACCGATACCCTGCCGCAGTCGACCGAAGGATGGAATAACCTCACCGTGCTGTCCATCGCTCCGCTGCTAGCACGCACCATCCACGAGATCTTTGAAAATGGTTCTGTAACCACCCTTTTCGAATCTGCTTAAGCTCTCGCGCACGCTACCCTGGGATTCATGACTGATGAGTCCCAGGGTAGCTTTTTTGATCCGCAACGCGGCAGCGACAGCGCCGACGGCAGCGATGGCCAGGCCCTTGCACGCGGCGTGGTGGCGGCATTGAAAGAGCACGCTGATGCCGAGCAGGCCGTGGCGATGTCTGCCTATATGCGCGAGCGCTTTGAGTTTTTCGGCATTTCCGCTGCCCCGCGACGGGCGGCGGTCAAGCATATTTTGTCCGGGATGCACCTTAATTGGGATTTCGTCCACGCTCTATGGGCCTATCCGCAGCGCGAGTGCCACTACGTGGCCGTCGATCACTTGCGCCGGCAGAAGCTCACCATCGCCGATCTGGAGGATTTGCAGCAACTGGTGGAGTCGCAATCGTGGTGGGATACCGTAGACCACTTGGCAAAATGCGCCGGCACGGCGCTTATCCCCGGCAGCCGCGGGCGAGGCGCGGAGCCAAATTCGCTAGCCGATGCCGCCGCGGCTCGCGCGCTCATGCTCGAATGGGCTGTCAGTGAAAATATGTGGACCCGCCGCACCGCCATCTTGTGCCAATTAAGTTTCGGGGAGAAAACAGATACGGAACTGCTGCGCGAGGTCCTCGAAAGCAACCTGGGCGCAGAGGCGAGATTTTCTTCCGAGTTTTTCATTACCAAAGCCATCGGTTGGGCGTTGCGCGATTACTCCCGCGACAATCCGCAATGGGTACATGATTTTGTGAATGCGCACGCCCCCGAAAGTGATTTAGCGCTAGCCAAATTGTCGCGCAAAGAGGCATTGAAGCACTTGTAACCGTTTTGTAATATTTGAGACGATCCCACTGGTTATCGCGCGTTCCAATTGAGGAATAGGGATTATTTCGAGAAATTGCGCCGATTAATTGGAAATTCCATTTGATTTTAGATCACAAATGCCGTTTATAATTGAAAAGTTGAATTCATGCAGCGTATGGCTTTAAAGCTTCAGATTATGCTCACACGTGAATTCTTTTTTACTTTCGTTGAGCCTGAACCTGCAGCCTTTTTCACTTAGCCTCCGCGCATGATTCTTTAATCGTATTCGCAGTATTTCGAATCGAACTTAAAATCATTATTGGAGTTTAAACATGAAAAAAGCGGTCATTTTGGGTATGGCCTATTTCAGTTGCACCGTCGGAGCTGGCTTTGCCTCCGGCCAGGAAATGCTGCAATATTATGCCGCTTTCGGTGGCTGGGGAATCATCGGCGCGGTTATCGCACTGGTTTTGATGCCACTGATTGCGCTGATTGCCATGCAGTACGGCAGCTACTTCCAAGCAACGTCACATGATCGCGTGTTTACTTCTGTGACTTCCAAGGTCATGGCGCGCTTCATTGACTACACCATTACCTTTACGCAGTTTTGTATTTCCTTTGTCATGCTCGCTGGTGCGGGCGCGAACCTGAACCAGCAATTTGGCACCCCTCTGTGGTTCGGCTCCGCACTGATGGCAGTAGCCGTAATTATCTGTGGCTTTTTCAACGTGGAAAAGGTCACCAATATCTTGGGCTCGATCACGCCATTTATCGTGGTCTTGCTGGTCATTATCTCCATCCACTCTTACCTGAACCCACCAGCGGATATCGGGGCAGCCTTCCAGTTCGCGCAGGATAATGTGTCCACCACGCTGCCAAATTGGTGGGTCTCAACCTTTAACTACGTAGGTATTGCCATGATGGGTGGCATTTCCATGGGCATTATCATGGGCGGCGACATGCTGGATTTGAAGACCGCCGGCCGTGGTGGCATGCTCGGCGGACTACTCTTTGGCATCTTGCTGGTCATGATGGTTATCGCAGTCTTGTTCAACTCCGAAACCGTCTATGACTCCGCCCTGCCGACCCTGAGTCTGATTACCGCGATCAGCCAACCGCTAGGCACCTTCGCAGCGCTTGTCATCTACGTGATGATCTTCTCTACCGCACTCGGCAACTTCTACTCCTTGAGCCGTCGTGTGGTTGCGAAGAAACCACAGCACTTCCTCAAAGTACTAGTCCTGCTCGTCATCATTGGTTTCGCACTGTCCTTCCTCGACTTTGCCACCTTGGTCGGCTGGGTCTTCCCAGTCACCGGTTACTTGGCTCTGGTGATGATTGTGGTGCTGATTTGGACCTGGCTCTCACGTGGTCGTTCCGAAATGACCGTCGAGATGAAGCGTCGCGATAAGATCCGCAACCTTGCTCTGCGCATGATTGACCCGAAGCAGAAGTTCACCACGGCGCATCGCCGCCAGCTCTCGGAAGAAATCATGGGTTCTAACCTCGCTGGCAAACACTTGGAAAAGGTCGCGATCTCCGAAGCCGTGGAAGAGCTCTCTGCTGATGCCGATTCTGGCTTTGACCCGGATGAGTTCACGCCTCCGAAATCTGTGATCTCCCACAGCTCTAAACCCGTGGGCAAAGACGCCCCGGAGACTAAAGCATCGGATGAAAAGTAGCGTGCTTTGATAGCTTGAGCTTTCCCAATGTAATTTGTGGGTAAGGTTATGCAGCTGGTAAGTTTAAGGCCGTCTCGGCGAGGGCCGTGAACTACCAGCTGCTTTTTGTATGCCGATGGTTCATAGCCGTTATCGACGCGATGAGTATGCACACGCCTGCGATGACTCGACCAAGACGAGATTCATTGGCAGGCTTTTCTTTTCGCAAGAACCTCGCCTCACCACTGAATTGACTTGAATAGATACTTTCAACATTTTCTGAGGAGAAAACATGGCACAGCGCCCAATCATTAAGGCACAAGCCCGCACCGAATTCGGCAAGGGCGCCGCACGTCGCCTGCGTCGCGCAGGCCAGGTTCCTGGTGTTATCTACGGTTCCAACACCGAGCCAATCCACTTCGCAGCCGATATCTTGGAGCTGCACTCTTTGATCCGTAACTACGGCGCTAACGCTGTTTTGGAGCTCGAGATCGACGGCGACCAGCACCTGACCATGGTTAAGGCTATCGACCAAAACGTCTTGACCCTGGACATGGACCACCTTGACCTGCTGTCGATTAAGCGCGGCGAGAAGGTTGAAGTTGAGGTTCCATTGACCCTCGTTGGCGAGCCTGCCCCAGGTCTGATGTTCATCTCCGACACCGACGTTCTGTTGGTTGAGTCTGACGTACTGAACATTCCAGAAGAGATCGAAGTTTCCATCGAAGGCCTGGAAGACGGCACCGTTGTTACCGCTGGCGAGGTTAACCTGCCAGAGGGCACCACCCTGATTGCTGACCCAGAGTCCCCAATCGTTTCCATCTCCGAGCCACAGGTTGACGAGGAGATCGAGGAAGCTGCTGAGGCTGCTGAAGAAGGCGGCGCTGAAGCTGGCGCTGAGTCCGTAGAAGAAGCTGGCGAGGAAAAGTCTGAGGACTAATCCTTTCGGGCTTTCAGCCCAGCTTGATTGAGCTCCAACTCAATCAAGCGATACATAAGCGCCCGCTGCAGGAGACCATCACGGTCTTTACAGCGGGCGCTGTGCTTTAATGGACAATCATGAGCAGCGAAGCATTATTGGTGGTGGGGCTAGGAAACCCCGGCCCGAAATACGAACGTACTCGGCACAATATTGGCTTTGACGCAGCCGAAGAACTGGCCAAGAGTCACGGCGGAAACTTTTCCGCACACAAGCGCACCAACGCCGATGTTGCTGAGATTAATATCCGCGGCCGGAAGGTCATCGTGGCGAAACCGCGAACCTTTATGAATGTCTCTGGCGGCGCGGTCAAGGCTTTGGCGAATTATTTCAAGATCTCCCCCGCCAACATCGTGGTCATCCACGATGAATTGGACATGGATTTCGGCGAGGTCCGCCTGCGTCGTGGCGGCGGCGACCACGGCCACAATGGCTTGCGCGATACCACCAAGGCTTTAGGCACAAAAGAGTACTACCGTTTATCCTGTGGAATTGGACGCCCACCGGGACGCATGGCGCCAGCAGCGTTTGTTCTCAAGCCCTTCGCGCGCAAGGAGCTCGAAGAGCTGCCGATTATCTGCGCTGATGCCGCGGACCTGATTGAACAGATGTAGGTCTTTGGGGCCTGCGAACTACTACAGTGGTGCAGTATGAAACTCGCGACTGTTAATACCGCTTTTGGAACCACCGCCGTGCGCATCGAGGGAAAACCTACCTCGTTGTCACATTCCACCATGCTCACGGGCATTGAACTGGATTTCGATGATGTCGGAGCCTTATTGCGCAGCGGCGATTGGGCCAAAGCGGCAGAGCTGTCAGGTGAGCCCATGGTCTTTGCCACCGAGGACTTAGCACCAGTTGTCCCCCACCCGGAGAAAATTATCTGCGTGGGGTTGAACTACGCCAAACACATCCGCGAGATGAACCGGGACTATCCGGAGCACCCCACCTTATTTATCAAATTCGCTGATGCCCTTACCGGGCCCTATGACGATATTTATATCCCCGAATACGGCACTAAGAAGCTGGATTATGAAGGGGAGCTGGCGGTGGTTATCGGAAAGCGTGCGCACCGCGTGACACAAAAGGACGCGCTGGACCATGTTGCGGGCTATGCCATCATGAATGATTACACCCTGCGCGATATCCAGCGTCAGACCACGCAATTTCATGCGGGCAAGTCTTTTTATCGCACCGCTGGATTTGGCCCGTGGTTGACCACCTCTGATGAGTGGTCACCGGGCAATCACGCCCGGGTACGCACGACGTTAGATGGTGTGGTCAAACAAGACGATGACACCGATGACCTGATCTTTTCCGTCGCGCAGCTGATTGAGTTTTGCTCGTCGCTCTACCCTCTCAACCCGGGCGATGTCATTGTCACCGGCACCCCGGAGGGCGTGGGTTTTGCGCGCGATGAGTTCATCCAAGATGGCCAAACCGTACGCATTGAAATCGACGGCTTGGGCCATATTGAAAACACCACGCACTTTGGCGATTCCCACTAGGCGGCACTAGCTGGTGCTAAATACGCCTACTCTTCTTCGCGCACATCTTCTGCCGCCTGCTTTTCACGCTGCCGGACTGCATCATTCCCGGCTGCGGCAGAAGCTCGCACTGGTGCCTTCGCGGGATGTTTTTCTTGCCATGCGCGCTTGGTTGCTTCGGACTTTTTATAGTTGCGCAGCGCCAACAGGCCCACCACGATGCCGATGGCAATGGGTACCCAGATTTTGCTGTAGTCCAGCATTAACACGACCCAGCCGGGAAGCTCCGGCAGGTTGATATCAATATTGAAGCTGGGAGTAGGCAGGTCAATCTGCGGCAAGCTCGGTGTGGGCAGATGGATTTGCGGCAGCGCGGGCAGCGAGGGAAGCGAGATGTCGAAGTCAGGCAAGAAAGACAGCAACCACTTCACAAACCGTGAGACAAAAGGCGCCAGGATAATCACGGCAATGGCCCAGCCGCCTTTGCCCAGCCCGGCTAGGATGGGATAACCCACGCGCTTGAGCGTGCTGGATTCCATCGCCTCACGGCGCTTGGCACCGCGGCTGCCCGCCGGCGGATCGAATAAGACAATTTCGCTGCCCTGCCGGAATTCGACTTCCAGCACGTCATTGAAAATATTTGACGTGACTTTCAGGTGCGGCTTCGACCGATCCAGCCCGGCATCTTCTACCGTCAGCTTGTCTTCTTTCACCGAATCTTGCAGCAGATACCGCGCGCTGTTGATGGTGCTCAGGCGGTGGAGAACCTTGCCGTTGAGCAGAATCCGCGCCCGAATGGCGGGATTGCTAAAAAGCGCCGAGAAACGCTCCTTCATCCCGGACTCTGCCGTCACCGGGATGATCTCCTCATTCTCTTTGGGCTGTTCAGGCCAGGTGGGGTCAAGCTCTAGGAAGTCTGAATCGTAGCCGGCCTGGAGTTCAATTAGGCCCAGCTCAGGGTGATTAAGCGCCCACTTCTCCATGCTTGACCTCCTTAACCTCATCGGTGATGCGCTCAGCGGTGGGCTCAGCAGTGGCTTCCTCAGATTCTTCGTCATCGAGGTCCAACTTGCCGGCGCCGGTTAACAAGGTGCCAAGGCCAGCCAGGAGCGCGAAGCCCAGGGCGTAGAGGAAAAGTCCGTCTTGGAAATACAAGGCGCGTGCGACCATGAAGCTCACACCCGCTGCGACGGGGAACCACCAGGTGGGTTTGTGGATGGCACCGAACCACAACCCGCCGCCAAGGGTCAGCACAAAGAAAATACCCAGTGCTGTCCAACCCGCGGAGGCATCGGGGACAAAGGTGGCAATGAGATAGGGCGAGACCAGCATTCCCACGATGCAGATAATGAGCGGGAATGCGGCAAACTTGGATTCTTCAGGTGCAGTCTCATTCACAGCACGGAAGTTTACCTGCCTAAGCATCACTGATGCAGTACCTCCCAGCGTGGGAATGGACACACAAAGGCCCCAGCCGAGACTCAGTCGACTGGGGCCTTTCGAGTAAAGCTAAATCAGCTTACAGCGCCGATGGTGCCAAGCGCTCCGGAAGTACCTGCGGGCGTGCGCCAGCGATATCTTCCACAATGCGAATGACCTGGTTGGAGTAGCCATACTCATTGTCGTACCAAACATAGAGCACCAGGTGCTTGCCGGAGGCAATGGTAGCGAGCCCATCGACCACGCCGGCGTGGGTGGAGCCGACAAAGTCGCTGGAGACAACCTCAGGAGAGGCGATGTAGGAGATCTGCTGGCGCAGGTTGGAGTGCAAGGAGACATCGCGCAAGAAGTTGTTAACCTCTTCCACGTCCACGTCCTGGCTCAGCTCCAAGTTCAGCACAGCCATGGATACATTCGGGGTGGGAACGCGAATCGCGTTGCCGGTGAGCTTGCCTTCGAATTCTGGCAGTGCCTTGGAGACAGCCTTCGCAGCACCGGTCTCGGTGAGCACCATGTTCAACCCGGCAGCGCGGCCACGGCGATCACCCTTATGGTAGTTGTCAATGAGGTTTTGGTCATTGGTAAACGAGTGCGCGGTTTCCACGTGGCCGTGCACTACGCCGTAGCGGTCATTGATGACCTTGAGCACAGGAGTAATGCCATTGGTAGTACAGGATGCCGCGGACAGGATGGAATCCTCCGCGGACATGTCCTGGTGGTTGATGCCGTAGACAATGTTTTTCACATCGCCCTTACCTGGTGCGGTCAGCAGTACGTTGGCAATGCCCTTGGATTTCAGGTGCTGGCCCAGTCCCTCGCGGTCGCGCCACACGCCGGTGTTATCCACCAGCACGGCGTTGTTGATGCCGTAAGAAGTGTAGTCAATATCAGCAGGGTCATTGGCGTAGATCATTTGGATCTTGGTGCCATTAGCCCAGAGGACTTCGTTTTCTTCATCCACTTCGATGGTGCCGTTGAATGCGCCGTGGACGGAATCGCGGCGCAGCAAGGAAGCACGCTTGTGAATGTCCTCATCACCCTTCTTGCGCACGACGATAGCGCGCAGACGGACACCACCATAGGCAGCCTCGCGGGCAATAAGAATGCGTGCGAGCAGGCGGCCGATGCGGCCAAAGCCGTAGAGCACAACATCACGGGATTCGTTCTCCGTGGCGGTGCCAACTACTTCCTGCAGCTCCTCTTCCAGGTAGGCGCGCAGGTCATCGGTCTCCGCAGCGCGGAAGCCTTCCGCCAAGCGGCCCATATCAATCGAGGCGGTGCCAAGGTTCATATTCACCAGCTCGCGCAGAATCGGCAGGGTTTCAGCCGTGCCGAGGTCGCGGTTGATCAGGCGGCGGGCGTAGCGGTGGGACTTAATGATGTCGATATCGGTGACACCAACGAGCAGTCGACCAAAAATGGAGGTCACCACATTGTTTTTGCGGTGCAACTGGTAGATGAGGGGAATCATCTCCTGAGCGTGGCGAACGCGCTCATTCCAGTTCTCAAATTCGGGGGCGAACTCAGTCACGAAATCATTCCTTTGCGGATTGGGAGCACATGCTGTGCAGTCATTTAAACGTCGTGGGGGTACCAATCACAAATATTATCAACAACTATTTTTGCTTTTCCCAAAGGCGACGCAAAACACTGGCCACAGTACCCCCGAATATGCGCTGCGCCTCAATTCCAACGAGGCAATAGGCAACATCTTCATCGCCCGCAGCCCGGCGCGCAGCAAAGATTTGGTTCAAGTACGGATAAATCGCCGGGCTATTGGAGTGGGCTTCGGTATAGGTTGTTTTTAGCCCACGGGCATAGCGGCCAGAAAACGCCCGGGTGCTTGTCGACGCCTCCCCCTGCCCACTTACCTGCTCAATCCGTTGCCGGTTGAGCTCGCTCGTGCCTGCTTCCTCCGTCAGCAATAGTGCCGACCCGCAGGAAACAGCCTTGACCCCAGGCAGTTCGAGTACCGCGTGGACGTCGTCGGCACTGCGCAGCCCGCCCGCGGCAATCAGCGGAAGGTCGGTAAGGGCCGCGATGGCATCGATAAGCTCTGGCAACGGCCTTTTATCTGGCTCGGCCGTAGGATTCCATACCCCGCGGTGTCCGCCGGCCTCTGGTCCTTGCACGCACAGGGCATCCACGCCCGCGGCAATAGCGGCGCGCGCTTCGTGCTCGGTGGTCACGGTTGTCCATGCTTCTATCCCGGCGGCGTGCAATTGTTTGACTTCGGAGGTGGTAAACGTGCCAAACATCGACCACACCACCGAAGGGCTCTTGGCTCCAGGTTGCTTCGCAGCGTCCAATGCCAGCTGGAGCTTCTCATCCCAGCCATTGCTGAAATTCACCGGCTTGAGCTCCACACCTTCGGCCGCGGCCAGTTCTTGCGCGATGTCCACCGCGTGGCTATCGAGCTCGGGTTGTTTGGCAAAAAGGTTGATGCCGAAGGTGTCCAGGTGGACATCGCCAAGCTGTGCCTGCGCACCCTCGGTCGATATCGTGCCCCACGCCAACGTGCCCATGCTGCCTGCTGCCGCTGCGGCGTTGACGACCTCGGCGGTGGTGGGACCACCAGCCATCGGCGCGGGAAGGATTGGTATTTCGAGGTTGTGCAGGATGTGGCTCATGCTTGCCCAGCCTACCGCGCTTTGTTGCTCTTCACGCTGGTTATATGCATTGACTTTGAGGTGGATATGCCAGACTGGACGGTGTGAATGTTCTCAACCGTTTTTTCGACCTGTTCCGCTCGCGCTCCGGCTCGTGTACGCAGTCTGCGCGCGATACCAGCGTTGAGCTTCCTGCCACCGCTGACTGGCTGGTGGTCGGTTTAGGCAATCCGGGCGCGAAATATGCTGCTACCCGCCACAATGTCGGCTACATGGCTATTGATGACCTGCTCGCGGAAACCGGTGACCTTGTACAACCTGTCCACGGGCACAAGTTGTTGGCTGCCACGGTGGAGATCGCCGGGCACACCGTTGTCCTGGCTCGCCCAACTACTTTTATGAACCTGTCGGGCGAAGCCATCGGCCCTGTTGCTGAAAAGCTGGGGATTTCTGCGGACCGTATTATCGCTGTGCACGATGAATTGGACCTGCCTGAAAATAAGATCCGGTTGAAGCTCGGCGGCAATGAAAATGGGCACAATGGCTTGAAGTCATTAACGCAGCACCTAGGCACCCGCGATTATCTGCGCGTGCGCATCGGCATTGCGCGCCCGCCGAAAGGTTCGTCGATCCCCGATTATGTGCTAGCTCCCGTTAACGCAGGTCCGGGCTTTGATCAGTCAATTGCCCTGGCGGCTTCAGGTGTGAAGGAGATTATCTCCTCGGGGCTAAACAAGGCGCAGAATACGATTCACAGTAAAGCTTAAGCGGACTGCCACTGCGCATGTGGCCGCGCTCTTTATCCTCAACATCATGTCTAAAACCTATGTCATAACTGGCGCCTCCGATGGGGTCGGCGCCGCGGCTGCTCGACTACTGCACGCCAGCCGCCCCGAAGACCGCGTGGTCATCGTCGGCCGCAGCCCGGAAAAGACCCGTACCGTCGCCCGTGAGTTGGGCACGCAATATTTCACCGCTAACTTCGCGGAATTAGACCAGGTCAAAGACTTGGCCGGCAAGTTGGCGGATTTGGGCCCCATCGACGGTTTGGCTAATAACGCCGGCGGGCTTTTCGATACCGCAGTGCGCACCATCGATGGCTTCGAGCGCACCTGGCAGGTCAACGTCGTGGCACCCTTTCTGCTGACCGGTTTGCTGCGCGAGCAACTTCGCGGCCCTGATGCCGTGGTGGTTAATACCTCGTCTATTGCAGCGAATTTCTTTTCTCGCTTTCGGGCAGAGGACCCCAATACTTTTGAGAAATTTTCTCCCTTGCGCGCCTATGGCAATGCGAAATTGGGCGATGTGTTCTTAACCCGCTACCTGCATGCGCACCAGATCAACTCTGTAGCTTTTCACCCCGGCGTATTGTCGACGAATTTTTCTAAGTCCTCGACGTCTCTGATGGGCAAGTTTTATAATTTCCGCCCCGCAGCCGCGCGTATGGGCACCCCGGCGCAAGGTGGGGAACGCCTCGTGCATTTTCTGACCGGCGTTCGCGGCGTGCACTATCAATCCGGCGAGTTTTACCTCAAGCCTTACCAGCTCTCACGTTCCCGCCGGCGCGAGCATGACGGTGAGCTGGCACACGAGGTCTTTGACCAGTTAGGGCGAGAGCTGGGTATATCACTAGACTAAATAGACATGAGTATTGCTGCTGAGGCTGCGCGCCGCCGTACGTTTGCCGTCATTGCCCACCCGGACGCTGGTAAGTCCACCTTGACTGAGGCATTGGCGCTGCATGCGCACGTTATTAATGAGGCTGGCGCGGTCCACGGCAAGGCGGGACGTAAGTCCACCGTCTCCGACTGGATGGAGATGGAAAAGGACCGCGGTATTTCCGTGGCCTCCTCCGCGCTGCAATTCGAGTACGCCCCGGAAGGACATGTCGGCGAGCCGTACATGATTAACCTCGTGGATACCCCAGGTCACGCGGACTTCTCAGAAGATACCTACCGCGTTCTTACCGCGGTCGATGCCGCAGTGATGCTTATCGATGCCGCCAAGGGCCTCGAGCCGCAGACCCTCAAGCTTTTCCGCGTGTGTAAAGCCCGCGGTTTGCCGATCGTCACGGTCATTAATAAGTGGGACCGTGTCGGCCGAGAGCCTTTGGAACTAGTTGATGAAATCGTCAATGAGATTGAACTGCAGCCCACCCCGCTGTACTGGCCTGTGGGCATGGCCGGTGATTTCCGCGGCTTAGCGCACATCAATGATGATGGTGAAGCTGATAATTACATCCACTTCATCCGCACCGCCGGTGGCTCCACCATCGCCCCCGAGGAGCACTTCTCCCCGTCCGAGGCCGCAGCACAAGAAGAAGAGCTGTGGGATACCGCCGTGGAAGAAGCAGAATTGCTGGCACTTGATGGTGCCGTCCACGACCAGGAACTTTTTGAGCAGTGCGTGACCTCCCCGCTGATTTTTGCCTCCGCCATGTTGAACTTCGGCGTGCACCAGATTCTGGACACCTTGTGCGCGATTGCACCAGCTCCGCGCCCACGCAAGTCATCCGATAAAGCCATTGAGTCATCGGCCACCGCAATTGATGAAGTCCGCGAAGTCACCGATCCTTTCTCCGGCGTGGTCTTTAAGGTGCAAGCCGGCATGGACCGCAAGCACCGCGATAACCTCGCATTTATGCGTGTGGTCTCGGGTGAATTCGAGCGCGGCATGCAGGTCAACCACGCACAAAGTGGCCGAACATTTTCTACCAAGTACGCGCTGACTGTCTTTGGCCGCACCCGTGACACCGTCGATGTTGCCTACCCCGGCGATATTGTGGGTCTGGTCAACGCCGGCTCCCTGGCACCAGGTGACACGATTTACGCCGGCAAGAAGGTGCAATTTGCACCGATGCCGCAGTTCGCGCCGGAGGTCTTCCGCATTCTGCGCGCGAAGTCGCTGGGCAAGTACAAGGCTTTCCGCAAGGGCTTGGAACAACTGTCTGCCGAGGGCGTGGTGCAGATTCTGCGCAACGACTTGCGCGGCGACGCCAGCCCCGTCATGGCCGCTGTGGGCCCGATGCAGTTCGAGGTCATGCAAGCGCGCATGGAACTGGAATACAACGTGGAAACCGTGACCGAACCGATTCCATATTCGGTCGCGCGCCGCACCGATGCCGAATCCGCCCCAGAGCTGGGACGCCAGCGTGGAGTGGAGATTTTCACCCGCGACGATGGTGAGCTCATCGCCTTGTTTGGCGATAAGTGGAAGCTGGCGTTTATTGAAAAAGAACGCCCCGAGCTGACCATAGAAACACTCGTCGCAGATTAAACACGTACCGGTATAGCAGCCCAGCACATTTTTGCTCGGGCTGCTTTTCTTGTGCGCAAAACCTGCCGAAAATTTCATCGCAATCCTGAACATGAAGAAACTTTAATGCTGTCCTGAGCTGCGACGATGGCTGTAACCGCGAGTAATGCTCTCCCGGTTGGATGCCGGGCATCCTATAGTTCGATTTGTAGCCAAAAGCGCTAGCTACACCATTGGATCCACAGCCCATGCGTTCACCATAAACATGGCGAACGTGTCCTACTTCCACAGGAGAGCTTCCATGAACATTCAAGCAATTATCGCGTCGATTCTCGCCGCGGTCACCAGCTTCGCCGGCGGCGTTGTGCCGACCTCATCCATTCCCGATGTCCCCTTCGTCTCTGACTGGGATGATGACTGGGACGATCTTTGGGACAACGACGATGACGATGATGACGACTGGGACGACTAAAACCTTTTAAACCTCAGCCGCACCTGCCCAAGCAGGTGCGGCTGAGGCATGTGCTATTACACTGGCGGCTATGGAAAATTCTGCCCTCATTGACGCTGTCGAAGCAAACCGTACGGGCGATGTCCGCGAACTCATCGAAGAGTATTTATCGTGGATGAAGTCCACCCACCCCGATCCATCCAAGATCCAAACCGTGCTGGATTCTCAAGGTGTTGCGGCCGAATTGGATAATCTCCCGGCACGCTACGAGCGCATCTGGTTAGCCACCGTGAATGACGAAGCTGCCGGTTGCGTGATGTACAAGCGGCTCAGCGCTACCACCGCAGAAATCAAACGCTTATACGTTCGCCCCTCCGGCCGCGGACATGGTTTTGGTCGTCGCCTGGTGGAAATGTCCATCGAGGCCATCACAGCTGCCGGATATAGCGAGGTCGTTCTAGATTCTGATCCCGAATTGGGCACTGCGATCGCGATGTACGAGCGCATGGGTTTTGAGTACGTCGACGCTTATAACGATAATCCGGCCGACGATGCCGTGTACATGCGCCTGTCGCTGCCGAATAAGACAGCATCCTCGACTTCGAGCTCACATTAACCGTAACCCGCGAAGTGTGGTTGAAATGCCTACTCCACAGCAGATGCTAGCTGCCTATATCGAAGCTCCCGGCGGGGTTGAAAATATTAAGGTCGGGTACCTGCCGGTTCCTCAGCCCCAGGGGAGAGAAGTCCTCGTGCGAATGGAAGCCAGTGAGGTCAACCATGTCGACCTTTTCGTGCGCTCCGGGGCTTTTCCTACCGCAATGAGCTTTCCGTTTATTATCGGCCGTGATCTCGTCGGCAGCGTGGTCGCGGTTGGATCTGCGGTGGAGGAATTTAGCGTCGGTGACCGCGTGTGGTCCAATAGCTTGGGTCACGATGGGCGCCAAGGTTCTTTTGCCGAATATGTCATTGCACCGGTCGACCGGGCTTACCCGCTGCCCGATGGCATCGATCCAGCGACGGTAGCGCCAGTGCTGCATGCGGCTGGCACGGCGCACATCGGTCTGGTTCGTGAGGCACACTTGCAGCCAGGTGAAACCGTGGTTGTCCCATCCGCCAGCGGTGCGGTGGGCGCCGCTATCGTGCAACTTGCCGCCGCGATGGGCGCCTATGTTATCGCTGGCGCGTCCACCGGTGATGAGCACTGGGTGAGAAAGTGTGGCGCCGATGTGGTCATCGACAAGCATGGTGACTTCTTTGCACAAGTCAAGAACTATGCTCCCCGCGGCGTTGATGTCATGTGGGACCCCAACGGCGGTGACGACTATGAGCACATGGTTCCGCTGCTTGCTCGTGGCGCGCGAGTCATTGTCATGGCCGGGATGCAATCATCGCCACGCGTGCCCATTGGCCAGTTATATACCCGCGATGCCAGCGTGCGCGGGTTTGCCATCAGCAATGCCCCGGACGCCGACCTAGCTGCGGCGGCGACCACTATCAATCACCTGCTGGCCACCGACCGGTTGAAAGCCCGAGTCGGGGCGACTTTTCACCTAGCGGAGGCGGCCGAAGCCCACCGCGTGCTTGAAGCAGGAGAAGTGCACGGCCGGCTCCTTATCCTGCCCTAGTTCGCGAGGCGTTCCTGCGGGCATAGAGCTATTAGCCCAAGAGGAATTCTTTCCACGCTGGCCACTCCGAGTACATTTGCCGCTTGCCGGCCTCATAGTTGGAGCGCAGCTTCATGACATTGCGCTCCGTGGAGGTCACCTGCATGTCCTCGGGGAAAAAGAGCTGCGCTTGGCCTTGCTTTTCTAATTCCAGCAGGCGCTGTTTGGACTGGTTATAGCGGGCAGGGCGAACAATCATCGACTCTGCAATCTGCGGGTATTTCCGAAAGAAGCGGCGCAGACCAGCCTTGCGCTTAACCTCGGGGCGGACAAAACCGCGCGGCTTGGTGCCGACGAAAAGGAACTTCTTAAACCCAGCCTTTTCAGCTTCATCGATGACAATCCCGCCGGATTCGCCCATCGCGCCGTCGACATAGGGCACGCCACTGATATACCGCATGGGCATAATCAAAGGCAGTGTAGAGGAAGCGCGCACACGCATAAATAAGTCTTCCTCGCGCTCAAAATCCTCACGCGTCCACACCACGGTCTCCCCTGTTAACGCGTTGACCGCGGAGAGATTGCATTGCGCGGGGTTATTGGAAAAGGTGTCAAAGTCGAAGGGCAGGTCTTGGTCCGCCGCGCGTTCATAGATGTACTCGGCGTTGAAATACCCGGTACCGCGCAGCATAGAGCCCAGGCCACCAAAGCTTGGGCTGTTGGCAAAGTCCACGAAGCTTTGCACCGCGCGGAAACTATCCAGGGATAAAAAGTTGACCGTGTGCGAGGCTCCCGCGGATACCCCTCCGACCCAGCCAAATTCCACGCCCTGATCAATCAGCGTTTTCACGCACGCTGAGGTGTAGGAGTTACGCATCCCGCCGCCTTCAAAAATAAGCGCCGTATCAGAGGCACTGATTCCTGGAGATGCTATGTCATTATCAGGGTAAGAAGAAGGATTCGGCTGGGAAGTCATACTGGCCAATCTTACCCATCGCGGAAAGCGGCGGCTTGAGCTGAAGTGAGATGAATTTATATCCCCTGACTAGCCAGCACAGGAGATCGGTGTTAGACATAGGTATATGCCACATCACATAATTTCATCTACTCTTTCCTCCTCTAGCGATCTTGTACCCGATATCACTGCGTTATTGTCGGCTTCTAATTTCACCATCGTTGATGTGTCGACTGGAAAAGCTATTCGCTCTGGTTTTGCGTTCGTGACTGATCCCGACCCGGTGTACCGTGCCGCAGAAACAACGGAACGGGAAGTGGCTATCGCCCTCGACGTGCTACGCCACGAGCAAGCAAGCCACTTGGCAGTATGTCCTCGACTGGATGGGGCCTTTGATTTCCTCGCCGTGGCGCTGACCGATCGCCGCGAAGAAGCGATCGAAGCGACCTTATCCACCGGCTTTTCTTCCTATTTCAACGCCACAACTCGGCGCACCACGACTGTTCGCCATAATTTTGCCGACGAGTAACTATCCTTAGCCAGCATGGGTATTAAAGATCTGTGGGATAAAATCACGGGCAATACTGGCCCGAAGCTCGCCAAGGCATCCGGCGAGATTGCCCAGCACAAGGTGGAGCACCTCGATGTCTTCACGGCAGAGGCCATGGTTATCGTAGAAATTGCTGCCGCGGATGTGGACACGGTGCTGGCTATTGCGCGCTCCACATCGCCCGGCGCGCTAGTGTCTGACTCCACCACGGTGATCTTTGTTCCCACCCAGCGCGAGGTACTTCCGGTTAAAGATCCGAAAAAGGGCTGGATTTTGCCCCTAGACTCGGAAGTAGCAAACAAGCTTTCAGCCACCCCGGGTGATTATGAGATTAACCCCCAGATCGCCTTTGTTGTCACCTCGTAATCACGAATAAAGGAGCTCCCCGATGTCCCCGATGCCCACGAAGTCCCCATTGATTTTGCCATTTGAGGGAAAGACTCCCCGGATTCATAAAAGCGCGTGGATTGCCCCGACTGCCACGATTATTGGGGATGTTGAGATCGGCCCGGATGCCTCGGTGTTTTATGGCGTTGTCCTGCGCGGGGATACCAACAAGATCACTATCGGCGCGCGCAGCAATATCCAGGACAATTCCGTCTTTCACTGCGATGATGATGCGCCGGCCACGCTCGAAGATGATGTCACCATCGGGCACATGGCGCTGGTGCATGGCGCCTACGTGGAAGCCGGATCGCTTATCGGCATGCACGCGGCCTTGTTATCGCACTCCCGCATTGGCACTGGTTCCCTGATCGCAGGCGGTGCGTTGGTGCTGGAGGGCCAGGAGATCCCCGCGCGCAGCTTGGCCGCCGGGGTTCCGGCGAAGGTACGCCGCGAGCTCAGCGCCGAAGAATCCGCGGCCTTTATTCCGCACGCCGCGAAGTATGTGCACTACTCCAAAAACCAACCGTCCAGCGAACAAGCACTGAGCTTGGATGATGTGCGCTTTGAGTAATTAAAGATTAAGCACGCCCATCACAATCAGGATAAGGCCGACCAGGTAGCCGCCGATTTTGGATACTTGGTGTTTATTTTCTCGTGCGCGGGCAAATAGCTGCCCTGCCGCTGATTGCGGTTTTGTGCGCACATAACCGATAAATGCCGCCACGATAATCGGCAGGGACAGCGCCAGGGTGGCGTAGATGATCAGGCCGCCGTAGCGCACCCAGGCGTTAAAGCCCCCGGCCACCAGGTGCAATAGCCCGGCAAAGAAGGGACCGGAGGTCACAGACTGGGCAGCACCGAGGATAAAACCGGTGACAAAGGTCAAAAGCGTTGGTGTTTGCAAAGGCTGAAGAATCTTATCCACCAGCGCGTTCGATTCGCCGGGACGCGAGCGCCACGCCATGACGATGCCGGCTAGGCCCAAGATAATTAGCAAAATACCCAGCAAGGGTGAATCTAAGAAGGCATTGACGTATTGCCTCAGGCTGTCGAAGATAAACATCGACAAGATTGCTAAGACCAAGACCCCGAACCAGTCGCCGGCGATCAGCAGTGGGGTGATCTTTTTGTATTTTCCGCGCGGCAGCATAACGCCCAGCGCAACAACCACGCCGATCAATAAGGCGTTGACGGAATCCAGCAAAGCGAAGCTGACGGCGTGAAGCATGCTGGTTAGTCTACCGGTGCTGGGGGCATCGATAAGCACCTGCTCCACCGCCTTCTAAATGGAGAGCATCATCACAACAACGCGTCGAAGTGCGATCTTGCCAAATAATTGCATGCCAAATGCAAACTTGCATACACTGTGCAACGATTGTTTATGTTCTTCCACTAATGAGAGAAAGCTGGACTATGTCGAAGTTTTTATATCGACTCGGGCGCTGGTCATACTCCAAGGTATGGCCGTTTATCGCGTTCTGGATCATTTTGCTAATAGCCATGGCGGGGCTGGCCGCGCAGTTCGCCAAACCTGCCAACCCTTCCTTTGCCATGCCGCCGATGGACTCCACCACCACCCAGGAAGAAATAGCAGAGCGCTTTGGGGATGATTCTGACTACATGTCTGATCCATCCGGCACCATCGTCATCGAAGCGCCAGAAGGCACCACGCTGACCGACCCTGAGGTCATGGCGGATGTGGATTCTTTTGTTGAAGACCTCAAGGCCACGGGTGTTTTGGCGGACCAAGATGCCATCGTCAACCCGGTGATGGCCTCGATGGGCATGCAGCAGCAAATGGGTCAGCAAATGGCCGCCCAGGGCATGCCACAAGAGCAAATCGATGCCAATATCCAAGCGCTCTCCCCACTATCGGAAGATGAGCGCACGGGCACCATCAGCGTTTCCTTCGACGCCGAGGGCGTTACTGATATTGCACCCGAAGACCGTGAAGCCATCACGGACGTCGTCAATGATTTCGATGGCACGGACTTCACCGCGAAATACTCCGGCAACGCTTTCTCCACCATGAGTGAAGGCCTAGATATGTCCGCCGAGATCATTGGTTTGATCGTCGCCGGCATCGTCTTGCTTATTACCTTCGGCTCCATGGTCGCAGCCGGTATGCCGCTGGTCTCTGCCGTTATCGGCGTGGGAGTTGGCCTGCTCGGTGTCCAGCTGTCCACGGTCTTTACCGACTCCGTGGCGGAGATGACTCCGATGCTGGCCTCTATGATTGGCCTGGCCGTCGGCATTGACTACGCCTTGTTTATTGTTGCGCGTTTCCGCAACCAGCTCATTACCAGCTCCGGGCTCAATGACCTCTCCCCGAAGGAATTCGCAGCGGAGTTAAAGAAGATGGACAAGCAAACCCGCGCGCACGCCATGGGCATGGCCACGGGCACCGCTGGTTCCTCCGTGGTCTTCGCTGGCATTACCGTGGTTATCGCGCTCGCTGCGCTGACCATCATTGGTATTCCATTCCTATCCACCATGGCGATTGCGGCCGCAGCCACGGTTGCCATCGCAGTGCTGGTGGCATTGACCTTCATCCCAGGCCTTCTCGGTCTTTTGGGCACCAAGATCTTTGCCGGCCGCGTGCCAGGACCGAAGGTTCCAGACCCAGAAGATGAAAAGCCCACCGTGGGCCTCAAGTGGGTGCGCCAGATTCGCAAGCACCCCATTGTTTCGCTGGTTGCAGGCATCCTCATTTTAGGCATCGCAGCCATCCCGGCCGCGCAGATGCGCTTAGCGATGCCCACCGACGGCATGTCCGCGCAAGGTACGCCACAGCGCGAATCCTACGACATGATTGATGAAGCATTCGGCCCTGGCCGCAACGCGCCAATGATTGCTTTCGTGGATGTAGCCGATGTTGCTGAGCAAGAACGCATGCCCGCCATCCAGGACATCCTCACCGATTTCCAGAACACCGATGGCGTGGTTAACGCCCAGGTGGTCGCAACCACGGATAACTTCGACGCCGCCCAGGTCATGATTACCCCGACCACGGGCGCTACCGATGAGCAGACCACGCAGACCCTTGAGGCGCTGCGCTCCCACCAGGCAGAATTTACTGATGAAACCGGTGGTGTCTATGGCATTACTGGCATCACCCCGATCTTCGATGACATCTCTGAGCGTCTCAATGACGTGCTCGTTCCGTATATCGCTATCGTCTTGGTGCTCGCCTTTATCGTCTTGCTCTTGGTCTTCCGCTCCATTTGGGTTCCACTGATTGCTGCCGGCGGCTTCGCACTGTCCATGGCCGCGGCCTTCGGTGTGACCGTCGGTATCTTCCAAGAAGGCATGTTCGGCATCATCTCCGATACCCAGCCGCTGTTGTCCTTCCTGCCGATTATGCTCATCGGCCTCACCTTCGGTCTGGCCATGGACTACCAAGTCTTCCTGGTCACCCGCATGCGCGAAGGCTATGTCCACGGCAAGACCGCCGGCAACGCAACGTCGAATGGCTTCAAGCACGGTGCCCGCGTGGTCACCGCCGCGGCACTGATTATGATTTCCGTGTTCGCAGCTTTCATGCTTATCGATGAACCCTTCATCCGCATCATGGGCTTTGCCTTGGCAGTCGGCGTGGCCTTCGATGCCTTCATCGTGCGCATGCTGATTATCCCGGCAACCATGTTCTTGCTGGGTGACAAGGCTTGGTGGCTGCCCAAGTGGCTGGATAAGATCCTGCCGAATATGGATATTGAAGGTACTGCTTTGACCGAACAAGAAGCAGTCTTGAAAGAAACCGAAGTTGTCAACGGCCACGAGGGCCACGGCCATGATGGCCACGGCCACGACGGCCAGGGCGGATCAGAAAACGCGGATTCCGCGTCCGCAAAGGTTTAGTATTTAATGACAAGGACGTGGCCTGTGAAATTAGGGCCACAGGGAGGACGTTAAGGCATGGCTAGTTTAAGGGAGTTAAAAAAGCTCGCTACTCGTCGTGCCATTTCCGAAGCCGCGGCGCGCATCCTCTTGCGCGAAGGGCTGGAAGGATTGACCATCTCCTTGGTGGCCGAAGAGTCCGAGGTCTCCGTACGAACCTTCCACAACTACTTCCCTAGCATCGACGAAGCCTTATTTCATTTTTGCTTGGATACCATCGAGGAATTTCTTCCCGTCGTAGCGGCTTACCCCGCCGGAATGACCATGACAGAAGTCTTTGAAGACATCGCCGTGAAGGGCTTGACGGATGAGGACAGTGAATTCGGTTCCATCGCTACGCTTTTTCAAATCCAAGAGCACATGAGTGCGCGCAGCCGGTTTATTCCACACCACGAGGAAATCCACGCGGTGTTGCACAAATTCTTGGGCGCTTTCATCCAGCTCTACCCAGAATTGAAAGAGGCAGAAATCGCCCTGTATTTGCAAGTCGGTGCCGCCACCATCGTGTGGACTGCGGATGAGCTCAACCGATTAAAGGTGGACTCCCCCCAACAGGTTGCACGCCGGGAAGACAAAGAAGCGTTCATACGGCGGGCATTCACTACGTTGAGGGCTATTAAATAGCTACACCCGCGCGACATTTACCCCCGACTCCACAGGAAAACTGTAGGAGTCGGGGGTATTGTCGTTCAAAGGGCACTTTCTAGACAGTGCTGAATCTTATTCGCGAATTTAGATGGAGTTCAAAGTGAAAGTTGCGATTCTCGGTGGCGACGGCTTTTGTGGCTGGCCTGCCTCGTTATATCTGTCCGACAAAGGACACGATGTCATCATCATCGATAATCTTTCACGACGCGCGATTGATGAAGAACTCGGCGCCGATTCTCTGACCCCAATTACTGATATTCAAACCCGTATCTCTGCCTGGCAAGAAGTCTCAGGCGAGACCATTGGCTTTGAAAATATCGACGTGGCTCAGGACTACGACGGCCTGCTGAATTTCATCAATACCGAGCGCCCAGATGCGATCGTGCACTTCGCGGAACAACGCGCAGCGCCATATTCGATGAAAAACTCGCGCAACAAGCGCTACACCGTTGACAACAACATCAACGCCACCCACAACCTGCTGGCGGCAATTGTAGAATCCGGCCAAGACATCCACGTGGCCCACCTTGGCACCATGGGTGTCTATGGCTACGGCACCGCGGGCATGAAGATCCCCGAGGGCTACTTGGACATCCAGGTCAACTTGCCTGAAGGCGGCCACGTTGATCAGTCGATCCTCTACCCGTCGAACCCCGGCTCGATTTATCATATGACCAAAGTGTTGGATCAGCATCTGTTCGCCTACTACGCGAAAAACGACGAACTGCGCATTACTGATCTGCACCAGGGCATCATTTGGGGCACCCACACGGAGCAGACCATCAAGGATGAGCGTCTGATCAACCGCTTCGACTACGACGGCGACTACGGCACAGTACTCAACCGTTTCCTCATCCAGGCCGGCGTTGGTTACCCAATGACCGTACACGGCACCGGCGGACAAACGCGCGCTTTTATTCACATCCGTGACATGGTTCGTTGCATTGAGCTGGCCTTGGAAAACCCACCAGCAAAGGGCGATCGCGTCAAGATCATCAACCAGATGACCGAGACCCACCGCGTGCGCGACTTGGCAGAGCTCATCGCGGAGATTTCCGATGCTGAGGTTGCTTATGTGCCTAACCCACGTAAGGAATCTGCCGAAAACGATCTGCATGTTCACAATGAAACCTTCCTGAAGCTGGGTCTCAAGCCCACCACCTTGTCCGAAGGGCTCTTGCAGGAAGTTGAAGAAGTCGCGCGCAAGTACTCCGACCGGGTAGATCGTTCCAAGATCCCAGCGCAGTCCCTGTGGACTTCTGCGCAGCAGGCAGGCGTTCCAGAGCAGGAAGCTGTGGAACAAGAAGCTGTGGCTGCGGACGCAGAATCAGGACTATCTGAAAGCGCATAGTCCGAGTGCGTATTGCAATAGTCACGGAAGTTTTCCTGCCCAAAATCGACGGGGTTGTCACCCGGCTTATCAGAAGCTTGGACCAACTAGCGGCCATGGGCCACGAGGTGGAGATCTTCGCACCGGGTAATCCCCCGGCATCGTATGCCGGGTTTAAGGTCCACCGGTTGCCATCGCTGTCGTTTTGGGTGTACCCGGAGATCAAGTTTGCGGTTCCGCCGATCAAATTCTGGAAGCAGATCCGGGAGTTTGATCCGGACGTTATCCACGCGGTCAACCCCATTTGGTCAGCGGCATTGGGTGTATTCGCTGCCAAGCGCGATGCCTACCCGTTGGTGTGCAGCTATCACACCAACGTGCCGGATTATGTCGATGCCTTAGGCATTGGCTGGACGCGCGGGATGGCCACTGGTGCTATTCGCTGGTTACACAACCAGGCGCAGGTTAATTTGTGCACCTCGGATCCGATGATTGAAAAAGCCGGCAACATGGGTATTGAGCGATTGACCTTGTGGCCCAAAGCGGTTGATACCGTGGGCTATCACCCCTCGAAGGCCACCCCGGAAGCACGGAGTCTGCTGACGAGTAATCATCCGGACTCCCCGCTGGTGACCTATATTGGCCGCATCTCCAAGGAAAAAGACTTGGAGAGACTAAATAATGTCATGGGGTTGGTGCGCAAGCAGGTCCCCGGTGCCCGCTTGGGAATTGTCGGCGGCGGTCCGTACCTGCAGGCTCTGCAAGATAGCTTCGATCCGAGCTTTACCACCTTCACCGGCTATTTATCTGGTGAAGAACTGGCCGCAGCTTTTGCCAGCGGAGACGTGTTCGTCTTCCCTTCCGCGACGGAAACCCTCGGCCTTGTAGCACTCGAGTCTTTTGCCTCCGGTGTTCCGGTGGTGGGCACTAATGCCGGCGGGATTCCTTTTGTCATCGATGATGACAAGACCGGCTACCTGATTGCCGAAGATGGCGCGGACGAGGATTGGGCACGTGTAATTGTTGGCCTATTGCAGGACCACGACCGTCGCGCGCAAATGGGTGCTGCTGCGCGTGAGGAAGCGGAGAAGTACTCGTGGCGTGAATCCACAGAAGCTTTAGTTCAAGCCTATGAAAAGGCCATTGGCTAAGCCTTCAGCAGTTAAACTCATAGCCATGAATCCGACGCCACCGCTGACGCTGACTGATCTCGCCTCCGACGGCCTTTTCCTCGCCACGGCGCACGATATGTGTTGGAAGCAACTCAAAGAGGTCCAAGGCATTGAGCTCAACTTCTCCTCTGCGCCTGCTGAAAGCGGCAACGATTTGCCCGTTGACGTGCGCGTGTATACCGCCCAGGGCACGGTGGATTTTAAAGGCCGGCGCATCGCTGTACTCAGTGACACGACCTGGCGGTGGGCCACCGCCAGGAAGCGCGACCCGGCGATTTCCCAGTTACACGGTGAACAGCCGCTATCAGAATTACTCCTGGCAGCCGCACGCACTCTCGAAGGTGGCAACCCCATCCTGATTGGTGACCAAGCTAATGGTGACAAAGCTGCTATCGCCATTGACCTGGCTCAGGCGCAGTCCTCTACTGGTAGTTGGTCTGCGCCATCGCCGGATGCGATTTCGGTGGGCAAGGTCCTTATTGAAGGTATTGGCGATCCATTCATCGAAGAATTGGATGAAATCCGCGCAGTTGTCTCCTTTGCTCAGCACCGCGGGCTTCACGTCGAAGAAGGAAATCAAGGGCTGCGTCTAACAAGCGCGAATCCCGCCGACACCACCGAGATCACCGATATCACCGTGGAATTTCTTGATGAGCACATCTCAGCTTTAACCGCCGGGATCACCCCTGGCGCGAACTGGCGCTTGGAAGATATCAGTGCCGATGGCTTTTATGCCGCGATTGAACACGCGATGTTTTTCTCCGCGCATTATCCTCAGGCAGCGCGGGAGAATGTCTTGGTTAATTTGGAAACTGGGCATGTCTTGCTCGATGAAAAATCTGGGCTCGAAGCCGCCGCTGTCATCCTTGCCACCGTTTGCGATGGTGTATTCACGTGGGCGTGGGCTGATAGTGAATTAACGCGGCTTCCATCTCAGGGGCCGGTGAATGCGGTGCGGCAGTTTGGCATCGATAAGCTTGTGCCCTCTTTAGTACGCCGCCGCATGCCTGCTGCTATGGCCCGGGAGTTGGGCTTGGCGCAGGTTGCGATGCCCATTTTAAATAAGTGGAATGTTGTCACCACAAAGCTGAATGAAAATACCACGGCCATCGTGCTGATCGATTCGCCGAAACTGCGACTGCCGGCGCTGACGCCGCACGTGGAAAAAGCGGTGCTGGATAATCAACCGCCCGCGCACATCAACCGTGACCGAGCTATCCAGGCTTATCACGCCATGCGCGGGAACAAGCCGGCTGGCATACCGAGTACTTAGAGCCCGAGGATAACCAGCGCTGCGACCAAGATGATGGGCACTCCTATCAGCGCGCCCATCGCGACCCAGGAACCGGGATGCGCCATGTTGAAGGTGCTGTTTAATTCGCGATGAACCATCATATTGGGGTCATCGGGGTTGTAATAAAATATCCCCCACTTCATGTGCTTACTGGTTTTCGGATCTGGGTAATGCTCATCGAGCCATTTTTGGATATGTACTACATTCCACATCAGGCCAATGACGACGATGATGATAACGGCAATCAGCAGCGCAAACGAAGAATAGACCTGCGTGATCGAGAGATACATATCGAAGACGATCACCGCGTTGAGCAGAAACATCCACATGCCCAGCGGTTTGAGCATGCTATTCGACATCGCCCGCGCGCGGGCAATCTCCCAGTCTTCACCGCGTTGATGCTTGGCAGTTTGGTGTATTAACGCGAAAGAGCCAGCGACCACGATCGCTAAAATGCCGGAGAGTAACCCAAACATTAAAATCATGTTGCCCCAGGTCTTCTCCGAAAAGGAATCCGCTTCCCCACGGGCGTTCCAATGGGTGGGAAACGGATCCGGGATGCCATCCCAGGCCACATAGATGGCGAAAAGGCCGAGTGCACCGGTCGCTACAATCACCCACGCCCACACCCACGGTGGGCGCTGAAGTTCCGGCATGTGAGTGTCACGGGGTCGAGTCATGCTGTGAGCTTAGCAATTCCCGGTATCCGGTACTTCAAAGGCTTATTCTGCCGCCAGGGTTAAAGCTCAAGTGCTTTGTGGATGCCTGCGAGATCCACCGATGCTGTATCCGCGGGGCTAAAGGCCGCGTCTTTGGTCTTTTCAATCAAGACTGCGCGCACTCCTTCCACAAAATCCTCGCGGGAGCGGATATAACGTCCCAAGGATTCTTCACGCTTTAATGCTTCGACGATGTCGTCTTCTTTTGCATGGGATTCAAATAGCTCATTGGAAGCCACCACTGAGGTCGGGCATGCGGCAGCGAGATAGCCCGCGGTGCTCTGCGCGAAATCCTTGTCCGCAGATTTTAGGGCCTCTTGAATCTCTGGCCACGTTGCGTGGTTAAAGGTGGACTCGATGTGCTCAATAATATCTGCCAAAGGCGCTGGTTCCTCCGGTACATAGGAGTGCTTGTCTAATGCGGCATCCACGCCATCGGCGATGATTGCCTCAAGAATTTCGTCTGCGTCTTTGACAACGTGGGTCGCCAAACCTGACCACAGCATATCCGCGGCGTACATGCGGTAACCAGTAATAGCCCAGTATTTCGCTAATGCTTCCGATGCCTGCCCGCGGGTGCCCACCATGCGCTGGGCAGTGTGCGCCACGCCCACGTCAGTGAAATAACCAATGGCCATCTCCGGCATGGACGCAAAGGCGTTTTCGGTAACCACGCGGTGGGAGCCGTGCAAAGAAATGCCAAGCCCGCCGCCCATGACCACGCCGTTGATGATGGCTACTACAGGCTTGGTGCACTGAGCGAGCTCGCCGTTGACGGTGTATTCACTGCGAAAGAAATCATCCACGAGCTCCGCGTTGCCGTTGAGGATATTGTCGCGGGCGTAGCGTACGTCACCACCGGCGCAAAAGGCTTTTGGGTTGGTGGAGTAAATCACGATCTGATCGATCGCGTCATCATTTTCCCACGTCCGGACGGCTTGCCCGATGATTTCAATCATCTCTGGGTCCAGGGAGTTTAATGCCTTGGGACGGTTTAATACCAGAAGTCCGGTACGCTGGCGAACTGACGTAAGTACAGGTGCGGTTGATTCAACAGTTTCAGTCATGTACCCCAGTTTTGCACAAGTATCGAGGTTTTTCTCATGATTTTTCCGCGGCTAATCGCCCTTGACATGGATGGCACGTTATTGGATGGCGAGAGCCAAATCCCGGAAGAATTCTGGCCGGTACTCGAGCGCGCACATGAACTCGGAGTGACCATTGCCCCGGCATCGGGGCGCCAGCTTGCGACCTTGCAAAATCAATTCGGCGAGGGTTTGTCCTTCATTGCTGAAAATGGCACGGCGATTGCCCACGAGGGCGAAATCATCCACACTTCCGTTTTGCCCAGTGCCGCAGTCTTTCGCATCCTTGATGCGCTAGAGGCCGTGACCGTGGACTATGACGTGGTCTTGTGCACCCCCACCGTTGGCTATGTCTCGGAAAACGCGAATCCAGATACCTTCACTCAGCTAGAAAAGTACTACTACTCGCGGCAAACGGTTGCCGATCTGCACCAGGTGGTTGAAGAATCCGACATCATCAAGGTCGCTATATACTGTGCCGCCGGTTCGGAAGAGCATATTGCCCCGGTGATTTTTAAGGCTATCCCCGACCACAACGTGGCTATCTCCGGGCAAGCATGGGTAGATGTCATGCCCGCTGGTGCGAATAAGGGCACAGCCTTGCACCACATGGCGGATACTTTGGGTATTGATATCGCCGAAACCGCGGCCTTTGGTGACTACCTCAATGATTATGAGCTCTTGCAGGAAGCCGGCACAGCGGTAGCCATGGACAATGCCCACCCGCAGCTTAAAGACGTCGCGGATGTCATTGCCCCATCCAATCTTGACCACGGGGTTATTACCGTTTTGACCGAATGGTTCGACAAGATGGAAGCTTCACAACAAACCCCCGCTAATCAGCGCAGGAACTAGGCCCATCACCTAGACCCAGGAATTAAGTCCACAGCAAAGCCCGCTTCTACAGCAACTCCCCTGCGCATTGGCAGGACGGTGTAGAAGCGGGCTTTGTGCTTGCTCGCTGTTAGGTATTAGCAGCTATGCCGAATTAGTCGACCTTGAATTCGGCCATCTTGTCCCACTCGGTCTTGCCGTCAATCTTGAAGTTGATAATATCCGGGGTTTCTACCAAGTACTGTGGGAATTCTTCGCAGGAGCGCTTGAAGTGATCGCTTTGAACGTGGGTGACGTCTTCGCCATCCTTGTATGCTTCGACCAGAAGGAAACGCTGGGAATCTTCTGGATCGCGGTACCACTTGAACTCTAGGCAACCGGGCTCTGCGTTGCAGGCTTCGGTGTACCAATTGATCTCATCGAGGAAAGTGTCAGCGTATTCGGGCTTGACATGAAATTTAACGTTAATGAAAATCATGGCCTCCATCCTACCCAAAATTTCGCGTGCCTCCCCAGCGTGCAAATGGGAAATAAAAATACCGGCTCCCCGCACCATCTTTAAGGTGTGAAAGCCGGCATCTGGTAGCTGCACGCTTTTAGTTCAAGAAGAATTCCGCGATGTAGACGTACTTGCCATCGGTGGCGGTGGCAACGCCAAAGCCGGTGGGCTCATTGTGTGGGTTGCCTTCACGGTCCAACCAGTTGATGCGATCGCGTGCTTGCTGTTCCGTCAGCTTCAAAATCGCGCCGGTGCCTTTATCCGCATTAGCAGTGCCGTGGCCCACGCCGTCCTCGAAGGAGACTTTGCCGGCGGCAGCTTCATCCGCCCACTGCTGCGCGGTGGACTGGGCAGTGTTGTCCTTGGTGTGGCCAGCTTCTTCCAAGTGCTGCACGGTCTCATAACGCAAGGTTTCCGCAGCACCAGCAAGGGTCGGCAGATCAATTCCATACTTATGAGCCGCGTCCTTTACATCCTGCGGCAGGCTGGAAATGAACTGCGCTGCAGCAATATTAATCTGGGTTTGCGCCTGGGAAGATAGCTCTTCAGCTGGGTTTTCCTGTGCGTTAGCAGCGGCGGTGCCACCAAGGGTCAAAGCGCCAGCGAGCGCGATTGCAGTAAGACGTCGAGAAATGCTCATGGCAACCACCATGCCACACAAGCCCCAATCAGTGCCTAGTCAGAATTGCCCATTTTCGGCAACTTTATCGCATTGTAATAAAATTGCCAGCTTCGTCTCAGAGTCAGCGACGCATGGGTCAGCATCACAAAGCAGTCATATCTTAGTCGGCGAACAAGGTGGCTTGGTAGTGCTCATTAAGCTCTTTCCAGCCATAATCCATGGCGCGCTCACCAACCACGCGCTCGCGGTCAACCCCATCTTCTTCCGCGGCAAGGCGGCCAAAGCAGACCTGCCAGCCGGCCACCATCATTGAGATAAATTCAGGATCTCCCACGCTTTGGCGCAGTTGCAAGACGGAGCCCTGCTCAGACGAGCCCCGCTCAATTGGGGTGATTTCCCAGGCGAGCACTTCCGTATCCCACCGGTGGGTGACAGCGCGCGGTGCAGCAACGGATAAGACCTCGGCGTCGACGGGAGCATCGTCAGGGTTTTCCCGACTGGTCGCAGGGCCCACGGAATCCAGGACACGGTTGGGCACAATCGGTGACCAGTGCGCTAGCAGTTCAGGTTGTGTCAGCAACTGCCAGAGTTTCTCCGGGGTGTGCACAAATTCCCGTCGCATGACCACCACGTCATTGCCATCGTCGCGCTCTAATGCAACGTCAATGGGCGCTAGGATATGTTCGGCAATTACTTCATCGCGTGGGGTATCGGCCATCACAGCATGCCTTTCTCATTGGGGCTAGTGGGCGAAGAAAGCACTAGTCTACGCCCCGCAGACGGGCAGGCTAGGACTCCAAGGCCTCGCCGAGCTCCATCCACTCCATTTCCAATTCTTCGCGTTCGGCTTCTGCTGCTTTGAGCTCGCCGTCGAGCCGCGTCAATGCCTCGGTATCAACCTGTTCGGCAGCGGCGGCCATATCCGCGTTGATGCGCGCAATCTGCGGGTCCAGCTTGGAAATTTTGCGCTCGACCGCATTCATCTTCTTGGTAATCTCGCGCTGTTCTTGATTGCTCAGACTCGTTCGTGGTGCGCTGGCAGCAGCATCCGGCGTGGAGGTGGCAGAGGTTGCAGCAGTGCTTGTCGATGCCCCCTCGCTCTGCCCCACCCCACCCAGATTCAAGGTGCCGGTGGGATTGGCAGCTTCCTGCTCCGCGCGAATCGCGAGGTATTCTTCGATTCCACCTGGCAGGTTGGTCAGCTTGCCGTCCCCGAATAAGGCATACGTGTCATCGGCGATGCGCTCAATTAAGTACCGGTCGTGGGAGATGACCACCAAGGTGCCGGGCCACGAATCCAGCAGGGATTCAAGTTCCTGCAGGGTATCGATATCGAGGTCGTTGGTGGGCTCATCGAGGAGCAAGACATTGGGCTCGGCCATCAGCACGCGCGTAAGTTGCAAACGGCGACGCTCGCCACCGGACAGATCGCCGATGGGGGTGCGCTGACGCTTCGGGCTAAACCCGAGCCTTTCGGCCAGCTGCGAGGCCGACATTTCCTTCTTACCCATGTGCACATAGGTGGCGACATCTTCGATGGCATCGAGCAAACGGCGGTTGGGATCCAGGTCATCGAGTTCCTGGCGCAGCCATCCTAGGCGTACGGTTTGTCCTTCAATGCGGCGGCCCTCTGCCAGCGGGTTTTCGCCCGCTAAGGTGCGCAGCAAAGTAGTTTTACCTGAACCATTCACGCCGACCAGGCCAATGCGCTGGCCGGGTGCCAGGCGCCAGGTGAGGTGCTCGACCAAGGTGCGGTTATCAGGGGTGGTGATGGTGGCATCTTCTAATTCCACCACCACGCGTCCTTGACGCTGCTTGGAAAAGGCCATCAGTTCCACGCTGTCACGTGGTGCAGGAACATCGGAGATGAGAGCTTCGGCAGCTTCAATGCGGTAGCGCGGTTTGGAGGTACGCGCCGGTGCCCCGCGGCGCAGCCAGGCTAATTCCTTGCGCGCAAGGTTTTGGCGGCGTTGCTCCATGGCATCTGCTTGACGGGCACGCTCTGCCCGTGCAAAGGTCCAGTCGTTATAGCCGCCCTCGTAGGAATCAACCTGACCGTCGTGTACTTCCCACGTCAGCGTGGCGATGGTATCCAAGAACCAGCGATCGTGTGTGACCACGATGACGGCTACCTTGCGCGCCAGAAGGTGGCTGGCCAGCCACTGCACGCCTTCCACGTCTAGGTGGTTGGTGGGCTCGTCGAGAACCACGAGGTCAACATCTTGCACAAGGGCTGCGGCCAGGTTGACTCGGCGGCGCTCGCCACCGGAGAGTCGGCCTACCACGGTATCGAGCCCCAGTTCCACGATGCCGAGTCCGCCGAGTACGTCGCGGACTTTGGCGTTGGAGGCCCACTCATAGGTTTCTAAACCGAGTGGTTTAATCACGGCGTCGGCAATAGTGATGGATTCATCCAGGTCAAAGCGCTGGGTGACCACGGCCATGCGCAGCCCAGAATTATGGGACACACGCCCCGAGTCCGGCTCTTCGATGCCGGTAAGTACTTCCAGCAGAGTGGTTTTACCGCCGCCGTTAACGCCGACGATGCCAATGCGGTCGCCGGTTTGAACGCCCAGGGAGACCTGGTCCAGCAGGGTTTTGAGGCCGAAAGATTTGGTTACTGTTTCTAAATTGATGAGGTTTGCCATAGTTGATCACCAATTCTAGCCCCACGGGGGCTAGAAGATACGAACGCCGGGCGCAGGTGAGCTGGCAACATAGCCGCGGGTTTTAGGAATTTCTAAAGTCACTTGCGTGCGCACTTCCCGGGCGTGCTCTGCATCCTCGCATAAAAAGGCGATTGTCGGACCCGAGCCAGAGACAATGCCTGTCAAAGCACCGGCATCGATGCCGACCTCGATCGTCTTGCGCAAATCTGGGCGCAAGGACAATGCGACAGGTTGTAAGTCATTTTTCAGGCTCTTCGCCAACCGGTGCACATCGCCGGAGACTAAAGCTTGGGCTGTGTCCGTGACATCCAAAGACGACGTGAGGACAGAGCTTTCGCTTGTCGATGCCTCCCGCATCTCATCGAGTTTGCCAAAGACATCGGGCGTGGACAGTCCTTGGTGTGATGCAATCAAACACCAGTGATAATTGCCGCGGGTGAGCATGGGTGAGAGCACTTCTCCCCTGCCTTTACCCAAGGCGGTGCCGCCCATCATCATAAATGGCACATCGGATCCCAGGTCGGCGGCAATCTCCTGCAAGATTTCTTCGCTGGCAATTTCCAACTCGAAGTAGGTGGCGTAGAGCTTGTGCGCAAGCATCAGCGCTGCTGCGGCATCGGCGCTGCCGCCTGCCATTCCACCAGCAGCCGGGATTTGTTTATGGATTTCGACATCCAGGCGTGGATAGCTCAGCGGGATATGCACGGCGAGACGGTCCAGGGCTTTCCACACCAAGTTGCGTTCATCGGTGGGCACCCCAGCGGCGGTGGGACCAGTAATTTTTAATGGTCCGCCAACCGGTGTCTCACCGCGGCTGGCGATATCATCGCGAATGCGCAGGGTGATGACATCCGAGATATCCACGGCTTGAAAAATCGTGGACAGCTCATGAAAACCATCCTCGCGCGCGGGGCCGACGCCTAAGTGGAGATTAACCTTGGCGTGCGCGCGGGCTTTCCATTCGCGCTGCAAATTAGGCATATTTTGCGGCAGCCGATAAATCGGATCACCGGTGTCGTGAGGATCATACATTGCTCTCACCTACTGCAGCGAGCCTTAAGAAATCATCAATGCTGATCTTTTCCCCGCGCAAGGTCGGCTCAATGCCTGCTTCTCGCAGGGCTTGTTCGGCCGCAGCGCCGGAGCCATAAAACCCGGAAAGAGCGGCGCGTAAGGTTTTGCGGCGTTGGGCGAAGGCGGCATCGATAAGCGGCCAGAGCTTTTTCGGACGCTCACGCGGCGGATACAAGTCAATGCGCACAAGCCCTGATTCGATATTCGGGGCGGGCCAAAAGACATGCTTGCCGATGTTGCCGGCCTTGCGCACGTTGCCATAAAAGGAGGCTTTGACGCTGGGCACGCCGTAGATTTTGGAGCCTGGGTCAGCAGCGAGGCGATCGGCGACTTCCAGCTGCACCATCACGAGAACGCGCTGCAGCGAGGGGTACAACTCCAAGATATGCAGTAGCACGGGCACCGCGACGTTATAAGGAAGATTCGCGACCAATGCGGTCGGAGTGCCCAGTTCTTCCCCGTCGATGCGTAGCGCGTCTTTGTGCAGCAACGTGAGTTTGTCCACGTGCTCGGGTGCGCGCCACTGCACGGTAGCCGGTAGCTCGCCCGCCAGGCGCGGATCGATTTCGACCGCGGTGACGTGCGCGGCTTCATCCAACAGCCCCAGGGTTAAAGAACCGAGGCCAGGGCCTACCTCCACCACGTGGTCATCGTCAGTTAAATCTGCGGCGGCGACGATGCGGCGGATGGTGTTGGGGTCATGCAGGAAATTCTGACCCCACTTTTTCGTGGGGCTGACATCTAGCTTTTCTGCCAGATTTCGAATTTCGACGGGCCCTAATAACTTTGACATGCCCTCTAATTTATCGCAGATGTGGCAAAGCTATTAGCGCAGACCCATCGAGGAGGTACATGCTGGCCATGCGCCCCAGCCCTGAGCTGCCTGAACCTTCTCCGCTACGGCAATTTGCTGCTCGCGGGATGCTTGGTAAGCCTCTGGTGCGTACTCGCCGCCACCGTAGGCTTGCCACGTTTGGGCGTTGAACTGTAGACCACCGGAGTAGCCATTTCCGGTGTTGATGTGCCAGTCACCTGTTGCCTCGCACTGTGCGAGTTCATCCCACACGGATCCGCCCGCAACGGCTGGTGCAGCAGCACCAGAAGGCTTAGCGGCCTCTTCCTTCGTGCCGCGCGCGATGGTGGCAGGCTTTGGCTCGGTCAGGACGGTTTCTTTAATGACGTCCTTGGACTCTTCTTGCCCATTGACCGTGACCTTTTTGATGGTGCGCTGGCGCTCGCCAGACATGCCTTCTTCGACCACGCGCTCTTCGCCCTTGGCCAAGTTTTCATCATCGACGTAGTTCGGCTCGGCATCGAAATCTTCGGTGACGTCGAATTCTTCCGTCTCGACGCGGTCGATGACGATCTTGGTTCCCGCAGTGAGCTTTTCATCTACCCCTGGGGAGACACGGTCGTCGGCATCGACTTTAATACCGCGCTCTTGCAATACATCGCCGACGGTCTTGGCTGCGATGCTGGTGTAGGTGACCTTGCCACCGTCTTTGATGGAGACGATCTTTGGACTCACGACCTCCAATTCCATCCCATCCGTAATCTTTTCGTCTGCATCAGCTTCCTGGTTACCAGCCAAAACGGCTGCGCCAGGCAAAACACCATCCATGGTGCCGAGCAGATCTTCCACCGTCAACGCGGTGGAATTCATGGTTTTTACTTCACCATCTACAGTAACAGCCACTGGTTTTGCGGTGCGAACGGTGATCGATTCCCCATTATCTAGGGATTCGCTGGGCGCTGGGTAGATGAGGTCATCGCCTTCATAATCAATTCCCGCTGCCTGCAGTGCACCTTCAATATCGGAAGAGAAAGTCGCCAATTCGATGCGCTCACCGTTGACGTCCACGGTGACATCTTTTTGTGTGTTGACCGCAACGACACCGCCGACAGCCAGTGTGCCCAACATGCCGCCTGTTGCCAGGCGCAGTGGAAGCGAACGCGTGTTATTGATTCGCTTGATGTGGTGCGTGGTAGACATGAAACCTTCTAAAACTTATGTGGGAGTGCAATTTTTTATCTTCCCGAAGGTTGGTCAGTGACACCGCAGTGCACTGACGCTTCAGAGGCAAGACTTGGAAAGTCAATTGCAACCTTCAGGACAACAATCAGTAACAATACGATAACACTGCGTGACTTTCTAAATCATTGCGACAGGCCGCACAACTCGTCAAACAACGTTAACTCCCGCCACATTGGACACGCCTTACCAGCTGGGACACCAGATGTGGATTTTCTCACACTTGCCCCAGCCATCTTCGCAGGTCAGCGTTTTGGCACAGAAAGTGCACGGTCCTACTAGTTTTTCGGCGTGAGCACGCGGTCAAAGTTTGCACGTACTTGTTCAACCAGTTCTTCTACCGACTGATTTCGGGCTTCCGCGACGCAGCGGTAGGTATGTCCAATCAGAGATGGCTCATTGCGCGAGCCCCGAAATGGCTCCGGGGTCATATAAGGAGCATCAGTTTCAATCAGGATCTGCTCCGCGGGCACTAGCGCGGCCGCCTGGCGCAATTCATCGTTGCGCTTAAAAGTCACATTGCCAGCAAAAGACAGGATATATCCGCGCTCGATGGCTTCTTTCGCCACATCTAGCGGTGAGGAAAAACAGTGCAGCATAGTATCTGGAGCCTGCGCGCTGTCATCGAGTACGCGCATCAAATCCGCATCGGCTTCGCGGTTGTGGATCATTACAGTCTTATTGACCTCAGCTGCGAGCTCGGCGTGCCATCGTAAAGCTTCTTCTTGCACGTCCAAGGTCGCAGTGTCTTCTGGGGCGTGCTTAATCCAATAGGTATCAAGCCCGGTCTCCCCTACTGCCACGCAGCGCGGATCTGCGGCCATGGTGGTCAATCGTGCCTTGGCGTCATCGTCAAGCGTGTGCGCTTTGGTGGGGTGAATGGCACATGCTGCGAAGATGCGATCGTGTACTTGTGCGGCCCGCAAGGCCAATTCTGCTTCGTCCACGCCGTCGCCGACGGTGCACACGCGTTCCACGCCAGCTGCCACGGCGCGCTCTAGCAGCGCGGAAATCTCATCGTTGCAGGAGGTGAGGTGGGTGTGGGCATCAATCATTCCGGTGATGCCTTCGGCAGGAACTGGAGTAGGACGTGGCTTTTTCTTCGACATGACACCTAGTATAAAAGCCACCCCAGTGGGGTGGCTGAGCCGGGGAGCCCCGGGGAGCACGGCGAGGCGGGGTTAGCGCTTAATGTTGTTGAGCAAGCTCATCATCGATGTAGATATTACGCGCGGCCCGAATACCAAAGATGATAAGGCCCAGGCTCATTACGGATACGAGAATAAGCGCCGCATCCCAGCTGCCGGTGGCCGAGTACAAAAAGCCCATCAGCAACGGCGTAATACCGGCGATGATATAACCGCCGGGCTGCACAAAGCCGGACAAGCGTGCGGTGACAATCGGCGAGCGTGTACGTGCGGTCAACAGCGATAGGACAAACGGGAAGCACATTCCGCCGATGCCCAACAGTGAGCTCCAGAAAATCGGCGCGGCTGTCGGTGCGTAGCTCACGCCGAGCCAGCCAATCAGCGACACTGCGCCCAAAATGACGGGGATAGGAACCGTATTTTCCACACGTGAGAGCAGCCACGGCATAAGAACACCGCCGATGACGTTAAAGCCACCCAGCACAGCGAGGCCAATGCTGGCGGTATTTTCTGCTACTCCGGCATCCATCAAAATTGCTGGCAGCCAACCCATCTGCGCATAGGCCATGGAGGACTGGATTCCGAAAAAGAGCAACATCGCCAGCGCGGTTGGTGATTTCATCAGCGCACCTTGCAGCGCGGGATTCGCCATTGCCGCTTGCGGCTGCTCGGTTATATCTTCATCCGGTACTACCCCAGTCGAAGGAATATCCCGCTTTGTCCTCGACAAAACGATAAGCCAGACCAAGACCTGGAAAATAACGGGTACTGCCCATACGCCAAGCGACCATCGCCAAGCGCCTGAGCCCTCAAAAAATAATGCGGACAGCGGACCGATCGCACCCGAGGCACCAAGCACGGCGGTATAGATCATCATCAGCCGTACTTGTTTCAGCCCTTGGCTATGTTCTTTAATCCACGCCGGCAACAAGATATTGGCTACCGCAATACCCGAGATGAGCAAGACGGTAAGGATAAGAAACGGCAGATAGTTATTAACTAGGGGCCGGATAGAAATACCGATCAGGAGTGCAATACCACCTGTGACCAATGTCGGCGATAATCCCAAGCGCCGCGCGATGGGTACGGCTAGCCACCCCATGATGGCGAAACAAAATCCCGGCAGCGAGGTCAAAAATCCTGCGGTGGAGCTGCTGACTTCAAAAGATTCTGCAACCTGGCTAATAACTGGCGCTAGAGATGCGATACCTGCGCGCAAGTTCACCGCTACCAATGCAACCGCTAGAATCGCTAGCCCAAATCCCACCCGGGTCTTTCTAGCCACGCAATCCACCCACCTTCTCATAAAACTAATCTTCTTCACACACAGGCATTGCGCTGCGGAGTATCCAAAAATAAAAAGCGCACGAGGCACAATAAAAAATAAAAAAAGTTGCACCATAAAAATAGTGCTCTCATATACGCTACGCCACCTGTTCTATAACTGTCATACCAGTAAGCTCGGCGGAAGGCTGTACACAAATGTGGAGCGGGCCAGGCAGTGTGATTCTGCTTGGCCCGCTCCACATTTTTAAGCTAAATAGAAAACCTTCTTGGATTAGTCCTCTGGCTGAGGAATAACCGGTGCCCACTCAGGACCGGTAACTCCCAGTTCAGGATCCAGCTTCGCGATAAGTGGCTTCGGCTTTTCCAACTTGGTTCCTGGCACGACATCAACGCGCGCCCAGGTGGCCTGCTGCGAGTCGTAGTCGCCGGTGATGATGGGGTAAGAACGGCCTTCTTCAGGCAAGTTATTGCCCATCAGATCCACCGGTGCATCATCTTGTACTTCTTGGATTTGCGGCGTCGCGGCCCACACGCCGGTGCGACCGAGGGTCTCATGCACCTTTTGCGCGGTGTGTGGCAAAAATGGGGTGAGCATGACGTTGCAGTCAGAGACGACCTGCAGCGCGGTCCACAGCACCGTGGCAAGGCGCTCACGTTGTGTCTCATCCTTGGCCAGCTTCCACGGCTCCTGGTCGGCGATATAAGCGTTGGTCTCACCAACCACATGCATGGCGGCGGTAATGGCTGCCTTAAACTTCGAGGCTTCCAAGTACTCTGCCGCAGTCGCCAAAGTTTCTTCGGCCAAGGACAAAATCTTGGTGTCTGCTTCGGTCAGCGTTGCTGGAACGGGTACTTCGCCAAAGTTCTTATTCGCCATGGAGACAGTGCGGTTGACCAGGTTGCCCCAGCCATTGGCAAGCTCGTTATTAATGCGGCGAACAAACTCGTCCCAAGTGAAGTCGGTATCAGTGTTTTCTGGTCCAGCTACCGCAATGAAATAGCGCAGTGCATCCGGGCCGAACTCCTTGAGGAAGTCCTTGACGTAGATAACAACGCCCTTGGACGAGGAGAACTTGGAGCCGGACATGGTCAGGAACTCAGAGGAAACAATTTCCGTCGGCAAGTTGAGCTCACCGTATTTGTGCAGCTCGCCTCCCTTTGCGCCCTTGCCGGCGTAGCCCAGCAGTTCTGCTGGCCAAATCTGGGAGTGGAAGGTGATGTTGTCCTTGCCCATGAAGTAGTAGTGGCGAACCTCTGGGTCTTGCCAGAAATCCTTCCACGCGTCTGGGTTGCCGCTGCGGTAGGCCCACTCGATGGACGAAGAAAGGTAGCCAATAACCGCGTCGAACCAGACGTAGAGCTTCTTAGCGTCATTGTTTTCCCAACCCTCGATTGGAATGGGGATGCCCCAGTCAATATCGCGCGTCATCGCGCGTGGGCGCATGTCCTTGATGAGGTTGAGGGAGAACTTCAACGTATTAGGACGCCAGTCCTCACGAGTCTTCAGCCACTCCGTCAGCACATCTGCCAGTGCTGGCAGATCGAGCAGGAAGTGCTCGGTCTCCACGAATTCGGGAGTTTCACCATTGATCTTGGATACGGGATTGATTAGGTCAATGGGATCAAGCTGGTTGCCGCAGTTATCGCACTGATCACCGCGTGCGCCATCGGCGTGACAAATCGGGCATTCGCCTTCGATGTAGCGGTCCGGCAAGGTACGACCAGTAGATGGCGAGATAGCGCCCTGCATGGTCTCTTTAATCATGTACCCGTTGTCGTAGAGCCCGGTAAATAGCTCCTGGGCCACTGCGTAGTGGTTGCGGGTGGTGGTGCGGGTAAACATGTCGTAGGACAAGCCTAAGCCGGCGAGGTCTTCAACAATCTGGCGGTTGTAGCGGTCTGCGAGCTCGCGAACGCTGATACCTTCTTTGTCGGCCTGAACCAGCAACGGCGTGCCGTGCTCATCAGTGCCGGAGACCATGAGTACGTTGCGTCCGCGCATTCGCTGAAAGCGTGCGAACACGTCGGAGGGAACGCCAAACCCCGCCACGTGTCCGATGTGGCGGGGTCCATTGGCATACGGCCAGGCAACGTTAACTACTAAAGACTCAGTCATGCGCTCTACTTTATCCAAGTAGTCAACGTCTGTGAATTTCACCCCAGAATTTCAGGGGCAATCAGCTACTTGTTGTTCTTAGCCTTTGGGCTGACTTTGGCGCCAGCCTTTGCGAAGCGCTCCGAACGGCGACGCTTCTGCTCTTGCTTTGCTTGTACTTCGCGGTGAATACGGCGCTCACGGGCCAGCTTACGCTGGAATGCTTGAGCTTCGCGGTATTCAACGTAGATAACGTCATTTCGCAGGTCCTTCACAATCGCGAACATCAAGAAGATGAGCACGATCAAGAACGGTGATGCAGCAACAATGGTCACGTTCTGCAGGTTATTCAGTGCGTCTTCACCGGTCAGCAGCAGCACCAGGCCAACGGCTGCGGTGAGAACACCCCAGATGGCAGACAGCCACGGAGTAGCGTCCGAGCGGCCGTTTTGGGACATGGAGCCCATTACTGTCGATGCCGAGTCGGCAGAGGTAATGAAGAAGGTAGCCAGCAGGATCATACCGATTACTGCGGCAACCGAACCACCAGGGAAGGACTGCAGCAGGTTAAACAGCTCTGCCTCAGTGGACTCACCGGAAATGGACTGACCGTTTTGCTCCAAGTGGATTGCGGTGCCGCCGAAAATTGCGAACCAGATGGTGGAAACACCAGCAGGAACCAGCATGACGCCAAGGCAGAATTCGCGAACGCTGCGGCCGCGAGAAATACGTGCCAAGAACATCCCCACGAATGGGGACCAAGAAATCCACCATGCCCAGTAGAAGATGGTCCAGCCCGACAGCCACTCACCAGCGGTGCCGTCAGCGGACTCAGCGGTGCGACCAATCATTTCAGTGAAGTTAGCTAGGTAGTTACCAACGGAACCTGGAACCAAGTTCAAGATGGTCACGGAAGGACCAACAATGAACACGAAGATTGCCAGCAGAGCTGCCATGACCATGTTGGCGTTAGAGAGGTACTGAATGCCCTTGCCCACGCCAGAAAGTGCGGACAGTATAAACGCCAGGGTCAGAACCAGAACGATACCTAGGACAACGCTGTTGGATGGGTTGTCCACTATGCCGGAAGCCTGCAAACCAGCTTGGATCTGCAGTGCACCCAAGCCCAGGGAACAAGCGGTACCGAAGACGGTGGCGAAAATAGCCAGGATGTCAATCAGCTTGCCAAGTGGACCGGCAGCGCCTTTCTCACCGATGAGCGGGATGAAGGCGGAAGACAGCAGCTGCTTACGGCCGATACGGAACGTGGAGTAAGCAATAGCCAAACCGATAATCGCGTAGATTGCCCATGGGTGGAGGGTCCAGTGGAACATGGCCGTTGCCATGGCGGTTCCCACTTCATTGGGCTCATGGCCTGGTACGCCGTCGCGGTAGAAAGCGAGTGGCTCAGATGCACCGTAGAACATCAAACCAATGCCCATGCCGGCGGCGAACATCATGGCAATCCACGATACCGTTGAGAATTCTGGCTCTTCGTTGATCGCGCCCAGTTTGATGGAGCCAAACTTAGATGCGGCAATAGCAATAACGAAGACGACAAAGACTGCGGTGAACAGGATGAATGCCCAGCCGAAGTTGTTAACAACAAAATTCAGGGCTTTACCTGAAAAGTCTCCAAAGCTGTCTGGAAGCGCGACGCCCCATACTACGATTGCGGCAACGAGGACGCCGGCGATACCGGTGATCGTCCAGTCTATCTTGGCGTCTTTTTGATCTGCAGCGAGTTCGATCTCTTCTTCTACAGGGTGGGCAGAAGGATTGAAGTCAGTGTCCAGCATGGACGCCAGCTGACCAGTTGCAGATTCATTCGTTTCGTAGGTGTCGTTCTCAGCCACCTGCCGGGTGACTGCTCCATCAACATTTTCAGCCTGGCTGTTGCCAGGCTGCCTTTCTTGTGAAAAATCAGGATCTCCATTAGTCATAGCTAATAGAATGCTGGACAAAGATAGGTACTAGCAAGCTAAGAAAAGGGCGTTTACGGGGATAAATCCATGAAGCTGCCAGGTGAGAAAATACATCACAACTGTTAACTTCATGCGCAATGCGGTTATCCCGCAGAGGATTTTTATTATCCTCTCAGAAAGTAACGTTTTAATAACATTATTTCAGTTGTGCGTTGCATAACAGGTATTTCTTATGAATCGCGAAGTGCTGCTTGATATAACTCGCGATTTGATACTCCAGTGCCCTCCGTGAGGAATTTGCAGGCGTCTTTCAAACGCATCCCGGAACTGACTAACTTTTCCACCTCGGGAAGCAAAGACTCGACCGAAACCGTCTGCGCAGATCCCCCATCAAGGACCACGGTGATTTCCCCGCGGGCATTGTCCACCGCCCACTCGGCAAGCTCTCCCAAGGTGCCGCGACGGATTTCTTCAAACTTCTTGGTCAACTCTCGGCAGACAACGGCGTGACGTTCGGCACCGAGGACATCGACGGCTTGCGCCAAGGTCTCCGCTAGTCGATGCGGCGATTCAAAAAACACCACCGCGCGTGATTCCGAACGCAGGCTTTCCAACCACTTTTGCCGCTGCCCGCTTTTGCGTGGCACGAAACCATCGAAGATAAAGCGGCCAACGGATAACCCGGACAAAGCCAGCGCGGTCGTGACCGCTGAAGCACCTGGGAAACAGGTTACTGGCACGCCGGCCTGCGCTGCTGCCACCACGATGGAATGCCCCGGATCGGAGACCAAAGGCATCCCCGCATCGGAGACGACTAAGACTGTGCCGGTGCGTGCGGCATCGATAAGCTGCTGCGAACGCTGCGCTTCATTGTGGTCGAAGTTAGAGACAACCTGACCCCGAATTTCAATATCCAAGGCGCGGGCGAGATTGCGCACCCGGCGGGTATCTTCAGCAGCGATGACATCAGCGCCGGCAAGCCCCTGCTTTAACCTCTCTGTCGCGTCGTCCATATTGCCCAATGGGGTTGCTGCGAGAACTACTCCGCGCGGAAGGTCTTGAGGGTTCATACATTCCATTATGATGACTCAAGTGCCTACACTTCAATCCCGCTCCGGAAACCGCGGCGCCCGAAACCCCCGGTTTGCGCCGCCAGCGCCACCGCCTGTCTATTTGTGGCACCGCACAGATCTCATCTCCACCCTGGTGATTGCCGCCTTAGCTTTTGTCACCCGCTTTGTGGGGCTCACTGTTCCTACCGCCTCCGGCACCCCAATCTTTGATGAAAAGCATTATGTGCCGCAGGCCTGGGATATAGCCAAGGCCGGAATTGAACTCAACCCCGGATACGGACTGGTGGTCCATCCCCCACTGGCGAAAGAAATCATCTCTTGGGGCGAGATGCTCTTTGGCTATACGCCCTTGGGCTGGCGGGTCATGTCCGCATTATTCGGCGTGGGCACCGTGGTGATGATCATGTCGCTGGCACGACGGCTGTCTGCGTCCTGGCAGGTGGCAAGCTTTGCAGGCATCATCGCCGTCTTCGACGGCGTACTGCTGGTGACATCCAAATTCGGCATGCTGGATATCTTCCTCACCTTCTTCATCGTGGTAGCGGCCTGGGCACTGGTTCGCGACCACCAACAAGTCCACAACCGGCTGCATAACGCGTGGAAAGCCGGCACCCTCGGCGATTCGGTGTTTGGCCCACGCATGGGATTTCGCTGGTGGCGTTTTGCCGCCGGCGTCGCGCTTGGCTTGGCCCTAGGCGTGAAGTGGTCTGGGCTGTATTACATCGCGTTTTTCGGCCTAGCCTCAGTATTTGCTGACTTGTGGCTGCGCCGCCGCTTTAGCATCAAGCGCTACATCACTGGCACGCTGCTGCGCGATGTGCCCGCGGCCCTCGCCTCCATTGTTGCCTTACCCGTGGCTTTATACCTGTGGTCGTGGCGCAACTGGTTTGCCTCGGAGACCTCCGTCTACCGCCACGCGGTGGCCGATGGCACCGTCTCCGCGGATTCTTCCTTTAATATTCTTCCCGATACCTTGGCGAGCTTTTTCTACTACCACGCCTCGGTGCTGGAATTTCACGCCTCGCTAACTACCTCGGGCGGGCATTCTCACCCCTGGGATTCCAAACCAGTGGAGTGGCTGGTGGCTGGTCGACCCATCCTGTATTTTTCCAATACTGATCTGGAATGTCTCAACGGCGCTACCTGCCGGCAGATGATCTACCTGTTCGGCACCCCTATTATCTGGTGGTTGCTTATCCCTGTTTTGCTGTGGTCGCTGTGGTGCGTGCTGCTGCGCAAAGACCGCCGCTTTTTGCCACCGCTGATTGGTTTTGCCGCCGGATTTTTACCCTGGCTCGCAGCCTATGACCGCCAGATGTATTTCTTCTACGCCGCCCCGCTGATCCCCTTTGTCATCGTGGCGCTAGCGCTTACCTTGGGCCAGTTAGCCGGGCGCGGCAGACAAGTCCGCTGGCTCATCCCGGCGCGCGCCCCCTGGGGCACGATTGCCGCCTATGGCTATCTTGGCGCGGTCATCGCCATGTTTGTGTACTTCTCCCCCATCCTCTACGGCTATACCATTCCCGAGTCGTGGTATAACTCGCTGATGTGGCTGCCGAACTGGCGCTAAAGACAACGTTGCGCTGACAATAAGATATTCAAGATATTCGAAAAAACACTGGTGCCGCTCCGATATTGGAAGCGGCACCAGTGCTTTGGTGTACTGCAGCACAAGCATGCCAAGTAAGGGGTTAAGGCATCACATCGCCGGAGTTCGGCCCCAGGGTCTGACCGGTGTAGATATCGCCACCGGGGGATGAGGCCAAGAGCAGCGCAGTAGGTGCTACTTCTTCGACCCTGCCAAAGCGTCCCAGTGGAAGTTCCTGTTGCTTATCGTCGCGCCATTGTTGAGTAATGGCACCAAAAAGTGGTGTTTCAATGGGGCCTGGCGCAATCGCATTAACCAAAATATTGTGCTCGGCCAGCTCCAGTGCCATGGATTTGGTCATGCCAATAACACCGGCCTTGGCGGCAACATAGTGCGCCAAGCTGACGGCACCCTTGATAGCTGTTTGAGACGCGATGTTGATAATGCGCCCGCCGCCTCTTTTGACCATGTACGGCGCAGCGTAGCGGCCGGATAAAAAGACGCCCTTGAGGTCAATGCCGATGGTCCGGTCAAAGGTCTCTTCGGTCATCTCCAGGAAATCTTGCTGGTCCAAAATACCAGCGGCGGTCACCAAGATGTCGATGCCGCCAAATTCACCAGCTACCTCATCCATCACCTTTTCAGTCGCAGCGGCATCAGTGACATCGAGTGCCCAGGCTTTCGCCGTGCCGCCTTGCTTGACGATGTCCTCGGCGACCTGCGTTGCATCCTCCTGGTTGAGGTCAACGACGGCGACGTGGGCTTGATGTTCGCCATAGAGCTTGGCGATGGCTGCCCCGATTCCACTGGCAGCGCCGGTAACAACTGCTACTTTTCCTTCGAGTTGCGGTCCGAAAGTCATACTTTTCTCCTTCGTTTAGTGTGGTTAGCTTGGCCAGCGCACGGTCTGGCCACCATCGACGATCAACTGCTGGCCGGTGACAAAGGACGAGTCATCAGAGGTCAGGAAACGGATAGCGCGTGCGCATTCTTCCGTGGTGCCCACACGCCCCCATGGGATGTAGCTGCTGGCTGCTTCCAAGCCCTCTTTGCCGAGTGAGTTTTGTCCGTCCAACGACTGTGGGCTTTCGATCAGCCCAGGGATGATGGTGTTGACGCGGATCTGGCGAGGAGCAAGCTCCACCGCAAGGGAGCGGCATAGGCCCTGCAGGCCGGATTTTGCTGCGGCGTAGTGAAGGTGTTCGCCCCAGCCATAGTGTCCACCAGCAATTGAGGAGGCCGCCACCATGGCTCCGCCGTTGTTCATGCGCGCGGCAGCCGAGCGGAACAAACGCAAAACACCGACCAAGTCGATATCGAGCATGTCGTTGAAACGCTCATCCGTCATCTCTTCCAGTGATGCCTTGCGCAAGATTCCGGCCATGGCCACTGCAATATCAAGGCGTCCGAATTCATCGATAGCTACCTGAGCGAAGTTATCGACTTCTTCAGCCGAAGAAACATCACAGGCCACCGCGATGCAGCGACGTCCTTCTGCTTCGACTGCTTTGACCACTTCTTGTGGATCATGTCCATCCGATTCAATATAGGAAATCACGCTGTCGCATCCGGCCTTGGCATACAGTACTGCCAAAGAAGCACCGATACCGCTGCTGCCGCCGGAGATTAAAGCGACTTTTCCTTCGAGTCCATCGTCACGAGTTAACAAATTATTGTCCTTCCACTTGAGTGAGGGGATGTTGTCTTTGCGCTTAAGCTGGCTGTTTTCCAGCCTAGCGCCACAAATTTTCGCCTGCTTGAACCATCGAGGGTGTACTATTCCGCGCTGGTGTCTACCGCAACTTTGCGGGTTCCCAGCATCATCAACGCGGCGAGCAGCAATGGGACTGAGCCGGCCACCACTGCCGCCGCGGTCATGGAAAGCCCTGTTCCCAGCAAGACGGAGATTAGGCCTGAGCCTAAAATGGCGCCGGCTGGTGCCATCACGTGAGCCAGGTTGGCACCCACGCCACGAACGTGTGCTGGGTAGGATTCACCCATGTAAAACAGCATGGCGGCAAACGGTCCGTTCAAAAAGAACAGGCTGGCTGAGTACATGGCAATCACGTAGGCGGAAGTCTCCGGCCCCAGCAGCAGACCAAGTGACGCTAGGCCACCGAGCAACCAGCCACCAAAGACAGCCGGGCGGCGACCGATGCGGTCACCCAACCAACCATGGAAAAGATAGCCAATAAACGCCGCCACATTACCGAGGATCAAAACCGTCAAGGAGTCGGTGAACTCGTAGTTTTTGGCCTCGACCAAGACCGTGGTACCAAGAACTGAGAAGACCTGGATAGCCATCCAGCTAAAAAGCCATGCCAAGCACAAAGAAATTGTGTGCCGGCGCAGCTCCGGAGTAAATACTCCCTTAAAGCCCACGGACTTGGCCCCGGGCATTTCAATGTCTTGTTCCAAAGCCAGGGCGCGCGCCCCTTCAAGGTTGCCGCTGTCGATGCGGCGTTGGACTTCTTTCATCGCTAAGAATGTTGGCGATTCTGGCAAACGCGTAGCCAGTACAAGAACGATGATTGAGACCGCCGCAGCGAGAACAAAGCTCCAGCGCCAGCCAATGGTTGGCAACAGCAACGCTGTCATCGCCGCGCCAAAGAGTGCGCCGACTGGCCAGCCGCTTTGTACCAGGCTGAACATAAAGCCACGGGATTTGGTCTTGCGGTAAATCTCGTTCAAATAGACCGAGTTCACCACTTCTTCTGATACCGCAAAGCCAGAAAAGGACCGGATGATAATCATCGATAGTGCACCAATTGCTGCACCGGTTAGCCCCGAGCTGATAGCGCCGCCGATGACCAAGAGAATTAGAGCTCTCTTGCGTCCCATGCGGTCAATAATTGTGCCCACTGCCAGACAGACGATGAGCACGCCCACCATGGCCCAGGTGTTCACAGCTGTGGCTTGGGCGGTAGACCAACCAAAGTCCTCGGCAATTACCGGAAGTAACGTGCCAAATAGCGTGTAGTCATAGACCGATGCCACCCACGCGAGAAAGCATACGAAAGACACGTAGTAGACGGTCTTTTTAGAAATCTCACGATTCCACGGCTCGGCATCATTTGCCGACGAGCTCGGGTTTACGGGATGAGAAACTTGAGTCATTACATTGCCCTTCCTGGGAGGTGTAACGCACGGGATAATTTTTTAAGTCAGAGCTGCACACGATTTAGTACGCGGACCCAGAGCTTGGGTTTGGCCATTGGGTGTAATCCCTAGAAACCGAGTGCGTAGCACCAGGTCAGCACGGTTTACCAAGTGCCACTATCGTGATCTTAACTTCGCACAATGATTCACACAATCGTTTGTGCAACTCCTTGAGCAAGGAAGTTACACCAGCCACGCACGAAACGTCTAGTGATGGGCGCAACAAGAATTTTCCCCAGCGGGACTACCGCCCCTGTAGATTCGGCAGGGATTTCCCCATCAAGCAGCGCGATCTCTGAGACCGGCCGCGAAAGCAGCTACCCCCTCCCGAGGGTGCTAGCTCGAGCAGCTAAGCGCGGAACCAAGCGCACGGAGGCGGGATCTTGGCCTTCAAGGCGACGCCATAACAATTCAAAGCCCTGAATCCCCATCTCATGCATGGGTGACCGAATGGTAGTCAACGGCATGGTGAGTTCTGCCGCTAACGGGGTGTCGTTATAGCCCACCACTGCGACATCATCGGGCACGTCAAAACCACGTTCGCGCAGTACACCCATAGCTGCGATGGCCGCAAAGTCATTTGGCGCAAAAATGGAATCAGGACGGATGCCGCGGTCCAAAATATCTTCCATCGCTGTGCGCCCGCCCGCCGCATCAAAGGGGCCGTCAACAATATGGCTATCTGGAATATCGATGCCAGCCTCACGAAAAACGGAGCGAAAGCCTTTTGATCGGTCACGGAATGTGGAGGCAAAAAGCTGCCCGCCCACGATACACGGTTGCGTCCGACCCAGACTCAACAAGTGCCCAGCAGCTAACTCCCCACCAAGAACATCGTCCGTGGTCGCGGAGAGATATTTCGTTCCCGCGTGACGGTTCACCAGCACAAACGGCACCCCGCGGCGCTCCAATTCATCGAGGTACGTTTCCTGAAAATGGGCATCGCCGATAATCAGGCCATCTACCCGGCGGTCAATCAGAGACTCGGCGCGCTTGCGGTGCAGATCCGGCAAATCGAGAGAGTTCGCAACCGAGGCATAATAGCCGCGCTTACTGGCGGCTTCCTCAATTCCCTCAAAGACGGTGGCCAGGACAAAGTCCTGCAATCGCGGCACTATAACGCCGACGAATTCGGAGCGGTTAGTACGCAAGCTTGCCGCGTGAGGGTTTCGCTTATACCCACTTGAGATTGCAACATCCCGGATTCGTTCCACAACCGACGGCGAAGCCCACCGACTTGCTTCATGAGAAGGTGCGTTAATTACGCGAGAGACCGTGGACACGTCGACGCCAACCTCGTCGGCGATCATGCGGAGGGTAACCCGGCGCGGCTTCGCGTTCATATCGACAGGTGCCTTTCACTTTATTTGATCCGGTGGACGTTTCTATCCGACCCTTTATTGTGCCCTTCCGCGGGCAAAACCACCCCCACGAAGGGTAAATCTCTTGTTCTTTTGCTGCGAGTTTCCCTTAGAGTAACTGAAATCCCTTGACACAAACGATTGTGTGAATGAAGATGGCTTTTACCGCGTGAGCCACTGCACAGATGCAGATCCTCGGTGAGCGCGGTCGCGACGAGAAGGAGAGCAACTTCCACAATGGCACGCATTACCGTTCTTGCAACCGGTGGGACCATCGCATCCACCAGGAGCTCCTCACCGGGAGCTACTGCCACAGAGTCCATCGATGATTTGCTCCAAAGCATCGATAGTGGCTCTCATGAGGTTGTGGGAAAAGATGTGCTGACCACAGGTTCATATCTTCTCAACCATCAGGATCTGCGCGTTATCGCTGAAGCCGTGGCGGAAGCGGTGCGCGATGATTCCACCGATGGCGTGGTATTAACGCATGGCACCGATACTTTGGAAGAAACTGCGTACCTTCTTGACTTGGTGCATGCTAGCGAGAAGCCAGTGATCGTCACTGGTGCGCAACGTACTCCAGATAGCGTCGGACAAGATGGTGCATTGAACTTGCAAGACGCCATCGCCATTGCTGGTTCCACGGAGTCTCAAGGCCGCGGGGTGCTGATTTCTTTCGCGGGCGAGATTCATCCTGCTCGCGGGACGACAAAGCAGCACACCACTAATCCCTCTCCTTTTGCTGGTGCAGGTCCTATTGGTTATGTCGCAGATGTTCCCGCGGCAAGCAGTGCCGATGATGCCGAGTCAATCTCTTCCACCAAGCATGTCCATTTCCATGCTTTTCCACAGCGGTCGAAGCCGCTATCTCTTCCAGATGAACGCTTCGATACCGTGCGCGTGGATGTTGTCGCTTCCTATCCCGGAAGTGACGCGACCGCAGCACAAGCGTGCGTGGATGCCGGTGCTAGGGCCATCATCCTTTTGGGAACTGGTGCGGGCAATGGCAACCACGCGTGGCTGACGTGGACTCAGCAGGCAGTGGAGTCAGGAACCACCGTGGCGTTGTCCACTCGGGTTCCGGCGGGCTCTGTACTTCCGTTGTATGGAAATGGTGGAGCATCGGATCTTCTCGACGCTGGTGCGCTTTCCCTCGGGGATCTTCCCTGGTCGCAAGCCAGAATTTTGCTGGCGTTGTTGTTATCGACACAGCACAGCATTCCGGCTGATGGATTAGCTGAACACATTTAATTCTCTTCATTCTTTGAAAGGTTTAAACATCATGAGCAAGAAAATTACTATCGCGTTCGGCATCGATGTCGACGCAGTCGGCGGTTGGTTGGGCTCCTACGGCGGCGAAGACTCCCCTGGCGATATCTCCCGCGGCATCTTCGCCGGCGAAGTCGGTGTGCCCCGCTTGGTCAATCTGATGAAAAAGTATGACCTGCCCGCCACCTTCTTCTGGCCTGGTCACTCCATTGAATCTTTCCCCGAGCAGTTTGACCTCACCGTCAAAGAAGGCTTCGAAATCGGAGTCCACGGCTACTCACACGAGAACCCACTCGCGATGACCCGCGAGCAAGAAGCCGACATCCTGGATTACTGCATCGACCTGATTACCAAGCGCACCGGTGCTCGCCCCACCGGCTACGTTGCCCCGTGGTGGGAGTTCTCCCACGTCACCAATGAGCTGCTCATTGAACGCGGAATTAAGTATGACCACTCGCTGATGCACCGCGACCATGAGCCCTACTATGTTCGCGTCGGTGATTCGTGGACCAAGATTGACTACGACAAGCCAGCATCCGAGTGGATGAAGCCTTTGGTGCGCGGCGAGGAAACCGACTTGGTGGAGATTCCGGCCAGCTGGTACCTCGATGATCTTCCACCAATGATGTTCATCAAGTCCTCGCCGAACAGCCACGGCTTTGTCAGCCCTCGTGATATTGAAGATCTTTGGCGCGACCAGTTCGATTGGGTCTACCGCGAGTACGATAACGCGATCTTCCCCATCACCTTGCACCCCGATGTCTCGGGCCGCCCGCAGGTACAGCTCATGCTGGAGCGTCTCATCGAGCACTTCCAGTCTCACGACGGCGTCGAGTTCGCGACCTTCGATCAGATCGCTGATGAGTTCATCGCTGCGAACCCTCGCGAGAAGAAGTAGGGCGCATAAGCGCTGCTAGTATCTCGAAGTCGTCAAGGAGGTTTGTGTCATGTGTGGTGCTTGCGGGATAAAGCCCGACTGGGCTGGCCCAGTCGTTGCTGGCCCCCTTCGCCGGCGCGATATCGCACGGTGTCTTAATAAATTGGTCACCTCGGTCAAAGTGGTGGATATGCCACGTGGGTGGATGGTGACAAGACCCACCGGCGCAAGCACCCCGACGCAAACCTTCGACGAACTTATCCAAGCTCTTATCCCCCGCGCACGTCATAATTCCTGGGAGCAATTAGAACAATCAGTTCTAGATATCCCCGCCCCGCTGCGGGTCGACGACAACCAGGAACCCTGGCCGGTCAGCGATATCAACGACGCGCATGCGACAGAGGTGCTCACTGCGGTAAAACACTTGCCCGCACATATGAAGCTTGCCGCCTTTGCTCTCGGCGCCCATACCTGTGACTTCGAAGGCACGGTCAGTGCCACATTCGGTGAGAACCAGCATCTGCAGGCACACCCCGGCCATCTGCGCCATCACACTTCCTAAACGTGTGCTTTCACGTCGGACAGGGAGGCATCGACAAGCGATGCTTAACGCTGTGGATTCTTCTACGGTGGGGCTAGAAAGAATTCAAAGCTCGGTAAAGACCACTGCTGCGCATTAAGGTTGCACTCCATGAGCATTCGTCAATCGACGCGCGCGTTTATCGGGGTCGCGCTCCTCTTATTTACAGCCGGGTGGGCAGCTAATCACTTCGCCTCCGCTTTGGTTCTCATTCGTGACCAGCAAGGTGTCTCTAGCCTGATGGTCAATGCAGCCTTTGGTATCTATGCCTTAGGAATGCTGCCCTGTTTGCTCCTGGGTGGCGTATTTTCCGACCGCTTCGGTCCCCGCCCAATTGTCCTTGCCGGCGGAGTTATCTCTGCCTTAGGCAATCTGCTGATGCTGTTTAATCATGACGGTGCTTGGCTGCTGGTAGGACGCTTTGTCGTCGGCATTGGCGTTGGTCTCGTTGTGAGCGCCGGTACGGCCTGGGCGGGGCGTTTGCGCGGCGGCGGTGGTGTTACCCTCGCCGGTATTATTTTGACGCTGGGTTTTGCTATCGGGCCGATTGTTGCCAGTTTGATTGGTGCAGCTACGCCCAACCTCCCGCTGATCTTTGCTGTCAGCGTAGTGCTCTCCGTCATTGCTGTGGTGATGGGAATGTTACTGGGCGATGCCCCGCGCATTCCCATTGAAGGTGAATCCGCAAGCACGCCCCGTCAAACACGCAGCCTTAATAAGGCACTCGCGGTCTCTTTGCCCATGGCAATTTGGGTCTTTAGCTGTATTACTACCGCCGTGATCATTTTGGCGGCCCGCTCAGCATCTCATCTCGATAGCCCCATCCTGCTACCAGCAATTTCTGCTGCCCTAGCTTTTGGCGCGGGGTTGCTCATGCAGTATCTAGCTCGCACATTCTCCTGGGGACGTCTCTCCGGTACCGTCGGTGCGTTGGCTGCCACCTTGGGCTATGGCTTGGCCGCATACGGCGGCGAGGACTTAACCGTGCTAATTTTCATCATCGCTGCACTGCTTTTGGGCACGGCCTACGGTTTATGCCTGCGCGAGGGGCTATTGGGGATTAACACCTACACGCCGATGAAACAGCATGGCACCGCGATTGGTATTTACTACGTCTTTACCTATTTTGGCTTCGCGTTTCCATTTATATTCGACCTGGTAACCCCGCACGTCGGCGCCCGCGCACCACTGATTGTCATTGCACTACTAGCGCTGTGCTCCGCGGTTGTTCGCGCAGTACAAATCCGACGCGGTTATTTGGTCTAAGCACTGCTGCGCATTAACAGCGCAGCAGTTAATAAGGATCGGCGGATAGGTTCTTCCACATATGCCGCAGGAAATAACCGCGATCGGCAAGCCACGTCCACACCAGGACAACCAGGGCAGCGCCCAAGCCGCACAAGGTATAGACCTGACTGCTGCTCAACGTGCTTAAGGCAATATCGCGCATGGCGAATCCAGCGAGGAAGAAAAAGGCCGTGCCCACGACTGGTAAAAGACCCGCAACGTGATGGGGCCGCCACGCGCTAAATATCATTCCCGCTGCCAGGCCTAAACGCAGCGCCGCAGATTCAATGAGGTGTTCTGCTTCAACCGGGTTGGAATCCGGGTTCAACATCGCGCCACCTTCTGCGACACCAGTAAATGGGCCGGAGGCAACAATCAAGGTAATGGCCCAGATGACAAAGACGATGGCAAGAACCACTAGTGCGACCCGGGCCCCGGCTAGGCTAGCCAACCGGCCACCGGATACCCGGCGCCATTCCGGCTCAACTTGGGCCAGGATATCTTCGGCCAATTCCTGCGAGGGTTCTAAGGGGGTGTGCGGAGTTAGCGAAAACGACAGCTTGGCGGCGCGTTCTTGAAAGGCCTTGCACTTGTCGCAGTGCGCGATGTGGGTGTCAATGACATCATCTTCTAAGTCATAGTCCTCACCATCCATGCGCGCGGATAGTGCTTCTTGGACCTGGTCATGATTCAACACGGCTTAACACCCCATCCAAACTTGCTCGACCAGATCCAAATACCACAACCATCAATAATGCCACGCATAGCACCGCGGCGTATTCGACCCCGCCTTCTTCCACGAAAAACCCATTGCTGACATGCACAAAGTAAATTGACAGTGCGCTTAACAATGCGAGCATACCCGCAGCAAACGTTGCCAGCAGACCGATCACAAGCAAAGCGCCGGCGGCCATCTCACCGATAGCGACCACCCATCCAAAAATCTGCGGCTGGGGAATTCCCCAGGCAGAAAATTGCCCAATGGTGTCATCCATGCCGGGGAAGAATAGTTTGTCTATCCCGTGAGCGATAAACACCAAACCGAGTACCACGCGGAAAATCAGCAGCGTAGCATCGCGGACAAATGGTGAGTTCATGCTTCTCAGATTACCTGGTTACTCAGTGTGTACCGAATGCGCGCGGTGTGAGATTTTCGCAACTAAGGCGTTGGGAACGGTCAAAGAAAATTAGCAGTCTAAAACACCATGACTTCTTTTGATGATGATTCTTATCCTGATTGGGCACAGACTTCTTCCCTGGCGCGTGAATATTACGATCATGAATGGGGACGTGAGTTATATGAAGAACGCGAGCTGTATGAACTCATTGCCTTGCTGGGCTTTCAAACCGGGCTGAATTGGTCCATGGTGTTGAAAAAGCGCGAGCGCCTGCGCGAGAGGTTTCACAATTTCGATCCGGATGCTGTCGCAGCTTTTACTGACGATGACATCGATGACCTCATCGCAGACAAGACCCTGATTCGCAATAGGCGCAAGATTACGGCCGCTATCCACAACGCACGCGCTACCGTAGGTCTTCGCGAACACGGTGGGCTCTCAGCGATGGTGTGGGCACATGATCCACAGTCTTATTACCCAAGTGCAACCGTTACCGAGCTCATTGACTCCAATCCAGAGGTAACCGAACTAGCCACAGAACTTAAAGCTCATGGATTCAGACTGATTGGACCACAGCTTATCGCAGCACTCATGCAAGCCATCGGCATGGTGCCGGCCGTGCAGCGCCAATCCAATGCCGCCTAATCCGGCGTTGTACTAGGACGGTCGCATTCGCTTGACGATGGAAAAATACATAGTGATATGACAAAGCGCGTGTGTCACAGAACTTGAAGACTCTGTGTTCACACGCGCTTGTTTACTATCCGGGTTGCAGATTAGCCGACGCGGCGAATGGCGAGATCATCGCGGCGCTGGCGACGCGGAGCTGGCCGCTCCGGTGCGTCGTCGGCTTCTTCATACATTTCTGGGAGGTGATCCCAGTCCGGGCTATTATCATCAATTTCCACAATCACAGCGCCAGGGCGACGCAGTGAGCGTGGGATGGCGAGTTCCTCGTCTTGTGCCGAACGCACACCCAACCGTGCACGACGCAGTTGCGCAATACGGCGGGCACGTAGTTGCTGCTCCTGGCGCACCTGCGTGCGCAGGGCCACGAGGTACGCGATGGTCAATCCACCGGCGATAGCGGCAGTCCACCACAGCCAGCCACCGAAGATGATGCCCAGTGCCACAGTCAAAACGACGACCAGTGCAAGTCCTAATAAGGTGCGCTGACGGCGCTGGTAGCGGGTGGCCTTGTTGGCGGCATCGGCTTCTGGATCCCAACCACCACGGCCAACGCGAGACTGTGCAAATTCCAACTCTTCATCGGACAGTTCCGTGTCGGAATCCGCATCAATTGCAGCTGGCTCGAATTCCTCGTCATATTCAGCAACTTCAGTCGAGGTTTCAGCTGCATCCGCATCAGCAGCGCTGGTATCAGCAGCGCTGACATCTGCAGCGTCAGCATCAGCTGTGCTGACTTCTTCCGATTCTTCAGCAAGTGCTGGGTCAACGGCACCCGGGTACATCAGATCGACGGGAGAAACATAGGTTTCATCGAGCTCGTAAGCATTATCTGCAAGCTCATAGGCTGCAGGAGCCGTAAAGACCTGGCTTTCAGAAGCGGATACGCCAGCGGTGTCGTCATCGTCAGATTTCTTGCTGCGTGGCTCGTCCTCCAGGAGAATATCGTCGTCTTCGTCGAGGGCATTGAGGTCTTCATCGCTCAGTTCTGTGGTAACTGGGTGCGCAGCTGCCTGCTGCTTGTCTGCCGGTGCGTCGGTTGCTTCATCCACGTCAACAAACTCAGCATCTACCACTTGGTCATCATCCAAAGACGAGTCTTTGTCGGAAGTATTGGCATCGGCGGCTTCGACCTCGTAGACCACTTCCCCGTCGATGGTTTCTGCAGATTCAGCATCCTGCTCTTCAGCATTGACGGTGTCATATTCAGACTTGATACGAGCAGCAGCGCTCGCCACGGTCTGCTTTTCCGCTTGATCAGCGGTCTCGGTCTCTGGTGCATTCGCTGCGGTGGCATCTGTAGTAATGGAGTCAGCATCGGTCTCATTATCTGTGCTGTCAGCGTTTTCCTGAGCTTTCTTGCGGGCTTTGATGCGCGCAGTTTTAGCTGACAGTCGTGGACCGCGATTAGGTTCTAGTTCGCCGGAGTCGCCTTCAAATAGCACTCGGGTGTCATCAAAGGCCTCACCGGTGCGGCTCATGGGCCTTTGGCCACGCAGTAATACCGGTGCCAATACCAGTAGCCACACCACGATGATGAGTACAATCGCTAATCCTGGAGACACGAGCCTGGGCCACCTTCCGATCTGGGGATGCTGAATAGACAGTAAATCTCATTTTAGATTACGTCTGAACACCGCGAGTCTTTTCCTGCCACGCCGCACGTGTACTGCTCTTACGTCAATTGCCAGGAGATTTTCAGTGGTTATAACGTCTGAGCGGTCCACATCATACGTCCAGCGCCGGGTTATCGCGGACGCCTGCTCCGATTGCCCCGGTGGCTCCCGGTGTTCCCGTTACTCCCGTTGCCTCTGCCGTTCCGGTCGCTCCGGTCGCTCCGATCCCTCCGGTTGGTTCGGGCAAGGTAGCCCAAGACTCGTCCGGAGGAGCACAAGCGATCAATCGCGGTGGTGGAATACTCTTCACGCGTGAGTGCTACAAAGTGGTGATCGCGCCAAGCGCCGTTGATATGTAAATTGCGGCGTAAATATCCTTCTTCACGAAAGCCAGAGGCCATCAAAACTTTGCCCGAGGCAGGGTTATCCGGCAGGTAGGTTGCGGTAATACGGTGCAAGCCGATGCGGCGAAAAGCATGATCCACGCCCAGTCCGCAAGCGGCCGTGGCAACACCGGCGCCGGTGTATTTGGAATAGACCCAGTAGCCAATCCAGCAGTCACTAATTCCACCGTGCTGAATATTGCCCAGCGTTAATTGGCCGGCGAATTTCCCATTGACCTCGATGACCAAAGGCACTAACAACCCGCTGCGCGCGCTGGTTCCGAGGTAGTGAAAATGGCTGCGCCAACTTGCTTCCGAATGTGCTTCTTTCCACGTGCCGATGGCAGTCGGTTCGACTGGGCGAAGGTATTTTTCATCGGCGATGCGTTGTGTCCGCCACGCACCTTTATCGGTGGCCACAAGTGGGCGCAAGCGCACGCGCAATCCTTGGGGAAAGCGTTCGTTATCCGGCAGCAACACCGTGGAGGTTACTTCCGGCCATCCGGGGTGATAGGGATGCCGGTACGACGAGTCAGCAGGGCTTAGGCGCTGTAAGCGCCAGCCAAAAGGATTAAACACTTCAGGTATGCCCTGCTTAGCTGCGCTGCGATAAGAAGATGACGTCCACGACATCCCCAGGTCGAATTGAGGTGACGTCTTCAGGCACGCGAATCATGGCATTGGCTTCCGCCAGCCCAGCCAAAAGGTGGGCCGGCGCTCCGGTGGAGCCGGAAAGCCCTTCGACCAAGTAATCGGAGGTCTCCGCATCACGCATCAGTCGAGCCCGGATAAAACCCCGACGTCCTGGCCGTGATTCCACATGGTTAAGAGCGCGCGCACGCACGACGCGGCGATTCGCCACGCGCTTGCCCAAGCTCAAACGAATCAACGGGCGTACGAAAGTTTCAAAAACCACTAGCGAGGATACGGGGTTGGAGGGAAGCAAAAATGTCGGCGTGCGGTTTTCACCGAGCAGGCCAAAGCCCTGGACAGAACCTGGGTGCATGGCCACACGCGATGTGTCCACATCACCTAATTGATCAAGTACCTCGCGAATGACCTCAGAGCCAGCACCACCCACAGCACCGGAGATAACCAGTACTTCCGAGCGAGAAAGGTGCGTTTCGATGGTTTCTTTAATCCGTCGTGGTTCACCCTGGGCAATACCAACGCGTTGGACATCAGCACCGGCTTCTTTTGCCGCCGCTGCCAGAGAATAAGAGTTAACGTCAAAGACTTGACCTAGACCGGGTTCACGGTCGACATCGACAAGCTCTCGGCCAAAGGAAATCACGGTCACGCGTGGGCGTGGATAGACCAAGACTTTGGAGCGACCAACAGCTGCCAACAGTCCAATCTGCGCTGGACCCAGCACGGTCCCAGAAGACACAGCGACATCGCCGGGCTGAATGTCATCGCCGACGCGACGAACAAAATCTCCAGAGCGCACGGGACGGTGCGCCGTGACGCGCTTGCGTCCACGGTCCGTCCATTCTAAGGGCAACACAGCATCGGCCAGCGTCGGCAATGGCGCGCCGGTATATACGCGCACTGCCTGCCGTGGCTGCAGCCGAAGCGGCTGGCGTGACCCGGCAGGCACCTCCCCGACTACTGGAAGGGAGCGTTCAACTTCGACGCCTTCTTCCACGGGTTGTGCGCCAATAGCCTTTTCGCCTCCGACGTCGACGGCACGCACGGCGTAGCCATCGATGACTGCCTGCGGAAAGCCTGGCAGTGGCTGATTAGCCTGAACTTCCTCGGCGCACATAAGCCCCAAGGCATGAGCAATCGCCGTACGGACCGGTTCCGGCTTGACGGCCGCATCCATTACCAATGCCAGCTGTTGCTCCACAGATCGCATAATTTACAGGCCCTTCTCTGCCTCATAATTAGCAATAATCTTCTTCAACTGCGTATACAACGCAGGACCATATACTTCCGAACGCAGACCAAAGTCCACATTCGCCGGGATATACCCACCCGGATTACCCAAATCATGACGCGTGCCCTTGTGCACGACAACATGCACCGGCTCGCCTTCTTGAATGAGCAACTCAATCGCATCCGTTAGCTGCAACTCGCCACCCTTGCCCGGGGTAATACGACGCAGCGCATTAAAAATCTTACGATCTAACACGTACCGGCCCGTGGCCACAAAATTCGATGGCGCATCTTCCGGATCCGGCTTTTCCACCATGCCGATAACCTTGTGCACACCATCATCCTCGGTGGGCTCAACATCAAAGACACCATAATTAAACGTCTGCTCGCGTGGAACCTCGACTGCTAACAGCACCGAACCGCCGAGCTTATTGCGCACCGCGACCATCTGTTCCATCGCGGTCATCGGCAACACAATGTCATCCGGCAACATCACACCGAAAAACTCTTCATCATCGGTCAAAGCAGACTCCGCCAAACCCACCGCGTGGCCCAAGCCCAACGGCTTGTCTTGCTCAACAGCAATCGGATTCAACAACGAATGCGCGCGCTTGACCTTGTCAGACTGCGATTGCTTACCGCGAGCTTCCAAGGTTTCCACCAAATCCGGGAAAGCCTCAAAATGCCGCATGACCTCTTGCTTATTAGGGGCAGTAATAATGGCCAGCCTATCGGCGCCCACTGCAGCAGCTTCCTCAGCAATAAGCTCAATACCAGGGGTATCTACCACCGGCAGCAGCTCTTTCGGCACAGTCTTCGTCGCCGGCAAAAACCTAGTTCCCATTCCAGCAGCAGGAACAACAACGGTTTTAACCCACGGTGAAGCTTCGTCGCGATCATTAACCATAAGGAATAGCTTACATTCCGGCGCCGAGCATTCCGTGTTGGCACTACCCTGTGTTTATGGTTGCTTTGACTAAACAAGATATCCGACGCGCCCACACCGCTGCCCGGAAACAGCTTGACCCGGATGAAAAACAAGCCAAAGATGCAGCAATCACCCAAGCTGTTGCGGCGCAGGCACAAGGCTTGAAAGTCTCTGCGTATTTCCCGCTTGCCTCCGAACCGGGCGGGCCCGACTTTATTGAAGCCCTGCATGCGGTGGCTGCCGAGGTCTGGCTCCCCCACTCTGGAAAAAGTGGCATCTTGACGTGGTCCTTATATACCGGCCCAGATTCAATGCAGCCCGGCGCGCTGGGCATTCCGGAACCGACCGGTGTGCAGCACGATAGTTCCATTTTGGCTGAGTTGGATGTGCTGTTTGTTCCCGCCTTAGCCATCGATGGTTCAGGGATGCGTTTGGGCAAAGGCGCTGGCTATTATGACCGGGCGCTGGGTTCTTTGGCTTCTCGTCCCCGGGTTATTGCTGTGGTGTATGCCGTAGAAGTCATCGATTTCGTTCCGCATGATGAACTCGATCAACCGGTGGATTCCGTCATTACGGATTAGTACTTCACCTGCCCTGAGGATTACCGGGAACGTTTCGGCGGCGTCACGCAGTCATATAACAGTATGGCTTCCGCATCGAAATCTTCGCTTTCGCAGATGTTGACGACCCCAGGCTATGCGCGTTCGCAGTTTATTCGTCATGTCATCGGAGTCATCTTGGTGTTCGCCGCTGTAGTAGTCGCGCTGAGCGGGTTGCGGGAGAATCCGGAAATTCTTGTCTTTGCCCGTGATGTCGATGCCGGGCAAGAACTCACTGCGGCAGATACGCACCTGGTTCGCGTGCCACACGATGTCATTCCGGACGAAGGGGCTTTGCACGATCCTGATGAGGTAGTAGGCCGAATAATAACCGCGCCCGCTGTAGCGGGAGAGTTTGTCACTGAGCTGCGTTTATTGGGCGATGAGCTCACCTCGCAATTGGTTCCTGGTGGGCATATGGTTCCGCTGAAATTGGCAGAGCCCGATCTCATCTCGCTGTTGCATCACGGCGACACCGTTAACGTGGTCTCTTCGCAAGAAGATGAACTCAGCCCAGGGTTATTTTCCCCGCTCACCATCGCCGAGGGCGCCCGGGTGATAGCCACCTCCGCCGATATTTCTGCCGGTGCGCATGCCTCTTCAAATGCGAGCGTTGGATCCCCTGCAACCATTTTGCTTGCCTTGCCCGCTGACCAAGCGCAGCTGGTTGCCAGCGCGTCATTGTCGCAACCGTTGACCGTTGTTATTACTGGAGAACGGGCCGAACTTCAGTCAACTCACCACGAATAAGCCGATATAACAGCGCTAGTGGGCGTAGATTATCGGTTAGCACTGAGCTTTAGTGTTTAGAATCACTTTATGGGCAGTCGCATAGATTCTTCAAGCAAATGTGGTTACAGTCCTAACGGCTTAGTTGCTACGCAGCTGTCAATCTAAGACATTCTCATCTGAATCTGAAAAGGAAAAATCATGCTCAAGGGCTTTAAAGATTTCATCATGCGCGGCAATGTTATCGATTTGGCAGTTGGTGTCATCATCGGTGGCGCATTTACCGCCATTGTTACCGCACTGACTGATTCCCTCATTCAGCCAATCATTAACTCTTTTGGCTCCGCCGACATGGCAGGACTGGGTTTCCAAATCACGGAAAATGAAAATACTTTCATTGACTTCGGCGTAGTCATCACTGCTGTCATTAACTTCCTGATTATCGCGGGTGTTGTCTACTTCATCATCGTTGCGCCTATTAACAAGCTCAATGAGATCAACAACCGTCGTCTTGGCGTGCAAGAAGAAGCACCAGCGCCAACCTCTGAAGAACTGCTCGCGGAAATTCGCGACCTCATGGCAGCTGAAGCCAATGGCCCTACCGGTGCACATGGCATCGACCGCTCCACCGATCGTTCCACCGGAGGCGACACCGACCGTCCTACCGGCGACGACATCAAGTAAGGCTTTCTCCTTACGCATAAACCTAAGCGGGTGCTCAGCTTCATCAAGATTGCTGAGCACCCGCTTGTGCTATTTAGTTATCTCACCTGTGATCGTGGCGTATTAACCCCCGTGATGTGGTGGGCGCTGTTCTTCCCAGAACTGCTTATCGTCGCGATCCGGTGCCCCAGCATCTGCTTGTTCCTCATCAATTTCCACGTGACGGGTGTCATCAGCGGATTCCTCATTGTCGGGAAAAGCTGAGACAAAGTCTGGGCGATCGGCAGTGCGGTCATAATCAGGCGCTGTCGACTGCTTAAAAACCCGACGACGTTTACGTGGCACAGTGCTCTCCTTTGGGTATGTCTTTCTTAGGCACAAGTATAAAGGTGCCGGCTCCAGCTGCCCCGCTGGATTCCGGCACCTGATTTTTCTAAAACTTAGACGGAGTATTCCTGCAGCTGGTCTACTAAGTGGTGCACCAGCGGTGTAACCGTAGCCATGCCATCACGCACCGCGGCGCGAGATGACGCAAGGTTAATCACCACGGTGGACCCTGACACACCAGCGATACCACGGGAGGTGCAGGCATCAACTGCGCCACACGCCTGACCGGACGAGCGGACGGCTTGCGCAACACCGGGAACGATTTGGTCTAAGACATCACGCGTTGCCTCAGGTACCTTATCGCGTGGTCCCACACCGACGCCGCCAACAGTAAGAACTAAATCCACGCCGCCGACAACCGCGGTCTCAATGGCTTGGCGGATCTTCGACTTTTTCAAGCGCACCGTAATAGCACCATCAACGGTAAAGCCCGCTTCTTGCAATAACTCGGTGCACAGCTTGGAATTTTCTTCCGCTAGTTCATCCGGATGATCGGTCGCAAGGACCACCAGAGCACGTCGATAAGGCTGAGGAGCATCCTGCTGTTCTGCTGCCAGCAAATACGCGTCGTCTGGTTCATCCATTTCCAGGAGGGTCTTCGGGTGGACTAGCCCGGGCGCCGGGCTCGAGTCAGTTGTCATAGTGCTTCCGCTTCTACTAGATATGTCTTTCGGACGTGTCTGGCTGGTTATTAAACTACTCTTCCGGCAAGGTAACCTCTACCTCTCGCGAAGAATCGTCATCTTCGCGGGTAACCTCGAGGGTAATTACAGAACCAAACTCTTGGCCGCGAATAGACGCAATCAAAGAGTCCGCGTCTTCAATCGGGCGTTCATTGACCCGAGTAATAATGTCGCCTTCGGCAAGTCCTGCTTCGGCCGCTGGACTGCCTGGTTCCACGGAGACCACGTGCGCACCATCGGTAATATCACGCCCGTCGACCTGCACTCCCAGCATGGGGTGGACAACTTTGCCGTTATCAATGAGTTGCTGCGCCATACGCTGTGCAAAGTTAGACGGAATAGCAAAGCCCAAGCCAATGGATCCGGCTTCTCCACCGGTGCCCGCGGACAACGACGCAATCATCGAGTTCATGCCCACCAAGTTGCCGCTCATATCCACCAGCGGGCCACCGGAGTTGCCGGGGTTAACAGCAGCGTCGGTTTGAATAGCATCAATCAATGACGACTGTCCGCCACCCTGCGACGCACGGACCGTGCGGTCAACTGCCGAGACAATGCCGGAAGTTACCGTTGCATTTAGCCCCAGGGGTGAACCAACGGCTACGACCTCTTGGCCTACTTGCAGGGAGTCAGAGTTGCCGAATTCCAAAAATGGCAAGTCCTGAACGTCTTTAATCTTGATGACGGCCACGTCAGTATTGACATCTGAGGCGACAAATTCTGCGTCGTGCTTGCTGCCGTCATTCATGGTCACTTGCATTATGCCGCCTTGTTCCGCCGCGGAGACCACGTGGTGGTTGGTCAGAACATAGCCATCTGGCGAAATAATTGAGCCGGAGCCTTCCGAGGCCGAGCTGGAGGACACTACCTGAATAGAGACCACAGCGGGCAAGACCTTGGCAGCAACCGCTTCGGTGGTGCCGGCTTCGGCCTCTTGCCCCGTGCTATTGGTGTTGTTGACCGGTTGGCTATTTAAAATCTCACTGACCGAGGTGCCATTGTTGCTCGAGCTATTGCTGCTGACGATGTAACCGGTTAGCCCGCCGGCGCCAATACCAGCAACCAGCATCATGGCCAAAGCGGTTCCAAGACCAACGGTGCGCTTGCTTTTCGATGTCCGCGTGGCGCCTTCTTCGCCACCTACCGGCGGGACCGCTGCATCGGATTGACCTACTGGCTGTTGTCCATATTGCTGTCCATAGCCGCCAGCTGGATATACCTGTGGGTCATAGCCGGCGTTGCTCGCAGCAGCACCCGAGGCTCCATAGGAAGCCCCATAGGGACCACCCGGATTGGACTGCGCAGAGCCGTGTGGCTGTTGCGGAATCTCTTGCGTGTGCTCTGGTGGCTGATCATCACGGGGCTGGCCACCGCGAGGTTGGTTCCAGCCGCGTGAGTAGCTTTGCGACGAATCGGAGTGTTCATCTTTGGAATTCATGGTAGGTATTCTCCCTCACGAATCTTATGTAGGACTGGAATAATTCTGCTAGTCCGGAAGTGGGTTCCTGAACGTTTGCTGTAGAGGTTTATTCCTCGATCCTATCGTGTTGCCCGGACAGTGTTAACGCCAGGCAAAACAAAAGACACCTCGTAACCAAGTCAGTTACGAGGTGTCTTTCTAAAAACTATCAGCCACACGCTGAAAGCAGTGCGTTATTTCTTAGAACTGCTCTACATCTACGAGGCCGAGCTTTGCAGCCTTGACCAGACGACGTGGGATACGAACCGTTTGACCGTCGATAGTTACTTCCTGCAGGGCGACGTTGTCAGCCTTCCACTGGGAGCGACGGTGGTGGGTATTGGAACGGGACTTCTTAAACTTAGGAGTTGCCATTGTTTTCTTTCCTCCTTATGACTTCTTCTTGCGGCGAGCCATTGCGCCGAAGCGCTGGTTGAAGCGCTCAACACGGCCAGCGGTATCCATAACGCGCTGTGCACCAGTCCAGAATGGGTGGGACTCAGCGGTCACGTCAACAACGATCAGTGGGTACTCATTGCCATCTTCCCACTGAACAGTGCGGGAGGAGGTGGCGGTGGACTTGGTCAGGAACTGGCTACCAGTACCAGCATCCTGAAAGACCACCGGGTGGTAATCCGGGTGGATTTCTTTCTTCATAATACGATTCCCTCAGGGTTGAAACTTCAGGTCGGTTCTTCACTCCTACAGCGGGCGAAGATCGTGCCTGAGTTGGGTATCTTACAAACTGACAAGAAGGTCACTAACACAGCAACATTCGCAAGTGCGAAAGCGCGCGGTGATCAACTCGGACAATCATACAGATTCCAGGTATAAAACCTAAATCGTAACCTAGGGATCAATGAGTATCCTCTCCAGGTGGACATGTAAGAAGGGGTGGATAAACCATCGACAAGCATGCGATACCCAAGACTCCCAGGCGATTAGGTAAATGTAGTCGTAGGCTGTAAAGTTGTCCCTTGCTGTTGTCACTTTGTACGTAATACGCCCCGTCTACCGGTATTCGGCAGCTAGCCTGATCGCTCTTTACCTCACCTCACTTTCAAAGAGCATTGCGAAGAACGCTTAAGTCATTCTCGCGGAAGGCCAGCGCCAAAGCCATGATGTGGGCGGCTAGGAGAAAGAGAACCCATGTCGGCTATTTGCCAGGTAACGGGCCGCGAGCCGAGCTTCGGCAAGCAGGTCTCGCACTCGCACCGCCGCACCTCGCGTCGTTGGAACCCCAACGTGCAGCGTCGTCGGTACTACTTGCCCTCTGAGGGCCGTACCATCACCTTGAATGTTTCCACCAAGGGCATCAAGATCATCGATCGTGACGGAATTGAATCCGTTGTAGCGAAGATCCGAGCACGTGGGGAGAAGATTTAAGCATGGCACGTAATGACATCCGTCCAATCATCAAGCTCAAGTCCACTGCGGGTACCGGTTACACCTACGTCACCCGTAAGAACAAGCGCAACAACCCAGATCGCATCACTTTGATGAAGTTCGATCCGGTTGTCCGCAAGCACGTCGAATTCCGCGAGGAGCGATAATTTATGGCTAAGAAGTCAAAGATCGCCAAGAACGAGCAGCGCAAGGAAATCGTCGCCCGCTACGCGGAGCGTCGCGCTGAGCTCAAGGCAATTATTAAGAACCCGAACACCTCTGACGAGGATCGCCTGGACGCACAGTTCGAGCTGAACCGTCAGCCACGTGACGCATCTGCTGCACGTGTGCGTAACCGCGACGCCCATGATGGACGTCCACGCGGCTACCTCCGTAAGTTCGGCCTGTCCCGTGTCCGTATGCGTGGCATGGCTCACCGTGGTGAGCTGCCAGGCGTCCGCAAGTCCAGCTGGTAAGGGGTGTTGCAACAATGAAGCGCAATAACCAGAAGAAGTTCCGGATGGAGCAGACCCGCCGTCCGAAGAAGAACCCATTGAAGGCTGAAGGCATCGAAAAGGTGGACTACAAGGACACCAAGACCCTTCGTCTCTTCATCTCTGACCGCGGTAAGATTCGTTCCCGCCGCGTCACCGGTCTGACCCCGCAGCAGCAGCGTCAGGTTGCTACCGCGGTAAAGAACGCTCGCGAAATGGCTCTCCTGCCGTTCACCACCCGCTAATTAGTAGCCGGGTTTCAACAGCGCACTTTTGCCGTTGGCATAAAGTGTGAACGGTAAAAGTATAAATTGGCCCCTGGTCTCTTCCACCATGTAACTGGTGAAAGAGACCAGGGGCCTTTTGTTTCCCCTATGATTGGGCACCGGGTACGCTAAAGTAGGAAAACTTCTCCCCACCGCTTTAATGCAGGAAGGACGGCCATGCTGCACTCATCGTTGCGGGAACTTGCCTTACAGGCCAATCGGTGTGAGTCCACCGCCGCTGCCCGCGGGATTTTATCTGAAGCTCAAGATCTTTTGCGCAATGCCCTTCGCCACCGAGAAAGCGAGACGGAACTGACTGCGTGGTTCTCACGCCTAGTTAGTGATGTTGTTCGCTCCCCTGCTATTGCCAGCCCGGTTCGTCTTACAGGAGCAGTTAGCCGCGGGGATGCTATTCCTTCCATGCCGATTACATGGCTCGGCGAGGATGAGCAGCTGCTTGAGATTTTGGAATCAGTGGGCCTGCAGGGTCGCCAGGCCGAGGAAGAATTTCTGGCGTGGCGGGTGGATGCCGGATACCCAGTGGGCATCGGTGGAGAGCAACAGCTTCTCGATGAAGCCTTAAGCCTGCGCCCACCAGCGCTCAAGGTCGTCAATGGCTTGCCTGACCCTGACAGCGAAGTCGATATCGAGTCTTATCTACTTGCTCCCATTGCAGGCATTGCCCGGTGGGCTGCACCCTCTCCGCGACCAACGCTGGACAGATTAGAGATTGCCATCGAAAGGCAGTTGCTCAGCCCGTCGGAGTCACAGTCTTTGGCCGCGGCTTGGGAGACTGCGGTGAGCATCGCGATGCGCCGCTGGCTGGCTAACATGGATGGCCACAGCACCACGTTAGACAATCTTCCCTCACTTGACCGCACGGCCTATGGTGCTGCATGCCGCCTCGTTGCACAGACCTTTGCAGCAATCTCCGCGCGCTACTCGCAAGAAGCACCGGCTTCGCAGGAAATATCTAGCGCGCAAAATCTAAATTAGCCTCAAGCAGGGCTTTAATGTCGTATATTTGAATGTGCTTTATATAAGGAGGAATTGGTTTTATGGCTGGTGCGGTTGGACGCCCTCGCAAAAATAGCCCTCGCCGACGCGGTAGCACCGCGCGCGAGGAAATCTTGGATGCTTCCTCGGAGTTATTTACCACCCAGGGCTTTGCCAATACCTCCACGCATCAGATCGCGGAAGCTGTTGGCATCCGACAGGCATCGCTGTATTACCATTTCCCCTCGAAGACGGAAATCTTTCTCACGCTGCTAAAGTCCACCATCGAACCTTCCATTGAGTTGGCTGATGAATTAGCGAGCTCCAAGTCTTCACCAGAGTTGCGCCTGTGGGCCTTGGTTGCGGCCGAAGCACGTCTTTTGCTTACCAGCGGCTGGAATGTTGGCCGCCTTTACCAATTGCCTGTTGCCAACTCCGCTGATTTTGATGATTTTCATGATCAGCGCGCGCAGCTACAGAAAACTTTCAGTGATACTGCGGCCGAAATCGTAGGACCTGAGGATCCGCGCACTGATCTGCCTTTCCACCTCGCGCTCTCCGCCATGGAGATGCGGGAGAATAACGGTACCCCTCCGTTTCAACATTCGGATTCAGAGCTTCCGTCGACCGCAGTCGTGCTTGCCGATGCCGCGTTGCGCGTGCTCCAAGCCGATTTCCCAGATGACCGTGAGCAGGCAACGCTAGACATGATTGCTGCCAAAGAAGCGAAGAAAGACTAGCAGGGCCTACTGCCAGAGGGCAGAACCGCGTTCCAAGCGCTGCGTGGTAACTGAACGAATGGTGCGCAAGTGCTTCTTCGTCGCTTCGAGCGCTGCCTCCGCGTCTCCCCTAGAGATGGCATCCATGATTGCTTCATGCTCAGCAAGTTCATCATCGTTGTGCATATGCGCTTGTAATTCGGGGATTACATAATGCGCCCGCGCCGTTTCATCAAAGCAGCGCAGTAGTTGCGCACTGATTCGACTATTCCGAGAGGCCACCGCTATTGCACCGTGGAATTCACGGGCATAGTGCATCGCCTTGACTGGATCGGTTTCCGATGCCTCGCGCTGCAGATCCACTAGTGCCTTCATCCGTGCGACAGCCTCACCATCCGCCAAACGCGCTGCCTCACTCGCGGCATGCGGTTCAAGCAGCATGCGCACATCCGTGACTTCACGGAGATCCTGACTCGTCATGGGTCGTACCAAATAACCCTTCTTCGGCAAGACAGTAATAAGCCCTTCCGCAGCAAGCAGGTGCAGTGCCTCGCGCACTGGGGTTTTAGAGATTCCAAATCTCTCTGCGACTCGAAGCTCCGCCAACACTTCTCCCGGTGCCACCTCGCCCGTAACAATCAAGTTGCGCAGCTCTTCTACTAATCGGGGGCCAATCGGACCGGATTTCGGCGCCTGTGAGGATGAATCTTGTTCATGCATATTGTGAATTCTATAACACGATGGTAGAAATATCTTTCATGGACACTAACCAGATACCAGGAGCGGGTTCACGAAGTGACTCGCCGATTGATACCTCTACCAAAGCGTCCTCGAAGCCGGTGAAGATGAGCGTCGGCTCACGGCGTGCTCTTATCGCCGCGGTATCCGGCACCCTCATCGAGTGGTATGACTACGCCCTTTACGGCGCTGCCTCAGGCTTGGTCATCGCTCCCTTGTTCTTCGCTGATGTCGGCGCGGGCGCTACCCTGGCAGCGTTCGCGACATTCGCGGTCGGCTTTATCGCACGTCCACTCGGCGGCGTCCTCGTCGGCCACCTCGGTGACCGCTATGGCCGTCGACCGGCAATGCTTCTGACTATCATTGTTATGGGTCTTGCCACCGTTGGTATTGGACTGTTGCCAACTGCTGCGGCCATCGGCACGCTAGCACCCATCTTGCTGGTGCTGCTTCGACTGCTTCAGGGAATGGGCGCTGGCGCTGAGCTATCTGGCGCTATGACGATTGTCGCCGAGTTCGCGCCGCCGCAGCGCCGTGGCCTTCTCACCTCTTTGGTGCTCGCCACCCCGCCCGCGGGTATTGCTTTGGCAACGGTTGCATTCCTCATTGCGTCTTCTGCTGGTGATGAAGCACTGCTGGCGTGGGCATGGCGCGGACCTTTCTTGGTTTCTGTAGTTCTCTTTGCCGTCGCGATCTTTATTCGCCGCAAGCTCGAAGAAACTCCTGAGTACCTGGAAGCACAAAGCAAGGCTGCAGAGCGCGGCGAGAAGCAAAAGACTCCAATCGTTTTGCTGCTCCGCCATCATCAGCGCCCGCTAATCGTGGGCTTCCTTGCAATGACGGGCCACAACGCCATCAACTACGGTTTGGCTGTCTTCGCTATTTCGCTCATGACATCCCCCGAAGTGGGCTTGGGTCGCGCCGCAGCGCTCACTGCAGTGACCATTGGTTCGCTGGTCGGTGTATTCACTACGCCAATCGGTGGTTGGGCTGCTGACCGCTTCGGAGCTGGTAAAACAGTGGCTTTCGGTTCTGTCATGGGTGCTATTTTGGCCTATCCCATCCTCATGGGACTGGCATCAGGCAATGCCTGGACAGGTGGCCTAGCTGTTGCAGCGGGCTACGCTTTTGTCATCGCCTTTACCTCAGGCGGACAAGGCTCGTTCCTCGCTGGACTTTTCCCACCGCGCGAACGCTTTAGTGGGATTGCCCTGGCGCGTGAGCTCAATGGCGCGATCGTTGCCGGTTTCACTCCACTGATTTTGACCTGGCTTCTTGGACTCCAAGGAACCTTATTGCTGCCCGCGCTGTACCTCTCTGCGTGCTGCATTCTTTCTATCTTTGCGTACGCAATCGCACCGCGAAAGATTCATTAAACACTCAAGCTCCTGCTGACAGAAAACCGAAGGGATATTCCTACTCATGGCACGCCTTAAGCACCAATTACCTCAAATCAAAGAAATTCTTCCGCTGATGAAGTTCAAAGCTCCCACCCTCGATCGCCGCGCCGCACGCCTGGCAGCAGTGGGCAACGTGTGGGATATTCGCAAAATTGCGAAACGTCGCACCCCTACCCCAGCGTTTGATTACGTCGACGGCGCAGCGCAGAGCGAAACGACTCTTAACCGCAGCCGGAAGCTCTTCAATGAGATTGAACTGATCCCTAAGATTCTGCATTCCACGCCAGAGGTAGACCTGTCCACCACGATTGCTGGTGGCCCCTCCTCCCTACCATTCGGTATTGCCCCAACTGGGTTTACCCGATTCATGCATTCCGAGGGCGAGGATGCCGGCGCTGCGTCTGCTGCCAAGGCGGGTATTCCATTCTCACTATCAACCATGGGTACCCGCTCCATCGAGGAAGTAGCTCAAGCATCTGAAAAATCCAAGAACTCCAAAGACGGTAGTGGACGCCGCTGGTTCCAGCTCTACTTGTGGAAAGACCGTGAGGCATCAAGGGATTTGCTGGAGCGCGCACAAAATGAGGGTTTCGATACCTTGCTGGTCACCGTGGATACGCCAGTCGCTGGACAGCGCCTGCGTGATGTCCGCAACGGCATGACTATTCCCCCACAGCTCACGGCAAAGACCGTACTGGACGCGTCTTACCGTCCGGAGTGGTGGTTTAATTTCCTGACCACAGATCCGCTGACCTTCGCGTCTTTGACCAATACCGCTTCTGATCTTCCAACGCTGATCAACGCTATGTTTGACCCGTCGCTTTCCATTGAGGACTTAGAGTGGATTCGCTCAATTTGGCCAGGCCGGTTGCTTGTTAAAGGAATTCTGACTGCAGAAGATACGCGCCGCGCATTAGATGCTGGCGCTGATGGCCTGATTGTGTCCAACCACGGTGGCCGCCAATTGGACCGCAGCCCGGTTTCTATCCAGGCGCTGACCGAGGTGCGCAAGGAAGCCGGTCCCGGTGTAGAAATCATTTTGGACTCGGGCGTGATGTCTGGCTCCGATATCGTCGCGGCTCTTGGCTTGGGCGCTGACTTCGTGCTTATCGGCCGCGCTTACCTCTATGGCCTGATGGCCGGTGGTGAAGAAGGCGTGGACAAGGTGATTGACCTGCTCGCTGAAGAGGTCCGTAATGCGATGTTGCTCATGGGCACCCGCACCATTGAGGATTTGAAGAATTCCGGCCAGGTTATCGCGCCATGGCTCAAGAACGACAACGAGAATATCGACGCCTAAAACTACCGAGGGCCTGTCCATCACGCACAATGCTTGCGATCGGACAGGCCCTCAGTTCTCTATTTGCTTTCTACGCACCAAGTCTTTCCCGGAACGAAGTGGGGAAAAGATTTAGTGCGCGAAGTGGCGGGTGCCAGTGAAGTACATGGTGATACCGGCTGCTTCAGCAGCAGCAATAACTTCTTCATCGCGGATGGAGCCGCCGGGCTGGACAACGGCGGAAACGCCGGCATCGATAAGCACCTGCAAGCCATCGGCGAATGGGAAGAACGCATCCGATGCTGCGACGGAACCGCGAGCACGCTCTGCGGAATCAGCCAAAGTATTCGCGCGGTCAACAGCCAACTTCGCCGAATCAACGCGGTTGACCTGGCCCATACCCACGCCAACGGTTGCACCTTCATGCGCCAACAAGATGGCGTTGGACTTTACCGAGCGTACTGCGCGCCAAGCGAATTCCAGCTCCGCGAGTTTTTCCTCGGATGCAGCTTCGCCGGCAGCCAAAGTCCAAGTCGAAGCCTTATCGCCCTCAGCCTGGTAAACGTCTGCTTCCTGCAGCAGACGGCCACCAGAGATTTCTTTGACCTCTACTGCTGGTACTTCATGCTCAGCAACAAGGATGCGAATATTCTTCTTGCCCTGCAAAATCTCGACGGCACCATCTTCGTAGGACGGTGCGATGATGACCTCGGTGAAGATGTCAGCAACCTGGGTTGCCATTTCCTTGGTGACTTCGCGGTTGACCGCAATAACGCCACCGAAAGCGGACATTGGGTCACAGGCGTGTGCCGCTGCGTGTGCTGCTGCGATGGACTCATCAGAAACAGCGATACCGCAAGGGTTAGCGTGCTTAATAATTGCTACACATGGACGTTCATGATCCCAAGCAGCGCGCCATGCGGCATCCGCGTCCTGGTAGTTGTTGTAGCTCATTTCCTTACCGTGCAGCTGCTTCGCATTTGCCACACCGGTATTGCCCTCGCGAACGACAGAAGCCTTCTGGTGAGGGTTCTCTCCGTAGCGCAGAGCCTCCCCTTCTAGGTCAGTTGCTGCGGAAACAGAGGAGACATCGGCAAGCTGCTCTGCGAACCAACCAGATACTGCAACGTCATAGTCTGCCGTGTGCTTAAAGGCAGTCGCAGCCAGCTGACGACGCTGCGCCAGATCAAATCCACCCTGCGCAACTGCCTCGGCGATGTCACCATAGCGCGCAGGATCCACAACGACTGCAACTGAAGGGTGGTTCTTTGCTGCCGCACGGACCATGGAAGGACCGCCGATATCAATTTGCTCTACGCAACCATCAAAGTCTGCGCCAGAAGCAACAGTTTCACGGAATGGGTAAAGGTTTACGACGACCAGTTGGAAGGGCTCAACCTCGAGTTCTTCCAACTGATTGAGGTGATCTGGCTTGCGAGTATCAGCCAAAATACCTGCGTGCACGCGAGGGTGCAAAGTCTTCACGCGGCCCTCGAGGCACTCTGGGAATCCCGTGAGGGCTTCAACTGGAGTGACATTAATGCCAAGATCAGCAATCTTGGCGGCCGTGGAACCTGTGGACACAATCTCTACGCCTGCGCTATCAAGCGTGCGAGCGAGCTCTTCGAGCCCAGTCTTGTCATACACGCTAATTAGTGCGCGTTTGATCTGCTTGCGGTCATCACTCATGGATGAAAGCCTTGCCTTCCTGACTGTGGGAAATCTGGTTTAAATCTCAATAATAAGCTGCTGGTCTTGAACATGCGCTGCGCGTAAGACCTGCACGATAAGCTCACGTTCAACGCTCTTGATGCGCTCATGCAAGCTTGCCTCATCATCTTCTGGCTCAATCGTGATTGCCCGTTGCGCGATGATGCGGCCGGTATCAACTCCTGCGTCCACGAAGTGGACCGTAGAGCCGGTGACTTTCACGCCATAAGCCAACGCATCCCGGACACCGTGCGCGCCCGGAAAGGACGGCAAAAGTGCGGGATGCGTATTGATAGTGCGGCCTTCAAAGCTAGCCAGAAATTCAGCACCAAGGATTTTCATAAATCCGGCGGACACCACGATATCGGCGGCGCCAACTGCTTCGACGAGGTCTTTATTCCACTGCGCTCGGTCTGCGCCTAAAGGCACAACTTCTGCTGGGATGCCTGCATCTTGGGCTCGCTCAATCCCCGGGCAAGGCTTATCTGCGACCACCTTGATAACCCGATAAGAATTGTCTTGGTTGTCGATGATATTTTGCAGCAGAGATCCAGTTCCAGAAACAAGCACCACTACTTCTAGCGGGGCTGTTGCTTTCAATGCTTGCGAAGGCGATTCAGTCACGTGTTAAAGACTAGTCTGTAGCCCTAACTAGGTCGAAACCATGCGGCCGTTTATTCCCCCGAGTGTGGGATTAAAGAAAACGCCTGGATTAATCATCAGAATTTTTCTGCGACTTCCCGATCTCTTCCCCATTCTCTTCCTTATTATCTTGGGGTTGCTGCTCTACAGGGTCCACCGAATCAGTTTGAACATCCGCTGCGTCAATGACCTCTACTTCAGGCTCTTCGGATTCTTCGAGTTCCGTCGCTTCTTCATTGATATCAATGGATTCATCTGCGTATTCCGACTCCGCGCCTACCTGATCTAGATTCTCCGAGGACTGACCATCCTCGGCATCAATGGTCGTTCGGTCTTCGTCGGGCACGTCAGTTTCTTCTGGTTCGGCTTCGGCAGATTCTTCCTCCACGCTGGTTAAATCCTGAGGTTCAGAATCTTCGGTGGTGCCTTGCTCCTCAGCCGCATCATCGGGGTTCTCTTCCAACTCGCCGTCAATGTAGTCTTCGTTCGCCGAGGAACCTAATTCTGCTTCTTCACTGGTCTCATGCTCCTGACCATCTTCACCTTCTGGAGCATCTTGAGAGGAAACAGATGCAGACGAAGATTCCTCAACAGCAGATTCATCTGGTTCATTGTCTCGGCGCTCTTTGAGCATGATTCCGGTAGCTACAGCCAGGTTGATGCCGCAGCCCCATACAACTGCCAATCCCGCAGCGATGAATAGCATTGGCCCGACCGATTCATAATAACCAAGCTCACCGGTGATGAAATAACCAAAGAGAAGGACGAGCACTCCCATCGCTACGCCCACAACAAGTGACTGCACAAAGCTAGGACGCTGGCGAAGCGCAACAAATGCAAAAGCTACAGCCGTTAGAAGGAGTAGTCCGATTGCCCATGAGGATGCCGAACCAGGGACAGCCCCCAGCAGCGGCAGCGGTGGAAGTGGAACCAAGTGAACGCTGAAAAGACTGACGCTGGCATCACCAATGTGAAACTCAGCCCCCAATAGAATCCCAGCCACGCCAATAAGCAGGTTCGGAAGATAGAGAACGGACAAACCGATCAGTGCGAAGAGTGCGAATCCCGTCAATTGCGGAAAACCATCCAAAATAGCCGCTTGGTTTTTCCAGTTAACGATCAGCGCGACGAGCAGGACGAAAGCCGACGCTGCAAAAAGTGCTAACAGTGCGAGCACTGCATGAACCACGCCATCCACTACGACGCGTGGAACCTTGTAGCGACGCGCTAAAGCACGCCACAAACGTGGCCCCATGCCAATCGCGAACGCCGTTAGATGTAGAGCTACCGCACGGATAATCGCCTGCGCAAGTGGAGGCGGTGAAACCTCATAAACCTGCGAAGCGTCCCACAGCATGAACCAAGCGACGAATATTAAGACAATCGGTATTACTACAACGCAGGCTAAAAGCGCGAGTAGATCATTCACGCTGACTTTATCCTTGACAGCGCGATGAACATTAGCCGCTACTAGCCATCCCAAAATCAGCGCCGGAAGAAAAGGTAGAGCTGAGACGACGATATCCGAAGTCACTACTGGCGCTAGATTCGTCACCATCCAAGACTGCGCAATTGCTGTAGGCAACCACGCCATTGGCGAACTCGTTAGCAATACCGTTGCCAGCGCGATAGCAACGAGCGAAAAGAAGGCGACAAGATTTGGAACGGCCACGACAAAAAACATCCGCCGTAGACGTGAACGCCACGTCACCGGGCCATTGGAACGACGCTCTTTGGCGCCATTCCCTACCGTCTTCGCAACACGTGCAGCAGACGGCGAACTGCTCCGAGCTCTTCCACGGCTGCGCGTTGAATTACGCGGGCCTGAACTCGACCGAGATTGGGGGCTAGTGTTTTTGCTCATCGGATATACACCTTGCCACGATTTCTCCCCTTTTTAGCGTTGGCACCCCGACTCTCAGCTAAGTTCCAGGCTAGCTCTAGCGCTCAGCCACCACACGCTCTTCAGTTTCGATCAGCGAAGATACCCTCAAGTTTTGCAGCAGGTTCAAAGTACGCCTATATATAAGGAATAAGATTAAGTTTTTAGGCTCAGTTCTCATCGCTATTTTCAGTTCACGTCACGCTATAAACACGGTCTTTAGAATCTCATTTTTGGCGACATTGATTCCAAAATTTTCCGCCTCAGAAAGCCTAAAACCGCGAAAGAGTCGGTAATCACAATTAATTTTGCAAAGAATTTTTCTCGCCGAATCTCAATTCGATAAACGCGTGAACTGGACTAACGGACATTGTTCTAAAATGAACCGAGTAGAAAATGAAGCCAGGTTCAATCAAAGGCCAAAAAGAGCTTGCCCGAGTACCTTTGAGACGCTATTGTTACCTCTCGTTGGTAACAGTAAGGTCACAATCCGATAAAGAGCAAGGGTTCAACGTGACACCCTCTCGCATCCGAGAGATGCACACGCTCCAGGAGTGAAACATCAAAGGGAAGAAAGTATTCATGCAAAGCATTTCTCAGCGCTCTGGCGTTGGACGTCACCGCAAGGTGAACATCGCACAGACAGCTAAGGGACGCATTGCTTTAGTAACCGTTGCTGCAGGCGCGGTTTCTACTGCTGGCGTTGGCGGAGCAGCTGCAGCCCAGGTACAAAATACTCCTGTGGACTCGGTTAAAACTCAGACCACTGATTTCAAGCAAGTAAGCAAGACTTCCCCGCTTGACCAGGTATCTGGGGACATCCAGTCCCAGATTGATGGCGCAGTCGCCACCACCCCGCAGATCCTGACCGTTGCAGAAACCAAGCCGGTTCAAAACCTCTCCGAACAGCTCAACACTGCAATCCAGGCATCCCAGGCTCGCGCAGCAGCAGACGAAGCAGCCCGCGCCCCATCCGTCGTCCGCCCCGCGGAAGGCACATTCACCTCAGGATTTGAACCTCGCTGGGGCTCATTCCACAAGGGCATCGACATTGCCAATGCGAATGGCACCCCAATCTTGGCAGCCATGGACGGTATCGTCATCGACTCCGGTCCTGCATCTGGATTCGGCAACTGGATCCGCATCAAGCACGAAGACGGAACCATCACGGTTTACGGACACATGGAAACTCTTGATGTTTCCGTTGGCGAGACTGTTCACGCTGGCCAAAAGATTGCAGGCATGGGCAACCTTGGCTTCTCCACCGGATCCCACTTGCACTTCGAGGTCTACCCAGACGGCAACACCGCAGTTGACCCAGTACCATGGCTCGAAGAGCGCGGCGTATCGGTATCTTAATTCCTTAAACTCTATAAACTTCCGAGACCGGGTGCCTACTAGCATTTGCTGCCAGTAGGCACCCGGTCTCGTTTTATCCGATAGATAGCCACCTTCCGGCCAGTGGCCCCCGGACAGTTAAAGCAAGGCCCTACAGCGCCCCACTTACCGCCCACTGCCCTACTAAGCGCAGAATTACCCATTCCTGTACCCAAGGCTGGCCAGGGCCCTAGGCGACCGATTCGCGGCATATGCGAGCAGACCTACCGATGACGCACGATTAATGCACTTTTAATGTCCACACCATACGTCCAAATAGGCTCAGCTTTAGACATTCGAAAGAGGCAATTACCTAAAATGCCAAACGCAGCAACTTACCCTGCAATGGCAGAAACCGTATTTTAGGCACGCCGGGGATTACCTAGCACCCCCTCAAATCCCACCCCCGTCCGACACCCCCAGAGATTGAACCGCTAGTTTACATTCGCCACTTTAATCACATTAGTCACATACGTAACATGCTGGGACGTTCGATGATTTATCGAAAATAGACTGCCATGATCGCTCGAATCCTCATTGCGCGGTCACCCAACTACCGATAGCTTTAACAACGTTGCTACAACACAATCACAGCTATGTAACGACACTCTTTCTTGGTTTTCTAGACCAAGCTGAGCCAGTTTTATTGCGCTGCTGATTACTGTGGCTAAACCAAACACTGATGTACAGCGTTTAGCAAAGGATCGAATCTATGAAGCGCATTCCACGCGCAGCCAAAACTGCACTGGCAATAGTTGCTGCCTCAGGCATCGGCCTTGCCACGGTCTCGGCTGCCACTGCAGACACCTCGGCGCTCAGCGTCAGTCTCGCGGAAGGTTCTTCCGAAGCGCAAGTAAACCATGTTGATAATCCCGAGCTAATCAACGCAGCAATTGGGTTATTTAGCAGTTTGGACGGCATTGTTAACAACGGTGCAGTCCCCACAATCGAGCGCACCGACTACGGTGTCTCCATTGTCTTAGACCCAAGCACGATTCCTGGGCTAGCAGAGCAGTTCGCTCCTTCCCAGCCCTCTCAACTGTCTCCACAGCGCGGCAGCACTCCTGATGGACGCACAGTCGTCTTCCCAACCTCAGGAAAGCTGTCGTCAACCTATGGTTCACGTTGGGGAACAACTCACAACGGCATCGATATCGCCAACCCCATTGGCACTCCGATCTACGCGGTCATGGACGGTGAAGTTATCTCATCCGGGCCAGCGCAGGGCTACGGCAACTGGATCCGCATCAAGCACGATGACGGCTCTATCTCCGTCTACGGACACATGCAGGCTTCATCCTTGCTCGTCGGTGTTGGCGAGCGTGTGACCGCAGGACAGCAGATTGCCTCTATCGGTAGCGAAGGTCAATCTACTGGACCGCACCTACACTTCGAGATTTGGCCGGACGGCGCGAACGCCACCGACCCGAAGCCATGGTTTGCAGGTAACGGAATCTACTTCTAGTTTCCTAGAGTTTTTCCATAGGCAGGCCGCCCACGAGCATGAGCCTGACCTTGCCTGCGGAACCAAAGTCGATGGTTACAGTCGATCGCAGACCTGAACCATCGGCAGCGATGACTGTGCCCAGGCCATATTTGGCGTGGTTGACGCGGTCGCCTACAACTAAATCCAAATTCTTGTTCTTGGACATCGAGCTTTCCGAAGCCTTAGAAGAGCGAGTTCGCTGCGAAGGGGATGTCGCGGCGGAGCGTGAACTACGGCCCCAGCCGGACCAGCTCGAGTCATAAGAACGACCATAAGAATAGGAATCATCGTAGTCCCACGCTGAGCCCATTGAGCTTTGCGGTTCTTCGCGGCGCCAGTCGATGAGATCCTCCGGGATCTCGCCGAGGAAGCGGCTGGCCGGATTCGTCATGGGATTACCCCACGATGAACGAAGAATCGCACGAGTGAGGTAAAGCTCTTCACGGGCACGAGTAATTCCTACATACGCCAAGCGGCGTTCCTCACTGAGCTCCTTCGGGTCACCGAGGGAGCGCATGTGTGGGAACTGTCCCTCCTCCCAACCGGTGAGGAATACAACCGGGAATTCCAAGCCTTTCGCAGTGTGCAAAGTCATCAGGGTGACCACGCCGGATTCATTTTCAGGAATCTGATCTGCATCAGCAACCAAAGAAACCTTCTCCAAGAAGGCCTGCAGTGAACCCGGTGCAGCCTCTCCCTCACTAAGTTCAGGGGCAACCTCAATATCTGAATCAGATCCGTCAAAAGCCAATTGGTTCGCTGCTTCGGAAGAAAATTCACGTGCCACCGAAACCAATTCGTTGAGGTTGTCTAAACGCGCTCCATCTTGTGGGTCATTAGATGCTTCCAATTCCGCTTTATAGCCGGTGGCATCCAAAATAGCGCTGACTAATTCACCCAAGTCTGGCTGTTTAGTGACATCATTTATCATCGCGGGAATCTGCTCCCGGATTCCAGACATCATGTCGTTGAATTTGGTCACCGCATTTACAGCACGGGTCCCCAACCCTGGGACTTCTCCCTGTTCGGCAAAATAGAGTGCCTTACCAAAGCTGATATTGAGGTTATCGGCATGCGTGGCAATCTGCGCCTGAGCCTTATCGCCGATGGCACGCTTAGGCACGTTAATAATCCGGCGCAGACTTACTGAATCATCTGGGTTATCCATGATCCGCAGATATGCGATGATGTCACGAATTTCGCGGCGCTCGTAAAACCTGGTTCCGCCAACGACCTTGTACGGAATGCCTGAGCGCACAAAGATATCTTCCAAAGCACGCGAAGCGTTATTGGTGCGGTACATGATCGCGAGATCGGAATAGTTGCGTCCCTTATCCGCCAAAGCGTCGATTTCTGAGGCAATAAAGCGCGCTTCATCGTGCTCGTTATCAGCTACATAGCCAATGACCTTTTCGCCTTCGCCGTGGTCCGTCCAGAGGTTTTTCTTGCGACGGTTTTCATTTTGTGCGATCACCGCGTTGGCGGCACTCAAAATGGTTTGGGTGGAGCGGTAGTTTTGCTCCAGCAAAATCGTCCGTGCACCTGGGTAGTCACGCTCGAAGTCCTCAATATTGCGGATGGTCGCGCCACGGAATGCATAAATCGACTGGTCCGAGTCACCCACCACGCACAGCTCCGGGCCGTTTTCTCGGTCGTCGCCGACTAAGGCTGCGACCAAGGAATACTGGGCGTGGTTTGTATCCTGATACTCGTCAATGAGCACGTGTTTGAATCGGCGACGGTAGAACTCAACGACCTGCGGGTGTTGCACGAAGATGCGCACTACTTCCCCAATGAGGTCATCAAAATCTACTGCATTGGCCGCGCGGAGACGACGCTGATATTCCGCAAATACCCGCGCGACGGTGAGTTCGAAGGGATTTTTCGTCTTCTCAGCTTCTGCCAAGGCCGTATCCGGCGAGGTCAGCTCATTTTTGTGATTCGAGATCTGGTTGGCCAGCACGCGCGAGGTGAACTTTTTAATATCCAGCTGCATGTCTTTAGCGATCATCGTCAGCAAACGGCGGGAATCATCGCCGTCATAAATGGTGAAGTTCGTATTCAAACCGGGGACTAATTGGGCTTGCTGGCGCAGAATCCGCACGCAGATTGAGTGGAATGTGGCCACCCACATCCGCTCTGCCACGGGTCCTACTAATTGCCCCACGCGCTCTTTCATTTCCGCGGCGGCCTTATTGGTAAAGGTAATAGCCAAGATTTCCCACGGCGCTACTCCCCTGGTGCCCATGAGATAAGCAATGCGGCGAGTTAGCACCGCAGTTTTACCCGAACCTGCACCGGCAATAATCAACAAGGGCGAACCAGTGTGCTGAACTGCTTCGACCTGTTGTGGGTTGAGACCTTCAACCAACTTATCTTCGTTCACGTTGAGCTGTGGCCGGTTTCGGTAGGAGCTTTCCTGATTGGCCCGCGCCTGAAATGGCGAGGGTGCCGATTGCCCACGGCCTGCCGCAAACGGATTGGAGGACGATTCATGCGAAGGCGCGAAGGGGTTTCGCTGCTGCGGTGTAGTCGTCTGACCCATCCAAGAATCCCGAAACAGGTCAAACGCATCTTCGGGTGGCAGATCTGCTTCTTCTGGTGGGGCAAACTCTGGCTCAGGCTCTAAAGGTGGAAAAGGAAGCTGGTCAAAGTTGTGTGACTGGTGTTCGTCTTGGTTATTTGATTCGCTGCGCATAATACCCTCCAACCTACCCGGTGCCTCGGACACCGCTTGCCACAACCACTTATGCCCTTTAAGCACGGGTCAGTGATTTCGGTTTCCCCTACTTAGTGGCAGAATGATGTAGTTATGGACAACTCTTCTGAATCTGGCCGCACTGATGCTAGCAATAAGCAGTCCCAGGACGAACTCATGGGAGAAGACTTGCAGTTAGGCGATGGCGGAAATAACGCGGATATCCGCATGCCCTCGGGCACCGATGATCCATTATCTGATGCCGAGATTCAGAAGTATCGCGAAGAGATCAACCGCATGGATCGCACCATTCTAGATGCCATCAAGCGCCGGACTAAAGTCTCTCAAGCTATTGGCAAGACCCGCATGGGCTCCGGCGGCACGCGCTTGGTGCACACCCGTGAGATCTCTATCCTCAATCAGTTCCGGGATGAATTAGGCGAAGAAGGTCCAGCAATCGCCTCTGCTCTGCTGCGCATGGGCCGCGGCAAGCTCGGCTAATACTGAAAGCTTCCGGGCTTTATTGTCATCGCCAAGCTCTGCTGCACCAGCCATCACAGTTCGGCACGAGCCATCACAGTTCGGCACGAGCCGTCACAAAGTGCATCGACCAGCACGGAAGCTCTTTTGCCGTCCCAGAAAGCGTGTGGCTCACGGTCTTGTGAGATATTGCTCCGCTGAGCTGGGACGAGAATCACTTTTGTACAGCCAATTATAATTTTTTATAAAAGGTTGCTGCTAATACCCTGTTTAAGTATGAATGCTGTCTTAATTGCTGTCGTGGTCATGCTTGTGCTGGCCCTAGTGCGCGTGCATGTCGTCGTCGCAATGTTTTTGGGTGGCCTCGTCGGAGGTCTGCTCGCAGGCCTCGGGCTGGATGGCACCATGCTCGCATTTCAAGAAGGTTTAGGTGGCGGCGCCAAGATTGCGCTGAGCTACGCCCTACTCGGCGCATTTGCCATGGGAGTGGCATCCACTGGCTTGCCACAAATCCTGGCCAACCTGTTGCTTGCCCGCGTCAACGCTAATAAAGCACCGAGCAACCAGCCAGCAACCGTCGGCGCCGGAGGCTCCGGAGGCTCCGGTGACTCTGATGAACCAGAAGACCCCATCATCCATACAGCCAACCAAAAGGCCGTGACCACCACCAAGTACCTCATCATCATTGGCTTGCTGGCGATGGCGATCATGAGCCAGAACGTCATCCCCGTCCACATTGCATTCATCCCGCTGATTGTTCCGCCACTTTTGACGGTATTTAATAAGCTAGGCATCGACCGCCGTCTGATTGCTTCTGTATTGACGTTCGGCTTGGTCACCACCTACATGTTCGTTCCGGTGGGCTTTGGTTCCATCTTCTTGAACGACATCTTGCTGTTTAATATTAATGAAGCCGGTTTGGACACCTCCGGCATCAATATCATGCAGGTCATGGCCATTCCCGCTGTGGGGATGCTCGCTGGTCTGCTCATCGCGGTTTTCATCAGCTACCGCAAGCCCCGTGTCTACGAAGACCGTCCGCTGGCAGAAGAGCCTACTGGCCAAAATATTTCTACCTACAAGGTGTGGGTAGCACTAATCGCCATCGTTGCCACCTTCGCCGTGCAGGTCATTATGCAAGCACTCGATTTTGAAGCCGATGGCCTTCTGGTTGGTGCCTTGGTGGGCCTTGCTATCTTGCTGCTTACCGGTGCCGTGGAATGGAACAAGGCCGATGATGTCTTTTCCTCCGGCATGCGCATGATGGCACTGATTGGTTTCATCATGATCACCGCGCAGGGCTTTGCCGCAGTCATGACCGAAACCGGTGAGGTCGAATCGCTTGTCGAAGGCGTGTCCTCTGTCTTCGGCGAAAACCAAGCCGCGGCAGCCGCAGCGATGTTAATCGTAGGTCTTGTGGTCACCATGGGCATTGGCTCGTCTTTTTCCACGCTGCCGATTATCACCGTCATTTTCGTCCCTTTGTGCCTATCGCTTGGCTTTTCGACGATGGCTACTGTTGCCATCATCGGCACCGCAGGTGCTTTGGGTGATGCCGGCTCCCCGGCTTCGGACTCGACGTTGGGCTCGACAGCTGGCCTTAACGCGGATGGCCAGCACGACCACATCCATGACTCGGTTATTCCAACGTTTATTCACTACAACATTCCGCTGCTGATCGCCGGCTGGATTGCCGCCATGGTTTTGTAATTCAAACACGCGCCACAACGTCGCTTTAAAAGTTATTTCCGGCTTCTTCACATATTTTGTGGAGAAGCCGTTGCTATTTTCCGCCTCAAAGCAATATTTTGGCTAATTTAGAGGTAGCTCAATTTACTACTTCAGCGCTGGTCATTGAAAGGTCAATCATGGATATCACGCAACAGCCTGCATGGGCACAGCTTCAGCAGCTTTTTACGGCGAAGAAGGACACGACGCTACGACAGCTTTTTGCTGACGATGCCAACCGCGCCGAAGCTTTGACCTTCGACGCAGCAGGACTGCACGTCGACCTTTCGAAAAACCTCATCGATGCCGAGGTACTATCCGCGCTAGTAGAACTCGCCCAGCAAGCAGGAGTAGAACAACGCCGTGCGGATATGTTTGCCGGCAAGCACATCAACACCACCGAAGACCGAGCGGTTTTGCACACGGCGTTGCGCATCCCGGTCGAAGATGACTTGGTAGTCGATGACCAGGACGTGGCCGCTGATGTCCACGAAGTACTCGGCCGCATGCGCGATTTTGCTACTGCTCTACGCTCCGGCAAGTGGCTGGGTCATACCGGCCACACCATTAAAAAGGTCGTCAATATTGGCATCGGAGGCTCCGACCTGGGCCCCGCCATGGCCGCACAAGCTCTACGCAGCTATGAAGTAGCAGGTATTTCCGCGGAGTTTGTCTCCAATGTGGATCCAGCAGACCTTGCTCAGACCTTAGACGGACTAGATGCCGGCTCCACGCTGTTCATCATTGCCTCCAAGACCTTCACCACACAGGAAACCCTGGCTAATGCCCATGCCGCACGCCGTTGGCTTCTCGAGCAATTCGACGGGGATGAATCCGCGATTGCCAAACACTTCGTCGCGGTATCGACCAACGCGGAAGAAGTTGCGGCATTCGGCATTGATACCTCCAATATGTTTGGTTTTTGGAACTGGGTAGGTGGACGCTACTCCGTCGATTCCGCCATTGGTTTGTCATTGATATGCACCATAGGCCCTTTGGACTTCATGCGCTTTCTCGAAGGCTTCCATGCCATGGATGAGCACTTCCGCACCGCGTCATTGGAGTCCAATATTCCTGTGCTCATGGCGCTGCTGAGCGTGTGGTACACCAACTTCTACGGTGCCCAGTCACACGCGGTACTTCCCTACTCTGAAGACCTCGGCCGCTTCCCTGCCTATCTGCAGCAGCTGACGATGGAATCTAATGGCAAGTCCGTCCGCCACGATGGCTCCGCAGTGACCACCACAACCAGTCCGATCTACTGGGGTGAGCCGGGCACTAATGGCCAACACGCCTTCTTCCAGCTCCTACACCAAGGCACGCACCTAGTCCCAGCTGATTTCATTGGCTTTGCGCGTCCGAAGGAAGACTTCCCCACAGCCGATGGCACTGGGTCAATGCATGACTTATTGCTGGGCAATTTCTTCGCGCAGACCAAGGTCTTAGCTTTTGGCAAGACCGCGGAGGAAATTGCCGCAGAAGGCGTAGACCCAGAGCTCGTCGCGCACAAGGTCATGCCCGGCAACCGCCCGACCACCACCATCTTGGCGCAGGAGCTTACGCCAGCTGTGCTTGGCAGCCTGATTGCACTCTATGAGCACATCGTGTTTGTCGAAGGTGCGATCTGGGATGTCAACTCCTTTGATCAGTGGGGTGTGGAGCTTGGCAAACAACAGGCAAATGACCTGGCACCAGCGGTATCAGGTCAACAAGAGGCCAATACTGGTGACTCTTCTACTGACACGCTCATTCAGTGGTTCCGCTCGCACCGATAATTGCCAGCGTTCGTGCAGATAACATACAGTTTCTCTTCACGGCCAGTTCATATTCTTTGGGCACACTTGAGCATTTGAAATGAAACCTACAAGGAGTGGACGGCTACCGTGCAGGCAATAATTGACTGGATCATCCAGCTGATGGAAATCCTCGGCGCCCCGGGCGTCGGCATCGCTATTTTGCTGGAAAACCTCTTCCCTCCGATCCCGTCCGAGGTGGTTCTGCCGCTAGCCGGATTTACCATCTCCCAGGGCAGTCTGAGCTTTTGGCCCACGTTTATTTGGGCCACTGCTGGTTCCGTTATCGGCGGCTGGATACTTTACGGTATTGGCGCGTGGATCGGTGCCGAACGCCTGCGCAAGATCGCAGACTGGATGTGGCTGGTAGAGGCCAGTGACGTGGATAAGTCCTTGCACTGGTTTGATAAATTCGGCCCTGCCTCGGTCTTTTTTGGCCGCTTCCTCCCCGGTATCCGCTCCTTGATTTCCATCCCCGCGGGTATTGACCGCATGAATCCTGTGAAGTTCACGGTATGGACAGGTGTCGGCTCGGCAGGCTGGAATGCCTTGCTCATCGTGCTGGGTATGTGGCTTGGTGAGTCCTATACCGTGGTCGCAGACTATGTCGATCAGTATTCCACCGTGGTTTATCTGCTCATCATCGTGGCCATCGTCGTGGTCTTGGTATTGCTCATTCGCCGCAGCCGCAAGCGTAAAGCTAACGGGAATGCCCCATCCGCGGAAGAATCAACGGATCAGTTGCCTTCCCGCAAATCCTAGACTTTTTCTATGCCCGGAACTTTTCAGAAACCTGCTGCCGAAAACGGTCATCGCAAGCAGCGGGCTGTCATCGTTGGTGGTGGCCACAACGGACTTACCGCAGCAATTGTGCTCGCGCGAGCAGGGTGGGAAGTAGAGGTTTTTGAAAAATCCGGCACTGCCGGTGGCGCGGCAACCTCAGGCGCGGTCTTCGGCTCCGGCGCGATCGTAGATTACGGTGCCGCCGCGCATCCTTTTGGAGTCGCAAGCCCAATTTTCCACGAGCTGGATTTAGCTCAGTACGGCTTGCAGTGGGCGCATTCGACCTATCCACTGGCCCGCCCATTTGATGCTGCTCCCGCCGCCGTGTTGCATCGCTCCCTGAAGGAAACAGCCGAAGAGCTAGGCCGTGATGGAGCTGCTTGGCGTAGGTTGCATGGGCATATCGTGGACAATATTGATGACCATCTCGCCAACTTCCTAGGCCCCATTCTGCGCTTTCCTGCGCATCCTTTGCGCATGGCACATTTCGGTATTCCCGGCTTAGCTTCAGCGAGTACGCTATCCAAGGTTCTTTTTCGCGACGAGCGTGCACGCGCATTGCTAAGCGGAAGCGCAGTACATGCAATCGTGCCGCCAAGCCAGCCGTTGACGGCCGCCTTTGGGACGTTATTTTCTGCGCTCGGAATGAGCCGCGGGTGGCCAGTTGCAGTCGGTGGCACCCAAGCTATTACTGACGCGCTGGTTACCGCAGCACGCGCGCATGGCGTACGCATTCATCTCAATTCTGAAGTCACAGATCTCCGACAGCTACCGGCCTACGATGCGCTTGTTCTCAATCTCACCCCAAGACAGATACTGCAGCTTCCTGGCGCAGACATCACTCCGCGCTCCCGCGCGCGTTTTAAGAATTGGCGCTATGGCACTGGAGTATTCAAAGTCGATTATCTGCTCACTGAAGCAGTGCCATGGTCAGATCCACGGGTGGGGCAAGCAACGACGGTGCACGTAGGCGGCAGCGTCGCAGAAATCGACCATGCAGAAAAGCTTGCCCATAAAGGCGTGCTGGCAAAGAAGCCTTTCGTGATGGTCTGCCAGCAGCAAGTAGCGGATCCCACCCGTGCTGAGTCGGGACATATTTTGTGGACGTATGCCCATGTGCCGCACGGCTACCAGGAGCAATACCCCGGTGAGGTGGCCGGGCTTATCGAGGCGCAAATCGAGCGCTTCGCCCCAGGGTTTAAAGACATCATCGTGGACAAGCAGTCCACCAGCCCCAGGCAATTAGAAGCATGGAATCCCAATATTATTGGCGGAGATATTGCCGGCGGCACCATGGCAGGCCTTCGGGTGTTATTACGGCCCGGGCTGACGGTACACCCTTATCGCCTCGGCGCAGGTACTTTCATGGCCTCTGGGGCAACCCCGCCAGGAGCAGGCGTGCATGGTATGGCCGGGGCGAACGCCGCCTACGATATTTTGTCCCTTTAGAGCTTGGCCCTTTAGAGCTTGGTCCGCTGGAGCTTGGTCCGCTAGAGCTTCACCATGGGTTCGTAGCCAAAGGGAATGCGGTCGCTGGGGACAATCGAGCGGCCAAATGGAAAGCAGGTCACCGGAATCATTTTGACGTTCGCAATGGCCAAAGGAATACCAATAATGGTGATTGCTTGCCCTGCTGCGGTAATAATGTGGCCAATCGCAAGCCACAGGCCCGCGACCAAGAACCAAATGAGGTTGCCGATAGCGCTAAACCCACCGGTACCGCGGGTGGGTTGGACAACACTGCGGCCAAAGGGCCACAGCGCGTAGCTTGCCATGCGGAAACTAGCCACACCTGCCGGAATGGTCACGATGAGCACACAGGCAATGATGCCTGCTAAGAAGTAGCCCAGCGCGAGGGCAAAGCCGCCGAAGATAAACCAGATGATGTTCAGAATCGTTTTCATAAAACCCAAACTAGTCGACAATGCCGACATTGACATCAGGGTTTGCACCCAATCTCGTATCTAGACGAGGTTGGCAGTGTGGGCAGACCCAAATAATGCGCTCGAGTTCACCGTCTTCTCCCCCGGCATCGGGCCCGCCGAGACGATCGGTGTAGATGGTGGTGGTGCACCTGCGGCAGCGCTGGTTATTTCTGCCGAAGACATAGGTGGTCTCCCCGGCGCGCCGGACGCCCGTGGTCACGCGCACTGGGGAATCTTTATTGGCCCACATGATTTTTCGCGAAATATCCACCACGCTTTCCACCCTGGTCACGCCGATGGATTCAACGGAGTCACGTGGGTCGATGCCTGCGATAAAACACGCTTCCGCGCGGTATTCATTTCCGATGCCTGCCACATTGTGCTGGTCTAACAGTGCCGCACCGATGGAGCGGTGAGGACGAGAAAGTATGCGTTGGAGAGCTTCGTCGCGGCCGTACTCTTCCCACTGTTCGTCGAGGATATCGGGGCCTAAATCAGCAATGCGGTCATAGTAATTGGCAATGGGATAGACCTCGACGTGTCCTAAGCTATGGCCGACGAGCTCGATATCGCGGGGAGTATTGGCCAGGTTCAGCACGGCGCGGGCGGTAAATCCGGGTTTGCGCCATTTATCCCCGGCGTAGTGGATGGACCATTGCCCTTCCATCTTGAGGTGGGTGTGCAAAATCTGCTCGCCAAATTGCATGAATAAATGCTTGCCGTACGGCCAGACGTTTTCGCAGTAATCACCAGTAAACGTCGATGTGGCATAGCGCGGTACGCGAATGGAGGTCCGCGTGACCTGGCGCCCAACCATAAACTGCAGCTTATTCGATAACTGCAGTACTGAATCTCCCTCTGGCATAAGCGCCTATCCTACTCGTACGTACTGCTAACGCCTATTGCGACCACGCGGTGGCAAAGGGCCTCGCCGCGGGCGCATGGGCCCCGAACGGTTAGTCTCACCTTCGGGCGGATCATCAAAGCTTAGCTCTTCAAGGGCTTCATGAATGCTGCGACCGCGGCGAGATCCCGTTCGTTCTTCGTGTACAGGCGAGGAAGCCGCGGTGTCACCTGGATCACTGCCTGGTTCATTGCGCGTCTGGGTAGGCGTCCGTGGCGCGGCAGCAGTGGTAGCAATCCGAATGCCGCGGGGATTAATGCCAGCGCCGAAGCTACGTAGTTGCTTGGCCACGTCTGAGTCGAAGATGGAGGCACCATTGGCTTTTTCAATGACCAACGGGCTGAGCCTGCCTGCAGAAATTAGCGCGAGCAGTGCGCGGTAGATACTTGCCAATGTTTGCTCGTGGTCAATGCCTTCGGGCAAGTACTCAAAAAATGTCGTCAGTGTCTTCCCACCGCGGGTCAGATGCGCGACGCAAAGGCCATCGATAAGCACCACCAGTGCACCGGCCGCGCGCGATGGACCTTGGGCAGGCCAAGGCAAAGCTGCACCGTACGGGTTGGCGGGATCGCAGGCGGCGAGCACCACGGTATCGGGTGTGGTGGTCCCTGAAGGCCATCCTGTGACATCGGGTGCATCGCTCATTCCGCGCAGTCGGTCGATGACTGCGGGCGTGGAAAACTGCGCTGCACCTAGTCCTTCAATGACGTAGCCGCGCAGGGCTTTGCCGGATTCTTCAAAGCCAGACAGCACCTTATACGCCAAGGCAAACCCGCCCAAGACGTCTTCGGAGACCACGGAGCCGCGCGTGACCACGCCGTAGCGATCAAGCCACGCTTCGCCTTGTGCCGCAGAACGCGCGGTGGCATCTGGGGAGGCAGCGATAGTCAATGCCCACCGGCCGGTCATATCAGGTGGCGTGGGGTTAGCGCGTTGGGTTTGGGCAAAGGAGGTACGTCCCATGCGCAGGCGTGAGCGTTGCGGGCGACGCTTTTGCCGGTGTGCGGTGCGGCCTGAGCCGTGCGCAGATAAGCGCGTGCGAATTGGGGCAAAGGAATCCGGGCTGACTAAGCCCATCTCAACTAGGCCCCACAGTGCTTCACGCACCTGTTCGGTCGACGGTGCGTCGGTGCCAGCGCCCACACCAACGTCGAGGCCACGTTGGTCCGAGGTGGATATATCGCTGGTGCCGCCAGTGGCTTCCCTGCTGATATCACGGTAGATATCGGCAAAGAGGAATCCGCCGCCGCGCGATAACAGCGCCACGATGGATTCTTGCAGCCCTGTCAACCCGGAGATTTCCTCATCTCTGACCGGTACGAGCCCGGCGGCATAATCCGCGGGCAGCAGCATCACCCAGGGATCGGAGGAGCCGGCTTTGCCCGCGCCCACGATGAGGACTTCGCCGTTCGAGGTCAGCTCATCGAGCATGACGGGCGAATAATCCCCGACACGCGAGGGCAGCACCATTGACTCCCACGCGGAGGCCGGCAGGCGCACCCCGGCGAGTTGTTCTAAGACGGCATAAACCCCATCCGCGCCACGCAACGTAGGACGACGCAGTGCGCCCGTGGCGCCTTCGATGACGGGAGCGACGCTATTCCACTCTGGTAGGAAGCGGCCAAATGTGGCGGGTGATACTGGTTCGGTCTGTGCGCGTGCGCGTGCCAACGACCGCGAACGAATAACTCGCAAGACTTCATTCGCGCAGTACTCCACGTCATCAACGCCTTGGCGATAGTGGCCTTCGATGACCGAATCCATCCCCGCGATGGTGGAATGCGCGATGGAGATGGACAGCGAAAAAGCATCAGCTAGCTCACGCAGTACAAACGGGCCGCGACTGCGTGCCCAGCGTGATACTAACTGCTCTAAAGCATCAGTTATCGGCTCCACCTGCGCGGGAATACCAGGTGGCACCGGAATGCCGAGCCCATCGCGCAGCAACGCTGCATCTTGTGACTGCGCCAGGTGAACGCGCCCGCCGATGCGCACTTCCATAATCCGGTGGGATAGTTGCTGGTGAAGGGTTTGCAGTGGAACATCGGTGTGCTCCGCCAACTCGTCCACGGGCACCGGACCAATCATGCGCAACATGTCCGCGACCTGCTCGCTCGTGCGCGGCCGGCGGGACGGATCGGTGCGCTGTAGCTGCGCGTGTACCTCGGCGATAATCTCTGGTTCTAGCAGCTCACGCAGTTCGACCGTGCCCAATAGTTTCGCCAACAGCGCCGGATCCAACGCGAGGGCTGCCGCACGCTTTTCTGCTAGCGGGCTATCGCCTTCATACATGAAAGCACCGGTGTAGTTAAACAGCAGCGAGGAGGCAAAAGGTGAAGGCTGCTCGGTAGTAACCTCGGCGATCCGTACCTTGCGGTGCGCAAGATCGCGTGTGACGTCCACCAAGCTCGGCACGTCGTAGACGTCTTGCAAACACTCACGCACGGTTTCCAAGATGATGGGAAAGGACGGATATTTGCGCGCGACATCTAAGAGCTGTTCGGCACGTTGACGCTGCTGCCACAGCGGTGAACGAGCGCCCGGGTTACGCCGCGGCAAAAGCAAGGCGCGCGCCGCGCACTCGCGAAAGCGCGAGGCAAAAAGTGCGGAGCCGCCGACTTGTTCTGTCACAATGTCTTCGATCTCGTCCGGGTCGAAGGCAAACAGCGAGGCATCTGGCTCCGCTTCGCCTTCAGGCAAGCGCAGCACGATGCCATCATCGCCAGCCACGGCCTGGGCATCCATGCCGGTACGCTCAGCAACGCGTGCCCCTACCGCCAGCGCCCACGGGGCATTGACCCCGCGGCCAAACGGTGAGTGCAGCACAATACGCCAGTCGCCGAGTTCATCTTTAAATCGTTCCATCACCAACGTGGAATCATCAGGAATCGACCCAGTTGCCTCCCACTGCTCATGCAAGAAAGCACGCAGGTTGTCTTTGGCCCACTCGTCCGTGTGAGTAATTAAATCTGGATTGGAATGCGCTTCCCGGCGAAATGCGCCAATCGCCTGGCCTAATTCATAAGGCCGTCCCGCCGCATCACCCGACCAAAACGGCAAACGGCCGGTGTGCCCGGGCGCCGGGGTCACAATCACCTGGTCACGGGTAATATCTTCAATCCGCCAGGACGACGCCCCGAGGGTAAACACATCACCCACGCGGGATTCGTACACCATCTCCTCATCGAGCTCACCCACGCGCCGCGGGGCACCTTCCCCACCGGCGATGAACACACCAAACATGCCACGGTCCGGAATCGTGCCCGCATTGGTCACCGCCACGCGTTGCGCGCCGGGCCGAGGTGTCATCACCCCCGTGACGCGGTCATAGACCACCCGCGGGCGCAGTTCCGCAAAATCAGTGGAGGGATAAACGCCGGAGACCAGGTCGATCACGGAATCAAAAACCTCACGCGCCAGGTCGCGATACGGCCAGGCACGCACCACGGTGTCATACCAATCATCAGCCGTTAAGCCTTCCGGGGCAGCAGCCACGGCAGCCACCGTATGCTGCGCTAGGACATCCAGGGGGTTGGTGGGAATATGCAGCTTTTCGATGCCCCCTTCCACCATCTTCTGCACCACCACGGTGGTCTGCAATAAATCAGAGCGGTGCTTGGGATAAAACGAGCCATGACTCGTTGCACCGACGACGTGCCCGGCGCGCCCGATGCGCTGCAGGCCCGAGGCCACAGCCGGTGGGGCTTCTACTTGGATCACGAGCTCCACCGCGCCCATATCAATGCCCAATTCCAAAGAGCTGGTGGACACCACTGCGCGCAGCGCGCCTTCTTTGAGCATCGTTTCGGTCATCGCGCGCTCGTCTTTCGACACCGACCCGTGGTGCGCCCTGGCAATAACCGCTGGGGCTTTGCCGGCCACATCGGTTTGTTTCATCAATTGCGAGGGGTCGCGTCGTTTTTCTGGCGATAGTGATTCGGGGTCATGAATACTTGCCCAGATCTCATTGAGCCGGGAGGTCAGCCGCTCGGCGGTGCGCCGAGAGTTGACGAAGATCAACGTGGAGCGGTGTTGCATGACCTCGTCATAGACGGCTTGTTCAATAAACGGCCAAATCGACTTTGCCACGGGCAGAGCGGAATCGGCGGACACCGAAGCATCGTCAAGCAACTGCTCCGTCAGTGGTTCATTGGTGATAATTCCCAATGGGTCATCGACTGTTAATTCGCCAATGGTCGACCCTGCTTCCGGGGTGGGAAGATCTGACATGTCTTCGACCGGCACGTGGATATCAAGTTGCCACTTTTTCTCTGCTGGCGGCGCAATAATCTCTACTGGGCGACCTCCGCCAAGAAAGTTAGCAACGGTATCCAAAGGCCGCACCGTGGCCGAGAGCCCAATGCGTTGAAACTCCCCTGCCACCTGTGCCAAACGTTCCATGGTCAAGGCCATGTGCACCCCGCGTTTGGAACCGGCGATGGCGTGGATTTCATCGATGATCACGGTATCGACCGAGGCTAAAATGCCCGCGGCCTTCGACGTCAGCATCAAATATGCCGACTCCGGGGTGGTAATTAACACATCTGGTGGCTTGCGCAGCTGCCGGTTGCGCTCTGATTGTGGGGTATCCCCAGACCGGATACCGATGGAAATGTCTGGTTCATCCACCCCTAAACGCTGCGCTACCCGCGCGATGCCTGCCAGTGGGACGCGTAGGTTGCGCTCGATATCGACGCCTAGTGCTTTCAGCGGGGAGATATACAACACCTTGACCCCGCCCTCGCTTACGCGGCGTTCACTTCCGCGCGAGTCGCTTACGCGGCCTGTCGACCCTGCCGCGTTATCGCCATCGCGAAGCGGTAGAGCGATTTGGCCTTCGCGTTCCATGAGATTATTCAAGGACCATAAAAAGGCAGCGAGGGTCTTACCTGAACCAGTCGGGGCAACAAGCAAGGCATGATTGGCCTGGGAAATAGCATCCCAGGCTTGGGTTTGCACATCCGTTGGTTCGGCGAATACATCCTCGAACCACCCAGCAACGGCTGGTTTGAATCGAGACAAGATGTTATTGGCCATGCCTTACTTTAACGCGATGGGTAATGTTAGGGAATATGACAGTCCAGCTCTCAGATGCCCGCCTGACCAACATGATCGCCGAAGGGTGTGGCGAGATCCTCAAAGGTGTTCGCAAAGGTGGCCTTTTGCGCGGCCGCGCGCTCGGGGACGCGGGTGATGAACTGGCGCAATCCTGGATCTCCCGGGTCTTGGAACAACACCGCCCCGATGATGCATTCTTGTCCGAAGAAGCCGTGGATGACCTGGACCGCCTAGGCAAAAAGCGCGTGTGGATTGTGGATCCACTCGATGGCACCAAGGAGTTTGCCACCGGCCGTCAGGACTGGGCGGTGCACATCGCGCTGGTTATCGATGGCACCCCCAAGCACGCCGCCGTTGGCTTGCCGGACTTGGGCGTGACTTTCAAGTCTTCGGATGTGCGCGCGGTCAGCGGCCCGCTGTCCAAGAAATTCGTGGTCTCGCGCAACCGCCCGCCAAAAGTGGCCGAATACATCACTGAGCAGATGGGTTACGAGGCAGTCGGCATTGGCTCCGCGGGGGCGAAGGCCATGCACGTCCTGCTCGGCGACTATGACGGCTATATCCACGCCGGTGGCCAATATGAATGGGATCAAGCAGCACCGGTCGGTGTGGCACTAGCCTCCGGGCTGCACTGTTCGCGTCTCGATGGCAGTCCCATGACCTTTAATAATGAAGATACCTATATCCCGGACTTGGTCATCTGCCGCCCAGAGCTGGCCGATGAAATCTTGGAGCACGCAGCGCAGTTTACGGCGAGTAATCCCTCTAGCTAGGACTATGCGAAGGCCCGGCTATCCCCTAAACTGGGCGGCATGACTAACGCTGCTTCCATCCCCACTCCCTATGAAGAACTGCTGAAAAAGGTTCTAGAAACCGGCGCGGAAAAATCTGACCGCACCGGTACTGGCACCCGTTCTCTTTTTGGGCATCAACTGCGTTATGACTTAAATGAATCATTCCCGCTGCTGACCACCAAGAAGGTGTACTTCCACGGTGTTATCGGCGAGCTGCTGTGGTTTTTGCGCGGCGAGTCCAACGTGTCGTGGCTGCAGGAAAATAAGATCCGCATCTGGAATGAATGGGCCGATGCCAACGGCGAATTAGGCCCTGTCTACGGCGTGCAGTGGCGCTCCTGGCCTACTCCTGATGGCCAGCACATAGACCAGATTGAAACGGTCATGGACCAGCTGAAAAATAACCCCGACTCCCGCCGTATCTTGGTCTCCGCGTGGAATGTCTCGGAGTTGGACAAGATGGCGCTGATGCCATGTCACTTGCTTTTCCAGCTCTATGTTGCCGAAGGCAAGCTGTCGATGCAGGTATACCAGCGCTCTGCTGACATGTTCTTGGGAGTTCCATTCAACATTGCCTCCTACGCCGCATTGACCCATATGTTTGCGCAACAGGCCGGCTTAGAGGTTGGTGAGCTCATCTGGACTGGCGGTGATGTGCACATCTACAACAACCACATTGAGCAAGTCAAAGAGCAGCTTGCGCGCACTCCGCGCGCGTATCCACAGCTGAAGCTGAACAAGGCGAAGAGCATCTTTGACTACAACTTCGACGACTTCGAATTAGAAGGCTACGACCCACACCCCACCATTAAGGCTCCAGTCTCCGTCTAGGATAAAGACATGAGCTTTCTTGGTGCGATTTGGGCGCAGTCCCTAGATGGAATCATCGGCGACGGTAAGCAGATGCCGTGGCACGTGCCAGAAGATCTGGCTCATTTTAAAGAAGTAACGATGGGCAGCCCCGTGATCATGGGGCGCAATACATGGGAATCGCTGCCGAAGAAATTCCGTCCTCTTCCAGGCCGGGAGAACTTCGTGCTCTCTTCTCGTCAGCCCGGTGACTGGTCTGACGGCGCCACGGTGCTTAGCCACCTTCCGGAATTAACCGAAGGCTGGATCATGGGCGGCGGTCGACTCTATGCCTCCACCTTGGAGCAAATGGACATCCTCGAGGTCACCCTCATGGACGTAAACGTCGCGGACGCTTATGGCGCTGACGCCGTATATGCCCCGGATATCCCCGAGGCCTTTAGCCAAACGGCAGATTCGGGTTGGCTGACCTCCACCAAGGGGCATCTGACCATCCCGGATCAGCCGGCCAGCGAGCTGCCCATCAAATATCGATTTATTAGTTATGAACGAAAGGACGCTGCCTAATAATGGCTGTTGCAACTCCAGAAACTACCGAGCACGTTACTGTCTTCTTCGCTGACTGGTGCCCATTTTGCGCCCGTTTGCGCGCAGATTTAGATCAGTCTGAGACCCCTTATGCGGCCATCGATGTCGATAATGGCGCCGAAGGCAATGATGAGCTCAACGAGTGGATCAAGTCCGTCAACGACGGCAACCGCATTGTGCCCACCGTGTTGTACTCCGATGGCACTCATGCCACCAACCCACCGGCGGATGACGTGCGCGCCAAGCTAGAAGAGCTCAGCGCCTAATTATCGTCTTCCCCGAATAGCTCCAACATGTCTTTCGGGGATAACGTGGTGTTTAGCCCAGCTAATTCCTTGGAATAGATGGTTTTCAGGTATGCCTCTAATGCGTCTTTCAGCTGCTGGGCATCAAATTTATTCAGCAGCAAAAGGCGTTTGGGGTCACCTCCGCGCACTAGCTTGTCGATGGCTAAAGTTTCCACCCCATCCTGCGACGACATAGTGTGCACGACAATCTCACGACGCTGCACGTCGATAAAGTGTGGGTCCGGGGTGCCTGCGGCGCCTTGTTGTGTCATACCCTCAAACTAGCGCACTCGGATTAGGGATACGTCATATTCTCCCGCAAATTTTCCCTGTCATCGACTGGACCATCCCAGTTTTAGCAAGCGGTTGTCACTCAGGTAATCTAGAGACGTTCACAACCGACCTTCGCAGAATCTTCGGGTTCGCGGTTTGTTGTGAACGGCCCTGCCTTAGTAGCTCAGTGGATAGAGCACGGCTCTCCTAAAGCCGGTGTCGCAGGTTCGACTCCTGTCTAGGGCACTTTGTGATCAGTCGAGACATAGTTGACACTATGAGTCGAGACATGGTTGACAAACTAGCGGTTACTATTTGTAAAAATGGTGACTGCTATTTTTCTTGCCTGATCTGGCGCGACCGTGCATGGAGTTCGCGCACCTCACCACTTAATTCCGGGTCGGGTCCTGCAACTGGCACGCCTGGCGCAACTGCATTGATTGGCAATGATGCGACGGGGCCGTCCGGGATTCCTAATTCACGGTGCCATTGAAGCAATTGTTGGCTGCTCGATGCATAAACAATTCGACCGAGCCCGACCCAAGCATGAGCTGCTGCGCACATTGGACAGTGCTCGCCCGAGGTATACGCCGTTGCGACAGCACGCTCCTCAGGACTTAAATTAGCTGCTGCCCAGCGTGCAATCGCAAACTCAGGGTGCTGGGTATTATCACCGGAAGCTACCCGGTTTCGATCCTCAAAAAGCACGTCGCCGTCAGCACTGACGAGGATGGAGCCAAAGGGCTCATCGCCAGCTTCAAGCGCCTCGTGCGCTAGCTCTACACAACGTCGTAAAAATGCGCGTTCATCTGCTGCGATAGAATTCTCAGTCATGCAATCAATCCAATCCTCGGAATCGGTTCCACACCGCTTACTGTAGCCCATCTCGTGTGGACCATTCCCGGAGATACCGCCCTGCGGACGCTGCGCGTTAACCAACCCAGCTGGTTTCTTCTTGGTAGATAGACCAAGAGGCACGCAAACGGGAAAGTGTAACCAATGACAAACGCCCCCGTTGTTCAACGGGAGCGCCTGCTTATTTGCTTGTGGGGTTAGGACTAGCTATTTGCTTCGCCCCACACGGTCTCCAGCACTTGCTGGAAGACTTGCTGTGGCTGTGCCCCTGACACTGCGTACTTGTTGTTAAATACGAAAAATGGGACGCCTTGAACACCAATCTGTGAAGCTTGATTGATATCGGCCTGCACAGCGTGGTCGAGCTCTTCGTTGTCCATTTTCGCCAATGCTTCGTCACGGTCAAGGCCCACTTCAGCAGCAAGGTCTGCCAGAACTTCACGGTCTTCCACGTTTTTACCGTCGGTGAAATATGCCTTGAAAAGGTTTTGCATCAGCTCATGCTGAACACCTTGTTGCTCCGCGAAGTGAGAAAGTCGGTGTGCACGACGTGAATTCACAGTCAGTGCTTGGTCAAAGTTGTAGTCCAACCCAACTTCCGCGCCGCGCTGCGCAACACCGTCATTCATCTGCTTGAACTGCGCCACCGGCATACCTTTTTGCTTGGCCACGGCTTCTGCTGACGGCAAGGGAGAATTCTCAGGATAATCGGGCATCAGCTGGTAGCTGTGGTAGGTAATCTTCACATCATCACGATGGGAGAATTCTTCTAGGGCTAGCTCTAGATGCCTATCGCCCATCCAGCAAAATGGGCACATGACGTCCGACCAGACGTCTACAGTAATTGGGCTGTTGCCTTGTTGTTCATCGCTCATGAGCAATTTCCTTCCACATCACATACACCAACGTTGTCTTCACCAAATGGCTGTAGAAACGCAAAAGGTTGAGGCTGTGCAGGCTGCGCAGCAGCAGTTCCCGAAGCCTCGTTGGATGCAACGTCGTCTTGTTTTATCGATTGTTGATTTCCACTATCGCTTTGAGGATTCATATTTTCCACCTTTTGAATATCGCTTCAATAAGGTTCAACGACAAAAATGCACTTTCTGTTCCCAAAGTAGCGAAATGATTGTTGTATCAACAACCTGCAGCGATTCCACGGCATACCAGTGATTACTGAGTTGTTTCCCTTTCCCATTCATGGTTCATAGGGTAAGTTTTGTAACGGAAGTTTCCGAAGTTATGCCAGTGCATTACTGGTGTCTGGTTAGGAGTTTATTCGTGTCAGGAAATGAAGCATCGAAAGGCGCTGGGCAATACTCGCGCCGCAATGTTATTAAAGCCGGTGCCTTCGCTGCCGCGGCTGGCATTCTTGCCATCGGAGTGGGCACGGTGACTGCATCGCGAGCATCTGCACTAGGGCCTGTGCTGGGCACGGTCGTTGATTACTCCGCAGGGGTTCCGGGCGCTTCTGCACTGAAGGCAGCAGGACACATTGGTGCCGTCCGCTACGTTTCCCAAAAGCGCCCCGGCGCAGAATGGATGGCCGGTAAACCTGTGACCCGGCAAGAAACTGAAGCTATGTCCGCGCAAGGACTAGCGACCGCTTCCGTCTACCAGTTTGGCCGCGCCGACACCGCCGACTGGAAAAAGGGAGCTGCTGGCGCTGCCATTCACGCACCGCAGGCTATTGCCATCCACCACGCTGCTGGTGGCCCAACTGGGCGCCCAATCTATGTCGCCATTGACGACAACCCCACGCGCCAACAGTACGACGCCCAGATTAAGCCTTACCTCCTGGCATTCCAGACCGCCTTACGTGCTGCCGGCTACAGCACTGGTGTGTACGGCAATTACAACGTCATCGAATGGGCAAGCAATGACGGCATTGGCTCGTTTTACTGGATGCACGATTGGGGTTCAGGCGGAAAGATCCATCCGCGCACGACCATCCACCAGCTGCCACAAAGCAAGCAGCGCACCATCGATGGCGTCGTAGTAGATATCAATAACGTCTACGCACAAGACTGGGGCCAGTGGAAGCCTGGCCAGACTGGTGGCACTCCATCTCAGGGTAACTCCGGCAATACTTCCCCACAGCAAGCTACAGCTGACTTGCTCAATGGCCTAAGCTCCGCGGTACCAGGCGTGGACACATCTGGTTCCTCAGTAACTCCTGAACAAATTGACCAAGCCGGCAAACTGGCTCAACAATTAGGCGGGATGATTAACCGTTAATCGGTAATGATTCTTTGCTGTGAGGCACTGCCGCTCCTTGATTTTTGAGATTCCGAGAACCAGGTGGCGGCATCTCTCAGTTTTTCTTCCGATAATTGTGTACGCACGAGCTTGGTCAGATCTTCGGCGGAGCCTGAAACCGAAGCGGCGACGATGAAGTTGTCACCAAAGGAAACTGAGGAGTGGATCTGACGGTTATTGGACCAGCCCCACTTGGTGCCAACAACACCGTCTAAGACTGCGGTACCGAAGTCCTGCTCGTAGCCATCGGCAGCCACCTCATCAGGCTGTGACATCGCAACGAGGACTGGATGCAACACATCTTCGTTCCTAAGGGCATCAATAAACTTCGCCACGTCGTACGTCGATGTCACGGAATGCCCCCAATACTCCCCTGATTCAGTGGTGTAGAGGCCATACTTTTCCGCCACGGCATCGATGGATTCCGGATAGCTTTCAAATAAATCGTTCGCGATGCCGTCATCCGAGGTCGAAATCATCTGCAGCGCTTGATACTTTTCTTCCTCTGTCCCTTCATCTATTACATAATCTGCAATATAAAGCTTGGACAGACTGAGCGCGGGACGGGCGAATCTTTCATTCACTGTTCCCAAATGCATGCCGTTATCTAAACGAATGTACGTTAGCTGAGTTTTCGATTCATCGATAACAATCTCATCGGGGCTAATAACAGCATCACCAAGGCTTTCCAGTTCAGAATCTCCAATAGAGTTCTCTTCCATCCTAGAGATGCTGTTGGCATTGTTTGCACCTTTGCCGTCGCCTGCGCCCGGAGCCGTTGCGCGGGCGACAATCCATGTTCCAATCATGCACACGATGATGACGAGCACAACCGCCACTATTTCGAGCCGGCCGCCTTTAGCCCGGGGACCATCTATTTTTGACACAGCTTAGATAATACAAAGACACCCTATGCATTTTGCATAGGGTGTCTTTGATCGCTGTTTAGCTCAGTGTTCTACAAGTTTCTAGATATTCCTACACTGAGTTGAACGCAGATGGTTTAGTGATCGACCGGAGCCTCAACACCAACACCAGTCAGAGAACGAACTTCCATCTCAGCAGCCAGAGCTTCGAGGTTATCCGGCTTACCAACCATGGTGCCAATGTAACCACACAGGAAGCCCAGTGGAATGGAGACCAGACCTGGCGAGCTCAGTGGGAAGAAGGACCAGTCAGCGTTAGCGAACATGGACGTGTCGGAACCGGAGACTGCTGGGGAGAAGAAAATCAGTACCAGACAGGAAACCAGACCGCCGTAAATGGACCAGACAGCACCGGTGGTGTTGAACTTGCGCCAGTACAGGGAGTACAGAATGGTTGGCAAGTTTGCAGATGCTGCAATTGCGAATGCCAGGGATACCAAGAACGCAACGTTCTGAGTCATCGCTAGGATGCCAAGGATAATCGAGGCGATACCGAGGATGACCACGGTGATGTGGGAAACGCGGACTTGCTCTTCTTCCGAAGCCTGACCATCACGCAGCACTGCGTCGTAGATGTCGTGTGCAATGGAGGCAGATGCAGTAATAGCCAGACCGGACACCACTGCCAGAACAGTAGCGAAAGCGACTGCAGAAATAATCGCCATAAAGACGGTGCCGCCAACTTCGAGAGCCAGCAGCGGTGCCGCTGCGTTTGCGCCACCTGGAGCATCCAGAATGCGGTCCGGACCAACCAGTGCTGCTGCACCGTAGCCCAGTACCAAGGTGACCAGGTAGAAAGCACCGATGATGCAGATTGCCCAAGTAACGGAGCGACGAGCCTCTGTTGCGGTCGGAACCGTGTAGAAACGCATCAGAACGTGAGGCAGACCAGCGGTACCCAGAACCAGGGACAGACCAAGGGAAATGAAGTCAATCTTGGTAGCGGTGGTTGCACCGTACTGCAGACCTGGCTCCATAATTTCGTGAGCGTCGTAGCCACGATCAACTACTGCCTGAGAATCAGCGTGTGTTTGCACGGCTAGATCAAACAGGGTGGAAAATCCACCCTTGATCGCAACGAAGACCAAGATCGCCATGATGAAGACACCTACAACCAGCAGAACTGCCTTAATCATCTGCACGTAGGTGGTGCCCTTCATGCCGCCGATAAGAACGTAGATGATCATGATGACGCCGACGACACCGACGACTACGGCCTGCCAGTGGAACTCGTGGATATCCAGAAGAACGGAAACCAGGGAGCCAGCGCCTGCCATCTGGGCAATCAGATAGAACAGGGAAACGAACATGGTAGCCAAAGCAGCAGCCACGCGGACTGGCTTCTGGCGCAGACGGAAGGACAAAACGTCCGCCATCGTAAAGCGGCCAACGTTACGCAGTGGCTCAGCAACGAGCATCAGCGCAACCAACCAAGCTACGAAGAAGCCCACCGAGTAAAGGAAGCCATCGTAGCCGTTCAGCGCCACCGCACCGACGATGCCCAGGAAGGACGCTGCGGAGAGGTAGTCACCGGAAATTGCTAGACCGTTTTGGCGGCCGGTAAAGGTGCCGCCACCGGTGTAGAAGTCAGATGCCTCAGAAGTGGACTTACCTGCGCGCAGGACCAGCCACAAGGTAACAATAAGGAAGACCAGGAAGATCGAGATATTAAGAATCGGATTTCCGGTCGAAAATTCAGCCTCTTGGGCAAGAATAATAGGGTTCACTTTTCTTAACCCTCCATTTCTTCACGGATTGCAGCCGCTTGAGGCTCAATATTTTTATTGGCGTACTGGATGTACAACCAGGTAATAAGGAATGTGGTAACAAACTGCAAGAGGCCAAAAACTAGGCCTATGTTGAAACCACCACCGATTTCAATTGCCATAAAGTCGTGCGCAAAAACTGCGGTAACCACGTAAAGCAAATACCAGGCCATAAATGCCACGGTCATCGGAAAAGCAAACTTACGGTATGTACTCCGCAGCTTTTGGAACTGCGGGCTCTTTTGCATAGCGATGAACTCATCTGCCGATGGCTCACGACGCTTGCTCGGAGAGGCTGTAGCACCAGACATTGGTTTCTCCTTGAACTTTCACTAGTCTTATCCAGTTTTTAACTAGATAGGATTTTTCTAATAGACGGATTCATGCCATTCCCCAGTGCCAGGGATCACATTCCGGCCTATTAAGTAAGGTACCGAACAAGACTTGTTAGGGTGAAGAATTAATTAACCAATTCACCCTTAACAAAAAATTACACCCCCGAAAATTCCGCTGACCTGCACTTGTTATGACTAGCAAATCACCCCCGAAATTGATGATTCGTCACTTTGCTAAGTTTGCGAAGCCGCCTTTTGCAGTGAAACTGGCCACAAAATGAAGCATTTTCGATGGATTTTTAGGGTGGACGCCATGAAATTGCCATATTTCTCTCATGGATTTGATAGGAGGAAATGGCCTAAAATCGCGCCGGCTCCAAAACGCAAAAATTCCCCTGCATCCTAAAAGGAGATCAGGGGAATACTTGCGCAGCGTTAGCACATAGCTACATGCTTATCCTTCGTCGCCGGGCCACGTGCGTGGGTCGTTTCCTGCACGACCGTTAGGGTCATTGAGCGAATCCATAACTTCCATCTGAGCACGCGAAAGCTCGAAATCCTTAGCTTCTATATTTTCTACAAGACGCTCACGACGCGCAGACTTCGGAATGATGACGATGTCTTTTTGCATCAGGTATCGCAGTGCCACTTGTCCCTCAGAGCGCTCCAGCTGAGCTGCGATAGCCTTAATATCTGGGTTGTTGAGGATCTTGCCGCGAGCTAGCGGGGACCACGCCTGGGTAATGATTCCGTGCTTTTTATGAAAGTCCGTAAGCTCTGGCTGACGGAACGTAGGGTTGAGCTCCACCTGGTTCACTGTTGGCACAATGCCAGTTTCCTCGATGAGGTTTTCTAGAACTTCCTCGTAGAAATTCGCGACACCCACGCTGGCGATCTGACCCATTCCCTGCAACCGGGCAATTTCCTCAAAGGTTTCGACGTACAGTCCACCCTGCGGCCATGGCCAGTGCACCATGTACAGATCGAGGTAATCGAATCCGAGTTTATCCAACGAGGTTTGAAAAGCTTCGCGCACCTTGTCCCGGCCATGGTGGTCGTGCCAGACCTTGCTGGTGACAAAAAGCTCATCGCGGGTGACGTCGCCGGCAGCCATGGCGTCATTAAGAGCTTTGCCGAGGGCTTCCTCGTTCTTATACAACGTGGCGGTATCAAAGTGACGGTAGCCAAGTTCGATGGCCTCACGGACTACTTTGATGCATTCGTCATCACGAAGCTTGTAAGTGCCCAAGCCAATCTGTGGAATCTCCCGCTCATCATTGAGCGTCAACGTCGGAACAGGGATCTTATTGGTTTCAGAAGTCATGGTTCTTATTGTGCCTTGAAATAGTCCGCTTGTGTGCGACTAAGCCCGAATTGCACATGACTCACTCCCCTATTAGGGCTCTCAGATATGAAAAATCCCCGCTCCGTACAACTTAAAGGAGTGGGGACGCTATGAGCTCAAGATGTAGCCAAGACTAATTAGCGTTAATAAGGTCGATAACAAAGACCAGGGTGCGACCGGACAGGGGGTGTCCGCCACCTGCAGGGCCATAGGCCAACTCTGGTGGAATGGTCAGCTGACGACGACCGCCAACGCGCATTCCTGGGATGCCTTCTTGCCAGCCAGAGATAAGGCCGGTCAATGGGAACTCAATGGACTGTCCACGATCCCAAGATGAGTCAAACTCCTGGTTGGATTCGTACTCAACGCCAACGTAGTGAACTTCAACTACTGCGCCGGCCTGTGCTTCAGCACCGTCGCCAACGACAATATCTTCAATCACCAATTCGGTTGGTGCTGGCTCAGTTGAAGCTTCAATGATTGGCTTATCCATAAAGTAAACATCTCCTTGACGTCGTGTCTAAATGCGCCTGTTTTGACGTATTCGGGCTTTCCGAACTTAGACAGTCAATAACTGCCTCCATTGAAACAAGCCGATGCCCGAGGGGCACGCTTAATATCTGAGAAGCCTGCGACTCTTCAGCACAGCCGTTCCTAGCTTGAGGGCGAGAATTCAAGTGCTAACTACTGAAAGTTTCAATGGATTCAATTATTGGCATAACACTCGCCTCGAAATTGAAAAAGTCGAATCAAGCTTCCCCAATTATAAACGAGGAAGTTGATTCGACTTAATTATCGAGGATAAATGCCAGATTAGTAATGCAAACGTTATGAAACTTTGCACACTCTTCCAACAGCTTTATCGTCGTAAGCTTGCACTTTCGCTCTTAGCGCTCAGCGCGTGGAACGAAGGTGCGAGGAGCCTCACCGGTGTAAATCTGGCGAGGACGGTTAATCTTGGTGTTCAGTGCCAGCTGCTCACGGTACTGAGCGATCCAGCCTGGGAGACGACCGATTGCGAACAATGCGGTGAAGAACTCGGTTGGGAAGCCCATTGCGCGGTAGATCAGACCGGTGTAGAAGTCTACGTTCGGGTAGAGCTTGCGGGATACGAAGTAATCATCCGCCAGAGCAATCTCTTCCAGCTTCATCGCCAAGTCCAGCAATTCATCGCCACCGAGGTGCTCGAGTACCTCGTGTGCGGTCTCCTTGACGATGGCTGCGCGTGGGTCGTAGTTCTTGTACACGCGGTGGCCGAAGCCCATCAGGCGAACGCCCTTTTCCTTGTTCTTCACGCGGTTCATGAACTCGGTTGCGTCACCGTCGTGGTTGTTCTTGATGTCTTCCAACATCTCTAGAACAGCGGAGTTAGCGCCACCATGCAAAGGACCGGACAAGGCGTTGATGCCGCCGGCAATGGAGACGAACATGTTGGCCTGTGCGGAACCAATCATACGAACGGTAGATGCGGAGCAGTTCTGCTCGTGGTCAGCATGCAGGATAAACAGCTTGTCCAAAGCCTTAGAAACCACAGGGTCCACCTCGTATGGCTCGGTTGGGTAACCGAACATCATGCGCAGGAAGTTCTCACGTGCATTGAGAGAGTTATCTGGGTACATGTATGGCTTGCCCTGGGACGCACGGAATGCGTACGCAGCCAACATTGGAACCTTCGCCAGCAGACGAACAGTTGCCTTATCTAGCTGTTCCTCATCCAATGGGTCGAGCTGATCCTGATAATAAGTCGACAGGATGTTCACGGAGGAAGCCAGCACCGCCATTGGGTGCGCGTCACGTGGGAAGATGTTGAACTGAGCCTTGAAGTCCTCGTCCAACAGGGTGTGGCGACGGATATCATTGCTGAACTTGTTGAGCTGCTCTTCGGTTGGAAGCTCGCCCTTGATCAGCAGGTAGGAAACCTCGTTGAAAGTAGCATTCTGCGCTAGATCCGCGATGTCGTAGCCGCGGTGACGTAGGATGCCCTCTTCACCATTGATGAAAGTAATCTTGGACTCGGTAGAGCCGGTAGCGGTGTAACCAGGGTCAAAGGTCACCAAACCAGTTTCGTTGCGGAGCTTGGAGATATCAAAACCATTGTCGCCCTCGGTCGAGTTGACCATGTCCATCTCGTACTCGCCGCCTGGGTAGAGCAGCTTGACCTTGTTATCGTCGGATGCCACGTAGGTGTCCTTTCACTTTGTTGTTAAGTGCTGCGCCGTTTCCTAACACTAGGTGCGCCATAACACTTGAACTGCGTTTCACTAGTATTTCTGTACCCACTCTAGCAAGATCTGTGAATTTTCCGATGCTAGCAGAACGATTGTTCTGTTAGCCTGCGGCGTTCATACTTCCCCTAACCCCATTTGTGGTAGAGGATACGTCACGCATTAGACACAACTTTCGCCAGTTTTGATACATTTGGCCAAAGTTGCGCACTGCTTCACGCTTGCTACATCACATGATTTACACCACTTTCGGTGTCACATATTATTCATAGAGTCGTATACTCCGGACATGACTAACCCGGATTTCAAGCTTTCCCCTGATCTCATCCCCTCCGATGGCCGCTTCGGCTGTGGCCCATCCAAGGTCCGCCAAGCCCAGATTGACGCTGTGGTCAACGGCGCGCAGGACGTTATCGGCACCTCTCACCGCCAAGCTGCGGTCAAAAACGTGGTTGGCGAAGTTCGCGATGGACTGTCCGAGCTCTTTTCCCTGCCGGAAGGCTATGAAATCGTTCTCTCCCTAGGTGGTGCAACTGCCTTTTGGGACGCTGCGACCTTTGGTCTCATTAACAAGAAGTCTGCACACTTAAGCTTCGGCGAGTTCTCGTCCAAGTTTGCCAAGGCGTCCAAGCAAGCACCATGGCTCGAAGAGCCAGAGATCGTCGAAGGCCCTGCCGGCACTGCCCCATCACCAGCAGACTTGGCGAATACTGACGCCGATGTCGTGGCGTGGGCACATAATGAAACCTCGACCGGCGCGATGGTTCCCATCACCCGCCCCGAAGGTCTGGACGCAGACCAGCTCGTTGTCGTTGACGCAACGTCCGGCGCGGGTGGTCTACCGGTAGATATCTCCCAGGTAGATGCCTACTACTTCTCCCCACAGAAATCCTTCGCTTCCGATGGTGGCCTGTGGTTAGCAGCGATGTCGCCTGCAGCCATCGAGCGCATTGCTTCGGTCAAAGACTCCGGTCGTTTCATTCCGGCGTTTTTGGATCTGCAAACCGCGGTAGACAATTCGCGCAAGAACCAGACCTACAACACCCCAGCAGTCGCAACCTTGCTCATGCTCGCAGACCAGGTCAAGTGGATGAACAATAACGGTGGGCTCGACGGCATGGTCAAGCGCACCACCCAATCTTCGTCCACGCTGTACAAGTGGGCTGAAGCACGTGAAGAAACCACGCCGTACGTTGCTGATGAAGCATCCCGCTCCCTAGTCGTGGGCACGATTGACTTCGATGAGTCCATCGACGCCGCCATCATTGCCAAGGTCTTGCGTCAAAATGGCATCTTGGATGTGGAGCCGTACCGCAAGCTCGGCCGCAACCAACTGCGCATCGGCATGTTCCCAGCCATCGAGCCAACGGATATTGAAATCCTTACCCGTGCTATTGATTCCATTGTGGAAGCCGGAGTTGCGAATAAGTAGTCTTATCGCTGATAACTAGTGGGTCTATTTGGATCCAAGCCCCGAAATGCGCCGTCGCTGCCAAGCTTCGGCGCATTCCTGCGTTAAGGTGGTGGTTATCTGCTTCACAGTGGATGTGTTTTGATGTCCCCGCAAGCTTAAAGGAGCGCGAAGACCATGCGTGAGTTGTTTATCAACTACAGCGACTCCACGAAGACCTCCTTGGTTTTTGAGACCGAGGAAGGCGACGAATTCTTCGTCGCTGTCACTGAGGAAATGCGATCCATCGTGGATGGCACCTCAGATTCTGGATCGCATAATGGACTGTCCTCAGTTTCTCACTTGACCCCAGCTGTTGTTAACGACGACCCCGATGGTGATGAATCCGAGGCTCCTATCTCCGTTGCTTCCGAGGACGCCACCCAGGACAAGAACCTGAATGATGCCGCAGAGGATTCTGCGGATACAGCCGCTGATGCAAGTGAGCACACCGAACAGACCACTGCGTCGGACCCGTCTGAGCTGTCCAATAGTGTGGAGTCGGCAGCCAAGCCGCAGCCTGCTCACCCACAAAATCAATTCCAGCGCGGCCCGCGCAGGGCCAACACGGCTTCGACTGAGCAGGGCTCGCGTCCGTATTCGGACTCGATGACCATGCGTCCGGCTGAAATTCAGGCACGCGTGCGCGCAGGGGCATCGGCAGCCGAGCTAGCGGAAGAAATGGGCATTGCTGAATCCCGCGTGGAGCCTTTTGCCTACCCAGTGATGTTAGAGCGCAACAACATTGCCGAACTAGCAAAGCAAGCACATCCAGTACGTGAAGATGGCCCAGCAAAGTTAACGTTGTGGGAGATTCTCGCGACCTCCTTTGCTGCTCGGGGGCATTCGCTTTCCGATGCCGATTGGACCGCCTACCGTGAACAGTCCCAGCCCTGGGTCATCAAGGTCAGCTGGAAGGCCGGCCTTTCTGAAAATGAAGCTTTGTGGTCGTTTAAGCAATCTATGTCTTCTCCTTCCACGGTGGAAGCTCGCAACTCAGTCGCAGCGGATCTCACAGACCCAGATTTTGTGCAGCCTGTGCGCACCTTGACTTCTATCGGCCGTGGTTCTCGTTATGACGAGGCCATCGATGGGCCGGTCAGCGAAGACGGTCGCCCGCGCTTAGCGCCTGTCGATGAGGACTACGACGAAGATGCGCAAGGTGTGTACGACCAGGAATCTGATGCTTCCGGCAGCGATGCATCGCGTGCCGATGACTCCCTGTCGACCGATATGACTCAGTCGACAACCGGGCCTGCTGCGGACGACAAGGATGAGAGCGCAGAATCTGATGAATTTCTGCAGCACCCCGATCCGGAAAAGAAGCCGACGAAGCGTCGTCGTAAAGCCGTCACCCCGCACTGGGAAGATGTCCTGCTTGGGGTACGCGCTAATACCAAGCGTCCGCGGAACTAGGCCGAAGGTCTAGCGCAGCGCATCGGATAGACCCACGATTGTTGACCTGGATGTTGAGATTGACCTGGTGTTAAGGAGAAAACGGTGACTTTAGACCGCGCTGTGTTGACCATTTGGTACGTCAATAGTGACAATCCTGCCGCTATTCTCGAGACCGAACCGAAAGCAGACCGCGGCTATGGCCGTAAGTTTCTCGCGCAGCTCAATCCCCTTTTTCCGGTCACCCCCATCGGGCAATTTCCGCTCAACCGCTCAGCTCAGGCCGATGACCATGAATTCTATATCGGCGGCTACCCCGGCATCACGGTAGTACAAACTGTTATTCATGCCGACGACGACAAGCCACTACGGCTTAGCGAGCTAGACTCACGGCTTCGAAACGCAGTGCCCAGCGCAGATGTTTATGCGTGTGCTTTTAATGAGAAAGAAGGCTGGGCCGGGTTTGCCCACTGGCACGAGGGCGAAGAGAAAAGAGTCTTTAGCGGCACGCGCTATGAGCTCATGGAAGACTCCGGTTTGCCGCTGCCTTTTGAAAATCCCTACTGGGCCGGCGAGATGGCTGAACAGCTCGGCGGTATCGCGCTGCCTTTTGAACCGCGAGATCTCATGGAAGAGGCGCAGCGTCACTGGATGGGCGTCAGCATCGATAGCGAAGGCCCCGATCTGCAGGTAGTCGGCTACGCCGTCGATGGCCGCCCCGAGCCCAAGGTTGATACTGCTGCGCCGGTGAAGTCAGTTCAACAGATGACCTCGGATGCCGCATTTAAGCTCGGCATGGGGCCGTCTAACGCGGATTATGATGACTACGAATCGCCAGATGAAGAACCCACCACGGCCACGAGTGAGACTTTCCAGCACGCGGTAGAAACCACCACGGATTTTGCGCGCAAAGCAGCCCGGCGCGCTGGTAGCTTTCTCCGCGACACCACGGACAAAGCCCGCGACTATATCGCGAAAAGGCGCGACAACTAGCCTGCTTCTGCCCTAGCCCTGGTACAGCGAACGCTGGCGTTCATAAAAGGCAATGGCTGCCGCAGTAGCCACGTTGAAAGAATCTGTTCCTTCTGCCATGGGAATCCGGGCTCGGACATGTGTTGCGCGCATGGCGTGCTCGGTTAGTCCCGGTCCTTCTGCCCCGACCATCAGTGCTACTTTGTCATGACCGGCCAGTGCCTCGGCGAGATGCACAGCCTCGTTGTCTGGGGTTAGCGACACCAAGTGGAAACCCGCATCTGCCAGCAAGTCTAAGTTGCGCTGCCACGTGGTAAATCCGCCGTCGAATCGCGCAAAAGGCAAGCGTAGGACATGTCCCATCGATACGCGCACGCTGCGGCGGTACAAGGGGTCTGCGGCACCAGCGCCAAGCAACACCGCATCAACGTCCATGCCCGCGGCATTGCGGAATAAGGACCCAATGTTTTCATGGTCGCCGACACCTTCTAGCACTACGACCGTCTTCGCATCGCTAATAGCCTCGGAGACTTCCAAGGGCGCTACCCTATCGGCGGCAGCAACCAGTCCGCGGTGCATATCAAAGCCTACGACCTCAGCTAGGGTTGCGCGGTCTACTTCGTACATCGGACAACCTGGCTCGCCGTAGGTTTCTACGTAGTGTTTCAGCGCATTAGCAAAGCCGACGATGCATCGCACGGGGAAACGGGAGGAGACCAGCCGAGAGACGACGAGGTGGCCTTCGGCAATGACTAAACCCTCGCCGGATTTATCGGACTTGTTTAAGTCACGGATATCATCCAGACGAGGGTCGTGTGGGTCTGCAATCAACATGCCAACTATTTTATGGCACGTATTGATTCAAGTACTAGCCAACCAAGCTAAGCAGTGGCTCCATGGAGAAAAATACCAGGAACAGCACTGCGACGAGCCAAATGATCCAGTGCACCTGCTTGGCCTTGCCAGCAAAAGCCATCATGATGGCGTAGGCAATAAAGCCGATACCGATGCCGTTGGCAATCGAGTAGGTAAAGGGCATGACGACAATGGTCAAGAAGGCTGGGATGGCAATTTCCATCTTGTTCCACTCGATGGAGGTCAACTGCCCTGCCATCATGACGCCGACGATAACCAGCACCGGTGATGCTGCTTCAATCGGAACCACTTCATACAGTGGAGTCAAAAACATTGCGGCCAAGAACAAAACGCCGGTGGTGATATTGGCCAGACCGGTCTTGGCGCCGTCGCCCACGCCCGCGGAGGAGTCTGCGAAGACGGTGTTGGACGAGACGGAGCCGACGCCACCTGCAACCGCACCGAAGCCTTCGAGAACCAAGGCCTTTTTCATATCAGGCAACACGCCATCTTTATCGGCCAAGCCACTGGCTTTACCCAAAGCGGTAAAGGTGCCCATGGCATCGAAGAAGTTCGCCAGCAAGAGTGCAAAGACCAGCAAGGTCGTTGCGACAATGCCGATATTTGCCACAGCGCCGAAGAGATCGACCTGGCCGACGATGGACAGATCCGGCATACCACCGAGTGAATCTGGGATAGCTGGTGTTGCCATGCCCCAGTCTTCGGAACCGGTAAATGCCTGGACGATCAAAGCGATGATCGTGGTGGAGATAATGCCAATGAATAGTCCGCCGCGAACGTTGCGAACAACGAGGCCGCCACAGATGATCAAGCCAATGACGAAGATGAATGCCGGCCATGCCGCGATGGAGCCACCTTGACCCAGGCTCACAGGCACAGTGGTCATGGCGGCATCAGGAACGCGAGTGACAAACCCACCGTCGACAAAGCCAATCATGGCGATAAATAGGCCAATGCCAACGCCAATCGCGGCCTTTAAGGACGAGGGAATGGCTTCAAAGACGGCACTACGAAAGCCGGAGGCCGCGAGGATGACAATGATGATGCCTTCGATGACCACCAGCCCCATGGCCTGCGGCCAGGTTAGCCCTTCGCCAGCGACGAGCGTGACGGCGAGGAAGGAGTTAATGCCTAAGCCGGTGGCAAATGCAAAGGGATAGTTGGAAAACCAACCGAAGAAGATGGTGACTACGCCGGCAACGAGCGCAGTTGCTGCCGCGACCTGAGGAACGCCCAGGGTGTTTCCGGCGGAGTCTTCCACCGTGCCGATAATCAGCGGGTTCAGCAGGATGATATATGCCATGGCGAAGAACGACACTGTTCCCGCGCGGACTTCAGTTCCAATGCTGGAACCACGTTCTGAAATCTTAAAATATCGGTCAAGTACGTCGTTCACGTATGGCCCCTTATTCATTTTATAAACAGCGCGCGCACCAATGTCGATGGAATGAGGGTAAAGGCTCGACATTTCATGGTGTGTGCGGCTGCGCGATTAGCTCGGCGTGCATACTCAATTGTTTGGCAAGAGCAAAGAGCAACAGTAGTGCTGGATGGACACCTGCTATTTTGTCCCTCTCAGCGCAATTTTTGCAATTTTCCAGACTCTTTCCAGCCGCAACTATGCCCGAAGCGACTTCTAGCAGCGCCGGTAAGGTGCACCACAATCATAGTTCCCGCTCGGTTCGGGCGTTAGAAAAATGGGCCCTCATCATCGAAAGGCTCTTGTGTTGGTTGCGCCTCCGTATCAATGACGCGGGTCCGAGAGTGCGCACCGCAGCCATAGCGTGAGTGCACGATGCGGCCATCGGCAGAAAATTCATTGGCGCAGGCGCCAAAACCGCGCTCAAACGGAAGGAAAAAGGCACAGGTATTACATTGTAACGGCGCTTTTTCTGCCATCGCAGAGTTGGGACCGAAGTCCCCCTTGCGCCACCTGGTCAGCGCCTCATTGAGGCCGAATTCTGATAGTTCATCGCCATCTAGTCGTGGATCATTGGGCTCCGGTGGCATCAGGTCGCCAGGGCCTAAGTCTCCGGGCTGGATGCGATCCGACCACGGAACCCATTCGGGAGCCTGTAGCGCTTGGTCTGCAGGAACTAGGGCGAGCTCACTAACGGTCACGGTGGTCTCCCCCGGCGGGCAGGCTACGACAGCATGCCATTCCCACCCGGAGTAACCAGGAACATCTGCTGCGAATCGGTGGGTTGCTGAATCTGCACCTGTGACCGCAATGCCGATGTGCTCGCCTACTTCTCCTTCACCGAATTCTTCGAGCGCCCAGCGCGCTGTTTCCACCGCCTGGCGCGACATCAGTGGTGATTTTTGTTGTTTGCCTCTGGAACGTCCTGCGCTACGCGTCGATCGTCTACGTGGTGGACGCGACTCAGAGCTTTCACTATAAGAAGACACGTTCACATTATGGATCATTTACTGCACAATAGACACATGCCCTCCCACGTCGCGCCCGTATTTGCTGTAATTTTGACCCTTCCGTTGGTTTTGGCAGGTTGTTCAACCCAGGATCCTGCTCCCCGTACTGATGAGGAGACTTCGGGGGATGCAGGGGCATCGACAAGCTCTGTTGAGCGCTACGAGGCCCAGGTCTTTGAGCGCTTGCCTTTCGATGCTTCCTTGTTCACTCAAGGCTTAGAGGTCACCGATCAAGGCGAGGTATTGGTGGGCACCGGGCAATACGGCGAATCTGGGATTTTCACTTTGCCCGCAGGAAGTGATTCCGCACGGCAGCACGTGAGCAATGACAACGACGTGTTTGGCGAAGGACTGACCCAATTCGACAGCGCGCAAGGGCCTGTGATTTGGCAACTGTCCTGGGATTCTGGGAAGGCCTTTAAATATGATGCAGAGACCTATGAGTTACTCGATACCGCGTCTTATCCCGGGGAAGGCTGGGGTTTATGCAGCATGGACGATTCTAAGACGCTCATAATGTCAGATGGCACCGATACACTGCGGCACCTTGATGGCGAAGACTTTGAAGAACAGCAACGTGTAGAAGTGACCCTCGACGGCGAAGCCGTGGACAATATTAATGAACTGGAATGCGTCGGCGATGAAGTATTTGCCAATGTGTGGTTTAGCACGGCTATTTTGCGCATCGATCCGGCATCCGGCGAGGTAACTGGCACGATTGATGCCTCGGGCATTGAAAATAATGCGGAGACCGATCCCGATAATGTCCTCAACGGCATCGCTCATATCCCGGATACGGAGGAGTTTTATCTCACCGGCAAACGTTGGCCAGATATGTACCGAGTGAGCTTTAACCCTATTTCCTAACCGGTGTGGTGGCCGGCTTCGGGTTTGGTGGGCGCTGCTATAGAATGACAAGTCATGGCTACTCGCAAGCAGGCAAGAAAACAAACGCTCATTCAAGTCCTAGCGCTTTTGATCGCTGTTGTCGTTATCGTCGTTGCGGTAGTGCTCTTTCAGTCCTGGGCCAATAGCCGCCCCGGCGCCCATCCCAATGACATTCGCATCACCGCTACCGTCGGGGATGAATCTATGGAAGTGGCACCCTATCTAGTCTGTGTTCCCGGCACCGAGTGCCCCGAAGGTGAAGTTCCCAACATGTATGTTGGTGAAGATGACACCTTAAAGCTAGACATCCCGGATGATATTAGCCGCTACCAGTGGCAAGTACTCAGCATCTACGATAACCCTGCTGCCAATGATGAAACCCGCCACGGCGCCGGCGAAGTCGAGACCGTAGAAATCCCAGGATCCGTAGATCCGATTGAGGCTTCGGAGAGCGACGAACGCCCCAAGTTGATTGTCGTCGAGGTCTCTGCTGTTTTGGTTGGCGCCGATGAAAACGGTGAAGAACAACCGTATTCCTCCGTGTGGTCGCTATCGACGATGAGTGATGAAGAAATGGCAGAACAAGAAGCCCAGGAGTAGCCTATGCGCGTCTTCTGCGCTGAACGCCTGTAAAACGGCAATCGCCCTACAGTTTCTAAACTGTAGGGCGATACCTATATATATAGAGGAACACTGCACCGTGTTGGATTAGCTATCAAGATCCTTGGCAATGGCGCGCAGGATTTCAGCCACCTGGCGGCCAGTCTTGCGCTCAGGGTAGCGACCTTGCGCCAACACCGGCTGCACCTGCGTCTCCAATAAGGTCATGACGTCCGAGAGCATGCTTGCCAGCTCATCTGGCTTACGCGCAGGTTTTACGCTGCGTCGAGGCGTCTCAAGGATTTTTACACGAAGGGCTTGTGGGCCACGACGTCCAGCGGCAAAGTCGAACTCAATTCGCTGGCCTTGGACCAACTCCTCGACGCCCTCAGGAAGCACGTTGCGACCGACGTAGACATCTTCATCTCCAGGGTTGGAGACGAAGCCAAAACCCTTTTCAGCGTCAAACCACTTAACTTTGCCGATTGGCATAGGGCTCACCACTTTCGATTTATATTAGGGAAGTACATATTTTACCGTGAAATGCAGGAATTACCCAAGCGGCAACTCCTGCCATAGTCATGATTTCTGCCGCCGATTTCACACTCCATGACGAAGCGCGTACTGAAGCCAAAATTCTTCTAAATCCGGCGCAAAAAGCGACGTGACAAGATTATGTGGTCCATCTCATAGTCAATTCTTGGCAATTCGCTGGCCGCCACTGAACTGCAGCAATCACCCTATTTTCAACGTTTCCTGTGTGGAAAAAATTCCAAAAGGTCACGAAACGATAGATTAACGTGACTGATTCGTTATAAACCGTTACAGTGTTCGGCAGGCGCTTTGAAGACTGCTGCCGCAGGGACTCCCGCATTCGAGTCCGACCCTGCATTTGGCGCAGCAGTCACGAATAAGTGCAAGAGACTTTTAAACGATTGAACATCATCGATTCTAACCGGACCACAATCTTGCGGGTAAGAGAGGAATACTGAAATGGGAAGCCACTCCGCTAAGACCAACTCCGTTGGCACGAAGTTCGCAGCAACCACCATCGCTTTCGGTGCAGCTGCTGCACTGATGGCACCAACCGCAGCCGCTGCTCCGGATTCTGACTGGGACCGCCTCGCACAGTGCGAGTCCGGCGGCGACTGGAACATCAACACCGGCAATGGCTACCACGGTGGTCTGCAGTTCTCTGCAGGCACCTGGCAGGCACACGGCGGTGGCGAATTCGCACCGACCGCAGACCAGGCATCTCGCGAACAGCAGATCGTCGTCGCAGAGCGCACCCTTGCTTCACAGGGCTGGGGCGCATGGCCAGCTTGCTCCTCACAGCTCGGCTTGAACTCCGCACCTACCGACCGCAGCGCGCCAGCACCGCAGCCTTCCGCTCCGGCAGATGCTCCAGCGGTAGTTCAGCAGTCGGTGCAGAACTCCTCTTCCAACGAGGTAGCTTCCGATCAGGTGTACAAGCTCGTTGTTGACACCCTCAACAGCTACGGCGTGCAGGTTCCATCTGTAGTCACCGATGCCTACAACGCTAACCGCGGCGACTTCAACGCTTTCTACAGCGCTAACCGCGGCACCATCGACCCAATCTTGGCACAGGTTCAGTAATTTACTTGACCTAACGCGTAAAGATTCAAGGAGCTTGTCACCTTTCGGTGGCAGGCTCCTTTTTCATAGCTTGTGCTTTCGTCACTTGTGATGTGAAGACACAAATCAGCCCCATCATTTTCCGCCGAGGCGGGACGTGATGGGGCTGGTGTTCGCTGAAGCCTTCGCTTTTACGCGAAGATAGCTTTAGCGGTTAATGCGGGTATAAGGGTGAACGTAGTTCAGCTTCTCCTGTGGCAACGGCAGCACGGTGTCATCGCCCCATGGGCTTGGTGGGCCGGTAAATGGTGCGACAATCTCGGTAACGGCATGATCACGTTCACTAACCGGCCAGTTCGGGGAAACGTGGCCCTTCTTCTCTACATTCGACATACCTCTTATTGTGCCAAACCCGGAGCGAAAAAGTAACTCAACGGTAGCTAAACTCGGAAGTTATTATGTCTGCTGCGCAAAAATCCTCCCCGCAACGTCGCGACCAGGTCAAGGAATTTAAGAACTGGCTGGCCACGCTGTCTAAATCAGACCTCGACGCGGTCTTATCGCATCGCCGCGATACTGCCATCCCAATACCCCCGGATATTAACGCTCTAGCCACGCGCATGCTGCTGCCGGGCTCCATAGCCTTGGCGTTGTCACGGTGCACCGCCGCAGAGCTCGCCATTATCGAGGCGCTATCTCGCACAGGGGCAGAACTACAACCAGTCACTGTCGCCGACATCGCCCCACTGCTGCCTTTTGCACCAGAGCCAGCACTTGAGAGCTTACGCAGCAAAGCCCTAATTTTTAACGCAGGCACACCAGATAGCTACAGCTTGCTCCCACGGGTGATGCAAGCCCTACCCACTGATCTGTCGTTATTAGAACAACCCGAATTCAGCGCGGACGAAGTACGTGGGCTCAGCGCTGAGAAACGGCAGGTACTGGCCACTATCGCGCGGGCTGGTGGATCGATGGTCACGATCGGAGCGCACTCCAAGCTCGCTGCCTCGCAAGACCTCAAAGATCTAATAGCCCAGGGCATCGTCACCGCCGACGGTGAGCACACCATTGCCCTGCCGCGCACCACGCGGCAGGCGATGCAAGGGCTAAAACCCACGGTTATTCCCTTGCAAGCCCCAGTAGAGCTGCGCACCTTTGTCGGCGACGACGCTGACCAAAATCGCCGCGATAGCGCAGCGGAGGAAGAAACCAAGGCCGATCAATCGGGCACCGCTGCGGGACTGGACGTGGTCTATACCATGGACCGGGTCATCGATTCACTCGCGCGCAAACCACAAGCGTTGTTGAAAAATAAGGCTTTAGGCATTCGCCAAGTTACGCAGATTGCGCAAGACGTCAATAAAGATGACAAAGAAACCAAGGCTCTTTTAGCGTTGGGATTTGCCGCGCGGCTTTTGGGCCGGGGAGAACCTGAAGGTTTAGAAGGTAACTTCCTGGCTCCGACCATGCAGGCTATGCAGTGGTTGGATTCGCCATTGGACGAGCGCTGGAAAGTACTCCTCGAGGGCTGGGAGCGCATGGATTCGGCGTATTGGAATTCCCAGCGTGGCATCGATCCGGAAGTCGATAACCCACGTCTGCCAGAACTACGCGCGTTGGTGGTGCACACTTTCACCGCAGCGAGCACGGAGCTTTCCGATGATTCCTTCTGGTCGCTCTTTGCCTTCTTGCACCCGCTGGCCACGATGCACAGCAAAAAGGACACGATTGCTCACCTGCTCCAGGAAGTTCGCTGGATAGGCGTGGTCTCTCGCGGGCGAGCAACCGCCGTGGTGCGCGAGTCTTTTAAGGCCACCAGCAGTTTATGCCCCGAGCCGATTGAACAGTTTATTATCCAAGCCGATCACACGGCGATGGCCCCAGGCCCACTCACTCCAGAGGTACAACGCATCTTGTCATCGTTTGCCACGCTGGAATCACCTGGTTTAGCAAGCGTGTATCGCTTTGACCACGAGTCTTTGCGCCGGGGTCTGGACTCCTCGCTCACCGCCGCGGAGATGATGGATTTTCTCCGCAGTCACACTTGGGGCGAGGTGCCCGAAGGCATCATTGTGCTTATCGATGACGTCGCGCGCAGCCACGGCACGCTTCGCTCATCGGCAGTACGCTGCTATGTCCGCAGCGATGACACCGCGTTGCTGTCCCAAGCAGTAGCCGCTGTTCCAGAACTGCGCTCAATCGCGCCCACGGTCGCTGTCTCTAATGTGCCGCTATCGCAAATCCTCGAAGAGCTGCGCAACCAAGGCTTTAGTCCCGCAGCCGAAGACGAATCTGGCATCTCCATTGACGTGCGCCCTGAACCGGCGGTGGTGCCTGCTGCCAAGCCCGCGAAAAAGCAGAGTCGGTCCCTGGCGCAAGACGAGCACGTCGAGCGCGCAGTCGCGCACCTCGTCTCCACCATGCATGGCCACCACGACGTACCGGAAGAGACAACAGAGCAGCAAACTGCTGCCTCAGCGGAGGATTTCACCGCTGTCTTGCGCGCGGCGGCGCGCGGCAGCCACCCGGTAAAAATCACCTACGCTAATAAACACGGTGAGCCGACGACCGTGGGCGCTACTCCCCTGCGCATCGATGGCGGGCAAGTGGATGCTTTGGTGGGAACGAATACGGTGCGTTTCCCGCTACATCGCATTTCTGCCGTGGTGCTGGACTAAGCCGAAACTAGGAAGAAGTCGATACCTCACCTAAACTGGGAGGAATGAATGGTCCGCTGATTGTGCAGTCTGATAAGACGGTGTTGCTCGAAGTCGATCACCCACAGGCACACGAGGCACGCGCCGCGCTCGCTCCCTTTGCGGAGCTAGAGCGCGCGCCTGAACATATCCACACCTATCGCATTACTCCCCTGGCGCTATGGAACGCCAAGGCCGCTGGCCACGACGCTGAGCAAGCCGTGCACGTTCTAGATTCTTATTCGCGTTTTCCCGTACCGCAGGCGTTGTTAGTCGATATCGCCGAAACCATGTCCCGGTACGGCCGCGTGCACATTTCGAAATCACCAGTTCATGGCCTGATTTTGGAATCTGCAGAACACGCCATCATCGAAGAGCTAGTCCGGCATAAGAAAATTGGTGGCATGCTCGGAGCGCGTATCGATGACCTAACGATATCGGTCCCGCCGTCCGAGCGCGGCCGGCTTAAACAAGAGCTGCTCAAAGTCGGCTGGCCCGCAGAAGACCTCGCGGGTTATGTCGATGGCGAAGCCCATCCCATTGCCCTTAACCAATCGGATTGGCACCTGCGCGATTATCAGGAATATGCCACCGAATCTTTCTGGGAGGGCGGCTCCGGCGTCGTCGTCTTGCCTTGTGGTGCCGGCAAAACCATCGTCGGTGCGGCGGCGATGGCCAAGGCACAAGCCACCACTCTCATCCTGGTCACCAACACCGTCGCTGGGCGGCAGTGGCGTGATGAGCTGCTGCGGCGCACCACCTTGACGGAAAATGAGATTGGCGAATACTCCGGGGAGAAAAAGGAAATCAAGCCGGTAACCATCGCCACCTATCAAGTGGTCACGCGCAAGACCAAAGGTGAATATCGCGCGCTCGAGCTATTTGATTCCCGCGATTGGGGTCTCGTCATCTACGACGAAGTACATCTTCTCCCCGCCCCTGTCTTTCGGATGACCTCCGATCTGCAATCACGGCGTCGTTTGGGCTTAACGGCTACTCTCGTGCGCGAGGATGGCCGCGAAGGCGATGTCTTTTCGCTCATCGGCCCCAAGCGTTATGACGCCCCGTGGAAAGAATTAGAAATGTCCGGCTACATTGCCACCGCGGACTGCGTGGAAGTACGCGTAGATATGAATCCGGAAGAGCGCATGGTCTACGCCACCGCGGAAAACCGCGATCGCTACCGTATTTCTGCCACGGCCGACGCGAAGTTTGAGGCGGTGCGGGAGATCATCGACAAGCATGCGCAACAGCAAATGCTCATCATCGGTGGCTATGTCGAGCAACTCGAAGATATTGCCGCGCGCCTTGATGCCCCACTGATTCATGGCAGGACCTCGAATGCGGAGCGCGAGAAGCTTTTCGATGCCTTCCGCAACGGTGAGATCCAAGTCCTCGTGGTGTCCAAGGTGGCGAATTTCTCCATCGACCTGCCGGAGGCTGCGGTCGCTATTCAGCTCTCGGGTACTTTTGGCTCGCGCCAGGAAGAAGCCCAACGCCTCGGCCGGCTGCTGCGTCCAAAGGCTGATGGCGGCGAAGCGACGTTTTACACTTTGGTCACTCGCGATAGTATTGATGCCACTTATGCTTTGCATCGCCAGCGCTTTTTGGCTGAGCAAGGCTATGCCTATCGCTTGTTGGACGCGAGCGACCTTTAAGCCCACCTGCTGCCCTACCCAACCCGATCCGCCGGGATAAATAAGAATTGAGACTCAATGAAGATTTTTAAGTTTGAGGTCGACGAAGATTTCGCGAAGAAGCACAATGAGCTGCTGCGGGATTCGGGGCGCTTGCGCCTCTCCGGCCTCATCATGGGTCTGCTATTAATTATCGCGGGTATTGCGACCTATATGTTTATTGATGCAGACTGGCGTATTACCGTCGGCATCGGACTGGGTCTTTTTGGCATTATGTGTGCGATCGTCGGCGTACTCGCCGCACGCAAGGTGGGCACGGCGCAGGATCTCTACGACCGCTACCCTCTGGCTCCGGCAACCATTGTCGAAGTCAATGAGCGCGATATGGTGCTCATGGCCTTGGTCAATACCAATGTTGACCCCAAGCTGCCTCCCCGGTGGGCTGCGACCCTGCGCACCGTCAGCAGCATTCCTGGCATTACGACGCGCACGGTGGGCACCAAGGTCCCAGTCGCTGCTGTATCCGGGCAGATCAATTCCAATGAGCGCGACCACTGGCAGCAGATCTCTCCCATGCCAATTGCCTGGGGAACGCCCGACCAAGAAGTCGTGACCATTGCGCGGAAATCCATTCCGCAAGAAGAATGGCAAATTCTGGAACGCGCTCGCAAGCGTTTAACCGATGTGAAAGCAACGAAGTACGACCTCTTGGTACTCTAAAATGCATGACAGTACGCAGGTTGCAGCCCTTTGGTGAGACTATTTTTGCCACCATGTCCGCTGCGGCGGTCAAGCACAACGCCATCAACCTAGGACAGGGATTTCCTGATACCGATGGTCCGCCGCGGATGTTGGAAATAGCCCGCCGCGAAATCGCACGAGGAAATAACCAGTATGCTCCGGGCAAAGGCATGGATATCCTGCGCTCCGCTGTTGCCGACTATCGCGGCGTGGGCATCGATGAGGTTCTCATTACCGTTGGTGCCACTGAAGCCATCTCCGCTACCGTGTTAGGCCACGTGGAGCCTGGCTCTGAGGTCATTGTCTTCGACCCCTTCTATGACGCCTACGCCGCCGCTATAGCTCTTGCAGGCGCGAAGCGGGTATCTGTGCCGCTTCGGCAAGTAGACCAGACGTGGGATTTAGATACTGCGGCATTTGAAGCGGCTATTACCGCTGATACCTCCATGGTCATAATCAATTCCCCGCACAACCCCACCGGGTCTGTATTCTCCCGGGCCGCACTGGACGAGTTCGCGCGCATTTGCGTCAAGCACGATCTGACGGTTCTATCGGATGAGGTCTACGAACACCTCATCTTCGACGATAATGAACACACCCGCATTGCGGAGCTGCCGGGTATGAAAGCGCGCACCATCACCAGCTCTTCTGCTGCGAAGTCCTTCAATGCGACAGGTTGGAAGACCGGCTGGGCCATTGCCGAGCCAGAGTTACTGGATGGTGTCATCAAAGCCAAACAGTTCATGACCTACGTCGGCCCCACGCCTTTTCAACCAGCAGTCGCGCATGCCTTAAACAATGAAAAGGCATGGCTCAACCGAATGGTAGATAGCCTCGCAACGGGAAAAGACATCTTGGCCCAGGGATTAAAGAACGCCGGACTCAAAGTCTTTGATACCGCAGGAACCTACTTCATCGTGGCCGATGTCAGCCCTCTCGGCTTTTCTGACGGCACCGACTACTGCCTAGGTCTCCCAGAGCTTCAAGGAGTAGCTGCCATTCCCCTCGCTGGCTTCAGTGACTATAAAGACACCTGGAAGCCGCTTGTTCGCTTCGCCTTCTGCAAACGCCACGACGTACTACGCGAGGCCTCCGAACGACTGGCACAGACTCCCCTATTCAGGCTTTAAAGCCGGAACCATGAACGCGTGGGCCTACTCCAACTGCTTCGGCAGTACTGCTGGGCCCACGCTGCGTCATTTTTAGATACCAATTAGAGCTAGGTCCTTATATAGAGCGGCGGCCTTTACGCAAGCACATGTAAGACTCTTCAAATCCTGACTCCATACCTAACGTCTGCACGACACAACGGCCTAGACTACCAACACGAAATCAATCTCGACCATGCTCTGGCGTCTAGGTGCAACGTCTTGTGTCATCAACCTATAGCTCGCAGGAGCAGCTCTTGAAGCTCAGGAAACGACTCGATGTCTGTGGCAGCAAGTACTCAGAACGACGAGACTAACAGCACGACCAGATCGACTGAAGTCTCAAGATCTTCCAACCGGTAATCCTCGAACCACCTAAAGAAGAAGGTCATCACCTACAAGAAGATTGTCTCCTACTATCCTAATGTCCGTGCAACACATAAGGGGTAAAACGTGGAAAAGACCCGAGATGAGCACTGTGGCCTATCTCGGGTCTGTCCATTATCTATATGTAGTTGTTGTTTGTTTTAATGTCGGCGGTAACTTACTCTCCCACACCCTCCCGGGTGCAGTACCATCAGCGCGGGCAGGCTTAGCTTCCGGGTTCGGAATGGGTAACCGGGCGTTTCCCTGCCGCTATTTCCACCGACAAACATGCGGAACACCAATACCTGGTGCTACGGGTGTTATGTCAGATACTGCATAGTGGACGCGTTACACACACATACGTGGGTGTCTTATTTTGTTACTGTGCGGAACAAGTATTTTCTCGTTACATGGCGTTAACCAAACCACAACGTGTTTGGTGTGTTAGTTTGTCGGTGCATTAGTACCAGTAGCCTTAACATCTCACAATGCTTACAGGTCTGGCCTATCAACCCTATAGTCTGTAGGGAACCTCAACAGAAACCTCATCTCAAAACAGGCTTCCCGCTTAGATGCTTTCAGCGGTTATCCCTTCCGTACGTAGCCAACCAGCCCTGCTCCTGGCGGAACAACTGGCACACCAGAGGTACGTCCGTCCCGGTCCTCTCGTACTAGGGACAGCCTTCTTCAAGTTTCAACGCGCGCGGCGGATAGAGACCGAACTGTCTCACGACGTTCTGAACCCAGCTCGCGTGCCGCTTTAATGGGCGAACAGCCCAACCCTTGGGACCTACTCCAGCCCCAGGATGCGACGAGCCGACATCGAGGTGCCAAACCATCCCGTCGATATGGACTCTTGGGGAAGATCAGCCTGTTATCCCCGGGGTACCTTTTATCCGTTGAGCGACACCACATCCACAAGTAGGTGCCGGATCACTAGTCCCGACTTTCGTCCCTGCTCGACTAGTCAGTCTCACAGTCAAGCTCCCTTGTGCACTTACACTCACCACCTGATTGCCAACCAGGCTGAGGGAACCTTTGGGCGCCTCCGTTACATTTTAGGAGGCAACCGCCCCAGTTAAACTACCCACCAGGCACTGTCCCCAACCCAGATCATGGGCCAAGGTTCAGGTATCCAATCCGATCAGAGTGGTATTTCAACAACGACTCCACCACAACTAGCGTTGCAGCTTCACAGTCTCCCACCTATCCTACACAAACCGAACCGAACACCAATACCAAGCTATAGTGAAGGTCCCGGGGTCTTTTCGTCCTGCCGCGCGTAACGAGCATCTTTACTCGTAGTGCAATTTCACCGGGCCTGTGGTTGAGACAGCAGAGAAGTCGTTACGCCATTCGTGCAGGTCGGAACTTACCCGACAAGGAATTTCGCTACCTTAGGATGGTTATAGTTACCACCGCCGTTTACTGGGGCTTAAATTCTCAGCTTCGAACACCAAAAGTGTCCTAACCGGTCCTCTTAACCTTCCAGCACCGGGCAGGCGTCAGTCCATATACCTCAACTTCACGTCTTCGCATGGACCTGTGTTTTTGATAAACAGTCGCTTCCCTCTATTCTCTGCGACCCACCACAGCTCAGCCAGTAAATGACATCACCGTAGTGGGTCCCCCTTCTTCCGAAGTTACGGGGGCAATTTGCCGAATTCCTTAACCACAGTTATCCCGAACGCCTTAGTATTTTCAACCTGACTACCTGTGTCGGTTTAGGGTACGGGCCATATACACACATCGCTAGAGGCTTTTCTCGACAGTACAGGATCACCAACTTCACCAATAAAGGCTCCGCATCACGCCTTAACCATATGAGCAACGGATTTACCTATCACTCGGCTTACACGCTTACACCAACAATCCAATAAGTGGCATGGCTACCTCCCTGTGTCACCCCATCGCTTGGACCACATTTCAGGCCCCACGCACGCACACAACACTCTTGCCCGAAGGCGCAAGTACCATGCTTGTGGGTGGTTAGTATCAATGCTTTACCACGGGCGCGCATATACGGGTACCAGAATATCAACTGGTTATCCATCGACTACGCCTGTCGGCCTCGCCTTAGGTCCCGACTCACCCTGGGAAGACGAACTTGACCCAGGAACCCTTAGTCATCCGGCGGGACAGATTCTCACTGTCCAATTCGTTACTCATGCCTGCATTCTCACTCGCACACAGTCCACGACTCCTTACAGTACCGCTTCATACCATGCACGACGCTCCCCTACCCAATACATAAAAATATATTGCCGCGGCTTCGGCGGTGTGCTTGAGCCCCACTACATTGTCGGCGCAAAACCACTCGACCAGTGAGCTATTACGCACTCTTTCAAGGATGGCTGCTTCTAAGCCAACCTCCTGGCTGTCTTCGCGATCTTACATCCTTTTCCACTTAGCACACCCTTAGGGGCCTTAACCGGCGATCTGGGCTGTTTCCCTCTCGACTATGAAGCTTATCCCCCACAGTCTCACTGCCGTAGAACACAATTGATGGCATTCGGAGTTTGGCTGATGTTGCTAAGATGATAGTCCCGCTCAACCAACCAGTAGCTCTACCTCCACCAAGCTACTACGACGCTGCACCTAAATGCATTTCGGGGAGAACCAGCTATCACGGAGTTTGATTGGCCTTTCACCCCTACCCACAACTCATCCCCGCAGTTTTCAACCTACGTGGGTTCGCGCCTCCACGACGTCTTACCATCGCTTCACACTGGCCATGGGTAGATCACCCCGCTTCGGGTCCAGGACATGCCACTACCACCCTCGTTAGGATTCGGTTTCCCTACGGCTACCCCACACGGGTTAACCTCGCGACATGCCGCTGACTCGCAGGCTCATTCTTCAAAAGGCACGCCATCACCCACACAACAAGGGGCTCTGACGGATTGTAGACACATGGTTTCAGGAACTATTTCACTCCCCTCCCGGGGTACTTTTCACCATTCCCTCACGGTACTCATACACTATCGGTCACACTGAGTATTTAGGCTTACCGGGTGGTCCCGGCAGATTCACAGCAGATTCCACGAGCCCGCTGCTACTCGGGCACCACAACACACACACCATGCTATCTTCACCTACAGGGCTCTCACCTTCTACGGCCGGGCATTCCAACCCACTTCACCTAACAACACAATGCGCGCTCTGTCCTGGTAGAAACAGAAAATCATGGCCCCACAACACCGCATGCACAACCTCTACCAAGTATCACATACACACGGTTTAGCCTCATCCACGTTCGCTCGCCGCTACTAGCAGAATCATTATTTATTTTCTCCTCCTGCAGGTACTAAGATGTTTCACTTCCCCACGTATAACCCCCACACTGACTATGAATTCATCAGCAGGTACCTACCCATAACGGCAGGCGGGTTTCCCCATTCGGACATCCTCGGATCAACGCTCAATTGACAACTCCCCGAGGCTTAACGCAGCCTTACACGTCCTTCATCGGCCCAGCATACCAAGGCATCCACCATGCGCCCTTAAATAACAAACACACACCCCACACACCACAAAGTGCATGGGGGTGAACAACCATAACTAAAAAATACTAAACACACACCAACCAAAGTTGGTATGCGACGTTCTCACAGAAAAAATAAGAAAAATTACACACACCACACAAACACTTCAAAAGCACTCGTGTGGTGGATGCTCGCGTCCACTATACAGTTCTCACACAACACCCCACACCACCAACCACACACCCACTCAGCAAAGAGTCTTTAGTATGTGTTTCGTGATGCAAGCACCAGGACCAACCCACATAAAGTGGATTGCTGTCCCAGACACCCAACAGTGCACCAATGCAATATCCAGATTTAAATATTGTCCATGACTATGTGTTTCAAGAATTTGTGTTAGCAGCCCATCATGGCTGCCGGTGTGTTTCCACTCCGATTCAAACTCGGTGGCATGACCACACTCGGGCCATCAACCACCAACACCCGCGCCACACAACCGTGTGACAGCAAAGATGTTTAATTTAAAAGCTCCTTAGAAAGGAGGTGATCCAGCCGCACCTTCCGGTACGGCTACCTTGTTACGACTTCGTCCCAATCGCCGATCCCACCTTCGACAGCTCCCTAACAAGTTTAGGCCACTGGCTTCGGGTGTTACCAACTTTCATGACGTGACGGGCGGTGTGTACAAGGCCCGGGAACGTATTCACCGCAGCATTGCTGATCTGCGATTACTAGCGACTCCGACTTCATGGGGTCGAGTTGCAGACCCCAATCCGAACTAAGGCCGACTTTCAGGGATTCGCTTCACCTCACGATGTCGCTGCCCATTGTATCGACCATTGTAGCATGTGTGAAGCCCTGGACATAAGGGGCATGATGATTTGACGTCATCCCCACCTTCCTCCGAGTTAACCCCGGCAGTTTCTCATGAGTCCCCACCATCACGTGCTGGCAACATAAGACAAGGGTTGCGCTCGTTGCGGGACTTAACCCAACATCTCACGACACGAGCTGACGACAACCATGCACCACCTGTATACAGACCACAAGGGACGAACTATCTCTAGCCCAATCCTGTATATGTCAAGCCCAGGTAAGGTTCTTCGCGTTGCATCGAATTAATCCACATGCTCCGCCGCTTGTGCGGGCCCCCGTCAATTCCTTTGAGTTTTAGCCTTGCGGCCGTACTCCCCAGGCGGGGCGCTTAATGCGTTAGCTACGGCACAGAAGACGTGGAAGCCCCCTACACCTAGCGCCCACCGTTTACGGCATGGACTACCAGGGTATCTAATCCTGTTCGCTACCCATGCTTTCGCTCCTCAGCGTCAGTTACTGCCCAGAGACCTGCCTTCGCCATCGGTGTTCCTCCTGATATCTGCGCATTTCACCGCTACACCAGGAATTCCAGTCTCCCCTACAGCACTCAAGTTATGCCCGTATCGCCTGCACGCCCGAAGTTAAGCCCCGGGATTTCACAGACGACGCGACAAACCACCTACGAGCTCTTTACGCCCAGTAATTCCGGACAACGCTTGCACCCTACGTATTACCGCGGCTGCTGGCACGTAGTTAGCCGGTGCTTCTTATCTACCTACCGTCACCACCCAAGGTGGCTTCGTCGATAGCGAAAGGAGTTTACAACCCGAAGGCCGTCATCCCCCACGCGGCGTCGCTGCATCAGGCTTGCGCCCATTGTGCAATATTCCCCACTGCTGCCTCCCGTAGGAGTCTGGGCCGTATCTCAGTCCCAATGTGTCCGTACACCCTCTCAGGCCGGATACCCGTCGCCGCCTTGGTAGGCCATTACCCCACCAACAAGCTGATAGGCCGCAGGCTCATCCCACACCGCAAAAGCTTTCCACCACAACATCCAAGAAGTGGTCCTATATGGTATTAGACCCAGTTTCCCAAGCTTATCCCATAGTGCAGGGCAGATCACCCACGTGTTACTCACCCGTTCGCCACTCGAGTACCTGTACAAGTACAGGCCTTTCCGTTCGACTTGCATGTGTTAAGCACGCCGCCAGCGTTCATCCTGAGCCAGGATCAAACTCTCCACAAAAAGGCTGTGAAAAGCCCAAAACCTAACCAAAAAAGACAAACAACACACAAAACATCACTGCAATGTGTGAAGCTGACCAAAAATTACTACATAAAGAAATCAACAAACCCAACCAACCAAAGTTAGCTAGGTAAGGTAAAAGTGTTTTAACTGCATCAGCAGACAACAATTACATCAAAATCAATATGCACCGTTCAACAAATTTTCATGTTTACAATACCGCCGTTACAAACGATAAGCGGCATCCGGTACACACCAACAACCAAACAAACCAAAAAGCCTATTCAGTCCAACATAATTCCCATCCACACAACACAGACAAAAATATAAAATCTAGTACATTGGCACACTATTGAGTTCTCAGACAACAATCGCACACTCGATTGGAGCTTTTTATCTTTAGCCCCGCTCTTAAGCGGCTTTATTGAACTTACGCTATCGATTCGACCGTGTCAAATCCTTGCTTTGAAGTTCTTCGTTGAGTCGCTTTGCGTTTACCTTGCGGCAACCTCTCGGCGACATCCATAAAGGTAGTTGATCTTCGATGAGGAAGGCAAATCGCCATCTTCACCTCCCCTATTTCCGCAGGATATCTCTAGTTTCTGCCCCTCGTTCAACAATCGCGTGGTTTGTGTTGTCGTGAAAAGACACAACGCCCGCTACCGAAGTTGGTAGCGGGCGTTGATGTGAATCAAAGTCGAGTAGGTTTCTGGATACTCGCCATTTGCTAGTTAGTGATAGCAAGCAAGTAGTCCACCGGGACCATCAATGACTTGGATTCGCGTATTAAAGATTGGCGACAGGATTTCTTCTCGCATGATTTCATCTGGGGTACCGAATGCGACGATTTGTCCATCTTTCACGGCGCAGATGTACTCGGCATAGCGCGCTGCGTAGTTGATGTCGTGCAATACAACAATGATGGTGCGGCCGAGCTGCTCGGCAGCTTCTTTCAAGTGCCGCATCATTTCCACCGAGTGTGCGATGTCCAGATTGTTTAGTGGCTCATCAAGAAGTACATAGTCTGTTTCCTGGCATAGCACCATGGCGACGTAGGCACGTTGGCGTTGACCGCCCGAGAGTTGATCCAAGTAGCGGTCTTCCAAAGGCCCCAAGTGAAGGAAGTCAATGTACTTGGTAATAATCTCTTCGTCTTCATCGGTCAGGCGGCCCTTGGAATAGGGAAAGCGACCGAAGCCCACGAGCTGACGGACGGTCAGCTTGGTAATGAAGTGGTTTTCCTGGCGGAGAACGGAGATGATCTTTGCCAAGTCTTTGGACTTGGAGGTCGCAATATCCATTTCGGCGACCTTGATCTCGCCGGCATCCATGCCGAGCAAGCGGCCGACCATCGTCAGCAGCGTCGACTTGCCGGCACCATTGGGGCCGATCAGCGCGGTGATACCGCCAGCTGGGATTTCAAGGTTGACGGGACCAATTTCAGTTTCTGATGAATACGCCTTTGTGACGTCAGTCAGAGTAATCACAGTCGTCCCTTTCTTAAGATGACGTACAGGAACACAGAACCGCCTACTAACTCAATAATGATAGTCACTACGCCCTGTGCATAAAACACGTGCCGCATGATGAAGTATGCGCCGGTGAGCACCGTAAAGCCAGTTACCGCGGCCATCGGGAAGAGATAGCGGTGGTCATAAGTATCAGAAAATTGATAAGCCAAGGTGGCAACGAGGAAGCCCAGGAAGGTCATCGGACCGACAAGCGCGGTCGTTGTTGCCATTAAAATGGAGACCAAAACCAAGGTGTATATCGCATTGACCTTGTGGTTAACACCCAAGCTGATCGAGGCATCCCGCCCGAGCGCCAGCACATTGAGGCGGCGCGAGTTTAGATACATCAACACCGTGGCACCGATGATGAGCGGAATGGCGATGGGATAGTACTCAGTATCGGCATTGGTAACCGAACCGAAAAGCCGAGCGGTTAAGACATCGAATTCACTGGGGGTCAGCAGACGCTGCATAAACGTCGAGATGGAGCCTAGTCCGCCACCGATGACGATGCCGACGAGCAACATGGCGTGCATGTTTTTGGCATTTCCGGTGAGCAGCCAGGAGTACAGCAGCAGCGAGAGAAAGACCATGAGGACGAGCTGCACGACGAACATCTCTACGGTGCGGGCATTGTTCAGACCTACCGCGCCGAAAAAGAAGATGGTGGCGGTGTGAATTACTCGATAGAGCGATTCAAAGCCCATGATTGACGGCGTCAAAATTCGGTTATTGGTCACCGTTTGAAATGCCACGGTGGCCACGGCTTGGCAGACTGCCACCAAGGCCATGGCGATTACCCCATCGAGGCGACGATTGGCGATGAGCCAAAAGCCGCGGGTGCCAAATTCCATCGGGTTTTCATAGGCCAAAAGACCGAAGGAAAATAGCGCCGCCAAAATGGACATGGCGATAATCATGATCCAGTATTTGCGGGCCGCTGTCGCCGACTGGAAAGCGCCGACGTGGCGCGAATCTTTTTTCATTGGGCCTGCCACTGCAGCGCGTTCTTTATTTGCCACGAGTCGACCTCACAATCAAACCAACGAAGACGATGGCTCCGACGATTCCCAAAATAACCGACACTGGCATTTCAAATGGTGAAATAATCACGCGGCCCAGCAGGTCACAGACGGTGACGATGGCGATGCCGAGTAGCAAGACCCACGGCAGGTTGGAGCGCAGGTCGTCACCGCGGAACATGCTGACGATATTGGGAACAATCAAGCCCAAAAATGGCAGGGAGCCAACGACCACGGTGACCACACCAGTGGCGATGGACACCAATGCGGTTCCCAGCAGTAAGACCTGGTTGTAGTTCAAACCAATATTGGTGGCGATATCCTCGCCCAAGCCTGCGGCAGTGAGCTTATCCGCGAAGAAAAAGACGGCGATTACGACAACGAGGACAACCCACAGAACTTCGTATTGGCCTTTGTACACAGAGGTAAACGAACCCATGAACCAGATGCCAAGCTGTTGCAGCGAATCGGTGGCCAAAGCAAAGAAAGAGGATACTGAGCCAATGACTGCGCCGAGCATGATGCCGACGATGGGCACGACCATGGACGAGCGCAGTGTTACTCGGCGTAGGAAGAGGAAGAAGATCATGGTGCCGATGAAGGAAAAAATCACGGCAACAATCATCTTGACCAGTACTGATGACTGCGGGAACAAGATCAAACACATCAGCAACCCGAGCCCGGCCCACTCGGTGGTACCGGTGGTTGTCGGTTCGACGAAGCGGTTTTGCGTCAGCAGCTGCATAACTAGGCCACAAATGGCCATGGCTGCGCCAGCGAGAACCAGTGCAATAGTGCGCGGAACGCGGGTGATCCCGAACATTTCCCATCCGAAGTCATCGGAAAGAATGCTGTATTCGCCCACGGACAACGACGCAATCAATAAGATAGCGACGCCAAGCGTGGCTAGAGAAAGCTTCCAGTTCCATAACTTGCCGCGGGATCGGCGCTGAGGTGTCGCCAACTCAGAACCCGCTCCCGGCATATGCGCCGTAGGCGTCGAGTTCGAGGGATTGTCCATAATCACTTATTCTTTCAAACCGAAAACCGGTTGAGGCCTTAGGGTCTCATTCCCCAAGGTCAACCGGCATTCATCGTCAAGCACTGTGCACCCTAGCTTTTATCAAAGCGCAAGGTGTGCACCCTGGCTAAATTAATTCTGTGCCTCAAATGCGTCGGCGATGAGGTTGAGAATCTCGGTGTAGGTCACGATGTTCTCATTGGTGTAGGTATCCGTAGGAGCCAGGATGATGTTGTCCTCTTCCACTGCCGTGACGTTTTGCAGCGCGGCGCTTTCGGAGATCAAATCAGATGCTGGTGAGTAGTCCGGTTCATCGGAAGAAACGGCTGCGTCACGGTCGAGGACCATGAGGTAATCCGGGTTGGATTCCGCGATAGCCTCAACGGAGATGTCATCACCTTCGTGGTTGGAGGAACCTTCTGGAACCTCCAGGGATGGTGTAAAGCCAATCAAATCAAACAGTGGGCCCCAGGTACGGCCAACCGATGGCGCGATGTAGTTGATTTCGCCGCCGGAGGTGTTGACCGCCATGACGGTCTTTTCTGGATCGTAGGCTTCCTTCGCGCGCTCCAGAGCGGCGTTGAAGTCATCGATGTGCTGCTGAGCTTCTTCTTCGTGGCCGAAGATCTTGCCCAGGTTTTCAGTCAAGCGGATAAGTTCCGCATCCAGTGGCTCACCATCGCGCGGGGTGAAGTCAACCAAGGTAGCATCGGGAGCAAGCTCTTCGATGTCTTCACCGTGCTGGGAGAAACGCTGACCATTCCACACTAAGTCCGGCTCTGCCGCGACAATATTTTCCAGGTTGGGCTCACGGTGGGAACCAAGATCGAATTCGATGGTTTCTTCGTTGTAGGTATCCGACAAGGAATCTGGAATCAACGTAATGGGTGCCGCAGCCAATTCCACATCCCATTCCGCCAGAAGCTCAAAAGCGCGGTTATCAGTAACCGCTGGCTTTTCTACTGGCATGGACACGGTTTTTTCACCGAAGTTGTCTTCAACAACTAGTTCGCCTTCGCCGGCCGCGGCCTCATCGGTCGAGCCTTCAGATGCAGCAGTATCAGCTGCAGTTGAGTCTGCGGAGTCAGTCTCCGAGTTGGAGCACGATGCCAATACCAGCGATGCCGCAGCAACAGAAGCCACAAGGGCGTGACGAATCTTCATGGTTGTAGGTAAGCCTTTCTCAAGTTTTTTAAGTTTCTTCCAGGCTTTATGGGAATTGCTAGAAAAGAGTTAGCTTCCCCTAAGCTCTGACAAGGCTAACCTAACTGAGGTTAGGGTAAGTTACAAGACCCCAATTCTCCTACGGGGGTATCCACGCCGTAAAAAAATGACCACCCCGACCTTCGCCAAACTGCAGGAAATGCGGCCCCACCTGCATAGTATTCAAATTTACGCAGACTATGAGCCGCACACTCTTTAGGTGGGTCTGTGATACACAACTCACCGTAGCACACCGCTACGACTGCAGTTTTTCTACTTCCACAACCCCACCCGCTGCCGCAAATTCCTCGCGCGCGGACTGCAATAACGTCGGATCGCCGAGCAGATCCAAAGTCACTTGCGCTAAACCAGCAGCCGAATCATAAGCGGCGCGTTGTGCCTGCGGTGTTTGTGCCCAGTGCGCGAAGTCTTCCGTATGCAAAGCCACATCACTGGGAGACACTTTCACCATGGGGTGAATCCCGGGCACGCGCTGGGAGACGTTTCCGAAGTCAGTCGATGCCGCAAGTGTCTCCGGCACGATTCCTTCTGGCAGCGCGACCCGACCGCGCAGGCTTTGCGCGTGCGCCCACCGGGCGGACATCGCCTGGTTATTGCGCACCGGCAGTGACATCGGGTGCGGATCCCACTCGATCTCATACCCGCATCCAGCCATCAGCGCTGCACCTTGGACAATGTCATTAACGCGTGCGGAAATATCCATGAGAGCATCCACGCCCAAAGAACGCACGTATAACTCCATCGTGGCCTCAGCTGGAATAACGGAAGGACGGTGCCCACCTTCCGTGATAATCGCATGCAAGCGATCACTCGGTGGCATTTGCTGCCGGAATAGGCCCAGACCTTGGTAGGCCAACGAGGCTGCATCGAGAGCATTTTTGCCCATAAATGGCTGCGAGCTGGCATGGGCTGCAATCCCGTGGAATTTCACCGTTGCCGAACGCCGTCCTACCCAAGCATGTGATGCGATGTCATAACCAAATCCATGAATCATCACCGCGGCATCAATGCCTTCTAAGCTGCCGCCGCGGATCATATATTCCTTGCCCGTGTGGCCTTCCTCTGCGGGAGTGCCCTGCAAAACTATTCGGCCTTCCAGCCCTTTCGCCGCGGGCGATGCCAATACTTTCGCCGCCGCAAGGAAAGCCCCCACGCCTGCTGCGGCGATGACGTTGTGACCACAGGCATGACCAATGTCCGGCAAGGCATCATATTCCGCCATGATGACGATGCTGGGATGCACGGCTGCATCAAAGCCCGGGGATTGCACAGCAGCCTCGAAGGCAGTGCCAACACCGTAGGGCCCTAGGTCGACGGCGTGCCCATGCTTGTCGATGATCCCTGCCAAGACTTTTTGCGAACGCACCTCTTCAAAAGCCAACTCTGGGTGGGCGTGTAGATCCTCGACGATAAAATCCAGGTCTGACTGTAGCTTGGCCACTTCCCCATCGACCGCCGCCCAGACCGCGGACTGCTGCGGATAGGCATCCAGCTGCAGGTCACTGCCGCCTTGTGCATCTGCTTCTGCTGCCACCCGCGATTTAATAAGAGCCGAGGTTGCGTCCAAAAAGGAAGTCGAGGGCGTTTGCGGTTGTGAGTGCTCAGAATTCATGTTTAACCACCGATAAAGATGTCGTTGCCTGGTCCCAGTGGTAGATCCACGAAGTACCACACGCCCAAAAGCACTGCCCACGCTACCCAGAATGGAATCACAAACGGGATAAGGCGTGCCATCATCGTGCCAATACCGGCGCGAGGTTCATAGCGTTGCAGCAAGCCCAGCATCACGATGAGGTATGGGTTAAGTGGAGTAATAATCTGCGTTGCGGAGTCGCCGACGCGGAAAGCTGCCTGGATAAAGGCTGGTTCGTAACCGAGCAAAGCAAACATCGGCACGAAGACTGCTGCCATCAGCGTCCACATGGACGAACCGGAAATAATAAGCAGGTTCAACAAAGAGGCAAGGACACAGAACGCCAAAATTGCTGGGAAGCCGGTTAGGCCAATTTGTTCCAGGAAGGCCGCGCCCTTGACCGCGGTATAGGTACCGATGCCGGTCCACGAGAATAGGGCAACGAATTGACCCAGGATGAAGGCGAGGACCAAAAAGCTCATCATGGAGGCCAAAGACTGGCCCATCATGTCCACGACATCCTTCATGCCACGGATGGTCTTGACAACCCAGCCGTAGACCAAGCCCATCACAATGAAGTAGATGAAAATGATGAAGACAATGGAGCTCAGCAGCGGCGATTCTGGCAGGTAGCCACCGGACTCATTGCGCCACGGGGAACCAGGAACCATAACCGCCGCCACGATGACTACGGTCAAAATCGCAGTAGCAATAAGCGACCAGATAAGACCCCGGGATTCTTCCCCGGAAAGTTCTGCGGAAAGTTCATTGCCCTCCGCGTCGCGGTCGCCGCGCTCTTTCGCTTCTTCCGGGTCAATGTCTTCGGCAGTCGGAACGTCTTGACCCCACATGCGTGGTTCCAAAATCTTGTCAATGATGTAGCCGGCAATCAGGCCCAGCACGATGGACGATGCGATGTTAAAGAAGTAGTTGGATACGGCGGTGACTTCTTGGAAATCAAAGTCCGGCAAAGTCTCCATGACCGCGGTGGAAATACCGGCGAATAGTGCATCCAGCGAAGTTGGTACCAACGCTGTGGAATAACCGGCACCGACGGCGGCGAAACCACCCAGCAAACCTGCCACTGGGTGACGGTCTGCTGCCTTAAAGACCATGGCTGCCAACGGTGGGATGACCACGAATGCTGCGTCGCCCATGACCGAACCGGTCACGCCGATAACACCGACGGCATAGGGCAAAATGGCAGGCCGCGCGGAACCGAAAAGTTTGCGAATTAGCGCAGACAACATGCCCGAACGCTCAGCAATACCGACACCCAACAAAATGGGCAAGACGGTAACAAGCGGCGGGAAACCGATGTAGTTTTCTCCCATGGTCGTGGTTAGCCACGTCAGGCCTTCACCGGTAAACAGCCCATGGATCTCTTGTACCTCGTCACTGCCAGGTACTTGGAAGGAGATATTCTGCCACGCAAAGATCGTGGATAATACACCTGTAATCAGGAAGAGCCCGAGGAAGATAGTAAAAGGTTCCGGCAGCTTATTGCCGACATACTCAATGCCGCTCAAAAACTTATCAAGCCACTTCGCACCCGTAGACGTGTTATCGGATGCATCCGAGTCTGCGTTCTTCGACTCGCCTTTGGTATCTAATGCGGAGCTAGGCTCCGCCACTCCCCCAGTGTGTGCTGCGTTGCCTGGATCGTCATGGAGTTCATGTTCATTGTCTTTGGCCATGGCGCTCTCCTTCAAGCCGGTTGCGTCCGTCACTTTTCGTGACAACGTACCTCGCCAAAGTAATGAGGCTTATGACACATCTCAAGCGATTTATGAGCTGCGGTATCAAATTGTTATCAACGCAATGCTGTCAATTGCCCGCAATATCGCCAATATCAGCACAAATGCAGCGCTTAGCTAAGAAAGTAAATTCAAACGTGCACACCGGAGTGCCTAATTAAATTCACCGAAGAAACCAGCTATTTGGATTCCAGCCACTCTTTGAGAACCACCGCATGGTTGATTTCGTGGTCTTTGGCCGCATACATCAAAGACACATCCCCGTCTTCGACCATCTCCACCAGCTCGGCCAAGTCTTCATTGCCGCTGGAATCAGATTCTGTCAGCTCTGACTTATACCGTTTGGAAAATTCTTTGAATTTATCCTCGTCATGGTCAAACCACTTGCGCAGGTCAGGCGACGGCGCCACATCTTTGAGCCAATGCCCCGGCAGATCTTCCTTTTTCACCCCGCGTGGCCACATCCTATCCACCAATACCTTCTTGCCCGGAGCTGTTTCCTTGCCCGAGGTGTAATCATGGACTTTTACGGTTTTAATCATTTTCGTATGTCTCCTTCCCATATTTTCCCATACCGCTCCTCATTTCTTGAGGAACTATCTATCTTCCACCCTAGATCTTTGTCAGCGTCAGGTGGTGAGAAAAAGAGAAAACCCCAGCTCAAACGATGTTGAGCTGGGGCTATGGAGTGGAGTTGCCGGGACTTGAACCCGGGTCCTCCGTCATCTCGCCAGGGCTTCTCCGTGCGCAGTTCGCGCGGGATCTCTACTCGGCTCTCCGGCTCGGACGAACACGCTCCGGATGATGAGCCCAGTCGCCAGTAGAAGTCCCGTCTGGCCCTGTCGACCCAACCAGACGGCAAGTTCCTTAGTCGATGCCAGGTTCTAGGTCAGGAACGAAACCTAGGCTGACAGACACGCATCGCTGAAATTAGGCAGCGAGTGCGTAGTCACGCTGAGAGTTTTTCTCTGCGTTTATTGGTTGCTACGACGCTTAACGGTGGTCTCTAGCCTTCACCGGCACGCTTCCCCTGGCTCAATGAGCGAAGTCGAAACCAAATCAACCCCATTGATGTAGGCGGGATGTGCATCTTCCTACATTCTTAACAACACTACAACAGCGCGATTAATTCCCACAAGCGACGAACAAGCTTTTGGCTTTCGTCGGCTCAGAGGTTAGGCATTGATGCCTTTGATGCGACGGCCCAACTCCCGGGTAATCTCCCGGTCTTGGTCACGGCGCTTGATGTCTTCGCGCTTGTCGTAGTCTTGCTTACCTTGTGCAAGACCTAGCTCTAGCTTTGCATATCCGTTACGGAGATAAACCTTCAGCGGAATCAGCGTTTTATTGCCATCACGGACTTGGCCCATGATCCGGTCGATTTCACGACGGTGGAGCAATAGTTTCCGGGTGCGCTTGGGTGAATGGTTAGTCCACGAACCCATGGAGTATTCCGGAATGTGCAGATTGCGCAGGAAGACTTCGCCGTTATCTACGGTTGCGAAAGCATCCGTTAAAGAGATCTTGCCTTCACGTAGTGATTTAATCTCCGTGCCCAGCAAGACAATGCCACACTCGAATTCCTCGAGAATTTTATAATCATGGCGGGCACGACGGTTGGTCGCTAACGTTTGTGTACCGTCAGCGCCCACCGCATTCTTTTTCTTTTTGCCCTTTTTAGCCATAGCATTAAACCCTACCTGCAGGCAGGCCCCCTATTCAAGAAAGAAACGGACATGCCTTACGCATGTCCGTTTACTCTTAGTGCCGCAGGGGATAATTACTTGCGCACGTAAACGCGCAAAGTAATCGCCGCGGTCACCGCGGCGGCAAGGATTGCCGCGATACCCACTAACGGCCACGAGACCCAGATATCTGCGGTTTGAATAGGTGCTAGCAGTTGGGATTGGTACAAAGACGCCAAGGCAGAATCGATAATGGTGGATTTCGCTGCAAAGACGCCCAGGCCCGCAAGAATCACGCCGATGACGGACGCAAGGACCGCTTCGAGGACGAATGGCGCTTGGGTAATCCAGCGAGAAGCACCGACCATGCGCATAATGCCGATTTCCGTAGAGCGGTTAAAGGCAGCAATCTGCACCATGTTGGCGATCAGGAAGATGGCGGCGATTGCCTGCACAAAGGCTAAGAGAAAGGTCGCATTGCGAATGGAATTGAGGTTATCCGTGGCAGAGCGCACTTCTTCGACCTGGTCGACGATGGTGTCGACCTGCGGCAGGTCACGAACCGCATCGATAGGCTCTGTGTCCGTGGGGTTTACCAACCGCACGTGCAATGCCGCCGGCAGCGCATCCGGAGAGGTCTCTTCCACTAATACCGGGTCTGTGTCTTGAAAGACTTCCACAAAGCGCTGGTAGGACTCTTCCCGGGAGCGGTAGGTGACAGATTCCACGCCATCGTCGGCTTCGAGAATCTCGCGGACTTCGCGGCAACCGTCGCTGGAGCAATCATTATCCGAGGTGGAGATCTCCTCATCCAGCTGGATCATCACCTCCACGCGCTCTAAGTAGATGTCTTGGGTCTCACGCGCCATATTGGACACCAGCACGCCGGCGACAACCAAAGCCACGGAAATCGCGGTGGTAATCACCAAGGCGATGGTCATGGTCAGGTTGCGGCCCAGACCTTTGAACGCTTCACGGAGGACAAATTTGATCTGCATTATTTAGTTCGCCTCTCCGTATTCTGCGTTGTATTCATCGCGCACCAAGCTGCCGTTGCTCAGCTCAATAACGCGTTGACGGGCATCGTTGACCGCGCGGGCATTGTGCGTGGACATCACCACGGTCGTGCCGTGGCGGTTGATTTGATTCAGTAGGGTAAAAATCTCATCGGCCGTACCGGGGTCCAAGTTGCCGGTGGGCTCATCGGCTAATAAAAGCTTCGGGCGGTTGACAAAAGCGCGTGCCACAGCAACGCGCTGCTGCTCACCGCCGGAGAGCTCAGCAGGCATGCGGTGTGCTTTCGAGCCCAAGCCCACCATTTCCAACACCTCAGGCACTTGCTTTTCGATGCGGCTTTTCTTCCGCCCGATTACCTCCAACGCAAAAGCGACATTGGAATAGACATCCAACTTCGGAAGGAGCCGAAAGTCTTGGAAAACGTATCCGATGGACTGGCGAAGGCGGTTAATTTCGGTGCCTTTGAGTTCATTGACGTGGAACTTGTCAAAGTAGATATCGCCCTCAGTCAGGTTGGTCTCACGCACCATAAGCTGCAAGAAGGTGGATTTACCTGAGCCTGATGGGCCGATGAGAAAGACGAATTCGCCATCTTCGATGGTAAAAGAAACATCATTTAACGCCGGCCTAGTGGAGGTGTTATACACCTTGGTTACATTCTCAAACGCGATCACAGCTGCCACACTAGCAACATACGCCGCATTCTGAAACCAAAATCCGGCAACTAACAGCCGAAACTTATCGGACTCTCAGCATTTCTAACTCTGCGCGGTCTGCTCCGCCATCCGCCAGCGAATTCCCGCTTCCAAGAAATCATCGATGTCGCCGCCCAGCACCTTGGATGGATCGCCGACTTCGTGGTTCGTGCGCAGGTCTTTGACCATCTGGTACGGGTGCAAGACATAGGAGCGCATCTGATTACCCCAGGAAGCATTGCCACCGGCGCCAAGCGCGTCCATCTCCGCGCGTTCTTCTTGGCGCTTGCGTTCTAGAAGTTTCGCCTGCAGCACGCGCATGGCTGATGCCTTGTTCTGAATCTGCGATTTCTCATTTTGGCATGTCACCATAATCCCGGTGGGAACGTGAGTCAAGCGCACTGCCGAGTCCGTGGTGTTAACGGACTGCCCACCAGGGCCGGAGGAGCGGTAGACATCCACGCGTACCTCCGAGTCGGGAATCTCAATGGAGTCGGTTTGTTCCACCACGGGCAGAACTTCTACCTCGGCAAAAGAGGTCTGGCGGCGGTTTTGATTGTCAAAAGGTGACAAGCGCACCAAGCGGTGAGCGCCTTGTTCTACGGAGAGCGTGCCGTACATATATTCACCATGTACGACGAAGGTGGCCGATTTAATACCGGCTTCTTCGGCATAGGAAATGTCATAGACATCTACCTTGTGCCCATGCTTCTCCGCCCAGCGGGTGTACATGCGCATGAGCATCTCTGCCCAGTCGGCGGCATCCACACCACCGGCACCAGAGCGGATATTGATGACGGCTTCGCGCTGGTCATAATCGCCAGAGAGCATGGTGGTGACTTCGAGGGTTTCTACGGCGTCACGCACAGCGTCGAGCTCGTCATCGGCAAGCGATGCATCGCCTTCTTCCTCTGCCAGCTCATACATCACCGGCAGATCTTCCAATCGGCCGCGCAATGCAGAAAGCTTACGCAGCTTGGCTTGGGTAGAAGACAGCTCCGAGGTGACCTTTTGGGCATGGTCTGGGTCATCCCACAACGAAGGATCACCGGCCTGAGCTTCCAGCTCACGCACCCTTTCTTCCATGGCACGCGGATCCATGACCTTTTCAATCGTGGTCAAGGTGGCAGAAAGATGATCAATCGCTGCAGAAATATCCGGTTGCATGGCACTAGAGTCTACCGCCAACGGGCATTTCGATTCGCAATCACCTGATAAAGCGACAACAATAGCGGGCATGACTGAATCAGCTCAGCCCACTTTTGAAGAGATGCTCGCAGCTATCACCAAGACGTTTATCGTTGCCCACGTGGACGACACCGACGCACACCTAGCCCAAGCTTTGGTGTACAACGCGGGACGTTTAGCCTGGCGCATGCGCGAACAGGGAATTTCTACCGAGCAAAAGACCAGCGTGTCCGATGTCGTTACCGAAGCCGACCGCGCGGCCGAGACATTCGTTGCCGGAGTGCTCGAGGCCATCCGTGGCGATGACGGCATCATCGGTGAAGAAGGCACACAGCGCGAGTCGAAATCAGGCCGCACCTGGGTCATTGATCCGGTAGATGGCACCTATAATTTCTCCAATGGTTCTGATTACTGGTGCTCAGCCCTGGCACTGACTGATGAGCAGGGCACTGTTATGGGCGCGGTCCACCGTCCCACCATGGGCTATACCTGGTTTGGCGGCCGGGACTTCCCCACTTCGTTGGATGGCAAAGAAGTCGCACAGCTTGACGATGCCCCTGCATCGCAATTGTGCCTAGCCACCTACTTGCATCCACGGTTTATGGCCGATGCTCAGCTTCGCGATGCCTGGTTGTCGGTTGCGGAAAACTTTGCTTCCGTGCGTATGCTCGGCGCAGGTTCTGTGGATCTGTCCACTGTTGCTGATGGGTCCATGGGGGCATGGATGCAGCACTCTGTTCCAGACTGGGATTGGTTGCCTGGCCAGGCATTAGTCCACGCTGCCGGGGGTGCAACTTCCAAAGTAGAAGCAGGTGGAGTTGAATGGTGTATCGCTGGAAACCAGCAAGTAGTTTCTGAAATGGAGAACTTCCTTCGTGGGTAAGTACAAAGAAGACCTAGCGTTAGCACTCGAGCTGGCCGGTCACGCTGATGTTGTCACAATGCATCGCTTTGAGGCCACTGATCTTTCGGTGAAATCAAAGCCTGATATGACCCCAGTTTCTGATGCCGACCTAGCGTGTGAGAAGAAATTGCGCGCGGAACTAAAAAAGGCCCGTCCAAAGGATGAAGTCTTAGGCGAAGAATTCGGTGGCGAACCGGTCACCTCTGGCCGCCAGTGGGTTATTGACCCAATTGATGGCACCAAGAACTACGTGCGCGGCGTCCCGGTGTGGGCGACGCTGATTTCGCTTTTGGAAGATGGCGAGCCCGTCGTCTCCGTCGTCTCGGCCCCGGCACTGCGTCGGCGCTGGTATGCATCGAAAGGCGCCGGTGCATTCCGTGTCTGGTGCGGTGAGCCAAAGCAGCTGAAAGTCTCCCAGGTCTCCAAGCTTGCCGATGCCTCCGTGGCCTTTTCCTCCCTCGAAGGCTGGACTGAGCGCGACCTGCTCAATAACTTCATCGATTTGAGCCAATCCACCTGGCGTTTGCGCGGCTACGGCGATTTCTGGAACTACTGCCTTGTCGCTGAAGGCGCAGTCGATATCGGCGCCGAACCAGAAGTGTCCTTGTGGGATCTGGCTGCCCCTTCGCTGCTGGTGACCGAAGCTGGCGGCAAATTCACCAACCTAGAAGGCGTCGACGGCCCAGCCGGCGGCTCAGCAGTAGCCACCAATGGCCTCTTGCACTCAAAGGTCTTGGACAAGCTCAGCAAATAACGTAACCGCGTGGCTGATATTGGCCACGCACAGATAAAGGTCCTTGAAGCAATTGCTTCAAGGACCTTATTCGTGTCAGAAAGGTTTTTAAGGCTAGGCCAGCTTAAAGCCTGCGCCTACTCCCCCACGACGATTCATATCTGCGATTACCGCATCAGAATTCGAAACCACGGTGGGAACATGGAGTGCACCTTGCAACGGCGTAATGCAGGATACGCCTATGTTGCCTGGGCGGATGCCGCCGGAGATGGCGCCTACAATCTGGCCATTGCGAAATACTGGCGCACCGGAATCACCGACGGTGGCACAGACCTGATTGAGTTGGATCTTATCGTCCTTCATCAAGGTCATACCGCAGGTAGTGCCCGTAGCTACGCCGCGCTTGCACACGACATCACCGGGCTGCACATCGCTGCCAACACCATGCGCGGTCACACCGTTATAGGAATTGGTGACTTCTGCATCAGAGCCAAATTCAATCACGGAGTAGTCCAACGCAGCATTCTTTGACACCACGGTGCCGGTGGGGCCAACCTGCCAAGAATCAGCAGACGCTACCGAATCGCCGACTTCAGCGCAGTGTCCCGCGGTCACGCCGACCTTGCGGCTTTCGGCATCGGTGCCAGCCATCGTCAGCGTGCACATGGTCTGATCATTGATGTAGATCGGAGTGCCTGGGCCATACAGTGATTTGCCCTGCGTCATCGCCCGGTTGGATTCTTCGGGCACGCGTGGTGCATCAAAGAAGGACCCTGGCGCGCGGTGTAAGACGAAGTCATCGAAAGGCTTGCCGGCAGCAACCTTGGAAAACATGTCATTGCGCCACACGTAGTTCGGATCCACCTGCACTGGCTTGAACTCCGGCTGGGTCAATTCCTGCAGACCAATCGGGTTCGGATTAGTCAGCGCCTCCGCCTGGTCATACAAGTCCGTGGCAAACTCTTGCGTTGCCTCAACCTCCGGAAGCACCGGAAGCTCTGGCACCTCCGGAACTGCCGGCGCAGCCGGCGCGACCGGTGCCGCTGGCGCCGACGGCACTGCCGGGGCCTCAGGTACCTCGGGCACCTGCGGTACTACCTGGTTGAGCGCATCATCGACCGCATCGGTGACCTGTGCGTCCACCTCAGGGGTATCCACGCCGACAGATGACAACTCCCCACGAACATGATCTACAAACCCCGCCGAGTCAACGACCGGATTCGGTAGTTCAGCAGCTCCGGCATCCGCCGCTCCGGCAGCTGGGGCTCCAATAAAAAAGGCACCTGCAAAGGCCGAGCCCACTAAGACTCTTTTTAGGTGCGGCATACAGCGCATAAGCTTATTGCCTCATTTCCACATCTCACGCAATTAATTCCTCGTGCGGCATCACACCACACTGGCATCCCCTATCTTGTCACGCGCACAGAAGCCGCGTCCCCTGGAAATCTCAAGCGTTACATTGCCGTAATACTTCGCTGAAAATCCCACCTGCAGTTTTCGCCATCACTGCCTTAAATACACAGGTCACCACGCTGCATTTGAAATAAGTCACACCACCCGAAGGCACCTTTTACTACCCCCGATTAGAACAATTCCCCACAGCGAACCCAAAGAAACGGGCTTTTCCAGCCTCCAGCGCCACTCGCGACAATCACCCCGCTGCCACTAGCGCTTACGACATATGTCAAAGAAATATTCAACACTTTGCCAATGACTTTCTTGACGTGATGCACAACCATTAAAGGCATGAATTTAATTCAGTTCACATTTGGCGCGGATTGAGGATACTCGCCGCCACGTGAATTGCCGTTTCATTATTCATCACCCAATCTTCGGAGGAATCTTGCATGCCCAGTAGCACTACGTCGACTCTCAGCAGGACTACGCCCCCACTGTCATCTACCTCGCCTGCTCCCGGCCACAAGCTAAAAAGCATTCTTCTTTTCACCGGTGCGCAATGTTCATTTTTCATTGGCGCGGGTATCGCGACAGGCCAGGAAAGCCTGCAGTATTTCACCGCGCACGGGTGGTGGGGCATGGCGGCAATCGTCATCGTGCTGCTGCTCTTTTCCTGGCTGCTGAGCTCGTTGACCGAGTGGGGTCGAAACCACCGCAACGACACCAGCGACCCTTTTACTGACATCTGCGGCAAGACACTCGGCACGGTCTTTCGTTTCTGCGTCCCCGTTTTCGTGTTCATGATCGCGGTGACGATGTTCGCCGGGGCTGGAGCTTTGCTTGGCGATGTCTTCGACCTTCCCATTTGGGTTGGCGCCACCGGTATGGCAGTCGTCGTAGCCATAACTTTGATGTTTGGTTTCCACAACCTAGTTGAGATCATCGGCCGCATTGGACCACTGATCGTGGTCATCATCGGCGTGGTTGCACTGTGGGTGCTCATTGAGAACTTCCCTGCGCTAGCTGATGCCACCGAAAACCTCGCCAAGTACCCACCAGCCAAGGCCAGCGAGAATTGGTTCATTGGCACCATTTTGTACAGCACCGCCATCTTGATCATCGCCGTGCCATTTCTGACCAGCCTTGGCCGGGAAGACACCTCGCTGTCCTCCACGGTGCGCCCGGGCGTCTTAACGGGAGTTATCTACGCCTTCGTCATGGGAACCTGCGCCTTGGCACTGCTGGCAACACTGCCTTTGGTCTATGACCACGACACCCCGTTGGTCACACTTGGCATCAATATCGCACCCTGGCTGGGCTACATATTCTCCGCCATCATTCTCTTGGGCATTTACTCCACCGCTGCACCAATGCTGTGGACAGTCGCGGACCAATTCCCCATCAAGTCCCGCCGTACCTACACCATCGTGTGCCTGGCGCTGACCGTCGTCGCCCTCATCGGTGGACTCAAGCTGCCTTTTGCGGAGCTCGTCGGCTTCGTCTATCCCTCGATTGGCTACTTCGGCCTCGTATTCTTTGGGATGCTCGCCTACCGCCAAATCTCCCTGCGTCTTCGCAGCAACTAAAAAGAAGAAAGAAAAGACTGTCCCCCTTTCCCGAAGGAAAAGGGGGACAGTCTTTGAAATTGGTAGCGGGGGCAGGATTCGAACCTACGACCTCTGGGTTATGAGCCCAGCGAGCTACCGAGCTGCTCCACCCCGCGCCGATTGTCATCAACAATGCATGTCAATGGCACGGCACTAACCATATCAACAACAGCACCACAGACAAAATCCCGGGCAACGAACTTTCCCAATCAGCCTTTCGATCGGGACCCGTTGCCTTATGAAAGCAAAAATGGAGCCTGGTTCCCATGCCACTGACTCATGGGCCAGAGAGCAAACACGGTATGTAAAACGGAGTGCGATTGGGGCCCTTCTTCTGGGAGCCCAGCACTCGCAGATGATCGAAAAAGTAACCGCATCCGGTCAAAATGACTGAATGCGGTTACTTTGCAATTGGTAGCGGGGGCAGGATTCGAACCTACGACCTCTGGGTTATGAGCCCAGCGAGCTACCGAGCTGCTCCACCCCGCGACGATGAACCTAAAGTTCACTTGTGCTTTGCTTGAAGTTCAAGCGTTGGCGACTTGTTTAACTATACACATCAGCCTGCAAAGACCCAAATCACGCTATAAAAGCACTAGTGCGGGCCGCCCTTGAAGGGTGACCCGCACTTGGTGTGGCGGTTACATGAGACTACTGGTTGTAGCTCATGTAGCTGCTTGCAGGATTACTCTGCTGAGTTCTGCATGTCCTGGAACTGCTGAACAGCCTCGTCCAGTTCATCCAGTGCACGGCCGTACTCCGCGTGGGAGCCATCGCGTGCCTCTTCCAATCCAGTCAATGCTTCGTTGATGGCAGTCATTGCTGCATCAGCATTTTCTGGCAACGGTGCAGATGGCGTATCTTCCTGTGCTGGTGCTTCATCCTCGGAGGAATCATCAGCGCCGGCGTCGCCGCCATCATCAACGACCTCGATGTCCTGAGCCGCATCAGAGTCAATGCCTACCTGCTCCAGTGCAGCATCAACGGTTGGTGCATAACCGACACGACCCTTGTAGGACACAAGTACACGCAGCAGCTTCGGGAAGGCCGAGGCCTGATCCTTACGCTGTGAGTAAATCGGCTCCAAGTACAAAATCTCGCCGCCACCTACTGGCAGAGCCAGCAAGTTACCGTTATGCAGGTCGTTAGAACCGCGCCACAGCGTCATGTCTCGTGCAACCTGGTCCGAAGACATCATCGCGTCCTGCGCCTGCTTTGGACCCTGGGTTTGGGTATTCGTTGGCAGCACGCGAACGGTGATATCGCCATAGCTTTCTGGATCCGAGGATGCAGTCATGTGAGCAGACAAGAACTCACGCGAGAGACCACGGAAGGAAGAAATCAGCTGGAAGGTTGGCTCTCCAGTTTCTGGATCGGCAGCTACCACGTAGTACGGAGGCTGGTCCAGGTTTTCCTGGTCGGTGCCGGTTGGGTCTGCGGGGACAGACCAGAAGGCGTCGTTGTTAAAGAACACGTTTGGATCATCAACGTGGTAGCGCGCCAAGATGGAACGCTGCACCTTGAACATATCCTGCGGGTAGCGGAAGTGAGAACGCAGCTCATCGGAGATTTCCGACTCAGGCTTTACAACACCTGGGAAGACACCCTCCCAAGCCTTCAGCACTGGATCTTCCGGATCGAACTCGTAGACTTCCACCGTGCCGTCGTAGGCATCAACAGTTGCCTTGACGGAGTTGCGGATGTAGCCCACTTCGTCCGAGATGAGACGCTGCTGGGTACCTTGCGCATTCAAGGCATCGGCCGTAGCTTCCGTAAGGTTTTCGCTCTGTGCATACGGGAAGCTATCTAAGGTGGTGTAGCCATCTACGATCCACTTGATTCGACCGTCGACCACAGCTGGGTAGGTCTCAGAATCGGTGGTCAACCATGGAGCTACCTTTTCTACACGCTCGCGAGGGTCGCGATCGTAGAGAATGCGGGATTCCGAACCGACGCGGTCTGACAACAGCAGGTTCATTTCCTGGTAGCGCAGTGCATAAGCAACGCGGTCAAACATATTGCCAATGTCCACGCCACCCTTACCGTCATAGGTAAAGGTGGAGTTGTCGGTATCAAACTCCACTGGACCGTTGCCGGTATCGCCGACGATGGCGTAGTCCGCACTATCCTCAGCCGAAGCGGTTACTGGCCCGTAGTAGATACGAGGCTGCTCCACGTTGATTCCCAATTCGGATTCAGCATCGAGGGTTTCGCCTTCACCTTCAGCTTCTTCGCCGGCCTTGGTCTGCAAGTCGGAGACGTTAAAGACTGGGAAACCACCGCGAGTAGAGCCTGCATCTTGTGCAACCTCATCAACGCGGTTTGCCTGGGCTGCAACGAAGCCATTGCCGTGGGTATATACAGTGTGGCGGTTAATCCAGTTCTGCTGGTTTTCACGCAGAGCGTTCGGGTCAACCTCACGGGCGGCAACTACGAAGTCACGCAGTTCGCCGTCGACGATGTAGCGGTCCATCGACAAGGTGTCAGCAAAGCCATAGAAGTTACGCAGCTGCTGCATCTGGGTAAAGGTTGGAGACAAAATGTCTGGATCCAGAAGACGCAGGTTGGAAATCGTCGCTTCATCAGCTGCGACCTTCTCATCGGAGACGTCCTCGGCACCCCAATTGTCCACGTAGGTGACTTCTTCGTCGGTAAGGCCATAGGCGTAGCGGGTCGCTTCAATATTTCGTGAAATCGACTCCGCTTCCTTGGCTTGACGGTTTGGTTGGACAGAGAAACGCTCCATCAAGATTGGCCAAGCACCACCAATAACAATGCCGGATACCAACATCAGTACGACAGCTAGTGCGGGGATGCGCAGATCCTTCAGCACGATTGCCGCGAAGAACGCCACGGCAACAAAGACGCCGATGACCATCAAAATGATCTTTGCTGGCAGTTGCGCGTTCAAGTCGGTGTACGAGGCACCAGAGAACATGTCATTGGAGTTGTACAGCAACTCGTAGCGATCCAGCCAGTAGTCACCGACTTTCAGCAGCATCCAGATACCTGCGGTGACAGCCAACTGCACGCGCGCAGGCTTAGACAAAGAGCCCTTGACGCCGGCGGCTTGGTTGCCAATGCGGATTCCGCCCAAGACGTAGTGACCGACCAACGCAATAATCAACGCAACGATTGTCAGCATAGACAAGGACGAGACAATCATCTGCAGTACGGGAAGATCGAAGGCATAAAAGCCGTAGTCAAGGCCGAACTGGGGATCGGTTTCACCGAAATCCGTGCCGTTGATAAACAGCAACACGGTGCGCCAGGAGCCTTGCATCATAAAGCCCGTGATCAAGCCGATAATGACAGGCAAGACCTTCAGGAAGGTGCCGACAGATTTTTCAATGGCTTGGCGGTACTGATAGACCGGCGAGTTCAAATCTCCCAGGTCCATGTTATCTGGTCGACCACGCCATACGAAAAAGCCGGCGAGCCAGACAATGAGACCAGCGATTACCGCGGTCACGATGAAAAGTACTACTCGTGCAATGATTGCGGTGTTGAAAACCCCGCGGTAGTCAATTGCGCCAAACCACTTCCAGTCCGTATACACTCCAACGAACAATGGTCCGATGAAAAGTATTGCTGCGATGATACCGAGCACCCACGCCAATATGCGCGGCGGTCGTTTCATAGGGGCGGAGGGTTGGGCTGTATGTGAAACCAACGCCAGCTCCAATCAAATCGTATGCCAAAATTGTCTATTAGTTGGCCAATTTTACGGCCAGTACCATCTAGCTAACGAATGAGGTTGCTTATGAGTTCCCCAGGTTTTAATCAACAAGCATTAAACAAAGCGATGATGGAAGCCGTGGACTTCGTTCACGCGGAAGGTTGGGAGGCTCCCCCAACGCTTTTTGCCTTGGTTCCTACGGAATTGGTCGTCGACCAAATCGAGTTGGATGACTCCTCTGCCCCGCTGACCTTGGTTGTTCAGGACAATCTTCCAGACAATATTCTCCCTGGCTCAGAAGAGCTTGCCGAATATGTCTCTCGGATTGCGTGGCCACGTCAGGTCGAAGGTGCGGTCCTCGCACAAGAAATTGTGTTCAAAGATACTGCTGCGCCTGATGCCGAGCCACGTCCTGCCAGACTTTTTTCAGGCTGTTTGCGCGAAGAAGGCTTGGAATTGACTGTATTGCAGATTCGCCCAACGGAAGAAGAACTCGCTGAGGCGGGACCGTTTGCTGAAGATGATATTCAACTTCGCGGCGGCCCAGACGTCGCACCGGGTGTCGTCGCGGCATTACGCTATGGGTTGGAACAAGACCCAGATGAGTTGCTGTAGCCCATTCGTCTAGACTGTAAAAAGCAAAATTAACGCATTATATGAGGAGCAGGTTCCTGTGCTTAAATCCCGCAAGCCGCGCATCATTCAACTCACCGGCGCCGTCTTTTTGGCAGCCACTCTTGTTGCATGCGGCACTTCTGAAGAACCTGCTCCAGCTCCCGCTCCGGAGACCACGGAAGCTTCCCCATCGTCTGAGGTAGAAAGCTCGTCTGAAGAAACTTCTACTGAACAATCCTCCTCAGAAACGGAAACCAGCACCGAAAGTAAGTCCGCTGATCCATCCGAATCGGAGTCGGAAGAGCCGACGGAGACGACATCGACAAGCGCAAGTGGCTTTAGCGATGACATCGATGCTGCTTATGAAATCTTCAGCTCAATTGCACCACGCGAGCTCTTTGAAAAGTTTGACTCCTGTGACTCGGTGGGCGCGGATAATAACTACAACTGCTCCGGCCCTGAGGTCGGGCAGCTGCAATTTTCGGCTTCGTCGAACCGCGCAACACAAACCACGCAGGTGCTCACTGAGCTTCGCAGCTCCACGGTCTTAGAAGATAGCGGCGACCGCGTGGTTGGTTGGTCAACCTTGGGCAGCACCGCGGTGCTTACCGTTGTGGACAACAAAGACGGACTTGTCGTTCAGCAAATGCTGTCTACCGATCAAGAAGATCCGGAAGACCGCCTCATTGAGCTAGGCCTGTACGACCCCAAGAAATAGGCTTTGACGCCAGCCTGTGCTCCTACGGGGCGCAGGTGTTTACTTCCTTGCCATGGGCAAAATCGTCCATCGCTTGAACTGCGTCGTCGAGGTTGTTCACCGACGCGATGACCATATCGCCGGCATCGCGGCTGGTTGCTGCTTCACAATTGGCTGCTGGTGCTAAAAATAGCTCCGCGCCGGCTTCCTCAGCGGCATCAATTTTGTGTTCAATTCCGCCGATGGGTCCTACTGTGCCATCTTCGGCAATAGTGCCAGTACCGGCCACAAAATGACCGCCGGTGATATCTTCTTCGGTCAGCTTGTCGATGACAGCCAAAGAGAACATCATGCCGGCTGAAGGCCCGCCCACATCCTGCAGGTTATAGGTGACGTTCATGCCATCGCGTGGTGCCGAGGTCATGGTCACCCCGAGCAATGGAATCTTGGAGTCTTCCGGATGCTCACCCAAAGTCACGGTTTCCTCGCGCTTTTTGCCGTCGTTTTCTAAGGTCAACGTGACGGCATCGCCAGGCGATTTGGCGCGAATGATTTCTTGAACTTCTGCTGGTTCTGCCACGTCCTGGCCATCGACAGCTAAGACCACATCTTGTGGCTTGACCACGTCGACGGCAGCCGATTCTTCCATCACCCCAGCAACGACAACGTGGACTGGGATATCGAGGTAATCCATCGCCGTGACCGTAGCTGCTGCCTCCGACTGGACGAAGGCTTGCTCGTTGGCCTGCTGCATTTCCTCGGAGGACGTACCGGTCGGAATGACGGTTTCCAACGGGACGATGGTGTCATTAGTCGTTAGCCACCGGCCGATGGCCTGCGACAGTGACATATTGGTACGCACGGCCACCGTGGTCATATTCAACTGTCCCGAGGTGTCATAAGTCTCGGCACCCGAAATTTCTACGACGTCTTTTCCTTCAACATTGGACAAGGTATCCACGGTTGGTCCCGGCCCCTGGGCCGCATACGGCACGGTTAGAGAAATATCTGTGCCCGGAATATGGTCAATGCTCATTAACCCACCTAGGGCTACGATAGGCACTGCGCCCAAGGCCAAGGTGGTTAATCGACGGTTCGACGGTGTACTCACGCCAAAATACCCTACCCTTGTTCGCTGTCAGCGTAGCTATCACCATGGAGATATCGGACTCATACTGGGTACATTGGGAGTATGAGTAATGGATTCGGATTTTCATTCAACAGTGATGACGACGACGAAAACAATCGCAACAACCCATTTGGTTTTAACTTCGGCGGAACAGGTGGCGGCGGCTTAGGCGATATGCTTAATCAGTTCGGCGCGATGTTATCTGGCATGGGCAGCTCCATGAACTCCCCAGAGGGTTCAGGCCCCGTTAATTATGACATGGCCGAGCGCATCGCGCGCCAGCAATTAGGTTCGGAAAAGGCTATTAGCGCAGACGATACCCGCGCGGTCGAAGAGTCCGTGCGTTTAGCTGACCTGTGGCTGGATGAGCACACCACGCTGCCTACTGCTTCTGCTTCTACCGAAGCGTGGAATGCCCAGACCTGGCTGGAAAAGACCATGCCCATGTGGAAGCGCATGGTCTCCCCTGTCGCCCAGCACATGGCAGATGCGCAATTAGAGTCCATGCCCGAAGAGGCCCGTGAAATGATGGGCCCGATTGCCAATATGATGACGCAGATGTCTGGCATGAATTTTGGCATGCAGCTCGGTCACGCCTTAGGTGATTTAGCACGCCAGGCGCTCACCGGCTCTGATTTTGGGCTTCCCGTTGCACCAACCGGCGTTAATGCAATTTTGCCGCACAATATTCAGTCCATCGCCCGCGACTTGAAGGTGCCGAGCCAAGAGATCTTGGTTTATATCGCAGCGCGCGAAGCCGCACGCCAGCGTCTGTTTAAGCACGTGCCTTGGTTGGTTGAGCGCTTGGTATCTTCCGTCGAGGAATACGCCATTGGCCTGGAAATTGACACCTCACACTTAGAAGAGGCCACCCGCGAGCTCAACTTGGAATCTGGGGATCCACAGGCCATTCAGGATGCCATCGGCAAGCTGCAAGGCATGGACCTTAGCCCACGGATTTCCTCCCGCAATGCTGCGGCAGTCTCCCGCTTGGAAACCCTGCTGGCTCTGGTTGAAGGCTGGGTTGAATACGTGGTCAACGAAGCGCTGAGCACGCGCATTCCATCCACCCCTGCGATGGCACGCGCATGGCAAAACCGTCGTGACTCCGGCGGATCTGCAGAAAAGGCTTTCGCCAAGGTTGTCGGCATTGAATTTGGCGCCCCGAAGGTCGAAGCCGCCACCGAGCTGTGGCGCCGCTCGACTGTTGCTGTTGGCATCGATAAGCGTGACCACGTATGGGATCACCCAGACCTGCTGCCGTCCGCGGAGCACCTGGATAACCCAGCTGCCTTTATCGACGGCCTGCTCGATGACAACCCATCGGATGACTTTGATGCAGAGTTTGCCAAGCTGGAGGAAATGCTCCGCAATGGTGATTCCGGCGCAAGCGAAGATGCCGAGCTGGATAAGTCAGACAAGGACTCACAAAAAGAGACCGACGAATCTGACAACACTGAGAAGAAAGACGATGATTCAGGCGAGTCTGACTCCGATTCTGACGATAAGTAACAGTTAGTCTGCTTCTTCTGCATGACCAAAGCGCGCGAAGGCTTCCAAATAGCCTTTTGCGCGCTCTGCTTTTGGTGCCCTATCTGCCCACTGCCAAAATTCCTTCGGGTGACCGGGGATAAAGGTGTGGGTGAGCTCGTGAATGATGACCGAATCCAGCACATAGTCGGGTACCTTTTGCAGCCGGTCGGAGATACGAATATCTCCTGTGGCTAGGGACGTACTCCCCCAGCGAGTATTTTGATTGCTCACCCACCGAATTGATCCCAGCTTCGCCCGGTTTTCCAAGTACTTGGCGTTGAGTTGGTGAGCACGGGTGGCCAGTTGCTCATCGGAGGTGTGCTGGGTAGTGGTGCGTTTTGCTACCCGGGAGAGCATATCCGCGACAGCGTCGGCTTCTTCGCCTTTGCTCATCCAACCAGGAATTCTGACCTCTAAAACTCCGCCGTTCAGGCGCGCTGCCACGGTCCGCTTGCGTTTGGCAGAGCGGATAACTTTGACAGGCATTTCAGAGCTACTCGACATAAGAGCCAATATTATCCTGCGCTTTATTCTGCTTCGTGGCAGACTGAGCTTAAACGGGGGTAAGACATGGTTGATGTAGATATTAGCGAGCGCACACACTTTATTTTAAGCCCAGATATTGGCATTTTCTTACGCGATAGCACGCATATTCAATTCGGGTTGGATTCCACTCGCGCAGGAATTATTGAGTCACCGAATGCCGCTTTGCTTGTCGATGTTTTGCGCACCGCACAGCACGACCAGCCGCGCACGCAGTTTCAGTGGGAACGCACCTTTGCCGCAGCTGGCATGACGATGTTGGCGGCTCGCAGTCTCTTGCATGATTTAGTGGAATACCGAATCATGCGCGCACTGCACACCAGCCCGCGCATAGTGGTCTTGGGTGATTCCCCATTAGCGGCCAGCATTCGCCAAATGTGCTTTGCCCGCGGGCTGGGAGTGCGCTCCCCTCTGGATTGGGAATCTCTCCAGGTGTATTTATCCACCATGGAACCAGGCACGGTTGTACTTGCCATTGACCAATTGCACCAGGCCCCGGAAATAGCGGCCGCGCTGCATGCCCTGCCGGACGCGTGCTCGTGGATGCCGATTTCGATTGTCGATGCCCGCGGCTTCATCGGCCCGTTGCGCATCAAAGGCTCGGGGCCATGCCCGTTATGTTTTGAGCTGCATCGCGCGGCTTTTGATCCGCGCTGGGCCGTCATTACCCGCCAGTTGGCAACAACCACCATCGCTCCTGATGAACAAGTGCTCGCCGCAGTGACCGCACAGGCGGCTGTCATTATTGATTGGTTGGCGGGCCGGCCGCTTCCACCCGGCGCGCCCCATCGGCGGTTTTATGCCGGGGAGCTTTTTGATATTGATATCTACGGCAAGTCCCAACACCAACTGGTCGGCCCGCACCAGCAGTGCCCAGCGTGTTTTAATGCCTAGCTGCGCACACCGCGAATGACTTCAAGGACTTCATCACCATACTGCTCAATTTTGCGTGGGCCGACCCCGGAGATAGATAGCAGGCTATTTTTATCAGTCGGCAGGGCTTCCGAGATAGACAGCAGGGTTGCGTCAGTAAAGACTACGTAGGCGGGTTTGCCAATATCCTTCGATACCCGTGCCCGCCACTGGCGCAAGGCGGTAAAGACTTCCTCATCGGCCAAAGATTCGCAGGTCTCATGCCGGCCAAGTACTTTATCTGCCGGCGCATTGAGGTATCCATTGCACACCCGGCAGCGCTTCGGGCGCGAGACCCGGGAGCTATGCGCCGAGGAGTCCCCCAGTTCCGGAACCACGCCGTCCAAAAAGCGCGTGCGTTGACGCGATGCGCGAGAACCAGTAGTTTTCGCTAGCGCCCAGGAACACAGCAGGTGGATGCGAGCACGGGTGATGCCGACATAAAACAGGCGGCGTTCTTCTTCAATGGCTTCATCATCACCGCGGTCATCTTGGGCCTTAATCGCTTGATTAATCGGCAGCAGCTTTTCTGTCAGCCCTACCAAAAAGACCGCGTCCCATTCCAAGCCTTTCGCGGCGTGCAAGGTGGATAGCGTCACGCCTTCCATGGTGGGAGTCTGCTTATTGCTCGCGCGGCGCTGCAAGTCCACAATCACCCCGGGCAGGTCAATGCCTGGGTGGTCTCGCACGATAGTGGAGATCAGATCCACTAAGGCGCTCAAGGACTGCCAGCGCTCGCGTGCCTGTGCGCCCTCGGGTTCGGTAGCAGATAGCCCGATGTCCACGAACGCGGCCTTCGCAATCGCTACCGGGTCGTTCGGCAGATCGGTGCGGCGCGCAGCGCGGTGTAGCGAGCGGGTTGCCTCGAGGATTTCTTGTCGATGAAAAAAGCCATCCCCGCCGCGGACCTGATAGACAATGCCGGCATCTGCCAAAGCTTCTTCAAAGACTGCGGACTGGAAGTTCGTACGGTATAAAATCGCGATTTCACTCGCAGCGACACCTTGGTTGAGCAGGGTGAGGATTTCTCCGGCGACTTCCTTAGCTTCAATTTCTTCGGATTCATAGGCATGGAACTTCGGCACCGGGCCTGGCTCACGCATACCCTCCAAGCTCAAGCGCGTGCCAGCGGCGCGTCCCACTGCTTTATCAATCACCGTATTGGCAAGGTCTGTCACCTGCGGTGTCGAACGATAGTCTCGCTGCAGTTTGACCACGGTGGCGTTGTCATAGGTCTTAGAAAAATCCAGGAGGAAATCCGGCGATGCCCCAGTAAAGGAATAAATGGTCTGGTTGGCATCGCCCACCACGGTGAGATCATCGCGCTCGCCCAGCCACGCGTTGAGCACGCGTTGTTGCAAAGGGGTGACGTCCTGGTACTCATCAACGACAAAGGTGCGGTATTGCTGACGAAATTCTTCTGCTACCGCAGGGGCATTTTCTAGTGCTCCAGCCACGTGGATAAGCAGGTCATCAAAGTCCAACAACATGCCATCGGGCTGGGACTTAAATTCCTCATAGCGCTGATAGACCTTGGCCACTTTTAGTGGGTCTTTCGGCGCAATGCGGTCGTGTGCTTTGAGTGCTTCGACATAGCCATCAGCAGAAATCAACGAGGCCTTCGCCCACTCGATTTCACTTAAAATATCGCGCACGGTTTCCTTCGATGGATCCATGCCGACATTGCGGACCGCGCGAGAGACAATCGGGAATTTATTATCCACCAATCGCCACGGTAAATCCCCAGCTACCTGCGGCCAGAAATACCGCAACTGACGCAGCGCCGCTGCGTGGAAAGTACGGGCTTGCACGCCCGTCACCCCCATCGAAAGCAGGCGGTCGCGCATCTCCCCTGCTGCCTTGGAAGTAAAGGTTACGGCGAGCACGCGCTGCGGGGAGACAAAACCTTGATCGACCATGTGCGCGATCCGGTAGGTAATGGTGCGGGTTTTACCCGTTCCAGCACCCGCCAAAATACACACTGGGCCGCGCGGGGCGGTTGCAGCAACGCGCTGGTCATCGTCCAACGCCTCCAAATCTAACTCGAAGGAACTCACTGCGAATACCACTCCTTTAATAACTTATGCGCAATCGAACCACTGCCGGGGAGATTCACATCTTCTAACTCAGTCTTTCCCACCCACCGCACTTCAATCAATTCGCCATCACGCGGGCCAGGAAGTATCAAAGATTCATACGTGGCCACAGCACTAAACCCCACCATCAAAGAACCAGACAGCACCCAGGGCTGCGAGGCAACGTACGTGACGTCCACAACGTCAAAGCCTGTCTCTTCTTTAACCTCGCGTGCGGCGGCTTGCTCGAGGGATTCACCAATATCGACGTATCCTGCAATCAGTGAGAAAAAGTCCGGCCGCTTTTTATCCCGTCCCATTAAAATCGCGTCTTTTTCGGGATGATGCACGCGTGAGATCACAGCTGGGTCGACTCGTGGAAATAGCATGCCCCGGCGCTCTTCCGGCAAGCCCACCACGCCTGTGCCGGGAAACTCTAAACGCTGGCCGGTTACGGCATCAAAGCGGTTGAGATAGCGATATTTCATCATCCCAATCGCGCGGGTAATCAGCCGGTCATCTAAGAAATTCCGGGCGGAGGCTAATGTGCCCAAGCTCCGCGCCTGCTCTTCTGAAATTGCGCAAGCCCACAACTCCGGGTGTTTGTTGACCCGCACGGTCATGCTGTCGGCTGGAGCGTCTAGCAAGATGGGTTGGCCGGTGCTATCAACCGGCACCAGCCCTGTTTCCGTCACCGGAACAAACATCTATTCATCATCCATAATCTCAGCGGGATCTTCGGTGGTGTGCTTGATGTATAGCAAGCGATCACCGGGTTTAATGGCTGAGGCTCCGGCTGTATCCACGCGGATCAATTCCCCATTGCGCAGCACGGCCAGCACAATATCGACCAAGTGGCGTGGGTTTGAGCCCACCTCATATTCCCGTACAGCGCGTTCTGCAACGGAGAACCCCTCATTCGGTGACAGCAAGTCTTCCATCATCTCCACCACCGTCGGGGTTACGGTGGCAAGTCCCAGCAAGCGTCCTGCAGTTTCTGCCGAAGTCACCACGGAATCTGCTCCCGATTGCAAAAGCAAATGGCGGTTCGCGGACTCACGCACGGACGCCACAATCTTGGCCGACGGGGCCAGCTCACGCACGGCCAAGGTACACAGCACCGCGGTGTCATCCATGGACGGTGTGACCACGACGGCTTGCGCATGCGCCACGCCCGCAATCTTTAACACGTCCGCTTTGGTGCCGGAGCCAGAGACAGTGACCAGGCCATGGTGTTCCGCGTTGGCAAGCGCCGCGCGGTCTTGGTCAATGACCACGATTTGAGAAGGTGAGATGCCATCGGCAAGCAATGCGGCAACGGAGCCGGCACCCTTGGTGCCATAGCCGATAACAACGGTGTGGTTACGCAAAGTTTTTCTCCAACGTGTGATTTGGAATGTACGGCGTGCTTGATCTGTCAGCACCGACAAGGTCGCACCGACCAATAACACCAGGAAGGCCAGGCGCGCTGGGGTGATGACCAGCAAGTTAACCAGTCGCGCTTCTTGGGTCACCGGCACGATATCGCCGTAGCCCACCGTGGTTAAGGAAACGGCGGCATAATACGCCGCGTCAATGACCGTGAGGTCTTCGCTATAACCTTTGCGGTCGATAAAAACCACGGCCGTGACAAAGACTAAAAGCCCGAAAGCCCACATCAAGCGCATGGCTAATTTTCGCCACGGGCTCGCCATTAAATTGCGCGGCACCGTGATGACATCAATAAGCGCATGATCAGGCTGTGAGGACAGCTCTACTGCTGGCCGAAACGAGTCTACGATACGGTTTTTCATCCGTCTCACGCGTGCTGCCATTGCCTTACAACGCCTTCCTTTCTGCGTTCTAGAGGCCGTTAAGACTGATAAGCATATACCTACTTTGTAGTCACCGTAGACAATAGTCGCGCAAGTTCCTCCCCGTCGGGCAGATTACGAGGTTCAAAGGTGAAATTATCCGAAACATAGTGAAACCCCGCCCGAATGGGTTGGCCATCGGCGATAATTCTGCGCCAGCCTTCCCGGTAGATGGCCAACTGCAGCGCCGCATGTTCCATATCGCGGCCTTGTGGCGGCCGGCCGGTTTTCCAGTCCACCACAAACCAGGAACCATCTGGCTCCTTGAATACGGCATCCATGCGGCCGTTGAGAATCTGTCCACCAGAGTTGAACCGAAACGGTGTTTCCACCGCATACGGGCTGCGGTTGGCCCATTCGGATTCTAGGAATTTCTCCTTGAGCGCTTCCACATCAGCCACGGGCACTTCGCCGGTTCCTGGCAGCTCATCTTCTTCCAGCAAGGCCTCCATGCCAAAGCGTTCTTCCAACCACGAGTGGAAGGCCGTACCGCGCTTGGCATAAGAGTTGGGTTTAAAGGGCACGGGACGGCGGCGACGGCGGGCAAACTCATCCGGGTCAGTGGCCAAATTGACCACGTCGGAGGCAGTGAGCTCACTGGGCATCGGCACTTCTAACACCGGTGTTGTCAGCGCGCGGTGTTCTTCAATCAAGGCCGTGGCATCGCTTTCCCACAGGCCAAACTCCTCACCCGATTGCGCCTCGGGCAAATCCGCGCGAGCAGCTTCCACGAGTTTTGCACCACGCACCGCCGCGGGCGTGGGCTCGAGGAAAGGAAATACTCCCGATTCCAGGCCTTGGCCAGTCGCATCTTCCGGTTCTTCGTCGGGCACGGTCCACTCCACCACCAGGTCGGGGAATTTTTCGGCCAACATCTCCAGGTAGAGATAAGGTCCCTTCTTCGAACCATGTCCGGGCTTAAAGCTATTGGTGCCACCACCGGTTACCGTCAAGGACTTTTCCGTGCGCGTCATAGCCACATAAAACAAACGCGCGGATTCTTCGGCATTATCTGCCTTGTATTGCTGTTCCAAAGCCTTGGCCGCTTTGCCGTAATCGGTACGCGTGATGGGTTTAGGCTCACCATTTTTGTCATACTGTGGCTCAGGTTCAATCACGTCATCTTCATCAGGTACTTGCTCCACCTTGGTAATAAAGCTATTGGCTTTCGCGCCATAGGTCGTGGAATCAGCATGCAGGACGCAGACATGCTCCCATTCCAGACCCTTTGATTTGTGCACGGTCAACACCAAGACGCGGTCATCAACCGCTGGGACTTCTCCCGGGTCCAGGCCATTTTCATGCTCGCGCGCAAGGTCCAGGTAGTCCAGCAGCCCGCCCACGGTATCGCCTTGGTAGCTGGCAACAATATCGGCAAATTTATCCAAGTGGGTGGCACCACCGACGCTATCACGCGCCAGGACCTCGGTGCGCAGGTTGAAGGTAGTTTCAATATCCGCAAACAAGTCACTTAAGGATTTGCCCAAAGAATAACCACGCAGGTGGCGCAGCTTCGATGCAAGCTTTTCGATGCGCTCTCGCCCCTCATCGGTATACCGCTCCGCCTCGCCCATATCGGCCACCGCGTCGGCTAAGCCCAGTATTTGCTCGGGGCGCTTGGTCGTTGCATTGTCTACCTGTTGCTGCAGCTGTGCGCGCAGGTGGTCTAGCGGGTCATCACCTGGTGAATACACGATGCGCTCTTCCGCAGCACCGGTCATATTTTCCACGCGCTTATGCAAGGCGTTGATATCGGTCATGCCCAGCCCGCACAGTGGTCCAGCGAGGATGCGCAAGGCCGCGGCTGAGTCTTGGGGCCGCACCAACATGGTGGCAATAGCGACCATGTCTTGGATTTCGGGCTCCCACAGCAATCCGCCGAGCCCGACAATTTCATAGGGCACGCCATGGGCTTGTAAGTGTCGGCCGATTTCTGCCGCGTGCCGGTTGGTACGCACCAAAATAGCTGCGCTCAGACTTTTCTTTGTCGCACGTCCTGTGTCATCAATCTCGACTTGTTGGGATTGCTCGTAGATTTTCTTCATGTGCAACGCGACGAATTCGCGTTCTTGTTCCTGGGTTTCAAAATAGCCCAGCTGCACATCTCCCTCATCGGCGCCGGGCCGGGCACTGAGCCTGTCCACAGGCCGTGGATGTGCTCCGGCGAAGATATCGTCAGCGACGACATTGGCTAGCTCCAGCACGCGGGAGGGATTGCGCCAGGACACGGTCAATTGGTCCTGTGGCGCCGGGGTGTCATCTTCGAGTGGGAAGTCCCGGATAAACGCGTTGAGGTTTTCTGTCGTAGCTCCACGCCAGCCATAAATAGCCTGCATCGGATCACCGACGGCCGTGACGGACAACTCCGGATGCGGCGTACCGCCAAAAAGACTACGCAACAACACCCGCTGTGAGTGCGAGGTGTCCTGGTATTCATCCAGCATGACCACGCGGTAGCGCTGGCGCTGAATCGCTCCGATGCCCGGCTGTGCAGAGGCCACACGCGCTGCGAAAGTCATTTGCTCCCCGAAGCTGACCACACCAAGTTCGTGCTGTTGACGCTGCAGTTCTTCAACGAGCTCCAAATACTCCACGCGGATTTTTTGCACGTCCAAAATCTTTTGCAGATCTTTGGAAAATTCCGGCCCGCTTTTTCGTGCCTTCGGCAATTCCGTGGCATCGCTAAGCATGATGCGCGCGTGTTCTCGAATATCGTCCTGGCTCATGAGCACATTGCCCATATTGTCCGCCAACTTCAGCACGTTTTGCGCCACCGTGGCCACCGATGTCGTCGTGGTCATTTCGCCGGAATGGTTGCTGACAATCTCGTGCGCGATGGCAAAGCGCTCAGCATCAGTAATCAACCGCGCGCTGGGTTCTACCGGTAAGTACAGGCCATATTCACTGACCAATTCTCCGGCATATGCGTCATATGTCATCACCTTCGGTGCAATAGATTCCAACGCCTGCGCGACGTCGCTGCCGGGTGCGAACAGGCCGGTATCGCGCAACTGGATCAGCGAGTTTCGGATTCTTTGTTCCAGCTGCTGGGCGGCTTTGCGGGTAAAGGTTAGTCCCAGTACTTGCTCGGGGCGAACATAACCATTGGCCACCAACGACACCACACGCGAGGCCATGGTCTCTGTTTTGCCCGCGCCGGCGCCGGCGGTGACCAGCTTCGGTCCCAGGCCACCTTCAATAACCGTGGCTTGTTCTGCGGTGGGCGCGAATTTCTTTCCCACCGCCGCAGCGATATCTGCGGGAGAAAATTTAGGAGTTGACATCCGTGGTCACCTTTCCTTGCGCCTGCACCGGGCAAATTGAAATCAATGGGCAGCGTTCACACTCAGAACTAATCGTGGCAGTCACCCGCGGTCCTGCTAATTCATCCAATAATGGCGGCAATTTCTCCGCAAACTCCGCCAGTTCTGCATCTTCTTTTCGGGCTTGTTCCGCAGTAGCAATCTTGACGGTATCGGTTCCAGGAAAGACCAAGGTGGCGCCATCGCGTACTTCCCCGTCTTCACCGGAAACAACTTGGGTGCCCTGCTCATCCTGGCGCAAAGCACCGTGAGCTAAGACCAGCTGATACGCCAGCAATTGCGGATGCTGCGAGGTTTCCTCATCGGAGGGTTTATACGAACCCGTCTTCAAGTCAATCACGCGCAAGCCACCCTCTTCAGTGTCCGCGCCTTCTTCGGCACGAGCGCGTTCTAAGCGGTCGATATAGCCGCTGACCCGTACTCCGGGCTGGGTTTCGACGCTGACGCGCACCTCGACATCGACAAGCTCTAATGCGTCGCGAGTTTCTTGAATCCACTGGTAGGTTCGCTGCAACAGCCCTTCAAAATCCGCGCGCTCTTGCGGGCGCTTCCACGTCGGCGAGGTCTGAATCTGCTCGAATGCAGCCACAGTTTCCCGGCGCGCTAGCTCTTCGTCCGCCCCGCGGCCAATGGCTTCCATATATGCGTGCGCCAAATTACCGCGGACCATGTGGTACTTGTCGCTGTTATTATCCGCGGCATCACTCAACATCGCATTCAGCGGACATTTCAACAATGCCTCAATGCGCGACGGGCTCAGGCGCGGGTTGGTAGTAAGAACGCGTTCCTCGGCGACTGTTTGCGTAGCCCACCACTGCGAGGGATCCGCGCCAGGGACGCCTTCTTCTGCCAAACGCGCCAGCTGGCGGGCAGCTTGGGCGCGCGCACTTTCCGTAGCCTCGGGATCGCCGACGACCGTGCGCATCTGTGCGATAAACGCGGAAACAGACAACACGGAGACCTGCAAAGGGTCGATTTCTTTATCAACTTCATGTGCTTCAGGCGTTGCTGGTGGTTCCAAGCCCATCTCACGTGCTAGAAGCTGCTTGCGGAAGGCTTCTTGCCGCTCGAGTCGCTGCAATAGCTCAGGCAGGTTGCGGTGATGGCCCGGCCGGTTTGCAAATTCATCGATAAAGCGTGATGGCTCCGCGACCTCATCACCGTCCGGGTTATCCACTGCTACCAACAACATGCGCGCGGTATGACGCGTGGTCGCTACATGGAAAAGGCGGCGTTCTTCGTGCAGGCGGTCGGAGATACTGTTAACCGGAATGCTGGGGTCAATGCCGCGATCTACTAAGTCAATAAGTTCTTCCTGCGCGAAGATAGTGCCCGTCTCCCCGAGTGCTGGCCACTGGCTTTCTTGGGCACCTACTACTGCCACAGAATCGAACTCACGGCCCACCGCACCGTGCGCGGTTAAGATGCTCACGGCATCCGGCACAGCCGTGCGCCGATCGCGAACGCCAGTGGGCAGGACTTGTTCGGTGATGTGGTCGATAAAGGCTGCAAGATCGGCGCCGGGGCGACGTTCGGAGTAGTCACCGGCGGCATCGAAAAGCGCCATCATGGCGTCCAGGTCCCGATCTGCTTGAGACCCCGTGGCGCCACCGCGCAGGGAAGAATTACGCAAGCGATTAGCCAGGTCAGTCTTGGCCCAAATGGCCCAGAGGACTTCCTCCGGCGAGCCGTACTTCTGCAGTACTTCACGCCCGGCAGACAAAATGCCGATGATGCGCTCTAAGGTGCTCTTTTCATATTTATTTAATACCTCGAGCAAAGAGTCCTCAATGACTTCGTGCTCAAGGATGTCCCGGAGCATATCCATGCCGCGTGCCTCAGGGTTCCAGCGGCGCAGCGCGCGAATCAACCGGCGCAAGCCGACGGGGTCTGCGCCACCAATCGGACCGGTAAGAAGTTCTTCGAGCTCCTTATTCGGCAGAGGGTTTTCCAACGCGCGCACAGCCAACAAAGTGGCAGCGACGAGGCGCTGTTCCGACAGCACCACGTCGGTGGGGTTGATGTGCACCGGTACGCCGGCCGCGAGCAGGGTGCGGCGCACAGGGCCTAAATCACCGGACGAGCGAACGATGCAGGCGATGTCTTTCCAGGCCACCCCATCATCGAGGTGGCGTCGGCGAATAAAGTCCGCCAGCACATCACGCTGCGTGCGCTCGGAATCAACGATGCTCACGCATGCTGGTTCCGGGGTGCGCAGTGGTGCAGGCAATTCGATGCGGTGCTGCGCGGGGAAGGTATCCAGAAAATCCGTTGTTGCACCACGGAAGGCGAAGACCGCTTGGTTGGGATCGCCGCCGATGACCACAAGTTTGGCAGTGTCCGCTAGACGGCGAATTAATTCACCAGAAGTCGGATCAAGCAATTGTGCTTCATCGACGATAATCGTCTCCCACTGATGCGATTGCGTCAGATGTTCGCGCAATAACACTTGGGTAACCAGCTCAGCAGCGGAATAAGAATGCATGCCCGATAGCGCCATGACTTGCTCATATTCGCGCAGGAAGTGCCCAGCGGCAGTCCACATGGGTTGGGAGTATTGCTTGCCTAATGCAATCAGAGAGTCCGGCGTTTGCTGCCTTTCGATGGCGCGCAGCAAAAAGTCACGCAGCTGGCGGGCAAACCCCACATAGCCCAGCGCGGGGCGAATATCAGCGGGCCACTGCCCTGCGTTATTGTCCACGTGTCCTTGGAGTAATTCGCGAATCACGGCGTCTTGCTCAGCGCCGGTGATCAGACGAATTTCTTCGTCACTATCAAGGCGCAACAGCGCAAAAGCCAGCGAGTGCACGGAGCGGACAATCGCGGATTCCGAGACAAATTCTTGGCCATTGGCCACGGCTAATCGTGTTGTAATATCCTCGCGCAAGCGTGCGCCGGATTCCTTGGATGATGAGACGACCAAGATGCTGTCGGGGTCTTGGCCTTGCTCAATGTGGTGCAGGACCGTATCGGCTAAAAAGCTGGTGAGACCCGAACCGGCGGGCCCGGTGACCACATAAGAGCCCGCGTCAGGAAAAGGAATATCCCAGGTACGCGGGGTGACATCATCATCACGCGGGATTAGCCGCGTGGCAAGATCCGTAGGGTGCTCAAGACTCATGCCTCCATTGTCGCATTGACACGGGACAACAGATACTCCTCAACCCTTTCAATGTGCGAACGGGTGTACGACTTGGATTCTGGGTGCAGATTATTAACGTGGCGTCGATAAGCAACCGCGCGCAAAAGCAGCTGGTCGATGCTCGGAACGTGAGCAAAACGGTCACAGATGCCATCGTCACAGGCGCCAGCGATCAGACCATCGACAATGACCAACGCCGCTGAATAGCCCTTGGGTCGTGGTGCGGCGGTGGGGATGGCATCGACTATGGTCGGCGGCTTCGAGCCCGAGTAAATCGTGGTGCCCAGCAAATCGGCATGGCCAATGACGGTCGGGCGGTTTTCTGGAAGTGCGTGATAGCCCTCGCCGGTTTCTTCCCAAGCAATGGCTTCGGCGCGAGTAAAGACATCCTCGCGCTGCGGCAGGGACTCGTCATGGTCGAGCATGACTTCATCCCAGCGCAAGGCCAGCGCCGCGGTTTCATCGACACGCCTGCTCAGCTCACCGGGCATATGATGGTTAGCTTTCCACCCGCCCACGACAAAGCGGCCATCAGTAGAGCGCATCGGCCGCACCACGCGTGCCCCGGGGATCTCTAACTTCAAGCGCAGCTTCGCTGACCATGCTGCGATGTCTGTGGCGCGGGCGAAAACGACATCGGCCATGCGCCAACCGTAATCCCACGCCGATGACATTTTTTCGGGCTGGCTGATGCTGGCATTAAAGGCGCTTAAGACCTGTTCAGAAGGCTGTGGGGATGCCATGTGTGGCACAGGATTTCCTCCCTAGCGTGCTTGTGGATAAGGCCACGGGTTGGCATTGCAGGTGACATCGTCATCTGGGTACACCTCATCCGGGGACATCTCATGAAGTTTAGCGTTATTCAAAGACAAGGTTTGCTGCATCATCACTGGTGCAAGTTCCTTATCCCCGCCGCAGGCCTGGTGGTCGGCATAGCCAATGGCATGGCCGAATTCGTGATTAATCAAATACTGGCGGTAGTTGCCCAGATCGCCTTCAAAAGGAATGGCACCGCGAACCCAGCGTGCTTCATTCAGCAACACGGTGGATTCCCCCGTGATGCGGGTATGGCACGAGGTTTCCATTTCTAGCTCTGCGCCACACAACTCCGCGGCGGTCGAAAGCGAGGTGAGCTGAATGCGGGTATCTGGATCGGCGTCCGCGGGCACGTGCACGAATTTATAGCGTTCATCATCCGTCCAGCCACGGGGGTCTGCCAAGGTGGCATCAACCATGGTGGCAAAAGCGGTATCGCCGCCATACGGGGTGGTATCAATGCCGTTTTCAATTTCCACGGAATAACGGACAACAATCTCTTTGCCTTCACCGACGTCTTGGCCAGGTGTGCCAACGGGGCGGAATGTGCCATCGCCGCCATCGGAATAAGCTCCCCCGGCTGGAAGGGCATCGGTCACGGCAGCTACTGCGGCGCTGACTTCTGCTGGGTCAGGGCCCGTTTGTTCGCCCTCTTCGCCCGCTGCGTGCGGTCGCGAGGTTTGTACCGGGGCGTTGTCTTGCGGTTGCTGCGAGTTCGCTGCTGGTTTGGCGACCACGATATCTACTAAGACCCAGATGGTAAGCACCGCCAAAATGGGGATGGCGACAACGCGCCACCACCCAAATTCCTCGGCGAAATGCACTACCTTTTTGACAAAAGGGTTGGCTTCTAGACGCTTGGGTGCGTGGTCAGAACTAGGCCTAGAAGAATTCATGTGCCTTAGGTTACCGGCCTTTTATACTCCGGCGAAACCAACCTGGTGTTGGCTAGAGCTTCCCAGCTCTACGTACACGACGCGGTCCGTGCGTACGATGAATTTCTTGCCCTTTTCATCCTCGATTTCCAGCTGCGTATTATTCGCCAAAGCATCATTAACTTGCTTCAGGTAGGCGTCTTGTTCACCCGCGACGCGAATGACGAGCTCACGAGAGGTATCGGCAAAACCAAACTTAATATCCATGAAATATTCTCCTAACTTTTTCACTTACTAGCCCCACTATAACCCCGACGGTTAGTATCTAGGTGTGTCAGTAAACAACACGACTTCGCCGACCTTCGCGGCCATGGGTGTTGCAGCAGAGATCTGCGACGCACTCGCGGCCCGCGGCATTACGCATACTTTTGCCATCCAAGAACTTACTTTGCCGATTGCGCTCAACGGCACCGATCTCATCGGGCAAGCACGCACCGGCATGGGTAAAACCTACGGGTTCGGAGTGCCGTTATTAGACCGGGTTTTTGATGCCGCCGATGTCCCTGAGCTGGACGGATCCCCGCGCGCACTGGTGGTGGTTCCAACTCGTGAACTCGCCGTGCAAGTAGCCAATGATTTGTCTATCGCCGCGGCGCAGATCCCGGTCCGTATCGCCACGATTTTAGGCGGTCGCGATTTTGAGGCGCAGCAGGAAGCTTTGCGCGCCGGAGTCGATGTTGTCGTGGGCACCCCAGGGCGCATACTTGATCTCTATCAGCGCAAAAATCTCCGCCTCGACAAGGTCTCTGTCTTAGTTTTGGATGAGGCCGACGAGATGTTGGACTTAGGATTTTTGCCCGATGTGGAAAAGATTTTGGCGGCTTTGAAGGACTCCCCGCATCAAACGATGTTGTTTTCTGCAACCATGCCGGGCGCCATTGTGCGCCTTGCCCGAACTTTTATGAATCGTCCGGTTCATATTCGCGCTGATGCGGAATCCTCTGCCCCCACGCATGCATCGACCCAGCAAATCATTTTCCAGGCACACCGCATGGACAAACTGCCAGTGCTATCACGTATTTTGCAGGTTCCAGAGCGTGGGCGCACCCTAGTCTTTACCCGCACCAAGCGCACCGCGGCACAAGTCGCACAAGACTTAGCTGACCTGGGGTTCACCGTCGGTGCCGTGCACGGCGATTTAAACCAACAAGCGCGCGAACAAGCCCTGGCCGGTTTCCGCGATGGAACAGTGCCCATCCTGGTAGCAACAGATGTTGCCTCCCGCGGTATTGACGTTGAAGACGTCACCCACGTGATTAATTATCAGGTCCCGGATGATGCCATGACCTATGTTCACCGCATCGGCCGCACCGGTCGCGCGGGCCATTCCGGAACGGCCATTACATTGGTTGGCTACGATGAGCTGTTGAAATGGCAGGGCATTAACTCCGAATTAGGCCTTGAGCAGCCCGAACCACCGCAGTGGTTTAGTACCTCGCCGGAATTCATCGACAAGCTAGGCGTCCCAGCTGATGCTGAAGATTCCGTGGGGCCAAAGCGCAAGGTTGCGGGAAGCGGTGGGCGCCGCCGATGAACGCCCCGATCCTGCGCCGCACCAAATCTGATTGGCTTGCGGTTGGTGTCATCACGGCTATTGCCGCCGTCGCGGTGGGAATAAGCGTTACCACCTCTGATATTTCGCATGCGTCCTTGCAGCAGGCCAATCCCCCAGGTGCTGAGCATCAAGCGGAGTTTTTGGACGCTGCGCCGGAGAGTGTGACCGAAGCTTTTCGGGGCCCCAATGCCGGGGTTCCGGGGGTGTATAAACCTGTGGTGAGCCAGGGTTTAGTCATTAGCAATGATGACCATGCCGTAACCGCGACTAATCCGGATGGCTCCACCGCGTGGACATATAGCCGTGACAACGTGGAGATTTGTTCCCTGGCAACCGCTTGGGACCGCGTGGTTGTATCCTTCCGCAACGGTCGGGGCTGCGGTGATGTTGTCTCCATTGAAGCTGCTACCGGTGAATATGCTGATACCCGCAGCGCGAATAATTCCGACAAGGTACTTGCCCTATCGTCCAATGACCGCGTGGGCACCGTGTCTTCCGAACGCGTGGAATTATGGCGCTCTGACCTGGTGCGCACCGTGGAATACGGCGATGTCGAAGCCAAGCAAGAACCTGACCTGCAACCGCATGAAGACTGTACGATCAATTCGGCGCTAACGCGCACTGAGTTGCTGGTTGTTTCTGAATCCTGCCCTTCGGCAGAAGATATGGACTTCCTGCGATTTCAGAGCACCACGCCGGAAGATTCCCGTGAGCCCGAAGTTGCCCAGGACGTCCCCATCGACGGTGACGGAATTCGGCTCGTTGCCGTCGGCCAATCGGCTGCCGCAGTTTATGTGCCGGGGGAACGCCCGACCCTTATCTCCTATGACGACAAGGGCAATGAAACCTCGCGCACTGATGTCGCGCCTTCGCGGGCTATCCGTGACTCCGCGTCGCCTTTCGCACCGGCCACAGCAGATTTGCCGCACCACATGACGTGGTTTGATGGTGAGCGCCTGTATTTGTTTACCCCCACAGCGTTGCGCGTTGCCCACGTGTTTGAGCAAGCCATTGGCACCGGAGTATCTGCAGGTGACAGGGCGTTAGTACCCACCCGTGAGGGCATTGATGTCATCAACTGGACCACCGGTGACGTCGAACGCCAGATCCCCGTAGATCGCCAAGGCTATGACGGCGAGGTGTATCTCGCAGTGGCCGATGGCAATATCATCGAAGCCCGCGAGGGAGAATTAGTCGCGCTCGCTAGTAATTAAGCGCGAACCACTCGCCGGAGCTTTTCACGACGAAAATCAGAAAGAGCGTCAATACGGCCGAGGCCAGGGTGACGATTCCTAGCAGGATGGAGCCACCGGACATCATCTGAAAAGAGCTCGCGGCCAAAATAAACTGCACCAAGACAATTGCGCCGCGGCCCCAGCGCTTTCCGCGCAGCATTGCCCAGGATGACGCAATGACGAAGCCAAAGATGATGAAGATAAAGATGGCCGTGCCTGTACCGACATGCGATGCAGTGCTTGTCGATGTCACCATCGAGTCATTTTCCGCGCCCATCAAATCGCGCACCATCAAAAATAGGCCAAAGCCGATGGCCACTATGGACTGCAGCGTGGCAAGAATCGCCGCGTAGCGGATGGACGGCGGAGGCGTTGGTCCGGGTTTCACTTGTTTTACATTCTTTTGGCTCACGCGGCACATCATACTTTGGAAGCATGCGCGGTGGTTAACCAACAGGCACACCTTCCCCACCTGCGATTTGACGTGCGGTGCGGTAGCGCACTCAAGCACGGAAAGAAGAAGTTGCTGGTTATCACGAAAGGCGACGCAGTAAGTCAAGCCTAAATCGCTTAATATTCTTAAGTCACCAGCAGCGATAACCGTTAAGTTGATCACAATTTGACCTTTAGCCCTAGCCAACGGTAGGGAAACGTGCGATTATTTCGAAGTAGCAAAAACAACGAACTGTTTAATCAGTTCTTAACTCCGAGAAAGCTTGGGGTTAACGCTAAGTAAACAATCCGGCGCAGCGACGCGAACGGGCCATGAGCCTGATTCCCACTGACTCGCCACTACTTGGCACACACCACGTACACATCTTTTGCGTTGCTTTACGCGACGCTTGAAATCGCTGTCTTTTAAAACTTGTTAGGAGAATAAACCATGGATTGGCGCCACGAAGCAGTATGCCGAGATGAAGACCCAGAACTGTTCTTCCCTGTAGGAAATTCCGGCCCTGCACTTACCCAGATCGCAAAAGCAAAGCTTGTTTGCAACCGTTGCCCTGTTGCAACCCAGTGCCTGAAGTGGGCCCTGGAATCCGGCCAGGACGCTGGCGTATGGGGCGGACTGTCCGAGGAAGAGCGTCGCGCACTCAAGCGTCGTCGCAATCGCGGCCGCGGTCGCACCCGCGTTTCCGCCTAAGGCTAACGCACCCCGATTTACGCTCCGGCGTTCTTTGCCGCTAAAGTTAACAGAAGTTCATTTACCTTCAATAAAAGGAGTACGCGATGAGCAAGCGTGGTCGTAAGCGTAAGGATCGCCGTAAGAAGTCCGCTAACCGCGGCAAGCGTCCTAACTCATAAGACAAGCACCAAAGGCCCCGTCATTAATTTGATGGGGTCTTTTGGCTTTTGTGGATAACTTCGCCACTTCGGTGACGCGTCAGCGTAGTTATCCACAGGGCGGAAAGCATTTGCTTGTCGATGCTCCCCTGCCACCCCTATCGTGGCAACCATGAACAACACAGATGCCTACTCGCGCTACCTCGCCGCAACCGCCAGCGGCTGGGAGCTGCTTGAGGCATTTGCCGCGCGCCATGGTTCTCTATCCGCGGCAACCATTGCGCACCACGATGGCATTAGCCAAGCACAAGCTAAGCGCTTCCAACTCACCTTCGCCCGCATCAAGCCCTGCCGCGCGCTTGCAGCACAACTAAGCCACAGCCTGGATGTTCTCCATCTCATTTCCGGCACCATTATTAAGGTCAATCCACGACACAATGACCTGCGCGCCTTCTTAGACAAGATGCTGCGCGCCTGCCACCTCAAATCCGTCGCCGACGCCGAGCATATTCTCCGCGAAATCCTCGCCACGGCCAAGAAACCGACTCGCCCCGCTCGAGTTAACCGCATCAATTTCGCGCATAAACCGGATGACAATAATATGGTGCGATTCCTGGGCAAGCTGCGCGCCGAAGACGCTCGCCGGATTCAAGAGAAGTTTCAGGCTGCGATTCGCGCAGCGCTGCGTGAAAATGAATCACTCACCGGTGATGTGGCCATGGCTAATCTCATGGTCAATGCCATTCTTCGCGGTGAAACCACCAATGCCAGCGCTCCCGAGCATGAGTACTCACCGGCGGTAGTCATGTCTGTAGATCCCAATGTGGATTTGGAGCGCGGGGTTATCAACACCGCATCGGGAGCATCGATCCCCTTAGAAGATGCCATCAACTACCATCTTCGCAACACCGGCTGGGTCCTCGGTGTGTCGCAGACCGGCTCTAAAGCGAAGCTAGAATTTATAGCGCCGATTATTAATACGCGCTTTTCCACCGGCACGCACCGCCTCGGCGTGATGCTAGAAACACTCATGTGTGCTCGTTGCGATACCCCGGCTATCTTTTGCCACGCTCACCACATCGAAGCATGGGCTCACAGCCGCCGACCACGTGACTGGGAAGATTTAACAAACCTCTGCCCCGTGGATAATTCACTCAATGATGACAATCCCAACGCCCCACCGCGCAATGGGCGCGTGGAGCGCGACGAAAGAGGCTGGCCCGGCTGGAAATACTCCCCCGATGGACGTTTCCATTACAACCCCAACCCAGTCTTTCGACACGGATGGCGTGGAACCATCGCCGATATTCTGGCGAACCAGGCTTAGCCCTGCCAGCGCACCTCAGTTTGCGACATGTGAATTTGGTAACTGATCTTCTCACGCAACGCCTCTGGCGCATGCGTGGATTCGTCGCACCCTTTTACTATTTGCCGAACTGCCTCTTCGGAGCCCAAGCGCGAGGAACAACACGAGCACTCCGAAATTCGCGCACGGATTTCTTCTGCTCGTTGTTCAGAGGTGCAATTATCTAGAAGTTCGCAGCATAGCCGCTCGATTTCTTCGGAGCTACACCGCATGTGATCTTCTTGCGACATTAGTTGTCCTCCATATCCGGGTGTCCTAATCCAATTCCTTGTTCACGGGCTACATCCTTCAACGCCTTTCGCAGTAATTTTCTTCCCCTATGAAGCCGACTCATGACGGTTCCTAAGGGAGTATCCATAATTTCCGCGATTTCCTTATACGCCAAACCGACCACATCCGCGTAATAGACCACCATCCGGTAGTCCTCGGGGAGATCATTCATGGCATCGGACACCGTTTGATTCGGCATGGACTTCAACGCCGCTACTTCAGCGGACTCCAAACCAGTCGAATCATGCCCAGAGGTCGTATACAGCTGAAAGTCAGTCAGATCATCCGCTGAGGACTCCGTCGGGCTACGCTTCGCCTTGCGATAGGAGTTGATGTAGGTATTGGTCATAATCCGGTACAACCAAGCCTTGAGATTCGTGCCTTGTTTAAAGGAATCAAAAGCATTAAACGCTTTGAGGTAAGTTTCCTGAACCAGGTCTTCCGCATCTTGCGGGTTCCGCGTCATGCGCAGGGCGCCACCGTAGAGCTGATCAAGCAGTGGGAGCGCTTGTTCCTCAAAAGAATCAGCCACTGGCGTCCTCCTTGTTATATTGGCAGCCATCTTCACTATTCTAACCTCATGGCCCAAACTCCAGCGCTACAGGTAGTGGCAGCATCCGGTATTGCCCACACCATCCATACTTTTGACTCCGGCTCCCGCAATTTTGGACAATCCGCCGCGCACTCCCTCGGCGGCGATCCAGGGAGAATCTTTAAAACCCTGGTCATCGAATTGTCCACCGGAAAGCTAGCCGTGTGCGTTCTCCCCGTCACCGACAAGCTCAACCTCAAGCTGGCAGCAAAAGCCTTCGGCGTGCCCAAAGCAGCCATGGCAGATACGGCCGCCGCACAACGCGCCACCGGTTACGTGACAGGTGGAATTAGCCCCGTAGGGCAGAAAAAGAAGTTGGCAACAGCCATTGATTCCACAGCCCAACAGCATGCAAGCATTTTCGTCTCCGCCGGTCGCCGCGGCCTCGAGTTAGAGCTTGCACCAGAAGACCTCGCTTCGCTTTGCGATGCCCCCTTTACCCAATTAACTCTGGATAATCATTCCTAACATTGCCCACTGCTTTATCTACTTCTCGGACTTCAAACATCTCCCGAAGTTCTTTCGGCGTGGGTTGTAGCAAGGATTCATCCATATCGCCCTCCAGCCACGGCCGCATTTCCTCTTCTGTGAGAAATCGTGGCAGGCGATGATGCAGCCAATCCATGGGTTCTAATGCCTCGGTTGTAACCATCGTCCCGGACAATCGGTCGAGGCCGGTTGCCCACAACCCTGCAACCCACATGAGCTTGCCATCAGGACGTGAGACAAAGTGCGGAACTTTCTCATGCCACTCGTAGTAGCCATCCATCGGAATCACACACCGGCCGCCACCGTTTTTGCCCTGGTAGGCATCACGAAACGACGGTTTTGACGCGACAGTTTCACCACGCGCGTTAAACAGCGGCGGGCCATCCAAGTCTTTCTTCCAGTGCGGCAGAAGTCCCCAACGGCCGGGGTCCACTTGCGCCAGTGATTCTTGCACTCGCACTATCGGCACCATCATGGTCGGCGCGATATTATATCGCGGTCCGGGTACCCCATCGGGTGCGTGTACTTCCTCGACTCCGGGCAGCTCACCGACATGCTCGAGGAGCTCTGATGTGAATAAAACAAATCGTCCGCACATGCCCCTATTATGGACGATATGACAAATTCGTGGACTGCACCCGTGGCCCAAGGCCCTATTCAATGGACCCAACAGATTCCTGGTTCCAAGTCGATCACTAATCGAGCCTTTATTTTGGCTGCGCTTGCGGACTCCCCCTCGCTCCTGCGCAATCCTTTGACCTCACGCGATACCGAACTGATGGCGAATGCCCTTCGCGCAGTCGGAATTGGTATCGAAGCAGACGGTACTGATGTTCGAATCACCCCCGCTGAGATCACCGGCGGCTCCATTGATTGCGGCCTCGCTGGCACGGTCATGCGTTTTCTCCCACCGCTGGCCGCGCTTGCATCCGGCCCAGTAGAAATCGATGGCGATGAGCAAGCACGCGTGCGCCCCATGTCCACGATGTCGCAATCCCTGCGAGATCTCGGCGTAGACGTCTCCAGCGACACCTTGCCCATGACCGTGACCTCCACTGGCGTTCCAGCCGGCGGAGAGCTCACCATTGATGCTTCTGGCTCCTCCCAGTTCGTCTCCGGGCTCCTGCTCTCAGCACCTCGCTACGAACAAGGCATCACTGTCCGCCACAAGGGTGGAACCTTGCCGTCGATGCCGCACATCGACATGACCGTCGCCATGCTGCGCCAGGCAGGAATTACCGTCGACGAAGGCGAGAACTGGTGGAAGGTCCACCCCGGAACCATCCAAGGTGGGACGTGGAATATCGAGCCAGATCTTTCCAACGCCACACCATTCCTCGCCGCAGCACTAGTTACCGGCGGCGTACTAACCGTCAATGACTGGCCAGCCACGACCACTCAGCCAGGTGACGCTTTCCGCCACATCATCCAAGAAATGGGCGCAACTGCCGAGCAGACTCCGGAATACCTGCGCGCTATCGGCAATCCGAACGGTCGCCTCCAAGGAATCGAGCTCGACATGTCGCAGATCGGTGAACTCACCCCGACCGTCGCGGCATTGGCAGCACTGGCAGATACTCCCTCGCGTCTGACGGGCATCGCGCACTTGCGTGGGCATGAAACCGACCGCTTGAAGGCTCTGGCTGCGGAAATCAATAATCTTGGCGGTAACGTCACCGAATTAGATGATGGTCTCGAAATCAGCCCCGCTCCCCTGCACGGTGGTACCTGGAAGTCCTACGCGGACCACCGCATGGCAACCGCTGGTGCAATCATCGGCCTGCGCGTCGAGGGCGTCGAAATCGACGATATTGAGACCACTGCAAAGACCTTGCCTGGCTTTGCCCGCATGTGGGAGAAGATGCTAAACCCTAATGGCTAGACGATATGACGAATCCGATGTCCGTGTCCGCCCTGGCAAAGGCTCCCGTCCACGCACCAAAGACAGGCCTACGCACGATGACGCCAAATTCGGCATGGTCATCACCAAAGACCGCGGTAGGTGGGGCGTTGCGCTTGACGATGGCCCCACGATCGTCGCCATGCGTGCCCGCGAGATGGGCCGGACCCCGGTAGAAGTCGGAGACCGGGTCGGAGTCGTCGGCGATACGTCCGGGAAAAAGGATACGTTGGCGCGGATCGTCAAGTTAGAAGAACGCACCTCTGTGCTTCGCCGTACCGCGGATGACACGGATCCTTATGAGCGCATCGTGGTGGCTAATGCCGACCAGATGCTCATTGTCACCGCGGTGGCAGATCCCCCACCGCGAGAAGGCTTTGTCGAACGCGCCCTCATCGCGGCTTTTGTGGGCGATGTTCACCCGATTTTATGCCTGACCAAAACGGATTTGGCTGATGCCGCTCCTTTTGCGGAGGCATTCGCGGATCTCAACGTCACTGTGGTCGAAGCCGGCGTCGACGATGACCTAGACGCCGTATCCCAGCTGATTTCTGGCCACATCACCGCGCTGATTGGCCATTCCGGCGTAGGCAAATCCACCCTGGTCAACCGCCTGGTTCCCGATGCTTTTCGCGAGACCGGTGAGGTCTCCGCCGTGGGCAAAGGCCGTCATACTTCCACCCAATCGGTGGCGCTGCGCTTGCCAGGCGATGATGGCTGGATTATCGATACCCCAGGCATCCGCTCTTTCGGCCTCGCGCATGTTGATGCCGATACGGTTCTCGGCGTCTTTTCCGATCTGGATGCCATCGTCGAAGACTGCCCTCGCGGCTGCACGCACGCTGGCCCACCGGCTGATCCGGAATGTGCCTTGGACAAAATAGAAGAGGGCACCTCCACCGCTCGCAGACGCGATGCGGTCAGGGCCCTCTTAGCTGCCTTGCGCAGTAACGACGAGTATTAGAGCAACTCGACAAGGAATGGCAGTTCGCTGATGTCGTAGTACGCCATGAAGTTATCGAGGGCGTCACCAACAGCGAGCTCCGCGTCCTCGTCGCCAAGGTCCGCGGTGTCAATGACCTCGATGGCCTTGGCCGTGGCTGCTTCAGATTCTTCCACGTCCACGTGGACACAGACGACATCGTCCAGTGCTACTCGGGCTGGCTCGAGCTTGACCACCGGGTCGCCCATATCGGGCATCGGCGTGAGTTGTGAGTCATCGATATCAGCGGAAATGACCACGCGGCGTTTCGGGAAATGCTGTTCATCACCGATGGCGAGCAGGCGCAGCGAGGCCATGGAGGCTTCGAGAAAAGCCGAGTAGGCGATCTCTTCTTCATCGCCTTCAGTATAAAATTCCTTCAATGCCTGGGTCGAGGCAAAGCCCCAGCCGGAGCGTGCGAAAATCTCGCTGTTTTCGTTCAGCTCCACCAGCATGGTGAAAGTTGCGGGTAGATATACGCGCACTTTAGAACTCACCTTCCAGGTCAAAGACTGCCTGGATTTCCACGCTCGTGCGGTCAAATACGGTGTACAACATGCCGACCATGCCGTTTTCTACCGCAGCGCGCACGTTGAGGATATTGTCGTCGACCATCACGCAGTCGCTCAGTGGTAGCTCCAAGGCATCAGCGGCAGCCTGGAACGCAGCGCGGTCAGGCTTTTCGGCGCCAACCTCACCGGAGAGAATTACTGCATCGACGATGCCCTTGTATTCCCATTCGCGGATTGGTTCCGCAGCAGGACCGCCTGGGTCATTGGACAAAATCGCGGTGTCAACGCCGTTCGCTTTTGCGGCCGAGAGCAGGGTTTGCCAACGCTTTACATCTTCGTCCGGTCCGTCTAGGACGCCGACGTAGTCAACGATCAGTCCTCGCATGTGAGTGGTTCCTCCAAATGATAAGTAAATTTAACTCGAGACTAGCGCAATCTCATGTAATAATGCTTGCTAAGCCCACAATGTACCGCCTGGGACCTTCCAATGAAAGGTCCCACCACGTGTATCAACCGATCCCCGGATGCGCTCATTTGATGCGCTTTATCCCGGATGACCCAGTTGTGTATTCCGCGCCCTCCAATGACATGGATGAACAACAGAAGTTATTAACCAGCAAACTCGTCAGCATTGCGCTTGAAGTCGCCTCAGGCTTACGACCCTTGGCGCATTTAACGCCCAAGTATTTCGATCCTTCGATCTTTACGCATCTCAGCTCGTGGTCTCGAACGCACGGGTCGAAAAATGCGCGAATGTCGATGAAGTCTTTGCATGGGCGCAAAGATGGCGAGTATTTCGGCACCGCCATCTTTGGCGAAAAGCAGATTGCTTTTACCGGAAGGCTATCTAAAAAGCAGGATAAACTGCGTGCCTTCCGGTTGCTTTAGGCTTGCTTCTGCTCTTGTTCTTGCTCTTGGGCGGTCATCTGCTTGCGCAACATAAATAGCTGTCGCACCGTTTCTTCCTTGATGCCCTCGTTCATGGCGTTGAACATATCGCCGCCTTCCTTTTGGTATTCCACCAAAGGATCACGCTGAGCCATCGCACGCAGGCCGATGCCCTCCTTAAGATAGTCCATCTCATACAGGTGCTCGCGCCACTTATTGTCAATGACCGGCAAGATGATCATTCGCTCGGTATCGCGCATTTGCTTCTCGCCACCGATGGCAGAAATACGCTCTTCCAAATCGTCGTATTGCGCCAAAGCGTCACTGACCAATGCATCAGTGAGCTGTTCTGCGGTGAGCTCGCCTGGGGCGCCATACTCGGAGCCATCGACAAGCTCTTGCGCATCCAAGTTCGGACCATACAAGACATCAAGCGCATTCCACAGCTGCTCTAGGTCCCAATCCTCCACGTAGCCAGTAGCCGTAGCGGCAGCGACGTAATCAGTCACGGTATCGATAATCATGGACCGGATATTGTCCTTGATATCGGAGGCTTCCAAAATCTCGTGGCGGGTTGCGTAGACAACCTTGCGCTGCTCGTTGAGCACCTCATCGTATTTGAGGACGTTTTTACGCATCTCGAAGTTTTGGTTTTCCACCTGCGCCTGCGCGCCCTTGACCGAGTTGGAGACCATCTTCGAGTCAATCGGCACATCATCTGGAACATTGAGTCGGTTCATCATGTTTTCCATGGACTGACCGACGAAACGCACCATGAGCTCATCGCGCATGGATAGGTAGAAACGGGACTCGCCGGGGTCGCCCTGGCGTCCGGAACGACCGCGCAGCTGGTTATCGATACGGCGAGATTCGTGGCGCTCAGTACCCAGGACATAAAGCCCACCGGCCTCGCGTACTTCATCACCCAGGCGCTGGGAACGCTCGCGCTCATCTTGGATTTCGGCGTCCCACGCCTCTTGGTACTTTTCTTCATCATCGAAGGGATCGAGTCCGCGTTCGCGCAGCTTCATATCCAAGATGACCTCGGGGTTGCCACCGAGCACGATATCGGTACCACGACCAGCCATGTTGGTAGCAACGGTGACATTGCCTGGGCGGCCGGCGCGGGCGACGATATTGCCTTCTTCTTCGTGCTGTTTAGCGTTGAGCACCGAGTGCTTGACTCCGCGCTTGGTTAGCAGCTCAGAGAGGTATTCTGAGCGCTCCACGGAGGTGGTACCAACTAGCACGGGCTGACCATTGTCGACGTGCTCTGCGATGTCATCGACGACCGCCGCGAACTTGGCTTCCTGCGTCTTGTAAATGCGGTCTGAATGATCTTCGCGCTGGTTGGGGCGGTTGGTTGGGATGGTCACCACGTCAAGGCCGTAGATGGAGTTCAATTCTGCGGCCTCGGTCTCAGCGGTACCAGTCATGCCCGAGATTTTTTCGTAGAGACGGAAGAAATTCTGCAAAGTAACCGTCGCGAGCGTCTGGTTCTCATTTTTAATTTCCACCCCCTCTTTGGCTTCAATCGCCTGGTGCATGCCTTCGTTATAACGACGCCCAGCTAGGACACGGCCGGTAAAGCCATCGACGATTAAGACTTCGCCATCGCGGACGATGTAGTCCTTATCGCGGGTAAAAAGTTCCTTCGCCTTCAGCGCATTGTTCAGGTAGCTGACCAGCTGAGAGTGCTCGGGGGCATACAGGTTATCGATGCCTAGTTGGTCTTCGACGTATTCCACGCCTTCTTCTAAGACACCGACGGTGCGCTTTTTGATGTCAACCTCGTAGTGGATGCCAGCGCGCATACGTGGTGCGAGGGTGGCAAAGACACCATAGAACTGGGAAGAGCCATCAACGGGGCCGGAAATAATCAGTGGGGTACGCGCCTCGTCGATCAAAATCGAGTCAACCTCATCGACGATGCAGTAATGGTGGCCACGCTGCACGCAGTCTTTCAAGGTGCGAACCATGTTATCGCGCAGATAATCAAAGCCCAGCTCGTTGTTGGTGCCATAAGTAATATCGCAGTCGTAGGCTTCCTTGCGCTCAGCCGGACGCATTTCGTTCAAGATCACGCCGACGGATACCCCGAGCCAGCGGTGGACACGGCCCATCATCTCGGCGTCACGGCGAGCCAGGTAATCATTGACGGTCACGATGTGAACGCCCTTGCCTTCCAATGCATTAAGGTAAGCCGGCAGCAGCGAGGTCAGGGTTTTACCTTCACCCGTGCGCATCTCCGCAACGTTGCCAAAGTGCAAGGCTGCACCACCCATAATCTGCACCTTGTAGTGCTTTTGGTTCATCACGCGCCAAGCAGCTTCGCGCACGGTGGCAAAAGCCTCAAGAAGGATGTCGTTGAGCCCTTCTCCATCGGCGATGCGCTTTTTAAACTCATCGGTCTTCGCTTTGAGCTCTTCATCGGAAAGCGCTGAGAATTCGTCTTCGAGAGCAATGACTTGGTCAGCCATTTTGTCGAGCCGCTTGACGGTACGGCCTTCACCCGCACGCAGCAGCTTGGAAAGTCCAAACACTTGTAATTTATTCCTTTACTTCCACGACATTGTTGACTAGCTCCCCGCTATTGTACGCAAGGAATCGCGTAGTATCGCCTTAGCTCCCCAGTAAAACGAAGTAAGCCCAGCCGCATTTGTCAATTAATGCGACTGGGCAAACTAGCGTGTGCTTATGATTCTGGGTCTTCAGTTAAAGAAATCAGACCATAGTCAAATGCGTGACGACGGTAGACCACGGAAGGACGCTGAGTTTCTTCATTGATAAAGAGGTAGAAATCATGGCCTACCAACTCCATCTCACTCAGAGCTGCGTCCACGCTCATCGGCGTAGCGGCGTGTTCTTTGGAGCGAACAATCTGTCCTGGGCGCTGGTCCTCAATGCTTTCCGCATAAGGGTCGACCATGCGGTCTTCGCGCTGTTGCTCGCGCGCTGCTTCTGCATCCGCAACGATTTCTGCAGCCAATTCTCCGGTGCCCTTGCGTGCACGGTGGCCGGATTTGGTGGCTTCGCGACGAACTTTAACCTTTCGCAGCGAACGTTCCATCTTTGCCACGGCGGTTTCCAGCGAGGCGTAGAAAGAATCTTCCTTAGCTTCAGCGCGGGCGATGTGGCCCTTGCCAGTTGCGGTGATCTGAATGCGCTCTGCCTGCGCGTCACGGCGAGGGTTGGGCTCATGCTGCAGCTCTACGTGGAAGAAGGTCAGCGTGGGATCAAGGCGTTCAATCTTTGCGAGTTTTGCTTTGACCCGGTCGGAGAAGTGCTCTGGCACCTCAACATTGCGTCCGGTAATGGTGACCTGTGCTGCTGTGGTGGTGTCGGTCATGACTTGCCTCCCTGTGATCGCGGGGCCAAACCTTGGGCCCCTGGGGCCGGATGTACTCACAAGCAGTAGATGTGACGTAGATATTAACAACTACTGTGTGTGACAATCCCTATTCTACCAGTGGTCATAACCAATGTCCTTAAACATCGGCAAAAACTAATCCTCCGGCGACATTTGCCCCCGCCCCGCGCAAGACTTCGACCGTGGCAGCAAGCGTGGAACCAGTGGTCATAACATCATCGATGACCATTAATGGCTCATTAGACACAGGAGCAAATAATTCGACGGCCCGGCGCATATTATCCCGGCGCGCTTCCGCAGACAGGGTGGATTGGTCAGCGGCCCCTTTGAAAATGCGCACGCAATGGCACACCTCGAAGTTTGTTGCCTGGCATACATGAAGCACCGGGTCGCCGCCGCGCAGCGCAGCGGACTTAGCCCGTGTCGGCGCTGGCACGAGCTGCACCTGTGCAGGAATATCGCCGCGCGCGATGAGATACGACAACCCGGCTTGGATAACCGCCCCCACATAGGGCCGGACGGCCCGGTTGTTGTATTCCTTCATCGCGATGATGATGTTGCGGCGTATCTCGGAGTAGGGGCCGAGGGAAAAGACGGGGACATCGATAAGCGATCTGCGATAGATCTGAGTGGGAACCTCCCGCAAAGCTTCCTGGCACCGCCGGCACAACACCGACCCGGGATGGCGGCACCCAGCGCATGCTCGCGGGAGGAGAAGTTCCATTTAATTGGCCACGATCGGCGCAGAGCGCATCCCCTGCATGCCAGGTACTTCGCGCCAATACGTAGATTCCGTTTCTACGGGAAGCTGCAACATGGCGTGGTAATCGGTGATGTACAGCGTGGATGGCGACGCGGCGATGGATACCACCGGAATGGTGATATTGCCCGAAGGCAAGGTAGATACTGACGAGCCGTCTTGCTCCACGCGCCAGACAGGGGTTTCTTGCGTGGAAGTGCCAACCACCAAGGAGCCATCGGCCTGCCAATCCAAGCTCAACGCTGTGCCACCGAGCTCATTCGCGGGGTTATAGATATTGGTCAGGCGGAAGTCCCCCGAGCGCTCTCGCTCGACGACGCCGATGTAGACCTCGCCGCCGATAATCATCGCGGCTTGGGCGCCGGAATTAGACAAGCGAATGACAGAGATTTCGCCGCTGATGGAATCTAATTCTGAGGTGTCCACGCGGGTGGTGGTCACTTCCCCGGTTTGAGGTGAACGCACAATGCGCAGGACTTCGTCACCGTTGACGACCGACCAAGCTGCTTGGCCGGCGTTTTCGAAGGTGGGACGCGAGATGGTCTCCGCACTTAAGCCTTCTTCGAGCTCGCCATCGATATCGCCGAAAATAAACTGGGATTCTTCGTTGTCGCGGCGCACGGCGGCGATGACCCCGTTGGCTGTGATATCGGCGGATTCAATATTGCCGGCTTCGCCCAATGGCCCAGAGACCGGCTCGGCGGCGTTGCCGGAGACCTGCATGATATTGCCCTCGTGGAGCGCATACAGCGGTGCGACTGAATTCGAGGCCACGCGGGGGTTGTATTCGGCGAAGTCATCGGTGGTCATGGTTTCAAGGTTTTCCACCAAGGGTGCCCCGTCGGCGGTTACTGTGTACGGCTCTTGGATTCCTGCGTGCGAGAGTGTCCAGACCAACTCGGCAGCAAAGCGCAGGCGGTCATCGGGGGACATATTTTGCATGCCGGCGAAGGTATATTCGCCATCCTCGATGCCGAGGAAAGCAGCATCATCGGGCACCACGGAAGTCGTGGCTGGGGCAAGGCGTGACGATGGTCCCTCGAGCAGCAAGGTAATCAGCTGCGCGTCGAGGGAGTTTTGGCTGCCGAAGAGCCAGCGCCGGTCGGTGACCAACACGCTTCCGGTTTGGCGGTAGAAGTAGACAGGCAAGGGCTGGAAATGATTACGCAGTTCAGTGCGTTCAAAGACCACACCATCGGGCAGGTCTGTAATGCGCCATTCGCCGTCGACTTGTTCCATGCGGATGGTGGTTTCATAGCCGGAGTTTTCGGGTACATAACTGCCTCCGGAGGCCAGAGAGCCAATGACGCTACCGCGAACGGTAAATGCACGCTGGTCACCCGAGGAGGTGTTTTGCGAGGTGAGCTCAATGACATCTACAATGCGCCGGGATTCTTCTGGGTTCCAGCTCTCCGCAGCTTCCGGCGTTAGAAAGGAACGAGCTGCTCGGTAGTCCGAGGATGGGATGGCCGCGGCCGCGTAGAATTCGCGAATCAACAAGTCAGCTTCTTGCCCCGGGGTGGGCCCGACTGCGGGGTCGACTTCCGGCTGCGGAGAAAAAGAGCGCAGCACTTGCGGGTCGGAGGCGCTCGGCAAGGTCGAGCATCCGGAGAGCACTAGCGCGGAAACGGATAAGGCAGCGATGAGCTTTTTCATGACTGGGGCTCCTCGCTTTCTTCGTCAATGACCTCGGGCGCGTGCGGAACCACCAAGGGCAGGGGTTCATCACCAAAGGGTGCTCCGGGCTCGCGCGGGATAATCAACCGGAAGCGCGAACCGACGCCAGGGATGCCGGTGGCGTCGAGGGTGCCGCCGTGCAACACCGCGTCCTCGCGCGCGATGGCAAGGCCCAAACCGGTACCGCCGGAATGGCGCTTACGGGAGGCATCGGCACGCCAGAAGCGGTTGAAAACCAGTTCCTCTTGGCCTTCTTTCAGCCCCACACCAGAGTCCGTGACGGCCACGGCAATAGCGGTTTCGGTATGCCCGATATCGATGGTGACAGGGTTGCCTTCTGAGTGGTCGATGGCATTAGCCAGCAGGTTGCGCAGGACGCGTTCGATCCGGCGTGAGTCCGCCTGCACGTTGACTGGGGTATCAGGCACGTTGGCGATGATCTCCACGTCGAGTTCTTTGGCCAAGTGCTCAGTTTGTTGCATGGCCGATTCAATGCAGGAGCGAATATCCATGTTGGATGATTGCAGGTCCGCAACACCGGCGTCGTGGCGGGAGATCTCCAATAGATCGGCGAGCAACTCTTCAAATCGGTCGAGTTCGCGAATCATCAATTGGCTGGCGCGGCGAGTGTGCGGTTCCAAATTATCGGCATCATCGGCGATAAGGTCAGCGGCCATGCGCACCGTCGTCAGCGGTGTACGCAGCTCGTGCGAGACATCGGAGGTAAATTGTCGCTGTAGATCACCGTATTCTTCCAGCTGCGTAATCTGCTTGGACAATTTATCGGCCATGTCATTGAACGAGGCCGCCAGGCGTCCCATTTCATCTTCCCCGTCAACTACCATGCGCTCGCGCAAATGCCCGGCAGCAAGGCGTTGGGCAATGCGCGAGGCAGAGCGGATGGGTGTGATGACCTGCTGAATAGCCAGCCACGCGATGCCCACGAGCAAGACAACGACCACCACGCCCGCAGCAGAGAGCAAACCGCGCATCAATGCCATGGTGGATTCTTCATTTTCCATGGACATCACCAGATATAGCTGCAGGTCTGGGATATCTGCCATGGTGGGGGTTCCCACGACCAAGGCGCGGTAGTTAGAGCCGCCGGGCTGGTCGATGGTCGTAAACTGGTAGACCACCTGGTCATTGGCCACCGATGCACGCAAGGAGTCGGGAATGCGGTATCCCTCCGGCGACGTGGTGATTTCGCCGCTGGAGTTTTCCACCACGATGACAGGTTCATACGTCGCGTGCGACTCCCCGCCCTCCGCGGTCAGTTGCGTTAAGGACGCCCGGGCGGAGTTAATGCGCACTTGGACGGAGTTCGCCGAACCAGTGGCATTAATTTGCTGCTCGACGGCAATACGCGCGCGTTCAATTTCTTGATCACCAATGCTGATCTTCTGATCCACCAGCCGCTGAGTCAGCACGGAGACAAGCGCATACGCCAAGATGATCATGACCACGGCGGAAGCGACCAAGATCATGCCAATGACGCGTACCTGCAACGAGGTACGCCACATCTCACTTATGACGTCGCGTAAATGGCGCAACCGGGACTTAATAACTCACTGCCTCCATCAAGAAAGTAAACAACTGTGAAGCTAGTCGTTTTTGCCAGTCTTGTAGCCAACACCGCGCACCGTTAATACAATCTGCGGGTCTTCCGGGTCGTGTTCAATCTTGGCGCGCAAACGCTGCACGTGGACATTGACCAAACGAGTATCGGAAGCGTGGCGGTATCCCCACACTTTTTCCAACAACTCCTCGCGGGTATGGACCTGCCCAGGCTTGCGCGCCATTTCCACTAAGAGATCAAACTCCAAAGGAGTCAACGACAACTCTTCGTCTTCCCCGCCATCGGCTGGGCGGCGAATAACGGTGTGCTCGGAAACATCGACAAGCAAATCGCCCACTTCGATGATCTCCGACGACGTCGTCTCCGTCCGGCGCAACCGCGCGCGCACGCGAGCGACCAGCTCCTTGGGTTTAAAAGGCTTAGTGACGTAGTCATCTGCACCAGATTCCAACCCCAACACCACATCAACGGTGTCAGTCTTGGCGGTGAGCATGACAATCGGCACATTGGAATCGCGGCGAATGGCACGGCAAATATCCACGCCGTTCATTCCCGGCAGCATCAAGTCCAGCAAAATAAGATCCGGATTGTGCTGTTCAAAGGCCGGCACAGCATCATTGCCGTCGGTGATGGGGATTGGCTGTAATCCTTCGGATTCCAGGACAATTGTCAACATCTCCGAAATGGCAGGATCGTCATCTACCACCAGGATTTTTGGCGCCACGTTTACTCCCCTACAAGGTCTAGAACTTTGTCGATGATAATACCCTTATCAACAGCGGCAATCCACTGGCCTGCCCAATTGGCCTCGGCGAGTCGCGCATAAGCGGCAGCAGTTGCCGCCTGAAGACCACCATCTTTTTCATACTGATCTTTCTCGCGGCTTGCATCCTGTGCCTCCCGCGACGATGCGCGCTGTGCGGCTATCCCGACCTCGGTGGCGAGATAGATCTGCAAGTCCGGCTTCGGCAAGCCCAGCCGCCCGAACTCGAGGTCAAAAACCCAGTCCATTACGGCATCATCGCCCAACCGCGCGGCAGAATAAGCGGCGTTGGAAGCTACGTAGCGGTCCAAAATGAGCAGATTAGAGCTTGTCGATGCTTCCTCTAACTGCTGCTTGGCACCATGGCGGTCGAGGGCGAATAACGTCGCCATGGCGTAGGCCGACGAGGTTAAATCTCCCATTCGCCCGTAGAGCGCTTCTTGGGCGAGCTGCGCGTGAATAGAATCCTCGTACCGGGGAAAGGCTAAGACCTCGACGGGAATATTCAATTCCTTCCGCAACTGCGATACGAGTGTGTTTTTCCCGGCGCCGTCGATGCCTTCAATCGCTATAATCATTAAGCGAGCGCTTCGAGGAAAGGCTCGAGGTCATAGTCTTCTTCGACGTCTTCGAGAAGCTCCGTTGCCTTTTCATTAAGCGCTTCCGAAGAGTACCCGACCAGATCACGGATATAGGGGTAGTTGGACACTACATCGCCGGCAGTAAACGGAGCTCCCGCCCAAATTGCGGCGATGGTGGCTGCTGCCAGAGCATTTTGCTCTTCTTCTTCGGTGGCCTGATTGTCCCCAGTGGCCAGCATGATCGCGTCGTGAATTGCTTCAATGATGTCGTCTTCGTCCAAGGCGATCAGATCATCGAGAAACTCAACATTGTCATCACTGGTGAAAATATGCTCATCCCAGGTGCTCATGGGCTTTGCTCCTTTTAATTTTCCTATTGCTTCACTACGCTTTACTTGCCGTGACAGTTTTGCACAATCGACACTAGCCAACTTGGTAGCTGAAGCCTAGTAGAACCTGCCGGACAACTGCCTAGTTAATAACAACCATGCATCAAGCCCCACATGTTCCCGCGCGTGAGGTTGAACACAACGGGCGAATATTTTCGTAAAGAAATTACATAACCGCAGATTAAACAATATTTTTCCAGGCGGGAAAAAGATTGTCGGAAAGTATTCCCCTCACTGGACTCGCGTGGTAGTGTCGTTACTAATTTGTTACCAACCAGAAAGGGCGCCTGTGAATTCGGATGTTCGGCGCGTCACCATATTTTTCACGGTAGGACTGTTAGTAGCGGCCGCCGTGGGATTTGGCGTGTGGCGAATGAGCACCCCGGTTTCGGTCAACGCCGATCCGACGAAGACGACGCAGTCTAGTTCGACCACCACTTCGCCGACATCTCGAGAGAACACGGAAACCGAAGAACCGGACTCGAATGAGAATGAGCGCCCGCAGCAGGAGTCTGCTCCTGCGCAGGCTGCTGCCCCGAACTACGCCAATGACCCGTTCTTGGCGCCGAATTCTGTGGTTAACCCCGAACGTGAGACTCCGGATCCGACAAATGTGTACCGTCCGGAGCCGATCTTTGGGGATGAGTATGGCAATTACGCGCAAAGCCCCGCGTCAGAATATAACCAGCCTTCGCCTGAGTACGAAGCTGAGCCCGCGCCGACGGAAGACGAAAACACTCAGCCTGTCGAGCCCGCGCCGACGTCACAGACACCAGAAGACTCAGCGGAGAGCTCGCCACAGCCCACCAGTCCTGAAGAAGACGGTGAAGAGACCGTGACCACGCGCCCCTCGGATCCTAACGTCGAGCCTTCTGAGCCAAACGAGCCGAATGAGTCCGCGCAGCCGGTAGAGCCAACTGAACCATCTGAGTCAGAAGCTTCAGGTGAGCCAGTTCCGAGCCAGTCGCCGATGCCTACGCAGAATGCGCAAACACCGGGAAGCTCTGCTACACCCTGGCGATAAAGGCTTGAGCTTTATCCTTCGTGCTCAAGGTGATGTCGCCGTCATCGGCGGGGACCCAGGCGGCATCGGAAGGCGAAAGCTCTAAGCACGTGCCATCTTGAGCGGTCAGCTGCAAGCTACCCTCGGTACACAAAATGATGGCTGGCCCATCACTTTCGGTAGTTACTTCTTGTCCCGCCTTCAAATCGCAGCGGGTCAGCGCATATTCATTGACCGGCACCGGATAGTTCATTACCTGCGCGGAATCCGACAGGCTGATTTGTTCTACGCGTGGGTCTGCGATGGTATTAAACGATAAAACCTTGACCAATTCCGGCACGTCGACGTGCTTCGGAGTCAAACCACCGCGCAAGACATTGTCGGAGTTGGCCATGATCTCAACGCCCAGGCCGCGCACATAGGCATGCAGCTGGCCCGCGTCGAGGTAAATGGCCTCCCCTGGGCTTAATTGCACGTGGTTGAGCAACAGCGCGCCAAGCACGCCAACATCACCGGGATAAAGCTCATCGAGATCGATGAGGGTCTCCAACACTGGGCGCATCCACGAGTCTGAGTGCAAAGTTTCTAACAGCTGCTTGGAGCACTCCATCAGCGCGGCGATGAGCTCACGACGGGTGGTCGCCGGGATGGTAATCCAAGTCGTAAACAGCGCGCGCAAGCTATCAGATTCTTCGTCTTGCGTCAGCCGGCCATCGGCAATATGCATGTGCGCGTAGCGGTTGAGCTCTTCGCAGTCCAAGGCATCAAAAAGCTCGCGGGTATGAACGAGCGGGCGAAATCCTGCCATGGCATAAAAGTCTGTCAGCGCCACGATAAGTTCCGGTTTGTGGTTATCGTCTTTATAGCTGCGCTGCGGCGCATCCATCGCGACGCCCTGAGAGTTTTCCCGCGCAAACCCTTGCAGCGCCTGCTCCTTGGAAGGGTGCGCCTGCAAGGACAACGGCTCATCGGCCGAGAGGATCTTCAGCAAAAAGGGCAGCTTATTATCAAATTCCGCTGCCACGTTCTCCCCCAGTGCCGCTTGCGGGTCGGCGGCGATGATCGCATTGAGCGGTTCATCTTCTACCGTTGCGGGCCCACCAGGGTGCGCGCCGTACCACAATTCCGCGATGGGATAGTTGGAGGCGGCTTTGCCCTGCAAGTGCGGAATGAGTGTCTTAGAACCCCACGAATAGGTTCGGGTGGCACTGTTGAGCAGCTGCATTAATCTTCCTTCGAAACATCGTAAGCGGTCGCGGCAAATGCGCGGACGAGCAATCGGACGGCGCAAACCAAATCACTGGTATCAGCATCGGTGCATGCCATGGCGAGCGAGTGGGGTAAGGCTGAATCTGCTTGCCCCCACACAATTATTTTTAAGGGTACTAGATTCTTTTCCCCATCCAGGAACGGGTCGTAAAAAATGTCATCTTTTGGTGCGGATTCTTGGTTGCGTTCCAGCACCATGGGAACAAGTTCCGGTTCAAGAAATTCCCCGGATAGCCCGCGGGTGCTCCAGATGGTGGCCGCACAGCGTGCTACCGCCAGCCCGACGTTAACGCCGGCGGGGAGATCCGCGGGCTGCTCCAGGCGGGAACCGGTGTGTACGACTCGGGCGTCGGCGGTGAAATCTCGCAAGGCTCGCCCCGGGTTTACCGTGGCATCGCGTTCCGGGGACAGTTGTTGTAGTTCCTCATCGGCGGCATCGGCAAGCTCATGCAAGCGCTCGGCGACGATGACCTCAGCATCAGTAATCGACCACAAAATGGCTAAAAGCCCGGTGATATACCGACTCGGCGAAGCGCCATCGGCAGTCGGTGGGATTGGAAAAGACAATGTCTCTTCCGGCGCATCCTCATCCAATGGGCCGCGCCCAGGCCCAATCAGCGCGGTGGTAGCACCCCGGCGCGCGGCAGTAATCAACGCCAACGACGCCCAATCTGCATCACTGCGTTCACCGACAACAACGACAGCATCCAAAGGGCCCACATAGTGCGGAAGTTTGTCCGTTATGAATATGGGCCATGGCAGCGGCGATATTAATTCAACAACCATCTCGGCGCTTGCGCGCGCGACTTGGTCGGTGGGCAAGATAACGATGGAGCGAAACTCCGCCCCGCGTAAATCGCTAAGGTGCTGGATATGCGCGGCAATGGCGCGTATCTGTGCGCCCTCATGGGCAACATCGAAAAAGCGCACGGTTTCTGGGTCATATTGTGAGCCAGAAAAATAGCCTTCATCACTCATGCGCTCAAGCCTAGTAAATGCGGAACCGTCGTGGTGGCGCGGTAATCTATCCACATGAGTCTTTCAGCAAATTCTTCGCATTTACCCCGCCCAGTGACCTTGATTGGCGGCGGCCCAGGCGCCTGGGATTTAATCACTGTGCGCGGCATGCATGCCTTGCAGGACGCTGATGTGATTCTCACGGATCATCTGGGTCCGGCGCCAGAATTGGACAAGCTCTGCGATGTGGACAATAAAGAAATTATTGACGTGTCCAAGCTGCCTTATAAAAAATCGGTGTCGCAAGAACGCATTAATGAGTTGCTGATTTCCCACGCGCGCGCGGGAAAGACTGTTGCGCGCCTCAAGGGTGGAGATCCTTTTGTTTTCGGCCGCGGTTTTGAAGAAGTTCAAGCTTTGGCCGAAGCAGGCATTGCCACGGAAATCATCCCAGGCGTGACCTCCGCAGTGTCCGTGCCAGCTAGCGCTGGTATCCCCGTTACCCAGCGCGGAATCGTGCACGCCTTTACGGTGGTCTCCGGGCACTTGCCACCCGGCCATGAAAAAAGCTTGGTTGATTGGACAGCCCTAGCGCAGTCGGGCGCGACCTTGAGCATCATTATGGGCGTGCGCAATGCCGGCGCTATCGCCGATGCCCTTCTCGCAGGAGGCCTGGCCGGCACCACCCCGGCGGCAATTATTGAAAACGGCACCTTAGAAGAAGAGCGCGTTATCAACACCACGCTGGCCCAGCTAGGGCAAAAGACTGCCGAGGCCAATATTGTGCCTCCAGCAGTCTTCGTAATTGGTGATGTCGCGGGCTTGAGCTAGCCGGTAGTTGCCCCTTCGTGGGTGCGCACAGCTGGCGCATCCGCAGCGGCTGCTTCTTCGGCTGCGAGAGCTTCCGCGCGCTGGGCGCGAGCTTTCCTATGCCCGCGAATGGTCGCGCCAATTCCCAGCGCAACAATCGCGACGTGGATAATCACGACCCACGGCGTCGACGGTGCAAATCCCAATCCCTCATAGACATTGGAGATATTCAGCGCCGCAATCGCTGTACCCACGAACCCGCCGAGCATGATGGGGTTCAATCGTGAGACCATCCACGCAGCCAGTGGTGCGGCAATCGAACCGCCAATGAGCATGGCGACAATCGCACCGAGATGCGCGACGATGTCCTCCCACAAGCCAAACGCAAAGCCGATGATTGCGCCCAAGGTGACAAGAAATTCGGCAGCGGAGACCGTACCCACAATGCGTCGAGGCTTATCCCGGCCGGCCGCCATTAGCGTGGAGGTCGTCACCGGGCCCCATCCCCCGCCGCCGGTGGCATCGACCATGCCGCCGACAGAGCCCAGGGCGACTAGAAAGGGCGTGGCGTGCGGGCGGTTGGCAATTGTGCGTTTGATATTCCCGCGGCTAAAGCGCCAAATCAGGTTAATCGCAATCAGCACCAACAGCGCGGAGGTCACCGGTTGGGCGGCTTCGAGGGAAAGATTTGATAATAAGGTCGCACCAATAAATGCGGCGATGGCTCCGGGAATGGCGAGGGAAAAGACAATTTTCCAATCCACATTGCCAAAGCGCCAGTGGCTAAACCCGGACACTAATGTAGTGCCAAGCTCGGCGGCGTGAACCACCGCAGACGCTTGCGCGGGCCCCAGACCGGCGAGGAAAATGAGGAGAGTGGTGGAGGTAACACCGAAGCCCATGCCAATTCCGCCGTCGACTAGTTGCGCAGCAAAGCCTGCTAAAGCAATAAAAATGAGCGTGGGCATGTCTTCATCCTAAGTATATTGGGGCACGCGCGCTGATCTTTCAGCCAGGGTGCGTTGAATTTGAATAAGGCGGGGAGCTAAAACGTCCGCTAAATGCGAACCTAAGGGGACGGAACTGGTGATGTAGGAGCCCGTGGTGTGCATAATCTCTGGCAACGCGGCATTCGCGGCATCAAGCAGCAGACCATCGGTGACAAACAGCGGCAAGAGGTGGATGCGCGGGTGCGCACTAGCTTGCAGCTGCAGGCCTTTGGTCCCCCACAGATAACCCGCGCGGCCAGCGCCGGGGGTGGCAAATAAAGTGCTGGTTTGAAAGCCGGTGGCATCGGCCAGTCGCACGGCTAGGCGTACCACTGACTCATTGGCCGCCACATTCGACGAACCCACGGCGTACACAATCACGTGGGGGTTATCCCCTTGCGCGATATCTTTGTTCAGCCGCCGGGCTAGCTGCTGCAGAATGTCACCTCCCGTACCTAAGCCCGGGGCGGGATGTAGCTCCACACCACTGGCGTGTTCGGCTTGTGCCAGCACATCCGGCACGTCGTAGCGCATGTGAAACCCATTGGTAAATAGCAACGGCAGCAACGTGGCCCGGTCAAAGCCGTGCTCGCGGAGGTGCAGGGTGGCATCGACAAGCGAAGGCGTATCAAATTCCAGGTGCGCGGATTGCCCGTATGCCCCGGTTAAATCTGAAGTGCGGGCAACAAGCTTATCGATGCCCCCTGCCGCCTTCGGATGCCTAGAACCATGGGAGAGCGCGATAAATGCGTGATTCATAGTTCATGGCCTTTCCTTTTCAAGGAATTGGCAAGAGCCTCGTGCGAGGACCGTGCTTGCTGCGGCTGCACCGGCGGGTCATTTTGGCCGTGAAATTGAACGGAGAAGACCCGCAGGCAGTCTTGGCATGCCCACGCGAACTCTGTTTCTTCATCCGGAAACAGCAGCTCACTGGCGCAATACGGGCAGTGCAGCGGATGGTTTCGGTTCGGATTGGGTTCGCGGCGAAATCTCATGACAGATCCTCATCCTCGGCACGCAACGCCCAGTCGCGGAATTGCTCGCCGGGGTGGCGCTGGTTTTTGAAGTTCGTGAGCACTCGCGTGACATATTCGGTGACTTCGGTGCCCTTGACCTTGTGCCCGCGCAGTTTGCGGCCAAAATCAGGGTCAAGCCCCATGGCGCCACCTAAGTGCACCTGGAAACCTTCGATGCGGTTGCCGTCTTCATCAGTTAGCGTTTGGCCCTTGAAACCAATATCGGCAACTTGGGTGCGCGCGCAGGAGTTCGGGCAGCCGTTGAGCGTAATCGAAATCGGCACGTCCAAATCCCCGATGACTTCTTCCAAATCATCGACGAGTTCAATCGCGCGGGACTTGGTGGTGGTGTGCGCAAGCTTGCAAAATTCCAGGCCGGTGCAGCTCATAACCCCGCGGCGAAACTCCGAAGGCTTGGGGTAAAGGCCGGTTTCTTCCAATGCCTTGGACAAAGGCTCGATGTCTTCTTCACGCACATCCAAAAAGAGCAGTTCTTTCATCGGGGTGGTGCGCACGCGCTCGATGCCAAAGGATTCTGCGACCTCGGCGATAGCAACCAGCTGCTCACCCGTGGTGTGCCCAACTGTGGGTTTTACGCCCACGTAGAAGTTGCCATCTTGCTGCTTGTGCACGCCGACGTGGTCACGGTTGCCCATGTGCGGGACGGTAGGAATGCCATCTTGCAGCGGTGATTCTAAGTATTCGTCTTCGAGTACCTGACGGAATTTTTGAATTCCCCACTGCGCGACGAGGAATTTGAGACGGGCGCGGTTGCGCAGGCGGCGGAAACCGTAGTCGCGGAAGATAGAGACCACGCCGTGCCAGACCTCTGGGACTCGCTCCAGTGGGACGAAGGCGCCGATAGATTGCGCCAGCATCGGGTTGGTGGATAGCCCGCCGCCGACGAAGCAATCAAAGCCAGGGCCATATTCTGGGTGGTTAGTGCCGACAAAGGACACGTCCTGGATCTCATGCGTCACGTCCTGGCGGGCGTTGCCGGAAATAGCCGTCTTAAACTTGCGCGGCAGGTTTTGTACGTCCTCGCGGTGAAGATACTCATTGACGATGGTCTCTATCGCCGGGGTGGCGTCAATAATTTCATCTTCTGCAACGCCTGCGACCGGCGAGCCCAAAATCACGCGTGGGACGTCGCCGCAACCCATCATGGTGGACAGTCCTACCGCTTCCAAGCGCTCCCAGATTTCGGGCATATCCTCGATGCGAATCCAGTGCAACTGGATGTTTTGACGGTCGGTGAAGTCTGCGGTCGAGCGCGCAAATTCCTTGGAGATTTCTCCGACGACGCGGAACTGCTCAGGTGTGGCACGTCCGCCATCGAAGCGGATGCGCAGCATGAAATATTCATCTTGCAGTTCCGAGTTCGGGACTTGTCCCGTAAGCTCGCCACCAAGGTTTTGCTTACGCTGGGTATAAATCCCCAACCACTTAAAGCGTGGGGCTAAATCCTCCGGTGGGATAGAGGCGAAGCCTTGCTTGGAGTAAATATCAATAACGCGCTGTTTCGCGGAAAAGCCAGGATCTTCCTGCTTGATGCGCTCATCGTTATTGAGCGGTTCCATTCCGTCAATCTTCCACTGCCCTTCCGGTTTGGGAGTGCGGCGTGGACGTGGCTTTTTATTTGTCGCAATGGTCATGTGGTTCCTAACGTGGGAGGTAAATCGTTTAGAACAAACCTATCCACACCACTTAGTTCATACAATATAGACTGATTGGTCTATATTTTTATTCAGGTTTTCCAACGCCGCAAGCAGCACGGATGCGCAAACCGCGAACCGAATATAAAGATGCATAAAACCACGAAACTCGCCGGCACCAACGAGCGTGCACGGCGAGTTTTATTGTGAGTTAGCGTTAGCCAAATACCTTAAGCGCGGATGATTCCCAGCACTTTATTGACGATGTCATCGACTTCGTTTTGGGTCTTAGCCTCGACATTTAGGCGAAGCAGGGGTTCGGTATTGGACGCGCGGACGTTGAACCAGGCATCGGTTCCTGCCAGCTGCACGGTCACGCCATCAAGACGGTCTACAGACTCAATCTCGTCGGCCATCTCATCCAAGATTGCCTGCTGGCTGGCTGCCTGATCCGACACGGTGGAGTTAATTTCACCGGAGGCAAAGTAACGGGAATACTGCGCCATGAGCTCCGAAAGAGACTGATCGGTCTGTCCGAGGGCGGCCAAGACGTGCAGCGCTGCGAGCATACCGGAGTCAGCATTCCAGAATTCCTGGAAGTAGTAGTGCGCGGAGTGCTCGCCGCCGAAGACAGCCGAATGCTCTGCCATCTGGGACTTGATGAAGGAGTGGCCCACGCGCGTGCGCACTGGGGTGCCACCGTGCTCGGTGACCAATTCCGGCACAGTCTTGGAGGTAATCAGGTTGTGGATGATGGTGGAGCCGGGGAATTTGTCCAAGTAGCGCTCGGCAACCAAGGCACAAATAGCCGATGGGGAGACGGGATCGCCCTTTTCATCAACCACGAAGCAACGGTCCGCGTCACCATCGAAAGCTAGGCCGATATCGGCGCCTTGCTCAACGACGAATTTTTGCAGATCCACCAGGTTCTTCGGATCGAGTGGGTTGGCTTCGTGGTTGGGGAAGGTGCCGTCGAGCTCGAAGTACAGCGGACGGACATCGAAAGGCAAGGCGTCAAAGACCGCTGGCACGGTGTGCCCACCCATGCCATTGGCGGCATCCACGGCGACAACCAGTGGGCGGGAGGACTTCAAATCCACCAGCTCGTTGAGGAATGTGGCGTAATCACCCAAGATGTCGCGGTGCGAAATGGAACCGGGCTGGACATCGGCAGGCGCAATGCCTTCGACCATCTTGTCTTTAATCTCTGCCAGACCCGTTGCCTCACCCACCGGTGTTGCGCCCTTGCGGCACAATTTGATGCCGTTGTACTGGGCTGGATTGTGGGATGCGGTAAACATTGCGCCGGCGCAGTTGAAGGTGCCGGCTGCAAAATACAGCTGGTCTGTGGCGCACAGGCCCAGCTGAATGACGTCCAACCCTTGGGAGGTCACGCCTTCGGCAAACGCATCAGCCAACGCGGGCGAGGAAGGACGCATGTCGTGGCCAATGGCAACGGTGGTCTCCCCCTCCCCGCGAAGCAAGGAAGCAAAAGCGGCTCCTACATCGCGAACGAAGGCTTCATCAATGTCTTGGCCTACGACGCCGCGGACGTCATAGGCTTTAATCACGGCATCCAGTGCTTCACGGTTACGCATAACCCGCAAGTTTAGCCCTAATGAGAATCAAGTTCTCTACAGGGCGAGATATTTATATGATGTGTTGCCCACATCATAAGCACGCAGCGTTAAGATTCCGGGTCAACATCGGGCACGACAGAAAGGTGCGCGCGGCGGCGTTGATGCGCATCGGCCACGCGGCGCGTGCGAAATACCGGGTGATTGGAGCGCTGTGGATCAGCGCCATCAAAGTTCGCCTTGTAATCAATCGGGTCTTGGCCGCCGCCGCTGGTCGTGTCATCGACAAGCCCTGTGGTCACCCGACCTGCTTCGCGCACGGCTTCCGCCAAGGCTAAAAGCTCGTCATCATCATAAAGCTCGATGTGATCGACCCGCAGTAGCTCCCAACCTTGGGGCGCGGTAATTTTATCGGCGTGATCAGAACACAGATCCCACGAATGCGGGTCTTGCTCTTCTACCAAGGGGCCGACAACTGCGGTCTGCTCGCTGTAGGCATAGGTCAACGTCGCTACGGCCGGACGGCCGCAGCCAGGGCGGGAACAACGACGAAACTCACTCACGAGGCTTAAGTCTAAACCCTAACTTGAGATTTCGATAGTCTCCCAGCACATCGCCCCCTTCATCAGCGCGCCTACCAGCAATTTTTGGTGCGGGTTTTACCTGCCAACTTGACGTGCGTGGCGCGGCAAGGAAATTCCTGGACAAGTCTTAGAATATGGGCATGAGTACTGCGCGCAATCACATCCGCCCCGCCCGCGACCGCCATGGCCGCGGACTGCGTGGCCCACTTTTGCCGCAGCAAACCCCGCGTTTTCGCACGCGCGGGCAGCGCTTTGACATGGAGGTGCTCGAGGCCTACTCCCCCATTCACAATGCCTACCTGGAAGAACTACGCGGCCTGGACATCGCCGTGGATACCGTGCCGCGGATGCGCCTGCGCGCGGATATGACCATCTTGCCCGATGACATCGTGGCTGACGGCCCGGTGCCACTCGGCCGCATCGTGCCAGCCGGTGTCGACGCTGGCGGAAGGCCCACCCGTGCCCGGCTGGTCATTTTCCGCAAACCTATTGAATCACGCTGCGCCAGCCGCCAAGAACGCGAGGAGCTGCTCAGCGCGGTCCTAACTGCGCTGGTCTCTAATTACCTCAATATTGACCCCGAAGTCATTGATCCCCGATTTAACTGGTAGAAAAAACAACAACCCCACCACAAGGTGAGGTCATGTTGTTTGGAAAAATATATCCCCGACTGCGCTTATTTCAACACCGGTGAAAACCCAGCATCAATTCCACGCCCCCTGGGGAATCATTAGCCAATTTGGCGCTTAAGGCGGCGGCGCTCACGGTCTGAGAGCCCACCCCAAATACCAAATCTCTCATCATGCTCGAGTGCATATTCCAAGCACTCATCGCGGACGGCACAAGCCTGGCAAATGCGCTTCGCCTCACGAGTCGAGCCACCCTTTTCAGGGAAGAACGCCTCCGGGTCAGTTTGCGCACACAAGGCTTGGTCTTGCCACTCCTGCTCGACGGCACCAAAGAGTTCATCGAGCGTCATCTCTGCAGCAGCACCGCCACGGAGAATGGCGTTATTGTTTGGTTTGTCCACGCCGATTCCTTCCTCCGTAGTTGGGTTAAATAATGGATTGTCCTCACGCCACGCACTGGCCGTGCGGCGTAAATAACACTGTTGTGATTACACACCGAAACACTAAATACCGTCAACCTGATTTGAAGGAATATTTCTCCCGGACAACAAAACCGCACGTCACTAACCTCAATAGTCACACTAGTAACAGGAGTTCATACCCGGGGCTACTTCACGGGGGTACTACATGTAGTGGGGGTTGTGAAAGATGTTAACTATTTTCAGGAAACTACGGCGTGTCGCGCCACTTTCCCTGTTTTCTGGGATCCAGCTGTGAAACCAGGACGTTACAGTCAGGAAAAATAAAAGAAGGACAGTGCCCGTATTCGGCACGTGTCCTTCCAGAAAAACTAGGCGTCGGAGCTAAAACGCACTCCGGCATCTGGGATATCGACCCCAGGGAAAATGCGCATGCCGTTGAGCAGCTCGCACCGTGCGCCAATGGAGGCGCCTTCGCCAATCACACAATCTTCGATGTGCGCATTAGCGCCAATGCGAGCGCCGGAGGCAATGATGGAATTGGAAATAGTAGCGCCCGGTTCAATGGTCACGCCATCAAAGACCACGGTCCCGTCAAGGCGGCTGCCCGCGCCAATCTCACACCCGCGCCCTACTGAGGTACCAGAGAGCAACAAGACGCCTGCTGCCACACCTGCGGAGGGATCAACCAAGGCCTCGCCAGTCTTGCCTTCCACAAGCGGGGAATGCGCAATGCCGCGGACGAGATCAGAAGAGCCGCGGACGAAATCATCGGGCCGGCCCATATCGCGCCAGTAGGAGTTATCCACGTGTCCAAAAACGTTATAGCCAGCTTCCAGCACACCAGGGAAAGTTTCGCGCTCTACGGAGACCACGCGGTTTTCCGGAATGGTAGCAATGAGATCTTTTTTAAAGATATAGCAGCCGGCATTAATTTGATTGGTTGGAGGATCTTCGGTCTTTTCCAAAAACTCCAACACGCGGCCATCTTCATCAGTGGGCACGCAACCGAAAGCCCGTGGATCGCTCACGTTGAGCAAATGCATGGTCAAGTCCGCATCTTTGCTGTGATGCGTATCGAGGATTTCACCTAAGTCCATGCCGGATAAAACGTCGCCGTTAAATACCATCACGGTGTCATGCTGCAAGTGGTCATAAACGTTGCGGATGCCACCACCGGTGCCCAACGCAGTTTCTTCCACGACGTATTCAATATCCAGGCCCATCTCCGAGCCATCACCGAAGTATTCTTCAAAGACTTCAGCCTTAAAAGACGTCGACATCACGACGTGCTTGATGCCTGCGGCCTTAATGCGCGCCAAAAGATGCTGCAAGAAAGGATGATTCGCCGTCGGCAACATCGGCTTTGGAGTGCCAATGGTCAACGGGCGCAGCCGCGTGCCGCGTCCCCCGACGAGGATCACCGCGTCTACTGCCCTTTCGGCAGCAGCGCCCGGGTTGTCATCGCTTGGTGCGCTGGGAAGGCTATTCGCCATGGAGGCAACCTTTCAGTTTTTGAGATAGATTGTGAATAAATTGTATGCGGTGCCGGGATAATTTCCGGTCTACGGCGCGGGCCTGTCTGTTAAGAACTCAGCAGGATTGACCGAATACCCAGGCCGCTTTTTACGGCCCACCGCAAAGGCGCTTGCCACGGCCGTGGATAGCGGTCCGCGATGAAACGATAAGCCGAGTCATGATGAGCACGCAGCATCTTTTTCGAATGCACCGCAGTCGAATGCCCTTGGGCATGGGTAATACTGGCACTCGGGCACAAGACATTAATATAGCCCGCGCGCGTTAAGCGGTCGCCTAAATCAATATCTTCGAGGTACATAAAATAGCGCTCATCGAAGCCGCCGATGGCCTCAAAAGCGTCCCAGCGCACCAGGATGCACGAGCCAGATAGCCACCCAGCTTCGCGCTCAGTATTCATATCCTCATCATCACGATAGGCTTTGGACCAGGGATTATTTGGCCAGATATCAGCAAATATTGCATGGCCGATGCCGTTGATAATGCTCGGCACCGCCCGCGCAGAGGGATAGATGGACCCATCGGGTTCCACGATAAGTGGGCCAATAGCACCAGCGTTGCCCCATCGCCGTGCACACGCTAGAAGCTTATCGATGCTCTCTGGCGCAAATTCCACATCCGGGTTCGACAGCAGCAAGAATTCTGAATCAATCTCACCCAGCTCGCGTGCTTTGAGCAACGCAGTTGCCCCGGCGTTCATGCCGCCGCCATAGCCGAGGTTTCCACCGGTATCTAAAAACTCCACCCAGTCTGTATCTGCAGCGCTGCGTTCGGGAACGCCATCCGTCGAGCCATTATCGGCGAGGACCACGCGAGCCCCCTGCGCCACCGCATCAGGGATGGAGTTTAAAAAACGGCTGAGGTAGTCACCTGGTGAATAAGTCACCGTGACTATCCCGAGCGGAGCTCGACCGAGCGGAGCGCGTCCACGCTGAGCGTGTCCACGCGGAGCGAGTTGCCCGGGTTCGGTTGGCACAGAAAAAGAAGTTGAGTCGTTCACGATGGCACTTAGCGTACCCAAGCAAGCAACTAACCTTGGCAATTGACACTGTGGGCATCACAACTTTGTGACGGGTGCCTCTCAGAGCTGACCGCAGCAAAGCTTAGCTGCATCGATAAGCATCTGGCGGCGCTGCTTTCTCTACGCTCACGTGGCTTGCCCGGCATGCGGGACGCTAATTATGCGGGATTCATGGTTCTATGCCATAGAATGATGTTTCTTAAACCCTGCCCGCTTGAATAATGGGAAGCGAAATATAAGTGAGCTCTGAAAATTTCCGGAAGGCGCGCGATATCCAACCCGCGCCAACTAGCGCTCCGGTGACGACTCAGACAGGTTCCACTGCAATTAAAACTCTAATTGCGATTCTGTCTGTCATCGTGCTGTTGGTTTCAGGCGTTGGTTATTTGACCGTCGGACGTCTTGGTGGCGGCATGTCCTCTGCTTCCAACTTGAACTTGGGCGGTGACGGAAACGGTGGCCAGGGCTCTCGAAATAATGTCGATGGCGCTGTCGATATTCTGCTCGTGGGCTCAGACTCGCGTACCGATGCACAAGGCAACAGACTCTCCGAAGAGGAGTTGGGCGACCTTCACGCCGGTGTTGATGACGGCGAAGAAAACACCGATACCTTGATGGTGATCCGCGTGCCCGATGATGGCTCTCGTGCCACCGCGGTTTCTATCCCGCGTGATACTTATGTGCACGACGATGAGCACGGCAATATGAAGATCAATGGTGTCTATGCCGCGCATAAGACTGCCAAGATCGATGAGCTGATGGCAGAGAATGAAGCCGCTGCCGACGGCGAAGATGCTGAATCTAAGCAATTGTCCGAAAAGGAAATTGAGCAGGCTGGCGTTGATGCTGGCCGCGGCGCTTTGCTTGATACCATCCACGGGCTAACTGATATTCAAATTGACCACTACGCGGAAGTCGGTCTTTTGGGCTTTGTGCTGTTAACCGACGCCGTCGATGGTGTGGATGTTTGTCTCAATGCTCCTGTAGATGATCCCATGTCGGGTGCGAAGTTCCCTGCGGGCGAGCAAACCCTTGATGGCGCCGAAGCCCTGTCTTTCGTGCGTCAACGCTATGGCTTACCGCGCAACGACTTAGACCGCATCGTGCGGCAGCAGGCATACATGGCTTCTTTGGTGAACAAGGTGCTGTCCACCGGCACGCTGACCTCCCCCAGCAAATTGAGCAAGATCTCGGAAGCCGTGGAGCGCTCGGTCATTATTGATGAAGACTGGGATGTCATGGGCTTTGCCACCCAGATGGCGAACTTGGCTGGCGGCAACGTCACCTTCAACACCATCCCGGTCACCTCTGTGGATGGCACCGGTGACTACGGCGAATCCATCGTCACCGTCGATCCCAAGCAGGTACACCAGTTCTTCGAAGACCTCGCTGTCTCTGAGACCTCGTCAGAGGCTCCGGCACCCGAAGAAAAGCCAGAAGAATCTCAAGACTCTGGTGACGAGCCAGTAGCTGATGATATCTCCTTGCATGTGCTCAACGCCGGCTCGGTTTCCGGCATGGCAAGTGGCCTGGCCGCTTGGTTGGAAAACACCGGCTACACCATCGAAGAAACCTCTAATGCCATGCCAGGTGTCTACGCCGAGTCCCAAATTGTTGCCGCAAATCCTTCCGATCCCCGGGCGATTGCGCTCTCTGAGCAGCTCGGTGGCCTGCCCATTACCGCGAACGAAGGCCTCGATGCTTCTTCGTTGGTAGTTGTTACCGCCGATGATTACTCCGGCCCAATTGATGAGTCGGCTACAGAGCCTGAGACCTCACAAAGTGAGCCTGACCCAGAAAACACCGTGGGCACCCCAGGCGGTGACTTTGGCGCTGCGGAAGTCAGCCCGGAGATTGACGCGGGCGGCGACGGCCCCCGCTGCGTGAACTAAGTTTCCGCCCGTACCCACCCCGCTGTGCTGCCCGTTTGAAATTTTTCACGGAGCGCCAGCGGGGTTTTGCCTACGATGGGCAGGTATGGACATGCTTAATCATTTGCTCACTGCTGACCCTGCCGCTCCCCGATTGACGGTATATAACGAATCGACCGGCGCCCGCATGGATTTCTCTGCACAAACGCTAGAGAACTGGGTGGCAAAGATTGCCAACCTGCTGGAAGAAGAGCTGGAATTAGACACCGACTCTGCCCTTCTCATCGACCTGCCTGTCACCTGGCAAGCCGCAGTTGTGGCCCTCGGTTCACTGGCTGCCGGTGTCCAATTCGATTTCGTGAACTCCTCGGAACCTCGCGAGGCAGACGATAGCAGTCCACAAATTGTCGCCGATGCTGTATTTACCTCCCCCGATAAATTTGAGCTCTACAGCGTTGGCAATGTCGCCGCTGCCTCGGATGGCTCTGCACCCGATGTTGCTTTAGTCACCGACGATCCCTTTGGACGAGGCGTAGCAGAATCCGGCGGCGAGCTACCTGCTGGTGCAATTGACTTCGGACCCACCGTGCGCTTTTACGGCGACGATTACTTTGGTTCCACCACGCCGTTGCCCGAACTGTACCCAGACGCTGGCTCTGCCTCTCGTCTGTTGTCGACAGGCTGGCACGATAAGGAATCGTTTACCGTCAGCGTGCTACACCCCCTGGCCGCTGGCGGCTCCGCCGTTGTCGTCGCTGGTCTAACCACCGCTGAGCGTCTGCAGCAAATTGCTGCGAATGAAAACACCACCGCGCAGCTTTAACCCCCCAGCTTTAGCTTCTAGTGCCTAACAGCTTTGTGGCCCTGCCTCCCAGGTCTCAGAAATAAGCTGTTCGAGCACTGCTAGATCAATATCTTCCGGCTTATTGACATACACACACGATGCCCCCGTTGTGTGTTTGCCTAACTTGTCGCGCAATTGCTCCCACCGCGGGCTTTCTTGAATTCCATAAAGCGAAAGCTTGGCCTTGCGCGGCGAAAAGCCCACGCGAAAGGTATCTCCTTCGCGCCCGGTGGCGTATTTATAGTGCGCCTGTCCATATCCAATCATCGACGGTCCCCACAGCCGTGGGGTATCACCCGTGGCACGATGAAAAATATCAAGCAGAATTTCTGCGTGCTTTATGCGGCGACCTTCTAAGGTGGATAAATATTCATCTAAGTCAGCATCACTGCCGGCATGGGTCTTAATATCTGCATCTTGTACGCCGGTATGGCCAATGGACCATTCATTCTTCCGCGGCTGCGGTGCCGGGATCTTTCCGGACATGCTCAAGCCGCGCTCTACAAGTGCTGCCTGCAAGCGTTCTAACCCACGCTTTCCCACGCCATGAAGTGCCAAAACGGATTGATAGTCCGCGCCATGCAGCGACTCTAAATCTGGATAGCCATTGTCAGCTAGTGCGCGGCGTGCTGGATTTCCAACACCCGGAACATCCACGAAATCAGTCATGTCCCCGAGTGTAAACAATGCGCCGGCCGCGTATGTCTAAATCCTTCGATTACCACCAATTGCGCTATGCAATCGCAATGCGCGTACGCTATATTGCGGCTCAATCTACGCCGGAGAAAGGTAGCTTCGATGGACACCCTCATTTCCAATGACGCACTCATGTATATCTTCCTCGGGCTCATTATCTTTATCGGTTCCACCGTCCAGGGCGTCATCGGATTCGGACTCGGCACTATCTCCACCCCCATCATGGCTCTGTTGAAACCAGACCTGGTTCCAGTCGTCGTGCTGTGCCTAGCTTTTATCATCGCCTGTTCCACCCTGCACCGCGCGTGGGCGGAAACCGACTGGAAGATGGTGCTTTATTCCAACTTTGCGCGTTTACCCGGAACCTTCCTCGCAGTATGGGCTCTGGCGGTGCTCACGACGAACTCCCTGCAGCTTTTTATTGGCTGCGCCGTCATTTTCACCATGATCTTGAGCTCTTTAGGGTGGACGCCCAAAGTCAATGCCCCAAATACTTTGATCGCCGGTGGCTTATCGGGCTTTCTCGGCACCTCCACCTCCATCGGTGGCCCTCCCATGGCGCTGTTGATGAAGACGTTCAATCCCGCGAAGGCTCGCGGCACTCTCGCGGCCACCTTTGTCTTCGGCAGTATTGTCTCCATGGTGACACTAGCTATTGGCGGGCAGATTACGACCTACCAACTGAAATACGCAGTGATTTATTTACCGCTAGCCATCTTGGGGCTGGTGGCTGCCAACTACTTCAATCGTTTTGTTGATCGCCGCCTTCTCAACCGAACCGTCATCATTGTCTCCATCGGGGCGTCGCTCGTGCTCATTATTCAATCCCTATTGGGGTAGCGGGTGTACAAATGGCTAAGGATAACCAATTCTTTTGTCCCACAAATCTGCAATTGGGACTAGTGTGGATCAGGTCAAGAAACAAAATGAAGGAGATTTAAATGACTGCCAACATTTCAGAGGTTGTGTCCAAAGTCCCTACCGGCCTATTAATCAATGGCGAGTGGGTTGATGCGAAAGACGGTGCAACCTTTGATGTGGAAAACCCTGCAACCGGTGAGGTAATCGCAACCCTCGCTTCTGCAGGTGAGGATGACGCAATGGCCGCTTTGGACGCTGCGTGTGCTGTACAAGATGAGTGGGCTGCAACCTCCCCACGTGAGCGCTCCGACATCCTGCGTCGTGCCTTCGATCTAGTTCAGGAACGCTCCGAAACCTTTGCAACCTTAATGACCCTGGAAATGGGCAAGCCTTTGGCTGAATCCCGCGGCGAAGTTACCTACGGTGGCGAGTTCCTACGCTGGTTCTCCGAGGAAGCAGTCCGTGACTACGGTCGTTCCTTCCCTGCCCCAGAGGGCACTCTAAACATGATTACCCGCCGCAAGCCAGTCGGTCCTTGCTTGCTGATTACCCCGTGGAACTTCCCGCTGGCTATGGCTACCCGCAAGGTCGCGCCAGCTATTGCTGCGGGCTGCACCATGGTTCTTAAGGCCGCCAAGCTCACCCCATTGACCTCGCAGTACTTCGCCCAGACCATGCTGGATGCTGGCTTGCCAGCAGGTGTCCTCAACGTTGTCTGCGGTAACTCAGCATCAGCTATCTCCGGACCAGTCATGGCTGACCCACGTCTTCGCAAGGTGTCCTTTACCGGTTCAACCCCAGTGGGCAAGACCTTGCTCAAGGCTGCAGCCGACAATGTGCTGCGCACTTCCATGGAGTTGGGCGGCAACGCACCATTTATCGTCTTCGAAGACGCCGATATTGACCAGGCTGTCGAAGGTGCCATGGGCGCAAAGATGCGCAACATCGGTGAAGCCTGCACCGCAGCAAACCGCTTCATCGTCCACGAATCAGTTGCTGATGAATTCGCTCAGAAGTTCGCCGACAAGATTGGCGCACTCAAGCTCGGCAATGGTCTCGAGGAAAGCGTTACCTGTGGCCCATTGGTAGAGAAGAAGGCTCAGGATTCCATCGCTTCTTTCGTGGACGACGCAGTCGAGCACGGCGCCAAGGTGCTTGTCGGTGGCGAACGCCTGGACGGCAATGGCTACTTCTACAAGCCAACCGTACTAACTAACGTCTCCCCTGACTCCCGCGTAGCTCAGGAAGAGATCTTCGGCCCAGTTGCTCCTATCCTCACCTTCTCCAGTGAAGATGAAGCACTGAAGATTGCCAACGACACCGAATTCGGTCTGGCATCCTATGTCTACACCGAAGACATGGACCGCATGTTCCGCGTTGCTGATGGCCTCGAGTTCGGCCTCATGGGTGCAAACGCTGGTGTTATTTCCAACGCTGCTGCCCCATTCGGTGGCGTTAAGCAATCCGGCATGGGCCGCGAGGGCGGCGCCGAGGGCATCGAGGAGTACACCTCCGTGCAGTACATCGGCATTCGCAATCCATACCCTTCTAACTAAGAGTTAGAAAACTAAAAAGTCCGCTGCTCTCCTCAAGACGAGGGGCAGCGGACTTTGTCGTATTTATAGGAAAGTAAAAGATACGGTACCTAGTGTCGCGACTCTGCGTGCTTATCTTGTGCGGTCACACCAGCTTCAGCGTCAGCTGGGGCAGCTTCGGTGGTGTCTACTGTGGTGCTGGCTTTATTCTTCGCTGCCGAATGCTTGCGCACTTCCTTCGTGATGAACACGATGGCTACAATCACAGCGGCAAAGAGCACGACTAGGACGAGCGCTGGTACAAGGCCATCGCCGGTAAACAGCGCCAAAATGGCACTCCATCCGGCTAATCCGACGCCACTGTAGATAGTCGCCCAGGCCATAGCGCCGGGGATCTGCGCCAAGCTAAATTTCCACCACTGGATCCGCACCAGGCCCGCGCCTGCCAGCACGGCAGTTTGCAGGCCGACGGTCAGATAGCTCAAAGGAACGGCAACGACACCAACCTTGTGCACTAATGTGCGGCCGGTCTTGGTTTTATCGCTATTGAGCCACGCCTTAATTTTGCTCCATGCACTTTCAGATTCTGAGTCTGAACCGACATGCGTTGCTGCACTAGATGCTCCACGGCCAATCCAATAGGTTCCCTGCCCGCGCAGCGTTCCGAGGATATACATGAATATCCATGCTCCCCAGAATGGGAAGTTCGACAGCATTTCATCCATAAAAGCATTCGCTCCAAACGGTTATCACGTGGATACAATCCAAGTTCATTTAGCCTTAGCTTACCTAACTGAAGTCTCAGAACCAGAATTCCCGCGAAAAATCACTTACCCAGCGAAAACCACTCCCGCTGCCGGCATGACAATTCTCCAAAAGGAACCAAAGTGTACCCCCGCGGGGTTTGTTGAATAAATATCGAGAATCGCAGCAGGCGGAAACAAATTATTAAAAGCTTTAACCTTAATGTCTCAGAAACTAGTGGTAAGCGAAATCAGGTGCGGGACAATCGATACAACAGCGCCAGTATTTGGTGACATCAACGCAATCTAAAATGAAATTTAAACCACACCCGACTACCCCCGACAAATTCTTAAAGTTGCTGCATGTGCCCATGATTGATATTTAATCTGTTCAAGGTGCTGACGTGAAGCGTTCAAGTTTGTATCCTTAATCCCGTGTCTGGAGCAACTAGTGAACCCATCAATACCTACGAGTCTGCTGCCCCGGTTTCGCGAACTGTGAATACAGCTCCGACCGGCGAGCGCAATAGTCAATTCCGGCGACCCCGCGGTCACCGTGCGGGGTTGAACATTGAAAAGATTGTCGCCGCAGCGCGCTCTTTGCCGCAGAACCAACTGAGCATGCAGGCCGTGGCGAACACCCTCGGCGTGGATCGCAAAGCGCTCAATCACTACGTCCACGATCGGGAAAATCTCCTATCGATCGTTGCTGCCGTGGAATTTGGTGAAGCCTTCGACGAGCTTAGCGTCCCCGAAGATGCCGATTGGCGCACGATTGCCACGGCCTTTGCCCATAGCAATGCCAATGGCATGCTCGCCGCAGGGCTACTCTCTGATTACCTGCGCACCGGCTCTAACAATGCTGCGCCGTTTTTGCGCGCATCGGAAATGCTCCTGCGTTCGTTGACCGATGCCGGATTGGACCTCGATACCGCCATTCGCAGCGTCGCCGTCATTAACAACACGTGTTCTGCATATACCCGCGATGTTGTCATTGCTCAGAACTCTGTTGCAGCTTTGCGCCACGAACTTCTCACCGAAGCCTTGGATGATGAAAACAAGGACATCTTCCCTCTGCTCCATGAAGTCGCAGAGCGTCCAGTGATCACCACCGAAAGAGCACAATTAGATTTCGCCATTTCGATTGTCCTAGATGGCATTGAAACTCTGATCAACAAACGCACGGCGTAGCACAAGCGGCTTTAAAAAACTGTGGGATAGGGCATGGCGCAGGCGTACGCTGGGGATCATGCAGAAAATCGTGCCACACCTTTGGTTTGATAAAAACATTGCAGAAGCCGCCAACTTTTACGCCTCCACCCTTCCTAATACCCAGGTAGTCAACCGGTTTAACAACCCAGACACCGGCGAAGATGTCACCGCCGAGATCGATATTGATGGCTACCGCATCGCGCTGATCAACGGTGGCCCCTATGCCACTCCAACCCCAGCGATCAGCTTCTTTCTAAATTTTGACCCCGCTACAAGCGACGACGCCGAAAGCGACCTCCGCCGGGTCTGGGAAGCACTTTCCCACGACGGGTCCGTACTGATGAACTTGGGAGAATATCCTTTTAGCTCCCTGTATGGCTGGGTTGCTGACCGCTTTGGATTCAACTGGCAGCTCATGCTCACCAGTGCCGACCAGGACCCGCGGCCCTTTGTCGTCCCCAGCTTGATGTATTGCGGGCCAGCCCAAGGCAAAGCGACCGAAGCTGTCGATGGCTATATAAGGCTTTTCGATGACTCCGCGTTGGGAATCCGCGTCACATATGACGCGATGGGCGCAGCGGCAGATAAAAATTCACCCGAATCCGTCCCGCAGCCATCTGATGTCGCTTATTCTGATTTCCAACTAGCTGGTCAATGATTTTCTGCGATGGATTCTGGCGTTGCGCAGCCATTTACCTTCACCCCTGGAGTCTCTTTGATGGTGCTCGTGAAAGACCAGGACGAACTTGATCGGTACTGGGATGCTCTTACTTCCGACCCCGATAAAGAACAATGCGGCTGGCTGGAAGATAAATACGGCATAAGCTGGCAGATAGCTCCTGAAAATCTTTCGGAGCTTCTCGCCCGCCCGCAGGGCTTTGACAATATGTTGAAAATGAAAAAGCTCATTATTGACGATTTCTAAGGAGGTGACCATGAAGTTTTATGGCTCTACGGAATGCTCACGTTGCCGCGCCGCGATCGAAGAACTCGATGAGGCCGGCACGGAGTACGAATTCATCGAAGTCATCGGCTCCAAAGCAAACCTGAAAGAATTTTTGCAGCTGCGTGATTCGAGCTCGCTTTTCGATGTCCCCCGCCAGGAAGGCCGCATTGGCATTCCCGCTTTTGTCACCGAGAGCGGCGACATCACGCTGTCCGTCGCTGATGTGAAATAACCCCAAAGAAGAAAAGGAAGAGGAAAAGATTATGGCTTTAAAGTTTTACGGCACCATGATGTGCCCCGATTGCGTTGATGCACACAAGGTTCTAGAAGATTCTCAGACTCCCTATGAATTTGTGGACATCACCGGCTCTGTTCCAGCACTCAAAGAATTCACCCGCCTGCGCGATACCAACGCGGCCTTCGATGATGCAAAGACCAAAGGCTATCTAGGAATTCCGGCATTTGTGACCGATGAGGATCCGTCCTCGGTCACCTTAGATGTCCAAAAGGTTGTGCAAAAGTAGCGCATTTGGCGCTGCCGCCTCACCCATTTGCACTGTTTATCCCCCATTTCATGGCCGTAGGTCACATTCTTACCTACAGTGGGATCTAGTTCCCAGAAACCTAGTAAAAAAGTGAGGATGACAATGCAACAGTATCGCACGCAAAATCCAGTCAATGATGAAATCGTAGCAACCTACGATTTTGCCACTGACGCAGATATTAATACCGCCCTGGATGACTCCGCCCAGGCTTTTAAGACCTGGTCCAAGAAGTCTTTCGAGGAGCGCGCTGAGGTTGTACACCGCGTGGCTGACCTCATGCTGGAGCGCCGCGTAGAACTGGCGCAGATTGCCGCTCAAGAAATGGGCAAGCGCATGGGCGAAGCTGTCGGCGAGGTCAAGTACTGCGCTTCTATCTTGAAGTACTACGCCGACAACGGTGCAGACTTCGCTGCCGATCAGGAAATTCCAACCAACTCCCCCGGCAAGGCCGTCATTCGCCGCCTGCCTCTAGGCACCCTGCTGGGTGTTATGCCTTGGAATTTCCCGTTCTACCAGGTAGCACGCTTTATCGCACCGAACCTGATGTTGGGTAATACGATTTTGCTCAAGCACGCCGAAATTTGCGCGGGTTCTGCTTCCGCAATTCAAACCCTGCTCAACGACGCCGGGGTGCCCAAGGGCGTTTATATCAACCTCTTTGCCACTCACGACCAGGTAGCAGAAATCATCGCTGATAACCGCGTGCACGGTGTTTCCCTGACTGGTTCCGAGCGCGCCGGTGAAATCATCGCTGCGAACGCCGGCAAGAATTTGAAGAAGACCGTGCTGGAGCTAGGCGGCAATGACCCCTACATCATCCTTGATACCGATAATGTCGCAGAAGCTGCATCGCAGGCATGGTGGACTCGTATGTCCAATACCGGCCAGTCGTGCACCTCTAATAAGCGTTTGATTGTCCACGAGGACATCTACGATGAGTTCGTCGAAGAGCTGGTGAAGTTGGCACAACAGATGACTCCCGGCACTCCCGATGACCGCGATGCCGCAAAGTACTGCCCACTGTCGTCCCGGGATGCCGCGGAGCGTTTGGCTAAGCAGATTGAAAAGGCCTCGTCGAATGGCGCGACCGTGCGCGCCGGCGGTGTAATTGCCGATGTAGGTGCTTACTACTCGCCGACCGTGTTGACCGATATCCCTATGGATTCTGAGTCCTTCCACGAGGAATTCTTCGGCCCCGTTGCGTCCGTCTACAAGTTCTCCACCGATGACGAAGCCATTGCCATTGCCAATGACTCTCTCTTCGGTCTCGGTGGCTCGGTATTTTCTACCGACACAGAGCGTGCACAAAAGGTCGCAGCGGAGATTGAAACCGGCATGATGGCGGTTAATGCTCCAGGCACCGCAGGTGCCGAAATGCCCTTCGGCGGTATCCAGCGCTCCGGTTATGGCCGCGAGCTCGGACCACTGGGCATGGATGAATTCGTCAACAAGCAGTTGTTCTACGTCGCCGACTAGTACTGACTGCGCGGCCTAGTACTGTCCCAGCGGCAGGGCTTGGCCCACGACCATGCCATCGCGCTTATCAAAGATCTGTTCGCAGATGGCAAAAAGGTCGATGACCTCGCCATCAGGAAGCGCGATACCAGGGTGCAGCCAGCTATCGTCCGGGTGCTGCACCCACGCCGCATCCGGTACCTGCTGGCGATAAAACTCCCCGAAGAGACGCACATACGCGGTCGGCAGATAGAAATTCTGCGGCTGAGAAAATGCCGCGTAATCAGCAAAAGTATCGAGAAGCTGACATTCCAGCGCCATCGCGTGGGCAAAATCCAAGTGCTCCACGTCGACATCGAAGACCACATCGTACGCAAGAAAATCCCGCAGGCACTGCGCGCTGTGCTCTACCCACCCGGAGATATCATCCGTTGGCCAATTCAAATCAATAGGTTGCACGCGCTGTCCACTCGGTGCACGCGCGGGCATGGGTTGGCGGCGCCACCCGGCGCGACTGGGCACGATTGTTCCAGGACGCGGGGCAGGCGGAATCTGAAAATCCGTCGGATCCTCATCAGCCCCCACCAAATACCACAGCTTCAATCGGTCCATCGGGGCGGCATCGAGTAGCTGCAAGTAGGCATCACCAATGGTGGTGTCATAATAAGCATCGATAAGCTGCGCTGTGTGCTCAAACGCCGCGCGCGCTTCGCGCCCATTGGCTGCCAACACCATCATCAGCGTCTTCCAGTGCACAGTGCTTAACCAGTAGCCATCGACAAGCTCTAGCGACAGCTCCTGTAAACCTTGAATTGACCATGCCAAGAGATCAATTTGTTCTTCAAAGATCTTGAGTCTGCCCAGCAAAAAGTGCTCGGTTGCCCGAGAAATTTCCTGAGCGTTTCGCACCCCAATGGTGGTCGGGATGATATCGCTTAAATCAAAAGGCCGCTGCGCCCACAGCTGTCCCCACATGCGGCCATCAACATTCAACATCCCAGTGAAAGCCTCGGGCGGCAGTAAATGCTGCACCTGACTGATATCAACCAGCAGGCGAAAAATCGGCGTGAAGTGCGCTGTTTCAGACTCATCATGAAATACCGCAGAACCCAGCGGTGCTTCCACAGCGAGATACGCATTGGCCATGCCGGCGACGGGTTTTACCCACATCGTCTCTAGCAGCGTAAATTCTTGGGCTTGCAAGGATTGAGCCAGTGCTGATGCAAGCTCACGTTCCAACCTCGACATATCTCACATCCTAGTGCGCATTAGCTGCGACTTCTGGCTGTCACACAAACCGGAAGAAAACTACTACCCTGGGAGATATGACTGATAACCAGAAGAAAATGAACGTAGAATCTTTCAATCTTGACCACCGTGCGGTCGCTGCGCCTTTTGTCCGTATTGCGGACCGTAAGGATTTACCAGGCGGCGACGTACTGGTGAAGTACGATGTGCGTTTCAAGCAGCCCAATGTTGAGCACTTGGAAATGCCTACTGTGCATTCTTTGGAGCACATGCTGGCAGAGCATCTGCGCAACCACACTGATGCGCTCATTGACTTTTCCCCGATGGGCTGCCAGACCGGCTTTTATGCCCTCATGCTCGGTGTCGAGACCGATGAATTCCTCGAGATCTTGGAAAAGGGCCTCAACGACGTCGTCAACGCCACCGAGGTTCCAGCCGCGAACGAAGTTCAGTGTGGCTGGGGCGACTCCCACTCCCTAGAGGGCGCTCAGGAAGCAGCTCGTGAGCTGCTGTCCAAGCGCGATGAGTGGAGCCAGGTCATGGCTGCTTAAGCTTTTAAAGCTTTCACAAGCTCCGAGTGCGTTATTGTTCGCCTCGGAGCTTGTTGCTTTTCGCAGACAAGGTATCCCACACCAATTGATGCAGCGGCGCTTGACCGTCGTGACTATTAGCAAAGCGCACGATACCTCCGACCTGAGAATCCAACTCACTATCCAACCCGTCGAGGATATCCCGCTGCATGGAGGCGGTGCCGTCTTCTGACTGTGCATCCGTAAACGACATCACGGTATCAACCGCATCATCTTTCACCGCAATACCCGCGGTGCGCGCCACCTGTGCCGCCTCAGTCATCAACGCCCGCAAGCTGTCACGATAGGTGGTCCGCAAGATACCAATGGGCTCTTCTACTACCGCGCCCAGCGCACCAAAGGTAGTCACCAGCATGGCCTTCATCCACACATCACTGAGAATATCCGGATAAATCTTCGCCTTAATCGGCGTCTCGGCTAATACTTCATAAAATTCCTGCACCAGCGATTCTGTTGCTGGCTCCAAAGCCCCGAAAGTCAGCGATAGCCCACCGCCCATAAAGTGGGACGTAGCCGGTCCTTCGCGGTGGATGAATGCACGAACGACGGCAGGGATTACCTTATCGGCACCATATTTTTCTTGCGCCAACATGGGGTATTCCACGGAATTTTCCGTGGTCATAAAGACCGCGCCCGCAGGCAACTTCTCCGGCAGATCAGGATCTCCCACAATCTTGATGGCCGAGATGACCAAATCTGCGGAGTCCACTTCCTCCAGGCTGCCCACGGTGCTGATGTTGGTGACCTTTTCCGTACCTTCAGGACTAATCAGCGTCAGGCCTTCGCTGTCGATGACCTTACGAGTTGCAGGACGCACGACGTAGGTAACGTCATGTCCTGCCTTAGCCAGTTGGCCGCCATAGTAACCACCAATGGCACCTGCACCAATGAACACGATCTTCATGTACTTTTCATCTCTTTCTGCGTCATGATGGCGCGATTAAAGCACCGAGCAAAACTCGGTGCTTTATTAACTACAGCAATTATGGACGGGTCTGGCCAGTGCCCTGCAAAATCCACTTGGTGGAAGTTAGCTCCGGCAAGGCCATTGGCCCGCGGGCGTGCAGCTTCTGCGTGGAAATACCAATCTCCGCGCCCATGCCGTAGACCTCACCGTCAGTAAAGGCAGTAGAAGCATTGAGCATAACTGCAGCGGCATCCACCTCATTGGCAAAGTGCAACAACACATCAGCATCTTGTGCAGCGATGCCTTCGGTGTGCCCCGTGGTGTAGTTCTTGATGTGCTCGATGGCGCCGTTGACTCCATCGACCGCCGTGATGCGGATATCGAAGGTCAAGTGCTCTTCATTCCACTGCTCTGCCTCGTGCACATTTTCCGCACCGAGTGCTTCAAGCTCGTCGAGGTGACCGTGCACGGTAACCCCTGCATCTTGGAAGGCTTTGACGACGCGCAGCTGAGTTTCTTTATCCAATGCCTTATCCAACAGCACCGTTTCGGTTGCATTGCACACCGAGCAACGACGAGTCTTGCCATTCAGAGCCATCTCGATGCCCTTGTCAATATCAGCGGAAGCATCAATGTAGAAGTGGCAGTTACCGGTGCCGGTTTCAATGGTTGGCACCGTTGCGCCAGTAACCACAGCGTTGATCAGTCCAGCGCCACCGCGTGGAATGACCAAATCAACCAGTCCACGCGCAGTAATCAGATCTTGGACCGAATCATGCGTATCGCACGGCAGCAGCTGCACTGCCTCACGAGGAACGTTAAATTGCGCCAGCGTATCCTGCAGGATTTCTACCAGCTGCGCATTGGAATTACGTGCCGACTTGGAACCACGCAGCAAGGCCACGTTGCCAGACTTCAAAGCCAAGCCAAAAGCGTCGACGGTGACATTAGGGCGTGCTTCATAGACCATGCCCATGACACCCAAAGGCACGCGCACTTGCTTCATCTCGATGCCGTTGTCCATGCGGCGACCACGCAGGACCTCACCTACCGGGTCTGCCAAACCGGCAACCTGACGCAGACCGCCGGCGATACCTTCAATGCGCTCTGCACTTAAAGCCAAGCGGTCCAGCAGGGATTCATCCATACCGCGGTCGCGACCGGCCTGCAGGTCAGTCTCATTAGCGGCGAGGACTTTCTCCGTCTGGGCGACCAGGTTTTCTGCTGCAGCCAGCAAGATTTCATTTTTCTGCGGGGCAGTCAGGCGGGCAACTGCAGGAGTTACCTCCTTGGCCTTGGCTGCCTTATCGAGTACTTCCGCACGTTCTTGATCACGAGTAAGAGTTTGTTGATCAGTCATGGTGCCAAGTCTACGTAATTTGCCCACCTCTTGGGCAGAAATCTCACCTAGTAGTCACAATAGTGATCCATCCGGGTGGGTAGCTAAGTCGCCAAATGCCGCGCAAAGATTATTGCTCTAGCTCACGACGACGATCCGCCGCCTGGCGCAGACGCTTAGCGCGGTCTGATTGCTCTTTTTCCGCAATCTCATTGAAGATTTCTTCTTCATCATCGTCGAGCTTATAAAGGGAGCGCACCGCAATGGAACCCACGACCGCAATCGGCGGGAAAATCCAGAAATACGACCAATTAACGGCAAACATAAAGACGAAGAACAACACCATCGCGACAGTCCAAATGACCGTATCTAGCCTTTGAACCTTCTTGCCGCGGGAGAGCAGCTCTTCTAGTTCTCGATCCGAGGATTGGGCTGCTGGCGTATGCGGTGAGGGCTGCGCCTGCGCATTAGGATCCAGATTGGGCGACGGCGCCAATGAGTTACCCGATGGCAAATCTTGCAACAACGCATCTAGATCACCACGGGTCCGCGCAATAGCTGCGTGCCCAGTGCGTTCATCAAACTCATGGACATCAATATAGCCATCAGCAAAGTGCGCGGAGAGCAATTCCAGTACATGACCACGCTCTTTATCACCTACGCGAACGTCAGCGTGCTCCGAGTACGGATTAGAATCTGGCTGTGGCGTCGACATAAACACCAGTCTAACAGCGTTGATAGGCACAAGGTAGAGCCATTAATTTGTGCAGCTTCTTCACCCACCTGGTGCCTACTGGCTCAAACCTAAAATCCGAGGGTTGCTTCAAGGAAGTCTTCCCTCGGATTGAACCGATTAATACCCCAGCGTCGGATCTACTTCGGTAGGCAGGGGCTCGCCAGCCTCGAAGGCTTTGGCTACTTCGACGGTGTGTGCGCCGATGCGCTTGCGTACGGAGTAGGGCGGGTTAGCAAGGTGTGGAGTAATCACGCAGTTGACCTCATCCCACAGTGGGTGTCCATCGGGCAAAGGTTCAGGGTCGGTGACATCGAGGCCGGCACCGGCGATGACGCCGTTTTTAAGGGCTTCGGTAAGAGCATCGGTATCCACCAGCGGGCCGCGGCCGACGTTAACCACCACGGCGTGCTTCGGCATCTTCTCCAGGGCATCCGCGTTGACCATGTGGTGGGTCTCCGGGGTTAACGGCGCGAGCATCACGAAGTAGTCGGCGGCCGGCCACACTTGGTCAATCTGGTCAAAGGTAAAGACTTCGTCAGCACCGTCAACGGGTTTGCCGGAGCGGTTGACCGCGATAATCTTCGGGCCAAAGCCTTGCAGCATGTGGATGAGCTTTTTACCGATCCCGCCCGCGCCGACAATCGCAACGGTCTTGTCTTCAAAAAGAAAAGTGGTGTTTGCTTCCGCCTCATCGCGCACATCCCAGCTTTTCGCAAAGGCGACGCGCTTGTGCGCGTGCAATTGTGCAAGCAATAGACCAATGGTGGACTCGGCCACCGTGGAATCATACACACCTGCGGCATTGGACCAGCGCACGCCGTATTTCTTCGAAGTATCAGCGATGAGATCTAAGATGCCATCCACGCCGGCAAAAGGAACCTGGATAAATTTGACGGACTCAGGCAGATCTTCCGGGAGGTCAGGCTGCTTGCCGCTAAAGAAAACAAAGTCGGGATTTTCCGATAGCTCAACCTGGATGTGGCCGGCGGCGTCGAGGGCTTCGGCTGATTCTTTCCAGGTGCTGGGAATCATGGCGTACTTCATGGTTAATAACCTGCTTTCGGATCAACTTGAGTAGGCAGTGGTTTGCCCTTCTCCCATGCTGCAGCATTCTCGTTAAAAATTCTGCCCATATGCAGATCTGCCACGTGCGGGCCCGCCCCCATATGCGGGGTAATCGTACAATTTTTCAAACCCCACAACGGATGGTCATCGGGAAGCGGCTCGGGCTCTACTACTTCCAACCCCGCACCGGCAATCTCCCCCGTGCGCAATGCGGCAACCAGATCATCAGTATTGACCAACTGGCCACGGCCAACATTGACCAAAATGGCGGTGTTTTTCATCGCTCGGAACTTTTCCGCATCCACCATGCCTTCGGTTTCCTCAGTCAGCGGCATGATCAGGACGATGAAATCGGCATCCGACCACACGGAGGTGGCATCGACAAGCGAATGCGTTTCATCCGCCCCTGCTACTGCCCTGCCGGAACGATTAACCGCGGTAATGTGCACCCCAAACGGCTTGAGCATGGAAATAAGCTCCTGCCCAATGCCACCTGCGCCGAAAATGGCGACGCGCTTGGGTTCGTGCCCACGTGGGGTATACAGCCACGCCTGGGACAGATCAATCTCATCGCGCCCATCCCACGTGGCCTCCAGCGCAATCCGCTTGTGGTGGTGGGACTGCGATAACAGCAAGGCGAGCGCCGACTCAGCAACCGGTTGGGCAAACGCACCCGCGGCATTGCACCACGGGATGCTGTCTTCAGTAAGAATCCCGGCATTAATGAACTGATTAACACCGGAGAAATTATGCTGGACAAACTCAATATTCGCGGGCAGGTCCGGGAAATTCTCAGCGCTGACCGCAGTGTTGATATACACCTGGGCCATATCTAAAGAATCCACTTGTTCGTGCCCAGCGGCATCAATATCGGCCTTCATCTGCGGCCAGTCATCGGAGTCGAGAAAATACTTCATGCATTTACACTACGTGACTGACCTGGCAGCGAGGGCTAATTTAAATCATCATTAAACCCGGGAGACAAAGTTGGACAGGTAGTCCGCGTGCACCACGGGACGCTGCAGATGCTCCGGCAAATCAGTAGTTTGCTTGCCCATCATCTGGCGCAGGTCGGTGGAATCCACGCTGACTTCGCCGCGGCCGATGATCTCACCATTAGGGCCGACGATTTCTACAATCTCGCCCGAGGTAAATTCGCCATCCACAGACGTAATACCGACGGAAAGCAGCGAGTGGCGTTCCTCAGTCACCGCTTTCATCGCGCCGGCATCAATGCGTAGCACGCCACCAGTATCCGCAGAGTACAAGGCCCAGAACTTCCAGGCGCTCAGCTTGCGCTCAGGACGGGTGTGGAAGACCGTGCCCACGCGCGTCTCCCCCAGCGCATGGTCAATTCTTTCCGCGGAAGTTAGCAGCACAGGAATGCCTGCGCGGGTAGCCAGCCGGGCAGCTTGCACTTTGGAGGCCATGCCGCCGGTGCCTACCTTGCCGCCATCGCCAGCCTCGACCGGTTTGAGATCTTTCCCAGTGCGAATTTCAGAAATGAAGGTGGCATCGGGCTCGGCCGGGTTTTTATCGTACAAACCATCCACGTCAGATAGCAGGTACAGCGCCTCTGCCTCGGTCAGCTGCGCAACCAAAGCGGATAGACGGTCATTATCGCCAAAGCGCATCTCGGAGGTAGCAACGGTGTCATTTTCATTGACGATGGGAACTACGCCCCAGTGCAATAGCTTATCGATGGTTCGCTTAGCATTGCGGGTTCGATCACGTTGGCCAGCGTCAGAGGCGGTAAGCAGGACTTGGCCGACGGTGCGGCCATGGCGGGCAAAAGACCTGGACCATTCGTTGGCCAAGTGAATCTGGCCAACGGAGGCGGTTGCCTGCTTGGCAGCCAAGCCACGCGGGCGTTCTTTCAAACCCAGCGGGCGCATACCAGCGGCAACCGTGCCGGAAGACACGATAATGACGTCAGTGTTTTCCATGCGCTTAACTACGGCATCAACGATGCGGTCAATCTTGTCACTCGCGACCGAAAAATCTTCTTCGGTCAGCGAGGAGGAACCAATCTTTACCACGATTCGGTTCGCAGAATTGATCTGTGCTCGCAGGGTAGCTTCTGGCAACAGGTCTGACGGGGACTCGGAAGTTGTCGAAGAACTCATGCCATAATCTTAGCCCTGCCAACGATCCTTATTCGCAGATTCTCGGGTAATTTCTTCATCTTGACCGAAATCAAATTCGTCAATAAGGCCACGACGTGCTTGGGAGGCGCGCTTACGCTCCGCAGCAGACGGACGTGATGTTCCCAACAATCGCGCATCTTGGCCACGGCCGGCCAATGTTGGGTCGCCTCCGGTCATCGGTTCCCACTCGAAAGTGATGTAGCCGATGGTCACCGGACAGCCTTCCACAGCCCCCTGCTTGCGCAGTGCGTCTTCCACGCCGGCCTTCGCCAAACGGTCGGAGAGATAGCCCACGGCCTCGTCGTTTTCAAAGTCAGTCTGGGTAATCCACCGCTCGATCTTCTCGCCTTCGACGATGAATCCGCCCTCAACCTCAGGATCTGGCTTGACGGTGAAGTCGGCGAAACGACCAGTATTCTTCTTCCCCACTGCCTTGGGGCGGATGATGGTGTGTTCCGTATCCATCTTCACCCGTGGCTGGGACTTGCGGTGTTTAGTCACCATCTCCAACAGTTTGTACTTCAAAGGCTCCAAGCCCTTGCGCGCAACCGCGGAGATGATAAAGACGGGCCATCCGAATTGTTCTTCGAGGTCTTCTTTAACGAATTCCGCTAGCTCTTCCGCTTCGGGCACATCCGCCTTATTCAAGATGATGATGCGCTGACGATCGCGAAGATCTCCCAAGCCGGTATCAGCATCAAGCGCGGATTGGTAGCTGGCCAATTCCTTTTCCAGCGCTTCAATATCCGACTGCGGATCGCGCCCTGGCTCAATCGATGCAGTATCGACTACGTGAGCCAGCACCGCGGTGCGCTCAATGTGGCGCAGAAAATCAAGGCCTAAGCCCTTGCCGTCAGCAGCACCTGGAATCAAGCCTGGCACATCAGCGATGGTAAAGGACGAGTCTCCCATATCGACCACGCCGAGGTTCGGCTGCAACGTGGTAAAGGGATAATCACCGATTTTGGGCTTGGCCGCAGACAACACCGAGATCAATGACGATTTACCAGCTGAGGGGAAACCAACTAAGCCCACATCAGCCATGGATTTAAGCTCCAGCACCAGGTCATGCTGCTGTCCTGGCTCGCCCTGCAGGGCAAAGCCTGGGGCCTTACGCTGCGCGGAGGCAAGGGCGGCATTGCCCAGACCACCAAAACCACCTTCGGCTGCAATAAAGCGCGTGCCTGGGACGGTGAGATCGGCGAGCAACTCGCCCTTGCTGTTGTGCACCACGGTGCCAGCGGGCACGTGCATAATCAAGTCCTCACCACGGGCACCATTGCGGTGGTCACCAGCGCCATTGGCTCCGCGGTTGGCCTTGATATGCGGGCGGTAGTGGAAGTCCATCAGGGTGTGAATCTGCGGGGATACTTCAAAGACGATATCGCCTCCGTGCCCGCCGTTACCGCCATCGGGGCCACCGAGCGGCTTGAACTTTTCACGGTGTACGGACACACAGCCGTGCCCGCCGTCGCCGGCTTGCAGGTGTAGTACAACGCGGTCAATAAATCGTGCCAACTCGATAACTCCTCGAGAAAAAATTTGGTTGTGGCTTGCCAGTTTACCTAAAAGCAAGCATCAAAAGAAAAGAGCCTGACCCCGTCAGGGAGCCAGACTCTTTAGTCGCGCTGGAATGCGCTTGCACTTATGCAGTTGCTTCTGCAACCTGCTCGGTGGCTGGAACGATGTTCACGGTGCGGCGGTTGCGCTTGATAGCGAACTCAACTGCACCTGCTTCGAGAGCGAACAAGGTGTCGTCGCCGCCGCGTCCAACGTTCTCACCTGGGTGGAACTTGGTGCCGCGCTGACGAACGATGATCTCGCCGGCCTTAACCTGCTGACCACCGAAACGCTTGACGCCAAGACGCTTAGCCTCAGAGTCGCGACCGTTGGAAGTGCTGGAAGCACCCTTCTTCGTTGCCATGTGGTTTCCCTCCTTCTAAAGGTGTTCGGTGGCTAGTTACTTAATGCCGGTAATTTTGACTACAGTCAGCGGCTGGCGATGGCCCATGCGCTTTTTGTAGCCAGTCTTGTTCTTGTACTTCATGATGTCAATCTTTGGGCCACGTGCGTGCTCAACGATTTCAGCCGCAACTTCAACCTTGGACAGGTCATCAGCCTTGGACTTAACATCTGCGCCATCAACGAGCAGAACCGGGGTAAGAGCTACGGACGAACCCGGCTCACCCTCGATCTTCTCGATCTTGACGAGGTCACCTTCGGCAACCTTGTACTGCTTTCCGCCGGTCTTGACGATCGCGTACATAGAGGGTTACCCCTTATCTAAACTCGGCTCAAGAACCTGCCTGGGCGTTAGCTAATAAGACAAGTCCCTGAATGGACAATTACTTCAAACAGTGCCTAGGCGGTGCACCATCCCAACAGGACGGCAAAATCTTCGCCTAAACAGCAACTGTCAAAGAGTACCCCGAGAGAGGCCTAAAATACAAACCGCGTCATCGACACGGCCTCGATCCACTTTGACTGTTGCGCAGCCAATACTCACAATGAGTACATCTTGCCTAAAAGTAAGAGTACCGCCCGCTTCCGCAGATCCGAAAATCGTGGCCGGCTGCACTCTCATACAACCGGCCACGTAAAGCCCAGCGGGCTAGAAAACGGCCCTACTTAGTTATTACCGCGGCGCGAGACCCGACGGCGCGTACGCCCACCGGAATTCTTAGCGCCAGAGTTCGAACCGCCTTGTGCACTGCGCTGTTGCGAACTGCGCTGCTTCCCATTGCGTGACTGCGCCTTTGATCCCTGCGCATTCGCCGACTGCGAAGACTGAGCGTTATTGCTGCGCTTAGCAGGTTTACCGCCGGTCGCGGAAGCTTGAGAAGCCTGTGGGCTCCGCTGTCCATCTTCACGCACTGCCACGCGACGGACTGCTCGCTTACGACCGCGGCGCACCGTGGTTACTTCCACGCCACTATCGGTTCGCTTGCGCTGCACCTCTACACCAGAACCATCATCCGGACGCGACTGCGCGGAAACAGTGTTTTCCTTAGGCGCCGAATTATGACCAGCGTTGCGAGGCTGGGAGGTACGACGCACAGCACGGCGACGTCCACGGGTTACCGCTTGTACTTGAGCACGCTTTTGCTCCCCACGCGAGGACCCAGGCTTCTGTTCAGACTCATGCTGGGCCTTCTCCGATGCGGACTCAGCCTGCGCCGCAGACTGTTGTTGCGCTACCACCGGCTTGCGATTGCGCGCGCGAACGCGACGACGCTTGGTGTCCTTGTGAATTTCCATGCCACCGTCAGCCGCAGAGCCACCTTGTGAAGCATCGCTCTGCGATGTATCACGCTGCGTTGTACCGCGGTCTTCCGAGGATGCGAAGTCTTCGCGGCGTGGTGGATAGTCACTTCGGGAATTTCCACGAGTCTTGCGTTTGCGGCGTGGCGACTGTTCGTATTCCTTCAGCGCTTGCTCATAGCTTCGCCCACCAGTGTCCGCGTCAGCCGAATCTTCGGACACGTAGGTGGAGAACTCGCCAACATCGTCAAGCGATTCTGCACGATCGGATGCTGCATAAGCAATGGATTCGATATCAGTAACCGAATTATCCGACTTCGTGTCCCGCTGAGCCTCCTCTTCAACCTGTGAAGAGTCCACAACAATGCCGGCAATCAAATCTTCCAAGCTCGAGTCATCGCTGCGCTTGTCAGAACGACGCGCATCATGGCGACTCGAGTCGTGGCGCCTCGAGTCCTGCGAGCGACGCTGTGACGAGCTACGGCGCGCCTTGCGACGCCCACCAGACTCCGTCGGAGTCTGCTTGTCCTCATCAGATGCTTGCTCATCATGCGCTTCTTCGGACTCATCTTTGTGCGCATGCTTGTCCTGACGAGTGTGGTCACGGTGCTTCTTCGCGCTACGACGCTTGTCATCGCGAGCATCGTGGCGGTGGTCATGTGCCTCGCTCGGGTCTTCTTCGACCGGATCTTCATGCAGGATAAGCCCGCGACCCTGACATACTTCACATTCCGTGGAGAAAATCTCTAGCAGACCAGAGCCCAAGCGCTTACGCGTCATCTGCACCAAGCCCAGCGACGTTACCTCTGATACCTGGTGGCGGGTGCGGTCACGGCCCAGGGCTTCTTTCAATCGGCGCAGCACCAGCTCTTGGTTTTCTGGCAACACCATGTCGATGAAGTCAACAACAATCATGCCGCCGAGATCCCGCAGGCGCATTTGACGCACGATTTCCTCGGCCGCTTCCAAGTTATTCTTGGTCACGGTTTCTTCCAGGTTGCCGCCAGTGCCGGTGAATTTGCCGGTATTTACGTCAACCACGGTCATCGCTTCGGTGCGGTCAATGACCAAAGTGCCGCCCGACGGCAGCCAGACCTTGCGCGATAGTGCCTTGTGCAGCTGCTCGTCAATGCGGTAGGTCTCAAAGGCATCGATGCCGCCATTGTCCGCGCGGTTATAACGAGATACCCGGTCGGCCAATTCTGGTGCCAACCTATTGACGTAGGAGCTGACGACTTCATAAGGGCGCTTACCGTCGACGACGAGACGGTCAAAGTCCTCATTGAACAAGTCACGGACAACCTTGACCAGCATCTGCGGTTCTTCGTACAGTGCGACCGGCTCAGTGCCCTTGGAAGCCTTTTCTTTCTCAGCAGCTTCCTTGATCTCATTCCATGTGTCATGCAAACGGTTGACATCGGCAGCAATGGCTTCTTCCGCCACATTTTCTGCCGCCGTGCGAATAATCGCACCGCCTTGTTCTGGAACAACCTTTTCCAAAATCTCCCGCAAGCGCTTACGTTCCGGCGCGGGAAGTTTGCGGGAAATACCAGCATTGCGACCACCCGGTACATAGACCAAGAAACGACCAGGAAGTGATACTTGAGTCGTCAAACGTGGGCCTTTATGCCCGACTGGATCCTTGGCGACCTGCACCAGCACTTGGTCGCCGGATTTCATGGCTTGTTCGATCTTGCGTGCACGACCGCCCAAACCAGCTTGGCGCCAGTTAACTTCGCCGGCATACAGCACACCATTGCGGCCGGTTCCGATATCGATGAAAGCAGCCTCCATCGACGGCAAAACATTTTGCACGCGTCCTAAGTAGATATTGCCAATGATGGAGGTATTGGTCTCATCAGTAACGAAGTGCTCAACCAGCATGCCATCTTCGAGCACGCCTACCTGGGTGATGTTGCCGTGTCCATCGTGGCGCTCGCGCTCGCGAACGACCATCGTGCGCTCAACGGCCTCCCGGCGCGCTAAGAACTCCGCCTGGGTGACAACATGGCGGCTTTCGCGATCCTTGGTGCGCATTTCCGCACGGCGACGACGCTGCGATTCAATGCGGGTGGAGCCTTTAATACCACGAGGCTCGTCGATGATTTCGACCGCGTTTTTCTTCTCCTGCTCTGCCTGAGCAGGTGCTTCTTTGCCCCGCCCACGGGATGTGCCTCGGCGACCGCGACGACGACGCGACGAGGACTCCTGCGACTCATCATCATGGTCATCATGTGATTCCTCAGAGTCTTCACCCTCGCCCGAAGTAGCTGGTGCCTGCGCTGCCTTTACCGGCTTCGGTGGCATAAAGATCGGCGCATATGCTGCCAAAACATCGTCGTCCTCGACCTTTGGCTTCTCCGGTGGAGTCAGCAAAGATTCCACGAAGGAGTCATCAATATCAATGTCGTGTGAATCGGAATCCTCGTGTTGCTTTTCTGCCAACGCTTCTAACGCGGCAGCAGCTAGCTCAGATTCGACCTTGCCTTCAATCTGCTGGATTTCATTTTCCACGTTCTTTTGCACGCGGTAACGCAGCTTATCGCTGCCATCATCGCCATTGGAACCTTCATCATCGGTGGCATCGGTGGCATCGGTGGCATCGGTGGCATCAGCCTGTGGTTGTGCGGGTACCTCAGAAGCCGTTGCTTCTGGCACTCCCCCAGTGCGCTTGACCACGCGGCGAGTACGGCTGCGCTTGCGCGTTGGGGTCTGAAGAGCTTCCTCCTGAGAAGTTTCCTCGTGCGAGCTTGGCTCTGCAGTATCGGGAGTGTCGGGAGTATCGACAGAGTTTGCTGGCTCTGCCTGTTCCGATTGAGCAACCGCTTCATCTACTTCTGCGCCAACCTCTGCTGCAGCAGGCTCCGACTTAGCGCCCGCAGCCTCCTCATCTTCTGCACGCGGCGTAGATTTCTTGGAGGCTGCGCGAGTAGTTTTGCGCACGGCGCGCTTGCGCGTCTTTTTTGCCGGGGTTTCTTCGGCTGCAGGAGTTACAGGAGCTTCAGAGCTAGACTGTTCCCCTTCCGCTGGCTGCTTGTCGGCCGCGGCATCGTCTGCCTTGGACTGCTTCTGCTCTTGAGCAGGCTCTACATCCGCAGTCGCTGCGGCCTTGGCGGCACGTTTCGACGTCGACTTTTTACTTGCCTTCGCGGCCTTCTTAGCAGGCTTTTTAGCCGTCTTTTTTACAGCGGTCTTCGGCGCTTCGGCTGCTTCTGTTGGCGCGGAGTCTTCCACGTCAGCCACGGGAGCTGGATTAGACGCCTGCAGGGAGCCAAAAAGGCGCTTAATTTCCTCGGCGGTCAGAGCCGACTGCGCCTTTTTGGATATTCCTTGTGTTTGTAGCTGCGCGATTAGCAGCTTGGAGGAAATCCCCAGCTGCTTAGCCAGGGTGTAGACGCGAACCCTTTCCCCCAGCTGCTTTCTATCAATTTGTCCAGCTAAAGCTGCCGCGCCCGCTAGTTGTTCATTTAATTGTTCGTCTGCTGTAGCCATAGGCCACGCTCCTGTCGTAGGTCGTTAAAAGGCGCTTCCTCGGGCGCAGGCGTGTGTCTTCGCTAGCAATCGCCACTAAACACCTTCCGTTTAGTTCTCAACCACCGGCTATTGCTGGGTCAACGCTGCCGCCACACAAGGTGTAGCTGCCTAATCAAAATGAAAATCTCGAAGTCTCTATTAAATTATGGTGTCCATTGTTCCACATCTGGCAAGTATGCGAGTTTGCCATGCATTAAATGGGCTGCACTATTAGCAACTGCCCGCTAAACTGTCCCCTATGAAATATGTCTCCGGCCGGGAATATGGCGATGAAGTAGCACACCGTCACGAGGGAGAACTTGCTCCTACTGCCCCGGTCAACAAACATATTCAGCACTATCGCGCAGTGAATGAAACCAGCTTGCGCCACGCGTTATGGGTTGGCATGCCGGTGGGACTGGCACTGGGGCTTGCTCAAACGGGAACACTTAGCTTTGCGCTTTTAGCCATTCCGCTAGTGCTTGTCGCTGTCATTGCCGGTGTCCAGATTTTCCGCCACCGCCCGAAGTTGATCCAGGCAGAAATCACCGAATTCAAGAGCGGCGATTTCACAGCGTGGCAGATGTGGGCACCTTTCTTGCCAGCTCTAGGCTGGATTGTGGTTATTCCGCTCGACGCCCTGGGCATATCCGGATTGCAGACACCGCCTTTGCTCACCGGGCTATTCAGTGGGCTCCTGCTCGGCACGGGATTATCTTTTGGTTGGTTCGGTGCTCTTAGCCGGACATTTCGCATTGGCAAACGCCGCATTCGCAAGATTACGGAAAATCAAAGCCTCGATGGAGTCACGCAGTCGCGCATGGAGGCCGTGGAATCACACGGGGATATCTTGGGCGCACTCATTGCAGTAGGCGCCGTCGATGGCAACAAAATCCCCATCAAGACGCTCTGCATGCTTTTGAAAGTAGATCAAGAAAATATGGAGGCAGTTCGCTCACGCGTTGAAGATCTTCAGGCTGATGGAATCGTGAAAATCTCTGGCCAAGGTCTCTACCGAGATTCGAAGATGTGGGAGGTTACGGTCACGCCCGATGGAATCCATAATCTGGCACAAATTGGCCAGCGCTAAATCACTAAGACGCTGAGACACTGAGACGTTGAGTCACGGAACCACTCAGCACTGGCAAAAGAAAATACGTCCAAACACCGATTAGTGCTTGGACGTATTACGCGAAAGAGTCAGACTCTTTGCAAGAGCTTTACTTGTTTGGGAACCAGATGCCGATTTCGCGCTCAGCGGATTCAGGTGAGTCGGAGCCGTGGACGACGTTTTCGCCAACAGTCAACGCAAAGTCACCACGGATGGTGCCTGGGGTTGCCTTGGAGACTGGGTCGGTGCCGCCAGCCAACTGACGCCATGCGTCAATTGCGCGCTCGCCTTCGACGATGCCAGCAATCAGTGGTGCAGAAGTGATGAATTCTACGAGTTCACCGAAGAATGGCTTATCGGAGTGCTCTTCGTAGTGCTTCTCAGCGGTCTCGCGGTCTGCGGTGCGCAGGTCCAACTCGACGAGCTTGAGGCCCTTGCGCTCGATGCGTGCGATGATGTCACCGACATGGCCGTTTGCAACGCCGTCTGGCTTAATAAGGATGAGTGTACGTTCAGTCATGCTAGTTATCGTAGACGAGCGAGTTCACGGTTGCAGTTTTGGGGGAATGAAAATCCCACCTGCTACACCACGCACAGGTTCACAAGGGTCATGCTTCAGGCACTACCCCGGCTTTTCTCGCGCTGCGAGGTTTACAAAGCTGCGTTAGGGTAACACTGCCGTAAGACCTCATAAGGCCTATATCTTCGGAAACCACGCTGGATACCACGGCATTTAAATACTTAGCTCATCTAAATAAGGATATTGCTGCGCCATGACTTTCCGCTCGCCTGGCCCACGCAGGGCTCAGAACTCATACCGCGCTACCCTCGCCACCGTTATCACCGCCAGTCTCAGTGCCGGCCTTCTCAGTGCGCCGGCTACAGCCACTGCGCAGACTATGTCATCATCTGCTGCGCAGACCGATGCCGTCGATAGCATCATCTTGGGCGTGGGCGCTACAGAAAGTGAAGTCATGCTGACATGGATGAGCTCGCTGGCCATTCGCGACGAATACGCGGTCATCGCGCCCACCGCTGAGATGAATGGCGAAGAATTCCCCGAGTCTGCACAAATAATCCCGGCGCAGCAGGAACTAACTCGCGTTGCGCGTTATGCCAACGATGTAAAAATTACCGGTTTGGATCCAGCCACCGACTACACCTACAAAGTCGGATCAGATTCCCATGGGTGGAGCACCAATAGCACCTTTACAACTGGGCATACCGGTGATGAGTGGAATTTCTTGTTCTACGGCGATCCCCAGCTGGGCTCTGGTGAGCTGGATGCGGACACCGCAGGATGGCACAACACCGTGGCTCGCTCCACCGCGCAGTTTCCGGATTCCTCATTCTTGCTTTCCGCCGGCGACCAGGTGGATTCCGTCTTACAAAAAGAACATCGTGCGTTTAAATCTGCACCGCAGCTGCGCTCGTATCCCGTAGCGGTCAACAACGGCAACCATGACGTTTTAGATTTCCAGCTCTACCGGCAAAATTACTCATGGCCTAATGTTGCTAATGAACACACTGAACGCAATTACTTCTTCGAGCACAACAACGCCCTAGTAATTTCACTGGACGGAAACCAGTCGCTGCCCTCGCACATCGACAAGCATGCCGCGTATGTCAAAGACGTAGTGGCTAAGCACGGTGGTGATAAAGATTGGATCATAACTACTTTTCACCAGCCGCCCTTTTCGCAGGCCTATCACATGGACGATCTCGGGGCGCAGAAATTCCGGGAGTCGCTTACCCCGGCGCTGTCGGAGGCCGGCGTGGATGTTGTGCTCAACGGCCACGACCACATCTATACGCGCACGCATTTGATGAAGGGTAATGCGCCCGTAGTACCTGCAGGACTTCCCGCTCAGGGCGATATCCTCTACCCCGAAGACGACGAAGTGTTGTACCTTACCGGCAATTCCTCATCGGGTTCCAAGTTCTACCCTTTCTGGAAGAACGGCACCGAATACGACAATCTCACCGTAGAAGAATCACGCGAACAAGACTTAATGCAGGATTGGACCGCGATGTGGAACCAGGATTACACCCCGAACTATTCCAATATCCAGCTCAGTGACCAGGAATTAACCGTCACGACCTACAACGCGGAGGACGGCACAGTGGTTGATGAGGTCACGTTATCGAAGCAAGAAGACCCCACCGGGCCGCATGAAACGCCAGCAGATTCGCTTGACGATGCCCCCTCGTCCCTCAGCTCCACCTCGAGTGCTTTGGCTACCGGAGGTTTTGGAAGTTCTGGATAAAGCTTTCTGCTTCCGCGTAAGAGACATACTTAAACCACAACTGGATTTGGTTGACCGCGGTGCCAAATTGGCCTTCAGCCAGCAGGGTTTTAATCTTCTTCGCCTGGTCATCTGATAGATCAGCCCGCGTTAGCTCGCGGCCGCGACCTGGCTGCAGGGTTTGATTTGTCCGCAGCGCTAAGACCAAAAAGATTGCTGCTACGGCAAGGCACGCCAGAGCCACGAAGGTAGGCATGTCCCCAAGATTCGCCAGCAGCGCTGCGAGGCACAACAGCGCAGCGAATCCAGAGTAGACATAGCGCATGGCTATTTCTTAGCCTCTAGGTGTTGGGTGGTCAGATACCCGCGCTTCATGCGTTCGACGATGATCGAGCGCAGATACAGCCCAAAGCCCCAGACAGCGATGTACAAAATCATAATCGCCGTAATCGACCAGTGCACCAGGATGCCACCGATAGCGCCGACAAATTGCGCAACCATGATGGTAGAAATAGCCCATGGCTTACGCGTGAAGCCCAACATGACCAGGTGAAATAGGCCCAAGATGGTGATGAACAACCAGTTGAAGGTGGTCCAGTAGGAACCGCCGTCAATCTTTAACACCACGAGCAGGCCGAGGAAGATGGACATGGCTTCGAGCACCAGAGTTGCCGAGACCATGCCGTTGAATCCCTTGAGAGGATCCTTGGCGGGCGCATGCCCCATGCCAAGAGGGCTGAGATCTTCCGGAGAATTCTGATTGTTTGTCATGCCGGTTCCTTTCCAAACATCGCGCGAGCTTCGCCAGCGGTGACTACAGATCCGGTTATGACGATACCTGAGCCCGATTGAATCTCCGCATCCTCAGCCAATTCCACAGCCTGCGCGTATGCCGCTGGGAGATCGTCTGCGACATAGACTCGTTCCTCACCAAAGACATCGCGGGCAGTTTCTGCGAGCTCATAAGCATCAAGGGCACGCGGTGAAGTGTTTTGGGTAATGACAACCTCGGACAGGAAAGGCTCTAGAGCCTGCAAGATTCCCAGTTCGTCTTTATCGCCGAGCACGCCAACCACACCGATAAGCCGTGCGAAATCAAAGTCACGGTCGAGTGCTTTGCCCAAGGCAATGGCCCCGTGCGGGTTGTGCGCGGCATCAATGAAGGTCGTCGGTGAGGTGCGGACGCGCTCGAGGCGCCCGGGGCTAATGGTCTGTGCAAAGCTATTGCGCACATTCGCAATATCCAACGGGTGTCCCGAGGATGCACCGAAGAATGCCTCCACAGCAGCGAGTGCCACGGCGGCATTTCGTGCCTGGTGCTCACCATGCAAAGGGATGAAGATATCTTCATACATGCCGCCCAAGCCCTGGATATTGACCTGCTGGCCGCCAACTGCAATGCGTGATTCCACGGCGGCGAATTCGCTGCCCGCGCGAGCTACACCGGCATCGACGTCGACGGTGCGCTGCAGCACGACTTCCATCGCTTCTTCGTCTTGTTCCGCAATAATGGCGATATTTTCTTGTGGTTCCGCAAAATCATCAGATTCCGGGCGCGCCTTGATAATGCCAGCCTTTTCGCCAGCAATCTCGGTCAAAGTCTCACCCAGATAATCCGTGTGGTCGAGGCCAATCGGCATGATAACGGCAATATCTGCGTTGACCACATTGGTGGCATCCCACGTACCGCCCATGCCTACTTCCACCACGGCTACGTCGATGGGAGCATCGGCAAAAGCCGCGTAGGAAATACCGACGAGGACTTCAAACTTGCTCATCGCAGGTCCGCCCTCAGCTTCGGAAGCCTTGTCCACCATCTCGACATAGGGCTTGATTTCTTCCCAGATCCGCACGTAATCGCGTGGGTGGATGGGCTTGCCATCAATTCCGATGCGTTCGGTCACGCGCTGCAGATGCGGGCTTGTCACCAGCCCGACGCGGCGGTGGAAGCCCCGCAGCAGCGAATCAATCATGCGCGCAGTCGAAGATTTTCCATTGGTACCCGCAACTTGGATGACATCAAAGGTTCGCTCCGGATTGCCCAACAGGTCCATGAGCATTTCGATGCGATCCAGCGATGGTTCCAACTTAGTTTCCGGCCAGCGCAGATTCAGCTCTGCTTCCACCGCGGCTAAAGCCGCAAGTTCTGCTTCGCTGACTTCTTCTGGTGCGACGTCGGAATACTCGTCCTCATCACCGAAACTAAGGTTGAGTTTTAAACCTGACTCGGTGATTTCGACGGGGCTATCTTCGGTTCCCTCGGCGAGAGCATCGACGATTTCATACTCTTCACCGGTTGACTCCGCGCCGGATTGCTCGATTAAATCGTCGAGCATGTCCTTCGCCGCTTGCTGGCGCTTATCGACGCTATCGGCTTCGCCATTCTGGCTGTCACGGTTCTGGCCGTTACGGTCGTCGTCTTCACCTGAGTTAGTCACTACTTCAAGGCCTCCAAACGGGTGTTAATGCGCTCTACTTCTTCCTGCGCCACGGTTTGACGATCGCGGATTTTCGCCACGACATGCTCCGGTGCCTTGGACAGGAACGCTTCATTGCCGAGCTTCGAGCTGGTTTGATCCAGCTCCTTTAATGCCTTGGACAAGTCCTTTTCCAAGCGTTTGCGTTCAGCATCAACGTCGATGGCATCGGAGGTATCCAAGGAAATCTCCACGGTGCCCTGGGAGAGACGGACCTCGACGGTTGCAGAGGCGGTGAAGTCTTCTTCGGGCGCGGTGATATTGGCCAGGTTTCGTACCAAGCCTTCTTGGTTTTGCAGATCTACTGCTGGGAAGTCCAAACGGCCCGGAACCTTCTGGGAAGGCTTGACGCCTTGGTCCGCGCGGAAACGACGCAACTCGGTAATGAGCTTTTCTGCATCTTCCATACGACGCAGCGCGACCTCATCGGTCGTTGCGCCACCGTTGGTATCAGCAGCGGTTGGCCACGGCGCAATCATGATGGATTCTTCCTGCTGGCCATTGGTCAATGCCTGCCACAGCACTTCGGTGACAAAAGGCATGGTTGGGTGCAGCAGACGCAAGACAACATCGAGTACTCGGCCCAGTACGACCTGGGTATTGCGTCCAGTCGCCGATACGCCGTCGCGTGGAATCTGGGTCTTGGCAATTTCTACGTACCAGTCACACAGCTCATCCCACGCAAAGTGATACAGCAGCTCATTGGCGCGGCTGAACTGATAGTCGTCCAAGTAGGCATCGACGCGCACGCGCACGTCTTCGGCGCGGTCGAGGATCCACCGGTCGGCATCGGTAAGCTCATCGCGATTGGGCAGAACATCGATGCCTGCACCGTTCATCAACGCGAACTTGGTGGCGTTGAATAACTTGGTGGCAAAGTTACGTGCCGATGCCGCAGCGTCGCTGCCCAGCGGCAAGTCAGTGCCGGGGTTAGCGCCACGCGCCAAGGTAAAGCGCAAAGCATCCGCACCATAGTCACGAACCCAATCCATCGGGTCAATGCCGTTGCCCAAAGACTTCGACATCTTGCGCCCGTGCTCATCGCGGACCAGACCGTGCAAGTAGAGATCACGGAATGGAACCTGTGGGCGACCGTCGTCCCCGGTGCCCAACAGCTCTGGGGTTTCGGTGGAAGCAAAGGTACCGAACATCATCATGCGAGCTACCCAGAAGAAGATGATGTCATAGCCGGTGACCAGCACGTTTGTTGGGTAGAACTTCTCCAAATCTGGAGTCTTTTCTGGCCAACCCAAGGTAGAAAATGGCCACAGCGCCGAGGAGAACCAGGTATCCAGCACGTCTGGATCCTGCTCATAGCCTTCTGGAGCCGTCTCATCAGGACCAAGACAGATGATGTCGCGGTTGCCATCCGCGTCTTCTGGTCCATACCAAATCGGGATACGGTGTCCCCACCACAGCTGACGGGAAATAGTCCAGTCATGCATGTTATCGACCCACTCAAAGAAGCGGGCTTCCTGAGCCTCTGGGTGAATCTTCGTATCACCAGCGCGCACCGCAGCGGCTGACATCTTCGCCAGCTTTTCTACTGCCACGAACCACTGCAGTGACAACCGCGGCTCAATCGCCTCACCGGAGCGCTCCGAGTGCCCGACCGAGTGCACATACGGGCGCACCTCTTTGACGATTCGACCTTGCTCGGCCAATGCCTCGCGTACCTTTACACGGGCTTCTTCGCGCGACATGCCATCAAATTGGGTGCCGGTATAAGCAATATGACCCGTGGTGTCCATGATCGAGGGCATATCCAGATCATGACGGTTGCCCATGGCGTAGTCATTAGGATCATGCGCCGGGGTAATTTTCACCGCGCCTGAGCCGAATTCAGGATCCACATAATCATCAGCGACGACCTTGAGTTTTAGATCATCACGGAAGGGGTGGTCAAACTCGTGGCCGATAAGATCCGCGTAGCGCTCATCGTCTGGGTGCACGGCAATCGCCACGTCACCGAGCATGGTTTCCACACGCGTGGTGGCCACGATCATGTGCGGCTCATCATCATTTAAGGAGCCATAGCGCAGGGAAACTAATTCGCCTTCGACGTCTTTGTAGACAACCTCGATATCAGAGACCGCAGTCTCCAGAACCGGTGACCAGTTAACCAAGCGGTTGGCCTGGTAGATCATCCCGGCATCGAAAAGCTGCTTAAAGATGGTTTGAACGGCGCGCGAGAGGCCATCGTCAAGCGTAAAGCGTTCGCGAGACCAATCGACAGAATCTCCGATCGCCTTCATCTGGGACGTGATGGTTTTGCCGTACTCATCCTTCCACTCCCAGACCTTGTTGATGAACTCTTCGCGTTCATAATCCCAGCGCGACTTGCCTTCGGTCTCCTTCAGGCGCGCTTCGACCTTGGTCTGCGTGGCAATGCCCGCGTGGTCATAGCCTGGCAGCCACAACGCGGAGTAGCCCTGCATGCGCTTGCGGCGGATAATCGAGTCCATAAGAGTGTGGTCCAGCGCATGGCCCATGTGCAATTGCCCCGTCACATTAGGTGGCGGCAAGACAATGGAAAAAGGCTCCTTGTCAGGATCTTCATCCGGCTTAAAGTAGCCCTTTTCAACCCAGCCTTCATACAGTGCTGACTCTACTGCCTGGGGTTCCCAGGACTTAGGAAGAGCGTCTGCGCGATTGGTACCAATAATCTTATTTTCCTCAGTCACACGGACGATTCTACACTGCAGGGACTTCTATTACTTCAGCAGGTCAGCCACCATGTCACGCTCTGCTTTCAGCTCCTCCACCGATGCTTGAATGCGGGCTTGTTGGGCATCTGTTACCTCTAAGTCAGCCACAATCTCCCAGTCCCCGGCTACTGCGCGCGTGGGGAAACCAACAAAGAGCCCTTCCGCGATGCCATAGGAACCATCGGAATAAACACCAGCTGTCCGCCAGTGCGCTGGGTCTTCGACCCCGTGGACCCAATCCCGCATGTGGTCAATGGCTGCTGCGGCTGCCGATGCCGCCGAGGAACTACCTCGCACTTCGATAATTTCTGCACCGCGGCGGGCAACCGTGGGGATGAGATAATCTTCGACCCACTGCGTATCCACCAGCTCCGTGACCTTCTTATCGCCTGCTGTGGCGTAGCTGATATCTGGAAACTGCGAGGCCGAGTGATTGCCCCACACCGCGATGCGCGCGAAATCAGCCACGGGTAGGTGCAACTTGGACGAAAGCTGGGATACGGTGCGATTATGGTCCAGCCGCATCAGCGCGGTAAATCGCTGTGGGTCCAAATCCGGTGCGTTGGACGATGCGATGAGCACATTGGTGTTGGCAGGGTTTCCCACCACGACGACGCGCACATCACGCCGGGCGACCTCATTTAAAGCTGCCCCTTGCTCGGAAAAGATGGCGGCATTAGCCATGAGCAGATCCGAGCGTTCCATGCCTTTGCTGCGTGGTTGCGCACCCACGAGAAAAGCCGCGGAGACATCCTCAAAGGCCTCGCGCGGATCTGTGGTGACCTTAATATCGGCGAGCAAAGGAAAAGCTGAATCCAACAATTCCATTTCCACCCCACGCGCTGCCTGCTGGGCTGCCTCAATTTCTAGCAGGTGAAGCGAAATTGGCTGTTGCGGACCGTAGACCTCCCCCGCAGCAAGACGCCACAACAAAGAATAAGCAATATTTCCGGCCGCACCGGTAACAGCAACTTTGACTGGATCGAGTAGTTTTTCAGGCTTGGGCATAGTACTAGACCTTTCTGACAAACCTTCTCACGCAGGGCTGCTCCGTACTGACGCCGAGTCCAGCTGTGGTGCGCACCGCCGAGTGACTATGTGCCGGCCAGTCTAGTTGAGTTTTCTACGACGTGTCCCACCCCCAAAACCACACACAAAGCTCACTTTTGGCTACACCATTACCCCCATTTTTCCTGGGATTTTGCCCCATACGAAGGCAAATGCTGGTTAAAGGCAACACGAAAGACTCATTTGCGGCACGATAGAGGAAAGTACGTATGATTGAAAGTTCCAAAATTTTAGCCTGACTTTAGCCCGTACCTACTGTTTGGGCACACCATCACATTTTTAATCTGGATTATGTGTATGAGTAAAACTACACGCAGGGAGAAGTGCACACGATGACCACCAATGACCACGTTGAAGCTTCGGCCAATGTGACTGTTGAAGAAGTCATTGCGGTTGCCATCACGGAATTTGCACACGATGGCTTCGAGCGCACCAAAATTGAAGACATCTCCCGCAAATCCGGAATGTCTAAGCGCATGATCCATTATCACTTTGGCGATAAAAAGGGCCTTTATTTGCAGAGCCTCATCACCGCGCTGGATAAATTGCAGCCCCCAAGTGAACAGATGGTCATTGATTCTGCCGTGCCCGTGGAAGGCATGCGTAAATTAGTCGATTGCCTTTTTGATTTGTCCATGAATAATCAGGATTCGCTGCGCATGCTGGTCGAAGAAAATACCCACCCTGTCTTGGATACCGCGGAGCTGACAGAAATAGCTGATGTCTCCAGCGTGATGTTGCACCTCAACCGTCTGCTGATGCTGGGGCAAGACTCCGGTGCGTTCCGCCCTGGAATCTCCGCTAATGATCTCTACCTGCTGATTACATCCATGACCTTGCTGCCCGTGGCAACGCATGGCAGCACGCAAAACCTCTTCGGCGTTGATCTATATTCGGACGAGAATATTCGCGGCCTCCACCGCCTGGTGGTGGATATGGTGCTTGCCTTCTTGACCTCCAACATTCCCGATAGCGGGCATCAAAGCTACCTCGAAGAAGACGCCTCTGAGTCCAAGACGGATTCCCCCGCCAGCATTTACGACGACGGCGACGACGAAATATTCTCTTAATCCTGCCCTAGACAAACAAAGAGCCCAGTTCATTCATTGTGAACTGGGCTCTTTATTTAATTAACGGTGCGGTACGAGTTAAGAAGCCTTTTCCTCTGAATCTGAGTAAATAAACTCAGGCTCTGCCTCACCGCGTACAGCTTCTGCGGTCAAACGGACCGTGTCGATATCATCACGATCCGGCAAGTCATACATGACCGGCACCAGCAGTTCTTCCAGGATGGCGCGCAAACCACGCGCACCGGTCTTACGTTCCAACGCCAAGTCCGCGATTTCGTTCAAAGCACCCGGTTCGATATCCAAGTGTGCCCCGTCCATTTCAAACAGGCGCTGGTACTGCTTGACCAAGGAGTTCTTGGGCTCCGTTAAGACCTTGACCAAAGAGTCCTGGTCAAGATTTTCCACAGTCGCTACTACGGGCAGACGACCGATGAACTCTGGGATCAGACCAAACTTCACCAAGTCTTCTGGGCGGACCTTTTCAAACATATCCACGCGTTCGCGCTCTTCTTGGGTGTCGAGCTTAGAGCCAAAGCCCACGCCCTTTTTGCCCACGCGCTCTGCAATGACCTTTTCTAGGCCAGCGAAAGCACCAGCGACAATGAACAAGATATTCGAAGTATCTAGCTGGATGAACTCTTGGTTCGGATGCTTACGCCCACCTTGTGGCGGGATGGAGGCAACGGTGCCTTCCAAGATCTTCAACAATGCCTGCTGTACACCTTCACCGGAAACATCACGCGTTATCGATGGATTATCCGACTTGCGTGAAATCTTATCTACCTCATCGACATAGATAATGCCGCGGCTTGCTCGGTCCACATCAAAGTCCGCTGCCTGCAGCAATTTGAGCAGGATGTTTTCCACGTCCTCGCCGACGTAACCCGCCTCAGTCAAAGACGTGGCGTCAGCGATAGCGAAAGGAACGTCCAACATGCGCGCGAGAGTTTGCGCAAGGTAGGTCTTACCGGAACCAGTAGGTCCAAGCATCAAGATATTGGACTTGGAAATCTCAACTTCTTCATCAGCCTTAGCAGATTTCCGGCTGCTCGACGCTGCAGCAGCCTGAGACTCTTCAGCCTTGATGCGCTTGTAGTGGTTGTACACCGCTACCGACAACACACGCTTGGCCGCATCTTGGCCAATAACGTACTTGTCGAGGAAGGACGAAATTTCCGACGGGCGTGGAAGCTTCTTTTCTTCGCTTTCAGCGGCAGCAGCCTGAGCTGCACCAAGTTCTTCTTCAATGATTTCATTGCAGAGCTCAATGCACTCATCACAAATGTACACACCGCCACCGGCGATCAGCTTCTTAACTTGCTTCTGGCTCTTGCCACAGAAGGAACACTTAAGCAGGTCAGCGCTTTCTTGCATACGTGCCATGAAGATCTTTCTACTTGAAGAATTTGGAGCTCGAAGTCTACTGATGGTTGCTGTAATTTGCTACCATCATCGATGATGCGACGTCGACTTCTCCCCGCCGCACCTTATTTATTCCACCTTAGTAAATGGAGTCCATTCCATACCAACGCGACATCCATCGTAGTCATTCCATCGCCAGCTAGCGCCAACCATCCGATACCTCCACGCTGCACCAACGGGAAGAAAGAACGAGCCCTTCGGAAAACACACAACGACCAGTTACCCAAGATTTAAATCAGGTAACTGGTCGCTGCTGGTATAAACCGGACGAACTAATCAGGTGTGCCGGCAGTTAGCTTTAACGGAAGGTCGCGAACTGCTTGACTACCCATTTGCTGATAACGAGCAAAATGATGCCCAGGATGACGGAAACAACACCGAGGGTAATAAAGAAGGAGTTTTCCGCCGCGGCATCAGATGGGTCGTAGAAGGACGCCAAAGAACCTGCCAACGACGTACCGATGGACACTGCCATCATCCACACCGCCATCATGCGGGAAGGGAAAGCTTCTGGCGCCACCTTGGTTGCCAAGGAGTTGCCCACTGGAGAAAGCATCAGCTCACCCATGGTGAATAGGAACAAGATCCACACAATTGCAATCATCGGAGTGGAGTTTGCCGCACCGCCGGAAAATGGCAGGAAGAAGAACAGGGATACGCCAATGATGACATTAGCGACACCGAATTTAACCGGTGTTGACCACTGACGCTTTCCTAGCTTGGTCCACACTGCGGCAAAGACACCAGAGAAAACGATGATGAAAATTGGGTTAATGGACTGCACCAGTGACGGTGGAATTCCCCAACCGAAGAAGTTGCGGTCCAGGCGCATATCCGAATAGATAGTCAAGACCGTGAACTGCTGCTGGAAGATAGCAAAGAACAGCACACCGGAAACGAACATGGGGATAAAGCCAATGAGGCGCTTGCGCTCTTGCGGCGTTGTCAGTTCAGAGCGATACATCTGTACCCACAAGATGATTGCTGCTACCAAGGCAACCACAGTGACAATATTGGCCAACCAATCCATCTTGACGGTGCCAGTAGCCAAAAGCACTACGGAGACCGCAACAATGACGACAATGGCAATGATCGCAGTGGATAGCTGGCTTTTCGTTGCCGGGTTCGGCACATCGTGGCCAGCATCTTTAATCGTGTGCTTGCGCATCAACGTGTACTGGATAAGACCAGCAGCCATACCTACGGCCGCGATACCAAAGCCCCAGTGGAAGCCCTTCCAGCCCCACATAGCGGTGGTAAGAATCGGTCCAATCAGCGCACCGATGTTAATGCCCATATAGAAGATGGAGAAACCACCATCACGGCGTGGATCAGCCTTGGAGTACAAAGAGCCGAGCACAACCTGCGCGGTAGTTTTCACGCCACCGGAACCAATGGCAATCAAAACAAGACCGATGCCCAGACCAGGAATTCCAGGAATTACTGCCAGAGCAATGTGGCCCAACATGACCATTACGGCCGAGTAGAACAAGGTGCGTTCTGAGCCAAACAGTTTATCGGCAGCGATTGAGGCCAACAGGCACGCCATGTAGACCAAACCACCATAAGCACCAACAATTGATGCTGCGGTCGCTTGCGGAATGCCCAGACCGCCGTCGGTGACGGAGTAGTACATGTACAGCAAGACGATGGCTTGCATGCCGTAGAAGCTAAAGCGCTCCCACATTTCAACGCCGAAGAGGTTAGCTAGACCCCAAGGATGGCCGAAGAATTGTCTCTCCTCCGGCTCTTTTGCGCGGTTCTGATCATCCGCGCCAGCTTGTGTTTGAGTAGAAGACATGTAGTTAATTGGAACACAACACAAAGCCGTGAACAAAATCATCAACTCGATCTTTCCCCAGCTCAAAGCTGTTTGTTCACAGGAATATTATTGCGTCTCAAAGCTTGGATTCACCGAAATTATCCCCGATTAAGCAAACCTACTTCAAATGAAGATCGGGCATTTTGTGCTTGTGACTGCAGTAAACGCAATATTGTTCACGAGTAATTTTCTTCGTCCCCACCGTGCGAGTGACTCAAACTAGCCTCTCCACCCCCGACAATTAAGCACCCAACAAAGTGGTGTTTGTAGTGAAGTAAAGAACAAAGAGACTTTCGGGTCTACTTTCTCACTAGTTGGGATTTTACATGCTTTTCGTCCGGCTCTCCCGCGAAGGCGACGGCCATGTCGGTAAAACGACCAATGGGGATGGTTTATATAAACCATCCCCATCTATCAATGCCATAATGCTGTGCAATCAAACGCACGCACTGAGCAATTAGGCGTTGAGCTTGCGGTAATCAAAGACCTGGTCGATGATGCCGTATTCGACGGCTTCTTCGGCGGTCAGAATCTTGTCGCGGTCAGTATCAATACGAACCTGCTCAGCAGTACGGCCGGTGTGCTCAGCCAGAGTATTTTCCATCAGGCGACGCATGCGCTCAATCTCTGCTGCCTGAATCTCCAAGTCGGAAACCTGGCCCTGGGTGCCCTGGGTTGCTGGCTGGTGAATCAAGACGCGAGAGTTCGGAAGCGCTGCGCGCTTGCCGGGAGCACCTGCTGCAAGAAGGACAGCGGCAGCGGATGCAGCCTGTCCCAAGCACACAGTCTGTACATCAGGACGCACGTAGCGCATGGTGTCATAGATGGCCATCAACGCGGTGAACGAGCCACCTGGTGAGTTGATGTACATCGTGATGTCGCGGTCTGGGTCCATGCCCTCGAGGACGAGCAGCTGCGCCATGATGTCATTGGCGGAGGTGTCATCGACCTGAGTGCCGAGGAAGATAATTCGCTCTTCGAAGAGCTTCGAGTATGGGTTTGTTTCTTTCGTTCCCTGCGCGGACTGCTCAATAAATGACGGCAGTACGTAGCGGGATGAAGGCATCTTGAAGTTAGACATAATGAGTTTCTCCTTTATCCCTTAGTTGCTAATTGGTCCGGATGCAGCATCAATGACATGGTCGACGATGCCGTATTCCTTCGCCTGATCTGCAGTAAACCAGCGGTCACGGTCAGAGTCCTTGGTAATCTGCTCAAAGGTCTGTCCGGTGTGTTCTGCAATAAGTTCTGCCATCTCGCGCTTCGTCGCAGCAAACTGCTCCGCCTGAATTGCAATATCTGATGCAGTACCGCCAACACCAGCGGATGGCTGGTGCATCATGATGCGTGCGTGTGGCAGTGCAAAGCGCTTGCCTTTGGTGCCGCCAGAAAGCAGGAACTGGCCCATCGATGCCGCAAGGCCCATGCCGTAGGTGCGGATATCACAAGGCGAGTACTTCATGGTGTCGTAGATCGCCATGCCTGCGGTGACGGAACCGCCTGGGGAGTTAATGTAGAGCGAAATATCGCGAGTTGGATCCTCTGCGGAAAGTAGCAGGATCTGCGCGCACAGCTTGTTCGCAATCTCATCATCGACCTGGGTGCCCAAGAAGATGATGCGCTCACTAAGCAAGCGCTCGTAAACGCTGTCTCCCAGGTTCATACCTGCGCTCGGGGAGGTCATCTGAGGCTTGTCAGACATGGTTAATACTCCTTGTCAGTTCTAAATTTTATTCTTGGCATCAAAGAAACACTTCTTCAATGTCAATGGCACCTACCCTACTTAAACTTGGATTGTCCATGCGACAAAAATAGGGCTTGTTCGCTGATAGCGTTACCGCTCCTCGGAAAATAGCGCACGGAAGTTCAACAGGTCACACCACTGCCGATGCCGCCATGTCGCCAGTTGACCGACACGGTTTCACATTAGGTACTGCTTACAGATCGAAAAAGGACCTAGCACTCAAGCTAGGTCCTTCATCTCAATCAACTGCACATAATGCGCGCGATTTATGCCTCGTCGGTGGAGGTCTCTTCTGCCTTGGACTCATCCGCAGCGGTGTCTGCAGTGGAGTCGTTAGCGTCTTCTTCACCGAAGTACTGCTCAACGTCGACGGCGTTGCCTTCATCGTCCTTCGCTTCAACGCGGCAGATAGCAGCTGCAAGTGCCTTGCCACGACGAACGTCGGAGAACAGGTTGCCGATCTGACCGTTGGAGGAAATCTGCTGGATGAACTGGTTCGGGTCCATGCCGTAGGACTGAGCGGTGAACAGAATGTGGTCGCTCAGCTCCTGCTGGGATACCTCTGGCTCTTCAACATCAGCCAAGGTGTCCAGGAACAGCTGGGTGCGAACGGACTCTTCTGCAGACTCGCGAGATTCCTTATCGAATTCTTCACGGGTGGTGCCCTGTGCCTCGAGCAGGCGGGTCAGCGCAGCGTCGTCGTGTGCCATCTCGCCCAAGATCTGGTGCAGCTGAGCGTGAACCTGCTCATCGACAACCGACTGTGGAAGCTCGAAGGAAACCTCTGCCAAAGCAGCCTTGAGCACTTCGTCGCGAACAGCAACAGCCTGGTCGTTCTTCTTGGACTCTTCCAAGCCAGTCTTGGTGTTTTCGCGCAGCTCCTCGATGGTGTCGAACTCAGACGCCATCTGTGCAAATTCATCGTCGAGCTCAGGAAGCTTGCGCTCCTTGGTCTGCTGGACGTGAACCTTGATGGTGGCTTCCTTGTCCTTGTGCTCACCGGATTCGATGGTGGCGGAGAACTCGTTGTCCTCTTCGCTCTTCATGCCGCGCAGAGCGGTATCAAGGCCCTTGATCAAGTCATCATCGCCAACACGGTAGGACAAGCCCTCGGTGGAAACCTCAGAAACCTTTTCGCCATCAACTTCAGCGTCGATGTCGATGATTGCGAAGTCACCGGTCTTCAGCTTGCGCTTGGTGTCCTTGAGCTCACCAAAACGCTCCGCGAGTTCGTTGAGTTCGTTCTCAACGTCTTCATCCGAAACAGCCAAAGCTGGAACAGTAACGGAAATCTTAGAGAAGTCAGGGATTTCAATCTCTGGGCGAACATCAACCTCAGCGGTGAATTCAACGAAGTCGTTGTCTTCAACCTTAGGAATATCGATGTTTGGCTGGCCGATGACCTTGAGGTCATTTTCGTTCACTGCCTGCTCGTAGCGGGAAGGCAGCATGTCATTGACGACCTGCTCCAGCATTGCGCCGCGGCCGAAGCGCGCATCAATCAACTGGCGGGGAGCTTTACCCTTACGGAAACCCGGAATTTGTACCTGCTGCGCAATCGCAGAGTAAGCCTGGTCGATTTCCTTGTCGAGCTCAGCGAACGGAACGTTGACGGTGAGCTTGACGCGGGTGTCGCTCAGCTTGTCCACGGTAGTCTTCACGAGTATTTCTCCTGATTAGTAGTCTGCATTTACTAACTGCTGCAGTGTTTAGAAATTGTCAACTGCTTAATTTACCAAACGCCTTTTACAAACAGTAAAGGGGTCTGGGAAATCCTTTTGAAAAGGTTTCCCAGACCCCATACGTCGGGGCGACAGGATTTGAACCTGCGACCCCCTGCTCCCAAAGCAGGTGCGCTACCAAACTGCGCCACGCCCCGTATGTAGCCACCGGAGTTTGCCTCCGTGCTGCGTACGTTTGATAACTCTAGCCTAGGAAGTTTTAAAGCTACAAATCCGCCCCAGAAAAGACCACTCATTTTCCGATAAGAGCAGGTCAGCCGGTACCACGATTTCTTGCCGCGAACTTGGGAGCATCAACTTCTAACTGTATTCACCAGGAAATGCTCAGCAAATCAATACGTATGGCGTCGCCTGCTTGTCGATGGCTAGCCACTCACCGCTCTCTACTTGACCCTCATCACCAGCCGCCGTTATTCAAGATGATCCAGACACCATTTTTGGCATACAGGACTAAATCTGGGACTAGGCGAAGCTAAAGGGATTGAAGTAGGGATAGAAAAATACCGGCTCAACCATTCTTACTGGTTAAAGCCGGTGTTTACTGGAGGGAATGACGGGAATCGAACCCGCGTCTTCAGCTTGGAAGGCTGAGGTATTAGCCACTATACGACATTCCCATAACGCATCATTTTGATGTGCGTTAGATATCTTAACTGACGTAGTTATCTCATTCCAAAATGACCCCCACTTATTCCTTATTTGTCCCGGAAATCTCCTCACCAATCTCCGGTACTCCGGTTGCTGTGTCCCAGGCATCTGGATTGTTTGTACACCCGTGGCGCGGGCGAATGCTTTCTTTGTGCGCTGTGGAACTTTAAGCTGGTAGCAGACGTTGATCTAGACAGACAATAAAACAATTGTGGGAAGTGAACGCCAACTATGGAATTTCTATTAATTCTCGCTGTCCTCGGCGGCGGTGCCTGGTACATGTCTTCGAAGAATTCTAAAAAGAATGCCGAAGAACGGGAGCGCCGCGAATTCGCCGATGCGCACGCCGATGCGCAGCGTTGGACCGAGCGCCTTGGCGGCCAGGTGATGCAAATTTCTGGCACCGATAAAGCATCAACCCAGGCAATGGCTGATGCCTCCGAGCGCTTTACCGCCGCGAACTCCGCGCTGGCGCAGGCGACCTCCTCGAAGCAAGCAAAGCTTGCGCGAGAATCAGCGCTGGAGGGCATGCACTATGTAGCCGCTGCTCGAGAGATCATGGGTATGAATGCGGGCCCGGATCTTCCTCCCCTGGAGGGCCAACGCTCCGCTGGCAAGGTTACTGAAACGCGCACCGTGGAAGCAGAAGATGGTCAGACCATTACGGCTTCTCCTTATGCCTCGGAAGACACTCCGAATTACTACCCAGGCGGCACGGTTGCTGGACGTCCCGTTCCCGCCGGTTGGTACTCCCGCCCCTGGTGGGCAGATGCCATGGCCACTGGCGTGTGGATGATGGGCTATTCCATGATGTTCAACGCCATGTTTATGGGCATGGCTGGCGTGGGCTACTCCGGTGAAGCTGCGGCCGCTGGCGAAGTCGGTGATGCCGGTGGAGACATGGGCGACGGCGGCGATATGGGCGACGCTGGTGGAGATATGGGTGATGGCGGCGACATGGGTGACGGCGGTGGCCTGTTCGGAGGCGACGGTGGCGGCCTCTTCGGTGGCGAAGACGGCGGAGGCATCTTCGACTTCGGCTTTGACTTCTAGTAGTTAGAAATCGCCTCAATCCACCGCAGCGCTTTAGGGGTCAGTCCTAGTTCTACTCACAGACCGTGAGTCAGTCGGGACTGGCCCCTTTCTCATGCACAATTTCCGCGTATTCTCGATGTCATGAGCCAACAACACACAACTTCTGAATTTGATCCGTCGATCGTCCCGACCGTCACCCTCAATGACGGCAATACTATTCCGCAGCTCGGTTATGGTGTGTTCAAAATCGAGCCGGAAGAAACCGAGGAGATGGTCGCGGAGGCATTGAAGGTGGGCTACCGCCATATCGACACTGCCGCTGCCTATGGCAATGAGGAAGGCGTTGGGGCGGCCATCGCTAAGTCTGGCATTCCCCGGGAAGAGCTGTTTATTACCACCAAGCTGTGGAATGACCGCCATGAAGACGCCGAAGCAGCCCTGCAGGAATCCTTGGACAAACTAGGTCTGGACTACGTGGACCTGTACCTCATCCACTGGCCATCGACGCGAACCGGCAACTTCAAGGCCGCGTGGAAGTCCTTGGAAAATGCCCAAGAACAAGGCCTGGCTAAATCCATTGGTGTCGCGAACTTCACCGTGCAGAATCTGGAAGACCTATCGATGGTTTCCAAGGTCAGCCCCGCGGTCAATCAAATTGAGCTCCACCCCTACTTCGCGCGCTGGAAAGAAGTAGACGCTGGCCGCGTCCACGGCATCAAGGTGGAATCATGGGGTCCGCTGGGCCAAAACAAGACTGACCTGTTGGAAAACGAAGACATCGTGGCCGCTGCAGAAGCACATGGCAAAACCCCAGCGCAGGTTGTTTTGCGATGGCACCTACAAAATAATGTCATCGTCTTTCCTAAGACCGTGACTCCGGAGCGGATGCGCGAGAACTTCGATATTTTCGATTTCGAGCTTGACGATGACCAGATGCTGGCCATCAATAGCTTGGATGAGGGCGAGGACGGCCGCGTCGGTAATGATCCAGATGAGTTCAGCTAGAGCTTAAAACATCGAAAAGCATGTGCCCACGTTATTTCTTCTTTGAGGAAGAAACGACGCGGGCATAATTTATGTGGTTATTAGTTAAAGTTTAAGCCTCTGGTACTTCAGGCACCTCAGGTGCAATCTGGGTGCGCTCATATTCGGCCAAGATATCAATGCGGCGCTGGTGACGCTCTGCCTGTGACCATTCCTGGTCTAAGAAAGCATCCACGATAGCCAGTGCTTCTTCTGCCGAGTGCATGCGGCCACCAATGCCAATGAGCTGGGCATTGTTGTGCTCACGCGCCAGGCGTGCGGTCTCCGGTGACCATGCCAGGGCACAGCGTGCGCCCTTGACCTTATTAGCGGCGATCTGCTCGCCGTTGCCGGAGCCACCGAGGACGATACCCAATGACCCTGGGTCATTAACGGTGCACAGTGCGGCTTCAATACAAAAAGCTGGGTAGTCATCCTCAGCGTCATAAACATGTGCGCCACAGTCAATGACATCGTGGCCTTGGCTGGTCAGGTGTTCTTTAATAAGATTTTTGGTCTCGAACCCTGCATGGTCTGCTCCTAAGTAAACGCGCATGCCATCCATACTAACAATGGTTGGCATGCGCGTTGGTTCATGCAACAAAAATGCTGTGGGATCCCGCGTCAAGTGTTACGAGCTTCCCCTAGTTTTACTTGTTTTTGTTGCTGACCTGAGGGTTTTCGGTGCGGGAACGCTTGATCTCGAAGAAGTATGGGTACTGCGCCAAGCGGAATGCCGCATCGAAGATCTCGCCGGCTTCTTCACCGGTCGGAATGCGGGTAATGACTGGGCCAAAGAACGCAGTATCGCCTAGCTTCAGCACTGGGGTTCCTACCTCATCGCCCACGGAGTTGATGCCTTCATTGTGGAAAGCGCGCAGCTGCTCATCGACTTCTTCGGTATTGGCAACATCAGCGTAGGACGCATTCAAGCCGGTTTCTGCCAATGCTTCCTTAATCAGCTCATCATAAGCGCCAAAGTCGTGCTTGCCGCCTTGTTCTTCACCGTGCAGCTTGTTGCCAAGCGTGGTGTAAAGATCATCAACCTTGGCTGGTTCTTCGGTAGCTACCTTGGCAAAAACACGTGCTGGTCCCCACGCGGCTTTCATCATGTTGGCATAATCTTCGGGCAGGTCACGGCCGTCGTTGAGGACCGCAAGTGACATTGGTACGAATTCCACCTCAATATCGCGAACCTTTTCTACTTCCTTAATCCAGCGGGAAGTAGCCCACGCGAACGGGCATGTAACATCGAACCAAAATTTCACAGACTGAGACACTTATTAAACTCCTATGCATAAGATGAATATGTCGCCTTGTACAACAACCGAGCATATCCACAAATTCCAACCAAGGAGCATTACCGTATATGACCTCAGTAAACCTCACCCGCGATGAAGCATCGCACCGCTCTGACCTAATCGACGTCGCTCATTATGACGTGCAATTAGACCTGCGTGATGAGCAATATTTCACGTCGGTGACCACCGTAAACTTTCACGCCAAGCAACCAGGTTCTACGTTTATTGACCTGCGCGCGGATGAAATCATCGACGCCCGCCTCAACGGCATCCCCTTGCCATTGGATGCATACAACCCCACCTACGGCATCGCGTTGTCGGGGTTGGAACATGCCGAATACGAGCTCAAAGTCCACGCCAAGATCGCCTACTCGCGCACAGGCGAAGGCTTGCACCGCTTCGTTGATCCAGTAGACGACCAGGTGTATTTGTACACCCAGTTTGAAACAGCGGATGCCAAGCGCGTCTTTGCCTGCTTCGACCAGCCGGATATGAAGGCAACCTACTCGTTGACTTTCCACGCCCCGCAGGACTGGAAAATCATCACCAACTCCCCTGTCACCCGCGAGGGCAACACCTGGCGGGCAACCGTGGATACCCCGCTGTCGACATACCTCATCGCCCTGTGCGCTGGCCCCTACTACGAGGTCACCGATACCTGGCGCGGTGAATTGGTGGAGCATCCCGAAGGCCAGCCTGCAGCTCAGCTCGAAGTTCCTTTGGGCCTGTACTGCCGCGCATCGTTAGCAGAGCATCTCGATGCCGAGCGGTTGTTTACGGAAACCAAGCAAGGTTTTGATTTTTACCACGCCAATTTCGGCTTCGCGTATCCCTTTGGCAAGTATGACCAGATCTTCGTGCCCGAATTTAACGCCGGCGCGATGGAAAACGCTGGTTGCGTCACCATCCGTGATGAGTACGTCTTTTCCTCCCAGGCCACGCACTACATGTACGAGCGCCGCGCTGACACCATCTTGCACGAGCTCGCACACATGTGGTTCGGCGACTTGGTGACCATGCAGTGGTGGGATGACCTGTGGTTGAACGAGTCTTTTGCTACCTGGTCGGCTGCTATCTGCCAGGCAGAAAATACGGAATATGACACCGCGTGGGTCACCTTCGCCAACGTGGAAAAATCCTGGGCATACCAGCAGGATCAGCTGCCCACCACGCACCCGATTTCCACGGATGCCTCGGATATTGAAACCGTGGAGCAAAACTTTGACGGCATCACCTATGCCAAGGGCGCTTCGGTGCTCAAGCAGCTACAAGCTTATGTGGGTCGCGAGAACTTCTTCGCTGGCGTGCGCCGCCACTTCACCACCCACGCCTGGGGCAATGCCACCTTTGACGATCTCTTAGGACACTTGGAAGAAGCCTCGGGACGTGACTTGTCCTTCTGGGCCACGGAATGGTTAAAGACCACTGGGGTAAACACCTTGGCGGCCAAGACCGAGCAAGAAGGTGGCACCTACACCTCCTTCGCGGTGGTGCAGTCCGGTGATACCTTGCGCACCCACCGCGTTGCCGTGGGCTTGTACCGCACCGAGGGTGAGAAAGTCACTCGTTACAAGCGGGTTGAGGTGGATATCTCCGGTGAGCACACCGAGATTCCTGAGCTGGTAGGACAAGACGTCGCAGAGCTAGTTTTGCTTAACGATGATGACCTGACCTACACCCTGCTGGAATTTGACCCCTCCACCGTAGATTTCGTGGTCAACAACATTGATAAGATTTCCGACCCCATGGCGCGCACACTGTGCTGGTCCACCGCATGGGAGATGACGCGGGCTGGCACCATGCGCGCACGTGATTTCGCACAGCTGGTTGCCCGCGGTCTTCATGCAGAAACCGAGATGGGTGTCTTAGAGCGCATCACCAACCAGGCCATTACCGCCGTTGCGCGCTATGCCGACCCACAGTGGGCAGAGGATCACGGCTTCGCATTGCTTGCCGATGCCTTCTTGACCGAAGCAGCCGCCGCCGATGCCAACGGTGCTGATAACCGCGCGATTGTGTTCAAGCAGGCTCTTACCCGCATTGAGCTCAATGACGCTGCCCGCGATTACCTGGTTGACTTGCGCACTACTTCCGACGATAAGGCTTTGCGCTGGAAGGCTCTTGCTGCCTTGATTGCTAATGGCGCCATTGGTGCAGGAGAAGCAGGCGATTTCGATGAGGTCAAGAAGCTCGTGGCCGAAGAACTCGAAGCAGATAACACTGCATCGGGCTACCAGGCTTCCCTGCGGGCACTGGCGGCATTTAATTCTGATGAGAATAAACGCTCGGTCTGGGATGACATCATGTCGCTCTCCCTGTCCAACCTTGAGCTGCGCCATAAGCTCGAAGGTCTGACCATGGTGGGATCCGATAAGCACTTAGGCTTTGCGGTGGACGAATACTTCGCTAATGCCGAAAAGGTCTGGGATGCCGGTTCCACCGAGATTGCTCTGGGCACCGTCCAGGGACTGTACCCCGCCTGGAACGTGTCACAGGAGACCATCGACGCCACCGATAAATTCTTAGACAACCAGCTTCCTGCTGGCTTGCGTCGCGTTATCACCGAAGAGCGCGACCGCTTGGCACGCACCTTGCGCAACCGCGCTATCGACGCGCAATAGCTTTCAGCACTGCCTGACCAGCTCGAAGCCCCGAACCTCTTTCCTCGTGGAAGGTTCGGGGCTTAATGCTTGGGCGAAGTGTTTCGCACTTCGTCATCACGCCCCTGCAGAGTCCGCAGAGTCGGCAGGGTCAGCGGCGTGCTGCTGGCGGCGATGAATTCTTTGCGCAGACTCAACCACGCGGCCTTTTGCCGCCATGTACAACAAAGCAACCCACGTTATCGCGCACACAGTGACCATGAGGCTGATGGTCATATCTCTGCTGGGAATCAGCAGCAGGATTGCGCCTGCAATCTCAGCGCCTAAGCCGCCGACCATCACCACAAGACCACCAGCCGCGTGGCTTTCTTTCCACACGGCGGTGGATATTTGTGTTTCTTCGGTCCGAAAACCCCACGACGATCCAAGCTGCAGACGCCGCGTGCGCATTTGCCACCCGTTGTAGATAAACAACAGGCCGATGATAAACAGCGCAAAGGGAGGGATAATCACAACAATGCTTTCTGCGAATTATGCGCGATCGGCAAGCTCAATGCGCGGGCGCACCTGGACTTCGGTCAACTGCGTTGTCGGACCAGCATCCACCACCGCGCGAATAGCGCGTGCGACTTCTGCTGGCGCAATGACGTGGTCCGCATTGTAGTTATCGTTGAGTCCTTGCAGCATCGCGGTATCCGTTGGGCCCGGTGCGACGGTGCTGACACGAATATCCTGTTCAGATTTCCGTAAACCGTCCGCGAGCGCATACAGCGCGTGCTTGGTGGCCGCATAGACAACATTGCCGCCAAAGCCGCCGCGACCCGCGCCGGAGTTGATAAAGATGGCGGTGCCCTCAGCCTTGCGCAAACCTGGAAGTAGTACTCGGGTCAGCTCTGCTGGCACGTAGACGTTGAGCTCCATGTGCGCGCGCCAATCCTCGACTCGCGCTGAATCCACGGAAAGTGCATTCGCAATCGCCGCGGCGTGCACGAGCACATCCACGCGCTCTAAGGCGGGCAGGACGGAATCTAGAGCATCGAGCTCACTGGCTAGGTCGACGGCCACGGTGGTGACTGCGTCCCCGTGGGCAGCTGCTAATTCATCGAGCTTTGCTTGGTCTCGGCCCAGGGCATACACGTGGTGATCTGCCGCGAGGTTAGCAACAATTTCGACGCCCATGCCACCGGTAGCACCGGTAACCACGGCAACTTTTTCATCGGTTGGTATATCAGAAGTGCGTTGTTCAGTCATGCCTTCTACCCTAGCGGCGCGTTAGTCCAACGCGTCGAGTGCTTGCTCGAAATCGGCCAAGAGATCTTCGACTTCTTCGATGCCAATGGAAATGCGCACCAGATCTGCTGGCGGCACCAGCTCGGAGCCTTCTGCCGACACGTGCGTCATCTTCTCTGGGTGCTCAATCAAAGATTCCACACCACCGAGTGATTCAGCCAAACACACCAAGCGGGTATTCAGACATGCTTGACGAGCATGGTCTTCCTTGTGGAAACGCACCGACATCATGCCACCAAAGCCACGCATTTGCTTCGCGGCAATGTCATGACCGGGATGATCCGGCAAACCTGGGTAAAGCACTTCCTTGACCTCTGGGCGAGATTGCAGGTACTCGGCAATCTGCTGCGCGTTGCTGCAGTGGCGATCCATGCGTACCGCCAAGGTCTTGATACCGCGGGCGGTGAGGTAGGCATCGAAAGGCGAAGACACAGCACCGACGCAGCCTTGGAAGTACAGGAGGCGCTCATCTACTTCGGCATCATTGGTCACCACAGCACCGCCGAGGACATCGGAGTGTCCGCCGAGGTACTTCGTGGTGGAGTGCAAGACATAATCTGCACCCAAGGCCAATGGGTTTTGCAGGTACGGGGTCGCGAAGGTGTTATCGACAACGACCTGCGCGTGCTGCTTAATGGCCACAACACCTGCGATATCGGTAATCGTCAGCGCCGGGTTGGTGGGGGTCTCTAACCAAATCAGCTTGGTATTCGGACGGATTGCCGCCGCAACCGCATCCAAATCGGAGGTATCCACGATGGACAGCTCCACTCCCCACTCGCCGTAATCATTATTAAGCAAACGGTAGGTGCCGCCGTAGGCATCATTGCCCAGGATCACGTGGTCGCCAGGACGCACCAAGATGCGGATGAGAGCATCGGTAGCTGCCATGCCAGATGCAAAGACGCGTGCGTATTGGGCATCCTCTAAAGCAGCCAGGGTGTGCTCTAATGAGCGCACCGTTGGATTAGCCACGCGGCCATACTCAAAACCGCCGCGGAGGTCTGCGAGACCGTTTTGTTCAAAGGTGGTCGAGGCATAGATTGGAACGTTGATGGAGCCCATGTGTTCATCTGGTTCCCAACCTGCGTGGATAGCGCGGGAATTGAACCCACTTGCAAGCTCGCGCTTGGATTTTCCAGACATTTACACAATCCTCCAGCAATCTTATTGTGAATTTTAAAATGGGCTTTGCCATTCCGAACAGTGCCCACTATAGACCAAGCTGTTCACTTTCTATGACTATCGCGCGAATATTATTCACACCACACGGTGCCGTTGAATTTTAATTACTCACAGCGCGTTCGAATTCCCGCTGGGCAGGGCGGATTCGGCCTGCGCACACAGGAAAGTATAAGGCTAGGTTATTAGCATCGGTCAGTACGAAACATTAAAAATAGCGACCGACTAGTTGTCGACGTTTATCCATGACAAAGCGCCAACTTGGCCGGTTTAACCCTGAAAGCGAAAGGTTGTGATCATTCTGAATAAATTTTCCTCACTTGCAGATATAACGACGCTCGCCGCGGCCCCTACTACTCCCGGTGATGCCGTGAAGGATGTCTCCAGCTGGTGGTCGGATCCAAACACCAGAGAGTGGCTCATTAATCGCCCCATTGCCATCGGCATCATTATTGTTGTTGCCTTAATTTTGCAGTGGATCTTGCGACGCGTGATCAATAAGTTGGCTCAATCTTCTATTGAAAAGAAGGGATCGCGCTCAAATCCCATTAGTAAAATAGGGATACCCGGCGCGAATAATAAAAAACAAAAAGCGAAGCAGGAAAAGCAACTTCAATCCATCGATAAGTCGCGGGAGAATCGACGCGTTTCGCGCATTAAGACGCTCGCTAATGTGGCTCGTTCCGCCTCCGCGATTGTGGTGTGGGCCTGGGCAGTACTCGCAATCTTGGACCAAGTTGGAGTCAACATTGCTCCTTTGATTGCTTCCGCTGGTGTTTTGGGTGTCGCACTTGGTTTTGGTGCACAGTCCTTGGTCAAGGATTTTCTTTCTGGCATTTTCATGCTCTTGGAAGACCAATACGGCATTGGTGACACGATTGATTTAGGCGATGGCGTCTTTGGCGACGTCGAAGAAATTACCCTGCGCATTACGACGGTCCGGGATATGGATGGTGCCCTGTGGTACATCCGCAACGGCGAGATTCTCCAGGTCGCTAACCACTCCGATGAATTCTCGGTAGCACGTATCCAGGTTCCTGTGGGCTTGTCCAATGACACAGAAAAGGCCTATGAGGTCATTGAAAATAGTGTGCGCGCAGCTGCTAAGACCCCTGAGGTTTCTGGCTTGATTCTAGATGAACCAGTGGTCAACGGCGTCACAGATTTCCAACCGGACTACCTGTCCTTCCGTGCCTCCGTAAAGACTCTTCCGGGTTCACAATGGCAAGTCCAGCGCATCTTGCAAGGTCGCGTGCTTAACTCAATGCATGATGCCGGCATTGTTACCCCTTACCCGTATGGTATTGGTATCACTGCCCCACAGATGACGAAGGATGAGGAATAGTCCCGTGACGAGCCCCAGCAGCGTTTATGAGGCGATTGGCGGCATGCCGACATTTCGCAACATTGTCTCCGGCTTCTACGCCCAAGTGCCGAAAGATGACATTCTTGGTCCGATGTACCCGGACGATGACATGGCCGGGGCTGAGGATCGCCTCGCGTGGTTCCTCTCCCAGTACTGGGGCGGACCACCGCTGTTTAATGAAAACCGTGGCTCACCACGGATGCGGATGCGCCATATGAATTTCCCGATTGATATGGCCGCGCATGATCGCTGGTTGGAGTTGATGAGCAACTCTTTAGACCAAATTGATGAAGAAACCCTTCCGCAGGCATATCGCCAAATGATTTGGCAGCATATGCAGCGAATGGCTGGGATGCTCATTAATAAAGCTCCCTAAAAGAATTCGCTAGCTAGCAAGAAGCAGGAGCCGGACTTTCCCGTCTCCTGCTTTTTACTTTCTTACTAGAGGTTTAGAGCCTGGCGCACTGGCTCCGAGTGCAGCTCACCGTCGCGGGTCATCAGCCCATTTCGCAAACCAGGGATGCGCTCAAACGCCTCGTCGACACCCTTGGCAGCAATCTCGCGCACATAGCGCAGCGTCGCGGTCGTCAGCGCGCGCGTGGAGGTATTTGCCACCGCACCGGGCATATTGGCAACGCAATAAAACACCTTGCCGTGAAGGTTAAACGTTGGGTCATCGTGTGAGGTCTTTTGTGAATTTTCAAAACAGCCGCCTTGGTCAATGGCGACATCCACCAGCACGGCACCAGGCTTCATATCTTTGACCATGTCCTCGGTGACCAGTTTCGGCGCTGCTGCACCGGGGATGAGCACCGCACCAATGACGAGGTCTGCCTCGAGAAGCTCTTCAGCAATGGTGACCGGGTCAGAGATCTGGGTCCGGACCCGGCCCTGGTACTGCTCATCGATGTGTTGCAGCACCTGCGGGTCCAAGTCCAATACCGTGACCTCAGCGTGCAAGCCAGCAGCCATCGCCACGGCAGACGCACCTACTTGGCCACCACCAATAACAACCACGCGAGCTGGCTTGGTTCCGGGCACACCTGGCAGGAGCACACCGCGGCCGCCTTCGGTGGACTTGAGATGATACGAGCCCTCAATGACTGCTAGTCGCCCTGCAACCTGAGACATAGGGGTCAACAACGGCAAGCCGCCATTTTTATCCGTCACGGTCTCATATGCGAGCGCGGTACAACCGGAATCCATCAATGCCTGGGTCAGCGATTTAGATGCAGCCAAGTGCAGATAGGTAAACAGCACCAAGTCCTTGTGCAGGTACTTGTATTCTTCTTCCAGCGGTTCTTTGATCTTAAGAATCAAATCTGCTGATTCCCACGCCTCTTGCGCGGAATCGACAACATTGGCACCGGCTTGCTGGTATTCCTCATCATAGAAGTTCGCGCCGGCTCCTGCGCCGGCCTGAAAAAAGACTTCGTGTCCGTCCTGAACCAATGAGCTGACTGACGCAGGGGTGGCGGCCACGCGGCTTTCTCGGTTCATAATTTCTGCGGGAATACCAATGCGCATGTCGTGCCTTTCTACGAGTAGGAGCTTGTTTTCTATCAAGCTATCGGTACAAGCCTACTCGGAAGCACTCCAATTCGAAGCTTTTTTACAAAGCAGTCACCCTAATCGTTGCTTTCTAGCACGAATTAAAACAGCGACAGGCGGTTGGAATGATAAACCGAGCCAAAGGGGGCATCGAGGCGTACCCATCGCCCAAGGCCAGCAATGCGCAAATGACGCGGTACGTCCATGGGCGCAGCGAAGTTCGGGATAAAACCTAAGTTGGTGCAGGCAAAGATCATCCGCATGGGGATTTCAACGCTCGTCTCACCTGATTCAGCGGTAATTACCGTTTGGTTCATCAGCCCTTGCGGTGGGCCCATGGGACCGGAGAACTGGCGGGTGAGCTTTTGTCCTTCATCGGCGAGATGACGCGCCACATCGACAGGCAAATTATCAATGAGCTTAAACCCAGTCGCTGGAGGCAATGCGCCGGGCCAGGACGGATCACGAGGACGTCCAAGGTTAAGTTCCACCGGCGCTTCCGCAGTAGCCGATGCAAAGTCAGTGGCATTAAGCGCTGCCAACATGGTGTCTGCTCCCACCACTGCCCCATCGCGGCTGACAGTTCCCTGCAGTCGGCGCGCTGCCACCACTTCAAAAGGTGTGGTGGCAAAAACATCGACTACCGGTGGTTGCCCATCCGATCCATCGGATAATTGCCGCAAACGCACCATGGCCGAGGCATCAATGCCCGTCACGCGAGCGAGAAAAGAAACCATTCCCGCGCCGCCGCCGTACAGCATCAATATTTCATCCATGGTGCGTCTCCTAAAGTCCAATTGTGGGTAAGTAAATGAGCTACTGCGGGCGGTGCCCGAGCACGCTACTTCCCTTCCGACTCTAGCCCGCTGAGGGAATGTAGTTAGTCGTCGTAACCGATTTCACCCAAGCCCACGTCGGAGCCAGCAGCAGCGTGCTCGGCTTCATCATCGTGGGTTCGCCCGATATTGAGCAAAATATCGCGTTCTTGTTCAGTCAAAGAGCGCGGAATTTGGGTTTCAAGGTCAATGGCAACCTGGACGCATTCCACTACACATGCGGTGCGACCATGCTTATCTTTGATTTCTTGGCGCGTCACGAAAGAGGTGTTGCCCACTTCAACAACTTGTGATTCCACAAGTAGCTGCGCGTTGCCTTCCGGTTCAATCGGCTTGCGGAAGTCCACATCGAGGTGGCGGACAAAGGCAGCAAAATCAATATCTTGTGAATAGAAATTATCTTCTGCAAAAGCCAGGCGCGCTTCCTGGGCAATTTCCACATAGTTGGCATTCATAATGTGGCCATAGCGGTCAAAATCAGACCAGCGAACCGGAATGTAGTACGTGTGGATGGAATCTGAAGCCATAAGGCGGCAATACTCCTTGGTTTATTTCCCAGTTGAACCAGCGCAGGAATACCCCACAACTGGCGCTAACCTGGTCAAATCATAAAATTAATAGGTCATATTAAACAAGAGGCGATAGCACACGGTCTTCGTGCACTATCGCGTCCAGTCTATCGAGGTTATGCGTGGTGGAGAATTATTTCCCCACCACACCACATTAACGAGTCAGCTTGCGGTGGGTCACACGGGAAGGACGAGCGGCTTCTTCACCGAGGCGCTCAATCTTGTTCTTCTCGTAGTCGCCGAAGTTGCCCTCGAACCAGTACCACTGGCCTTCTTCGATGTTGCCTTCCCACGCAAGAATGTGGGTACAGGTGCGGTCTAGGAACCAGCGGTCGTGAGAAATGACCACGGCACAGCCAGGGAACTTCTCTAGCGCATTTTCCAATGAACCCAGGGTTTCTACGTCCAAGTCGTTAGTAGGCTCATCGAGGAGGATCAGGTTGCCGCCCTCTTTCAGCGTCAGCGCCAAGTTCAAACGGTTGCGCTCACCACCGGAGAGTACCTTCGATGGCTTTTGCTGGTCTGGTCCCTTGAAGCCGAAAGCAGACAGGTAAGCGCGCGATGGCATCTCATTTTGGCCGACGTGAATGTAGTCCAGGCCTTCCGAGACAACTTCCCACACCGTTGCTTCGGGATCGATGTTCGCACGGTTCTGGTCCACATACGACAGCTTGACGGTGTCGCCAACCTCCACGGTGCCGGAATCTGGATCTTCCAAGCCCACGATGGTCTTAAACAAGGTGGTCTTACCTACACCGTTCGGGCCAATAACGCCGACGATGCCGTTACGCGGCAAGGTAAAGGACAAATCCTTAATCAGGACACGGTCATCGAAGCCCTTGGTCAGGTTCTTGGCTTCAACAACCTTGTTACCCAAGCGTGGCGGAGTAGGAATCTGGATTTCTTCAAAGTCCAGCTTCTTGTACTGCTCAGCCTCAGCCGCCATTTCTTCGTAGCGTTCCAGACGAGCCTTGTTCTTTGCCTGACGTGCCTTCGCACCAGAGCGAACCCATGCGAGTTCATCCTTCAGGCGCTTGCGCAGCTTGGCGTCCTTCTTGCCAGCAACCTCGAGGCGCTCAGCCTTCTTCTCCAGGTAGGTGGAGTAGTTGCCCTCGTATGGGTACAGCTTGCCGCGGTCAACCTCACAGATCCAGCCAGCGACGTGGTCGAGGAAGTAACGGTCGTGTGTGACGGCCAAGACAGCGCCAGGGTAGTTTTCCAGGTGCTTTTCCAACCACTGCACGGACTCAGCATCCAAGTGGTTAGTAGGCTCATCGAGCAGCAGCAGGTCTGGCTCGCTCAGCAGCAACTTGGCCAAGGCCACGCGGCGACGCTCACCACCGGAAAGCTGGGTTACCGGGGCATCGGAAGGCGGGCAGCGCAATGCTTCCATTGCCTGCTCAATCTTGGAGTCAACTTCCCATGCATCGGCTGCGTCGAGTTCTTCCTGCAGCTTGCCCATTTCGTCCATGAGCTCATCGGTGTAGTTGGTGGCCATTTCTTCGGCGATGGCTTCAAAGCGCTGCTTCTTTTCGAAGATCTCACCGAGACCTTCTTCAACGTTTTCGCGCACCGTCTTTTCTTCATTCAGCGGTGGTTCCTGCTGCAAGATGCCAACGGTGGCACCGGGATCCAAGAAGGCTTCGCCATTGGAAGGCTGGTCAAGACCAGCCATAATCTTCAGAATTGAAGACTTACCCGCGCCGTTGGGACCTACAACACCAATCTTTGCGCCTGGGTAGAAAGCCATGGTGACATTGTCCAAAATGACCTTGTCGCCGATGGCTTTACGCACGTTTTTCATCGTATAGATGAACTCGCCCATGTCACTCCCTAAAATTTCGAGTTTTTATCACCCCAAAGCGTACCCGACAGATCAAATAAATGAACGCCTGCCACCGGTGTTATCCAGTAGCAAGCGCAGAATTCGGTCGGTTATTTATCGAGTGGGCAATAAATTAAATGCGAGCTAGCACCCCAACAAACCACTGCCCATCACCAATGATGGTGGTCACGGCAATAATTCGGGATAATTTAGCCTTTAAAAATTGGCCACCATGTCTTCTTCTTTGACTGCCTCGTCTTCGCGCGCATTATCAGCAGATTCAGCAGGCACAACCTCGACATCGGTTTCATCAATGACATCATCATTGTCCACGGTGTAGTCCTTATTAATGTGCAAAGCTTCACTACCGGCGTTGAGCACGATGCCTTCTGGGGTATGCATGGCATCCATGCGTTGAGAGGCCAAGATATGGCGGTTCATATCGATACCAACTTGCAGGCCACGCAAGTAAGTACGCTCGCGCTGCTTTTGGGTCTCATTATCCGTCCAAGTATCAGTGCACAACGAGCCGAGTGCGATAACGGGCATGCCCTTCTTCAAAGACTTAGAGGCATTAATGGCCAGCTGGCCCCAGATTTCAATATTCATATACACGGTATCGCTATCGCGCCATTCCAATTCGCCATTGGCATTGGTAAAGCGGCTGCGGCGGGAAGAAGCAATGCGCAAGCGGGTATTGACTTTATCGCCACTGAATTTCGTTACAAAAGGATCATCGGTCAGGTTGCCAGTAATAGTAATGGTGTATTGAGACATGAGAATGCATCTTTCTGGTGAGGTTTTCATTCGAGCGGATGCTCTTAAAACTCATCATTCAGGTGCCACAACTCATTGAAAAGACCAGAGACAAAAACCTGTGGACAACTTTGATGACTCGTCACGCAAAGTGTCAAGTTATCCACAGCTAAGTAGATGCCACCGTTAAAAACGAACAGACCGCCACTAGCCATCGATAAGCTAGCAGCGGTCTGCGTCCAGCGGCCTGCGTCCAGCGGTCTGCGTCCAGCGGTCTGCGACCCTAATGCCTTATTGCTGGCGGAAATGTCCCTGGTTTCCGTCTCGGTTAAGCTCGGCCAACATCTTGTTGTACTCGTCCATATCAATATCGCCTTCGACCTCTGCCTTGGCATCGTAGAACCGCGACTCGGAGCGGTCTTCGCGCAGCCAGTCCAAGGCGAGTTTGCCAAAGACAATAGCCAGCGGGAACTGCCCAAAGCCCCACGCGATACCGCCGCCAACTTTTTGATCATCCAAGAAATCATGCGGCCATGGGATTTCCAGTGACTGGTAATAAGCCAAGCCCATAATCTCTGTCAGCTGCATGAGATAAACACCCATAAACAGGTGAATCGGCATGGAAGCAAACAAGATGCCGAGGCGAATAATGGTCGAAGCACGCTTAGGCAGCGGGTCCGGTCCCACTACTTCCCAGAAGTAGATATAGCCGGAAATCAAGAACGTGAAGTTCATCAGCACGTGCCCGGCGTGCTCCGAGATTGCCAGCTGGTACAGGTCGTTGGACAAATACAGCACCCAGAAGAAGAACAAGAACTGCAAGACGTTGACGATGGGATGGGTGATAAACGCCAAGGTCTTCGACTTCGTCAGCGCCACCACCCAGTCATGGATAGTGGGCTTGCCGGGACGACCAGGTTCAAATGCTTCCAGGATCAACGTCAGCGGGGCACCTAGGACCAGCAGGAGTGGAAAGACCATGGATAAGACCATGTGTCCTAACATGTGCATGGAATAGGTCGCCGGGATGTACATGCCCAGGCCAGTGGACATATAGACGGTAAGCCCCAATGAGCCCAACATCCACCAGGTTGTGCGTGCCTTCGACCAAGACAGGCCACGCTTGCGCAAATTCCACAGCGCGTAGGCATACAGCGTGGCCAGGACAAGACCAATGGTGCCGAACATGATGTCAAAGCGGAATTGCGTGAGCATATTGCTCATTTCCGGGGCTTCTTGGAGTTCAAAGCCCATGACAATCTGCATGGAGTTCAGGTTCGGATCCCGCGGTGGTGGCGGCGGGGTGCGCCCCATTGTGATGGCCACACCGGCAGTTGCTGCCATCACGGCCACTTCCACGATTGAGACACGCAGAAAGAGGCGTGGCTTTTTCTTCAGCTGCGGCATGGTGATTTGTCGGTGGACAAAACCAATGAAAATCAGCACCAAGGTCAGCGCGGTTTTGGTGACGATAATCAGCCCGTAGCGGGTGGTAAACCAGTCCGAAAATTCAATGCGAATTGCGGCATTGATCAAACCAGAAATGACCATCGCACCGGCCGCCACCAGCGCGAGGGTGGAATAGCGGCGCACGGCCGTAGACATGTCCGGCCCCAGGCGTCGTCCGTGGGCAATCAGACCTAAAAGCCCGCCAATCCACAGGGCCATAAACAACAGGTGCCATAAGAAAGTGTTGGTGCCGTAGTCGTGGTCGCCGCCGGAGGCGGAGTGACCTTCCATGCCCAGCGGCACAATCATCAACACGGCCAGCACAAAGAGCACCGGTTGCATGGACCATTTGTTATTCACCAACGCCAGCACGCCCACGACAATGGCAATACCGGTAGTGATCAGCCAGACCTGCGCCGTGGCTACTTGCTCCAGCGCCATCGACATCATTTGTACATTGAGTACTTGGCCAATCGGGGTGCCGGAGACATCCGACATGACCAAAGGGGCTTCCAAAAGGCCAATGATGGCAACACCAAAGGCGGCAACAGCGCCGGTTCGCTTAGCGATGAACCCGTCCACCGTTAACCTCGCCTCATTTAACCGGAAATTATCCTTATCTGGAATATCCGGGCTAATGAAAAACGCGGTGGTCATAAAGGAACCGATGGACAATGCCATCAAGATCCATGCAATCGCGCGGAAGAAAGGCAGCCCGAAAGTCGTGAGCCGCCCAGGATCGGGAATGCCCAACGCGGCCAGAGAATCCGCGAGGAAAAACAGGGAAATAAAGCCGCCAACGAGACCAGCAATGAGCGCGGCGACTACATAAATAGGCCACGAGGAACGGACATTGCTTTTCGGTGGGACGGCGGGTTGTGCCGGCGATTGCTGCGAGGTCATCGACATGGCCCTTAGTATACTGAGCCAAGCTCAGGCCTCATAAATGTTAGCGACCGACTCCGTCACACCTGCCAGTTCAAGATTTCTTGAACCATGAGCTAAAATCACCCATTGTTAGTCCGCAAGGTGCACAGCCGATGTTTTGTACCCGCGGTTTTAACACTTGCCTCCATAGCTCAGCGGATTAGAGCAACGGGCTTCTACCCCGTGTGTCGTAGGTTCGAGTCCTACTGGGGGCACGCAAGTGACAAGGCGTTTCATTAGCCTTGCACCGAGCATCTAGGGAGGACTTCCATGCTCGATACGGGAAAATTGACGGACGTCATCTACACGGCCGGTAAAGTCTTCGACAATCTCCGAAGCGACCGGCTCGCGACACAATCTTTTATTTCTAACGGAGATATTCGAGGCATTGCGAGCCGAGCTGATCTCGAGCTGCTTAAAGACCTCAATGACGCCGCAAAAATCATCCTTGAGTGCCATAACAACAACATTTCGCTTAGTCCTAGCGTTGTCATTTCTATCAACTCTGCGATGACACGTTCAGCGGCACTTCGACCCGGAGTTTTTCGTCAGGACAGCGATAACATCGGGGTTTCTACTCGTTTTGGAGATCACCGACCTTTTGCAGTTCAAGAAACTGATCTCCAGAAGTTCATCAACGAGGCTTCAGTACTCTCCATTGAGAAGGCGGCTGCTACCCTTTTCGTTTCTATCGCAAAAGCTCAACCTTTCGGGGACGGTAACAAACGCACAGCGTTGTTAGCAGCAAATCTGCTTCTGCTGCCATCAAACAAAATACTGACAGTCCCTTTCAAGGACGACGACCCTGAAGTTTCAGCCAAGTTCAATGACTTGCTCGCGCGTGCATACATCTACGATGAGGTGGACGCATGCGTAGATTACATGGCGTCTCGAGGAATCATGCCCTTTTAATTCCTCCAAATTCAGCAGTATTTCATTGCCTGCTTTCTTTCGATGTCCCTCATCTTCCTCCCCCTGTTTCAGCGCACATAACCTAGTTCATAGATAATGTCTTTATGACTGCGTTTGGTGAAGTACTGGAACAACTCCGCGAAAATCAGCCTCAAGGCAAGTACGGCATTGCTTTTGAGAAGTTGATGGTGAACTTCTTCCGTACTGCCCCCACTCTTGCAAGCCAATTTGATGAGGTTTATCGCTGGAGTGACTGGCGCTATAATGGCGGCAAATCTGATACTGGCATCGACTTGGTGGCTCACCGAATTGATGACGATAGCTGGGTGGCCATCCAAGCGAAGTTCTACAAGGAAACCACCAGTATTCAAAAAAGCCACATTGACTCTTTCTTCGAGGCCAGCGGGCATTCCTTTGAAACGGAGAAGGGTAAGGAACACTTCTCGCATCGCTACATCATCTCCACCACCGACAAATGGTCAAAGAATGCTGAAGACGCTCTAGAAAACCAGGTCATTGAAACCAGCCGTATTGGTATGTCTGATATTGCCACGGCACCGGTGAATTGGGATGTAGCCTTCCCCGGTTCTGAAATTCAGATCAACCTATCCAGGAAAGAAGCATTTGCTCCTCGCAAGCATCAGGTCGAGGCAATCGACATGGTGATGACCGGGTTCGGAAACAATGACCGCGGCAAGTTGATCATGGCTTGCGGCACGGGCAAGACTTTCACTTCGCTTCGTTTAGCCGAGCAGTACGCAAAAGAAAACGGCAATAAGGCGCGAGTCTTGTTCCTAGTTCCATCAATCGCGCTGCTCTCGCAGACGCTTCGTGAGTGGACTGCGCAGTCCACGATGGATCTACGTTGCTTCGCGGTGTGTTCAGACACCAAGGTCGGGCGGGCTGCGGAAGATATTGCCCCGCACGACTTGGAAATACCGGTCTCCACCAATGGTGAGATGATTTCCAAGACTTTTGCGAGCGGTAAGCGTGCTCAAGGTTTGCACGTAGTCTTTTCCACTTACCAGTCCCTCCCGGCAGTACATGATGCTCAAATGACAGAGGGGGGGGGGATCGAAAACTTCGATCTCATTATCTGCGACGAGGCTCACCGCACTACCGGTGTAACTCTTGCTGGTGAAGACGCATCCAACTTTGTTCGCGTCCACGATGAGGACTACATCAAGGCGGACAAGCGCCTTTACATGACGGCGACTCCGCGCCTCTTCGATGATTCTATTAAGGGCAAGGCAGCAGAGCATTCCGCTGAACTCGCATCCATGGATGATGAGGCCATCTACGGCCCTGAATTCCACCGTCTCGGGTTCGGTGAAGCCGTAGAAAAGGGCTTGCTGACGGACTACAAAGTCCTGGTCATGACCGTTGATGAGGATGTTGCGGCAGAAGCACTGGCATCTGCACCAAGTCCGGATATTAATCTGACCACAGCATCTGCAATGATTGGTGCGTGGAATGCTCTCGCTAAGCGCTCGGGCAAACTTCAGGGTCAAAAAGACGGTTTTGACGTTGGTGCGGCACCGATGCAGCGCACCGTTGCTTTTGCGAAAGACATCAAGGCATCAAAGCAGATTGCAGAGTCTTTCCCGTCACTTATTGAGACTCACAAAGCACAGCTGATAGAGCACCAAGCACTGTCTGGCGTTGATGCGCAGAATATCAATCTTGAAATTGCCGCGGACCACGTGGATGGCACGATGAATGCTCTTGCACGTTCTTCGCGTATTTCTTGGTTGGAAGCGGACATGCCCTCCCAAGAATCCCGCGTTCTCACCAATGCTCGTTGTCTGTCTGAGGGTGTCGATGTCCCAGGCCTCGATTCCGTTATCTTCTTCAACCCGCGCAATTCGATGGTGGATGTTGTTCAGTCGGTCGGTCGCGTCATGCGTAAGGCCGAGGGCAAGGACTATGGCTACATCATTCTTCCCGTTGCGGTAGCCCCTGGTGTGAGTCCTTCGCAAGCGCTCAATGATAACTCTCGCTTCAGAGTTGTCTGGCAGATTCTCAACGCGCTTCGTGCGCACGACGATCGTTTCAACGCAAAAGTGAATTCCATCGCGTTGAACGAAGGTTCAATCGATGACTTACCTCTCGAGGTAAACCCAGTTGAGGATCCAAAAAAGAAGCTTAATGAAAGTGACGCTCGTAAAGCAGATGATGCCTATGACGATGGCACCATGGCGCAACAGGTTGCGCTGTTTTCTTTGGAGCAATGGCAAGAAGCCATGTACACGAAGCTTGTGGACAAAGTTGGAACGCGTACCTACTGGGAAGACTGGGCTGATGACGTCGCATCCATTGCACAGTCACAGATCACCCGTATTAAAGCCCTCGTCGATGGCGCTAATCCAAAACTACGTAAGGAATTCGACCGCTTTGTTGAAGGTCTGCGAGGTAACCTCAATGACTCCATTACTGATGATGAAGCGATAAGCATGCTGTCGCAGCATCTGATCACAGCACCTGTTTTTGATGCTCTATTTACTGAGTATGACTTCTCCACACATAACCCGGTGGCACAAGTCATGCAGCGTATGGCTGATGTGTTGGAGGAGGCCAACCTTGATACAGAGACAGATTCTTTGGAAAAGTTCTATGAGTCCGTCCGCGTACGTGCTTCTGAAGTATCTTCTGCTTCCGGTAAGCAGCAAGTGATTAAGGAGCTCTACGAGCGCTTCTTCCAAAAAGCATTCAAGAAGCAAGCTGAGTCCCTCGGTATTGTTTACACGCCAGTAGAAATCGTGGACTTTATCCTCCGCGCTGCCGATGACGTATCCAAGATACACTTTGGCAAAGGGCTTACCGATGAAGGTGTCTGCATCCTCGATCCCTTCGCCGGTACCTCCACCTTCATGGTTCGTCTCCTGCAGTCTGGTCTCATCAAACCGGAGGATTTGGCACGCAAGTACGCGAATGAACTCTTCGCAACCGAGATCATGTTGCTGGCGTACTATGTTTCCGCCGTCAACATTGAAACGACGTACAACGCACTTCGAGCCGAGGAGGCTTTCCGTAAAGGCGAAACTGAGCCTGAATATGTTCCATTCGACGGCATCGCGCTTGCGGATACTTTCCAGATCCATGAAGAGGGCGACATCCTCGACCTGGAAGTGTTCAAAAATAACAACCAGCGCATTGAGCGGCAAAAGACTGCACCCATCAACGTGGTAATCGGAAACCCTCCCTATTCTGCTGGTCAGCACTCTGCGAACGATAATAATGCGAACCTGAAATACCCAACTTTGGATAAACGTATTGCAGAGACCTACGCTGCGAAGTCGACTGCCACGAACAAGAATTCTCTATACGACTCTTACCTACGCGCATTCCGATGGGCCACCGATCGAATTGGCTCCCAAGGCATCGTCGCATTCGTTTCCAACGGCGGCTGGCTCGACGGAAACACAGGAGATGGAATCCGCCTGTCCCTGGCAGAAGACTTCACTGATATCTATGTCTTCAATCTAAGGGGAAACCAGCGCACAGCCGGTGAACTTTCGCGCAAAGAAGGCGGCAAGGTCTTCGGCTCTGGTTCGCGAAGCACCATCGCGGTCACCATTGGTATCAAGGACCCGACTCATGGAAGATCTCGAATCCACTACAGAGACATCGGAGACTATTTAAGTGCTGAGGAAAAGCTAGAAATCGTAAGTGAATCATCCATTCTAAAACTAGAATGGGACCACATCGAACCAAATATCCATGGCGATTGGATCAGCCAAAGGAACGAAAAGTTCACGCTGTGGCCAAAACTAGGAAGCACAAATTCCCAGGGACTGCAATTCTTCAAAAAGGTTTCTCTAGGCCTAGGGACAAGCCGAGATGCTTGGACATATTCATTCTCTCAGTCCAAATTAACGCTTAACGTAAAGAAATTGGGTAGGAACTTCGTTAAGGCTAGAGACGAGTTTCATGACGTCAGTCTTCCCCTACATGGCCCAGGTGAGCAACAGGTCAGCGCGTTTTTAAAGCAATTCCCTGGGCACTCGGACGGGTCTAAGATCAAGTGGAGCCGTAGTTTGCGTACCTATGCATTCCAAAATAAGGAACTTGTGTTTAATGAAGACCAACTAACGACGGCAATGTACCGTCCTTTTAGCAAACAGTCAGTGTATTTTGACAAGCTCTTGAACCATGAGCGTTCAAAGCTTCCCTCAATGTTCCCTACTCAATGGCACAATAACGTGGGATTCTATCAAGTCGGTAATGGCTCGGCAGTTCCCTTTTCAGCCTTTGCGACAAAACTCCTTCCAGATCTTCATGTCACTGGTGCCGGCTCAGGGGGCCAATTCTTTCCTCGTTTTACCTGGGAACCTCTCGAATTTAATGATGGTGGCTTATTCACAGAAGGCAGCACATCCACTTCAGAACAAGAGGCTTCCATGTACGGACAAGTCGGCGAAGTCGTTGACGGTTATCGCCGCATTGACAACATCACCGACGAGATCAAAAAGCTGTACCGAGGTTCTTTGGGCTCGGATATTTCAGGCGATGATATCTTCCACTTTGTGTACGGAAAGCTGCACGATCCGGAGTACCGGACGAAGTATGCTGCTGACTTGAAGAAGATGCTGCCACATATTGAAACTCCGGCGACGCGAGCGGAATTCGATAAGTTTGCAGTTGCGGGCAAGCAACTGATGGATCTCCACGTGAACTACGAAGATGCAGAACCTTGGCCGCTGACGTTCAAGGTCAACGGTGATGAGAATGACCGTGAGACGTGGCGTGTAATCAAGCTCGCGTGGGCAAAGAAAAAGGACCCAGAGACTGGTAAAAACGTCAATGATGTGACGACGATGAAATACAACAAGCGCGTCACCATCACGGATATTCCAGCAGAAGCCGATGAGTACATGCTGGGATCACGCTCAGCTTTGGCATGGATCATTGACCGCTACCTGGTGAAGAAGGACAAGGCATCAGGAATTGTTAATGACCCGAATGATTGGGCCGATGAAGTGGGCAACCCGCGCTACATTGCTGATTTGATTGGCAAGGTAACGCGGGTGGCAGTTGAGACCGTCCGAATCGTTAAGAGCTTGGAATCTGAGTAAACCTAGCGATGAGCTGCACCAGAGATTCCCAAGAGTCAGTTCCAGGGATGGTGCATAGACCGTGCACGGTGCCTTTGAACCAGTGCAGCTCAGTAATCACTCCGGCATCGGTGAAGCGGCGAGCCCAGTCGATTCCTTCATCGCGGAGCGGGTCAACCGGGTTCACTACAACCAGGGTCGGTGGAAGAAGTTCTGGGTTGGTCGGTATGAGCTGCACCAGCGAAGGCTTTACATGGTGGTCTGTATTTTCGGGAAGGTAGCCAGCCCAAGCCGCTTCGGATGCGCGGTCGTACCAGATCGGTCCATCGGCATACGTTGTCCAGGAAGCTGATTGCATTGCCGGATCCAGGCAGGGCTCCACGGCAATGAATGCGGTGACGTGCTGACGCAGTAGTGCTGCGTCAGCACGTGCGAATTCTTCGAGTCTCGCGAACGCTTGGGCAAGTGTGCCCGCGCCGGCGGAATCACCGTAGGCAATGATGGGCACATTGGGATATCGGCGCGCGGTTTCAATCAGCGCGGCAATCGCATCTTGAACGCCTGCTGGATAAGGGTTTTCCGGTGCCAACCGGTAATCCGGGGATACGGCAACTGCTGGCTGGAAGGCTTGAACTAAGGCCTCATGACGGACATCGTCATACTCGGGCTTGCCGCCCACATACCCGCCACCATGGACGCAGAAGAACACTACGATGGGCTGGGTACTTCCGTTGTGAATGTCATCGGCAGCTACAACGCGGACAGTCTGCGGTTGCGCATCACCGTCGGTGGTGTGGAATTCCGTGGCGCTGATGCCCGGCGCGAAGGGATAAGGCCTATTGCGCTTGGCCGTGGTCTCGCGCATGGGCACTACATCCCACGTGGTCTGCGGAGGAAGTACGTCCACGATGCGCTGAAGGCTGTCCAGAACAAAGGGCTTCTTTTTGCCGGTCGATGTGATGCTTTTAGACAACACATCGTCCAAGAAGGCATCGGCAGCTGCGAAGAATCCTTCAGGATTATCGTGGCGTACCAAATGCGATGCCCCGCTAACAATGGTCGTCTCTACTAACGGGAATTGCTGAAGTTCTTGAATATGTTCGTGGGTAAAGATTAATTCATTGTCTTTACCCACGCTATCGCCCGCGATAACCAACGTGGGAATGATGAGATTCGGCCAGATGGTCTCATCCGTTGCCCCATAGGAGAAGGAATACTCAGCGTTGTGGGCCTTGGCTTCTGCGGCGGTGAGAATGGCGGGGTCTTCAAGCACGAGGGCATCGGCAAGCAATGCATTATGCGTGGCAACATAAGCGGCCACTGCCCCGCCAAGAGAATGGCCCATAAGAATGACCGGAATACCGCTAGGTGATTGGTTAAGGATCTGCGCGAGGTCTTTCTCAAATTGTGTGGCGGTAGCGTGGAATTGGTTCTGACGCTGCGATTCTGTGAGCTCGGCTGCCAAACCGTGACCAGCAAGATCCACCAAGTACACCAGGAAATCCTCGCGATAGTGCGCGGCAAGGTCATGCAAATCCGTCGCGCTATACCCCACCCCGTGCGTGGCAATAATGATGCCGCGACGCGGGTTCCCAGCCACTTGAAAACTCAAGCTATTCCCCTACTAATTCAACTCAACACCCGAGGGGTGGAGCAATGATGGAGCGGCACCGAGCAACGTACGGGTATAGGCATCGCGCGGATTGCTGAGCAGCTCATCGGCCTGGCCCTGCTCTACAATCTTGCCGCCGTTCATCACCACGAGACTGTCCGAAATATAGCGCACGGTCTGGATATCGTGAGAGATAAACACCATGGACAGGCCAAGGTCATTCTTCAAATCCATGAGTAGGTTGAGGATCTGCGCGCGGACGGAAACATCTAGCGCGGAGGTTGGTTCATCGGCAATAATGACCTCCGGGCCCAGCGTCAACGCACGGGCGATGGCGACGCGCTGACGCTGACCGCCTGAGAGCTGTCCGGGCATGGCTTCAAGCGCAGAGACAGGCAGACCTACGCGCGAAATGAGTTCTTCAACGCGTTCTTCGCGCTCGGCTTTGGTGCCAACCTTGTGCATCTCCAGCGGGTCAATGAGCTGGTCATGCACGGTCATGCGAGCATTCAGCGCCGTTGATGGATCCTGGAAGATAACGGATACAACGCGCCCAATCTGGCGGCGCTCAGCTGCAGACCGGGTGGATACTTCCTTGCCGCGGAAAAATACCTGGCCATTGGTTGGGATCTGCAGGCCACACATCACATTGGCAGTGGTGGACTTGCCGCAGCCAGACTCGCCCACGATGCCGATGGTCTCACCTGCGTTGACTGCCAGCGATAGACCTTGGACTGCATGCACGTAATTGGGCTTGAACAGTCCACTGTTGCGGGATTTAAAGCGCACTTCAATATCGCGCAGCTCAATGATGGGATCTGTTGTGGTTGTGGTGTTGTGTTCCATGATTTACGCACCTTCCTTCGTGGTGGTTGAGCCAGTGTTCTCCACTGGAGTACCAGGAGAGATAACTCCGGTCTGCTGATCTGGAATGGCTGCGTAGGTGTGCTCCGTTTCCGGTGCTCCCACTTGTGTACGCACGGGAGTGATGTCCTCTCCGTAGCCTGGATGGGAAGAACGTGGTGCGAAGCGATCACCTGCGGGAAAGTCTCGCGGTGATGGGACAACGCCGGGAATCTGGTGAAGACGCCCGGAAGCGGCCTCAATGGACAAAACTGCGCCGAGCAGGCCGCGAGTGTATTCGTGTACGGGATTGGTGAGCAGCTCCACCGAGGTTCCCTGCTCAACAACCTGGCCGGCGTACATGACAGTCACCTTGTGTGCGACCTCAGCAACGAGTGCCAAGTCATGGGATACAAAGACCATGGCGAATCCGAGCTTGTCACGCAGGTCATTGAGCAACTCAATAACTTGCTTCTGCACCGTCACGTCCAACGCGGTGGTCGGTTCATCGGCTATAACCAGCTTGGGATCGCGTGTTAGGGCCATCGCAATCAATACGCGCTGGCGCTGACCACCTGACAGCTCATGCGGGTACGACTCCAAGGTGCGCTTTGGCTCCAGACCAACCAGCTCCATAAGTTCTTCAGCGCTACGGGTGCCACCGCGGGAGGTGAGCTGCTTCATCTGAGCTTTAATCAACATGCCTGGGTTCAGAGAACTCAGCGCATCCTGGTACACCATGGCTAGTTCATGTCCCAGCAGCGATTGACGTTCCTTGTGCGGCATGGACAGAAGGTCCCGGCCTTCATATAGCGCCTCACCGCTCACCTCGGCCTTCGGATCAATCAAGCCCATGATGGCGAAAGCGGTGATGGACTTGCCACAACCGGACTCCCCGACCAATGCCATGGTTTCACCCTTGCCGACGGTGAAGGACACGTTGTCCACCACATTGACATCACCATGGCGTGGGAACTTGATGCACAGGTTCTTGACTTCCAATAGAACCGGGGATCCTTCCGGTGCCTTCTGGCGGTCATCGCGCAGGGCTTCCACGCGCTTAAGTTCTGCGATTCGCTTGTCCAAGCTTTCTTTCTGCGCTGCGTGGGCCACAGCGGAATCAGAGAGCAGCTTATCCTGTTCGCGCTCAACATTCTTCGATGGCTTGGTCTTTGCAGGGCCGGTCGGTGCAGCAACCATGGCATCCGTGATGCCTTCGGACACAATGTTGAGACACAACACGGTCAACATAATCATTACGCCTGGGAAGAGTGCCTGCCACCATTCACCGCGCAACACACCTGGCTGCGCTGCGGACAAAATATTGCCCCAGGTAGCGATTGGTTCTTGAAGACCCGCACCGATGAAGGTCAGGGAGGCTTCCAGGATGATGGCGTCAGCCACCAGCAACGTTGCGAACACCAGGACTGGTGCCGCGCAGTTGCGCATGACGTGGCGGGCCAGAATCCATGGCGCACGTGCACCGGCGACAACCACAGCGTTGACATAGTCCTTGCCGTATTCACTCAGCACGTTCGCGCGGACAATACGAGTGAGCTGCGGGATGTAAACAAAGGCGATGGAACCAATAATCACCCAAATGAGTGACTCGGGGTTGGAAGGATCCCTAAACACCACGACGGTAACCGCTGCCAGCGCGATGGCTGGAACGGACATGATGACATCCATAATGCGCATGATGAGCTCATCCATGCCCTTGCGCGACACGGCCGCGATGGAACCCAAAATGACAGCAATCGCGAGCGCAATACCAGTCGACGCCAAACCAACCAGCAGTGAGTAGCGACCGCCATAAAGCAGGCGGGACAATACGTCACGGCCGAGGTGGTCAGTACCAAAGAGGTTTTCACCGGATGGCTCAAGGCCCTTCATGGTGATGGCTTGCGGATCGTGTGGCGCCAGCAGCGGCGCAAAAATCGCGCTGAGGGCAACGATGCCAAGGACGATGATCGATAGCTTGGAGCCAAAGCTCATGGCGTTCCACCGACGGAAGCGTACTTTGCCCGCGTTATCTTCCATGGCTTGGAGTTTTTGCTTCTTAGAAGTCATGTTTTACACCGCCCGAATTCGAGGGTTAATCAGTACATAGAGCACGTCAACGATGATGTTGACCAGGATGAAGGAAATCGCAACGACCAGTGCCGAGCCCTGGACAACGCTGACCCAGGAGTTGGTGATGCCATCGATAAGCACGCGGCCCATGCCCTGCAGGTTGAAGATGATCTCAATGACCACCGCGCCACCAATGAGGTAGCCAACGCGCAGACCCAGCACGGTGACTGGGGTAATCAGCGCGTTGCGCAAAACGTTGCGGGAGACAACCACGCTGCGCGGAATACCGGCACCGATGGCGGTTCGGACATAGTCAGAATCCAGCTCTTCGACCATGGAGGTACGAACAATACGGGTCATCTGACCAATCACCGGTACCGCCAGGGAGACTGCTGGAAGCAGCATGCGCTCAAACCAGCCGAGGGGGTCTTCGCTGAGTTGCGGCAGGCCACCGGCGACAGGCAGCTTGCCTATGAATGCCATGACCAGCAAGATAGCCAACCAGAAGGATGGGGTTGCAATGAAGATCACGGAGAAGAATCGGATGACCTGGTCTGGCCAGCGGTTGCGGAACAATGCCGCAATGATGCCCAGTGGGAAGGAAATCAGAATTGCGATGATCAAACCGAAGAAGGTTAGCTGCAAAGTAATTGGCAGTGCAGCGAAGACCTTATCGGCCACTGGTAGTCCTGCTTGGCCGTAGACGCCGAGGTCACCTTGGACCATGCCTGCGATATAGGAACCGAACTGGATGTACCATGGGTCATTGAGGCCATTGGTTTCGCGGTAGGTGGCGAGCGCCTCCGGGGTGGCAGATTCGCCGAGGGCAGCATATGCGGGGTCAATTGGTGACAGTGACATCAGCACAAATACCAGGAATGTCACCCCCAACACCATGATCGGCAGCAGCACGAGGCGCCTACCGACGAGCCGGATGAGATTGTTCATGAGTTTTCCGAGTTCTTCTTCCTAAGATCGAAATAAAGGGCTAGGCCTGTGTGCGCCTAGCCCTTTGAGATCAACGGTGTACAGCGAGGACTACGCTTGCGCCGTCTTATTCGTTCGAGGTCGCATCCAGCAGCTGCAGACCAGTGGTGGAGATTGCCTTGAAGCCTTCAATCTTTTCTGGGTTGTATGCAGTCAGCAGGGTGCGGTGGAACAGTGGGTAGATAACCGCGTTCTCAGCAATGATGTTCTGAGCGGTATCCCAGTTCTCCTGTGCCTCAGCAGATGGCTTCTTCACGCCTTCGGTGATGACGTTTTGCAGCTCATCGAATGCTTCCTTGTCAGATTCCTGCCAGAAGGAACGCTGCTGGGTCCACACGTTATCGCCGTACCACCAGTTCATCAGCAGAGCTGGGTCCTGGCCGAAGACCGATGGGTCACCAGGTGCCAGTGCTACGTCGAAGGATGGGTCTTCAACATCGAGGTAGTCGGAGTACAGCGATGCTGATGCCTGGGACTGGATGTTGACGGTGATGCCGACTGCCTCCAGGTCATTCTTGATCTGCGGCGATAGCTGCTCAATCCAGGTGTGGTCAGTGGTCAGCAAGGTGACTGAAATGTCATCAGCACCAGCCTCTTCCAGCAATTCCTTCGCTGCGTCTGGGTCATAGCTGAGGTCCGTATCGGCCTCACTGTAGTTCGGGTGGCTTTCCGGCAGGAAGGACGTTGCTTCCACAGCCTTGCCCGACATGTTGTTGTCCACCAGCTGCTGCTTATCGATAGCGCGGTGAAATGCCTGGCGGACACGCGCATCATTGAATGGTTCCTTCTCCGTATTGAAGAGCAAGAATGGCAGGTTGAAGCCTTCCTTTTCTTCAATAGTCATGCCAGCCCCCTCTAGAAGGGAAGCGTTGTCAGCGGAGACATTCTCAATAATGTCAGCAGCACCGGACTGACCAGCGTTGGTACGTGCGGTGTCATCGACCAGGACGTCCCACACCAGCTTGCCGTTGGTGGCTTCCTTCTCACCGTTGTAATGCTCATTTGGAATTGCAACTACCTGCGCATCTGTAATCGACTCATACTTATATGGGCCGGAACCGATTGGCATGGAGGTGAGTTCTTCATCGGTGGCAGATTCCGGAACGATCTTGACCACGGAGAGGCGCTCTTTGAGCAGCTCGAATGGGTACTTCAACTTCAAAGAAACGGTGGTGTCATCTTTTGCTTCAACAGTATCGATGAAATCAACCATGTCCGCGTAAATGTTTCCTTCAGCCATAGCGCGTTCAAAGGAGGAAACAACATCAGCGGAAGTTACATCCGCACCATCGGAGAACTTCGCACCCTCACGGATGGAGATCTCATACTCAGTGTCGGAGATTTCGGTTGGCTCATCTTCAGCGGCCAACGCCTTATATACCGAGTAATCCGAAAGATCCTGCTCATACAAGCCCTCAACTACGTGCCAGTTGGTACCCATTGCCAACGCCGATGAAGTGGAGGATGGGTGGTAGTTGGTGGTCGCGTATGCGACGCCGGAAATGATGGTTCCGGTACCTGCACCAGCAGTGCCGTCAGCACCACCAGCAGCATCTGACGTGTCATCAGAGCTTCCACAAGCTGTGACGAAGAGTGCGGCAGTGGCCAACATTGCGGTCATGACCTTCGCGCGGCGGTTTAGGTGTGCCATCTTCAATACCTTGTCTCTTTGGGGGAGGAATGGAGGAAACAGAATGCTACGTCTGCTATGAAATTGCTTAAGCGCGCACATTTATCTCAAACGCTGCGGCCGTTATCGGGATGCATATCTAAATCTCCCTAACGATTCGCTTATCAGACATCTTATAGGTTAGGTGGCTCACATAGTTGAAAAAGAGAGCGGCAAATCTCCAGAATGGCTACTGGACAGTGCATGACACCCAGTAGATACATCCATAGACAGAGGTCACACCACAAACGGGACACAAACCTTTAAGTCCCGAATCCACGCCGCAAGCACCCCCAGTATCACCCCCACCACCACCACATTCTTAGCCGTGCCAGCATGCATACCTTCTCCTATAACCAGGGCACAAAAGGCGCCTCACCCCCGCAAACACAGAAATCCCCATATCCCCACGCAGTATTTGATATCTACTGCTACAATTTCAACCTCAACGGCACTACACCTACATGTCTGACATCAGTGTGCACACCGAGTGCGTAATTGCCGTATTCATTCCGCAAGAGATTGAAGGCACCATGACTCATCCCAACTCCGCGGGAAGCGACACCGCAGGCACGCCGGCAGGCGGCTTTACACCCCTGCCGCCGCTCAGCCGCACAGATAGCGTTATTCAAGCCATCAAGGGTTACATTGTTTCGCACAAGCTAAATCCTGGCGATCCCCTTCCCTCTGAGAATCAACTCTGCCAAGAGCTGCAGGGATCCCGATCTGCTGTGCGCGAAGCTATCGGCCAGCTCCAAGCCTTAGATATCGTCCGTGTTGAACGCGGCAAGGGCAGCTTCGTTGGCAATCTATCGCTAGCGCCGTTGGCCGAAACTATTTTGTTGCGTGCGTCTTTAGAGCCCGGCAGCCTCAATACATTGCGTGATGTGGTTGAGGTTCGAAAAATGCTAGATATTGGCTCTGCCGGCGCGATCGTCTCCGCGCTCAAAGGGTCCACCAACCCTGCATTAAGCGCAGTTGTAACGGCTATGGAGAAAAAAGCCCAGGCTGGCGAGCCTTTCTTAGATGAAGACAACGCCTTCCACCAACAGCTTTACACCCACACCTCAGCATTGCTATCGCAGCTCGGAACCACTTTGTGGAGCATCCATATGCAAGCGCTCAGCAGCGCCGATGTTCGTACCGACAAGCTAGAAGACACCGCTCGCGCGCACCGCAAGATGCTCACCGCCGCCGAAGCTGGCGACTTGGAAACCTATCTTGAGGCGGTTGATGAGCACTACGCTCCCCTGCTCAACTCTCTAGCATAGTTCCCTGGCTTAGATTCCCTGCTCAGCTTTCCCTCTCAAGCACTTAAGGCCCAGTCTCTCAATGATTTTCATCCGAGACTGGGCCTTAACTTTTCTTACTCGGAGTCAATCTCTCCGCAAGAGCAGTCTGCCTGATAAGCGAAGACTAAATCAGGTCCGTATCCTGCAGCACCTTGCGGACTGCTTCAACATTGTCACCTTCCATGCGAGCAACAGGAAGAGGCATCTGGTTGGTCTTGATAACGTTGAGCATCTGTAGAGCCGTCTTGAATCCGCCGATACCAGCACCAAATCCGGAAACGCCGCTGGTGACAGTCACAATATGCATCAGACGTGCAATACGGTCCTGCTCGGTGCGCACGGTTTCCCAGTCGTTATTTTGGTAAGCATTCCACTGACGAACGTAGGCATCAGGATCGACGTTACCCAGACCAGGAACACTGCCATCTGCACCTGATAGGTAGGCCCCGTCAACAACGACCTCGTGGCCGGTAAAGATACGCAGCGGGTGACCTGCATCTTCATTGGCTTGACACAACCAGCGAAACGCTACATCATCGCCAGAAGAGTCTTTGACACCAGCGATTACACCGTCCGCAGCGAGACGCATCAACATGTCCACGGGCAGTTTGACATTGACGCAGACTGGAATGTCATAGGCGTATAAAGGAAGATTCGTTGCTTCCGCAATCGCACGGAAGTGCGCTTCGACTACTTCCAATCCACCCAATGCATAAAACGGGGCGGTGGCAACCAGTCCATCAACCCCTGCTGCTTCAGCATCGCGAACATGCTCAAGGACTCGTTCGGTCTGAGTGTCCACAACGCCGGCGAGAACCGGAAGTCGGCCATCGACAATGCTCACGGTCGCTTCCAGAATTTCCTGGCGGCGCTCGCGAGTGGAGAAAGCAACTTCGCCAGAAGAACCGAGAATAAAAAGGCCGTGCACGCCGGCTGCAATGAGGCGCTCTAAATGAGTCGCATAGGATTCGCGGTCAAAACTACGGTCCTCATTGAGCGGAACAATGACTGGTGGGACAACACCAGAGAGGTTAGCGATAGATGCATTAGACATGGGAAAGCTCCTTTAAAAGCAGTGAAAGTTCAAAACCAAACTTGAAAATCGAATGAGAAAGTTGAGGCCAGTTTCGGCTGAGGATCGTTAGGTCAATGTCCCTGCCAACTGGGTTTATTGGCTTCAGTAAACCGGTAGTAGTCAGCGTGTCTGAGTTGCTCTGCCGCCGCTTCATCCACAATCACCGTGGCATGCGGGTGTAGTTGCAGAATTGACGCCGGACAGATAGCGCTCAACGGCCCTTCAGCCAAAGCAGCAACGGCTTCTGCCTTGTTGCTACCAGTGGCCAGCAGCATGAGATGTCCGGCGCGGCTGATAGTGCCAAGACCTTGGGTCAGCACGTGAACTGGCACAGCACTTGTGGAGTCAAAGAAGCGTGCATTGTCCGAAATAGTGCTGGCGTGCAGCGTTTTCATACGCGTCCCCGAAGATAATGAGCTTCCTGGTTCGTTAAAACCAATGTGCCCGTCAGTACCTACTCCTAGTACTTGGATATCGATTCCACCAGCCGCGGCAATGGCTTCGTCGTAAGCAGCCCCTGCTTCATCTGGATTTTCAGCAGTTCCATCGGGTGAATACACACGGGCATCATCGATATCTACGTGATGGGTAAATTCCCGGCGAATAGTCGCAAAATAGGACTGCTCATGTCCACGTGGCAAGCCGATGTATTCATCCAGCAAGAAGGCTTGGCATTGAGAAAAGCTTAACTCTCCACGCTGATACCTCGTGATGAGTTCTTTATACATAGCCACCGGCGTTGACCCCGTGGCCAACCCAAGCGTTGCGCCGCGTCCGGCGTAGTCCGAGATGATGTCAGCCGCGGCTGTAGCCACTGACGCAGCATTAGTACGAATCAAAATTTCCATTAAATATTTCTTCCTACTTCGCAGTTACTTGTGGACGCAGCGCACTGCCTGCCGCAATGGTCATCTCCGGCAGCGAGTCAGAGCATCCGGCAAATACCACCAGGTCAGCAAGCTTTCCAGTAGATACTGTCCCCACGTCGTCCATCCCCATAACGCGTGCAACATTGCCCGTGACAAAGGCACTGGTGTGAGCAACGCTTGCGCCACGCGCTATTCGGCGTGCGAATTGCTCTGCTAAAGTGCTGGTCCCACCTGCGATAGCACCACCGTCAGTCAACCGCGCCACACCACCAGCAACGGTGACATCGAGCGCGCCAAGGACATAGTCGCCATCGGGTTTACCAGCCGCAGCCATCGCATCTGTAATTCCAAAGGCATTATTCGGCGCGCAATTGAACACCATGTCGACGGCACCATCGTCCAGATGCGTGCCATCAGCAATAACTTCTAGACCAATTTCCCCGCGCGCACCGGCACTAATGAGTGCAGCTGCCGCGCCGGGGTCACGATGGTGAATCTGCGGCATAGCATTGAATAAGTGCGTGGCAGTGATTGTCGCGCCAATCTTACGGCCACGCGAAATAGCAGCAGCCATGGTGTCAAAATCAGCATCAGTATGGCCCAACGATGCGATGACACCATGTTGCGCACATAGTTCAAAAAGCTGTTCCGAGTTCGCAGTTTCTGGCGCGAAGGTAATGGACTTTAAATAACCTTCACCTGCGGAAATAATCTCAGCAAATAGACTCGGGTCACCGTCAATAATGTTCGCCGGGTTCTGCGCACCACAGCGGCACGAAGAGATAAACGGGCCTTCCATGTGTACGCCTGAGATATATCCTTGCCTAGCCAAATCAGCCAACATCGACGTTTGTGCAATTAGCTCCTCCCCGGGCGCGGAGACCAAAGAAGCCCACAGCGTGGTGCTACCGCGTTCACGGTGGTACATCGCGGCAGCTCTGCATTCATCGGCAGTGCCGGTAGGAAATCCGCCGCCCGCACCGCCATGGTTATGCACGTCAATAAAGCCTGGAACAATCAACGGGCCATCCCACCGGGCAGCAGTCGATGCATCATAGTCAGCCGCATCATCGGCGTCGACGATTGCGTCAATAACGCCATTAACCAAAGTCAACGTAGCAGGGCGTGGCGGATTCACACCGTCATAAAACAACCCCGTGATATCGCCGTTAAATAAATCTCTAGGCACTTGGTTGTCTGAGTGCACCATCATGGCAGTTAATACCTCATTTGGTCTGTTGTGCATGTGTGAGCCGAACTTCCGAGCATCTGGCCAAGCCTTTTTACGCCAAGAGACTACGCACCTGTCGCCAACCTGTATGATGTCTTATAAGTAATGTAGCTCATAGTAGCAAAGTGGAGACCCCATGCCTAGCTTTTGCACAATCACGCTTGATATCGGTGGCACAAAGATCGCCTATGGGCTCATCCCAGATGCGCAACCCACCACGGTTCTTTCCGCAGGACGCATCCCCAGCCAACCGGCGAATTCCACCGCCCAGCAGCAGGTTCGCGTAGCACTACGGGAAGCTGCCGCGGCGGCACACGCAGCAGGACTTGTACCAACTCGCGTAGGTCTAGCTGCCCCTGGAGTAGTGGATACTGCCACCGGGATCGTTACGTACGCCGGGGCCACCATGCCCGGTTGGCAGGGTACGAACCTGTTCGACTTGGTGTCAGAAGAGGCCGGATTGCCCAGTATTGCCACCAACGATGTTCGTGCATTCGGGCTCGGTGAATACACATACGGTGGGCACACCGATTACTCTCGGGTGCTGTTTATTTCCCTCGGCACAGGCTTAGGCGGCGCAGTCATTGATGACCACACATTGATCTCTTCCCCACGTGCGACCGCCGGCGAGTTTTCAGAACTGGTCGTATCTGATGCCTTTGGATACGCCCAGCGCGCTGAATTCGTAGCTTCGGGAACCGGATTGACCATCTATTACAACGATATTGAAGAAGGCCACGTCCCTGCTATCGGCGAAGTCGCTTGGCGTGAGCTCACTGCTAACGACATTAGGCTGGAAGATATCGCAGAAGATGATGCCCACTTTGCCACGATTGCAAAAGGAAATCTCACTGGCCTAGGACGAGCGCTGGGTGCAATCGTGACAGCTTTCGATGTCGACGCAATCATCATCGGCGGCGGCTTGGTGGGCCTCGGAGAGAGAGTTCTAGCTCCCATTCGCGCAGGTCTTTCATCATCCGCACTAGAGCCTAATAAATCCACCCCGGTTATCCGGGCTAGGCTCGGTGACAATTCTCCGCTCATCGGTGCCGGTGTTCTTGCAACAACTCACCTGAGTTGAAACCGGCCACAAGAAACTCACAACATTTAAAACACCGAAAGAATTATTGCCATGAAGCTATCCTTTGAAAAACTCCGCGCGCAGATTGAAGGCAAGGTAATTGTCTCCGCACAAGCACCCGATGGCCATGCTTTACGCGATACTCATGCGCTGACCGCGATTGCAAAAGCATGCGTTGATGGTGGTTCACCAGCCATTCGTTGTGGCGGCTATGGCGGAGTGGAAGATATTGCGTCCATTAGCAATGCCGTTGAGGTCCCTATCTTTGGTCTGACTAAGGAAGGCACGGAGGGAATCTACATCACCCCAACGCGTGAATCAGTGCGCGCGGTGGCAAGGGCCGGAGCTGCAGTCGTGTGCGCAGATGCCACCTTCCGTAAGCGTCCGGATGGTTCCACCGTGGCTGATCTGATTGAAGTCGCTCACGAAGAAGACATCCTCTTCATGGCAGACTGCGCCACCGCAGACCAGGCTAAAGCAGCTGCTGATGCCGGCGCCGACATCGTGTCCACCACTTTGGCTGGATACACAGAAGACCGCCCGAAAACGGACGGTCCAGATTTTGAGCTACTCAAGCAAACGCGTGAACTTATCGGCCCCGATGTATTCCTCATTGGCGAGGGACGCTTTTCCTCACCAGCTGATGCGGCAAAGGGCCTGGAACTAGGCGCGAATGCCATCATTGTCGGCACTGCGATCACTGATCCAGGTTGCATCACCGCGCAATTCCAAGCCGGCGTATCGAAAGAGGATTAATACTTAGCTGCGCACGCGGGCATCTTCCAGCGTTGGATAATCAACATAACCTGTTGCCCCGCCGACGTAGAAGGTGCTCTGGTCCGGCTCATTGAGCTCCGCACCAGATTCCCAGCGCTCGACGAGATCCGGGTTAGCGATGAGCATGCGGCCAATAACCGCGGCATCTGCGCCGAGTTCATCGACCCAGTACTGGGCATCGTCGAGCTGGCTAATGACAGCGAAACCAGAATTGAGCAGCAACGGCCAGCCGTGCTCTTGCTGGATCAGTCGGCGCACTTCGGTGGCCACCTCACCTTCTGGTTCATTGACCAGCACGGAGACATAAGCCAACTTCAGATCAGAAATATGCGCGAACAGTGCCTGGTAGGTAGCAATGGTTTCTTGCGTGTCAGATTCATCAATACCCTGCACATGGTGCTGCGGGGAGATGCGCACCGCGGTGCGGTCTTCGCCGATTTCTTCTGCCACGGCACGAATGACCTCTGCGGTTAAACGCGCGCGGTGGGCTGGGTTGCCACCGTATTGATCCTCGCGGACATTGGAGCTTGGCGCGAGGAATTCGTGCAAAAGGTAACCATTGGCGCTGTGAATTTCAATGCCGTCGAGGCCCGCATCAACAGCCCGGCGCGCGGATTGGCGAAAATCCTCGATAATGCCTGGAATCTCCTCCACGGTGAGGGCCTCGGGCACAACGCCGTCGGTCTTGCCACTAAATCCACGGACCTGTCCGCCGGTGGCAATAGCACTGGGAGCTTTCACCGGTGCATCGCGCAAAAGATCGGGGTGTGAGGTGCGCCCACCGTGCATGACCTGGGCGAAGATAACGCCATCGCGGGCGTGCACGGCATCAGCAACGGGCTTCCATGCCTCGGTGTGTTCATCGGTGGCAAGTCCTGCTTGGCCGGGGAAGGAACGGCAGCTATACGCGGGGAATACGCCCTCGGTCACCACCAGACCCGCCGATGCCCGCTGGGAATAATATTCCTTGTGCAATTCAGTCGGGGTGCCATCTTCTCCGGCGCGCTGGCGGGTCAATGGTGCCATGGTTACCCGGTTGTTTAGGGTGTATTGGCCAATCTGGACTGAATCAAAAAGCTTCGTCACGGTGTCCTCCTCGGTGTGTAATAATCCGAACCGTACAACCGTGCACAAGCCAGATAAATTCCTGCCGGTGGTTCACCAACCCGTGCGTGCTGCGTGTGCAGTAGATTTAAGGCCTAGAACATGCACTGAATTTTTCTGCCTGAAGTGAAAGGATCTCCACCCACCATGGCACTTCCCTCCCCCGCTCCAGATTCCTACGCGCTGATCACCGGCGCCAGCCAGGGAATTGGTGAAGCAATGGCACGCGATCTTGCCAGCCAAGGTCACAATGTCATCCTCATTGCTCGCAGGAAAGAGGTTTTGCAGTCGCTTGTCGATGAATTCGTGGGCAACTACGGCATCGACGCCCTAAGCTGGCCCGCGGATCTATCCAAGGAACCTGAAGTGGATGAAGTCATTGCGAAAATGGCCGAGACCAAGATTCACATCATCATCAATTCCGCCGGAATCGCGAGCTTCGGTGCCTTTATGGACCAAGACTGGAACTACGAAACTGATCAGTTCCACCTCAACGCCACGGCAGTTCACCGCCTAACGCGCGCAGCCCTTGAGCAAATGTTGCCGCGTAAGTCCGGCGCGATCTGCAATGTCGGTTCTGCTGCTGGCAATGTGCCTATCCCGTATAACTCCACCTATGTCTTTACCAAGGCTGGAGTCAACGCGTTTACCGAGGCCTTGCACTATGAACTCAAGAAGACCGGCGTTTCCTGCACCCTGCTTGCCCCAGGGCCAGTGCGCGATGCCGTAATCCCGGATTCGGAAAAGTCGATTGTCGACAAGGTCGTCCCGGACTTTTTGTGGACCACCTACGAGTCCTGTTCCGAAGAAACCCTGAAAGCTATGTCGCGCAATCAGCGCCGAGTAGTGCCAGGGCCTTTGTCGAAGGCAATGAATACCATCTCACAGATCTTGCCCACCCCAGCGCTGGCGCCGTTGATGGGCAAGTTCTATTCGCAGATGGGCTAGTCACCTACTGGTGCAGCTTCTGATGCTTCAGGAGCTTGCGGAGCCGGCGGGTTGCCGTAGAGCTCAGGACGCTCGAGCTTGCGCTTTTCCCAGAAGGTGGCGTTTTTAATGCCCAGTGCCTCTGGATCGAACTGCGGATCCTTGCCGGCCTTCTTTTGCGCGTAGTAGTCCTTCAGCGCCTTCATGGCTGGCTTCTGAATAATCAAGATGCCGATGATGTTGAGCCACGCGGTAGCACCGACACCAATATCGCCCAGTACCCAGGCGGCGCCAGCCGCCGAGGAGGAACCCACGATAACGGAGATAAGAACCAGCACGCGCAGACCCCAAATGATGCCGCGACGTACTTGCGCATTTTTAATCCAGCGGTTGAAATACACCAGGTTCACTTCGGCCATGTAGTAGTACGCCAAGATAGTGGTAAAGGCGAAGAACAAAATAGCCAATGCCACAAAGCTGGGACCAAAGCCTGGGAATTGGGCATCCATACCTTCTTGGACAAAGCCCGGGCCAACAGCGATATCCGATGGTAGCGCTGGGCCTTCAAAGACAATGGCGCCATCTTCGCTTTCACCTTCAAACACCCGGTACATGCCGGTGGAGATGATGATGAACGCAGTAGCGGAGCATACGAATAAGGTATCTACGTAGACTGCGAAAGCCTGGACAAAGCCTTGCTTTGCAGGGTGGGAGACCTCCGCGGCAGCAGCGTGCTGCGGACCAGTACCCTGGCCTGCTTCATTAGAGTAAATACCGCGGCGTACACCCCACATGATGGCCACACCGAGCATGCCGGAAAAGCCTGCGTTGAGGTTAAACGCAGAAGAGAAGATCAGTCCAAATACTTCTGGGATCTGCTCATAGTTCGCAAACAAGATAACCAGCGCGATAACGATGTAGATGACCGCCATGAATGGCACGACCAAGGTCGCGAAGTTTGCAATACGCTTAACACCACCGATGACGATGATGCCCAGTACGGCCGCGATAGCGATACCGGTGTACAACGGTGGGATCCCCCACGCATTTTCCACAGCGGAGGAAACACCGTTGGCCTGCACGCCAGGCAGGAAGTAAGCGGTTGCCAAAATCATGGCGACTGCAAAAACGCAGCCATAGACCAGCATGAAAGGCGCTGCTTTGGTGTGAGCGTATGCCTTTTCAATGTAGTAGGCCGGCCCACCACGGTATTCCCGAGTGTCTTTATCCTGCTCTTTGTAAATCTGCGCCAACGTACACTCAATGAACGAGGTCGCGGAGCCCAACAAGGCCACCGCCCACATCCAAAAGACCGCGCCTGGTCCACCAAAAGCAATTGCGGTAGCAACGCCGGCAATATTGCCAACGCCGACGCGGCCAGCCAAAGACATCATCAGCGATTGGAACGACGAGACGCCATTTTCTGACTTCTCACCATTTTTCAGCTGCTTCAGCATGTCCGGAATGCCACGGATTTGAAGGAATTTGGTCGTCAGGGTGAAATACACGCCGGCCGCCAAGCACAGAAAAATCAATGCCGGGGACCAGATCACGCCATTTAGCCAATCAAATACATCTGCCATGCGGGCTCCTTAGCTCGGAATAGATCGCACTATCTAATACGACCGTCCGCATTAGATGAAAAGAATTCTGCCCTACCGATGCACTAAAAGTGAACTAGAGCACTAAATTAATTTTTAACTTTCCACGTCATCAATTCATTCATTCGACAGGAATCCACCCCACCTGCCGTGTTAATTCACAACCTAAATTTGCAAACTTTGCCAATTACCCCATTTCAGGGGCAAGACGTTCATGGCATTGGCAGGGGTTAAGATGGCAGACATGACTTCTTCTGCCACTCCCGCCAAACATGACCGCCTCGTGTGGATCGATCTGGAAATGACCGGACTTGATCCCAAGCGCCACACCATCGTGGAAATTGCCGCCATCATCACCGATGCGGAACTCAACGTTATTGGCGAAGGCCTCGACATCGTCATCCACGCCACGGATGAAGAATTATCACGCATGGATGACTTTGTCACCAATATGCACAACTCCTCCGGCCTCACCGAGGAAATCAAGGCTGCCACCACCACGTTGAAAGAGGCTGAAACGGCAGTACTAGAGCTCATCGAAAAGCACTGTGACCCTGAGCACCCCGCTCCCCTTGCCGGCAACTCCATCGCCACCGACCGGACCTTTATCCGTGAATACATGCCGCGCTTGGACAAAGCCCTGCACTACCGCATGATTGATGTCTCCACCATCAAAGAACTAGCCCGCCGCTGGCACCCCCGCGCCTATTTCAACCAACCCGATAAGGGCTTAGCGCACCGCGCACTCGCCGATATCGTCGAATCCATTCGCGAGCTCGACTACTACCGCCGCTCGGTATTCCGCACCGACGAAGGACCAACCTCCCCCGAAGCCGCCGAGGCAGCCAAGGAATCAAATGCGGCCTACCAGGCGTTTTTGTAATTTCGACTTCGTGAGTTACTCTTTAATACGCTGCTTAAGAGCAGCAATGGTGGCTGTAGTTCAGCTGGTAGAGCACCAGGTTGTGATCCTGGGTGTCGCGGGTTCGAGCCCCGTCAGCCACCCCGACCAAAACGCGCTTACCGTGAAATCGCAAGATCTCCGGTAAGCGCGTTTCTTCGTGCAATGAGCACTGCTTTTAAGTCAAAATCCTTCGCATCCAGTTGCTGCGCGTTTCTGTGGCCTCGCTGGATAATAGCGAGGGGATGCCGAAGACATCGAAGCCGTGATAACCACCGCGCCATACGTGCAGCTCCGTTTGCACGCCCGCTTCCAATAAACGCAAGGCGTACGTGATGTCTTCATCGCGAAAGACCTCCGCGGAGCCCACATCAATGTAGGTGGTGGGCAATCCAGAGACATCAGTCGCGCGGGCCGGGGCAATATATGGGCTGACCTCTCGGGTTTTATGGCCTTCACCAAGCAGCGCATTCCATGCGAACTCATTGGATTCCACGGGCCAAATCCGGCCATGCGGCTTGGCAAATTGCTGCGCGGAAACGGTCTTATCGCGATCATCCAACATGGGATAGATCAGAACCTGCGCGAAGAGATCAAAATCCCCACGGTCACGCGCCATCAGCGCCACGCCGGCTGCCAGTCCACCACCTCCGGAGGCGCCACCGACCATGATGCGCTCTTTGTCCACGCCCCACGCATCCGCTTGGGACACCGCCCACTCTAGGGTGGCATAGCAATCATTTAAGCCTGCCGGCGCTGGATATTCCGGCGCCAAACGATACTCCGGGGTCACGATGATCATATTGTGCTCATTAATCCATGCCAGATCGTCATAACCACCGCCAATTGCACCAAAGCGATCCCCAATAATCATGCCGCCACTGTGAAAGGTGATATATAGCGGCGAATTGCCGGACAGTTCTGCCGGTTTGAGCACCGTGACATCGATTGGACCTTCCGGGCCGTCAATAGCGTGTTCTTCCCACACAATGTTGTTTGCCTCAGCCGCCTCTTTCGCCAGAGCCGGACCTAAGCCAAATGCCTCCCGCAAAGACTGGTAGTTATCTTTGGTCACCGTGGGTAATTCAGTTTCAGGGGTTAAGGTAGCGCCTGCGACCTCACAAATATCTTGCCGCTTAAGCTGGTCAGACATGGTATCTCCTACTGCCAATTGAAATGGGTACTTAATTCCACACCCCACCCTCAATTTTGTGACGCAGATCATAGATAACAATCTGGCTAGAACACTGCTTCGCGCTGCCGATGTTGCATCGTGGCAAATTCGCCGCCGGGCGAAGAACGCTCACGTATCTTCGGTATAAGTGTCGTTTCTGACGGGAGACTCGACAGCGATTTATTCCGACTGATAGGAAATGGTGAGCACATGCGCAAAGGCGCCCTGAGAATGGATTTTCTTCTGATTTTCAAAACGGTCCTCGCCTCGACCAGCGCTTGGTGGATCTGCGTGGCCCTGTTGGACTCTCAGATGCCTTTTCTTGCCCCGTGGGTCGCGTTCCTAGTGATGCAGCCGACGGTCTCCAGCTCCCTTACCAGTGGCTTTCAAACTGTGATTGCCTCTGGCCTCGGGGTGCTGTTGTCGTCGGCAATCGGGGTATTCCTTGGTGTCGAAGTGTGGAGTTACGCGCTGGCACTCGTGCTCGGCATGCTGGGAGCGCGCATTCCGGGGCTGCGCAAAGAAGGCGCCACCATTGCCACGACGGCCATATTTTTGCTCTCCACCGGGTTTACCGAAGATGTCCCCGCCCTGGTTGACCGCATGATTGAGATTTCCATTGGCGTTGCCATCGGCGTTGGAGTCAATCTCATCGTCATGCCGCCATTGTGGGACCAACAGGCAGCCAGCACGGTTAAATCCCTGCGCCAACAAGTTGCGGATGTTTTGGACCAAATTGGTACAGAGTTTAGCGAATCCTGGGATAGCGACCGCGCCCATGAGCTATCGAAGACCGTCAATCAAATGCGCCGCGATTTAAGACAATCGTGGTCGACCGTAGAATTCGCCCAAAACAGCCGCCGCAGAAATCCGCGGGCCCTATTTCACGGCACGACGGGCACGCGGTACGAACAGGTTCTCATTAGCCTGGATGAAGCAATATCGCACCTGCGCAACCTCACCCGCATTCTGGCCAGCACCTCGGACTCGGAAACTTTGTGGGACCGACAATTTCGCGAAAAGTGGTCCACCATTGTCCAAACCACCGCTACCTTAATGAGCAACCCTGACGCCAATGTTGAACCAGCCGTACAGCAACTCGATGACTTGGCACACGCGATGGTGACTGAAAAGCAACTACCCGAAGAAGGTTGGCCGCTTTACGGTGCGCTCATTACTTCCGTGCGCAGCATTGCATCGCTTATCGATGATGTCTCCACCGCTACATCAGATGCATAAGAAGTTCCTCGCTGTAACTGCGTCCTTCCCTATCAGGGATATCGCCGGTGACGAGGAATTCTTCGACTGAAAGGTTCTGGGCGGCATCGTCAAGCATTGCTGCGACCTCGTCCTTCGTGCCGTAGACGGTGTGTGCCAACGACTCATCGATACGCTTTTTCTGCTGCGCGGTGAGGCTATCTAAGTCTAAGTCTGCTGCGACCCGCAGCTCATCGAAGACCCCCGTGGACCGGGATAGCACCTGGGAGTGCGCCTCCGGCAGCAAAAGATTGCGGGCTTTTTCCGTGGTATCGGCCACTGCGATATTCAGCGAGGCAATAGCGCTGGGCTCATCCAGAAATTCCGACGGGGTGAAGTTATCGCGATAGGCCTTAATCGCATCCGCCTGCGTGGACAGCGGGCCTCCGGTAATAACACCAATGCCGTGCTTGGCGGCGGTTAAGGCCGAGCGATATCCCGCCAGCATATAGATGGGCGTGCGCGCATTATCCGCCGGAAAAGAGCTCACCGCGCCCGTGCCTGCGAGATACCCCAAGAGCTCCTCGACATCATCTTCCAACCGAGCCTTAAGCTCTATGGGCTCGCCTTGACGCAATGCCTCGCGCACGGGCTTGGTAAAGCCAACGGACGAGCCCAAACCAATATCAATGCGGTTGGGAAATAACGATTGCAACAGCCCAATTTGCTCAGCGATGAGATACGGCGGATGATTCGGCACCATAATCCCACCGGTTCCAACGCGAATAGTACTGGTATGGGCTGCAACATAAGTTGCTAGCTGCGCCGGCTGCGAGCCAGGAATTCCCGGAACGCCGTGGTGTTCGGCAACGAGAAAGCGGCTAAAGCCGAGCTTTTCCACGTGCTGTGCGTGGTTGGCCACGCTCCTTAAGGTCTCATCGTGAGATTCATGATGTGTCCCGGCTGCCCGGTCAAGAACAGAAAAGCGCATAAGTACAACTGTACCCATGCGCTCGCTGTAAGAGGCTTTATGCGTTCCCGGCGGACCACTCTTCCCAGGACATATTCCAGTCACCCAGGCCGTCATAGACCGGCAAGGTTCCACCCGTGGTGTTTTTAACCTCCACGATGTCCCCGCGCTTGGTGTTATTCATAAACCACTGGGCTGCTTCCTCGGTGACGTTGATGCAGCCGTGCGAGGTATTGGTATTACCCTGCGCCCACACCGACCACGGCGCGCCGTGGACATAGATGCCAGAGTACGACATCTGGGTGGCGTAGTTGACCATCGTCTTATAGCCTCCGTCTTCGATGGAATAGCCAAAAGTCTCGGAGTTCATCAGCAGGGTTTCATGACTATCGCCAATCATGTAGCGCCCATTCGGCGTTGCCCAGCGGCCGCCATCTTTGCCCAAAGACACCGGGATGGAACGCAGGACTTCCCCGTTTTTGTACACGGTCATCAACTTGGTGGCGTCATCCACAATCGCCGTGACGCGATCTCCGATGGTGAAGTTGGTTTCGTTATTATCACTGCCGTAGATGCCATTGCCTAAGTCCACGCCCTGGATATCCACGTCCACGTCGACTTCGGTACCTGGCTCCCAGTATTCTTTCGGACGCCAGCGCACTTCATAGTCATTGAGCCAATAAAACGCGCCCTCGACCTCTGGCGCGGTGGTCACGGTGATAGCTTCCTGGGCCTTTTCGCGATCCGGGATGGCAACGTTAAAGCGCACGCCGATGGTTTGGCCAACACCCACCTCGGAATCTGGCAGTGGCGAGAGCGATGCCGCCGTGGTGTTTACCATCTCTGGCGTCTTAAAAGTCACCGATGAGGTTTTACCGTTCTCATCTTTCGCCTTGATGGTGTACGTACGGTTGAACCCTAAAGTCTCCGCGGAAGTCCACTCCATGCCATCATCGGAAAGCTCTTCCATGACAACGTAGCCTTCTTCGTTGGTCATGGTGACTTCGTCCAGCCCCTTACCAAGAGAGGTCACGGTGACCGGCTCATAAGGGTTATGGTCTTTCGCGCCATCGGCAACAGAGATCTCCGGCGCTGGCTTGTCTACCTTGTCCTTTTCCACCTGGCCCGATCCATCGGACGACGCGGCATCGACAGCCTGCGCATTCGGATCATCAGGATCTCGCTCAATGGTGCAGCCAGCTAGCCCTAATGCCGCAACGACTGTAAGTGCTACAACCGACCGGCTCAAGCGCCGGGTATTTACTTTACGTAGACCGAGCAACGGACAAGACCTATCTTCCTCATTTCAGACAACTCTTTCAATCTATCGGCAAAGCACCTAAAACACTAGCTAGACCACGCCGCCTTGCTGCTTCGTTATCGAATTAATACCAAATGGGAAATTCCCTGCATAAAGCTTTATTTCCAATATTATTTCTGGGTAAAAGAACTTCTTTCCCGGCGCGTTCCGGCGATGCTCGGTGACGCTTTGATTGCGATGATTTAACCATCCCAGAATCGCGGTTTACCTGCTGATTTTTTGTTTAACGCAATCTGGTGTTAGAGTTATCTCTCGTTGCACAGGCAAGGGAAATGCCAAGTACGGATTAGCTCCCAAACCAGAAACAACACTGCGCCATTAGCTCAGTTGGTAGAGCAACTGACTCTTAATCAGTGGGTCCGGGGTTCGAAACCCTGATGGCGCACAATCAGGCCAGGTGGAATTTTTCCGCCTGGCCTCTTTTTGTTTTCTTACTTAACCCGCAAATACTGGGGGTTTGGCAAAATGCTGGTCGCCGATTCTTTCGAGCTGTATAATCACTGGTAGATAGAGATCCTAATCACAGCTATCTATATCTTGAATCACATCTAGAAAGGATGAGATCATGCGTGTACTTCCTCAGGACTTAACCCCAGGGCTTGCCCGCGCTGGACGCGCCCTCGCTCAAATTAACTCTCTCATTATTTCCGAAGAAGCTGGACTGACCCGACAACAAGTCAGAGACTTTGAAAAGCGGGTCGGAAGCCTTACTCTCGACGAGAAAACTCGGCTACAAAAGACCCTTGAGAGCTACGGTGTAGTTTTCATCGCCGAGGAGGAAAACCTTGGACATGGAGTGCGCAAACGCTACACCACTTCCAAGCTCCGCCAGATCAAACGCTGGGAAGATGAGGGCGGGCTAGCAAACGAAGACGATAACTAGGCCTTTCTGCCCCCGGCACTGCTTGCGTAAGCAAAGAGTTACTGAGTCCTCCGCCAGGCAATGAGCGGCGGACTCAGTAACTCTCTGTGTTTTCTTGAGATTAGAGGAGTTCTTCGCCGTTAATCATGTAGTCCTCATTGTCATCACGGCGAACAACCTGCGTGCCATCGCGCATGGTGCGGTCTTTAATCCGCTCATCGGGGTCGATAACACCAATTTTGAAACCCGCCTCGCGCATACGGCGCAGCCCTTCTTTGAGCATGACGCGGCCGATGCGGTTGACCGTAGTAACCTGGCTGAAATCTAGCAGGACCTCGTCCGCGGTGATGTCATAGTCTTCTAGGCGGTAGAGGATGGACTCCGCGGCGGAGAAGTTCATAACACCTTGCAGGCGAACCACCCAGGCATCATTGATGATTTCCACATCGCGAATGGGGTGGATGCCATAACGCTGGTCAGTAGACATCAGGTGCAGTCCCATATCTTGGCTCAACCGCTTGAAGGCTTCCACGCCACGCACGGAATTTCCTTCACTATTAAGACGCGGCGAGAACGTCGCAATTCCCAACTGGCCGGGCAGGGTGCCAAGCAAACCGCCGGAGACTCCCGATTTCGCAGGAATTCCCACTTCGGCCATCCACCGTCCCGCCCCGTCATACATTCCGGCAGAACTCATCACGGCCTGGGTTAAGCGGCAAACATCAGGATCCAGGATCTTCTCCCCCGTTATCGGCTGAGTTCCACCATTAGCCAAGGTTGCGGAAATCACCGCCAGGTCTTTGACATTGACCTGGATAGAACACTGGCGGGTGTATGTCACCACTGCGTCGTGGGCGTCATCTTGAATGATTTCGTAGTTGCGCAGCATATGCGCCAAAGACAGATTGCGTTCGGCAAACAGCAGCTCGGAATCGCACGTTTCCTCATCAATGGTCAGATCCCTACCCGCCAGGCGCGACATGTACTGGCGGATGTGCTCCACGCGCTCATCAACGCCCGAGTCCACGCCATTAATCAATTGCGTCACTGTCATCGCGCCCGCATTAATCATCGGGTTCACAGGGCGATGATCGTCTCGATTCAACGACAGCTCATTGAATGCCTCACCCGACGGTTCCATCCCCACGACGGCAACTACTTCTTCGAATCCCAATTCCTGCAGCGCTAATGCGTAGACAAAAGGCTTGGAAATAGATTGCATGGTGAATTCTTCCGAATCATCACCCGCGCTATACAAGTGTCCCGTCGTCGTGCACAAGGCAGCACCGAGGTAGGACGGGTTCGCCGCTGCTAGTGGCGGGATGTAATCCGCAACGGAACCACCATCGAGGTAGCGCACATTTTCCAAGATTTCATCAAGGTAAAAGGGAATGGGAGTCTGCACATGCACCAGCCTAGCTAATGGTTATTGGGTTCGGGTTGAAAAGAACAATCGCTTTTAAGGATCGCTAAAGACCGGGCACCCGCACTGCTGGCAGGTCCCGGAAATTTGCAAGTAAAGCAGGTTAGGCTCGAGCGCTAAACGGCTTAGCGCTGGGAGAGCAGGTGCTGCAGGTCCTTGAGATCCTTGTGCTTGCGGCGAGAACGCACAACGCTAAACGCAATCGCGCCAACGACCAGCGCAGCAACGGAAGCTAAAGCGATCTGCACGTTTTGCTGTGAAAGCTTTTCAGTAGCCGCAGCCTTGGCATCGTTAGCCAAGTTTTCTGGCTTGGAGCGATCTGCCAGCTCATCCAAAGTGCTTGCGAGCTGGCGACGGGTGCGCTCGATGTCTCGCTGAATGTCATCAATATTGCGTGCCACGTTTATTGTCTCCTGAAAAGTTACATTGGATATTAGGTTCGCACCTAGTCTAGCGCGACTTACTTTACGATAGAGTAAAAGGCATGACTGAGCAGAATAGATTAGAAGTTGGAGACACCGCACCAGCCTTCTCTTTGCAGGATGATGCAGGAAACACCGTCTCTTTGTCCGATTACGCAGGAAAGCGCGTCGTAGTGTACTTCTACCCACGTGCTAATACCCCAGGCTGCACCACGGAAGCATGTGACTTCCGTGATGCCATGGAACAGCTCAATGACTCCGATGTTGCAGTCATTGGCATCTCCCCCGACGAACCAGATGCCTTGGCGAAGTTCCGTGAAGACCATGACCTCAACTTCCCTCTCTTGTCCGATCCAGAGAAGGAAACCCTCACGGCCTACGGCGCGTTTGGTGAAAAGAACAACTACGGCAAGAAAGTCCAGGGTGTTATCCGCTCGACCTTCGTGGTGGAGCCGGATGGCAAGATTGGTGCAGCAAAGTACAACGTCAAGGCCACCGGCCACGTTGCACGCATCATCAAAGAACTCGACTAAGAAGAGTCAGCATTTCCACCAATGACCGATAAGAACCCAGAGTTGCTTGTCCCCCGGCGGCGTCCTGCACAGGCGCGCAGCCGGGTGCGTTTCGAACGCATCTTGAAGGCAGCTCGTGACGTACTGGTAGATCTCGGCTTTGAGTCTTTTACTTTCGATGAGGTATCAAAGCGCGCCGAGGTTCCCATCGGTACGTTGTATCAGTTCTTTGCCAATAAATACGTTCTGATTTGCGAGCTGGATCGAGAAGACACCGCAGCCAACGTTGAAGAGCTCAATAAGTTTTCCCAGCAAGTCCCAGCACTACAGTGGCCGGATTTACTGGATGAATTTATTGACCACTTAGCGCGCATGTGGCGCGAAGACCCGTCACGTCGCGCTGTGTGGCATGCCGTCCAGTCCACGCCCGCTACCCGCTATACGGCCGCGGCCACGGAGCGGGAGATGCTGGAGCCGCTATCGCAAATCCTCAAGCCTTTGGCGCAGTGGATGAGCGATGAAGAGCGCATGGAGCTCGCCGGATTTTTGGTGCACACGGTGGTGTCGTTGTTGAACTACGCCATCCGCAGTGATGATCCGCAGACCATTGACGGGGTCATCACCGAAATCAAGCGCATGCTCATCGCGTATCTCTTCAGCGTGGCGCAGGGGCAACAAATCCCCGCGCAGCACCTCACCTCGGATCCTGAGCTCTAATCCTGAGAGCTTCCGAGTCCTTAGCCTGTGGATAAATCGCGGGTTTCGATGATGCGTCAACGCAGTTATCCACAGGCTCATAAGTTGGCGCTAGCGCGGCCGTGCCCCAACGCCATACTGTCCAAGTCATGGACTTACTCCAAGCATTTGCGCTTCTCACCAGCAACGGCGTCGGCCTCTTGAGGCTGTTCGCCGAGCGCTCGCCTTACGATGTAGCAAGCTACGGCATTGAAATTTCTCTGGCGAAAAACTACACCAAGCTTGCCGATGTCCTCTTCGGCCCCGCCGATTCCCCACGCCTGCAACGCGAGTCCGTAGCCCTGGCAGAAAAGCGCGAACTCAGCATCAACCACCTGTTGATGATCAACAAGCACGCCAAGAAGCTGAAAGCACGCGGCGCCGCATGGAAGTTGCGTGCCGAACTTATCGCGCACGAGGGAACCTTGGAAGAAGTCGACGCTTACGGCGCACAGCGTGTCAAAGAAGAAGTCGGCGAGACACCAAAGAAACCTGGCGTGCGCATCGGCCGCGCCGTAGGTGGCATGCGCACCATCAGCGTGACCGATAGCCAACGCCGCATTACTGACCTCGAAAAGACCCTCGACTCCGCTGCGCCCGATGACCAGCCGCGCTCCGGGGCCCTGCTGGAGGCATTCTGGAACCAGGTCGAAGGCGGCGGCCAAGGTCTGCTGCGCCCGGAATACCGCACCGTGATTGCCATCGGGCTCGATGACTTCGCCACAATATCCAGCGGCTCCGGCGATGAGGTCGTCGTGGGCTTATCGGATGGCACCACAATGACGGGAGCAGAGCTTATCGATGCCGCCTTGACCGGATCTTTAGGCGAGAACCTCTACGCCGGACTGTTTCACCCAACGGCTGGCCCCGTCAATCTCTACCAGGCGCGGTTTGCATCGCTGAAGCAGCGGATTTTGGCCACTGCGGAAAACCTCGTGTGCCCGTGGCCAGACTGCACCGTTCCCGCCGATAGGTGCCAAGTGCACCACATCGATGCCCACAAAAATGGCGGACACACCACACCGTCGAATTTGACGATGTTGTGTCGCTATCATAACGGCGTCAACGACGACGACCCGACAAGACGAAGACGCGGACGAATACAACGCCACCGCGGGAAAATGCGACTTATCACCCCAGGTGGAAAGCCGGTGGCCAACACGCATGACTTAAGCACCATGGGAGCAATGCACCTCATCAAATAGCTGCGCTCTAATTGCGGCAATTTCCCGATCGGTTTTTACCGCTGGTACCGCAGCAGGCACTGCGCGGTGGCGTAATCGCCATCATGGCTGATGCTCAGCGCCAGCTCCACGTCGCCTATTGATTCCTGAAGTTTTGCAGCAACTTCACCTTTAAGCTGCAGCGCTACCCTGCCCCAGCGGTCGGGCAAGACTTCGATCTCTGCGAAGTTCACCAGGTCTGGTTCAATCACTGGTGGCTTGCCGTAGATCGCTTGCGACCACGCCTTGATGAACGCTTCTTTTGCCGCCCACCGCCCAGCCAGGTGCTCAGTCCGTGAACCCGCAAGGCTCGAATTCGTAGCATCCGCTGCAGCGTCACGGCGCGTTTGAGCATGACGACGTTCCAACGGCGAAAACACTTGCTCAAAAGTCGAACCAGGGCGCGACAATTGCTCGGCAAAGCCGGGGATGTGGACCAAGTCCACACCCACGGTCATCGCTTCACGGTTGTCGAGCACTACTGCTGCTTTCCTGATTCTGCGGAAGTGCTCGGCTCGAGGACGGCTCCGCGCAGCCGCGCGGCATCGTCAAGCAATACTGCTGCTTCGCGTTCCTTGACTACGTCACCGGTTCCACCCAGGTTGCGGTCCACGGGGCGCTCATACAACGCCGGGCCACCGGAGATAGCCGAGGTTAGTCGCTGCAGACCAGCTGCCTCGCGGGCATTGGCCGACTGCTGCCACTGCGCGGCTGCCTCGGCGCCACGCTCAGCGCGCAGAGCTTCCACGAATGCGCCAGGGTGAACCACAGCAACCAGCGCGGAGACGTGACCAAAGCCCAAGGATGTAACCAGCCCGGCCTTTGGTGGGGTTGCACGCAAATCCAGCTGCTCGCGCAGCCAGGTCAAATGAGTGTGCTGGCGCAACGCCGGATCCACACAGTCCAACGAGCGGTTCGGTGGCAATACACCGTTGCGCAGAACCTGGGTGAGACCAACCAGCTGGAAGGCTGCGGCACCGCCCTTGGCGTGACCGGTCAGGGTCTTTTGCGAGATGATAAACAACGGGTTGCCCGCATCGCGGCCCATTGACGCTGCGATTCGCTCATGCAGGTCAGACTCATTCGGGTCATTGGCATTCGTAGACGTGTCGTGCTTGGAAATGACCGCGATTTCATTCGCAGACACCCCAAGCTCGGCCAATCCCTGCGCTAGACGGGAATCTGCCCCACCACGCGCGGCAGAAAGCGCACCCAGACCAGGCGCTGGAATGGAGGTGTGCGCACCGTCGGCGAAAGACTCCGCGAAGCCAACTACGCCCAAGACTGGCAGGCCCAATTCCGCAGCCAAGCTACCGCGCGCCAGCAAGATGGTGCCGCCGCCTTCCGACTCAATGAACCCGCCACGACGACGGTCATTGGCACGCGAGAAGTACTTGTGGTCAATGCCCTTGGCTTCCATCTCGCCGGAATCCGCCGTGGCCGCCATATCGCCGAAGCCCGTAATGCCTTCAATCGACAGGTCATCAATACCGCCGGCGACCACGAAATCAGCCTTGCGCAAACGCAGTTTATCCATGCCCTCTTCGACAGAGACAGCCGCGGTCGCACACGCGGCAACCGGGTGAACCATCTGGCCATAACCGCCGACATAAGACTGCATGACGTGCGCTGCCACGACATTCGGCAGTGCTTCCTGCAAGATGTCATTCGGGCGCGGCTGCGCCAGCAGCTTGTCCAGGTACAGCGAGCGCATCGACTGCATGCCGCCCATACCCGTGCCCTGGGTCGAGCTCACGCGCGCCGGGTGCACATGCGCCAGCAATTCCGCGGGGCTAAACCCAGCCGCCAAGAAAGCATCCACCGTGCACACCAGGTTCCACAAGGCCACCCGGTCGAGGTTGTCAATCATATCGGCCGGAATACCGTAGACACCGGGGTCAAACCCTTGCGGAATCTGCCCGCCGACAAAGCGCGTCATCGCCACGCGCCGCGGCACGCGCACCTCGGCCCCAGCTGGGCGGGTGACTTGCCATTCCTCGCCGTCAAAGTGCGCGGTGGCACCTTCCACGTCGGCAACAAACGTGCGCGCGGTTTCTTCATCCGCAACAGCAAAGGTCATATCGCGTTCGAGGTAGATGGTGGTCAGCTCCGGAGCCAAGTTATCCACCATCGGCATCTTCGGGCCGTAGTCATCGTGGTACTTGCGTACGCCGACGTTGGCTAGGACTTCATCGTGGAAGCGGTCGTAGATATCTTCCTCGGCGATTTCCTCGCCCTCGGCATCAAACCACGCACCCGAGGCATCATCCCAGGCAATCAGGCCAGTAGTCCACGCCAATTCGACAACACCAGCGGCGGTAAGGTCACCGGTCATCTCCACCTCGAAACGGGTCCGAGACGATCCCACCGGCCCAATTTCGCCGGCACCGACGATAACCACCATGTCATCGAGTTTTTGGTTCACACCCGCAAAATCAGGCGTGGTCCACTCAATGCGCTCGCGGATATTTGGCAATGCCCGCAAACTCGCCACTTCTTCTACGTCCTCGGCAACAGGCTGGACAGATACCGAACGCGCCAATTCCGGCAGGTTGATATCAGCCTCGCCTAAGCCACCGGTGAGATCCAAGGTGACAGGTGCGTGGGCAGCAGCGTCGCGCTTGCTTGTCGATGCCCCCTCGCCCACCAATTGACTCGCCATTTCCTCCGTGGAGAAAGTGCGCACGCCCTTGGCTTCGACGGCATCGACTAGCGGGTCATTGCCGCCCATCAAACCGGTGCCACGGACCCAGCCAATGTGGGCGTGAACAATGGAGGTGCGCGCACCCCATACGGGTTCTGCATGCCAGCGGGTCACCAGCGCATCCAAGGCAGCCTTGGACTCACCATAGGCACCGTCGCCGCCGAAGCGTCCCCGGTTGGGGCTGCCCGGCAACACGATGTGCAGGCGCTGGCCCACATGTGTTCCGGTGCCCAGCTGGCTGAGCCCAGCGATGAGCTTTTCCACACTCCACAGCAACAGGCGCATCTGTGCTTCGGCAGGGGCCCCGGCATCAGCCAAGGTGCCCTGCACGCGCGGTGCTGCAAACGGGAAGAGCAAGGTCGGCACCAAGGCTGGTTTAACCAGCTTCGAGGAACCGCCCACAGTGACCGTCTGCTCCGTGCCAATCCAGTCAATCAGCGCATCTAGGTCGGCGAAAGAGTTGAGATTCGCGGGCACAATCCACAATTGCGCGTTGCCACGCGCGGAGGTGCGGTAGAGGTTTTTATAAAACTCGAGGCGGTCATGTCCCAAACGAGACGTCGTGGCAATGACCGTGGCGCCCTCGCGCAGCAAGTTAGCCACAATTTCCGAGGCAATAGAGCCAGGCGAACCACCGGTGACAACAGCAACCTCGCCATCATGGTCCAAGGTCGAAGCCGCCACTCGTGCTTGCGCAGCCTGTTCATCTAGACCCAGGTAGGTTGCCATCGCTGCGGCTTCTTCGCCCGCGCCGGTGATATCAAGGTCCTCGATTTCGCCCAACGACAAACGCACGAGGTCTTCACGCGCCGAGGCCCAGCGGTCATCGAGTTGGACGGTCTTGTCTGCATCGAAGCTTGGGCTTACCAGTCGTGGCCAGTCCGCACCGAGTTCCGAGGTGACCAAGTCGACGACGGCCGCGTTGTCATCTGCTTCGGAAAACTCCGTGGTTGGTGCCTGCTGTCCCAGCTGTGAGAGCAAGGTCCGCGCGGTATTAGCCAAAGCGGAGTTCATCTTCTCGGAATACGCATCCAGTGCGGCCGAGTCCACAACTCCGCCTTGCGCTGCACCGCTAGCGGAAGGCTTCGAGATGACGATGCCGACCTTGGCACCGGCGGCGTCGACGGCGGCATCGATAAGCGCATCAAGCTCTGCGGTTGTTGCCGGGTTCGCCGGTGCAAGCAATGCCAGGTCACCGCCGCGTAGCGATGCCCCCTCGCGCGCTCCCAGCACGAGCTCTGCGGTGACGCGATCGACCCATCCGGCGCCCAGGCCCCAGGTGTCCGCGACGCGCTGGGCAATATATGCCGGCTTTTTACCAGCTGGTCCGGTCAAACGGCGCAGGGATTCTGCCACCTGTGCCGAAAGCACGGGACCGAAGGCCTTGTAGCCCTTGGCCATGCCGGAGACCTGCTCTTTGAGAGCGGAAATCTCGGCATCGGCTGCGCCTTCGATGGCACCGAGGCCGAATTCCACGCCCAAGTCCAGCAAGAGCTGGTTACGACGCGAGGAGACGCCTTCGACCAAAAGCTCAATGGTATCGGCAGCGCCCATTTGGTCGGGGCGGACCTTGGTCCAAATAGCAATGAGCATCTCGGTGGCATCGGCGGCGCTAAAGGCTTTGTCATCCGGGGTCGTGCCGCCAGCGGCCGGTGCTGGTGTCGCTGGTTGGGCGACCACGGGCTCTGGCGCCGCTGCTGGAGCAGCATTGGCCTGCGATACTTCTTCGGCGGTTGCTGTTGCGGCCTCTGCTACACCGGTTGAAGACTCCGAAGAGTCTTCAACCGGGCGCTCTAGGGCGTCTTCGGCGAAGACGGTGGCGCGGTCGCGTTCCACGTTGAGAACCTCAATGGGATTGCCGGCGTATTGCGGCAAGCGCAGGGTTTGGCCGAGCATATTCGCAAGCGTCGGGGAAGAACCCACGCCGATTTCTACAAAGCGCTCCACGCCTAGACCTGCGGTGCCGGCTCCGGCGCTGACGCTTGGGGCAGACAGCAGCAAGTCTTGGGTTTCGATCCAGCGCACAGGTGAGGCAAATTGCCACGCTAAGAGCTCAATGAGCAGGGTGCGGCCCATCTTGGCCGGGTCGTCCGTGGCCTTATCGAAGTCGGCGAGGATGTCGTTGACGTACGTCGAATCGACGACATCGGCCATGGCTTCGACGAATTCGCGGGTGAGCTCAAACGGGCGAGCCACCAGGTTAGGGATGTAGCGACCGCGCAGAATATCCAAATCCACGTCGTCTGGAATGAGCATGTCCAGGTGCGTGCGGAAGTTATCGACGCCGCCCAACAGGTGCGAAGAGTGAAATGGCACGTCGATGCCCGGGATCATGATAAATGAGCGCATGCCCGGCGCGCGCGACTCGGCATCGGCAGCCAATGCTGCCAACCCTGCTCGCGTGCCGGCGACGGCGTACTGCACACCGGCGATGTTGTAGTTGACGATTTCTAGGAATTCGCCGCGGGTCTGCGAGACCTGCGCGACGTAGTCAAAGACGTCCTCGGCGCGGATGCCAATCTTATTCGGGCGCAGCGCTGCCAGGCCGTAGTTGGAGTTGCCTTCTGCGTCACGGTCGACCAGGCGGTGCATGGTCAAACCGCGGGCGTAGACGATTTCTACAACGGCTTCCAAAGACAGCACCTGTGCGTAGGCAGCTAGGGCGTTGTATTCGCCCACGGAGTGTCCGGCGAAGTAAGTGTCCTGGGATTTCACGCCGGCTTCTGCCAGCTCCGCGATTTGGGCGCAGCCCAATGTCGCCATCGCGACCTGCGTGAACTGGGTTAAGAATAGAGTGCCATCTGGGTGGGTGAACTCTTCGCCGTCGACAACGACCAGCGGTGGGTTGTTGCGTACAATTTCCAAAATGGAAAAGCCGAGCTTTTCTCGGGTGTGGGCATCGGCGCGCTCCCAGACCTCACGAGCTGCGCTCGAGGAAGCATAAGATTCCATGCCCATGCCCTGGGACTGAATGCCCTGGCCGGGGAAACCGTAGAAAGTTCGCGGTGCGGCCATGGTGGCCGTGGCTTGTAAGACCACATCATCGCCGACGCTGGCTGTCACAGTACGCACTTCACCGCGTCCTGGGCGAGAGTCCACGCCAGTGCGCTCGACGATGAAGGTGACTTCTGCGCCGGGTAGCACGGGGCTGAGCATATTCGCGGACCACTCGGCGAGCTCAAGTCCATCAAATCCTGCTGCGAGCTGGCCGATGGCTGAGGTCCACATGCCGTGGACAATAACGCCGTTTTCCAATCCAGCTAACCGTGCGGCAGCAGCGGAGACGTGGATGGGGTTGCGGTCGCCGGTCACGACGGCGAAAGGATGCATCGACGCTGGTGCGGTCACGCGAAGCTGATGACGAAACGACGCTGGGGTGTTGGTGATCTCTGCGGTCGAGGTAGCAGGTTCAAGTTCCTGCTCGCCGGTGCGACCGACGATGGCAAAGCGTTCCTTCAACGTCGCCAGCACGGTGTCTTCTGCCTCGGCGATGGCGATGTCGACGGCGACTTCGACGACGCGACCAAGTGCAGTATCGCGGACTTCTCCCCCGCGTGCGGTCACGGTCAGGTCCACGGCCTCGGTGGGCAGTGCTTGGTGCAGGCGTACATCGTGTTCGAGGTGGACGAGGTTCAACAGTCCTTCCACCACGAGCGCGGAATCAGAGCCCGGGATGACAGAGTTGGCGATCACCGCGAAGACCGCTGGCCACGCGCGGCCGACGATGACATCAGGTGCGATAGCCGAATTGGTATCTGCGCTGGCGAGATAGCCGCTGGTAACCCCTGCGTAGTCTGACAATGCAGCGGAATCCAAGGTGGTCTTCCAGACGGCGGTGCCGTCGGTGACCTCGGGCAAGGTGCCGCCTGCTGCCACGGCGGCTAATGCTGCCATGGACTCTTCTGCTGCCTGTGCGGTGATAATCGGGGTTGCCGAAAGTGGTGCATCTGCTGGCACGGTAATCTGCAGCTGCAGCGTGGCACCAGGTACCGAGCCGGTCAGCGCAACCGATAGCTCGACGGTGTGCTCGTCGATGGTGACGAGTTCTGCGCCCTCAGTCGATGCGGTTTTCGCCTGGGAATCTACGGTCCAGGACTCAGAAACCTGAGCAACTGGATTCGGGCGTTGGCGCCCTGCCCATTCCACAGAGGGTGCGGCGAGGACGCGCTCGAGTGCCGAGTTCGCAAGCTCTGCCTTCTCGGTATCTTCTGATTGCAGGGCTTGTTCTACTGCGGCTGCTTCAAAGCGCGCGAGTAGTTCCGCTACTGGCTCATTGGCCTTGGTAATACCGGCAACAGCGGTGGTGCCTGGGATGATGCCCACTTGTTCTGCGGTGTAGCGCTCATCGTGTGCCTGCCACAGGGAGTCTTGGCGCCACCAACGACGCACATCGGAATCAATGACGGGTACGAAAGCTGGTGGTTTGCCGTTGCCGCGTAGCAAGTCCACAAACCAAGCTTCATCGGAAGCAATAACGGTGTGCTTCTCCGCTGCCGGATACGCAGCTACCACATCGGCGATAGCGCGTTCTGGGTGTTCAGCATCAACGGTGACTAGTGGTGTGAATTCGCCGTGGTCCGCTTCCGTAAGGCGGGCTTCGGCGCGGGCAATCATCTGCTCGAAACGACGTGCCCAGGAAAAATCGACCCACGAGCCCATGTACGAGACTTCGACATAACGGGCCAGCCACTCGGCGTAGGTCATGGCGTTGATATCACCGAAATACGGCTTGGCGGTGCCAGCAATCACGGCGATGATTTCTTCGCGGCGCGCGGCTACTGCGTCGGCGTCTCCGGCAACCTCGTCCAACAACCGTCCGGCCTTGGCGAAGGTGTTATCAATTTCGTGGATATCGGCGCCTAGTTGGGAGCGGCCGGAGGCAATACCGTCGCGGGCACCGCCGGCTGGAACCCAGCCGCCGCCTGGGATATCTTCCAGACCTTGGGTTGCTACCAGTGCCTGCTTGACTGATTCCGAGGCCGTGGACTCCTTCGTGGCCATCGCAGCGGTGCCGATCATGATGGCATCGACAGGCATTGCCGGCAGTCCATAGACCTTCGACCATTCACCGGTAAGATACTGCGCACCGCGTTCTGGGGCGCCAATACCGCCGGCGGCCATGAGCACGACATTGTCGCGCTCGCGGATATCGGCATACGTTTCCGTCAGCAGATCATCGAGGTCTTCCCACGAGTGGTGACCGCCAGCCTTGCCGCCTTCAACCTGCATGATGACCGTGGTATCCGGCAGGTCATCAGCAATTGCTAATACTTGGTGGACGTGGCGAACCGCGCCGGGCTTAAACGCTACCCAGGGGATATTGTCTTCCTGGAGTTGGCGCACCAGCGCGATTGCTTCCTCGTGCGGTGGAATACCGGCCGAGCAGATCACGCCATTGATGGACGCACCATTGGCACGCGCACGCGGAATCAAACGACGGCCCTCAATTTGGGCACGCCACTGCTTCGGGGACAGGTACATGGCGTTGAACTGAGCGTTAATGCCCGGGTTCAGCATGTCCTCGAGTCGTTCCAGCGAGTCATTCAAAATCGCGTCCGTGACCTGACCGCCACCAGCAAGCTCTGCCCAGAATCCAGCATTGGCAGCTGCGGCAACAATCGCGGGATCCACCGTCGACGGAGTCATACCGGCAAGTACCACTGGGGAATACCCGGTTAATTCGGTAAACCGCGTGGACAAACGTGTCTTGCCCTTATCGTCAAAAACCTTCGGCGCGAACTGGGCGAAGTTGACGGGAAGTTCTGGGGCCTGGCCGACATCGAAAAGCGCTGCTTGGCCTTCGTCCGTGGAGACAACCTGCACCCCAATGCCTTGACCGGCGACGACCGCCTTGGTCAAGGCAGCCATGCCCTTTTCCGGACCGCATTCCAAAATCCACGTCACGCCCGCATCGACAGCGGACTGCACCGTGGCAGGCCAGTTCACGATCTCCGTCAAGACTGCCTCTGCGCCATCGTGAGCCAAGTCTTTATCCAGCCCGATGCGCTCTGCCCAGCTGGTGACCATCTCTACTGCCGCGGACATCTTTGGGTGGTGGTAGCCAGATTGCACCGGCAAAGCATTAATACGCGGGGCAAAGGGGTTGCCGCCGCGTTCTTTATTTTCAATCGCTTTCGCGTCTTTGGCGGCTAATTTTTCAATCGCCTCAATGACCTTATTATTATCTTCCGGGCTGCCGGTAACAACGAAAGTGTTGTGGTTATTTTGCAGGCCAATAACGCTATCGACACCGGTTTTAGCCAGCACCTTGGCCAGCTGCTCGCGGGAAATGCCGGCGATGGAGACCATCGGTGAACCCGCAGCGATACGGATGAGTCCCGTGGCGCGTGCGGTCTTAGAAATAGCGACGCCGATGAGCTGCGCCAGCGCAATAACCTCTGCTGCCTGCGCGCGCCCGGAGGAGATATAAGTAGCAAGCGCGCCTTGGGAATGGCCAATGTGTGCGACTGCATCCGCAGGATCTAATCCCTGGGCTTTCAATGACTCAATCAGGCCGTACTGGGCGACCACGATGCCCGGGGTAGAAATCGACGAATCTGACAAATCCCACGCTGGGTCCTCGGCGTTGCCAGCCCACTCCACCGGATCGAAGCCGTGTGGCAGTGCAGCAACGAGCTCATCTGCTACTGGCTCCAGCAACTTGCCCGCTGCATCGACTGCTCCGGCTACCTGCGCGCCATTGCCACCGGCAATTACCGTGCGCAAGGTGGGCAACCAGCTAAAACCTTGTCCGGAAAAGCTGAGAGCAAATTTTTCAGACTCGAGTCGGTTCACCAGGCGGTGGTTAGAGATGCCAATAGTCACGATTCGTTTAACTCCTAGTGATATCGGTTATGACCAATGGCAGGGTTTCGAGTTGAGGGCGCACTGGTGCTATCCCACGTGTAATTCTTTGCTTAATCCAGGGTGGAAATACAAAGAAAGAAAACGAAAATGGCAGGCCAAAAATTCAGCTGGTTTATTAGCATGCCACAAAATCATGAGGAAACCATCATCTTTTAACCCGCGCCGCTTTCGACGTGCAGGTTTGACGCTTGTCGACGAACAAATTCACTCACCATTACTTTTGTGACCTGAACTATATTTCTATGCTAAGTATTTGTTCACCTTATCGCGTGCCTGCTCTAAGGTCGGCTCAGCGCTCCGAGAGTCCCCGCCGGGTTTTGCACCCTCCGGTGTCTCAAAAATCTGGCAGGCATGATCTGGAACCACTTCTGCGCTCCGATCCAGGCCGGTGTCTTCGAGGTATTCATCGAAGATGTAATCGATGCTCATGCCACAACCTTTCGAGGTTTGTCCGATGCCCCGTCTACAATCATCATCCATTATGAAAACGGGCTTCAAACGCACAATAACAGTTGCGGTTCAAATACTTCTTCTCCTCGTGGTTATTGTTGGCGTCGCTTTTTATCAAAACGCCGACCCGCACAGCCCACTTACTCCCTCTGCACAGGTGCATACCTCGACCCCCAGCACGGAGGACACCGCCCCCACCGAGCAGCAGGCAACAACACCGCATGCGGATAATTCAACACCAACCGCATCTGATGACTACTCCGCCACTCTCAATAGCCTGCGCGTGGCTGGTCGGGCACCAAAGACCGGTTACGACCGCGCGCTATTCGGCCAAGCGTGGAGTGATGACGTCACGGTTGAGTTCGGGCACAACGGTTGCGATACTCGCAATGACATTTTGCGTCGCGATCTAATTGACCTTGATATCAAAGACGGCACGCACGGCTGCGTGGTCTTATCCGGCACTCTCCATGATCCCTATAGCGGTGAGACCATTGATTTTGTGCGCGGGCAATCCACATCGTCGCAGGTACAAATTGACCACGTTGTCGCTTTGTCGGATGCCTGGCAAAAAGGTGCACAGCAATGGGATGTGCAAACCCGCCGTAACTTCGCCAATGACCCGCGCAACTTACGCGCGGTCAAAGGCAGTCTCAATTCCCAAAAAGGCGCGGGCGATGCCGCAACGTGGCTTCCACCCCGCCGCGAGTTTCGCTGCGACTACGCCCGCGACATCATCGATGTTAAATCCGACTACGGGCTTTGGGTCACCCCTGCAGAGAAAGAAGCCCTGCACACGCAGCTTTCCACCTGTGACATCAGTGCAACTAGCTAAGTTCACTCGCATATGCCCTTGACGAACAGAAAGACCCGGCCTGCGCCGGGTCTTTCTGTTTCATCTTTACTAGCCACCGGAATGGGCGAGATCGCTAGGATTATCTACTGGCCGTCCCCGCGAAGTTGGTCGCGCATTTCATTGAAGTACTCACGTGCAGATTGCACCTGCTGAGTCTGTTGCTGACGGTGTTGTCCTGTCTGCTGCTGCGCTGGGTTGGACTGCGGGCGAGACTGCGAGATTTCACGTGGAGACTTGTTCGTCGTCTTGGGTGCGTCCGAGTTTTGCTGCATGGCGTGCGAAGACATGAGCACATCGCGCATGCCCTCGAAGATATCGCCCATGCCGCCTGGGTTCGACGGCATAAACAGCACGTTGGAATTGGAGTTATTAGATACATCCACCATCGCATCCAAGTACTGGGAAACCAGCATCAGTGCCTCTGGGGACTCTTCGATACCGGCGTTGCGCAGCATCTCATACTGCGCAGCGATACCTTCGACAATTTCCTTACGCTGTTCAGCTACACCGCGACCTTGCAGCTTGCGAGCTTCAGCAGAACCTTCCGCTTCCTTAATCACGCGAATCTTTTCTGCTTCTGCCTGAGCAACCGCAGCTTCACGCTCACGTTGTGCGGCGTTGATGGAGTTCATAGATTCGCGTACTCGCGTATCCGGGCGAATATCAGTAACAAGAGTATTGACGAAGTTCCAGCCGTACTCCGCCATGTTGTCGCGCAAGGACAGACCGACGTTTTGAGCGATGGTGTCTTTGGAAGAGAAGGAATCATCCAAGTTCATGTTCGCTACGGAGGAGCGGACATTGTCCTGAACATAGGCGATGATCTGCTGCTCATGGTCGGATAGTCGGTAGAACGCTTCGCGTTCGCGGCCTTCTACAACTTCATATTGAACCGCCACGGGGATCTGCACGAAGACGTTGTCTTTCGTCTTGGTTTCCACCATGACATCCAACTGGTGAATCTGGAGAGAAACCTTATCCCGCACGCGATCGATGTACGGCAGTTTGAAGTGAAAGCCTGCGTGCGCAACCGCATTGAATTTACCAAGACGCTCGACGATCGCTGCTTCACGAGTACGAACAATGAAGTAGCCGTCAAAAATGGTTACTACAACCAAAAGTAATACGACTACGAGTGCAATTAGAGCTGCCAAAATTATCACCGACTGGATTAGGTGTGGACACTCCGAAAAGCTCGAAGCCTCGCACTATGTAATGAACAAATTGAAAATCGTTGTATTTCCATCGTCGCACAAAACTATTCCGAGCGCACTACCTAATTCCCGCAAGCGATACCAGCTTCACACTGCGATGAGGAAGGCTAAATGGCAAAAGGCCTCCTAACCAGGTTAGGAGGCCTTGAAATTGTGCGCCCGGTGAGACTTGAACTCACACGCCCTCTGGACACTAGAACCTAAATCTAGCGCGTCTGCCAATTCCGCCACGGGCGCTTGCGGATTTGATACTACAACAAAAGGTGGCCAAACTAATAATTAAGGGAATAGGGCTTTCTGAAAACTATCGGTAAGGTGGGACATGTGAGTCAGAAACGGAATAAAATTAAGCCCCGGTGGTGGCATTTTGTGCTCATCGGAGTTTTCGTGGTTGCCTTTCTTGGTCTCGCATGGTGGCAATGGACGCGTTTCCAATCAGGGTCCGGAACTTTCCAAAACCTAGGTTACGCCTTCCAATGGCCTCTTTTTGCAGCTTTCGTCATTTATGCTTATCGGACCGCCATGCACTATGAAAATGAGCGCATCGAGGCCGAAAATGAAGCTGCCGATACCGGTGCGGAGGACTATGTCTACCAGGCTCCCCAGGAAACTGATGACCAAGTCACCGAAATTGATGAGGATTTCCTGCCGCAACGCAGACAACTCAGCGTTGAAGAATTCAACGCCTTAAACCCTCAGCGACGAGGACAGTCCTCCACTGAGCCACGCTGGGATGATCATCCCGCTGATTTCTAAAGTCTGCTCTGTAGCAGACTTTGCCTCGGAATCTTTCCACCACTTAAAAATTAACCTAAGGATTTTTCTTCGATGACCAGCCAGCAGCAGGTACACCCAGAGCGCCAAAAGCGCGTTGACACGGCCTTGAAGTTCTTCACCGTTGCCGCCACGATCACCGGTATTTTCCTGGTGATCCTGGTGATCCGCATGGTCTTGGAATACATCGTCGGCATGGAAATGCCGGACTGGGCAACCCTTATTGCTCAGGCACACGGGCTTGCCTACATGGTCTACTTGCTTTCCATCTTGAACCTGGCGCCGAAGGCACGCTGGTCCGTGGGTCAGTGGTTTACCACTGCGCTCGCCGGTGTTATCCCCTTCTTCTCTTTCTGGATGGAGATTAAGCGTCGCGACCAGGTCAAGGAAATGTTCCAGATCTAAAAGCACAGCTTCTTCCCACCGCAAAAGGTCCGTACATGAGATTATGTACGGACCTTTGTTGTGCTGGCAGATTATCTAGTGCGCGGCAGCTAGCTTTTCGATGACCGGCACCAGCTGCGCCAATGCCCGACCGCGGTGGGATGCCGCGTTCTTTTCTTCTGGGCTTAACTCCGCAGCGCTTCGGCTGTCGCCTTCAGGTTGAAATAGCGGGTCATAGCCAAAACCGGCCTCTCCACGTGGCGAGGTTAAAAGGCGTCCCGGCCAGCGGCCTTCAGCGACATGTTCTTGACCAGCAGGAGTGACTACTGCGCAGACAGAGACGAATGCCGCTTGACGGCGTTCCTCGGGAACATGCGCCATCTGGGCGAGCAGAAGCTGGTTATTAGCTTCGTCGTTGCCGTGCTCGCCTGACCAGCGGGCCGATAAAACGCCCGGCATGCCATTGAGTTCTTCCACGGCAATACCGGAATCGTCCGCGATGCACGCCAGACCAGTTTCCCGAGCGCCCGCGTGTGCCTTAATCAAGGCATTGTCTGCAAACGTACGGCCGTCTTCTACTGGTTCCTCATAGGGATCGACATCGCGAAGCGGCACTAGTTGGACAGAATCAATGCCGGCATCGGCAAGAATCTTTTCTAGCTCTTGTAGTTTCTTGGAATTATTGGAGGCAACAAGCAGCTTCATGGTTATTAGATTCCTAGGGCCGCGCGCTGGGCAGCGATCAGTTCCACGCAGCCCTTTTGCGCAACATCCAGCATGGCGTTGAGCTCATCGCGGCCGAAGAGGCCGTTTTCGCCAGTACCTTGCACCTCGACGAAGTTGCCGGATTCCTGCATGACAACGTTCAGGTCTACTTCCGCGCGCGAATCTTCTTCATAAGGAAGGTCCAAGCACACATTGCCCTCGACCATGCCAACGGATACTGCAGCGATAGGCTGCAGTAGTGGCTCGCCGGGAACGACGCCTTGTTCTTTGAGCACGGCGATGGCATCGGCAAGCGCAACGTATGCGCCGGTGATCGATGCCGTGCGTGTGCCACCATCGGCCTGCAGAACGTCGCAGTCCAGCTGAATGGTGTTTTCTCCTAGTGCGGAAAGATCAACTGCCGCGCGCAAGGAACGACCGATGAGACGTGAAATCTCATGGGTGCGTCCTTTGACTTTGCCTTTCATGGATTCACGCGGCATGCGGTCGTGGGTGGCAGACGGCAGCATAGCGTATTCCGCGGTCAACCAGCCCTCACCGGAATCCTTCTTAAAGCGTGGCACGCCTTGCTCTACGGACGCGGTGCACATCACGCGGGTGTTGCCGAACTCTACCAATACGGAGCCGGCAGGATTAGTGGTGAAATTGCGGGTAATACGGACACTTCGCAGCTGGTCTAAGTCACGACCATCAGCACGTTGAAAATCAGTCATGTTCTCAAGGGTACCGCGCGTAGTTAGAGTTGAAACTCCATGCCCGGCGCGCCCAACACAATTTCGCCGTCAAATTCCGAACGTGCCGCTTCCAACGTGGATTGCGGGTCACTCCATGGCTGCAGGTGTACGAGAACCAGCTTTTTAACATCGGCAAGCCGTGCCAGTGTCCCTGCCTGCGTGCCGCTCATGTGCATGCCCTGTGGACGGCCTTCGACCTCACACCCCCAGGCAGCTTCCGCGAGCAAGATATCTGCGTCCTGTGCTGCGGGAACTAGGTCATCGGTGTACGCGGTATCACCGGTGTAGCAAATGACTTGCCCAGTCTTTGTGTGCTCCATCCGCAGGCTAAAGGCCTCAATTGGGTGGATTGCGTGAAAGGGAGTCATAAATACGTCATCGATGAGTTCTTTTTTGCCGTGTTCCCAGGCAGAAAAAGCAAAGGAGTCGGAGAAATCATCGACCTCATCGATGTGATCTGCGCTCATGCGGCCAAGATGCACAGGCGCATCTTTGGGGCCAAACATAAAATTTCGAGAGGCCGCGGGCGTATCGGGATGAAACCGGCGCCAGACCATCAAGGACGGAAAGTCCGTGCAGTGGTCGGCGTGCAGGTGGCTAAAAGTCATGTGAGCATCACACGGGTCCTGGATTTCCTGCAGGGCCGCAAATGTTCCAGGACCTAAGTCCATCACGATAGATGGTGCGTCTGGGAAAGAAACCAAGTAACCTGACGCGGGGTTATTGGGACTGGGCACACTGCCCGAACATCCCAGAATGGTCAACTTCATGAGGCTATGTTGTCATGAATTGGGCAAAAAATCTTTAATTACATGCCTTTGCACGGCCAAAGACACTATGGATAGCCCTATGTGGGGATACTCACGGTGTTAAAAAGACGACAGTTGCGGACCTAAAAACCGCTGTGCAAGACGTGCAAAGGTCTCTGGATCACCGGTAGATTCAAATAATCGCGTGGGCTCGTTATCCACAGGTGCCAGCTCGTCGCGCTCGGTCAAGATGCGCAATACATCCTTCGCGGTCTCTTCGGCTGAGGACACCAAGGTCACATTATCGCCCATCGCCAGCTGGATGATGCCGGTCAGCAGCGGATAATGCGTGCACCCTAGTACCAACGTATCGACTCCCGCTGCTTGCAACGGGGCCAGATATGCTTCGGCGACACCCAAGATCTGCCGGCCGGAGGTAATTCCGCGCTCGACAAAAGGCACAAAGTCTGGGCAGGCAACGGCGTGTGCCTCGACATTGGGTGTCTCGGCGTCATTCGCTTGGACGAAAAGGTGCTGATAAGCCTGGGAATTAATGGTTCCTTCGGTGCCAATCACACCCACCTTGTGGTTGCGTGTTGTGGCTAAGGCGCGGCGCACAGCAGGGCGTATGACTTCTACCACCGGAATGTCATAGCGCTGCCGAGCTTCATCCAAAAAGGCTGCGGTCGCGGTATTGCAGGCAATCACCAGCATCTTGCAGCCACGAGCGACCAAGTCATCCGCAATAGCGCGCGACAGGTTTTGCACATCTTCTAACTCGCGTGGGCCATAGGGGGCGTGCGCAGTATCGCCGACATAGATAATCGACTCTTGCGGCAGCTGTTCCATGATGGTGCGCGCGACTGTTAAACCACCGACACCTGAATCAAAGATGCCGATGGGGGCTAGACGGTCCACTTATCGCACCGCTTTCGCTTTTCGACGCGCAATCTGTTTCTTAGTGTCATCCGAGGTAATCACGCTACCTGCTACGACACCACCGACTGCGCCGAAAAGGTGCGCCTGCCAAGACACGCCTTCATAGATGGGCAGGACTCCGAAAATCATGCCGGAGTAGAAAATACCTAAGACCACACCCAAGGCAATCTGGCCCAGCGAGCGGTTAAAGATACCGCGAATAAGCAGGTATGCCCACCAGCCATAGACCACGCCGGAGGCACCAATGTGGTTCGTGCCCGGCCCGCCGAGCAGCCAGGTGCCGATGCCACCAATGAGCACGACTAACAGGGTGACTTCCCACCAGGCGCGACGGCCTGATAGCCCGACTAAAAAGCTAAAGATGGCGCCGGAAATGGAGTTGGAAATCAGGTGCTCAAAATTAGAGTGCAAAAATGGCGAGGTGATAATGCCCAGCAGGCCATTGAAATCCAGCGGGTGAATACCGAAGAAAGTCAGTGCCCCACCAAATAAAAAGGTGTTGACCAAGTGCACGATCCACAGCACCGCAACGTAACCGAATGCAAAGGTAAACCCGGTGGCGATGCGGCCACGCTTGGTGTAATTCGCCGAAATCCCGTTATTACGGGATCTTTTTCCGGCGGGCTGCGGTGTAGGGGCGGGATAAGTCATAATGCGGTCAAGTTTAGCCGAGTCCTGCGACTGTCGCCGCGTTCCTCGCCACAACTGCGCACCCCGCAGCCCGATTCCAAGCTGACAGGCTGGCAACTTTTCGCAAGCTCACAGCTTTGAAAGCAGCGGATATCTACGGGGCTTTACGGAGATTTAGCCGACGAGAGCTTCGAGCAGGGAATCTTGGCAATAGCCGAGCCACTCCACCAAGTTGTCGCGGTTTTGCTCATCTTCTTCGCTGATTATCGGCCCACTCGCAAGATACAAGCGCAGATCATTTAAACCGGCGAGAAATGCTTGTGCGTCCCCTTCTTCAATGGAGACTTCTACCCCGCCGACAGGACCGAGAGCATGGTTGATGACTTGGAGATTGCGCAATTTATCTTTGGCAATGTCATTTTCATGCAGGCTGCGCATCAGACCCGCGTCCCCGTCATATTCTTCTTGGCCCTCAGCAAAAAAGTCAGGAAATAGCCGCGCCAAAGACGGATCCTCCGGTGCGTCTTTATGCCCGCTGGGCATGTCCATCATTTCTGCCAGCTCATCTTTGGGCGCCGATTGTGCCCGCTGAATGATGGCTTCACTCACGGTGGAGGTGAGGTTTCCAAGCACCTCCCGCTCCATTGGCTCGAGGATGGTTTGGAATTTCGCGCCCCGTAAAAGCGCCTTTTTCTTTCTCCAAGGTTGCATCTATCTCTTAACCTGCCTGCTGCATTGTTGCCCAAAGCCCTGCTACTTGCAGCTTTTTCACGTCGGCTTCGACTTTGTCACGCTCGCCAGAGGTTACGGCGGCTTTGCCTTCCGTATGCACTTGCATCATCAATTCATTGGCGCGTTTTTTGTCATAGCCCAAAACCGTTTGGAAAACATAAGACACATAGCTCATGAGGTTGACAGGATCATCCCAGACGATGCACATCCACGGCAGGTTTTCTTCCGAAGCTACCGAGACGTCAACTGCCTCATCTAGCTTCGGAGAAGCCATGGGGGAACTTAATTGCACGTACATGTTCCCTAGCTTAACGGACTTTCTTACTTTAGTCGGAGATTTTGGCTAGAGTAAGTCACTGCAATTTCCTATTCGCAGCCCGAGAAAGCCGAAGATCATGCAACTGCCAGAGTCTATTGCCGGAAAACTCTCAGAACTTTTCTCCGGTGCCCACGCAACAAACATCATCAAAGTCGGTATTACCGCCATCTCCTTAGTCCTTGCCTTGCTCGCAGCGGTCGGTTCTAGCAGCGGTGCGCCGCAGGACGATGATTCTTCTCCGGAAGAAACTGCGCCGAACACGCACCCGGATTACCGCACGCCATCGCTGGAGGTGCAAACGCAGCTGGCCACCATCCAGACTGAGGTCTACCAAGCGGTCAATGAGATGCGTCAGGAACAAAACCTGGGCCTGGTCTTCGAATACCCCGAGCGCCAGGACGCGGCGCAGTTAAAGGCCCAGACCAATGCGGTTACGGGCACAGAAGAGCCGGTTGCAGAAAATATCAGCATGCTGCAGGCGCACCTTCCGCTCGAAGAGGCCAGTGGTTATGAGTTTATTGAGCGGTTGCGCACCTCTGAACCGCACGCGGCCGTGCTCATGGATAGCCAATACTTAAACATGGCGGTTTCTGCTGCTTATTCCGCTGATGACAACCAGGTGTGGCTGGTTCTGCAATTTGAATAGGGCTTTTAAGGGGTCAAGGGGGCATCGAAAAGCACTTCTGCGTGGTCCTTGACACAGATTGCTTTCTTCGCGCGCTAGACTTGTTTGCTGTGAACCCTCAGTCGAATGAACCTCAATCCACGGCATTGCTCACGGATATGTATGAGCTAACCATGTTGCAAGCAGCGCTTGCCGATGGTACCGCCGACCGCCCCGTAGTCTGCGAAGTTTTTGCACGCCGGCTGTCGAATGAACGACGTTATGGGGTGGTCGCGGGTATTCCGCGCGTTTTAGAAGCAGTGAAGAACTTCCGCTTTACCGAAGCACAGCTAGAAACGCTGACCTTTTTAGACGATGCGACATTAGAGTACCTGCGCAATTACCGTTTTTCCGGGCAGATTGATGGCTACCGCGAGGGCGAGTTATTTTTCCCCAACTCTCCGCTGCTGACCGTGCGCGGTGGTTTCGGCGAGTGTGTCTTGCTCGAAACGGTGATTTTATCGATCATGAACTCCGATTCCGCAGTGGCCTCTGCGGCCTCGCGTATGGTGGCTTCTGCTGATGGACGTCCGATTATTGAAATGGGTTCCCGGCGCACCCATGAACAGGCGGCCGTGACCGCTGCTCGTGCTGCCTACCTGGCGGGCTTCCAGTCCACCTCCAACCTGGAAGCCGCTGCCCGCTACGGCATGCCTGCATCCGGCACCGCGGCGCATTCGTGGACTCTGGCGCACGTTAACGACGATGGCACCCCGAATGAGAAGGCTGCCTTCCAATCCCAGGTGGACGCGCACGGGGTGGGCACGACCTTGCTGGTCGATACTTTCGACATCACTCAAGGTGTCAACAACGCCATTGAAGTTGCCGGGGTTGAACTTGGCGGTGTGCGCATCGACTCGGGCAACCTGGGGGCGATTACTCGCCGCGTGCGCAAGCAGCTCGATGATCTCGGCGCGCATAACACCAAAATTGTAGTCTCGTCTGACTTGGATGAGTTTGCTATCGCGGGCCTGCGCGGGGATCCGGTGGATGTCTATGGTGTCGGCACGTCCGTGGTTACCGGCTCTGGGGCTCCAACCGCCAGCATGGTGTACAAGATTGTGGAGGTGGACGGACATCCCGTCGCCAAGCGCTCGGAGGCGAAGAAGTCTGTGGGCGGTGCCAAGCGTGCCATCCGTTCCTACCGCTCTTCTGGCGTGGCCGTGGAAGAAATTATCTTCCCCTTCGCCGATGAGGAACCGGATACCGGGCACCTGACCTCTAAGATGCTCACCGTGCCGTTGATTCGCGATGGCGAAATCGTCGATGGCCAACCCACCTTGGATGAATCCCGTGCCTATTTGGCTGAGAGCATCAAGACCCTGCCGTGGGAGGGCTTGGCTCTAACCCGTGATGAACCTGCCGTGCACACCCGCTACTTGGGTTTTGAATAAACTCCCTGATACCCGCCTCGGTGCTTGACGCCGGTGCGGGAGTCATAGCGTGTATGGCTTAGACTCGGTGAGGTGAACGACGAACCCCTCAATCAGACAACGGACGCATTGCTCGACCAAGCCGTAGCTGCCTTGGGAGGCGCCCGCCGCGATGGCCAGCACGCCATGGCGCAAGCAGTCACGAAAGCTTTAGAGTCCGACCGCCATCTAGCGGTTCAAGCCGGCACCGGCACGGGTAAGTCCTTGGCATATTTGGTGCCGGCGATCCGCCATGCGCATAACACCGGCTCCACCATCATCGTCTCGACCGCGACCATTGCGCTGCAACGGCAGTTGGTCGAACGTGACCTGCCGCGCCTAGTGGAAGCACTGGAGCCGCTGATGCAGGAAAAGCCGACCTTTGCCATTATGAAAGGTCGCAATAACTACGCTTGTCTCAATAAGGTGGCACAGGCCGGGTTTGAGCCCGATGAGACGCTGTTAGACGATGACGATGTTTCGTGGACCGGCAAGCATGTTAAGCGTATTTTCGAGTGGGTCGATGAGACTGAAACCGGCGACCGCGATGATTTAGTCCCCGGTGTCCCAGACCTTGCGTGGCGGCAGGTTTCTGTCACGTCCCGGGAGTGTTTGGGGGCATCAAGGTGTCCGCAAGGAGAAGAATGCTTCGCGGAATTGGCGAAGCAGAAGGCCTCCAAGGTCGATATCGTGGTGACCAACCACGCGCTTTTAGCTATCGATGCCGCTGCGGAAACTGCTATTTTGCCCGAGCATGATGTTGTAATCGTCGATGAGGCTCATGAGCTCGATGCGCGCATTACCTCTGTGTCTACGGCAGAGATTAATGCCAGAGCCATCAAGATGGCTGCCAATCGCGCGAAGTCACTAGGTGCCGAAGGCAAAGATGTTCGCCTCGCAGAGCTTGCCGATGATTTTGCGATCTTTATTGACTCCTATGACTCCGGCCGCTGGGTGGATATGGATGAACCCGCGAAGAATCAACTCGATGGTTTGGCCACCGCAATCATCGAGTGCAAGTCGGCTGTTTCGCGCCCTAGTGAAGGTGAAGCCACCAATGATCCGGAAAAATTCGCGGAGCGGCAGAACCTCACTAATCACTTGTCTGAAATGGCAGAAACTATTCATCGCATTCTCGAAGTATTCGATACTGATGATGCCGCAGACCAAGACGATGTGGTGTGGGTCGATGACTCCTCGCTAGCTGTGGCACCGCTATCGGTTGCGGATATGCTGCGTGAAAACCTCTTTGGGCAAAACACCGTGGTGCTTACATCAGCGACACTGGCATTGGGCGGACGGTTTGATGTCATGGCTGCGCAATGGGGCATGCCGAAGGGCACGTGGGATTCCATGGACGCGGGCACGCCCTTTGATCCGGCGAAATCCGGCATCTTGTACGTCGCCTCCCATCTTCCCGCCCCGGGCCGCGATGGCTTGGCACCAGAGACGCTGGAAGAGATGAAAGATCTCATCATGGCGGCCGGCGGGCGCACCCTGGGGTTGTTTTCTTCGCGACGCGCTGCGGAGGAAGCCGCGGAGAAACTGCGCATGCAAGTGCCCTTTGAAATCTTTGTTCAGGGCCAGGACACCACCGGTGCATTGGTGGAGAAGTTCTCCAAACATGAAAATTCATGTCTTTTCGGCACGCTCACGCTCTGGCAGGGCGTGGATGTGCCAGGACCAGCGTGCTCCTTGGTCTTAATTGACCGCATCCCGTTCCCCCGCCCTGATCAACCACTGCTGCAAGCGCGCACGGAAGCAGCCAATGCCGCCGGGCGCAAGGGCTTTATGGAAGTCTCTGCCACCCACGCTGCCCTGCTCATGGCCCAAGGTGCCGGCCGGCTCTTGCGCTCCACGACGGATCGCGGCGTTGTGGCCGTATTGGACAACCGGATTGAGACCAAACGCTACGGCGGTTTCCTCAAGCGGTCGATGCCGCAATTTTGGACCACCACCAACCCCGACACCGTTCGCGGTGCGCTCAAGCGGCTGGTGGCCTCGTAACATCAGTGTTTAAGGCAGTGGAGCAGACACCGTGACCACGGTTGCCGAATCCGGGGCTACCTCGGTATATCCGGCATCCCGAATCACCACTGCATCAGGCTGCGACAGCGCCTGATTGAAGACCTCACGCGGTACTTCGCGCACGCTAAGCGCATATTCTTCCTGGGCCCACTGCCACGCTTGCTCCGCAGTCAGCGACGCCGCGTATAACATCGAGCCATGTCCCACTTGGGCAGCAGCCTTGCCAGCAGTCATCTCTAAGGTGTTGTCCACGTAGATCACCGGGGCATCGCTACGCGGAGTACCTACTTCTTCCGGTGCGATATCGGTGTGTCCAATCTGTAGCTTGGCAATCAACGGGTGCACATCCTGCACCGCCGAAGGCGCAAATGCCCGCGCCTGGTTATTTACCGTCACCCCGGGCAGAGCCTGCACGTCGTCCCATGCCTTGTTGCGCGCACGACGGGCGACTTTCCGAATGCGGTGCCCGTACCACTCAGCCAATGCTTCCGCGAAGGCTCCATCGGCACCTGCCCTGTCATCCAGGCAGACCGCTACGACCGCGCGGGCTGCGGACTCTAGCATCTCGATGCGTGACGGCGGATTGGATTTGGGCATATTCAACGCCAGCTGCATCGCTTGGATGGTCTCTGGGTGCTCTGGATCTTCATCCTTATCCCGCCAGGACCTTCCGGTACACGCGGCGACGAGGCGCTGGTGTGCTACTTCAAATTCCGGGGTCATTATTTATCATCCACAGACGTAGTTGCACCGAGGATTTGCACCAATCCCGCCAGAGTGGGCAGATTGATCGCGACATCAGCGTGCTCACGCAATGCTGGCTTAGCGTTGAAGGCAATGCCAAGGCCTGCTGCCGTGACCATATCGATGTCATTGGCGCCATCGCCGACTGCGACAGTCTGTGCCATATCTAGGCCAGAATCAGCGGCGAATTCGCGCAAGAATTCTTCTTTTGCTTCACGGTCGACGACCTTGCCGGTAACCCGACCGGTCAAACGTCCGTCCTCAATCTCCAAGGTATTAGCCCGGACGTAATCCAAGTCCAGCTCTGCCGCTAAGGGTTCCAGCACCTGGATAAATCCGCCGGAGACCACCGCGACGCGGTATCCCTGCTGCTTTAACGTAGCCAATGCGTCCTTGACCCCAGGCGTTAATTCAATGGCTTGGGACACCGAGTCGATCACCGACTCATCTAGACCAGCTAGTACGGCGACGCGTTCACGCAAAGACTCTTCAAAGTCCAGCTCTCCACGCATCGCACGATCGGTGACTTCTGCGACTTCCTTCTCTTTGCCCGCGTGTGCCGCGAGCATCTCAATGACCTCACCGGTAATTAATGTGGAGTCACAGTCGAGACAGATTAGCCCGCGGGAGGGAGATTCTCCGACTGGCAGCAACGCAATATCTACGCCGTGCGCAGATGCCACTGTGGCAATATCCGCAGGCGAGCCTTCAAACTTAACCGCAAGCTCTATCCCATCGAGATGCGCGGTCGGAACCGGCCGCTGCTCGAGAACAACAACTCCTAGTTCCTCGAAGTCTGAGACCACATTTGATGGGACGGAGGGGCCAACAATTATCAATAGATGAGTAGATATCACGTTGCCATGATACGACAAAGCCACCTCCCGAGGTATCGGGAGGTGGCTTATTGTCAGGAGGATGAATAGTGCTTAGGCACTATTTCTATCCAATCTAGTGTCCTGAACCAGCGTGTGCTTCTTCACGCAGACGCTTGACCATGTGCGGGTAGTGCAGCTCGAAGGCTGGACGCTCCGAACGGATGCGTGGCAAGGACTCGAAGTTGTGGCGTGGAGGAGGGCAGGAAGTTGCCCACTCCAGGGAGTTGCCGTAGCCCCATGGGTCGTCAACGGTAACGATTTCGCCGTAACGGTAGGACTTGAAGACGTTCCATACCAATGGGATGACAGATGCACCCAGGATGAAGGAGAAGACAGTGGAGATCTGGTTGAAGATGGTGAAGCCATCAGACTCCAGGTAGTCCGCGTAACGACGTGGCATACCCATGTTGCCGACCCAGTGCTGAATCAAGAAGGTTCCGTGGAAACCGATGAAGGTCAACCAGAAGTGGATCTTGCCCAGACGCTCGTCCAACATACGTCCGGTCATCTTTGGGAACCAGAAGTAAACGCCAGCGAATGCGGAGAATACAACGGTACCGAAGACGGTGTAGTGGAAGTGAGCGATAAGGAAGTAAGACTCAGCCAAGTGGAAGTCCAGTGCAGGAGCTGCCAGCATAACGCCGGTCATACCGCCGAAGAGGAAGGTGCCCATGAAGCCCATGGCCCAGATCATTGGGGTGTCCCAGGTGATGTGGCCCTTCCACATGGTGCCTACCCAGTTGAAGAACTTCATACCGGTTGGAACCGCAATTAGGAAGGTCATGAACGAGAAGAACGGAAGCAGAACTGCACCGGTTACGAACATGTGGTGTGCCCATACAGCCATGGACAGTGCACCAATGGCAAGCAGTGCGAAGACCATGCCGGTGTAGCCGAAGACTGGCTTACGGGAGAACACTGGAACCACTTCGGAAATGATGCCGAAGAATGGCAGTGCAATCACGTACACCTCAGGGTGGCCGAAGAACCAGAACAGGTGCTGCCACAGAATCGCGCCGCCGTTGGCGGAGTCGAAGATGTGGCCGCCGAGCTTGCGGTCATACAGAACACCAAGTGCAGCTGCGAGCAACAGTGGGAAGATCAGCAGCGACAAGATAGCGGTGGTGAAAATGGACCATACGAAGACTGGCAGACGGAACATGGTCATGCCCGGTGCACGCATCGTCAAAATGGTGGTGATCATGTTGATAGCGGAAAGCACGGTACCGATACCGGTTGCGCCAACACCAATGATCCACATGTCTGCGCCGACACCTGGGGTGTGAACACCGTCAGCCAAAGGCATGTACATGGTCCAACCGAAGTCAGCTGCGCCACCTGGGGTCAGGAAGCCGGTCAGCATGACGGTGCCGCCAACCAGGGTGATCCAGAAACCGAATGCGTTCAGACGTGGGAAGGCCACGTCAGGCGCACCGATTTGCAGCGGAAGCACGAAGTTAGCGAAGCCCCAGACGACTGGGGTCGAAAATAGCAGCAGCATGACGGTGCCGTGCATGGTGAACAGCTGGTTGTACTGTTCGTTAGAAAGGAACTGAAGACCCGGTGTAAATAGCTCAGCGCGGATCAGCAGTGCCATCAAGCCACCGATAAAGAAGAAGCCAAAGGACATGATGATGTACATGATGCCCAGCTGCTTGTGGTCGGTGGTGGTCAGCATCATCCAAGCCTTGGAACCGGTCTTTTCATTACCGGACGGCTCTGGACGAGTTGGCTGGACGTAATCGTCTAGCCGTGGCGCCACAGCGGTCATTGTTTTCCTCCTGAATACAAAGCACGTCAGAACCAAACCTGACGCGCTTAAAGGTTTACCTGCCTTATATTAGGCATTCTTACGCCTTTTTGCCAGCTCATCATAATCTTCCTCCCCCACCTGATTAGGGCTTTGTTACTAAAGTGACGACATTCTTGCAGTACGAACGGGGCGCCCGAATTAGCCTTCAAAACAGTTCCATAGATTTCTATGGGATACGCCACAGTTTTCGCGACGAGGGCCGAGCAAATCCCCAGCAATCTTCGCCTATAAACCCCCCGGTTGTTGTCATCCATTCGAATGATGTTTATGGGTCAGCAAAGACTGCCAATGGCACGTGCACAGCAGTTTTCGCAGATCAATGGGCAAAAATCCGCTGACCGCCACTATCTCCCCATGGCAAAAGCGGCGGGCGCTCTACGTTGAAGGCATCCGCCGCTTTTCTAACCATCGGGCTATGCCCAGGTGGGAATTTTAGAAATCCCAATCATCATCCACAGTCTCTTCCGCCTTACCGATGACGTAAGAAGAACCAGATCCTGAAAAGAAGTCATGGTTCTCATCGGCGTTCGGGCTCAGCGACGACAAGATTGCTGGCGAAACCTTCGTCTCGTCTGTTGGGAAGAGCCCTTCGTAACCGAGATTGTTTAGCGCTTTGTTCGCGTTATAGCGCAAGAAACGCTTGACGTCCTCGGTCCATCCCAAGTCATCATAAATGTCTTCGGTGTACTCCAGCTCGTTTTCATACAGGTCATACATCAAATCAAAGGTGTAGTCCTTATACTCTTGCTGCTTTTCTTCCGATAGCTTTTTGACGCCTTGCTGATATTTGTAGCCAATGTAGTAGCCGTGCACCGACTCATCCCGGATAATCAGGCGGATAATGTCTGCGGTATTGGTTAGCTTCGCGCGCGATGACAAATACATCGGCAGGTAGAACCCGGAATAGAATAGGAAGGACTCCAACAAAGTGGAGGCCACCTTCTTCTTCAATGGATCATCACCGCGGTAGTACGACATGATGATCTTTGCTTTCCGCTGCAGGTTTTCATTCTCCTCGGACCAACGGAAAGCTTCGTTAATCTGCGGCGTGGTTGCCAACGTCATAAAGATATTGGAATAGGACTTCGCGTGCACGGATTCCATGAAAGAGATATTGGTGTAGACCGCTTCCTCGTGCATAGTTTCAGCATCAGGCACCAAAGAAATCGCGCCCACGGTGCCCTGGATAGTATCCAGCAAGGTCAGTCCAGTAAACACACGCATGGTGGCTTGCTGTTCCTGCGGAGTCATCTTCTTCCAGGACTGAATATCATTAGATACCGGAATCTTTTCTGGGAGCCAGAAATTGCCGGTTAGACGGTCCCAAACTTCCAAGTCTTTCTCATCAGGGATGACGTTCCAGTTGATCGCCTTGACCGGTTCTGTGTGGTTATCGACGTATTCGTCGTATTTATTCGGCACGGTTTCAACCTATCTGCTCTACCTCGAAAGTGATGTGATTTCGGGTTCCCAGCATACTCCTAAACATGACCCACTCTCGGCTGGCGTGCCCCAATTTTTGTCTACATTGACTAATTGAAAACTTGCGACTTTACCCCAGATGAACTGGGAAAATACTGACTTAAAGTATCCGTCTGCCGGTGGGGAGAGCCGGTAGGGCTGTCGGGTTAATTTCACCACGCGAAGCCACTAGTGAATATTACTGTCATGGTTAGGCCACCACTGCCCCACTTGAGCTCTTGATGGTTCATACTGGGTTCTACACCTACGCCATTTTCTTGCTATCGGGTTGGCAAGGTGACAAAGACTCTGGGAAGGAAACCGTTTATGTCAGATCCACAACGTGTGCCTTTAGTTAACCCAGTTTTGGACTCCATTGGCTCGGACATCGTCGCGGGAGTAATTGGCGTTGGGGAAACGTTCACGCTGACCGATATTGAAAGGCAATTTGATGTCTCCCGCACCGTAGCCAGGGAGACAATGCGCATGCTCGACCACATGGGCCTGGTTAAGACTTCTCCACGAGTGGGGCTGACCGTACTTCCGTCATCAAACTGGGTCAGCTTTGATCCCACGGTAATTCGCTGGCGTCTTAGCAATGACAAAGCGCGACCAGCCCAGCAGCGTTCACTTAACCAGCTTCGCTTTGCTGTTGAACCCATCGCGGCGTCTGTGGCTGCCGGTGCTGCTACAGACCAAGAGCGTAAAGAGATTTTGACGCTGGCTAACCGCTTGGTGGAGTTGGAGCAGTATCCATCATCACGCGTTGGGGAGGCCCTCGAGGTTGATCTGAAATTTCACACCTTGATTTTTACTGCTTCGCACAACGAGATGTTTGTTGCTCTCGCGCCATCTTTGCTGAGCATTTTGAAGGGAAAGTCCGTCTTCGGATCTCAAAAGCGCAATCCCATCGGCAATACCGCAGCACTGCATGTCGAGCTCGCCGAAGCAATTGCTGCGGGAAACCATGTGGATGCACAAAACATTTCTCGTCGCGTACTCCTCGACAGCCGTGATGAAACTGAGCAGCTTTATCGTTAGTCCCGGCTAAAACACCACAAAGCCCGAGGTAACTTGCTCACAGTGTGAAGATACCTCGGGCTTTTGGCTACGTGATCCAAGTCTTGCCGCCACCACTCCCCTTTTCAGGAGAGCTTCAGGCAAGAGTGGAATCGAGCATTAAAGCATGCAGGATACGCAGCCTTCAATCTCGGTTCCGGCCAGCGCCATCTGACGCAGTCGGATGTAGTACAAGGTCTTAATGCCCTTGCGCCATGCGTAGATCTGCGCCTTATTGATGTCACGGGTGGTGGCGGTGTCCTTAAAGAACAAGGTCAATGAAAGTCCCTGATCAACATACTTCGTAGCAATGGCGTACGTGTCGATGATCTTTTCATGACCAATCTCGTACGCATCCTGGAAGTAGTCAAGATTGTCGTTGTCCATGTGTGGCGCTGGGTAGTAAACACGGCCAATCTTGCCTTCTTTACGAATCTCAATCTTGGAAGCGATTGGGTGAATCGAGGAAGTGGAGTTGTTGATGTAGGAAATCGAGCCTGTCGGCGGAACTGCCTGCAAGTTACGGTTGTAGAGTCCGTGCTCCATAACCTGTGCCTTTAGGTCCGCCCAGTCTTCCGCACTTGGGGTGTGGATGGTGGAGTCAGCAAAGAGTGCCTTGACCTTATCGGTCTGAGGCGCGAACTCAGCAGGATCGTAGCGGTCGAAGAATGCACCAGAGGCGTACTCGGAGTCCTTGAACTCGCTGAAGGTCTCGCCACGCTCCTTCGCAATCTTGTTAGATGCACGAAGAGCTGCATACATCACGGCTGCGAAATAAGCGTTGGTAAAGTCCAAGCCTTCTTCCGAGCCGTAGTAGATGTGCTCGCGGCCTAAGAAGCCGTGCAGGTTCATCTGTCCCAAGCCAATTGCGTGGGACTGATCATTGCCGTGGCGGATCGACGGTACGGAGTCAATGGCAGTCTTGTCAGCAACTGCGGTCAGACCACGGATGGCGGCTTCCACGGTGCCACTGAAGTCTGGGGAGTCCATCGCCAAGGCAATGTTCATTGAGCCCAAGTTGCAGGAAATATCGCTACCCATCTGCTCATAGCTCAGGTCAGCGTTGAACGATGATGGAGAGTTGACCTGCAAAATCTCAGAGCACAGGTTGGACATGTTAATGCGGCCGGTTTTAACCGGGTTGGCGTCATTAACGGTGTCCTCGAACATGATGTACGGGTAACCGGACTCAAACTGCAGCTCTGCCACTGTCTGGAAGAAGTGACGTGCGTTGATCTTCTTCTTGGTGATGCGTGGGTCTTCGACCATTTCCGCATAGTGCTCAGTTACGGAGATATCACCGAATGGCTTGCCGTAGACGCGCTCTACGTCATACGGGCTAAACAGGTACATATCTTCATTGCGCTTAGCCAGATCAAAGGTGATGTCTGGAATGACAATGCCCAAAGACAGGGTCTTAATACGAATCTTCTCGTCAGCGTTTTCACGCTTGGTATCGAGGAAATTCAAAATATCTGGGTGGTGAGCGTTCAAGTAGACAGCGCCTGCACCCTGACGTGCGCCCAACTGGTTAGCGTAAGAAAACGCGTCTTCCAGCATCTTCATGATCGGAATAATGCCCGAAGACTGGTTTTCAATGTGCTTAATAGGTGCGCCGGATTCACGGATATTGCTCAGGAGCAATGCCACACCGCCGCCGCGCTTGGAAAGCTGCAGGGAGGAGTTAATTGCGCGACCGATGGATTCCATATTGTCTTCGATGCGCAGGAGGAAGCAGGACACTAATTCGCCACGCTGTGCCTTACCTGCATTGAGGAAGGTTGGGGTTGCTGGCTGGAATCGGCCCGACATGATCTCATCGACCATGCTCTCGGCGACAGCGGTGTCACCATCTGCCAAGAAAAGCGCAGTCATGGAAACGCGGTCTTCAAAACGCTCCAAGTAGCGGCGACCATCAAAGGTCTTCAAGGTATAAGAGGTGTAGTACTTGTACGCGCCAAGGAAAGACTTAAAGCGGAACTTAAAGCTATATGCCCGCTTGAACAGGGACTTAATAAATTCCCAGTCATACGCTTCAATAACTTCGGGCTCGTAGTACTTGTTTTCAACTAGGTACTCAATTTTTTCTTCCAGGTCGTGGAAGTACACGGTGTTTTGGTTAACGTGCTGCAAGAAGTATTGGTTCGCGGCCTCGCGGTCCATGTCGAACTGAATCTTGCCGTCTTCGTCGTAGAGGTTCAGCAGTGCATTGAGAGCGTGGAAGTCTAGCTTCTCAGAAGTCTTTACCGGCTCGGCAACGGTCTTGCCCAATTGTTGAGTCACTTGAAGCACTCGGCCTTTCGTTAGAGTTTGTCTAAGGGTGAGGGTTGTAATCCCTCATAGTAATTAGGGGCGCAGGTTTTAGCTGGCTTGTTTTTCCAGCCCCAGCTTGGCTGCGTTTTGTAGGAGACCGCCGCGGCAAATACGTACGTCGTCTTCGTTGCCCATCATTTCAAAGCGGTACACATAGGGCACTTTGCACTTTCCGGAGATAACCTCTCCGGCTTTGCCAAAGTCAGGGCCAAAGTTGCTATTGCCACCGGCTACAACGGCTCGGATAAAACTGCGATTGTGTTCATTGTTAAGGAAACGAATGACCTGGCGTGGAACAGGTCGGCTATTTTCGCCGGACAGTGAAACTCCGCCACCATAAGTTGGACACACCAGCACATAGGGCTCATTAACTATTAAAGGCTCGTCCTTTAACCGCAGCGGAATACGCACATTCGGTAGGTCGAGCTTTTGCACAAAGCGGTGAGTGTTATCGGTGACGGAAGAAAAGTAGACGACCAACACGGTCGACTCCCTCCTTTGAAACTCCAAGTTCCTTCCAGGAATTACATAACGTCACTGGAAGAGTGGCCGAGGAACTTCCTTACGGATACGCGATCCCTCAGCCTTGTCTGCTGCATGCAGTTCTACTGCGTGCAGATATTCTGCGTGCAGTTATTTAAGCGGCCTGCAGCTGCTTGATGCGCTCTGGGCGGAAACCAGACCAGTGCTCACCATCTACCTCTACGACTGGAGCCTGAACGTAGCCCAGCGCCATAACGTAGTCACGTGCTTCATCATCAAGAGAGATATCAACGGTGCTATAAGTCAGCCCTGCACGGTCAAGAGCCTTCTTCGTAGCGGTGCACTGGACGCAAGCTGGCTTGGTGTAGAGAGTGATGGACATTGTGCTGACCTAACCTTCGATATTCGTGCGAGCCATTAATCGGCTCTGTGTGGGGCATTTTAAAGCGGTTCTCAGACGGTCTTTCCGTACCGCTGAGCGATACCCACAACACTATACTTTGTGCCGCTGACCTGCAACCATCACAACATGTAGTAGTTACACGCATGGAATTACCAGGATAGCGCTTGCCGATGCCCCACATGTAGACCGCCGAGACTTTCGGCAATTACATCGTTGAAAGTCTCCCGGAAGTACATTCGCGAAACCACCTGCGGCTTTAGATATTTCCTGCCGCAACGTGTGAGCAAGTTCACCTTTAACGCTGCGCAAGCTTACAGTCCTTCACATTGGCCACATTGGAACCATTGATCGCAACTGTGTAGTTTTAGCGCAAATCTATCTTAGCCAACAGACGTGGGCGCACGTTCCTAAGGAGCCCTTAAGTCTCCGCAGGACCACTACCCCACAACAGCGCGTCCTGGTTCCACTCGCCGGCTGCGCGCAAAGCTAAAGCCACCCGAGTCATCACGAGGATAACTTGGGTGGCTTGAGCGAAAAGATCGTATCTTAGCCCTGACGAGCCTTGAAACGTGGATCCTTCTTATTGATCACGAAGACCTTACCGTGGCGGCGAATAACCTGAGCGCCCGGCTTCTTCTTCAGCGACCGAAGCGACTTGCGAACCTTCATCGGGCGCTCCTTTCGTTATGCGCATCCTGATTCGCCGTGATGTGGCGAACCATCAGATTTACTGCGGTTAATATTGTTCAAGCACGCGCCGGAGTTTGTAGAAAACTCCGGTCATGACACGAGGGAGAATATTACCCTATAGCAGCGTGAAGACAAAATAATACAATCAACACGGTGACTAAAATTGCAGTTTCGGCTGCCTTTCGGCAAACGGAAACCCCCTATTATCGAGTGCTGACTCGATCATAACGCCTGCGCATCTCAGCGCCAACCTCGTCCAAAGACTTGCCCATGGTTTCAGGCACGAGAGCGCGCGTATAGCCCATCGCAATGATGCCGAGTACGCCAAAGACCGCAAAGGCAACGGGGCCAGTTAGCCATTCCACCAGCGGTAAGAAGTACTGCGCCACCGCCCAGTTTGTAACCCATAAGCTCAGGCCTGCGATGCCCATGCCGAGCCCGCGGACTTTGCCAGGAACTAACTCAGAGATCAGGAGCCAAGTTGCGGGAGATACCGCGGCTTGTTGGGAAGCAATAAACGTTGCCATGAAAAATAGCGAGACCATAGCGAAGAAGAAGGAGCCATTGGCAAAGGAATAGGCGCCGGCCAAAATAAACAGCGAAATGGTATTGCCGGCTAGACCAATCATCAGCAAGCGTTTGCGGCCGATGCGGTCGACTACCTTTAGCCCGATCCAGCAGGCCACGACTGAGACCACGCCGATGACAATGGAGGTATACACCGAGTTGGTGGTAGAAATACCCACTTGATTCATCATGGTGGGCGCAAAGTAGACCACGGCATTCACGCCCGTAATTTGCTGGGTTAATCCCATGAGCATCGCTAATAAGACGGTAATGCGGATCCAGCGGGTGGATTTCAGAATGGACCATTCTGTAGCGGTGCCGCGGCTGCTTTCGGGTGGGGCGAGCTCTTCTAGCCCCATCCCCAACCGGCCCGCTACCGCGTTGGCTTCATCCACGCGGCCTTTAGAGACCAACCAGACGGGCGAGTCCGATACGAACAGCATGCCAATAAACAGCATGGCACCTGGCACGGCGGCAAGGCCTAGCATCCACTCCCAGCTACCAAAGGTGGCCAGCGCGGAATTGACCAGGTAGGCAGCGAGTTGGCCGACCACAATCATCAAAGTATTAAGCGAGACTAACCGCCCGCGCATCGCTGGTGGCACCATTTCCGCGATATACATCGGGGAAACAATGGACACGCCACCCACGGCTAGGCCTAAGAAGGTACGCGCAGCACCGAGCATCACGATGGACTCTGAGGCCGCGCACCACAGCGAGCCCACGACGAAAATGGCTCCGCCTAACAGCAGCGTCCGGCGTCGCCCCCAGGCATCGGCGGCGCGGCCGGCAACCAGGGCGCCAACGGCAGCACCGACCAAAAGCATGGACGTAACCCAGCCTTCTTGGTGGGCGGTCATGTCAAAATCCGGGCTAATAAACAACAAAGCACCGGACATAACGCCGGTGTCATAGCCGAATAAGAGGCCGCCTAATGCCGCAATTAGGGCAACTAGCTTTACATATCTGTCAGTACTCACAAGAGTCCATTAAAGCACTCAAGGTCCGAATAACTCCGTGAGCGCTGCAATCTGAATCCATCAAGATGACCACTAATAATAATTGGTCCTCAGGTTAGAATGGCCACATGGACGATCTGCAGCAGACTATTATTGCCACCTTAGGCACCAAGCCCAGCATCGATGCAGCCGAGGAAGTAACCCGGCGCGTCGATTTCTTAGTGCACTACCTTCGCACCACTGGCGCTGCGGGCTATGTCTTAGGCATTTCCGGCGGCCAGGATTCCACGCTTGCAGGCAAACTCGCGCAGCTGGCAGTCGATCAGGTCGACGGCGCCGAGTTCTACGCGTTGCGGCTGCCGCACGGCGTACAGATGGATGAAGATGATGCCACAATGGCCATGGACTTCATCCAGCCCGATCACAGCCTGACCATCAATATCGAAGGTGCCACCAGCTCCCTGGATGCACAGGTAGCGCAGAGTTTGGGTGGGCACCAAATGGGAGATTTCAACCGCGGCAATGTCAAAGCTCGCCTGCGCATGATTGCGCAATACGCGGTGGCCGGCGAAAAGAACCTGCTAGTTATTGGCACTGATCATGCCGCGGAAAATGTCACCGCCTTTTTCACCAAATGGGGCGATGGCGCAGCCGATCTGTTGCCGCTGGAAGGGCTCAACAAACGCCAGGGCGCGCAGATGCTGCAGTATCTCAATGCCCCAGAGGAAACGTGGCGCAAAGTTCCCACGGCTGATCTGGAAGATGACAAGCCCGGCCTGCCCGATGAGCAGGCGCTCGGTGTCACCTACGCGCATATTGATGATTACCTAGAAGGCAAGCAGGTGCCGGCGGAGGCAGCAGGGGTCATCGAAAAGCATTGGCGTCGCGGCGCGCACAAACGCCACATGCCGCAGGGACCTATCACCTACCAAGGCTAGGCAGGGTAGTTTTTCACTACCTCGGCAGCGGCCTCGCCGAGCGCGCGGTGATATGCCATCCCGTGCGTCATGGCATGCACGGCCAAAGGATGTAGTTGGTGCAGCGCAAAATCCACATCCGGGTCGCCATAGCCTGCGAGAATATCCACCAGGTGCGGAGTGCCAAACAGATCCAGCATCGCCAAATCCGTGTGCGGGTGCCCGCCGTGCGCAGCCGGGTCAATAATTACTACGCCGGTGGGGCTAAACAACACATTGCCCGCCCACAGGTCGCCATGGATGCGAGCCGGGGGCACATTAAATTCGGGGGCACCGGCATGCTTAACGATGTTCTCGCACGCCTTTTCCACCTGCTGCAAAATCTCCGGGGCAAGGTTGGCCCGGCGCGCAAATGGCAGGACGCGCTGCTCGGTATAAAATTCTGCCCACTTGTCCGTTGGCGTACAGGATTGCTCGACGCTGCCGATATAGTTTTTGCCCGTCCACCCCTCCGGTGCAGCACCAAAAGCCTCAGCTCCAGCGTCATGAATTCCGCGTAGAACTTTGCCGAAAGCAAACGCTGATTCTGGATCTGGTCGCACGGTGTCCACGCGCTTTTCCACCACCGTGGTGCCACTAACATCAATCACTTCCACGACGGCGTCCGCGGCCTCCGGGGTTGCGGCGGCCAGCCATTTCAGGCCGGCGGCTTCTGCCTGCGCCTGGTCGGGAGTCGAGGTGGTTTTAGTAAAAGTTGTCATCGAGTGATTCCTCCTGCGTCGTCTACTTCTTTACCCGATACACCAGCTTTTGGATGCCATTGGAATAGTGTGCGTGATCTTCTAGGACCAAATGCTGTGCGGGCAAGTCCGCTTCGCTAAACATGCGCTTGCCCGCACCAAGTAGGACGGGAAAGACCAGTAGGTGGTAGCGATCGATCAGCCCGCGCTCCTGCAGGGCCTTGACCAAGGTAGCGCTGCCGTGGACTAGTAACGGGCCATCAAAGTCCGGGGCCCCGGGTAGTTCGCCATTTTTCAGTGCTCGTACTTCGTCGAGGCTGCTCACAATAGTTGCGGGCCAGCGCTTGTCATCGCCCGTTAGCGTAGTGGAGACAACAAAGCGCGGCATGGCGTTGTATCCAGAAAATTCTTCCATCTCCGGCCATACTGGGGCGAAGGCCTCATAACTTTTGCGCCCCAGCAGCAACGCTCCTGCTTCTTCTTGCTCGCTGCCTTTGAGCTCGTATGCCGCCGGGTCAAAGTCAATGTCTTTGACAGTCCAGCCCGCATTGCGGTATCCGGACTCACCACCTGGGGCTTCCATAACGCCGTCCAGGCTGATCCTTTCCGTCACTATTAATTCACGCATGCACCCCAGAATACGCGCACGAAGCTCTGCTTTTCTTGCCTAATTTCTGCCTGGTTTCTTCCTGAAACCTAAATCAGCGCGACATCACTGGTATAAACTCGAATCAAACCGTGCAAAATGCCAACACGAAGGAGACACCGTGGCTACAGAGCACAATGACATCGTTAACCTCACTGATTTAAGCGCCGAACTGCTGGACAAAGCAGCAACGGTCAATAGTGGACGCGCAACCCATGCTTTCCGGGCAGTACCGGGAGGCAAGCTCACGCAGGTGCTTTTAGCCTTAAAAGAAGGAAAAGTGCTATCCGATCACGAAAATCCCGGCGAAGCACTGTTGCACGTCCTCAAAGGCACCGTGCACGTCACCGTGGGCGATGACTACGTGGAAGTTAAAGAAAATGAGCACGCCGTCGTACCGCAAGAGCGTCATGGTGTGCTCGCGATGGAAGATTCTGTTGCGCTACTCACCGTGGTGCGGTACTGAACTGGGTGCGGGAGGATACTGCATCGACAAGCGAAAAGTGCGTGCCTGTCAATGCCGGTAGCATAGAACCACAGACCCAAGCGGTCGACTTCGGAGCCGGCCGCCCCATGTAAAACTACGAGGAGGATGGCTATGAGTACACCAGAAAATATCGTCATTATCGGCGGCGGATTAGCAGGTGCCAAGACTGCCGAAGCTCTACGCGATAAGGGATATCAAGGATCCGTAACACTTGTTGCGGAAGAAGATCACTTGCCCTATGAACGCCCACCACTGTCGAAAGAATATTTGGCGGGAAAGGCTAAGTTCGAAGACGCGGTGGTTCACCCAGCCGACTGGTACGAGGAAAAGAACGTCACCCTCAAGCAGGGAACCCGCGCCACCAAGGTTGATACCAAAGACCATCAGGTCACCCTTGCCGATGGCTCCACCTTGCCCTATGACAAGTTGGTGCTGGCCACCGGTTCCACGGTGCGAAAGCTTCCCATCCCCGGCGCGGATGCGGACAATGTCTTCTACCTTCGCACCGTTGAAAATTCCGATGCCCTCCGCGAAACCTTCGGCAAGGATAAGAAGCTTGTCATCATCGGCGGTGGCTGGATTGGCCTGGAGACTGCCGCGGCGGCCCGCGGCGCAGATACCGATGTCACGCTGCTGGAAGGCGCCAAGCTGCCGCTGTATAAGATTCTCGGCGACGAAGTCGCGCAAGTATTTGCAGATCTGCACAGCGACAACGGCGTTGACCTGCGCACGGATGTAAAAGTATCCGAAATTGTCACTGAGAACGGCCGCGCGGTGGGTGTCCGCCTGGAAGATGGCACCACCATCGATGCCGATAATGTCGCCATCGGCGTCGGCGTTGCCCCAGCCACCGAGCTAGCTGAAGACGCAGGCTTGGATGTCGACAACGGCGTGCTTGTCGATGGCTCCTTGCAAACAAGCAACCCCGATGTCTACGCGGTGGGCGATATTGCCAATCACGACCACTCGGTCCTTGGCCATCGCATTCGGGTGGAGCACTGGGCCAATGCCCTTAACCAACCTGCCGCTGCTGCGGCTGCGTTGCTGGGCCAAGACGATAGCGGTTACACCAACCTGCCGTACTTCTTCAGTGACCAATACGACCTGGGTCTTGAATACGTCGGTCACGCTACCGGCTCAGAAGACAAGGTCGTCATTCGCGGCGATCTGGACAAGCGCGAGTTCGTGGCGTTTTGGGTAAACTCTAAAAACCACATCCTCGCCGCCATGAACGTCAATGTCTGGGACGTGCCAGATAAAATCAAGCCGTTGATTGCAGAGGGAAAGAAGGTGGACTTGGAGCAGTTGGCTAACCCCAACGTTCCATATTCACAGCTGTAAAGTCTTCCCCCTCGCTCAAGTCGAGCGAGCTCCAGCCGGACGAGCCTATGCCGCGCACGATACGCGCGACTGTGCTCGCCCGGCTTTTCCATGCCCCGAGCAAACACTCCTAGGCCCCATGCTACCAGCCTATATTCATGGTTTTCAGGGGAAAATGAGATAGCGCACAGCGCGGAGTAAAGCCGTTGACAATTCTAAAAAGAAGACTAGAACGGAAGGTGAGCCTAAGGCTAGGTGATTGGAGGGTAAACAATGACCGAATCACAACAACTCGCACAATTCGTACAAGATGCAGACCTTGCCCGAATCAGTCCCGAGGCCGTAGAACAATTAAAAATTAGAGTGCTTGACACACTCGGTGTCGCCATCAGTGCGCTCGATGCTGAGCCGACCGTGGCAATTCGTGAACTGCTCACGGATCTCGGCGGCACCCCGACCGCAACAATGATTGGCGGTGGCAAGACTAGCCCCGAACGCGCAGCTTTTTATAACAGCGCATTAAGTCGTTATCTAGATTTTATGGATGCATACCTGGCCAAAGGTGAAACAAACCATCCTTCAGATAACTTCGGCGCAGTCTTGTCATCCGCAGAAAGCGTCGATGCTTCCGGTGCGGAACTACTCACCGCCTTCGCGGTAGCGTACCAAGTACAAACCCGGCTTTCTGATGTCGCGCCGGTACGCGATAAAGGCTTCGATCACACCACTCAAGGTGCGTTTGCAGCTGCCGCCGCGGCAGCCAAGGCGCTGCGGCTTCCAGCGGAGCAAATTGCCAATGCCATTGCTATGGCTGGCACCGCAAATGTTGCACTGCGCGTAACGCGCACGGGAAACCTTAGCCACTGGAAGGGCCTTGCCTACCCACACGTTTCGAAGGAAGGCACCTTCGCAGCGCTCTTAGCCAGCCGCGGCATTACCGGCCCGGAAGAAGTCTTCGAAGGTAACAAGGGCTTTAAAGATTCCATCGCCGGTGACTTCGAGATTGACTGGTCACAGGAAGACCTCGAGAGTGTCACCCGCACGATTATCAAAAAGCACAATGCAGAAATCCATTCACAATCTGCACTCGATGCCGCCCAGGAGATCCGGGATAAAGAAGGCTTTGATCCGGACGAGATAGACAAGGTTCATCTGACTACTTTCGATGTTGCCTACTCGATCATCGGCGGCGGTGAGGAAGGCGATAAGCAGCTTATTCGCACCAAGGAAGAAGCAGACCACTCCCTGCCATGGATGTTGGCCGTGGTGTTTCTCGATGGCCACCTCAACCCAGAGCAATATGCCCCAGAGCGCATCACCGCAGATGATGTGCAGGCGCTGATGAAGAAGGTGGAAATTACGCCCTCGGACGAGCTTTCCAAGCGCTTCCCTGAGCACATGCCAGCAGAACTTCAGGTCACGCTGTCCGATGGCACCGAGTTTTCTACCTCCAAAGATAGCTACTCAGGTTTCCACGATGACCCACTTAGCTGGGAGCAGGCACGTGAGAAATTCGACGTGCTGGTTACGCCATTTACCGGCGATAAGCTGCGCGATGAGATCGCTGAGATTGTCCATGACCTCGACAACCGCCAGGTCTCAGAACTAACGGAAGCCCTGTCGAAGGTCTCTGTGAGCCGAGGCTGATTCCATTGCTTGACTAACGCCTATTTCAAACAATAACTCTTTCTCCATATTTTCCCTGAAAGGAGAAAATCATGACTAATGCAGTCCCACATAACGTATCCTTCAACTTCGTTCCACGCGCATACCGTCCAGAAAAGCCACGTACTTTCGGTATGACGGAAATCCGTGCACCGTACTACTCCACGTTCGGCACTCGCCACTTGCAAGATGTCTTTGATGTTGCGGGGCAATGGGTTGATGGCATCAAGTGGGCTGGCGGTTCCTTTGCCTTGCTCCCTCCCGAGCAAGTCCGCGCATTTAGCGATATCGCACACGAAAACAATGCCTATGTCTCGTCCGGCGGCTGGATTGAAACCGTGCTTCGCTACGGCGATGATGCTGTCGACCAGTATCTCAAGGAAGCCAAGGACGTGGGCTTTGACGTCATTGAAATTTCCGCCGGTTTCATCATGCTCAACACCACCGGCCTGCAGCGCCTGGTCGAAAAGGTCGACAAGGCAGGGCTGAAGGCCAAGCCAGAATTGGGCTTGCAGATTGGTTCCGGCGGTGACTCCGGCGAATCCGAGCTCGCCGCGGAAGGTAAAAAGGATATCGGTGATCTCGTCGACCGCGGCAAAAAGGCTCTCGATGCCGGCGCTTCCATCATCATGATTGAATCCGAAGGCATCACCGAAAACGTCAGCCAATGGGATACCAACGCGGCTGCCTCCATTATTAACGGCCTTGGCCTAGAGAACGTCATGTTTGAGGCTGCCGATGGCCCCGTCTTCGAGTGGTACATCAAAAACTACGGCAATGAAGTAAACCTCTTCGTTGACCACAGCCAGATCCTGCAGCTGGAAGGCCTGCGCCAAAATATCTGGGGCAATAAGAGCACCTGGGGCCGGGTCATCAACCCAGCTCCCTAAACTCACCTAGCTCGTCTCGTCTACGCACGCATTGCCGCGCGTAGACAGGCAACGGACGGTGATTACGAAAAATGCGGTTGACCTTGGTCAACCGCATTATTTTGTGGAGCTAACGGGATTCGAACCCGTGACCCCCACACTGCCAGTGTGGTGCGCTACCAGCTGCGCCATAGCCCCGAACACTAATATAAGTGCTTCCGCGCCTCATAAGGCACTTGTTACAAGATACACCGCCGGAGATTGGTTAACCAAATCGCCGACGGTGTGACTCGTGTTTTGGGTGATTACGCGTTTTCTACCGAGTAAGCCACCCAGTTGTTGAGCTGGTCATCAGGGATATCCTCACCGTCAATGACAACGCGAGGAGAAGAAACCGAACCGGTCTGCTCTTCCAACAACTCGTAGTTGGCGGTAGCAATTTCTTGACCGGTGGAAAGCTGGGAGTTCTCAATCTCTTCGACAACCTCGGAAGACGCGCCGGCATCGGCAGCAGCCTTGGCTACATCTTCTGGCGTCCAGGAGTTGTAGACCTTCTGCTGGTCAGCCATCAAGGTCTTGTGAACATGCCACCACGCCTTAGCTTCGCCAGCTTCAGCCAATGGGGTCACCGCAGCAACCGTCATGGTGGAGTGACCTTCATTGGTGGTTGGGTCCTGGCCATCAAGGAAGTTCAGCTGGCGGATATTGACGATCAGATCGCCTGCTTCGACAGCGTTTTTCATGTCTTCGCTCGTTTGTACAGAAAGGTCAGAGCAGTGTGGACACGAGAAGTCTTCGTAGAGATCCACCTCTGGGGTGTCCTCAGTAGCGCTATCTGATGCCAAGACAACAGCGTTATCTTCAAAGGAAACATTGAAAGCCACGTCTTCGACTTCGCCGCTGCGGTTACGTTGACCGTTGATGACGATATAGCCGATAACAACGGCAACAATCACCAGCAGAGCCACGATGCCCCACAAGAAGCCAGCGCCGCTCTTCTTATTCGGGTCTGAAACCTTGGCAGTTTTCGCCATGAGTTCTCTCCAACTTTCTAGTGTTAATTCTGGAATTTATTTCCGCATTTAGATGCTACTTTATAGGCCTTCAATAGGCACTACCGAATGATGCAGCTCACCGCTCACGCACCGCTTGCGCACCACTACCGCATTGCTTAAGGGTAAATCGCAAATTTCTTAAAGGGCCGAACAATGGTCCATCCCGACAGGAAGATATAGAAGAAATCACGCAAGATGGTCACCGCGTAATTCATGGGACCATCAGATGCGGTTGGGTCTGTCTCGAAGCAGCCGCAGTCAATTTCCAGACCACGCAGCCATGCTTGCCCAATACCGATGACAAATAAGGTCAAGACAATGATGGCAAGCTTGTTCGCGGGTTTGAGAAATAGCCCTAATAGCAGCAGCACGCCACCCATGATCTCCAGCGGACCAATGATTTGAGCTAAGAAATTGGACCATTCGCCAGTGAAAATATCGTAATTTCGGATGGTCATCGCGACTGTGGCGTGCTGGTTCAGCTTGGACAGGCCAGCTGAAATCCAGATATAAGCCATATAGAAGCGCGCAAATGCACTTACACAGTCCAAGATGAACGCCTTGTTAATGTATTTCACTCGGCTCATCTTAGTCGGTGGACGTGTCCCCTAAAACCTCCGCCACCAGATTCTGAGCTTCTTCCTGCACTTTTGTCAGGTGATTTTCATCCACAAAGGACTCGGCATAAATTTTGTATTTCGCCTCGGTACCCGATGGACGCGCGGCAAACCACGCGTTTTCCGTCGTGACCTTCAATCCACCGATGGCTGCACCGTTGCCAGAAGCTTCGGTCAACTTAGCGGTAATCTTCTCACCAGCTAATTCGGTTGCTGTAAGTTGCTCCGGTGACAAAGCTTTCAGGCTGGCCTTTTGCTCGCGGTTTGCCGGAGCATCGGTACGCGCATAGACCGGTGCACCAAATTCGTGCACTAATTCTTCATACCGCTGCGATGGAGTCTTGCCCGTCACGGCAGTAATCTCCGCCGCCAACAGGTTCAAGATGATGCCGTCTTTATCGGTCGACCACACGGAGCCATCGAAACGCAAAAAGGACGCGCCGGCAGATTCCTCGCCACCGAAGCCAATGCTGCCATCGAAAAGCCCCTCGACAAACCACTTGAAGCCCACCGGTACTTCCACGAGTTTCTTGCCCAAGGATTCCACGACGCGGTCAATCATCGAAGATGACACCAAGGTCTTGCCCACGCCGGCATCGCCCCAGTTCGGGCGGTGGCGGAACAAGTAGTCAATGGCCACCGCCAAATAGTGGTTCGGGTTCATCAGCCCGGCATCCAGGGTGATAATGCCATGCCGGTCTGCATCCGCGTCATTGCCGGTGGCCAAATCATAGGTGTCCCGGTTCTTAATCAACGACGCCATCGCATGTGGTGAGGAACAGTCCATGCGAATCTTGCCATCGGTATCCAAAGTCATAAACCTAAAAGTGGCGTCGACTTCCGGATTAACCACGGTCAAATTGAGCCCATAGTGCTTAGCGATGGCGGCCCAATAGTCCACACTCGCCCCACCCATCGGATCCGCACCGATGGACAGCCCGGATTGTGCAATGACTTCCATGTCCACGACGTTGCGCAGGTCCTCAACATAGTTGTGCAGAAAATCCCAGGGCACACACCGCTTATCCAAAACCCCGTCGACACGAGTGCGTTTAACCCCGTCGAGGTCGCGCTGCAAATAATCATTGGCCTGCTGCGCAATCCAGTCGGTGGCATCAGCATCTGCCGGGCCGCCGGTGGGTGGGTTGTACTTAAACCCGCCATCTCGCGGCGGGTTGTGCGATGGGGTGATGACGATGCCATCGGTACCTGGGTTATTCAAGATCGCATGTGAGATTGCCGGGGTGGGTGTATAGCGCCCGTGGCTGTCCACGCGCACTTCCAGCTCATTGGCTACAAGCACCTCGAGCGCACTGACCATTGCCGGTTCCGAGAGCGCATGGGTATCGCGGCCAATAAATATCGCCCCAGTTGTGCCCTGTTGCGCGCGGTAGTCCACGATAGCCTGGGTAATAGCCAGGATGTGGTCTTCATTAAACGCGGAGTCCAAAGAGCTTCCGCGGTGGCCCGACGTTCCAAAAGTCACCGCTTGATCCGGATTGTTCACATCAGGTTGGCGTGTGTAATACGCCGTGGCCAGCTGTGCGATATCGATCAAATCACGTGATTGGGCTAGTTCGCCCGCGCGCTCATGCGCCATGGCTGCTCCTTAGTAGAAGTATGTTGTGGCTCTAGTATCCCCTGTGCCGCCAGTTATTGCAGGCAATGCGGTATCGGGGGATTAAGATTGTGCGTATGCGGGAATCATTAATCGTCGGCGCGGGCGCCGTCCTTGGCGCCTTCGCCCGGTGGGGGCTGAGTCTCGCAGCGGGTTCGCTGGCAATGATGGCCGCAGTACCGCACGCCGGCATTTGGTCCCTGCTGCTGATTAATATCCTCGGTGCCGGTCTCATGGGTTATTTCCAGCCGGGCCCGTTCTGGGGAAAAGGCGTACTTGGCGGGTTTACCAGCTTTTCTACCTTCGCCACCGCCACCGTCGCTCTGACCGCGCTCGGAGCGCTAGGCCATGTCGTCGTAACAGTAGCCGGGTGCGTTTTAAGCTATTTGCTTGGCGATGCCCTCCGCACCCCTCGAAGCCGAGTTAACCATGGCTAATCCGCTCATCCTGATCCTGGCCTTTGGGGCAGCGGCCTTTCTCGGCGGCATGCTGCGTTCTTTGTTGGCGCAATGGTTTCCTGCCCGCGTCGGGACTTTCGTCGCCAATGTTTTGGCTTCTTTTGCCGCCGGCATGGCGATTGGTTTCACCACGGCTATTGACGATCCAGAAACCAGCAATTTTCTCATGCCGGTGGTGGCCACAGGCTTTGCCGGGGCACTGTCGACCTGGTCGACCTTGGCTGCGGAGTTATCCGCGTTGATTAAGTCGAAACAGTGGCGCACCCTCGCGTTTTATTTAGGCCTGACCCTGGCGGTGGGAATCATCTTTGCCCATCGTGGTGCTGTCTGGGCACGGCGTATTTACTACGTGGAATAGAAGCTGATGCAATGCCAAAGGCCGCTGTGGGTGTTATCTTCACAGCGGCCTTTTGCTTCTAGTACAACGGCAGACGTACTAGTCAGCGATGGCTTCGAGCGGTGGAGTCTTAGCCGCACGTGCCGAAGGCCAGATGGCTGCCACGACGCCGACGACCGCAGAGGCTGCCAGCATAATCAGCAGCTGCGCCCACGGTACGACAGCGCCTTCAAGGCCAGTTCCAGAAAGAACTTCAATAAAGGCCCAGCCCAAGCCCAAACCAATCAGCATGCCCATGACCGCGCCAAATACGGCAATCTGCACGGCTTCTAAGGTGATCATGGTCCGAATCTGGCGACGCTGGGTACCTACGGCGCGCAGCATGCCGATCTCTTGGCGACGTTCAATAACGCCCAGGGTCAACGTATTGACGATACCCAAGATGGCGATGATGACAGCCAGTGCCAGCAGCGCATAAAGAATCGACAGCATTTGGTTGATGAGGTCCGTGGCTTGGCCCGCGTACTCTTCACCCGTCATCACCTGGATGATGATCAATTCCTTCATGGACTCTTCCAAGTTGGTGCGCAGCTGATCCAGGTCATAGCCTTCTTCAGCATTTACACCGACAAAGTAGAGCTGGCCTGCTTCCGCCGGCACAAAGTCTTCGAATGCAGACTGCGATACTCCGAAGCCTTCCACAATGGGGTTGGGCTCATAGATACCGATGAGTTCAACTTCGCGGGATTCCATTGGGTTGACCGGCGAGGTGAGTTCATAAGATTCGCCCACCGTCCAGCCATTGGCTTCCGCGACGGTGCGATTAGCGATAAATCCTGGGTTTTCTTCCAGGTCCATCGAACCTTCCACCACGTCAAAGGCAACCATGCTTTCCGGGTTGCCATCGATCGAGTTTGTCATCTGGAATTGCGGGCCATAATCGAGCGCCGCCTGACCATCGACAAGCACTGGCGCCATACCGACCGCAACGGTGTTTGCGACGCCTTCTGTCTCCTGTGCCAAATGTGGAGTAGTTGCCGGCGCTGGGAACGAGCCATCCGTCGGGCCACTCAAGATGTAGTCGGCGGAGACATTGTCTTCCATCAAATCCTCAATCGAGGAATTCATGGTCGCGCCCAGCATGCCAATCGCGGTGACCAGCGCAAGACCCAAGGTCAACGCGAAAGCCGTCGCAGAGGTGCGGCGCGGGTTGCGCTTAGAGTTGGTCGCAGCCAAGGCGCCCACTGCCCCAAACGGCGCACCGATAGCCTTGCCGAAGACGGGAACAATGGGCAGGCTCAATGCTGGTCCAGCGAGGAAGAACCCGACGATAACGCCCAAAGCGCCCACGCCAACCAGCGATGCACGAACACCGGTGGAACCATCGGTCCACACTGCACCGGCGATGGCCAAGGCCACGCCCAGAATCAACAGGGCTAGGCCGATAATGGTGCGAACCTTTAACGACGAGCCCGCCGCGGATTCTGTGGTACGCATTGCTTCCACAGGTTCAACAGCACCTGCTCGGCGAGCTGGAGCCCAGGCTGAGATGACCGTGACGATGGTGCCCAAAATAATTGGTACCACCACCGCGTTAACGGTCAGCCCCAGCCCACCTCCTAGCGGCATATCTTGGGTACTCAAACCGAGCTTAATCAGCGCCACCAAGCCCATGCCAGCGATAACGCCGACCGCGGAGCCGATAAGACCGACAATGACAGATTCGGTGACCACGGACCGCGTAATCTGGCCGCGGGAGGCGCCTAGTGCTCGCAGCAGGGCAAACTCCTTGGTGCGTTGCGCAACAATCATCGAGAAGGTGTTTGCGATGATGAAGGTACCTACCAACAAAGCAATCAGGCCAAAGGCGATGAGGAAGTAGTTAATAAACTGCATTCCTTCAGAAATTGCCTTGGTCAGATCCTCCGCCAGCTTTTCACCGGACTCGGCAGATACGTCATACTCATCATTGAGGTGTTGGACTAAGGCATCCGGTTCAACATCCGAAGCTCCCGATACCGCGAGCGAATCAACCATGCCGCCCGGCGCAAAGCGGTCTAGGTATCCGTCCTCAGACATCATCAAAGCGATAGATGAGCCAGAATCCACCGGCGGTTCATACACACCGGAGACATCAACTTGAATGTGCTCATTCGGGGTGACCAGGATGAGGGTATCCCCAATGGCGATATCGTATTCGTCGACGGCTTCCTGGTTAATAACCACCTCGGAATCACCCGAAGGAGCATTACCTTCCGACATGCGGGCGGCTTCGCCTACATAATCCTGCTCAGGATAAAACGGAGCGAGTGAGGAAGACCCGCCGCCGGTTTGAAAAGCTTCAGAATCTTCATTGGCTGCCACAACAGTCTGGCTACCGCGAATATTGACCGATTCCACCTCTGGGTCATCGACGATAGCTTGGCGGACATCTTCACTGATACCTTCGCTACCCTCTGCTGGGCTTACCGCAGCATCGACGCCGTCGAATGACGAAGAAATCGCCGAATCAAAAGTATCCGACAAGGTCTTGGTGAACATGAAGGAACCAGCAATAAAGGAGGTTCCCAACACCACGGCGAGCAGGGTGAGAGCAAGTCGTAGTTTATGTGCAAAAATATTGCGCAAGGACACCTTGCGCATCGTAGAACCACTAGCCATTAGCCCTCAATCTCCGCCATCACCTGGTGAATGTCTTCCATCGTCGGATCCTGAAGTTCGTTGACGAACTTGCCATCAGACAAAAAGACAACGCAGTCAGCGTAGGCTGCTGCTTTCGGATCGTGCGTGACGATGACAACCGTCTGGTTATCCTTGTCTACCGCAGTGCGCAAAATATCGAGAACTTCGCGGGAAGAATTTGAGTCCAGGTTTCCGGTTGGCTCATCTCCGAAGATGATCTCTGGGCGCGAGACCAGCGCACGAGCACAAGCCACGCGCTGTTGCTGACCACCGGATAGCTCCGCTGGACGATGCCTCAAGCGATTCGCAATGCCCAAACGACTGGTGACTTCCTCAAACCAATGGCGATCAACCTTGCGCCCCGCAATATCGGTTGGCAAGGTGATATTTTCTTCCGCCGTCAAGGTCGGGACCAAGTTAAAAGACTGGAAGATAAAGCCCAGGCGGTCACGGCGGATAGACGTGGTCTCTTTGTCATTTAATCCGGACAAGTTGGTATCGCCAATAAACGCAGAGCCCGACGATGCACGGTCGAGGCCCGCCATCGTGTGCATCAACGTTGATTTACCGGAACCTGACGGTCCCATGATCGCCGTAAACTTATTGCGTGCGAATTCAATATTGATGTGGTCTAAGGCCACAACTGCGGTCTCGCCTTCCCCGTACATCTTGTGAAGATCAACGGCACGGGCGGCGGCAACATCAGTCACCGTATGGTTTTCAGCTTTATCGGTAGCTGCGACGGACGTCTTCTCCGTCTCTTCTTCAGGACTGCCAACGGGCTGATTGCTCATATACTTATATGCTTTCCTCTAACTCCTCCGACCTGTGATGTGGACAAAAGGAGATATTGCGTCAATACAATTACCCTGACAAATCTACCGGACGCAGGGCGCGTAAGAAATCGGGGAAGACCCCTATTCTTTCCTTCAACAGTCCACGTAGTTCCGCGCCCCTCCTGCACGAGCACCAGGATTAATATTTGAGGTTCACCGATACCGTTATCAAGGTGTGCGGTAGACACAATTGAATTCAGGATTAGCCGTCACCGCAGTCCCCTACCGAATCCCCTGGCTCTTTGGAATGGCCCAACCACACGGCTGCCGATAGCACCATTGCTATCGTTCCTTGTCACCCTAGCGCTTTAGATGGTGACTACCTGAGCTCTTTGCCGGTTACTCGATACCGCGAGAAGCGAGCAGAAGGGTTCTTTCACAAGAACTTTCCCAAAGCGCTATGACAGGACATACTAACAATGGTAAATTGAGAGACTTAAGTCATACCTCAAGACTTTTGACCCATTCTGAAAGGGACCCAAACTTACAATGAAGACGATTATCACTGGTGTCGACTCCAGCCAGACCGCTCTCACAGCAGCAGAAAAGGCAGCAGAACTTGCCGCAAGTTTTGATGCAGAGCTCTACGTGTTCTCTGCCTATGCCATCAACTCAGCAGTCGCTATCCAAACCGCTAAGAGCGGAAACATGGCAAACCAAACCTCGGAGGCATATCAACGCCTTGCTAACAGTCAAGCATCCGCAGCGCAAGAAGCCGCAGATTCAGTTGCAGCTATCCTGCGCAACACCTGGCCAAACCTTCAAGTTAAGGCATTCGCAGTAGAAGGCCAGCCGGCGGAAGTCCTTCTGAAGCAGGCAGATAAATTAAAGGCGGATGCGATTGTAGTCGGCAACAAGAGGGCTCAGGGCTTTTCTCGAATCCTCGGCAGCATCTCCCGAAATGTAGCTGCTGAAGCAAAGTGCGATTTGTACATTGTAAATACCACGCGTCAATAGGCAATGGCTAGGAGTATCTCAATAAAGGATACAAATAGCCCAAGCGGGGTAGTAAAACGACAAAAGGCGAGGATGGGAAACACCTAAGTGCTTCTCATCCTCGCTCTTGTTTTATGTAGTTGTTGTTTGTTTTAATGTCGGCGGTAACTTACTCTCCCACACCCTCCCGGGTGCAGTACCATCAGCGCGGGCAGGCTTAGCTTCCGGGTTCGGAATGGGTAACCGGGCGTTTCCCTGCCGCTATTTCCACCGACAAACATGCGGAACACCAAGTCACTGGTGCTACGGGTGTTATGTCAGATACTGCATAGTGGACGCGTTACACACACATACGTGGGTGTCTTATTTTGTTACTGTGCGGAACAAGTATTTTCTCGTTACATGGCGTTAACCAAACCACAACGTGTTTGGTGTGTTAGTTTGTCGGTGCATTAGTACCAGTAGCCTTAACATCTCACAATGCTTACAGGTCTGGCCTATCAACCCTATAGTCTGTAGGGAACCTCAACAGAAACCTCATCTCAAAACAGGCTTCCCGCTTAGATGCTTTCAGCGGTTATCCCTTCCGTACGTAGCCAACCAGCCCTGCTCCTGGCGGAACAACTGGCACACCAGAGGTACGTCCGTCCCGGTCCTCTCGTACTAGGGACAGCCTTCTTCAAGTTTCAACGCGCGCGGCGGATAGAGACCGAACTGTCTCACGACGTTCTGAACCCAGCTCGCGTGCCGCTTTAATGGGCGAACAGCCCAACCCTTGGGACCTACTCCAGCCCCAGGATGCGACGAGCCGACATCGAGGTGCCAAACCATCCCGTCGATATGGACTCTTGGGGAAGATCAGCCTGTTATCCCCGGGGTACCTTTTATCCGTTGAGCGACACCACATCCACAAGTAGGTGCCGGATCACTAGTCCCGACTTTCGTCCCTGCTCGACTAGTCAGTCTCACAGTCAAGCTCCCTTGTGCACTTACACTCACCACCTGATTGCCAACCAGGCTGAGGGAACCTTTGGGCGCCTCCGTTACATTTTAGGAGGCAACCGCCCCAGTTAAACTACCCACCAGGCACTGTCCCCAACCCAGATCATGGGCCAAGGTTCAGGTATCCAATCCGATCAGAGTGGTATTTCAACAACGACTCCACCACAACTAGCGTTGCAGCTTCACAGTCTCCCACCTATCCTACACAAACCGAACCGAACACCAATACCAAGCTATAGTGAAGGTCCCGGGGTCTTTTCGTCCTGCCGCGCGTAACGAGCATCTTTACTCGTAGTGCAATTTCACCGGGCCTGTGGTTGAGACAGCAGAGAAGTCGTTACGCCATTCGTGCAGGTCGGAACTTACCCGACAAGGAATTTCGCTACCTTAGGATGGTTATAGTTACCACCGCCGTTTACTGGGGCTTAAATTCTCAGCTTCGAACACCAAAAGTGTCCTAACCGGTCCTCTTAACCTTCCAGCACCGGGCAGGCGTCAGTCCATATACCTCAACTTCACGTCTTCGCATGGACCTGTGTTTTTGATAAACAGTCGCTTCCCTCTATTCTCTGCGACCCACCACAGCTCACATAGTAAATATGATCACCATAGTGGGTCCCCCTTCTTCCGAAGTTACGGGGGCAATTTGCCGAATTCCTTAACCACAGTTATCCCGAACGCCTTAGTATTTTCAACCTGACTACCTGTGTCGGTTTAGGGTACGGGCCATATACACACATCGCTAGAGGCTTTTCTCGACAGTACAGGATCACCAACTTCACCAAAAAGGCTCCGCATCACGCCTTAACCATATGAGCAACGGATTTACCTATCACTCGGCTTACACGCTTACACCAACAATCCAATAAGTGGCATGGCTACCTCCCTGTGTCACCCCATCGCTTGGACCACATTTCAGGCCCCACGCACGCACACAACACTCTTGCCCGAAGGCGCAAGTACCATGCTTGTGGGTGGTTAGTATCAATGCTTTACCACGGGCGCGCATATACGGGTACCAGAATATCAACTGGTTATCCATCGACTACGCCTGTCGGCCTCGCCTTAGGTCCCGACTCACCCTGGGAAGACGAACTTGACCCAGGAACCCTTAGTCATCCGGCGGGACAGATTCTCACTGTCCAATTCGTTACTCATGCCTGCATTCTCACTCGCACACAGTCCACGACTCCTTACAGTACCGCTTCATACCATGCACGACGCTCCCCTACCCAATACATACAAAATGCATTGCCGCGGCTTCGGCGGTGTGCTTGAGCCCCACTACATTGTCGGCGCAAAACCACTCGACCAGTGAGCTATTACGCACTCTTTCAAGGATGGCTGCTTCTAAGCCAACCTCCTGGCTGTCTTCGCGATCTTACATCCTTTTCCACTTAGCACACCCTTAGGGGCCTTAACCGGCGATCTGGGCTGTTTCCCTCTCGACTATGAAGCTTATCCCCCACAGTCTCACTGCCGTAGAACACAATTGATGGCATTCGGAGTTTGGCTGATGTTGCTAAGATGATAGTCCCGCTCAACCAACCAGTAGCTCTACCTCCACCAAGCTACTACGACGCTGCACCTAAATGCATTTCGGGGAGAACCAGCTATCACGGAGTTTGATTGGCCTTTCACCCCTACCCACAACTCATCCCCGCAGTTTTCAACCTACGTGGGTTCGCGCCTCCACGACGTCTTACCATCGCTTCACACTGGCCATGGGTAGATCACCCCGCTTCGGGTCCAGGACATGCCACTACCACCCTCGTTAGGATTCGGTTTCCCTACGGCTACCCCACACGGGTTAACCTCGCGACATGCCGCTGACTCGCAGGCTCATTCTTCAAAAGGCACGCCATCACCCACACAACAAGGGGCTCTGACGGATTGTAGACACATGGTTTCAGGAACTATTTCACTCCCCTCCCGGGGTACTTTTCACCATTCCCTCACGGTACTCATACACTATCGGTCACACTGAGTATTTAGGCTTACCGGGTGGTCCCGGCAGATTCACAGCAGATTCCACGAGCCCGCTGCTACTCGGGCACCACAACACACACACCATGTTATCTTCACCTACAGGGCTCTCACCTTCTACGGCCGGGCATTCCAACCCACTTCACCTAACAACACAATGCGCGCTCTGTCCTGGTAGAAACAGAAAATCATGGCCCCACAACACCGCATGCACAACCTCTACCAAGTATCACATACACACGGTTTAGCCTCATCCACGTTCGCTCGCCGCTACTAGCAGAATCATTATTTATTTTCTCCTCCTGCAGGTACTAAGATGTTTCACTTCCCCACGTATAACCCCCACACTGACTATGAATTCATCAGCAGGTACCTACCCATAACGGCAGGCGGGTTTCCCCATTCGGACATCCTCGGATCAACGCTCAATTGACAACTCCCCGAGGCTTAACGCAGCCTTACACGTCCTTCATCGGCCCAGCATACCAAGGCATCCACCATGCGCCCTTAAATAACAAACACACACCCCACACACCACAAAGTGCATGGGGGTGAACAACCATAACTAAAAAATACTAAACACACACCAACCAAAGTTGGTATGCGACGTTCTCACAGAAAAAATAAGAAAAATTACACACACCACACAAACACTTCAAAAGCACTCGTGTGGTGGATGCTCGCGTCCACTATACAGTTCTCACACAACACCCCACACCACCAACCACACACCCACTCAGCAAAGAGTCTTTAGTATGTGTTTCGTGATGCAAGCACCAGGACCAACCCACATAAAGTGGATTGCTGTCCCAGACACCCAACAGTGCACCAATGCAATATCCAGATTTAAATATTGTCCATGACTATGTGTTTCAAGAATTTGTGTTAGCAGCCCATCATGGCTGCCGGTGTGTTTCCACTCCGATTCAAACTCGGTGGCATGACCACACTCGGGCCATCAACCACCAACACCCGCGCCACACAACCGTGTGACAGCAAAGATGTTTAATTTAAAAGCTCCTTAGAAAGGAGGTGATCCAGCCGCACCTTCCGGTACGGCTACCTTGTTACGACTTCGTCCCAATCGCCGATCCCACCTTCGACAGCTCCCTAACAAGTTTAGGCCACTGGCTTCGGGTGTTACCAACTTTCATGACGTGACGGGCGGTGTGTACAAGGCCCGGGAACGTATTCACCGCAGCATTGCTGATCTGCGATTACTAGCGACTCCGACTTCATGGGGTCGAGTTGCAGACCCCAATCCGAACTAAGGCCGACTTTCAGGGATTCGCTTCACCTCACGATGTCGCTGCCCATTGTATCGACCATTGTAGCATGTGTGAAGCCCTGGACATAAGGGGCATGATGATTTGACGTCATCCCCACCTTCCTCCGAGTTAACCCCGGCAGTTTCTCATGAGTCCCCACCATCACGTGCTGGCAACATAAGACAAGGGTTGCGCTCGTTGCGGGACTTAACCCAACATCTCACGACACGAGCTGACGACAACCATGCACCACCTGTATACAGACCACAAGGGACGAACTATCTCTAGCCCAATCCTGTATATGTCAAGCCCAGGTAAGGTTCTTCGCGTTGCATCGAATTAATCCACATGCTCCGCCGCTTGTGCGGGCCCCCGTCAATTCCTTTGAGTTTTAGCCTTGCGGCCGTACTCCCCAGGCGGGGCGCTTAATGCGTTAGCTACGGCACAGAAGACGTGGAAGCCCCCTACACCTAGCGCCCACCGTTTACGGCATGGACTACCAGGGTATCTAATCCTGTTCGCTACCCATGCTTTCGCTCCTCAGCGTCAGTTACTGCCCAGAGACCTGCCTTCGCCATCGGTGTTCCTCCTGATATCTGCGCATTTCACCGCTACACCAGGAATTCCAGTCTCCCCTACAGCACTCAAGTTATGCCCGTATCGCCTGCACGCCCGAAGTTAAGCCCCGGGATTTCACAGACGACGCGACAAACCACCTACGAGCTCTTTACGCCCAGTAATTCCGGACAACGCTTGCACCCTACGTATTACCGCGGCTGCTGGCACGTAGTTAGCCGGTGCTTCTTATCTACCTACCGTCACCACCCAAGGTGGCTTCGTCGATAGCGAAAGGAGTTTACAACCCGAAGGCCGTCATCCCCCACGCGGCGTCGCTGCATCAGGCTTGCGCCCATTGTGCAATATTCCCCACTGCTGCCTCCCGTAGGAGTCTGGGCCGTATCTCAGTCCCAATGTGTCCGTACACCCTCTCAGGCCGGATACCCGTCGCCGCCTTGGTAGGCCATTACCCCACCAACAAGCTGATAGGCCGCAGGCTCATCCCACACCGCAAAAGCTTTCCACCACAACATCCAAGAAGTGGTCCTATATGGTATTAGACCCAGTTTCCCGGGCTTATCCCACAGTGCAGGGCAGATCACCCACGTGTTACTCACCCGTTCGCCACTCGAGTACCTGTACAAGTACAGGCCTTTCCGTTCGACTTGCATGTGTTAAGCACGCCGCCAGCGTTCATCCTGAGCCAGGATCAAACTCTCCACAAAAATAAGGCTGTGAAAAGCCCAAAACCTAACCAAAAAAGACAAACAACACACAAAACATCACTGCAATGTGTGAAGCTGACCAAAAATTACTACATAAAGAAATCAACAAACCCAACCAAACAAAAAATGCCAGTTGAGTAAGGTAAAAGTGTTTTAACCTGCATCAGCAGACAACAATTACATTCAATATGCACCGTTAAAAATATTTAACTATTTTCAATGCCACCCATAACGACAAGTGACATCCGGTACACACCAACAACCAAACACACCCGAAGGAATGCTCAGTCCAACATAATTCTCATCCACACAACACAGACAAAAATATAAAATCTAGTACATTGGTACACTATTGAGTTCTCAGACAACAACCACACCACCACGACCAACCCGCATTACACACGAGGCAGAAGATAAGTGAATGGAAAGTCACAAATAAATTTTGCTTGTCAACGGCTGTTTTCCTACCGCCATACTCACCAGAACCTCAGGCTCTGTGCGGGGCGTTGTCGGTCTCGCTGACTCACATAAAGTTACACACCAACCAGAAACAACACAAATCCCCAGCACAAACTACATTTCTGCGATTCGTACTGGGGTTCATTTTTGATGATGTGAAGTTATTGGACGATTTCCTCTTGTCCGCGCTCAATCGTGGCACCAAGCGCCTGGAGGTTTTCCACGAAGTGCGGGTATCCGCGGTCAATATGGAAGACATCATGCACAGTGGTTACTTCATCAGCGCAAAATGCGGAGAGCACCAATCCTGCACCCGCACGGATATCGGATGACCAAACGTGCGTGGAGGAAAGCTTCTCTTGCCCACGAAGAACAACATGGTGGCCATCGACTTGAGCGTCTGCACCGAGTCGAAGCATCTCGTCAACAAAGCGGAAGCGAGACTCAAAGACATTCTCTGTAATGACGGCAGTTCCTTCAGCTATTGCAGAGAGCCCAATAGCCATTGGCTGCAGGTCAGTAGGAAAGCCCGGAAATGGCAGAGTTTGATAATCCACTGACTTTGGTCGACCGTCCATGCGAACACGGAATCCGTTTTCATAGGTCTCAATATCTGCACCGGCAGAACGCAGCTTCGATAGCGGAAGGTGCAAGTGACGTGGAGCGATACCGCTAACCGTGATGTCACCTTGGGTCATCACCGCAGCATAAGCCCAAGTACCTGCAACAATGCGGTCACCAATGACTTCATGGTTAGTGGGATAGAGCTTGTCCACTCCGTTGATAGTGATAGTAGAGGTGCCAGCACCGGAGATATCTGCACCCATCTCCAAGAGCATGCTGCACAGATCAACAATCTCGGGCTCGCGCGCAGCGTTGTCCAATACCGTGGTGCCCTTAGCAAGCACTGCAGCTGTCAAAATATTTTCGGTAGCTCCCACGGATGGAAAATCCAGCTTAATCTTTGCCCCAACAAGCTCGGAGGCTTCGGTTACTACCGCGCCATGCTCAATGTGGGTTGTTGCACCAAGCTTTTCTAATCCAGACTGGTGCATGTCCAGAGGGCGGGAGCCAATGGCGTCACCGCCCGGAAGGGCTACACGGGCTTTGCCACAACGTGCAGTTAGCGGACCCAAGACACAAACGGATGCGCGGAATTGACGAACAGCATCAAAGTCAGCATCACTTCGGGGCACCGCTGGGGTGTCAATAGTGACAGTCGTACCGTCAATGTCCACCGTGCAGCCTAGACCCTCAAGCACCTTTTGCATCAAAGGGACATCGAGGATCTCTGGGCAATTAGTTAGCGTTGTAGATCCTTCAGCCAGCAATGCGGCGGCCATCAGTTTAAGAACCGAGTTCTTGGCGCCGTCTACTTTCACAGCGCCTTGCAGGCGCGCTCCACCGGAAACAGTAAATAGATCTTTCACGCCTAACTATCTTACGGCAATGCACCAATTCGGCGCGCAGCGTTGACAGCCTCGTAGCGAGTATGTGCTCCAAGCTTGCGCATTACTGAGCGAAGATACGATTTGACGGTCTCGGCGCCAATGCCCATTTCTTCTGCCGCTTCCACATTTGTGTGGCCCAATGCGACGCAGCTCAGCACGTCCAATTCTCGGGCCGACAATTTAGTGGATTGCTTGACACGAACTGGTGAGACCATCTGATCGCAAAGTGCTTCTAGCTCCTTGCGCAAAGATTCATCTTCGACACGGTTAGCAAGCATGCGCAGCTTTGAGTGCGTGGAACGTACTTGCTCCCACTCCGCGCCGTTCATTACGTGACCGCGACCGGCACCAGCCTTGGTGCCATCACTACGACGAAGCGCGGAATTTACCGCTAGGTCCTGTTCCAGACTGCGCGCAGTCATCGTGACTTCTTCAATCACTTTGTCGCCGAGACGAACTGGTGAGTGCACTCCAACGTAGATGACTCCACGAATTTCGCGTTGCACAATCACGGGAACTGCCACGATCGAATGCAATCCTTCATCTTGAATGTAGCGGTCATTCTCGTGCGAGATCGTATTCGCGCGAATATAGTCAGACACGCCAACTGCACGACGGGTAGAGACTACGCGTCCACCAACACCAACACCCGGTTCAATGATGAGATTCTGCAGTGCCGGAGTACGTAAGCCAACCCACTGCGTAATTTGCAGCCGGTTATCCGGCAACAGAGTTCCGTACATGGTGACCGGAATGCCTGTAGCCGTCTTCAAAGAAGACAACGCGGTACGGACGGCTTCATCGTCGTCTTTTATCCGATGCGAGTCCATTAACCCAAACTCCTTAAAGCCCGTAAAACGGGGGTATTCCAACACGGTTACCCACAGTTTAACCGTTATTCGGGGGTAATCCTAACCCACTGCGCTACGGAAACTCCAATCTGACTCACATCGAGTTCCATAAATCTAGGGACACCCGAACAGGTGCCCCCGCTTACTGCAACAACGCACTTGCTCCACCCCAAATCTTAACCTTTCGGTCTAGAATAAATATACCGTCCGGTCTAGTGTCGTGGTGTACACTAGCGATAAACCAACAAAGTTGTCTACAAAGAGGAGGCCATATCCATGGCTAAGATTCACGATTCAATTCTTGACACCATCGGTGGAACCCCACTGGTTCGACTCAACAGCCTGACCAAGGATCTCGGCGCAGAGGTACTGGTTAAGGTCGAGTCCTTCAACCCAGCTAACTCGGTCAAAGACCGCATCGGTAAGGCAATCGTCGACGCCGCTGAGGCATCTGGCGAGCTCAAGCCAGGCGGCACCATCGTAGAGGCCACCTCAGGCAACACCGGTATCGCACTGGCACTTGTTGGCGCAGCCCGTGGCTACAAGGTTGTATTGACCATGCCAGAGACCATGTCCGCTGAGCGCCGCGTCTTGCTGCGCGCATACGGTGCGGAAATCGTCTTGACCCCAGGTGCTGCTGGCATGCAGGGCGCTGTCGACAAGGCTAATGAGGTTCTGGCGCAGCAGGACAACGCAGTCCTTGCCCGTCAGTTCTCCAACGAAGCAAACGCGCAGATCCACTACGAGACCACTGGTCCTGAGACCTGGGAAGACTCCGGCGAAAACGTGGACGCATTCGTCGCTGGTGTGGGCACAGGCGGCACTGTCACCGGTGCTGGCCGCTACCTGAAGGAAAAGAACGCCGACCTGCGCCTAGTCGCTGTCGAGCCTGCTGATTCCCCAGTACTGACCGAAGGCAAGGCTGGCCCACACAAGATTCAGGGCCTTGGCGCTAACTTCATTCCTGAGGTTCTGGATCGCGAGCTTCTCGATGAGGTTCTTACCGCAACCAACGAAGAATCCATCGCTATGGCCCGCAAGCTGGCTACCGATGAGGGCCTACTGGTTGGTATCTCCTCCGGTGCAAACGTCGCAGCAGCGCTGAAGCTCGCTGAGCGTGAGGAATTCAAGGGCAAGACCATCGTCGTCGTTGCACCAGACTTTGGTGAGCGCTACGTCTCCACCGTCCTCTTCGAAGACATCCGCGACTAATTAATTCTCGGCTGCGCGAAGACTTTAATTCATCGCGTCATTCCCGGCTATCCAATGTTATTGGGCAGCCGGGTCTTTTTGTGTGGTGGCGACTTAAAGGTTTAACGGTAGAATCCGGGGCATGAACCCTTTCACAATCATTTCTCGGATTCGGGAAGACCTTCGCAATGCACGCGAGCATGATCCTGCTGCTCGTGGCGACCTTGAAAATGCGGTCGTTTACTCCGGGTTGCACGCCATTTGGGTCCATCGCATTTGCCACTGGCTGTGGAAGCGCAATATTAAGGGACCGGCGCGGATTTTATCGCAACTAAACCGCTTCTTTACCGGAATTGAGATCCACCCTGGTGCAACTATTGGTCGACGTTTCTTTATCGACCACGGCATGGGCATCGTTATTGGCGAAACCGCCGAGATTGGCGACGGCGTCATGCTTTATCACGGCGTGACTTTAGGTGGCCAGGTTCTGACCCAAACTAAGCGGCACCCCACGCTCAAAGACAATGTCGTGGTTGGTGCGGGCGCTAAGGTGCTTGGTCCCATCACCATCGGCGAAGGCTCCGCGGTAGGGGCGAATGCTGTAGTAACCAAAGACGTTCCTGATAATCACACCGCGACCGGTATTCCGGCTAAAAATCGCCCACGCAAAAAGGACCAGCAAATCAAGCTGGTCGACCCTGATTATTTTATTTAATTTCCTACTAATTACTCAACGAAAAGTCGCTGCACAATGTCATTTGTGCAGCGACTTTTTTGCGGTCTTAAAACAGTGAGACTAGCTTTCTCCGGAATCGTCTTTCTTGACGTCGGAGGCTTTGACGATGATGTCCTTGTAGTCGCCGGTAGTACGCACCAATTTACGCACTGCAGGACACGTGGCAACGACTTTGACCCCATCTTCACGCGATTGGTCCAAGGCGCTAGTAATCAGCGGTTTAGATAGCCCTTGGCCGCGAAATGCATCATCAACGACTGTGTGGTGGAATTCGCGCACACCATCAGCAATATTGAGGTAATGCGATGCCCCAGTTTCTTCGCCATCGACGGTTAGAACATATTTGAGGTTTTCAGGATCATGCGTGACTTGAATGTCTTTATCTTCTGAGCTCATCTTCTTCTCCTTCAACGCATCTGCTCATTCCCCGGTGGTTGTGGCATCAGTTTGAAGGGAATGGACAAGGTCGTGCAGAGCATTGCTTATCGACGAATGAGATCTTCGTATTCTGGATTCTTGTTCACAAAGTGCTGAACAGCGGAGCACGAGGCAACTGCCTTGAGCCCAGCTTCACGAGTATCATCCAACGCTGCCTTCACCAAGGGTGAGGACAGACCCTGTCCACGGAAATCGGGGTTGATAACCGTGTGGTTGAAGTCCCGGACATCCTCCGAGGGAGTGACGTAGTCAGCAAATCCAGCGGTTTCGCCATCGACGGTGAGGACGAAGCGCTTGCGGTCAGTGTTGTGAGTTACTTCATTAGTCATGGTTCCCAGTCTACACTTGAGAAACAACAAAGCTCCTAATGTTTTCACACTAGGAGCTTTATGTTGTGGCCAGAGCCAGGATCGAACTGGCGACCCCACACTTTTCAGGCGTGTGCTCTACCGACTGAGCTATCTGGCCAAAGATTGCCGCAAGGACAATCTTGCGACCCTGACGGGACTTGAACCCGCGACCTCCGCCGTGACAGGGCGGCGCGCTAACCAACTGCGCCACAGGGCCTTATTTAATTTATCTGTGCCCCTTAGGCACGATATGTTACTTTACATAACGCGCGCTCAGCAATACAAATCCGCAGTTCAAGCGCCAGTTTAGCCGACCTTTGCCCGAGCTTCTCCCCGCAAGTATTTAGCAGCAGCTTAGAAAAGCCCGAAAAGATCAGGCGCGAGACTAATCAGCGGTCATGTCTTACTGCTTGTTACGCAGCCGCAGTACGATGACCACAGCAGCCGCCAGAAGCCCCAGTACCACGATGCCTACCGCACCCCAGACAGCGCCGTTGAATCCACCACCGTTGGACTCGCCTTCCGCCGCTGCGTTGTAGGCATCTGTACCTTGGGCGCCTGCATCTTCGAGGGCGGTCTCCACCGCCGATGATGCCGGCTCAAAGGTCGGAGGCGTATCCGAAGGCTCCGGACCTGGTTCATACGTCGGACGCCAATCGCTGCCTGCATCCACGGGCCGGGTGACATCTACCGCGAGCTCATAATCCTGGTCAATGTTTCTCAGACTCTCTTCATCCCACGGCACCGCCAGTGACACCGCAATGAAATGATCACCGGCAATGGAAACGCGCTGTCCACCCGCGTTCACATTCCTGTTGTCGTAGCGTAGCGGCCTGTCCACCATAAGCTGGGACACATTTGAACTTTCTGAGGTCTGCTGAGACGAATGCGTATCATCCACCACAGATTTCACGGGATTGACCAATTGGAGTGACAACCAAGCGGAATCAATATTTTCATTCAGTCGGTTGCGGATGGCCATCTCAGGAACCTGGCCCCACTCGACGGGAATCTTGTAGTAGTGAGTTTCGCCAGCCACGATGGAGTTCTTAAAGGTTCCTTGCTCAATCTCGGGCGCGCCATTAAAGCTGGTGCCATGTTCAATATCGTGGGCATTTCCAAACTTCACATCGGGAGACTCCTGCGCCAAAGACCCGGGGTCGCCCTCTAGTTGAATTGCATTTTCCGGAGGAACTGGCTCGTAATAAATATTGACTTCTACACCAAGCTCTTCACCAACAAGTTCTCCATCCATCCCGGCGGTAAAGGTGTGTCCGACAATCCACTCTTCCATGTCGCAATTGCCCACTTCTTCCCCATCGATGAAAGATGTCATGGGTTCAGTGGGGAAAAGATTCCTCATGTCGACTTTTCCTTTCCACACCGTCATTGACTCATCCGCCCGGCAGTCAGACCCATCCATGTGATTAGACACCTCAGCAGCATCTACTTGCACGCTGCCATCGCTTCCTGAAGCTACGCTTCCGGTTGAGTCTCGCAGTGGAATTCCGGTTACGGAGATCATTGCGTTGTGCCCCTCGGGGACAGCTACGCGGAAGTAGTTGATGTCGCTCTCGGTACCGGACACCTTGACCCGGGTCTGGTACTGGCCCTCGTCGAGCCATTTGGCGTCGTCGATATTGTCGGCGTATTCAAATTCGGTGCCGGTCATGTCGTAGCCGACGGCGTCGCGCTGAACCAGGAACTCGAGCTGGTTGCCCAGTTCCTCAGCGTTCTCGGCTTCAACGTAGGTACCGCCTGAGGCCTCGGAGATACATTCCAACTCAGCCTGTGCAGCTTCATCGGGTTTAAACCCCACTGTGTGGATGGCGAGGTCAAAACCGTCGCCGGCGAGTTCTTCCGCCACCTCACAGGCAGGTGGCGGTGCGCAGGTATCAATGCCATCAGAGACCAAGATGATGGAGCGGTCCCCTTCACTGCCCAGTTCATCGGCAGCAGCGCGCAGCGCATTGCCCATCGGGGTATAACCCTGCGCCTCCAAGGCACCAATCTCACTTTTGAGCTCTTCGTTGTCAATACGCTCAACCGGTGCCAGCACGTCGATGTCCTGGCATCCTCGCTCCCGGTTGTCCGGAGCATTGGACCCAGAGGCCCCGTAGGCAAGCATGCCCATCACGGCTGTCTCCGGAAGGGAATTCACAAGCTGATTAGCCGCCTGCTTCGCTGCATCCAGTCGCGTTCCCCCATCGACGTCTTCGGCGAGCATCGAATCCGAGGCATCCATGATGAGCGCAGCGCGCGAGTCACCACCGGAGTTTTCGGAGCTTTCCGAACCAGATTTTTCTGCTTCCTCGCTGGCAGATTCGCTTTGGGCTAAAGCTGGCCACGTTGTCCAAGTGGTAGCAAACATAATTGCTACCAACAAGGCAAGGAATTGGGTGACGGTTCTCAGAGGTAATCTCACCATGCCGGGTGTTCCTTCCAATACGAAAATAGCCACCCGGGAATAGGCGACCCTAGCGTGCCAGAATATTGGAAAAAGGTTAACTTTGGTGAAACAAACCAAAACAGCTTGGAAACAGAGCCCACCGATCGGAAAAAGCGCCAGCTTTCGCTGACGCTTTCGATTTCACATGCGACCCTGACGGGACTTGAACCCGCGACCTCCGCCGTGACAGGGCGGCGCGCTAACCAACTGCGCCACAGGGCCAATTTGCTGTGGAATTACTTCCGTACCCCCAACGGGATTCGAACCCGTGCCGCCGCCGTGAAAGGGCGGTGTCCTAGGCCGCTAGACGATGGGGGCCTGTCGCTCTTGGCGACGTTTAAAAAATATACTTGAAGTAGACTGGTAAACAAAATCGCATTCACGTTTAAATAGAAAAGAGCAGGTCATGACAGAAAAAACCAGCACTTGCAGTTGCCATGCACCAGGACAGCATGGTTATAACTCCGATGATGATTCCAAGAAGAAATATCTTGCGCGGCTCAAGCGCATCGAGGGGCAAACGCGCGGCATTCATCGCATGATCGATGAAGACCAATATTGCATCGACATCATTACTCAAATCTCTGCGGTAAAGTCCGCCTTAGAAAATGTGTCCTTGGCACTTTTAGAAGATCACATTGCGCACTGCGTCGCGGGAGCATCGAACGAAGATGGCACCGTCGATGAAGAAATGTTGGACGAGGCGATGCGCGCGATTAAAAAACTTCTCAAGAGTTAATCTCACGTTTTTACCGGCTGCAGCGTCTACCTATTAGACCACCAAGAACTAGGAAAGGACCCAGCCATGCCAGCTGTGAGACACGGGAAAACTATGACCGTTCTCGGAGAACTCACCGTGGTGATGGAGGACGAGGCTGTAACGGGTATCTACTTCGAAAACCATGAGCATCTGCCAGATGAATCTGCTTTCGGCGCCGCTATCGATGCCACGGTCGATGCCACCTCCGACGAGCTTCTCCAGACTGTCAAGCGCGAGATAGACGAGTACTTAAGTGGCGAACGCACGGAATTTAGTGTTGCGTTGCAGCCGCATGGTTCGCAGTTTTCTCTCGATGTGTGGGCTTTGTTGCAAGAGATTCCCTATGGCCACACCCAGACCTATGGCCAGCTGGCGGAAAAGATGGGTAACCGGCATTTAGTGCAACGAGTAGGCCAGGTCGTAGGGCGCAATCCGCTGAGCATCTTTATCCCCTGCCATCGCGTGATTGGCGCCGATGGCTCGTTAACCGGCTACGCCGGCGGATTAGACCGCAAGCGTTTCTTGCTTGAGCTAGAAGAACCCGCTGAGGCTTCCGCAGCCCGGCTATTTTAAGCCAGGAATTGAAGCTCAGAAGATTGCTATGAAGGTTGCCTTCGAAGTCGCTGTCGCGCAGCATGCCGACACCGTGCTGCGCGTATGCCGCGCGGTTCTCGGTGCTACGACTGATGCCGACGATGCATGGTCGGAGACCTTCCTCGCGGCATTGCAAGCATGGCCGAGCCTGGATGATGACACCAATGTGGAAGCGTGGTTGGTACGAGTGGCGCATCGTAAAGCAATTGATGTCGTTCGTTCTCAATCCCGGCGCGCTGTGCGAAGCTCCCTGGTACCGCCAGAGGCTTTGCAGGAGTATTCGTGGGTGGAAGACGGGGCATCGACAAGCGAAGGCTCTGACGGCATTTGGGAGGCTGTTAGTGCCTTGCCAGAAAAACAACGACTAGCAATCGCGTACCACTACTGCGGCGGGCTTAGCCATGTGGAAACTGCTGAGCTGACCGGCAGCACTCCTGATGCGGTTCGACGCGCGGCGGCAGACGGCATGAAAAAGTTAAGAAAGATATATGACCATGGATGACAACCTGACATTTCCTGTGGAGCCGGAAGCCACCGATAAGCTTCACTCTCGGCTGGTGCTCAATGCTGAGCGCTTGGGGCTCTTGGATGTTGCGTATCGCTACATTGACACCCCGGTGGGCACCCTCTTGCTGGCGGCAACGGAGGCGGGTCTTGTACGCGTTGCTTTTGGGCGCGAAGACTTCGACGCGGTGCTTGATGGGCTCGCAACGCATATTAGCCCGCGGATTTTGAAAGCACCACAGCGCCTGGATGCTGCGGCACAAGAAATTGAGGAGTATTTCGCTGGCCGCAGGCAGCACTTTGACCTTCCTCTCGACCATGCGCTGTCCCGCGGATTTCGGCTGACCGTACAGCAATTTCTTCCGCAGATTACCTATGGGCATACCCAGTCATATAAGGAAGTTGCGCACGAAGTCGGAAACCCGAAGGCGATTCGCGCGGTAGGAACGGCGTGTGCCACCAATCCCCTGCCAATTGTGGTGCCGTGTCATCGCGTGCTGCGTAGCGATGGCTCCCTGGGAGGATATATCGGGGGATTAGAAGCAAAGCAGCAGATTTTAGACTTGGAGAGTGCCGCATGAACTTAGAACAACCAACCTCTGCGAACGGTGACCCCGGCGTGATCGTCGGCGACGACGGCTTGGCTCGTCCCGTGTGGGCAAGCTCAGATCCCTTAATGCAGGAGTACTACGACACCGAATGGGGCATGCCGGTCCACGATGAACAAGGCCTTTTTGAACGCTTGAGCTTAGAAGCTTTTCAAGCAGGGCTATCGTGGGCGACCATCTTGCGCAAACGACCGGCCTTCCGGGAAGCCTTCGCGGACTTTCAACCGGACGTTGTTGCGCGCTTTGACGACGATGATGTGGCTCGGTTGATGCAGGATGCCTCCATTGTGCGCAATCAGAAAAAGATCGCGGCCACCATCAATAATGCGCAAGCGACCATCAAGCTTCGCGAGAAAGGCGGGTTGGCGAAATTCATCTGGTCTTTTCAGCCTGAGGAGACTCCGCAACCGCGCACTATGGCGGAGGTTCCCACCAAGTCGGCGGAGTCTTTGGCGCTGTCGAAAGCGCTGCGCAAAGAGGGATTTAATTTTGTTGGCCCCACCACGATGTATGCATTAATGGAAGCCGTCGGCATGGTAGATACCCATTTGCTGGATTCGCACCGCCGTGGCTCGTCTGGCATCTGGCCGAAGTAAGCACGCAGGGCAAGTGCTACTGCTCGGTCGTGTGCCCGTAATGGGCCGGGGTCAGCGCTCCCCCAGTAGCAATATGTGTTTCTGCACCATTGATGCGGTCCGTGTTGTGGGCAGAGACAGCACGCCATGCACCGTCTTCCTGGCGCTGCACCGTAAAGCTCATGACTCCGCGCCGGCGCTCCGCTTCTATCCCACTGTGTGATTCTTGCCCCGTCATCAGCCAAGCTGCGTGAACAACCGCTATATCCGCGCTTAACTGGCGCACGGAGGTTCGCCGCAACGTCATATGCGAGCTAGTAAAAATCTTTTCAAAGCCATAAGCATGCGCTTTGCGGATGCTGCCACGGTCATGCCACCACAGCCCCACGACGTTGACGAAATCCGCGTCTTCGACAAAAAGTGCGGCTAATGAATCAGCATCATGGTTATTCCATGCCGCAGCGAATGCTTCCGCAACGTCTAGCGGTTTGTTTAGAACCGGAAGTGAACTAGCCATGGCCCAAGCTTAAGCCCGAATATGAGCTAGCACGAGTCCGACAGGGATGCTGAAAATCATGATGACAAGCGCGGCCATAAGAAGCAGGCGCCCAATCTCTGCACTGCGGCTGCGGGTACTACCGGCAATCCGGCCTTGCTGCAGGGCAATCCACAACATGATTACTAGCGGCACTAAGAGCACGACACCGCCGAGATCCACTAGCAGCGGAAAAGACAGCAACGAGCCCACGACGACGGCGGTGTTGCCGAGGTACCAGCCCACCAGTAAAGCCCAGCCTCCGCGGCCTACAATCCAGTGCGCAATAAATTGGCCCACCAAATACACCGGCACGCCGGCTACTAAAACGAGGTAGGCAGACAGCCAGCTGCCCTTGGCGATGCCCAAGGGCGATGCCACAGCTGCCACCGCACCGCCGAGGAGCACGAAGGCGCCTCCGATGAGCATCAACCAGCGCTGCATCAGTGCCAGGGACGAGTCTTCTTGTACGCTCACGCGAGTCATGTTTTCCGTTCTTTAAAATCTTCCACTAGGCCTTTAACGGGCAGCCAAACGAACCGGCGCCTTGTCCCAGCCGCCGTCGACACTGCGCATACCTTGTAATGCGTGGCCATCCGCGGTGACCGGCACGACCTCGAACCGGGGTAGTACTTCCGCCCAAAAGGCCCGCAACTCCAACAAAGACACCGTCTTACCCGGGCAAAAGTGCGGACCGGTGCCCCACACTAAATTGTCCTCCGCGTGCTGTGTGGGCGCAAAGCCCTGATCGAAGACCTTCGGGTCTCGGTTCGCCCCGGTCCAGTGAATATGTACCCGCGCACCTTCTGGAATCTGGGTACCTCCCAGCTCCACAGGGCAGGTGGTAATGCGCCGATTGCTCACGAAAGGGTTATCCAGTCGTAGGATTTCATTCGTGATGGCATCAAATTCTGGGTGAACCGGCTCCTGCTGGTTTTCCTGACCCAAGATGGTGCGCACGCGCTGCTGCAACTCTGGTGCATCGGCGAAGGCGACTGCCATGACAGCAATACACTTTGCCATCGAGCCCAGGTCTCCCGCAGTCCAATTGCGCAAGATGGACACAATCTCCGCGTGCTCTAGCCCGTGCTGGGTGGCAAGCAAGTGTGTCTCTGAGCCTTCCGGCGCTTCCTCGACGGCGATGCGGATGATGTCATCAAATTCTTCGGCGACCCAGCCGTGCCATTCCTTGTCACCACTGCCGCGGGCACGATTATTGGCATCGATCCAGTCCACCAAACGCTGCGTGAGATGCTGCGGCCACTGCAACCAACCTTGCATGGCGCCGACGGCATACCGCACCGCTAGGCCGTCAATATCGTCGATGTGTCCATCTTCCACGGCCGCCTCGAGGCAGTCGGCCGCCGCGGCGTGAAACTGCGGAAGATATTTCAACACGCGCGTTGGTTCAAGGTAGCCATCAATAAGCTCACGTGCCTGGACGTGCTCCTCGCCGTCCAAACCATTAGGGATTTGTAGGTACGCGGATACTTGGGAGGAAAACCTGTCAGGATCCTGCGCTACAGCTTTTACTTCCGCATGGCCGACAACAATAAACTCATCTCCCTGGGAGATGACAGTCTGGCCTTTGACATGGGCAACATCAGCACGCTCTCGAGGGTTCACACCCCAAACCTTATCATTAAACGATAAAACCCGTGTTTATTATTGGGTCCCCTGTGCACCCCCACCCCCTGGGGAGACGACGAACGCCGCTGACCTAAGTCAACGGCGTTCAGTTTGTGGGCCCTGCGGGGATCGAACCCGCGACCTGCGGATTAAAAGTCCGTAGCTCTACCAACTGAGCTAAAGGCCCAACGACAAACTATCTTAATGCCACCGGGTACAAATTTGAAAACCGGGTGGGCTTAACGACAAAAGCGCAGGGTCTGGCCGAGTTTTCTCGGACTGCCCCTGCGCTCCTGCGGATGCCCCGTTAACTAATCAGTTGATTTTCTAACCTGCACCGAAGCATCGACAAGCAATGCGCGCTTTTCTTACTTCTGCTCGCCGCGCATGTCGCCAAACTCTTCAAAGTTGCGCTGGAACTCAAATGCAGTTGCCAGGTCATGCGGGGTGTGAACGAACTTCTGCTCCATCGCACGGTTGAAGTACTCCTCCAACATTGGACGGTAATCAGGGTGCGCAACAGCAATGATGCGCTCCACACGCTCACGTGGAGCAAGGCCACGCAGGTCAGCTACACCGTACTCGGTGATGATGACCATGGTGTCGTGCTCAGTGTGGTCAACGTGAGAAGCGAAAGGAACAATCGCAGAAATTGCGCCGTCCTTTGCAACCGATGGGGATACGAAGGTGGTGATGTAGCCGTTACGGGTGAAGTCACCAGAACCACCGGTACCGTTCATGATGCGGGAGCCGCCAACGTTGGTGGAGTTGATGTTGCCGTAAATATCAGCCTCAATCATGCCGTTGGACGAGACCAGACCAATACGACGGATAACCTCTGGGTGGTTAGAAACCTGCTGTGGACGCAGGATGATGTGCTTAGCGTAACGCTCAGCCTCATCGTTCATCTTGTCTGCATACTCTGGCGACAGAGCAAATGAGGTTGCCGAAGCAACGGTCATCTTGCCTGCGTCGATCAGGTCGAGCATGCCGTCCTGAATAACCTCAGTGTATGCCTTGATGTTTTCGAACTTGGAGTCCAGCAGACCAGCCATCACAGCGTTCGGGACGTTGCCCACGCCGGACTGCATGACGAAACGGTCGTAAGACATACGGCCCGCTTCTACTTCACCTTCAAGGAAGTGGATGAAGTTCGCAGCAATCTTCTCGGAGACCTCGTCTGGCTCCTTAAATGGTGCGTTACGGTCTGGAGCATTGGTTTCTACAACTGCAACGACCTTCTCCGAAGGCAGCTCGATGAAGGTTTCACCGATGCGATCTTCTACCTCAGTGATTGGAATTGGCTGGCGGTTAGGCAGCTTCTCAATCTTGTAGATATCGTGCATGCCCTCTAGGTTCTCGGACTGCCAGGAGTTAACTTCCAAGATGATCTTGTCAGCGGCAGCGATAAATTCGAGGTTGTTGCCAACAGCCGAAGAAGGAACGATATTGCCGTTTTCGAGGATGCGCACAACCTCGATGATGGCTACCTGGAAGTCACCGTAGAAGCCCTGCTCTACCTGCTGACCAATGTGGGACAGGTGAATATCCTGGTAAAGAATGTCACCTGCGTTAGCCTTATTGCGCAGGGTTGGATCCGAGTTATATGGGGAGCGGAAGCGCAAAGCATCTGCTTCTGCCAATACACCGTCACAGTCAGGAGCAGTGGAAGCACCGGAGAGCAAGTCAATCTTGAACTCTTCGCCAGCTGCGTGAGCAGCCTTTGCCTTTTCAGCAATTGCAGTTGGCAGGGCCTTTGGGTAGCCAGCGCCAGTAAAGCCGGAGATGCCTACGCGGTCACCGTGGTTAACAAACTTGGCTGCATCTTCTGCAGACATGACCAGGTCCTTGTAATTGCCAATCCTGTCAGACAAATTAATTACCTCCTTGTAGAAGCGCCCTGCTGTGGCCCACAAAGAATCCCTCTTTGTGTTGTGAAATTTCAGCAGTGGCGCTGTTTTAAGTTACATAGCCCACAATAGCTAATAATTACATTTTACGCTCAACCGTTAACATACTTGCAATAGCCTCCCACCACACGATGAGCAGGCATGGGTACATGTCACTCATACTTGCCAAGAGTCCCCGATAAAGAGGACAATAGCGACGTGGCATTAACAATTGGAAACTTTGAACTCTCCTCCCCCGTCATCCTCGCACCGATGGCGGGGGTAACCAACGTTGCCTTTCGCTCACTGTGTCGAGAACAGGAAGTTCATCGCACGGGAACCGTCTCCGGTCTTTATGTCTGCGAGATGGTCACTGCGCGCGCCTTGGTGGAGCGCAACGAAAAGACGATGAAGATGACCACGTTTGCGCCCGATGAGGACCCGCGCTCGTTGCAGCTATACACCGTGGATCCGGAATACACGTACAAAGCAGCGAAGATGATTGTCGATGAGAACTTAGCCGATCACATCGACATGAATTTCGGCTGCCCTGTTCCCAAGATCACCCGCCGCGGTGGTGGGTCGGCTCTTCCGTACAAGCGCCGTCTTTTCGGCAATATCGTGGCGGCCGCAGTCAAAGCTACTGAAGGCACCGATATCCCCGTGACGGTAAAGTTCCGCGTCGGCATTGACGATGAAAACCACACGCACCTTGATGCTGGCCGCATCGCGGTGGAAGAAGGCGCAGCAGCCGTGGCCTTGCATGCACGCACTGCCGCGCAGCGTTACTCCGGCGAGGCTGACTGGAATGAAATCAAGCGCTTGAAAGAACATCTCGCACACACCGACGTTCCCATTTTGGGCAACGGCGATATCTTCAAAGCCACGGATGCACACCGCATGATGGAAGAAACCGGCTGCGATGGCGTTGTCGTCGGCCGCGGCTGCTTGGGGCGTCCATGGTTATTCGCGGAGCTCTCAGCCCAACTGCGCGGTGAAGAGATCCCTGCTGAGCCCACCTTGGGCGAAGTCACCCAAATCATCATTCGCCACGCGGAACTGATGGCACACTATGACGGCGAAGCACATGCTTCTCGCGATATCCGCAAGCACATTGGCTGGTACCTCCGTGGTTTCCCAGTCGGTGGTGGAATCCGCTCTGCCTTGGCTCGTGTGGAATCGCTTCAGCAGTTGCGCGAGCTTCTGGCGCCATGGGCTGATTCCCCTGCCCTAGCCGAGGACGCCGATGGCCCACGTGGCCGCCAAGGCTCCCCAGGCAAAGTCGTGCTTCCCGAGGGTTGGCTGGATGATCCGGAAGACGAATCCGTTCCTGAAGGTGCGGAGCTCATGCACTCCGGCGGCTAGGCTCACCGCCACCGTTATATCGGGCGCAATATCGGAGGTTTCTGGCAAGACTGGGTGAATTCCTTGCATGAATCATTGAATTTACCCACATTTAGGGCAGCCCCACGGATATATCGTTTACTCGCCGCGCGTATTGGGGATGAATGTCATAGACTACCCGTATGCGTAATGCTTATAGGGAAGAGTTAAATGCTTTCGCTCACGACCTTATCGTGATGTGCGACGGCGTTTCTGCGATCATGCACAAGGCTTCCCAGGCACTACTGACAGCTGAGCTGCAGCCCGCCGAAGAAGCCATCTCACTATCAGATGAGTTGGATGAAGTCCGCCTGCGTTCGGAAGAACGGGCGATGGAATTGCTCGCACTAGAAAATCCGGTGGCCAAAGATCTGCGGCAGGTAGTCTCTTCGATTTATATCGTGGAAGACCTTCAGCGCATGAGTGAATTGGCAAAGCATATTGCCAACGCTGCCCGCCGTCGTCACCCCGTACAAGTCATCCCTTCGGCATATTTGGGCTATTTCAAAGAACTGGCTCGCTTGGTCGAAGATATGGTCACGCTTACACGTGATGTTTTAGTAGACCCCGATGCGGATGTCGCCTTGCGCCTGACCAATGAGGATGACGCCGTTGATGACATCAATGAGCACCTGCTCAATGTGCTCACTCGTCGCGAATGGACAGAGACCACCCGCGCCGCCGTCGATATCGCGCTGCTATCACGCTTTTATGAGCGCTACGCCGACCACTGCGTCAACGTAGCTGCCCGCGTGGTCTTTCTTATCACCGGCCTTACTCCCGAAGAGTATTTGGCAGAGCGAGAAGACAAACAAAAGCGCGCTGATACCGAAGCCCGGTTCCAAGAACTGGAACGCCAGTTTCGCCGCTAGTGCAGCCGCCGCACTACCCCACTGGCCGTCCTTTTAGTGTGATGAGCTGTAGATAGAAAAATCCAGCTAGTATCGCCTCATTCGAGGTTTTACTAGCTGGAATTTGTGCTCAGACAATCAAGAGCGGAAGGTCATGTTTAGCCGAAGCGACCAGAGATGTAGTCTTCGGTTTCCTTCTTATCTGGGTTTTCGAAGATCTTCTTGGTCTCATTAAATTCAACCAAGTGGCCTGGACGGCCGGTAGCTTCCAAGGAGAAGAAGCCAGTCTTGTCAGACACGCGTGCAGCCTGCTGCATGTTGTGAGTGACAATCACGATGGTGAAGTTTTCCTTCAGCTCGTGAATCAGGTCTTCAACCGCGAGAGTGGAAATTGGGTCCAGTGCCGAACAAGGCTCGTCCATGAGAAGAACCTCTGGCTCCACGGCAATCGCGCGGGCGATGCACAGACGCTGCTGCTGTCCGCCAGAAAGGCCGCCACCTGGCTTGTCCAAGCGGTCTTTAACCTCATCCCACAAGTTGGCGCCGCGCAAAGAACGCTCAGCAACCTCTTTGAGCTTCTTTTTATCTTTGACACCGGACAGCTTCAAGCCTGCAACCACGTTGTCCTCAATGGACATGGTTGGAAATGGGTTAGCTTTCTGGAAGACCATGCCGATGGTATTGCGCACTGAAACTGGGTCAATCTTCGGACCGTAGATGTTTTCGCCATCGAGCAGGATTTCACCCTTGACATAAGCGCCAGGGATTACTTCGTGCATGCGGTTGATGCTGCGCAAGACAGTGGACTTACCGCAGCCGGATGGGCCAATGAAAGCAGTAACTGCCTGCGCCGGAATGTGCATATTGACGTTTTGCACAGCGTGGAAATCACCGTAGAAGATGTCCACGTCATTGAGTTCGAGCTTTGACATTTGTACTCCTGGAATAAATGAAGGTGTTGGCGCGGCGCGCTATTGCTTGATCGAGAACTTCGCTGAGATAACGCGGGCGCCGATGTTAAGAAGCGCAATAATCAGAACCAGCGTGAACGCTGCGCCCCACATCTTGTCAAGAACATTCGGATTCAGTCCGGCCTTGAACATATCGAGCATCATCAACGGCAAGGAAGACATGGGGCCTGAGGATGGATCCCACTTCAATGCTGGGGTGGTACCAACCAGAATCAGCACTGGTGCGGACTCACCCATGATGCGTGCGATGGCGAGCATGATACCGGTGGCAATACCGGACAAAGCGGTAGGAAGAACTACGCGTGCGATGGTCTTCCATTTTGGAACGCCGAGTGCATAGGAGGCCTCGCGCAGATCCATTGGAACCACGCGCAGCATCTCTTCGGTATTGCGAACGACAATCGGAATCATCAGAAGCAACAGCGACCAGGCAACGGCGAGACCAGAACGGTCGAAGCCCAGAACGGTGATCCATGCTGCGTAGATGAACAGTGCTGCAACGATGGATGGGACACCGGACAAGATATCCACCATGAAGGTGGTGGTGCGGCCGAGCCAGCCACCGCGGGAGTACTCCACTAGGTAGATAGCGGTGAAAATACCAATCGGGATTGCGATAACCGAGGCCAGTGCAGACTGCACCAGGGTACCGACGATGGCGTGAATAGCACCGCCGCCTGCTTTGGCGTAACGGGTGCCGAGCATGTCATCGGTCCACCATTCAGCGTTAAGCACCGGTGGAAGCCCTTTAGAAATCAGTTCCCAAAGAACAAATACCAAGGGGATAATTGCCAAGAACATGCAGAAGTAGATGAGTACTTTGGCAATGCTGTCGGCGGATTTACGACGACCCGAGATTTGCAAGAACGCGGAGGTTTTTCCTACTCCGGTTTGTGCAGGAGCTGTAACGTTAGTCATTGTACAACCTCCCTATTTCTTGCCCGAGACAATTGAGCGGGCAATCGCGTTGACCACGAAGGTCAACAGGAACAGTACTAAGCCGGCAGCGATGTAGGCGCCTGCCTTGATGTCGTTATTGAACTCAGGCGCAGCGTTGGCAATCGCAGTTGCAAACGTCGTACCACCGTCAAACAACGAACCGCGGAATGCGGTGGACGGAGAAACCACCATGTAAAGCGCCATGGTCTCACCCAGTGCACGACCCAAGCCGAGCATGGAGCCGGAAATGTAGCCGGACATGCCGAATGGCAGCACGGTCATGCGCACAACTTCCCAGCGGGTAGCACCCAGAGCCAGCGCGGATTCGACTTGACCCTTCGGGGTCTGCACGAAAATCTCACGCGTGGTTGCAGCAATGATTGGCAAAAACATGATTGCCAAGACAATGCCACCGGTAAACATGTTGCGACCGGTTTCAAATGATGGGGTGTTGCTGTAGGTGGAAAAGAGGAAGAATCCTCCGGCCCAGCTTTCAATCCAGGTGTAGAAACCGGAGAGGAATGGCCCGAGTACGAGCCAGCCCCACAGACCGTAAACGATCGAAGGGACAGCAGCGAGCATGTCCACCAGGTAGCCCATCGGCTTGACGATGGACTTTGGCGCGTAGTTGGAAAGGAAGATCGCAACGCCCAAAGCGATGGGCATCGCAATGATCAGCGCGAGGACTGACATCATCACGGTTGCTGCGAACAAGTTCGGAATGCCGAAATACATGTTCTCGACATCGGAGGTATTCCACGTATCGGTGTAGGTGAAAAAGCCTAAGTATCCGTTGGCATTTCGGTTGAGTGCGGGAATTGCACGGAGAACAAGGAAGATACCGATGGCGGCAATGAATACCGTAATCAGTGTTGCGGACGCGGTGGAAAGAACTTCGAAGACGCGGTCGCCAATGCGACGAACGCTTCCGGTCTTTACTCCGTCATTCGCACCTGCAGGTGCCCCACTGCCACTGGAGTTCACAGCAACCGGATGTGCATCTGCACTTCGGTTATCTTCCAGCTTGACGTGGTCGCCCGAGGTCGAGTTGTAGTCAGCCATATGGCGCAGTCCTTCAACTTCATGGGATTTGGTTTTGGTCACAGTCACCGCCTAAGCGGCGCGACGCCCCCGGGAGGCAACAAGGAGTGTCGTAAACACACCTTACAAGCCAGCGGGGGCGTTGTACCTACCCAAGTATTTGACTTAGATAAGTACAAGTTGTTCGTTGAACAACCATTAGATTAGCCGTTGATAGCCTGAACTGCCTCAACCAGGCGGTCATAGTGGCCGCCGGTTACTGGAATGTGTCCAGACTCAGACAGTCCCTCATCCTGGTAAGCCAGTGCGGTCATCAGGAAGTCCTTGACCAGGTTGGCCTCTTCCTCGCTGTAGCCGCCGGAGCAGACAATCTCGTAGGTGGTCAGAATCAGTGGGTAGCCTGCATCGGAAGCAAAGAGTGCATCGGAGTCAACAACCATGTTGTTGCCCTCGGTGGTGAACTCCATGTTCTCCAGCGCCTGACCAACGGTTTCTTCATTCAGCTCGGTTGGGCCCTGGCCGAAGTCGATGTTGGCAATGCCCAAGCCGGAGTCAGCTGCGTGAGAGTGCTCAACGTAGGTGATGCCGCCGTCAATCTGCTGTACCTGGGTGGCAACACCGGAAGAGCCGTTAGCACCTTCGCCCACGTCGGTTGGGAAGTTGGTGCCTTCGCCTTCCCACTCGCCGGTGGAAGCAGACAGGAACTTCTGGAAGTTATCGGAAGTACCGGACTCATCGGAACGGTAGACAACGGAGATGTCGGTGTCTGGAAGCTCAACACCCTCGTTTTCAGAAGCAATAGCTTCATCGTTCCACTTGGTGATGTCACCAGCGAAGATCTTCGCCAGGGTCTCGGTGGTGAGGTTGATTGGCTCTTCAACGCCCTCCAAGTTGTAGGCAACAGCAACTGGGCCGATAACGAATGGCAGGTGCCATGCTTCGTTACCGCCACAGCGCTCTGCAGCTGCGTCTACCTGGTCCTCTTCCAATGGGGAGTCAGAACCAGCGAAGACAACCTGGCCAGCTACGAAGTTGGTACGGCCAGAGCCGGAACCGGTTGGGTTGTACTCGAGGTAAGCGTCGCCACCGGTAGCTTCCTGGTACATCGCACCGAAGTAGTCCATGGCGTTCTGCTGGGAAGATGCACCCTCGGCAACCAGACCGCCGGTTGCGCCAGAGAGGGTGTAGCCGCCTGGAAGTTCTACTGCGGAACCGCCATCTGCGGAATCTTCCGAAGAGTCGGAGCAAGCCACCAAAGCCAGGGAGGAAGCTGCGACAGCACCAATGACGGCAGCGGAGCGCTTAAAGTTGCGAATCACGGGGAAACCTTTCCGGTTAAAATTCAGGGAAGTTTTGATTGTCCGAACACATGCCTACCCGTGCGTCGCTTATCCCCTTTTTTCAGATTTTCTTTAAATCTTTCAAGAGTTTTAAGCAGCCGAATCTCAGGCGGTTGTGCTCACGAGTTGCTAACCTATCCGGCGCGGGTTAACCGCAATAGGGTCTTCCGGTTAACAAACGGTTAACTTAGATGATTTTCCCCGTGAATCTCATCACTAGTCCTTGCCCGGGATATCAGAGGTCTCATAAACGACGTGATTTTCGGCGATTTCAAAGCCTAAACGCTCATAAGCCTTGACCGCCGGGCCGTTGTCGGCTTCAACGTACAAAATGACCCGATCAGCGCCTTTTTCTGCCATGCGTGCCAGCCCAGCATTTAGCAGTGGACCACCCAAACGGCGGCCACGGTAGGCATCGGCTAAGCCCACGACATAGACTTCGCCGAACCCCTCTTCGGTTTCATCATGCCACTTCGTCCAATGAAATCCTGCCATATTAGGCAGCGTTTTTTCTGTGGATTCCTTTGTGGTTTCCTCAGCATTAGCTGGGACGTCCCAGAAAAAGATGACATCTTTTTCGTCGAACCACGCCGGTTCCATACCTCGGTGCAAACGCTCCATATCCCAGCCGCCTTGCTCTGGGTGCCAGGAAAAGGCCTCATTATTAGCCTTGAGCCACTGTTGGTCAACATGTTCTTTGCCAAAGCGCTCGACAGATTGTGTGTAATTAGCAACCAATAATTCAGTATCGGGCTTTTGCGCCGCCGTCTTTAACGCTTCACCTTCAATGGCCATGACCAGCAGATGACGCGTAATCCGCAGGTCCTTGGCCTTGGCCAAAGCTTGTGCACCGGCAAAGTTGCCGTGTGCCCACACGGGCGTCGGAGCAACAGCATCAAATAGTGCCGTACCGCGGCCTTCCTGGCGTGCACCCGGTACAACAAAAAGCTCGGCGCTGCTGCCATCGCTAGCTGCGACTGCTTCCACCTTCCCGTCAGATTCAATAAACCAATGCTGGTGGTTCAGTCGCTCATCGCGCAGGCCTAAAAGAAACTGTTCGGAAAAAGGGTCAATGCCGTCATGCTTGCCGGTTTCTTGCGCGGCGGTTTCAACCGCAGCAGCGAGTTCAGGATGATTAGCAATAGTGATGTTTTGCACGTTAAAAGTCATATCCCCACCCTAGTGATGAAACGGTTGGTTAGTAAGCTTCTTGTCAACGCCCCGACTAGATAAGGAAATTCATCGTGAGCGAAGCCGTACCAGCCGCTGCCACTAGTGGCGCGACCAAGGCCAGCGTGACTATTCCCGCGCGATTTGTCCGTCCGCTGAAAGTGGGCGCGGGCATTGCCGTAACGGTTGCGGCATTAGCGGTGGTGGACACAGGCTTTGCGATGCACGCCGAGCACACCCTCGCGCAGCAGGTCAAGGCAGAGGCGCAGCTAGAAAATACCCCGCAGGTCTACATCGGTGGCATGCCTTATCTGGGTGCTGCGGTTCTTCCTGATCATGAAATTCCGCTCATGGAAGTCAAAGCCCTCGATATCGAAGTCCCGCGCTTGGGCCTGGTCAATGCCTCCACCACCTTAAGAGATGTGCAGGTTACTGCCGATCAATTAATTAGCGGCAACTTCACGGGCGCCACGGTTTCGACCTGGTCGCGCGCTATTTCCGTTGATGCGGTGTCTTTAGGGCGGTTGATGGGCATTAATGATTTACAAATTGCTAATCCGAAAAATATCTCGCCCACCTCAGGTACCTCGGCAGAAGCCATCTTGGAAGGCACTCTTCCCGGCGATACCGAGTCCACGTCAGTAGAAGTCACGCTTCGGCTTGTCGATGAAAGATTCATCATGACCCCAGTCAACGCGGACAATGACCGGGTGGCTGAAGCATTTAGCTACAGCTTGGATACGCGTCAATTACCGCTTTCCGCGCAAGCGACCGCCGTGCGTTTGCAAGGCGGTTCCATCACGTTTGAAACCCAACATCGCAATACCAGCTTGGAAGTCTCCCAACTTTCTCCAGTGGAGATCGATGGACGCTATGACAGCGAAGGCCGCGAGAACTAGAAGACGTTAGGCGGCCCTAGACGACGTTAAAATACGCGGATGAAATCGCGCAGGGTCTCGCGCAATGACCGCTCATGCGGGGCGCGTGCCGAGCGCGGCGCATACACTTCCACGGCATCCGGCACGGAGCGCAGCTTCACTTTCGTCAGCTTGCCCTCGGATTCCCCATCGGCTTGGAAGCGATGAGGTGTCGGGCAGCTCAATTCCACGGTGCTGGCGTGGTCGAAGTCAATGGTCCTTGCGGTCGATACCTTATTGAGTACCCGCTGACTATCGACTCCGAATAAGTGCAAAACTCCAATTAGTCCGCCGAGTCCAGAAATATCAGTGACCCCGAATAGGCTCAGCCCTTCCTCAAATGAGTTTTCGGTATTCAAACCAACCGGCAGCGGTCCTAAAAAGGTCCAGGGGTTGGTATTGGACGCCAAAAGAACCGGGACTTCGTCGAGGGCAAACTCCTCGCCTTCACGCGACGACGCGCGAACATTAATGGTGGGTGGGTTTCTCCGCGCGCGCCCAACTGCTCGCACCGCAACCATAAGGTAGCGAAAGGGCGTGGCCGCAAAACCTTTTTCACGCACGCGGTCCACCTGAGCCAGGACATCGGCATCCAAACCAAATCCCGCGTTGACCCCAAACCACCGGTCATTCCATGTACCAAGGCAAATGGTGCGCGAGATATCCTTTTCAATCAGCCGCGATAACACATGCACTGCTTCCACCGGATCGGCAGAAAAACCGAGTGCACGCACTAAAACGTTGGCAGAGCCCGTGGGAATAACAGCCAGCTTCGGCAAAGTTTCTGGATCTGGGTTTTCTGTATCCGCGGAACCTAGCAGGCCGTTGATGGCCTCGTTGACTGTGCCATCCCCACCGAGCAAGATGATCAAGTCGTAGTCTTCACGGGTCAGCCCCGAGACCATTTCTTCCGCGTGTGCGGGGTGATGCGTAAAACGCACGAACAGACTCAACTGCTCAATGGCAAAAAGCGGAGGCAGTATCTCTCGCAGCAATTCGCTCGATTGAGTCGTGGAGTTCGGATTCAAAATCATAAGTGCACGCACCCTTGCAAGTTTATAGCTCTTTGCGCAGTCCTGACTAGATGACAAGCTCCAAGCTGCAAGAATTTAGCCCAGAGCGCGAAGATTAAAGCTCCCTCGGATCATCCGACTAGGCTGGTGCACCATGAGCGAAAATACCGAAGAAAACAAGTCACAAAATATTCCAGATTCCGCCGCCGACGCCCTTGCTGCTAATGCCAACAGCGATGGCCGCCTCAGCGGCAATGATGCAGTTAACCTCGCTGCAGAAGCGTGGAAAGATGCAGCTAGCCAAAACATTCCCACCTTCAAGTTCGCTGATGAACCACTAGATTCTGACACCGCTAACTTGCGCCAGGGGCCATCGCTTAACGATGCCCTCTTGGGCCTGCTCCCCCTCGTCGGAGTCTGGCAGGGCGAAGGCGAAGCGCATGATTCTGACGGCACCCAATTTCACTTCGGCCAGCAGCTCGTCGTAGCCCACGATGGTGGCGAATACCTCACTTTCAGCTCCCGTACCTGGAAGATCGATTCTGAAGGTAAGGCCGGCGAGCCTCATGTTCGTGAGTCCGGCTTCTGGCGTATCTCCTCGAAAGATGAGATCGAGATGACGTACACGTCCTCGAACGGGATTGTAGAAATCTTCTACGGCGAAGTCTTTAATGAGCGCGCATGGCAGCTGCAGTCTGCGTCCACCATGGTCACCGAGACTGGACCAAAGAACCTAGGGCCTGGCAAGCGCATGTACGGCCTGATGCCTAATAACAATCTCGGCTGGGTCGATGAGCGCCTCGTCGATGACGAAATGCGCCCATACATGTCCGCTGAACTGCGTCGCGTCGCTGGATAACGAGCAGCAGGACTACCCGCGGCTCCCCACGGCTAACCGCGCGACATCGCCGCATCAATAAGGCTTCGGATTTCAGCTTCATTATTCGGAGCCTTTAATTTATGCTCTTCCAGCCTGCGCACCCGCGTGGCGATGCGGATCGAAGATACCAACCACACAGAATCCGCTCCGAGAAGATAATCCGTGTCCATGACTTTCTGTTTGCATCGATAGCCCTGGCTTTCGGCGTATTCAAACAGCGCTGCTTGGGTGGTGCCCGGCAAAATATTATCGGCAGCTGGAGTACGCAGCTTATTACCCTTCACCGTCACCACAGTGGACGTCGCGCCTTCCAAAATGTGCCCCTCTTCGGGGTCGGTAAAGATGACATCATCGAATCCGCGCTCGCGTGCCAGGCGCAGCGTAGCCATTGTCGCGGCGTAGTTCAAAGTCTTAGCTGGCAGCTCCGCGGGAAAAGACCATCCGCGTTCACTGAGCATCACCCGCACGCCCTCGTCACGTTGGGCCAGCACCTCCTCTGCAATCGGCTGGATAACCACCCACGCCGTAGGCATTCCGGTGGAGGCTCGCCCCCGAGAGTACGTCCAGGTGCACTTGCCTTCGCCATCACCGAATTCCTCAATCGCAGCGTCAGTAGCGCTCAGCCAAGATTCGAGGATCGGCTCAGGCAGGCCTAAGGCAGCGGCGGAATTGCGAAACCTTTCCGCATGACGGTTGAGATTGGCCGCTTGACCATCTCGGATCAAGATGGACTCAAAGATGCCATCTCCACGCGTGACCGCGTAGTCATCCCAAAATATGAGAGGGAGCGAAGGATTATGCCAGCGAATCGAACCACCGAAGGGCTCGACTACAAAGATAACCGGCTTTTGTGAAACCATGCTTTCGATTATGCCTTGCTTGTCCTCATCGGTGTGGGCAGCACGCTCGTAATCTCCCCCAAAGGGTATGTACTAAAAGGGCGAGGGGTGTCATTTCCCCGCTCCGACAGGTACGCTGGTAGTCGTGAGTTATACTTCGCCCCTGATGCAATTGCCGGGTGCGGCAGCCGTACAAGATGACACGCTGATTGACTCCCAAGGAGTCGCGTGGCATTACGGGGACCCGCTGGTTGAGCAACGCGCATTGCATTTAGATACCCCTGTGCTGGTAGATCGTTCGCAACGTCGAGTTATCTCTGTTGTTGGACCTGATGCGCCAGAGTTTTTAAATAACCTACTATCCCAGAAACTCGACACGGTCGATCCTGGATATTCCGCGGCTGCATTGGATTTAGATATTCAGGGCCGCATCCTGCATTACTCCGATGTCGTGCGCACGGATGACGGTTTTTATCTCGATACCACCGCAGCCGAGTTTGAGTCCTTTTTTAAATTCTTGACCATGATGATTTTCTGGTCAAAGGTCGAGGTCACCGAAGCAGACCTCGCCATCGTTTCGCTACTCGGCACGCTCCCCGAGCTTCCCACCAAGGTGCAGGAAGCCGCAGCGTTTGTGCGCAAGGTGGAGAATTGGACCGAAACCCCGCGCACCGATATCGCGGTTCCACGCGAGCAGCTGCGGGAGATGGCACAAGAGCTTATCGACGCCGGGTTTAAACCCGCTGGCTTGATGGCCTATACCGCCGAACGTGTGCGCAACCTCGAGCCCGAGCGTGCTGCAGATTTGGATGATAAATCCATCGCGCACGAAATCCCGCATTGGATTGGACGCGGTGAGCTACAAGGTGCGGTGCACCTCGAAAAAGGCTGCTACCGCGGGCAGGAAACCATTGCCCGTGTGGAAAACCTTGGCCGCTCTCCCCGACTTGTCGTCCGGCTCTACCTCGACGGCTCGGTTCCGGAGATGCCAGAAACCGGCGCCGATATCACCTCCGGTGGTCGTCGCGTTGGCCGCGTCGGCACCATCATCGATGACTTCGAATTAGGCCCAATCGCGCTTGGTTTAATCAAGCGCTCGGCGCTTCCGAAGCCTGATAAGCCTGACTCCGAAGCCCCAGAACTTCTGATCGGCGAGTGCGCTGCAACGGTCGATGATGATTCATTGCCCGCTGATGAAGGCGTCAAGCTCGGCCGCAGTGCCATCGATAAGCTGCGCGGCAGATAAGACCACTGCCTTTTACTCTCAGGCTATAAGGCCAAAGCCGCACGGTTCTCCCAGTTGAGAGCCGTGTGCGCCTGAGAATTATCCCTTAAATTGAGCCCTCGCGCGTTTTCTACAACTTTTGGAGGCGCTGAGTGCATTTAAGTGACGCATTTTTCAAAACTACGCCCTCTCCCGCATGGTAAACATGCAGGTCATGACATCGCACGGGGGGCGGTGCGGCATTCTCCGGCTGTACAGGCTATTGTGTCTAACAGGAACATATACAAGATTACAGCCGATGGGGCTTCCGAATTCCCTGGATTGCCCTACACACCTCAAGGGGGTCATGCACATGGGACGCGGACGCGCAAAGGCAAAGCAGACCAAGGTTGCACGCCAACTAAAGTACAACACTCCTGATATGGACTTGGATTCGCTACAACGGGAGCTGGCATCCCAGCGCCCAGGTAATTCACGGTCTCAGGATGACGACGACTACGGCGACTCATACGACGATTACGTCGATGAGTGGGACGACGACCAGGATGAGGTTGATGACCGGCGCTAGCTTCGGCTTGGCGTCGCATGAGTGTTGAAAATCTTTGTGGCTTTCAATCTTTGATTGATCGCTTCGAAGTTTGAGTAAATCCCAACTCCGCCCACTGTACAACACATAAATACCGCACCTTGTGGAATTCTCGGTTCCTAGTATTTCCGGCTATAGGTGCGGTATTTATGTGTTTTGGTACTTCTTGTACCGCAGTAAGCACAAAGCCCGAACTATCACTGCGCAAGCATAGTTCGGGCTTTCTCTAACGATTTGTGGTGGTTAGAAGTTGGAGTGCTCGCCGTGCATGACAACACCGGCGGTATCCTCATCCTTTTTGGTGCGGACTGTGCCCAACTCCCACGCGTCGACGTGGCGCGCGGTCAACATTGCCAAGGCGCGGTCACGGTCTTCCGGAGAAACAATCGCGATCATGCCAACACCCATGTTGAATGTCTTTTCCATTTCTTCCAGGCTCACTTTGCCGAAAGACGCGATGGTGCGGAAGATTGCTGCTGGTGTCCACGAAGAACGGTTGACCTCCGCGACGAGCCCTTCAGGGATAACCCGCTCGAGGTTGCCCGCCAAGCCACCGCCGGTGACATGGCAGAAAGTGGAGACTTCACATTCTGCGATGAGCGCAAGGCAATCTTTCGCATAAATGCGGGTGGGCTCGAGCAGTTCTTCACCCAAGGTGCGGCCGAGGTCATCAATGTAGCCATCGAGAGGCAAGCCTGCTCGTTCCAGCAAGACGTGGCGCGCTAGTGAATAACCATTCGAGTGCAGGCCAGACGAGCCCATGGCAATCAACACGTCACCGTCGCGGACCTTATCTGGTCCCAAAAGTTCATCTGCCTCCACAACGCCCACAGCGGTAGCCGAGACGTCATAGTCATTTTCGTCCATAACACCGGGGTGCTCTGCAGTTTCACCACCGAGCAACGCGCAGCCTGCCTGCACGCAACCTTCGGCGATACCGGAAACAATTTCGGCGACCTTTTCCGGGATTACCTTGCCAACAGCAATGTAGTCCTGCATAAACAGTGGCTCCGCACCGCAGACAACCAAGTCATCCACGCACATGGCCACCAGGTCAATGCCGATGGTGTCATGCTTGTCCATGGCCTGAGCGACGGCGAGTTTGGTGCCCACACCATCTGAGCCCGCGGCCAGGATCGGCTCTTTGTACTCACCAAGTTTGAACAGACCGGCAAAACCACCGAGCCCGCCCATGACCTCGGGGCGCGTTGCGCGCTTTGCTAGCGGCGCAAAAAGCTCCACTGCGCGATCGCCTTCTTCAATGTTGACGCCTGCCGCGGCGTAGGTATTTTCCGACATGTCAGATCAAATCTTTCAGTTCTTTTCGCTGAGCAAGGTTCGCACAGCGTCAGCATTGGGGTTAGCGGTTGGAAGACCAAGCTCATAATTGCCATCAAAGCAGGCAGTGCACAGCTCATTAATGGGCTGATGGGTAGCTTCCACCATGTCATCAACGGAGACAAAGCCTAAGGAGTCTGCTCCGATAGCTTCGCATACTGCCGCAGTGATGACCTCAGGGTCATCGGAGGGTTGGATATTGGCGATCAACTCCCCTGGTGAAGCGAAGTCAATGCCGTAGAAACACGGCCACTTCACTGGCGGGGAGGCAATACGCACGTGCACTTCCGCGGCACCTGCTTCGCGCAGCATGCGAATCAGCGCACGCTGGGTATTGCCACGGACGATGGAATCATCCACCACGACGAGCTTTTTGCCCTCGATGACCTCGCGCAACGGGTTCAGTTTCAGCCGAATGCCCAGCTGGCGCAGGGTTTGGGTGGGCTGAATAAACGTGCGGCCCACATACGCGTTTTTCACCAAGCCATGCGCAAAGGTCAAACCGGATTCACGGGCGTAGCCCACGGCTGCGGGATTGCCCGACTCCGGCACGGGGATGACCATATCGGCATCCTCAGCAGGGTGCGATTTAGCCAAAGCACGGCCAATGTCCACGCGGGTGGCATGGACGTTGCGGCCCTTGATCACGGTATCGGGACGAGCCAGGTAGACATATTCAAAGACGCAGCCTTGGCGCTTGGCCTGTGCGAATTTCTCGCTGCGAATGCCTGCCTCATCCACGGAAATCAGCTCGCCTGGCTCAACTTCCCGGATAAACTGCGCACCAACGATATCCAGCGCACATGTCTCAGATGCCACAACCCAGCCTTGGGATAAACGGCCCAATACCAATGGCCGCACCCCATGCGGGTCGCGTGCGGCATACAAAGTCTTGCCGTCGGTAAAGGTCAAGCAGAAGGCACCTTGGATACGGGGCAAGAGTTCCTTGGCGGAAGCGAAGACGGATTTGTCTTCGCCGACACCGTGCGCCAGCAACGCCGTCATGATCATGGAATCCGACAGGGATTTCTCACTGTCTCGGTACAGCCCCTGTGCCACTGCTTCATCACGTAGTTCTTGGTAGTTGACCAAGTTGCCGTTATGACACAACGCAATGTCCACACCATTCGCGGTGGTGTTAAACATCGGCTGGACATTGGCCCACTCTTTGCCACCGGCGGTGGAATAGCGAGTGTGCCCCACGGCGACGGAGCCGTGCAGGGAATTTAAAATAGATTCATCGAAAATATTCGAGACCAAGCCCATGTCTTTAAAAACAACGAGGCGGTCTCCATCACCGACGCCGATACCGGCGGCTTCCTGGCCACGATGTTGCAGTGCGAAAAGGCCAAAGTAGCTCAGCTTCGCAACATCCTCACCAGGAGCCCAGACGCCAAAGACACCGCACTCTTCGCGGGGTTCTTGCTCGCCTTGGTCATCTAAGTTCAGGTCGCTGGGGAAAGTAGTGTTCACCACACGGCTGATTCTACTAATTTTGGTGCGCGATAACTAACTGTTGCTACTTTTTCCATGCACGATCGGGGGCGTATGCTTGCATTTTATTCAGCACCAAAACCTTTTAAGGGGATGATCGGCAGCCACGCGGCAATCTCCGCAGCGCGTGAACCGGAGGCATCGACATCAGCCTGATCCCAGCTCAACAGGCCGGTCGCTAAAAGCAACCAGGTCCGTGGTGAGCACTCCACCACATTGGGTGGGGTCCCGCGGGTATGTCGGGGGCCTTCGATGCATTGAACAGCAACAAATGGGGGTACCCGTAGTTCCACTGAATGCCCCGGCGCATCATGTTCTAAAGTGCGTGCGGTTGTGCGCACAGCTTTGGCTAATTCATTGCGAGATGGTGCCGGAGCTGCTTTAAAGTCATGCAGCCAGTCGGCAATGGCATCCACGGCAGCTTTCGTCTCATGCGAATTGGGCTTGGAACGTTGGGGACTCATGCGAACCATTATAGTGACCTGCTATTTTGATTGATATGTCCCAACAGAATCCAAGTGAACAGTCCGCCGAGAAAATCAATGAGCATGCTAAAAAGCAAGAGGCGCAATCACAAGAGTCCCTAAAAAATCCGAATATCACCCTGCGCTTTATGGCCGCGCCAATGGATGTCCTCAACGCTGGCGCCCAAGGAATCTCCGGTGGCCGCGTTTTAGAGTGGATCGATAAGGCTGCCTATGCGTGCGCCACGCAGTGGTCAGGTCAGTACTGTGTGACCGTCTATGTTGGCCACATTCACTTTATGCGCCCCATTGAATCGGGACACTTGGTCGAAGTTCGCTCTCGCTTGGCGATGACCGGTACGTCGTCCATGCACATCGTCAACGAGGTATGGTCCGCAGACCCTCGCGATGGAATTTTCACCCGCGCTTGCGACTGCTTGGTTATCTTCGTAGCTAAGGACGCCGATACCCAGCGTCCTACCCCAGTTCCGACCTTCGTGCCGGAAACTGATGAGCAGATGCGCGTGATGGAAGCAGCCAAGACGCGCATCGATCTGCGCAAGGCGATTGAAGCTGAAATGCAAAAGCAGACCTATGTCGGACCATCAGATGCCCCACGTATGGTCAACCGTTTCTTGGCCAAGCCCACGGATATTAACTGGGGCGGCAATGTTCACGGTGGCACCGCTATGGAGTGGATCGATGAGGCCGGCACTGCGTGCACCATGGAGTGGTCAGGTGAGCAAACAATTGCTGTTTATGCCGGCGGCATTCGCTTCTACAAGCCAATTCACATTGGTGATCTCATCGAGGTCGACGCGCGCATGATGCGCACTGATAGCCGTTCGATGCAAATGTCGGTGCACGTGCGCTCGGGCGAAGCTCGCGGTGGCCGCGATAACCTCTCCACCGCCATCCACGCGACCGTGTCTTATCTCGCCATGGACCGTGACTGGAATCCTTTGCCTGCTCGCCAGTTCATTCCGCATACCGAAGAAGATAAGCGTCTGGCCGAACACGCCACTACCTTGCGCAACCTGCGCAGCCAATATTCACCGTTGCCGCTGGTCTACGCCCCTAATCATCAACACATTGATTAAGAGCTTCTAAGCAGGCCCGGAGCCAACCGGGGTGAGGGCGGCAGCCCTCACCCCGCTCCTACCCCGCTGCTTGGAGCACCGTCATCCAGATGGCGATCAGGTGCACGACCGCTGCTGCAATCGTGGCGGTGTGGAAGTGCTCGTGGTAGCCATAATATTTGGCATTGCGCCCTGGCCATTTCAGCCCATAGATCACTGCTCCCCCGGTGTAGAGCAGTCCACCGGCTGCGAGCAGCCAGACCACGGTGGGACCTAAATTAGTCCACAAGGTTGGGATAAGCGGTACAACCAACCAGCCCAGCGTCAGGTACACCACCACGTCAAGCCACCGCGGGTGGTTGATCCACACCAGGTTTAGGATGACCGCGCAAAGCGCCCCGGTCCATGCGATTCCAAGCATCCACGCTGCTGTTTGAGCGCTGAATGCAAGAATGCACATCGGCGTATACGTCGCCGCGATAAAAACGGAGATGGTCGCGTGATCCGCACGCCGCCACCATTGCACAGCGCGGGCTGTAGGCCACGGCCAACGGTGATAGAGCGCGGATACGGCGAAGAGCCCCACCAAGCCCACGCCATAGACGGTAACGCCGAGCGCTTCGACCCAGTTGAGCGTCATCCAGGAATAAGTGATGAGCACTGTGGAGGAGATGACAGATACTATCGCTGCTATTAAATGACCCCAACCTCGGGTCAACGGCCGCGGGCCGCGATCAACGACCCAGAAGCTGCGTTGGATGCGGTCAGCTACCGCATTGTGGTCTTTGGACATAGCCGACTCTTCGGTCTCCGTTCCGGGCGCAGAAACTGACTTGGTGTGGTGCGGATCAAATTTCATGGGCTTCCATCTCGCATTTCAACAGGGCGCGCGTAGTTTTCTTATGTTTACAAGGATAGTGTTGAGCATTTCTCCGCGCTGATCCTACGGTAGTGTAAATCTACCAATTTAGTTTTATCTTTCCTGTGCTTTGTCACCATCGTAGTCGCAGCGTACCTCGCCGAGCCTGTGATATTGCTTAGAATACCCGGAGGCTATTCTCCCAGGTGGCTCAACAAGACTGTTAAAACACGACGAACCCCGGCTGCGTCCACGACTTGAGTGTGGATGCAACCGGGGTTGTGCGGTAAGCCAACTAGTTAATAATGCCGAGCTCAGCTAAAGCAGCCGAGGATAAAAAGACCGGGAAAGTAGCTATCGCAATGAGCATCAACAGGCTTTCTTGAGGTACCGAGGAGTTTGTCATCACTCCCGCGGACTGTTGCGTGATATCGCTTGACGCAGCCTTAGCTGGTGCAGCCATTGCCGGCGCAGGTGCTACAACGCCGAGCGCCAGTGCGCCAGCTGCAGCGATGGATACGATCTTCTTGCGCATGATATTCTCCTGAATCTTGTCATTGCGCTGGAGTGTGATCTCTCGTGACTGGGAATAGATGTATTAATCGGGCAGGGTGTCTAGTCCAAACCAAGACGACAGAAAAATTGGAGCCATAGAGCCCATTCCCAAGCTGCCCATGAAAGTTCCAATGGGGTTAGTGATAAATGCTAGGCCAAGGGATTGTGCGGATTAGACGACAGTGCCAGCGTATTCAACGCTGGTATTTTCTACAACCATCGCAGGTGCAGGGGCGGCAATACTTGCGGCGAGTGCGCCGGCTAGAGCAATCGAACCGATCTTCTTGCGCATGATGTTCTCCTCAAAAGTGTCATGGTTCATGCTCTGCCGCGAACGCTACCAAAGGCTATGTGCTTCGTCACTAGAAAAAGTTCATACGCACATCATCCACGGTGAAATTTTGGCGCCCAAAACTACTACGCTGCTGGCCTTGCGCCCAGCGATGCAGTTCCTGTGAATTTGAAAACAATTCACACAGCTGTCGGGAATAGACAGAAAAAATGCCAGGCGACAGTTACGTTGCCTGGCACTTTTTAGCTATGCGAGAAGCGTTTACTCAACAACAGAGTTCGCACCGACAGCGTGGCCAAACAGCTTCGGCAAGGTGGCAGACCATGCCTCGCGCAGTTCGGAGATTGCAACTTCTTGTCCAGCGAAGGTGAAATTGCCCGAGTCGTTGGTGGTTCCCACGACAACAGCTGGAATGTCCAACTCAGCCGCACGTGCCAGGACACCGTCGAGGTGGTCGGAGGCAGTGGCGATGAGCGCGCGGGACGCAGACTCACTAAAGAGCGCAGTCAGTGCGTCCTCGTGAACTGCATCCAATTCCAGGTCAACACCGACATTGCTTTTCTGAGCCATCTCAAATGCTGCGATAGCCAGGCCGCCCTCAGACAGATCGTGAGCAGCCGCCACAGAGGTGTTGCCCACGAAGAATTCCGCGAGCTTAGCCTCGTTGGCTAGGTCTACCTGTGGAGGAAGTCCCTGCAGGCCGCCGCCGGAGACCTGCTGCCAGATGGAGCCGCCGAATTCTTCCTTGGTCTCACCCAAGAGAACCAGGGTTTCTGGCTCTTCAATGCCGCCCAAATCGTGAGCGATGGCGTTGTGCACATCATCGATGACGCCAAGGACACCAACCACTGGGGTCGGCAGAATTGGCTCCTCGCCCGTTTGGTTGTAGAAGGACACGTTGCCACCGGAGACTGGAATGTTCAGCTCCTTCGAACCATCGGCCAAACCATGAACAGCTTCACGGAATTGCCACATGACATCGGTGTTTTCCGGAGAACCAAAGTTCAAGCAGTTGGTCACAGCATATGGGCGAGCACCGGTCACAGCCACGTTGCGGTATGCCTCAGCCAAAGCCAAACGTGCACCCATGTTCGGGTCCAGCTTGGTGTAGCGGCCGGATGCATCGGCAGAAATAGCCACGCCGCGGGAGGTTTCCTCATTGATGCGCAAGACACCGGAGTCAGACTGCTTAGCCTTGACCGTATTTCCGCGCACATAGCGGTCATACTGGTCGGTGATAAATTCACGCGAGCTCAGCGCAGGAGAAGACACCATGTCCTTCAACGCCTGGACCAAAGACTCAGGGCGCGCGATTTCCGGGACCTGCTGCAGCTCATCCTGCCACTGCGGGCGTGCGTATGGACGCTCGTAGACAGGGCCTTCATCGATGGTTGATGGCGGAGCATCAACGACCAGTTCGTCGTTGTGGTAGACGAGGTAGGTGTCCTTGTTATCGGTTACCTCACCAATTTCAGCACAGGTCACGTCCCACTTTGCACAGATCTCGCGGAACTTGTCCACGTTTTCTGGAGAAACAACCGCGCACATGCGCTCCTGAGACTCAGACGCGAGAATCTCCGCTGCGGTCATGTTTTCTGCACGCAATGGAACATTGTCCAGGTTGACCACCATGCCGCCATCGCCAGCTGCTGCCAGCTCCGAGGTAGCACAGGCGAGTCCGCCGCCACCCAGGTCCTGAATGCCCACGACCACGCCAGCGGCGTAGAGCTCCAAGCAGCACTCAATGAGGACCTTTTCTGCAAACGGGTCGCCGACCTGTACGGCTGGTAGCTTGCGCTCTTCGCCTTCTTCGAAGGAGGCCGAGCCCAACACGGACACGCCACCGATGCCGTCAAGGCCGGTGCGCGAACCAAAGAGCATTACCTTGTTGCCGGTACCGGAAGCAAAGGCTAGCTTCAGGTCTTCCACGCGCAAGGTACCCACGCACAGTGCGTTGACCAGTGGGTTGCCGGCGTAGGACTCATCAAAGACGGTCTCGCCGCCAATATTGGGCAGACCAAGGGAGTTGCCGTAGCCGCCAATACCGGAGACCACACCAGGTAGTACACGCGCAGTATCCGGCGCATCAGCGGGGCCAAAGCGCAGCTGGTCCATAACCGCAATCGGGCGTGCGCCCATTGCCATGATGTCGCGGACAATACCGCCGACACCGGTCGCAGCACCTTGGTAAGGCTCCACGAATGAAGGGTGGTTGTGAGATTCCACGCGGAAAGTCACCGCGTCACCATCTCCGATGTCGACAACACCAGCGTTCTCGCCGATACCAGCAAGAATCTTCGACGCCATTTCTTCCGTGGTCGTTTCCCCGAAGTAGCGCAGGTGGGTCTTAGAAGACTTATACGAGCAGTGCTCCGACCACATCACCGAGTAGACAGTGAGCTCGGCATCGGTTGGGCGGCGGCCCAAAATGCCCACAATTTTGTCATACTCATCCTGCTTTAAGCCCAGTTCTTCCCAAGGCTGCTGCAGTTCAGGAGTGTTCTTGGCATTATCTACTGTGTCATTGGCAACAGTCATGTTTTACTCCTAAACGGACGCCGTGATGGCATTGATCGCGGATACAAACAAACCCAGACCATCGGTGGACGGTCCAGTCAAAGTTTCAATGGCGTGCTCTGGGTGCGGCATCAGGCCAACGATGCGGCCAGTTTCATTCGTAACACCAGCAATATCATTGAGTGAGCCATTGAAGTTATCGGTGTAGCGGAAGACCACCTGGCCTTCGCCTTCAAGCTTTTCGATGGTCTCGGGCGCCGCCTGGAAGCGTCCTTCACCGTGCTTGGCGGGGACATAGATCTTGTCACCGACTGCAAATTCGGTGGTCCACGCGGTTTGGTTGTTAACTACTTCCAGGTGGGTGTCCACGCAATGAAAATGCAGGCCTTGGTTGCGGGTAAGCGCACCATCGAGCAGGCCTGCTTCAGTCAAGATCTGGAAACCATTACAAATGCCTAAGGTCGGCATACCTTTGCGTGCGCTGTCAATAACTGACTGCATCACGGGTGCCAGTGCAGAAATCGCACCGGAACGCAGGTAGTCACCGTAGGAGAAGCCGCCGGGAACAACGACTGCGTCGACACCTTTGAGGTCAGTGTCTGCGTGCCACAGGCTAATTGGTTCGGCGCCGGCAAGGCGTACTGCGCGTTGTGCATCAACGTCATCGAGCGTGCCGGGGAACGTGATTACTCCGATTTTCGCGGTCAATTTACTTGACCTCCAGCCCTACAACTTCGTAGTCCTCGATGACGGTATTGGCCAGCAAGTTGGCTGCAACCTTTTGCAGGTCTTCTGCGCTCACGGAATCATCGACTTCGATTTCAAAGCGCTTGCCCTGGCGAACATCGCTTACTCCGTTTACACCCAGGCGTCCAAGCGCACGGACAACAGCTTGTCCCTGCGGGTCGAGGATTTCCGCCTTGGGCATGACATTGACAACAACACGAGCCATAATTCTAAGCCTTACTGTGCGAGTTTTACTGCTTGTCTGCAATTGCCCACTTTAGCGGTTAGGCATGCAAAACTCCTAGACGGCTGGGTCCATGCACTCCCCATCATTAGCCCCGCATCAATCCTCCCCCGTTTCATGAACGCGATATGTCAAGCGTTTAAACCACGGGATAACTTTCAGCTCCGCCTAAGCAAACTCCCAGCTCGCCATCATTTCTGCTGTTGCTGGGGTTATCAAACGGTAATAGAAACAGGAAGGTTGCTTCTTCGCACCCATTCGCCTCTTCATCTGAATAAGGATTTTCTATTTATGTCTTCCTCCCCGAAGCCAGCCTCGTCGGCTCGTCGTTTGCGCACCTTTGCACTCGCTGCCGTGGCATCTACTTCCCTGACCACCATCGCGATCCCTGCTGCGCAGGCTACGCCTGAAGGTGACAATGTCGTCATCAGCGAAGTCTTTGGCGGTGGTGGAAACTCCGGTGCACCGTTGGTCAATGACTTTATTGAGCTGTTCAACCCCACCGAAGAAGCCATTGACCTGGCGGGCTGGAACGTGGAATATTTCTCCGCTTCCGGCGGATCTAGCGGCACCACTGCTTTAACCGGCACCATTCCAGCCGGTGGTTACTTCCTCATTCAACAAGCCTCCGGCAAAAACACGAGCTTGACGGCGCTGCCGACCCCAGATGCTTCGGGCACATTGAATATGTCCGGCACCAAGGGGTCCGTGACGCTGAGCTCGCCGGCAGAAACCATTGACGTGGTGGGCTACGGTGCCGCGCAGATCAATGAGTCTTCACCTACGTCCCAGCTATCCAACTCGACGTCGGCTTCACGTGATGCGCTCGGTTCGGACACGGATAATAACGCGGCAGATTTCGCCGTGGGCACCCCTACTCCCACCAACTCCGCCAATGACTCCGAGGGTGGCGGCAGCACCGATCCGGAAGAGCCACAACCCCCAGTCAATCCGGGCGAGGTCATTGCCATCGCCGATATCCAGGGCACGGGTGCCACTTCCCCGCACGAAGGCCGCACGGTCACTACTCAAGGTGAGGTCACCGCGGTCTATGCCGAAGGCGGGTTGAACGGTTTTGTCATTCAAACTCCGGGTACGGGGGCACAGGTGCCATCGACAAGCGATGCTTCCCACGGCATCTTTGTCTACATGAACAACCGTCCTGCCGCCGAGTACCCTGAGCTTGGCCAGGTCTTAACCGTCACGGGTGACGCCGGGGAGCACTTCGAGTCCACGCAGCTGACCAACCCCACTTTTGCCGTCGCGGAGGGCGAATTCGAACCAGTGACCCCACTGCGCATCGATACGCTGCCAGCGGGCGATGCCGAACGCGAACCGTATGAGTACATGCTGGTCCTGCCGGGTAATCACACCGTGACCAACAACTATGCGCTCAATACCTTCGGCGAAATCGGCCTGGCTCCCGGCGAGGAAGCTTTCCGTCAGCCGACTGATTTCATGGCACCCGGCGCGGACGCCGTCGCGCAGGCTGAGGCGTACAAAGAAGAGCTAGTAACGCTTGACGATGCCCGCACTCGCAACTACATGCAATCGGACAAGCAGACCCCACTGCCGTATATCACCTCCGATGATGCGGAAACCATCAAGTCGATTCGCACCACCGACCAGGTGGAATTTCAAAGCCCGGTCATCGTGAAAAAGGATTTCGACCTGTGGCGCTTTTTGCCAACGACTCCGGTCACTGGCAACACTGCAGCGGAAGATTTGCCGATTACCTGGGAAGATTCCCGCGAGGCCGAATTGCACGCGGTCGATGATGTCGCTGGTGATTACACTATCTCCGCGTTTAACGTGCTCAACTACTTCACCTCTCTCGGCGAAGATGAATCTGGCTGCGGTGCGTATACGGATATCAACAACAACCCCGTGGCATCACGCAACTGCACCGTGCGCGGCGCATTTACCGACAGCGCCCTGCAGGACCAGCAGGAAAAGATTGTCTCTGCCATCAACGGCCTTAACGCTGATGTCATTGCGTTATCCGAAATTGAAGATACCTTCGCGGTCACTGGGGACATTGCCCGTCGCGATGAAGCATTGTCCACCCTCGTTGATGCCCTCAACGCCGACGGCGGCAACTGGAAATACGTCGAATCTCCTCAGCAGGTACCCAACGATCCGGATGTTATCCGCGTGGCCTTTATCTACAACCCGGACCGTGTGGAACCGGTCGGCGAATCCCGCATCTTTGAAGATGAGCGCTTCACTGGCACCGCGCGCGAGCCACTAGCGCAGGAATTCAAGCCTGTCGACGAAGACGTCACCGAAACCTTCGTCGCGGTGGCTAACCACTTCAAGTCCAAGGGCTCTATCGCTGGTGGCGACGCCGACCAAGGCGATGGCCAAGGCAATAACGCCAACCTGCGCGTATCCCAAGCCGAGGCCGTGCTCGACCACCTAGCTAAACAAAGCGATTGGCAGGATAAGGCCACCTTCGTGATGGGTGATTTAAACTCCTATACCCGCGAACACGCCATCGATACTTTCCGCGACGCCGGCTACTCCATCCCGCAGGAAGACCACCAGGCTGCCACGTCCTACCAATTCGACGGCATGCTGGGTTCTCTCGACCACGTTCTTGCCAACGCCAACGTCGAGGTCCAAGACGCGCAGGTGTGGAATATCAACGCCGATGAATCCATCGCCTTTGAATACTCCCGCCGCTTGTACAACGTGGTCGATTACCACGATGATTCCCCGTTCCGCTCCTCGGACCACGACCCCGTCAAGGTTGGTTTCAACCTGGATACCACCGATGACAACGGTGACAACGGCGACGGCGGCAATGTCGATGACGACGGCAATGACGGCTCAGACGGCGACGACCCATCCAACGAGGCACCTGGTGGTGGCTCCGCGGGTAGCTCTGCAGGCGGCATCCTCGGCGCAATAGCGGCCATCGCCGCAGCACTGGGTCTCAGCGCGATCTTCTCTGGCACCGTCGATCAGTACCTGCCGCGTGAGGCCAAGAGCTTCCGCGACCAGATCCGCGCATTCTTTAACGGACTGTTCTAAAAACGCGTGGTGTAATTGCCCGGTAACTACCCGGCGGTTTCATCTTCTTCAGGCTCTCGCCTGTGAAGGTGGAAACGCCGGGTTTTATTATTAGCTCTGCGTCAGCCGTGCGCGAGCCGTGCGCCAGCTCTGCGTTAGCTCTGCGGGCTTTTTCGTTTCGCCTGCGCTAAGAAGACGTCATAGGAGGCCGGCTTAGCGCCAGCTTTGATGGCTTTATCGATCGCGCGCATGAAATCGTGCTGGACCTTTTTATCGCTTAAGTTGCGGCCGGAGACCGATAAGCGCACGGTATTGCCGCGATTAGCACCGCGCTCGGCGGCACGAATGATAGAACGGCGCCACCACTTCGCGGCGCCAAAGCCCTCACCGTAGGACAGGTTGCGGGATTGATAGAACTCCTCGTGGCACAGATCGTGAATGCCTGTGGAAGAAACCGCTAAGGAAAAATCAAAGTACGGCAAGACATCCAAAGTCCCAGGAGACATGCGCCAGCGCGGCGGGGCGAAGATGTCGAATTCAAACCCTAGCTTCGACATCTGGCGCGTAGCTCCTTTCAGCCGCAGGGTGGCTTCGTGCGCATCTAGATTCGCAAACTCCGCGCGGCGGCCTTGCACGGCTTGGTCAAAGCCATTGAGAATCAACAAGCGCCCGCCGTCTTGCTGCTGCTCCAACCACTGTTTCGTGGTGGGGTCTTTTGCCAAGTGCCAGTTGCCATCAATGTGTGGGGCAACCAGCAAGGAGACGGGGACGCCTTCTTTATCGAGCTGATGTATCAGCCGCGCTGCGGACTTCCGGGTGTCGTCAAAAATAGATGAAATCGAAACCAGAAGATGCCCATGCATGCTTTCCATTATCACACAGGAGCGCCTGCCCCGCGCGGCAAGCAAGCAGGACTATTTCACCAATCCGGTGGCTTTATTAATCGTCCAGGCATACTCAAATGCGGTTTGGTACCAGCGGGCATAACGGCCGGAGACTCCGCCGTGACCAGCAGACATTTCCGTCTTCAGCAAGAATTCACCACCGGTGGCAACCTGGCGCAGCTTGGCAATCCACTTGGCTGGCTCCACATACAGCACGCGGGTGTCATTGAGAGATGTCACAGCCAAGATATCTGGGTAATCCTGCGCCACCACGTTTTCATACGGCGCGTAGGTCGCCATGTAATCGTAGACCTCCGGATCGTGGTACGGATCGCCCCACTCTTCCCACTCGCCGACGGTCAGCGGAAGTTCCGGCTTCAAAATCGACGTCAACGGATCCACAAAAGGCACCACCGCTTGAATGCCTTTAAACCGGTCCGGTGCCATATTGGCAATCGCACCCATCAGCAGGCCACCGGCAGAACCACCTTCAGCAACCAGCTGCTCAGGGCTGGTGAGCTGGTTATTAATCAAGTGGTCGGCAACGTCGATGAAATCAGTAAAAGTATTCTTCTTTTTCATCAACTTGCCCTCGTCGTACCACAGCCTGCCCATCTCACCGCCGCCGCGCACGTGCGCCACGACATAGAGCATGCCGCGGTCCAGCAAGGATAGGCGCGAGACCGAGAACCCGGGGTCCATGCTGGCCTCATACGAGCCGTAGCCATAGAGCAAGGTTGGCCGCGGGCTATCGGTGGCCAGGTCTTTTCGCTTGACGATGCTCACGGGGATCTGCGTACCATCTGCTGCAATCGCCCACTCGCGGTAGGCCTCATACTCTGCGGCGTCATAGCCGCCGGGGACTTCTTGTTCTTTGAGCAAGGTGCGCTCACCGGTAGCGATGCGGTACTGAAATAGCTGCGCCGGCTGGGTGTAGGACGTATACGACAAGCGAATAACCGGGGCATCCCACTCCGGGTTGCCCGCGGATCCGGCAGAGTAGACCTCTTCATCGAAAGTGATTTCTTCGAACTCGTCGAATTGGCCATTGGCAATTTTCATCACCGCAACGCGTGGGATGCCGCCACGGCGATACGCCAATGTCGCAAAATCACGATAGGTATCCACGCCTTCCAAGCGCACTTCATCATTGTGTGGCACCAAAATATTCAGGTCACGAATTGCCGGCAGCGGGCTGGCATCCGCATCAACCCAGGAGATTTCAAAGTTCGGGCCGTGCGCATTATGAGTGACCAACCACTGGTCTTTACCGTCGCGAACCACGTGGTCAATGTCGTATTCCACCCCTGGCTCACGCGTCCATAAGACCTCAAATTCGCCTTCTGGGTTATCCATATCCAGCACCCAGTATTCCGAGGTCAACGGGGATCCCGCGGCAATGATGAGGTATTTTTCGCTGCGCGTGGAGCCCACGCCGACGCGGAAACGCTCGTCATCTTCGCGGAAGACACACACGTCTTCGCTTTGCGCGGTGCCAACTTTATGGCGCCAGACGGTATCCGGGCGCCACGCGTCATCGACTTTTTGGTAGAAGATGTACTCTTCGCCGGCCCAGGTGGCACCGTAGAAGATATCGGTGAGGTGATCATCTAAAAGCTCGCCGGTATCTAAGTCTTTGATGAATAATTCAAAGCGTTCATCACCGGCGGTATCGGTGGAATAAGCCAGGTAGCGCCCAGACTTCGTCACCGAGGCCGCACCCAGGGCAAAGTAGTCATGGCCTTCGGCTAGCGCGTTATTATCCAGCAGGATCTGCTCGCCGTCGGGCTTTCCTTCCTCCGGAATAACCGGCGGCTCCCACGGATCTTGATCCTCAGAGACGGGAATACGGCAGCTATAGCCATATTCCTTGCCTTCTTCGGAGCGTCCGTAATACCAATAATCGCCCGCGCGCGAGGGCACGGACATATCGGTTTGTTTGACGCGGGATTTAATCTCTTCAAACACATTGTCAGTTAGCTGCTGCAAATGTGCGGTTTTCGCCTCGGTAAAGGCATTTTCTGCATTCAGGTAATCGAGCGTGTCTTGTGATTCCTTCGTGCGCATCCACTCGTACTCATCGACGAAGCTGCGCCCGTGAAATTCACGAATAAACGCTTCTTGCTTAGCGATGGGAGCCTGCAAGTTTTCGAGATTGTTTTCTGTCATAAGAAACAACCCTACCCGCGCGAAAAAGCAGACAGTTAGCTACCGATGAAGTCCACAAAGCGCTTGCCGGATAGACGCTCATACGCCTCGATATAGCGCAGGCGGGTTGCTGCCACGACTTCATCGGGAAGCGTGGGCGGCGGGGTTTCCGACTCCACGTCCCACCCGGATTCCTCCGAGGTCAACCAGTTGCGCACGTACTGCTTATCAAAGCTTGGCTGCACTACCCCTTCCGCGTAAGTATCTGCTGGCCAGTAGCGCGAAGAATCCGGGGTGAGCACTTCATCGCCTAAGACCAAGTTGCCGTCGGCATCAAGACCGAATTCGAACTTGGTATCTGCCAAAATAATGCCCTTGGCTTCTGCAATCTGGGCAGCTGCGGAGTAAATCCGCAGGGTTTCATCGCGAAGCTGCTCTGCTCGTTCTTGTCCCAAGTCCTGCACCACGCGCTCGAAAGTGACATTTTCATCGTGGTCTCCCTGCTCCGCTTTGGTCGCTGGGGTAAAAATTGGCTCGGGCAACCGCGATGCCTCCACGAGACCATCGGGAAGCTCAATGCCACAGACCGTGCCGTTGGCGTTGTACTCTTTCAGCCCGGAACCGGTCAGGTACCCGCGGGCTACGCACTCAAATGGCAGCATCTGCAATTTCTGCACCACAATGGCGCGCCCGAGTACTTCTTCAGGGATGCGCTCATCATCGATGGGCCCTGCTAGGTGGTTGGGAAAATCAATGGCGTCGAAGAAAAACATCGATGTTGCCGTGAGCACCCGGCCTTTATCGGGGATAGCTGGCTCCAAAGCGAAGTCATAGGCGGAGATGCGGTCGGTGACCACCATGAGCAAAGTGTTGTCATCTACTTGGTAGATATCGCGGACTTTGCCGGAGGACAGGTGCTGATAATCAGAAAGCTGTGGGCGCATGTCCTAAATATTAGTGCATGCGCCCACAGCTGCCGTGAACGGTCAGTGTTTTCCACTGCTCGACATTGTCTTGGCCTAGAGGATTTCTCCTGGGGTATAAGCCGCTGCCTTCGGGTGCTGGTCGGCTAATTCCTTAATCCGGCCAAGCACCGCATCCACCTGCGACTCGGCAGCGCCGATGAAAGCGTGCTTATCAGCGAGTGCTTCCTCGAGCTGTTCCTTGCTCATCGGCAGGCGATCATCGGCAGCCAAGCGCTCCAGCAAGTCCTGGTCGCCGCCATTTTCGCGCATATTCAACGCCACGGCCACCGCGTTTTCCTTGATGACTTCGTGTGCAGTCTCCCGGCCTACCCCGGCGCGCACGGCTGCCATCAAGATGCGCGTGGTCGCCAAAAATGGCAGGTAGCGCTCCAACTCACGGTCAATCATCGCTGGGAAGGCGCCGAACTCATCGAGCACAGTGAGGAAGGTTTCAAACTGGCCGTCGATGGCAAAGAAGGCATCGGGCAGCGCCACGCGGCGTACCACGGAGCAAAAGACGTCGCCTTCGTTCCACTGCTGTCCGGCCAAATCCGCCACCATCGTGAGGTAGCCGCGCAGGATTACCTGCAGGCCGCCGACGCGCTCACAGGAGCGAGCATTCATCTTGTGCGGCATCGCGGAAGAACCCACCTGGCCTTCCTTGAAGCCCTCGGTCACGGTCTCATTACCCGCCATCAAACGGATCGTGGTGGCCAACGACGATGGTGCCGCGCCCAACTCCACCAGAGCGGACACCGCATCGAAGTCGAGGGTGCGGGGGTAAATTTGTCCCACGGAATTAAAGACGCGGGCAAAACCCAGGTGGTCAGCAATATCGGTTTCTAAGGCTGCGAGCTTGTTTTCATCGCCGCCCATCAAATCCAGCATGTCCTGGGAGGTGCCCATGGGGCCTTTAATGCCGCGCAGCGGGTAGCGGCTGAGCAGGCTTTCCACGCGCTCAATGGCCAACAACATTTCATCGCCAGCTGAGGCAAAGCGCTTGCCCAACGTCGTTGCCTGTGCAGCCACGTTGTGCGAGCGTCCAGCCATGACCAAAGTCTGGTACTTGGCCGCGTGCTCACCAATGCGCGCAACAACGGCAATTGCCTTATCGCGGACCAGCTCCAGGGAGCGGTAAATCTGCAGCTGTTCTACGTTTTCCGTCAAATCACGCGAGGTCATGCCCTTGTGAATGTGCTCGTGCCCAGCCAATGCATTGAACTCTTCAATGCGGGCTTTGACGTCGTGGCGGGTCACGCGCTCACGGTCTGCGATGGATGCGAGATCTACCTGGTCAATGACCGCTTCATACGCATCGATTGCATCATTGGGGATATCTACGCCCAAGTCCTTCTGGGCGCGCATGACCGCAACCCAGAGCTGGCGCTCCATGATGATTTTATGTTCGGGGCTCCACAAGTTGGACAGTTCTGCAGAGGCGTAACGCGAGGACAAAACGTTGGAAATATTCTTTTTATCAGCCACACGCTTCATTATTCCACATGGCAAAAGGCGCAAGTACTCTACTTGCGCCTATGCCCTAATCATCAAGGCCTCTGCAGGTGACACTTACTTGATACGAATGCGGCCTTCTTCGGCAGCTTGACCGATATCGGTGCGGTAGAAACTGTCTTTGAGCTCGACATTATCCAACACCGCATAGGCGGCAGCACGCGCGTCTGCCAGGGTTTCTCCCTTGCCAATCACGTTAAGCACGCGGCCTCCGTTGGAGATAACGTGTGCATCTTTGACCGCGGTACCGGCATGCAAAATCTTCTCGGCATCAGCCAAATCAGGCGACGTAATCACATCGCCCTTACGTGGGTCATCCGGGTAATTAGCAGCGGCCACCACAACAGTGACGGCATAAGCATCCTCCCACTCCAGCGGCGGAAGTTGGTCCAAAGTGCCAGTGGCCACCGCGTTGAGAACCCCTGCCAGCGGAGTCTTGAGCAGCGCAAGCAGCGGCTGGGTTTCCGGATCTCCAAAGCGGCAGTTGAATTCGATAACCGATGGTCCTTGCTCACCCCACGCCAGACCGGCATACAGCAGGCCGGAGTAAGGAGTTCCGCGGTTGACCATTTCTTTCGCTACCGGCTCACAGACTTCGCGGACAATGCGGTCCACGCCCTCTGCTGGCAACCACGGAAGCGGGGTGTAAGCACCCATGCCGCCGGTGTTTGGTCCCTCATCATTGTCGTAGGCACGCTTGTGATCTTGCGCTGGCAACAACGGCACGACAGTTTCGCCATCCACCAAGCAAAACAGTGATACCTCTGGGCCATCCAAGAAGGACTCCAATAGCACTGGGTTGCCCGCGGAGTGCACAAGGTGGATGTGCTGGCGTGCTTCTGCGCGGTCAGAGGTGACAACCACACCTTTACCTGCTGCTAGGCCATCGTCTTTGACGACGTACATGGGACCGAAGTAGTCGAGCTCATGTTCAATATCATCATCGGTCATCCCCGGTGGCAGGGTCTGCGCACGGGCGGTGGCAACACCTGCTGCCTCCATGACCTCTTTCGCAAAAGCTTTAGAGCCCTCAATTTGCGCGGCCGCCGCATTCGGGCCAAAGACCGCGATGCCTTCCTCGCGCAATGCATCGCCGACACCGGCAACCAAGGGGATCTCCGGGCCAATGACAACTAGGTCTGGCGCAATGCTGCGAGCAAGTTCGACCATGCGATCAGGATCGGCTACTTCCTTGTAATCACCGTGCACGGTGGCAAGGGAGGCAAAAGCCGGTGAACCAGGTGCAACGTGCAGGTCAGTGGTAGCGGGGTCGGCCGCGAGGCCTTTGACAATGGCGTGCTCACGGCCGCCGGAACCAATTACAAGAATGCGCATGCAAACTATCTTAACTTTTTGTCCGACTGGGTACCCCACCACACAAGCCATAGTGGGTAAAAATCGATAGCATTGAAGACATGACCGAGATTGAGCCTTCTGTATTTACTAAAATTATCAACGGCGAACTTCCAGGCCGTTTCGTATACCGCGATGATAAATGCGCGGCATTTTTGACCATTGAGCCGCTGCGTTACGGCCACACGTTGGTCGTGCCGCTCAAGCAAGTTGATAAGTGGACCGACCTAGATTCAGAGACCTGGTTGCACTTGTCCAACGTCTCCCAGGAAATTGGTGAGGCCATCAAGACGGCCTATGACACTCCCCGCACCGGTTTTATCATCGCTGGTTTCGATGTCCACCACACCCACATCCACCTCTTCCCCACGGAGGAGATGGCGGAATTCGACTTCAGCAAGGCCATGGCCGCAGATGCCACGGACCCGAAGGCCATGGATGAGGCAGCAACGCGCCTGCGCCAGCACCTCAACACCGATGAAAATGGCTACCGCTTAAGCTAGGTTTCTTTTTCCTCGCGCGGGATATCGCCCCGCGGTGTGTCGCTATTACTTGTCGATGCCCCGTTTTTCTTACCATTGCGAAAACCCCGGCCCTTGCGGCTGGCTTTTACCGGCACCGCATTCGCCGTTGGGGTAGCACTGTCGTCAGCGCCGTCTTCGGCGTGGGTGGGTTCTGGATCGTCTGCCGCGGGCAAGCGCACGGTAAAGGTGGAACCCACGCCGAGTTCTGATTCCACATCGATGGAACCGCCGTGTTGTTCTACCAGGGATTTCACGATGGCCAGGCCCAGGCCCGAGCCGCCCGTATCCCGCGTGCGCGAGGTATCTTCGCGGTAGAAACGTTCAAAGATATGAGCGCTGACTTCTGGGTCCATGCCGCGGCCGGTATCAATAACCTTGATTAAGACATCATCGCCGTCGCGCTCTAATCCAATGGTGATTTCAGCTTCGTCCCCGCCGTGGCGGATACCGTTGGTGATCAGGTTCAAGATGATCTGGTGCAAACGGCTGGCATCGCCGTAGACCACCGGCACGCCCAAGGTGTCATTGGAGACATTGATGGTGCGATCGGTAAACGCCGCACGCGCAGAAGACGCGACCGATAGTGACAGCTCCAAGACATCGACCGGGCGGATATCCAACCGCGTTCCCTCCGCGCGGGTTAGCGCGAGCAAGTCTTCAACCAAATAGGACATGCGGGAGGATTCGGCATCGATTTTTGATAGCACCATGTCCACATCATCGGTAATCCCCGAGCGGTACAACTCGGTGTATCCGCGCAGCGAGGTCAATGGTGTGCGCAGCTCATGAGATGCGTCGCCGACAAAGCGACGCATCTGCTCTTCTTTGCCCTGGGCATGCTCAATGGATGCTTGCAGCTTGGCCAGCATGATATTCAAGGCGCTGGCGAGCTGACCGACCTCAGTGTGCTGCGGCCATTCCGGCACACGCTTGTCCAAATCACCCGCGGCGATTTCCGAGGCAGTTCGCTCCACCACGCGCAGCGGGCGCAACGCCCGTCTAATAAACCAGAACCCTGAGATCGCAATGAGCATCAAGACCACCACGGCGATCATCAGCTGCACAACGGCCAGCCCGCGCAGCAGCACTTGCTCAGAATCCAAGTTCTTCGCCACGACGGTGATAACCCCATCGCTTTCCGTGGCCATCGCACGCCATTCGGAGGTGGACCTGGATTCCTCCGTGGAATCGACGGTTTCCGGCGCGGCGCCAATCACGAGCTGGTCGACTTGCGGCATGGACTCATACGGATTGAGATAGCGCACCGAGCCATCCGGATAAATCTTAATCAGTGAATATTCTGTCGGCGGGCGCCCAGTCATATCCACGCCGAAGATATTGGCGGTGCGTGCCCACCCATTTTCGGCCTCGATAAGTTCATCATCGACCTGGTTGTACAACACATCACGCATCACCGCGGAAACAGCCACGGAGGCGCTGATAAGTCCCAGCCCAGAGACGACAACGAGCAAGACAACTAGCCAGGTGCGCAGCGGCATGGCCTGTGGCGAACCGGACATGCCGGGGTATAAATACCCGCGTACGCGTTCTTTAAATGTGCGCGTATCCACGCTAGGGGAAGCACTTGTAGGTACTTCACCGTTGCTGTCGCTATTATCTGCCGTTGCCTGATTAGTCACTCACTGCCTACTTTTACCTTGGACGCTAGAAATGTGGCGTAAAACGTGCCACCGATTCTAGGAGCGTGGGGTACGCAAGACATAGCCCACACCGCGCACGGTGTGGATCAACGGAGAATCTCCGGTATCAATCTTGCGGCGCAGGTAGGAAATATAGGACTCCACGACGTTGCCGTCGCCACCGAAGTCATAGTGCCAAACATTGTCCAAAATCTTGGCCTTGGACAACACAACCTCTTTGTTCTGCATCAAAAAGCGCAGCAGGTTGAACTCCGTTGGGGAGAGATCAATAATCTCGCCGCCCTTGGTCACCTCATGGGTGTCATCATTTAAGGTCAGGTCTGCATAGGACATGGTGGCATCGCTATTTTCATCCTGTCCTGCACCACCACGGCGCAAAATCACGCGCAGCCGGGTAATGACTTCTTCCAGGCTAAATGGCTTGGTGACATAATCATCAGCCCCAATGGTCAGGCCATGAATACGCTGGTCCACGCTGTCTTTTGCGGTCAAGTACAGCACGGGGCCATCCAGGCCTTCCGCGCGCAGCTTGGCGAGCAGCTCAAAGCCATCCATGCCCGGCATCATGACATCCAGGATGTAGGCCTCAGGGTTGATCTCACGCGCAATGCGCAACGCCTCAGTGCCAGAATTTGCACTACGGACGTTAAATCCCTGGAATTTGAGGGATACGGTCAAAAGTTCAACGATATTCGGTTCATCGTCGACGACCAAGACAGTTACTTGGTCATTGCTGGTGTCTTCCATATTGCTTCCTTAGAAAATCTTCGCCATTTCTTAACTGATCAAAAAGTGTGGCACACAGGCTATCAAAGCGACTGGACATTTTCTGGGAGGAAGCTGTGAGACTCAATGTGGTGTATATACTTTAATTTTTACTCCCACTGCACGTTCGCCAGATCGATTCCTTCCGCGCTCGCTTGGGCTTCCACCAAGTCTAGAAGGTACTGGCAATTATCGCCGTAAGCTTCGGCAAAGCGGTCATCGGCAACATACATCCGCGCCAAAATTACCTGCTTGGAGCGGCTCAGCGGCATGTACGGGCTAATGGTTGCTAAGTGCTTGTCGACGATTTCCTGCGCCTTCTCTGTTCCCGGCGCGATCCCGGCGGCGTGGGCGTTGCCGAGATCTACCTTGAAATCTTCATAGGCCTGTTGTGCTGCCTGAATATCTTCGGGGCTCATGCGTGCGACTTGTTCCTGACTTACTTTGTAATCGTCCGTATCGCCCCACCGCTGACGGGCTTCTTCCTGATAGGCGGGCCAATTCTCGCCGAATAGTTCAATTTTGTCTTCGGTGCTCATAGTGCGTCCTTTCGCGTGTGTTTCGGCAGCCAATAAAGCATCGACTGCTTCGATAAGTTCTTGCATGTGCCCGACTTTGTCCACCAGCACGGTGCGCTGGTGGCGTAAGATATCGGTTCGACTGGCTGCGGAGGCATCGATAAGCATTGCGATATCTTTCAGCGCTACTCCCGCACCGCGATAGATGAGAATATTCATCCCGCGCTCCACATCAGCCTCGGAATACAGGCGGTGATCACCCCAGCTACGCCAACTAGGCGTGAGCAAATCAATCTCATCCCAGTGGCGCAAGGTTCTGGTGGATATTTGCAGTATCTCCGCGGCCTCACCGATTGTGTAGTGTGCATCTTCTTTGTCGGTCACAAGAAGTATCTTCCTAGTTGACGCAGCGTTAAGTTCAAGTCCAATCCTAAACTTTCTTAGCCCCGACCCCGCGATATCGCTAGAATCTGGCCATGACCACCTTAAATGCCGGCGACAAAACCTTTGCCCTCGAGCGCGCCACGGCCGCTGATGTTGCAGATATCGTTGCATTGCTTGTCGATGACCCCCTCGGCCAAACCCGCGAGACCGCCCCCTTGGAGCACTACCTCGCGGCTTTTGCCGACATCGACCGCGACCCGAATCAAACCCTGCTGGTGCTGCGCGATGACACCCGCGCCGTTGCTGGCACCGTGCAGCTAACCGTCATTGCCTGTTTGGCGCGCGGGGGAACCAAGCGCTTGCAGGTGGAAGCTGTGCGCCTTGCATCCCATGTTCGCGGGCTCGGTTTGGGTACTGCGCTGTTTCAGTGGATTGACGAATTTGCCACAGACCACGGCGCGACGATGATTCAACTAACCTCCGATGCCCGCCGCACCGATGCCCAACGCTTTTATGAACGCTTAGGTTATGCCGCAAGCCATGTTGGCTATAAGCGGTTTCTCTGATTGGGGGTCCGGTTCAACCGCCATTGCGCTGCATAAGCGTGGCCGCCGCTTTAGGACAAGTGGCTATGACTAGCCCCGCGATAGACAATGTGCCAGATTCCGCCAAGCGCACAGATAAACTTACGGTCTTTTCCTGGGCCATGTGGGACTGGGGCTCCGCTGCCTTCAATGCGGTGCTGGTGACGTTTATTTTCTCCGTGTATCTCACCGATTCGGTAGGCGCGCAGATTGACACGGCGCGCACCCCGGCCCAGTGGCTTTCTTTATCCATGACCATCGCGGGGCTGGTTATCTTCGCGGTCACGCCCATTATGGGCCAGCGCTCCGACACCCGTGGCACGCGACGGCGCTCGCTGGCAACTTGGTCTTTTCTGACCTTCTTGTTGATGGCGGCGCTGTTTTTCATCCGCAACGACGCACCCGAGTACTTCTGGATTGGCCTGACCGTCCTTGCCATTGGCACCATCACCATTGAATTCGCCGAGGTGAACTACTTCGCGCAGCTTTCACAGGTCTCCACGAAAGAGAATGTAGGCAAAATTTCCGGCCTCGGCTGGTCCTTCGGCTATTTCGGCGGCATCGTGCTGCTGCTAATTTGCTACTTCGGTTTCGTCGCCGGCGATGGTGGCTTACTGGGCATTTCCACCGAAGGCGGACTCAATATCCGTCTGGTTGCGGTGCTTGCCGCCGTCTGGTTCGGCCTGTCATTTTTACCAGGTCTGTTCCGCGTGCCGGAGATTCCTCCCTCCGGCGAAAAAGCCAGCGGCATTGCCGGTTCTTATGCCAAGTTATTTCGCGATATCAAAGAGCTCTGGAACGTCGACCGCAACGCATGCTACTTCCTGTTTGCCTCCGCCATTTTTCGCGATGGCCTCGCCGGCGTCTTTGCCTTCGGCGCCGTACTTGGCGTGTCCGTGTACGGCCTCAACGCCGGCGACGTGCTCATCTTTGGCGTGGCTGCGAACGTCGCCGCCGCGCTGGGTGCGCTGATTGGCGGGCTTATCGATGACCACGTGGGACCAAAGCTCATCATCTTGACGTCGTTGTTTATCCTCGCCGCGACCGGCAGCGCCATGTACTTCGTTGATGGCCCCGTGGCCTTTTGGATTCTGGGGCTTATCCTGTGTCTTTTTGTCGGCCCCGCCCAGTCCGCCTCCCGCGGTTTCCTCGCACGTGTTGCCCCTGTTGGTCATGAAGGCCAGCTCTTCGGGCTCTACGCCACCACAGGACGTGCCGTCAGCTGGATGACTCCCCTGCTTTTTGGCGTTTTTGTCTCATTGATCGGCGAGGGCGACCGCGGTGGAGTCCTCGCGATCGCCCTCGTGCTTCTTATCGGCGCACTGATTTTAATTCCAGTGCGCGATCCTAAATCCGCCGAGCCTGCGCACTAATTACTCGGCGGATGTACGCGGCTATGGCCGTGGAATATTGCGCAAGTTCGAAGCCGCCATATCCACCATGTGGCCCACACCGCCATCAAAGACAGTGCGCGCCGCGGCCTTGGAAAAGCCCAGCAGCTGGTCGATGCTCAATGTTGGCGGAATAGACAGCGCATTCGGGTCCGTAATAAATTCCACCAGCACAGGCCCGTCATAGGACAATGCTTCACGCACCGCCTTGCGGACGTCCTTCGGCTTTTCGACGCGGATGGACTTGATTCCCGCGCCCGCCGCGATATCCGCAAAGCTGACTTCATCGTGGTCTGTTTCAAACTCTGGCATACCTTCTACCAGCATTTCCAGCTTCACCATGCCCAACGATGAGTTATTAAAGACAAATGTCTTCACCGGCAGGTCATGGCGCTTGACCGTCAGCAGCTCGCCAAGGAGCATGCCCAGTCCGCCATCACCGCTGAAGCTAATGACTTGGCGGTCCCGGTCAGCAAATTGCGCGCCGATGGCATGCGGCAAAGCATTTGCCATGCTGCCGTGGCGGAAGGAACCAATTTGTTCACGTTCGCCATTCGGGGTGATATAACGTGCGCCCCACACATTGCACATACCGGTATCGACGGTAAAGACCGCATCTTGCGATGCTTCCTCATCAATGACATCCGCAACATACTCTGGGTGCAGCGGCGTCATCTTCTCAATATTGGATGTATAAGCATCAATGACCTGGGTGAGCTTCTTGTGATGTTGCCTGAGCATCTTATCGAGGAAGGAGCGGTCCTTCTTTTCGTCGATGTGCGGCAAAATATTGGCAATCGTTGCTGCCACATCACCGGTAACCGGATAGGTGACCTTGGTGCGGCGACCAATGTGAGCGCCATTGATATCAATCTGCGCCACCACCGTATCGCCCGCTTCACCTTGCGGCAGGAAGTCTGCGTACGGGAAATCAGTACCCATCAAAATCAACAGGTCTGCTTCATTCATCGCGTCGTGCGCAGCGCCATAACCAAGCAGCCCAGACATTCCCACGTCGAAGGGGTTGTCATGCTGGATGTACATCTTGCCACCGAGAGCGTGCCCCACCGGCGCTTTAATCTTTTCCGCTAATTCCAGCACTTCCTTACGCGCATAACGCGCACCGGCACCGACGAAGAAGCTGACCTTCTCTGCCTCATTAATTGCCTGGGTCAGCGCCGCTGCCTCTGCGGGATCCGGGAAGGTAATGGGGTGACCGGAAGAGATAGTCGATTCCGCAAACTGCTGGTTCTCCGCTTCAAAGGAAGCCACATCACCGGGGATAACTAGCACGGATACGCCATTGCCAGCCATCGTGGACTGGATAGCCGCATGGGTAATAACTGCGCCTTGTTCTGCGGAATTGACCATCTCGCAGTAACCGGATGCTTCCTTAAACAAGATCTCCGGGTGGGTTTCCTGGAAAAACTGCAGGCCAATCTGGCGCGATGGAATGTGGCTGGCAATCGCTAGAACCTTTGCACCATTGCGATGAGCGTCATACAGGCCCTGAATCAAGTGGGTATTTCCCGGGCCACAGGAACCTGCACACACGGCGAGCTCACCGGTGACAAGCGATTCCGCGCCGGCCGCAAAAGCCGCGGCCTCTTCATTGTGAACGTGCACCCATTCAATGGAGGACTGGCGCACCGCGTCAACAATCGGGTTCAGTGAGTCACCGACAATTCCGTAAATGCGTTTTACGCCTTGCGCTTCAAGCGATTCAATGAGCTGGTCAGCATAAGTACGTGCCATGTCTAACCTCTTTTCATCTAAAAGTTTTATCGCTCGACTACGTGCCGAGCCTTACCCCATAGTGCGTCCAAAGCTCAAATTTCGCCACAATGCACGGTTATTCATCGCCAATTCATCGTGTGATTATTGCAACTACGCCTGCGTCAACACTTGTTTACTTTACCGAACGTCCGTTACAGTTACGCTTCATGACAGCAGGACACACTACGCGGCTGAGGACCGCGCGCAAAGAATTTCATAACAACTCCACACCAGCGCAGCGCTGGTCATTTTTCGCTGCCATTTCTTTAGGCCTGTTAATGATTGGCTTGGATAACTCCATCCTCTTTACCGCTCTTCCCACCCTGACCGAAGAGCTACACGCTGGAGAAACCCAACAACTGTGGATTATCAACGCCTATCCCCTGGTGCTTGCCGGCTTGTTGCTGGGCACCGGAACCCTAGGGGATAAAATTGGCCACCGCCGCATGTTCACCACCGGCCTGGTCATTTTCGGCGTCGCCTCGCTCGCCGCAGCGTTCTCCCCAACTCCCGCATTTTTGATTGGCGCTCGCGCGGTCTTGGGCCTTGGCGCTGCCGTGATGATGCCTGCTACTTTGGCGCTCATTCGCCTAACCTTCACAAATGAGCAAGAGCGCAATACCGCCATCGGCATTTGGGGATCGGTCGCCGTCGTCGGTGCCGCCGCGGGCCCGGTCGTTGGCGGCGCGCTACTGGAGATGTGGTGGTGGGGATCTGTCTTTCTCATCAACGTCCCCATCGTGGTCATCGCTTTAATCGCCACCGCGTTGCTGGCCCCACCAAATATGCCCAACCCGACTAAGCATTGGGATTTCAGCTCTTCTGTCTATGCGCTCATCGCTCTCGCGGGGCTTACCCTGACCATCAAGGAAATAGCCAACCCCAACCGCTCCTGGGTTCTGGTCGCTGCGGCGTTTTTCGCCTGCATCATTGGCGGATTCCTCTTTGTTCGCCGTCAGAATAAATTGGAAGAGCCTCTGTTGACCTTCGATATCTTCCGTAATCGTCTCTTCATCGGCGGCGTGATTGCTGCTTCGGGCGCGATGTTTATCATGGCCGGACTGGAGATGATCACGGCGCAAAAGCTTCAGCTTGCCGATGATTTCAGCCCCTTCCACGCCGGCGTCATCGTCGCCGTAGCGGCGATTGCCGCACTACCGACCTCCGCGCTCGGCGGCGCCAACTTGCACCGCATTGGCTTTATCCCGCTCATCTCTGGTGGCTTCTTGCTCAGCACGCTCGGCACCGTGCTGGCCATGTGGTCCGCACACGCCGATTCCGTAGCCGTGTTGATTACCGGCTTGATCTTCTTAGGCGCCGGCGCGGGTGCCACGATGTCGGTGTCCTCGATTGCGATCATCGGATCTGTTCCGATGCACCGTTCCGGCATGGCCGCCGGCGTAGAAGAAGTCTCCTACGAATTCGGCACCCTTTTGTCCGTAGCCTTCGTCGGATCGCTCACCCCAGCGCTCTACCTGTCTAACCTGCCTGCGAACCTCAAGCACATGGGCACCGAAGCTCTGCACGGTGGCCTTGGTCATGCGGATGCATCGACCGCGTATGCTTCTGCTTACGGCACCACCGTGGGATGTGTAGCAGTATTTGCATTCATCTTCACGCTGGCCACGCTCTGGTGCTTCCGAGGAAACCCAAAGTCAGGAGGAAACGGTGGCGCGGACGAGTAAGAAGGAAGAGGCTCTCCAAGCAGCCTTGCACATCATTGAACTCGATGGTGTGCAGGCCTTGACCTACGAGGCTTTGGCAGAAGCTACTGGCATGTCAAAGTCCGGGCTTATTTATCATTTTCCTTCTCGCCACGAGATGCTCATTGATATTCACGCCTGGTCAGCTCAGCGCTGGGAGGATGAACTGGTTTCCATCGCCGGCAAACCAGCATCTGAGCTCGATATCAAGCAGCGACTGCGCGCCGTGGTCTTGTCCCTGGGCAAAAACGATCCAGTCGTTGAGCTCATCCTGAGCATTCATTCCAAGTCTCACCCCGACTTTTCCGACCAATGGGCCCCGGTTGATACGCGATGGCTTCCCGATGCCTCCAACCCCGACCTTGACCCCGAGATCCTCGAAATTTCACTCATCGCCAATAGCCTGTGGGTCTACGACCACATCTCTCAACGGTCTCTTGCCCAATCCAACCGCAAACGCGCCGTCGACAATCTCTTAGATCGAATCGACAAGGTCTAGCGCCCACCACCGCCACGACTGAGCAAGCCCAAAGCACTATTTTCAGCTCTTTTGGCTCAAATAATTAAATAACCCCCGGCAGATAATGCGTCTGCCAGGGGTTTTGGAGCTGAAGACGAGACTTGAACTCGCAACCTACGCATTACAAGTGCGTTGCGCTACCAATTGCGCCACTTCAGCAGTGCCTACATAGAGTACAATACCGTCTTGAAAAACTGCCAAATAGGTGGCGGTGCACTGCAGAAAAGTCCCACTGACTCGGGAGTGTGCGCAAAATACATTCCATGATTAAAGTGCAGTACAGAAATCGTGCAACGCAACTGTGCGCAGTGTAAATATCCACAGAATCCGATGTCATTCATCACCGCTGATGTAGAGGAAATTCCTTGTCTGTATTTAGGTCTTTAAAGGCGCGCTTGTCCAAAAACGCGGCGCCAGAATCTGCGACGGAAGATACTTCGGCAACCCCTACGATGACGGATCAAGATTCCACGGTTCACGGCATTTTGACCGGTGAGTTCCCAGAGGGCTTTTTAAATACCGATCATGTTGCAACTGTCGATACGGCGATGGCGGCCCCGCCACCATCACCACTGGCACCGGTTGATTTGACGGACCCGGCGCAGGTAACGGGCGTGATGGAAATTGCCGCGCGCATCGGGGAGATTCTCATCTTTTCCGGCAGTTCAAACTCCGATGCCCGCGCGCAGGTGTACCTCGCCGCGGCCTCGTACGGCTTGCACTACTGCCACGTGGATATCGTCATGAACACAATTACGATCCACACCAATATTGGCACCGGTTCAAAACGACAGCCGCTCACAGTTGTGCGGTCAGCACGCAAGTGGACTATCAATTTCACGCGCTTATCAGCAGTCGACCGTCTTATCCGGTCGATCCACACGGGTTTTACCCCACCATCGGTCGCTGAGCAGGCGTTGGATGACATCGAAGCGATGAAATCCCCGCGCACCATCTTCACGGAGCTTCTTGGCTGGGCCACGATGGGTGGCGCTTTTTCGGTCATGCTGGGCGGCAACGTCTTTGTGGCCATCATGTCTTTCTTCGTGGCCTTTGCCATCATCGGCGTCGTCATCGCGATGGAGACCATGCGCATCCCGCCCTTTTACCACAATATTGTGGGCGGATTTATGGCCGTGGTACCCGCTGCGGTTGTCTACAACATTGCTTCATCCTTGGGCTTATCCTTCTCCCCCAGCCAGGTCATCGGTATGGGCATCATTGTCCTGGTTGCAGGGCTAACGCTGGTGCAATCAATTATCGATGGCATCACCAGGGCCCCAGTGACCTCCACCGCGCGCTTTTTCGAAGCACTACTATCCACCGCCGCCATCGTGGGCGGAGTTGGTTTGGGCATTCAGTTTTCCGAATGGATCGGATACCCACTACCACCATTGGCCTCCATGTCCGCGCCGGTGTACTACGAAGTCCCGCTTTTGGTCATCGCTGGCGGAATCGGCTCGGCCGGCCTCGCTTATGCCTGCCACGCAGCGTGGAAAGAAGTGCTCATCTCCGGCGCTACTGCCGCAGCCGGCATGCTCTTTTACTACTTTGTGGTCATTCCTTTTGGCACCGGCGTCGTCGTGGCCTCAGGAGTTTCCGCCATCGTCGTCGGCCTCGCCGGTGGTCTTTTAGCCCGTCGCTACTACATCCCGCCACTAATCACCATGGTCGTCGGCTATACCCCGATGCTGCCAGGTCTAACTTTGTACCGCGGCATGTATGCCTCGTTGAATGAGCAATTCATCACCGGCATGGCTAACTTGGCCACGGCTCTCGCCATTGCCGGGGCGCTGGCCGCCGGCGTGCTCTTGGGCGAGCGCGGGGCGCGGCGTTTGCGCCGACCCAAGCACTTCCGCCCGTACACGGCGTTTAAGCGCATCGGGCGCTACTCGGTCAACCAGGCGAAAGACCTCGCCGCCAAGGCACAAAAGATCCCGCGGGTTCCGCTGGCTCCCCTGGCACCACGCGCGAACCGACCCGAGCTGCCACCGATTCAAGGTCCAACACAAGCTCCCGAGGCAACCACCGCCATCTATGCCGACAGCACGCCGACCGCGCAGTGGGAAGTCCAGCCCAGCGATCACCCATATGACGAGTCCTGGCCACCACGAACGACCTTCCCCGCGCAGAGCTGGCCGGATGAAGAAGCCCCCACGGTGTATACCTCACCGGGCACCGAAGAGTTCATCGCACAGCATGCAGCAGCGGAAGAAGCCCAAGCGCAAGAAGACGCCTCAGCTGACGATGCACACAGCAAGGACTCCCCAGCCGAGCAAGAATAGGGCAAGGCGGCCTCACGAGGCCAAATGCGGTAGAATATACGGTCTGTACCCTACTTACGGTCAAATATCATCTTTCCTGGCCCAGCCCAGGGAAAGCATTTAGGAGGAACACGTGCCACCAAAGGTCACTGACACACAGCCAGCAGCGGAGCAGATGCATGCTGTGGAGGAAGAGACCGCGCGCTCAGCTCGCCGCGTCGTCGCAACTTATGCTCAAGATTTCTTGGACGGCGTTACTTTGATGTCCATGTTGGGCGTCGAACCAGAAGGTCTGGTTCACCGCAAGGTCTTGGCTGAGCAGGTAGATGCCGAGCCTAAGACCACCCGCAAGAAGGCGACGAAGAAGGCTACGAAAAAGACTCCTGCGAAAAAGGCCACCAAGAAAACAGCGGCGAAAAAAGCTACCAAGAAGACCGCTGCTAAAAAGGCCACGAAGAAAACCACAGCGAAGAAGACTTCTAACTAATTTCATTTCATCCAGCACATGCCACCTTGAGGAGCCTTTGAGCACATGAGCGAGACCGCCACGGGCGCTGAAGCCACTGGTACTACAGCTGCTGGCAATAACAGTTTTGTTGTCGTTGCCAACCGGCTACCCGTCGACATGATTTTGGAACCCGACGGCACCAAGTCCTGGCAGGAATCCCCAGGTGGTTTGGTATCTGCGCTCTCCCCAGTCCTGGAAAAACACCAGGGCTGCTGGGTTGGCTGGCCAGGCGTTGCTGATGAAGCCCCGGAGCCTTTTCGCACCGAACGCGGAGTCCTGCTGCACCCAGTAGAGCTAACGCACTATGACTACGAAGAGTTCTACGAAGGCTTTTCTAATGCCACACTGTGGCCGCTGTACCACAATTTGATTGTCACCCCAGAGTTCAATCGTTCCTGGTGGGATGCCTACCGCGACGTGAACCTGCGCTTTGCCACCGAGGTGGCAACGGTGGCAGCGCCCAATGCCACCGTGTGGGTCCAGGACTATCAGCTGCAGCTGGTGCCGGGAATTTTGCGCCAGATACGCCCCGATCTCACCATCGGGTTCTTCCTGCACATCCCGTTCCCGCCGTCGGAAATCTATCGCCAGCTCCCGTGGCGCGATGAAATCCTGCGCGGGCTACTCGATGCCGACCTCATTGGCTTTCATCTGGAAGCCAATGTTCGCAACTTCGTTGAATTGTGCCGCGCCTATGACTTGGAAGTCAGCGGAGAGATCAAGATTCGGGAAGCCGGCATCACCATCACCGCAGCCAATGGGCACGAAATCGGGGTGGGCGTCTTTCCCATCTCCATTGACACTTCGGCTATCGCCGCGACGCTAGCCGCAAACTCCCACCACGAAGCGCACGAAGAGCTCGAGCAGATTCACCGCGACATGGGCTCGCCGTCCACGGTCTTTTTAGGCGTAGACCGCTTGGATTACACCAAGGGCATCTTGCAGCGACTGCTAGCTTTTGAAGAACTCCTTGATTCTGGAGCCCTCGACCCGTCTGAGGTTGCGTTGGTGCAGTTAGCAACGCCGTCGCGAGAGCGCATCGATAGCTATCGCATTACCCGGTCCAAGGTGGAAGAAGCCGTCGGCCGCATCAATGGTCGCTTCGCACAAATTGGCCGCCCAGTGGTGCACTACCAGCACCGTTCGGTAACCAAAGACGTCTTGCTGCGCTACTACCGCTTGGCAGATATCATGCTGGTCACGCCATTTCGCGATGGTATGAACTTGGTCGCCAAAGAATTTGTGGCCACCCGCGCGGACTCGTCCGGTGCCTTGGTGCTGTCAGAATTCGCCGGCGCCGCGGATGAGTTGGACCAAGCGCATCTGTGCAATCCCTTTGATATCGAAGACATCAAAAAGGCCATGCTGCAGGCAACGTGGGGCTTAGATGATAATCCGGAGGCGATGAAAGAGCGCATGTCCGCGATGTATAACCAGGTCATTGAGCATGATGTTGACCTGTGGGCGAATTCCTTTTTAGGAGCCTTGGATAAATCACGCCCGTAATGAACTCGCCGATCAATTGTGTAAGTAGATCCATGAAAAAATTCCTCGCCCCCAGCCTCGCCGCAGCAGTGCTTTTAGCAGGTTGCAGCACCCCAGATGATGCCCCGCCGCAGCCGCTTGGCGATGACCGCGTGGGCGGAAAAACCTGGCAAGCCATTGGGATATACACCTCCCCGGAATCTAACGGTGCGATATCGGAAAACACGGTGTCTGTGCCGCGGGTGGTCTTCGGGGAAACGTCCATGATTGGCTCGACCGGGTGCGAGCAATTTAACGCCCAGGTCAGCTACTTTAGCGATGATGCGGAGGCCGGCGATGACGCTGCAGCCGAGCTACGTAAGGCCGATTCCGTGCGTATTGACTCGATTGTCTATGACACCGAAGGCGAGACCGGGAGTGTGGAATGCACCGGGGAGATGCTGTGGGCGCATAATAATCTCTCGCGGTTATATGCCGAAGGCAATGCCTTTGACATCGAGGTTGACACCAATAACCAGCTGATTTTAACGCTGCAAGATGACGTGGTGGATTCCCCCGCCATTCGCTATATCGGGCTCTAATCTGGGTGCATGGGTAATCTAGTACCCATGTCTGACTTCCCCATTGATTTTCGTGAATCGGCGAAGGCCGAAGAACTCATCGACAAGCTGGCGAGCACCCCTCGTTTGTTTGTCATCTCTGATTATGATGGCACGCTAGCCCACCACTCCACCGATATCTACGGCGTGGAGGTCAACCACGATTCGATCGATGCGCTCGGCGCTTTTGCCCAGCTGCCCGATACGTTCGCAGCCGCGCTCTCGGGACGGCATTTAGATGGCTTAAAGCAGGTCTTTCCGCTGCGCGACCCGGTGATGCTCGGCGGCTCTCACGGCGCGGAGACTGAAGGGGAAGAAACACCTTTCGATGAAGATATGCAGCGCTTCCTCGAGCGCGTCGGCGGTGAGCTGGAAGCTATCGCGGCCGATTATGAGGGGGTGTTCGTTGAGTCCAAGCCTTTCCACCGTGGCCTGCACGTCAAGGCTTTGGCGGAGCGTAACCCGCAGCAAGCTGAAGAGGCACTCGAGCGCGGTCGCGCCGTCGATCCCGGCGAGTATTTCCTGACCGAAGGCAAAAACATCGTGGAATTTTCTGCGACCACCGCTACCAAGGGCAAGTGGATTGACGCCGAGCGCCAAGCTGTCGATGCCACCGCCGTGGTCTTTTTAGGCGATGACGTCACCGACGAGCAGGGCTTCGACGTGCTGAACCAACCGACGGATCTCGGGGTCAAAGTCGGCGCTGGCGCAACCGCTGCCTACCTGCGCGTGGCCGATATTGATGAGGTCGCTACCTTCTTGCAGGCTTTGCTGACAGCGCGTCAGAATTTCCTCGCGGCGCGGCAATAGTATCCCCGGGAGAAAATTCCGTGTCTAAGAGCACGCGCAGTGGCGAGCCGTCGTCGGCGGTGGGATAGGCAGTGTTGGCCACGGTGGCATCGATAAGCTCGGCGAGCATCCGCCCGGCCTCGGCGCCTTTGTCAAAATTGGGCTGGCGAATAGTGCTCAAACCGCGCAGCCGGGCGGATTCAATGCCGTCGAAACCAGTCACCGACAGCTGTTCGGGAATGCTGATTCCGTGAGATTCCGCGTAGTCCATGACACCCAGCGCCATGGAGTCCGTTGTGCACAGCACGGCGGTCAACTCCGGATTATTGCTCAGCAATTCTTCGGCCGCTTCCCGCGCCGTATCACGGTTGTTAATATGCCGGGTGACCACGGGAATCTCATCAGCATCAATGCCGGCATCAGCGAAAGTCTTCAGCGCACCTTGCACACGCAAACGCTGCGTATCGAACTCCGCCGCAGCGAGGTTGTCCCGGTCCACAGCGCCATCCAAACGCTCGTGGCGCAGGCGGATGGACAGGATGCCGACGGTGGTGTGCCCGGCATCGACAAGCGCTTGTGCGGCGGGGGCAATGGCGGCGAAATCGTCGATGCCCACGAAAGGCTGACCGGTATCGCGCGGCTGGTCACAGACCACCACGGGCAAGCCCCGGGCGGTGGCAGCGGCCAAGTAGGGATCATCATCACCGACGGAATAGACCACGAAACCATCCACCACCGCTCGGCCTAAAAGCTCCGCGGCTCCGGTATCTTCGGCCGTGTCCGGGCCTGCGGGAATCAGCGTCAGGGTGCTATTTTTGCCTGCCAGCCCTTGCGCCATTCCGGCGAGAAAGTCCACGGAGGCGGCGTCTTCAAAGGCGTACGACAAATCTTCCGTCAGCACCACGCCAATCGAGCCCACCCGCCGGGTGCGCAAGCTGCGTGCCATCGGGTCTGGCCCTGAGTAACCATGCGCTGCGGCGGCGGCCAGGATGCGCTCGCGCAGCGCCGGCGAGAGCTGGTCTGGGCGATTATATGCATTGGAAACAGTGGTTCGGGAGACTCTTAATTCTGCTGCCAGCGAAGCTAAAGTCTTACGAACGGGACTGCGTTTTACCATGTCTTTAAGCTTACCGTCGGGCTTTTGTTTTCTTCCACGGGGAATGATGTCTGTGGTTTGCCGGTTGTACTAACTGGTTAAACCCTAAAGCCATTTTCATTTCATTTTCAGTTGACAATTGTTTTCAATAAGGCGATTATAGACATCATGCACTTCGACACCTCCCGCCCATTTTTCCGTCCGCGACGCGCGCAACGTGTGGCTTTAGCTGCGATGAGCGTTGGCGCCCTGGCTTTTGTCTCCGCCTGCTCAACGGCATCTTCGGATGAAGCAGCCGACTCCGATACGTTAAATATCGTCGCCTCTACTTCGATTTGGGGCGATGTCGCACAGGCTGTCGCGGATTCGACCGACGGCGTGGATATCGAAGTCACCTCTTTGGTGGAGGGCAATAACATGGACCCGCACCACTTTGAGCCTTCTGCCGCGGACATGGCGCGCGCACATGAAGCAGATGTCGTCGTGGTCGGCGGCGGTGGATATGATGCTTGGCTTTACTCTGCGCTCGATGATCAGGACAAGATCATCCACTCGCTTCCGCTGACCACCCACGACCATGACCATGGCGACGAGCACGACGACGAGGCTCACGGGCATGAAGCTCACGAGCACGTGGCTCATGCGCACGATCACGGCGAGGAGGGACACTCCCACGAGGTCGAATCCATCGATGGCAACGAGCACATTTGGTACGACCCCACCGCGGTGATGGAAGTCGCCCACGAGATTGCAGAGCACATCAACGACGTCGCCCCAGCAGCCAACGCCAGCGATGAAGAAGTCGTCAACCAGGTCTCTGGGCTGGATTCGCGGCTGCACGAGCTGGGGAAGAAAAACTACGTGCAGTCCGAGCCGATTGCTGATTACCTCCTCGCGCACACCGAGATGGAGGATCTGACCCCCGAGGGTTACCGCCACGCCAGCTTGAGCCACGGGGAGCCAGCAGCCGCTGATTTAGCTGCGCTTATCGATGAACTTAAATCCGGCAACGTCGATGTCCTGATTTACAATCCGCAAACTCAAACCGATATGACCACCCGGATTCGCACCACTGCGGAAGATGAAGGCATCGACGTGGTAGAAATCGGTGAAACTCCCCCGGATCATCAAAACTTCTTCGAATACTTTGACGAAGTAGTCTCCAGCCTTGAGGCGCTCGACGCTTAGTTTTTGGAAAAATACACGTAAGATGGTCTGGTTTGCGCCTTCGTCCTCAATGGGAGTTTGATGTTAGTTTCGTTCAACCAAGCAGCCGTGGATCCCTTGTGGTCAGGGTTGGACTTGGAGATTCACCCCGGCGAGTTCCTCGCGGTTCTAGGGCCTAATGGCGTCGGAAAATCCACGCTCTTGGGCACTATTTTAAAAACTCGTCAGCTCACCGGCGGCAGCCTCGATGTCAATGCGCGCATCGGGTATATCCCACAGCAACGCATGTTTCCCCAGCAGCTTCCGCTGCGCGCACGGGATCTGGTGTCGTTGAGTTTGGCACACGGGGTCATCGGAAAGCGAAGCCCATCGAAGCACAAAGTCAATGCACTTCTTGCTGAGGTCGGCGCGGAAGGAATCGCCGATCGTCGTGTGGGTCAGCTATCCGGCGGGCAGCAACAGTTGGTGCGCCAAGCACAAGCGTTGGCGAATAACCCGCAATTAATTTTGGCCGATGAGCCGCTGTTGTCTTTGGATCCGGCACGGCAGGCGGAGACCATCGATAGGCTGCAGCGCTGGCGCCACGACAAGGGCACCGCCACCATCTTTGTCACCCACGGTATTAACCCGGTATTAGACGTAGTCTCCCGCGTGCTGTATCTCGCGCCGCACGGGCATGTGCTCGGCACGGTCGAAGAAGTCATGCGCACCGAGGTGCTATCGGAGCTATACGGCGCCCACGTCAACGTTTTACATGTCGATGGAAGGATCATTGTCGCCTAATGGATCTGCAGACTTTCTTCGAAGACACCAACTACCTGCTGTCCGTGGACTTTGTGCAACAAGCACTCATTGCCTGTGCTTTGCTGGGCGTACTTTCTGGCGTGATGACGCCGTTGGTGGTCCTGCGGCAGATGTCCTTTTCGGTGCACGCCACCTCGGAGCTGGCGTTGATGGGTGCGTCGGCGGCGTTGCTTTTCGGCCTGAATATCGGCCTGGGCGCTATCGCCGGTGCTATCGGTGCCGCCATCGTGCTGGCGGTATTAGGTTTCCGGGGACAACAAGACAGCGCCATCGGCGTGGTGATGAGCTTCGGCTTGGGCTTATCCGTGCTGTTCATCCACCTCTACCCCGGCAACCCCACCGCCGCGATGTCGCTGTTGACCGGGCAGATTGTGGGCATTTCGGGTTCCTCGCTGTGGTTGTTGATGCGAACCACCATCATCGTGGTCGGCGCGGTCTTTTTCTTTTGGCGGCCGATGCTGTTTGCCTCCGCTGACCCCGTCATGGCGCAGGCCGCGGGCATCCCGGTGCGCGTTATCTCGGTGATTTTTGCCGTTCTGGTCGGGCTTGCGGCGGCGCAATCCGTGCAGATTGTCGGCGCCCTGTTGGTCATGGCGCTGCTGATTACCCCGGGCGCGGCGGCGGTGCAGCTAACATCCTCGCCGCTGAAATCAGTGGTGTTATCGGTCATTTTCGCCGAAGTAGCCGCCGTGGGCGGGTTGATTTTATCGCTGGCTCCAGGACTGCCGGTCTCCGTGTTTGTCACCACCATTTCTTTTGTTATTTATTTGATTTGTCGCGGCATCGCGATGGTGCACAATCGCCGGGCGGTGCGCGATGATATCGCGGCCAAACGCGAGAGCACGCAATTTCGCGCGGCTGTCTCTCCGCAGCTTAATAACGCCAACCCGGCGGAAGTTCATCACACGAGCGTGCACGATGAACACTGCGATCATGATGACGATTAAGCTTGAAACGTATGGAACAACGCCGGATTACTTTCCAAGACACTGAACGCCGCTACGTCCTCGTCCCGCCGGAAAACCCCGAGCCGGCGCCGCAGGATTTATTGCTGGTCTTTCACGGCTCGTTGCAATCGCCCAATGTCATCCGGCGCTTTACAGATTTCACTTTTGATGACCTAGCCAGCTGCAACACGATTGTGGCTTATCCCGGCGGCATTAAAAACCACTTCAATGACGCCCGCAAGCACCTGCCGGAGAAAACCCGCGAGCTGGGCACCGATGATGTGGGATTTACGCACGCTATCATCGATGAGCTGCGCAAGGAATACACTATCGGCCGCATCTTTGCCTGCGGATATTCCAATGGCGGGCAGATGGTGTTGCGCTTGCTTTTCGATGCCCCCGGGCTTCTTTCCGGCGCCGCCGTCTTCGCCGCGACCTTGGCTGCGGGTGAGAACCTCGCACCGACTAATCCGGTAGAGCTATATCAGCCCACCCCACTTCTGATGATTCACGGCACCTTGGATGACAAAGCTCCCTATGAAGGTGGCACGGCTGGTATCCACGTCAGGCGCACGCGTGGTGAAGTGCTGTCTGCGCCAGCAACGGGCGCGTATTTTGCCGAGCGCAACGGCGCAGGGACGGCACACAGCACCAAGCCCTTCCCCGATGTCGAAATCACCACCTGGCCCGGCGAGAACCGCGTGGAGCTGTGGACAGTCCAAGACATGGGGCATGTGGTGCCCTCGGGCAAAGAGCTCGACCCGCGGTTGGGAAAGAACACGGATTCTTTCACCGCTGCCGAAGTCACAGCAGCTTTCTTTGAGTTGAGCTAGATCAGGTCCATCGCCCCCAGACGCGAGACCTGATGCGTATTCGTGCAGCTGTGCCCACCCGGTGAGGTATAGCGCACGCACCCGCGGTGCCGGTTCATGCGCCCGCGACTTGGTGCTCCCGCGCCCCGTGAGCGGGAACTGCGTGGGTCATCGTCGTTGACGCCATTGTGATAGCGACACAACGTCGTCAGATTCGCAGGCGTGGTGTGCCCGCCGTGTTTGTGAGCATCAATATGGTGCACCTGGCACCTATCGGCCGGGACATTGCAGTCCGGCCACGGGCACACCAGGTTTTCTGCCTTCGCCAGCAGGCGATGTTTAAAAGACGCAAACCGTGCCTCATACAGGTTCACCGGCCCTTTGGTGGGATGGAAAAGCCCGGCGTAGAGCTTTTCTCCAAGGGCGTCGGTCAAGGCGGCATCGACAAGCTCTTGCCCTGTCATGGTGGTGCCGTCGGAGAGGCCGACGGTGATGTCATCGACAAGCCCTGCGGATATTTTGGCGACATCATCCAACCCAATAGCTATCACGGTGCTATAGGTAGGCCGAAAGGTCCCGCCGCGCTGCAAACGCGTCCGCAATGCGTGGAGCAAACCTTCCCGGCGCGGAGTTTCGGGGGATTGCTGCTGGGCGATGGTGTCGAGGGATTTTTCCAAATCCATAATCTCGCGCTCGGTATCGGTTATGACCATCGTGCGCATGCCCATCTTGGTCGTGCCAACCGTCACTCCGGGCACCGGCGGCTTGGGCGGCTTTAATTCTTTCACCCGGGCGAGGCCGAGCGCGCGAATGTCATCGACGCTGCCTTCGTGCGCGATAAGCTCCGCCCGCAGCTTCCAGGACTGCCCGCGGTGGGATTTTAGCTGCTTGGCGTAAAATTCGATCGCGAGTACGCGGTCTAAGGACAGACCGCGGGATTCGGCTAGTGCGATGGCGTCTTGTTGTTTGCGCGGGGAATCGGTCGGGCCGAAATACACCTTGGCGGTGTTGATGATGTTTTTGGCGGTTTTTAGCTCCATGCCAAAGCCCACGATGTCATGCGGCGACTGCGATGCAAAAAGACGCAACAGCTGCATACCGTGGCTGTTGATGAAAGCAAAGGCTGCTGTAAGGTCCATAACTTTGACGCTATGGCAGCCGGTGCACCTAGGCCAGCACAAGCTGGCAGGCCTGTGGATAACTCCGCTGACACCTCAACAACAAGCGGTAGTTATCCACATATTCTAGGATTCGTTGGCGACGCGGCGCTGGCGGGCGAACTCGGAGAGCACGGCGCCGGCAGCCACGGAGGCGTTGAGGGATTCCACCCAGCTGGTCATCGGGATAGACATGATGACATCGCAGTTTTCGCGGACCAAGCGCGAGATGCCCTTGCCCTCGGAACCGATGACAATAACGACGGGGTCTTTGCCGCCCTTGTAGGTATCCAAGGTGTGCTCGCCGCCGGCGTCGAGGCCGACGACCTGGTAGCCGTTTTTCTGGAATTCCTGCACGGTGCGGGTCATGTTGGTCTCGCGCGCTACCGGCAGGCGTGCTGCGGTGCCGGCGGAAGTGCGCCATGCCACTGCGGTCACGGAAGCCGAGCGACGCTCGGGGATGATGACGCCATCGCCACCGAAGGCCGCGACGGAGCGGATAACCGCGCCCAGGTTACGTGGGTCGGTGATGTTGTCCAAGATGACGAACATGCCGGGCTCTTGCTTCTTCGCGGCCTCGGCGATGAGGTCGTGGACATCGGCGTACTTGTACGGCGGGATTTGCAAGCCGATGCCTTGGTGCATGCCATTGCCGGTCATCTGGTCCATGACGTGGCGCTGGACTTCCAAAATGGGCAGGTTGCGGGCATTGGCGATGGCTACTGCTTCCGCCAGGCGCTCATCGCTGCGGGTTCCCTGCGCAATATACAGGTTGGTGGCCGGAACCTTGGCGTGCAGGCATTCGATAACGGGGTTGCGTCCCACAACCATCTCCGCGGTTTCTTTTTCATGCCGACCCGAATCGCGGCGCTGACGGTGCAGCTTCGCCTTGTGCTTGGCGTGGTAAACGCGGTCTTCTGCCTTCGGGGTTGGGCCTTTGCCTTCTAGGCCTTTGCGGCGCTGGCCGCCGGTGCCTTTAACAGCACCTTTTTTATTCGTTTTACGGGGGCCTGCGCCGCCGCGGCCGTGGGTACGTGCCATAAGTATTTCTCCTTCAAAGTGGTTTAATTAAGCGACCACGTGGCGCCATCAGCAGAATCTGTCACAGTAATTCCTGCTTGTGCCAGACGATCGCGGACTTCATCAGCAACAGCCCAATTCTTTTCTGCACGAGCTTGCGCACGACGCTCCAGTTCAGCCTGAACTAAAACATCTAATGCATCCAACGCCGCCGAATCATCGGAGGCGCCCTCCGACCACTGATGACTCAATGGGTCGAAACCTAAGATTTCCGCCATGCGGCGAACTGATTCTGCAAGTGTGCGTGCAGTGTCTTCATCGGAAGCAGACAGGGCCTTATTGCCCTCACGAACGGCAACATGGATTTCAGCTAGGGCCTTAGGAACTGAAAAATCATCATTCATGGCTTTTTCAAAACCGTCGGTCCACTCACCAAGAGCCACATCGTCAAAGCGTGCCAGAAACTCCTCAATGCGACGGTAGCCTGCGGCTGCCTCGGTCAACGCACCTTCGGAGTACTCAAGAACAGAGCGATAATGTGCAGACCCAAGATAATAGCGCAATTCCTGCGGACGAACTATATCGAGCAAATTATCCACGGCTAAGACGTTGCCCAATGACTTCGACATTTTCTCACCAGCCATGGTCACCCAGTGGTTGTGCATCCAGATATTGGCGAAACCATCGCCGGCAGCATGCGACTGGGCAATTTCATTCTCGTGGTGTGGGAACTGCAGATCCAGTCCGCCGCCGTGGATGTCAAAGCTCGAACCCAGGTAGTAGGTGGACATCGCCGAGCACTCGAGGTGCCAGCCCGGGCGGCCGGCACCCCACGGGGTTGGCCAGGAGGGCTCGCCGGGTTTCGCAGCTTTCCACAGGGCAAAGTCTTGCGGGCTTCGCTTTCCGATGACATCCGTTTCGCCCTGCTCCATATCCTCAACTCGGTTGCCGGAAAGTGAGCCATAATCGGAGCCTTCGGCGTTGACCCAGGCGGCGACGTCAAAATACACGGAGCCTTCCGAGGCGTAGGCGAAGCCGCGGTCAATCAAGCGTTGCATGTATTCGACCATTTGCGGCACAAAGCCGGTCGCGCGCGGTTCCACGGACGGCGGCAGCACGCCGAGGGTGTTATAGGCCTTGGTAAATTCGCGCTCGTAAGTAGACACCCACTCCCACCACGGGCGGTTATGTTCTGCTGCTTTATTTAAGATCTTGTCATCAATGTCGGTGACATTGCGAACAAAAGCTACGTCTAGCCCCTGGGCCATCAGCCAGCGGCGCACGATATCAAAGGCCACGCCGGAACGCAGGTGGCCGATGTGCGGCTTGGCTTGTGGGGTGGCACCACACAAATAGATCGAAGCATGGCCGGGAGTAATTGGCTCAAAATCGCGCAACGAACGGGTGGCGGTGTCAAAAATACGTAGGTTCACCTGTCCCAGTCTACCGCCCACCGCCGCAGGCACAATTAGGCCGGTTTGTGCTGCTGAATGAACTTATAATAATCCACATTGTGCAACTTGCTGGCTGCAGCTTCGTCGACGATCACGGTGGCATGCGGGTGGATCTGCAACACCGAGGCCGGGCAGGACGCGCTCAGCGGGCCTTCGACGAGTTGCGATACGGCGTGCGCTTTGTGCTCACCGGTGGCTAGAAGCACCAGCTGCCGGGCGCGCTGAATGGTGCCAAGGCCTTGGGTAACCACATGAATCGGGACTTCTTCGAGGGAGTCGAAAAATCGGGCGTTATCCGCCACAGTTTGCGGGTGCAGCGTCTTCATGCGGGTCAGCGAAGACAAGGAGCTGGCCGGCTCATTAAAGCCCACATGCCCGTTGGTTCCGATGCCGAGTAATTGGATGTCAATGCCGCCGGCATCGATGATGGCTTGCTCGTAGTCCGCGGCGGCGGCTGGAACGTCGTCGGCTAAGCCATTGGGGATGTGGACATCGGCGGGGTCGATATCGACGTGGTCGGAAAGCTCGTCGTGGATCACGCGGTAGTAGCTTTGCTCGTGGTCGATGGGCAGGCCGACATATTCATCGAGTGCGAACATTGTGCAGCCAGCGAAGCTGACCTCGCCAGCTTTATAGCGGCGGATCAGTTCGTGGTAGGTCAGAAGCGGTGTCGATCCGGTAGCCACGCCCAAGACGCCACCGTCTTGCGCGTAGCCCTGAAAAATATCCGCTGCCTTAACGGCTACCTCGTGCGGTGTGTCGCAGACGATGACTTCCATGTGTGCTGCCCCTCATTAAATTTCTGCGTGGTCGATATTGTGGCTGCGCGCCATTGTATAGCGCCCAGCCTGCAGGTAGTTAATGTAGATAGTGCCTATTTATTTCATAGCCACTTCGGCCGCGACGGAACCTAATCCTTGAGCCAGCGAAACAGCAGCTACTTGCTGCTTGGTCGGCATAACCACGGCAATGGTCAGATCCACACCGCGAGCGCGCAGCGCACGGGCATCCACGCGAATGACCGGCTGGCCGGCTTCAACGTGCTGGCCGGCTTCGACCAGGCGGGTAAATCCTTCGCCGTGCAGGTTGACGGTATCGAAGCCAATGTGGACTAAAACATCCAAGCCAGCGCTGGTGGTAATGGAAAAGGCGTGGTTGGTCTTAAACACCATCGACAATTGTCCGGAGGCAGGCGCGCACACATCAAAGACCGACGCGGTCTCCACAGGCACCAGCGCAAAACCCTCACCAACGGACTTGGAGGAAAAGGCTTCATCAGCCACATTCTCCAATGGAATCACGGTGCCCACGGTTGGTTTGGACAGCTCCACCGCGGTGGCCACACCAGTAGAAACCGGGGCGACATCCTGATCCAGCTCGGAGGCGGGCCGCTCGCCGATCAAATCCGCTTCAGCGCCAGATTGCGCAAGCAACCGGGCGACTTCGTCATAGACAAATTGCACTTTTGTGCCGACGATGACTTGAATAGATTGCTTCGTCGGCCGCACCAGGCTGGAGGCGGCGGCTTTGCGGATACGGGGTTCATCGACAAGCGATGCATCGTGGACGTGGGTACGCAGCCGCGTGGAGCAATAATCGATGGAATCAATATTGGCTTTGCCACCGAGGCCTTGAATGATCTCATTCGCGGTGTGGGTATTGGGATTATCGCCACCGCCGGCAGGTTTGGCGATGTCGGTGAAGGCATCGAAGTCTGCGCCCGCGTCGGCGTCGTCATCGTCTTCGCGCCCTGGGGTCTTGATGCTAAAGACGCCGATGAGGAAGTAGAAAATCCCGAGGTAGGCAAAGAAGTAAATAACACCCATGACCAGTAGCATCCACCACTGATTCGCCAGTGGGTTTTGCGAAGACAGCAGGAAGTCCACGGCACCGGCACTAAATCCGAAGCCGGCGGTCCAGCCCATCGCGGAGGCAATAGCCATAGAAATACCGGTCAAGATGGCGTGTACCAGATACAGCAAGGGAGCCAGGAACATGAAGGAAAATTCCAAAGGCTCGGTAACACCGGTAAAGAAGGAAGCTACAGCCGCAGCCATCATCAGCGCGCCGACCGCTTTACGACGCTTCGTCTTCGCCCGCAAGTAAATAGCCAAGGCGGCGCCGGGGAGGCCGAACATCATAATTGGGAAGAAACCTGCTTGGTATTGGCCGACCACGCCTAGGACCTCACAGGTGGTGCCGTCCCACACGCCGGGGCAGCTGAGTGCATCGGTTGCTGCTGCGGCGGCGTCGATGGTGGCGGGGCCTTCTTGGAATTTGCGGATGTCATCGATACCCATGACGTCGAACCAAAATACCGAGTTCAACGCGTGGTGCAGGCCCGTAGGAATTAATAGGCGGTTAGCAAAACCGTAAAGGCCAGCGCCGACGGCGCCGAGGCCTTGGATCCAGGCGCCGAAGGAAAAGAGCGCGGAGTAGACCAGCGGCCAGATGATGTACATGATGCCCGCGACCACGGCGGAGAAAATCGACGACAAAATGGGTACGAGGCGTCGGCCGGAGAAGAAGGCGAAGGCATCGGGAAGCTGCGTTTGATAAAAGCGGTTATAGATCCACGCGGCGAGAATGCCGATCATGATGCCGAATAACACGTTGCCGTAGCCAATGGCATCCCAGCCGGATTCTGCCCAGCGTAGGGCTTCATCGCCGGTTAATTCGGTGGGCTCAATTCCGCGGTAGCCGGCTATTGCCTCTGGGCCAATCAAGTTGACGAGCGTGGCAAAACCCACAAATCCTGCCAGGGCCGCGGCGCCGCTGTTATCTCTGGAGAGCCCATAAGCAATAGCGATGGCGAAGATAACACCTAAGTTATCCAACACCGCCGCGCCTGTTTTGAGCAGTAGGTCGCCGAAGATGACGGTGTTATCGCCGCCAACGGAGCTTATCCAATAACCAATGCCCATCATCAGGGCTGCCAGCGGCATGACTGCCACCGCGCCCATCAATGCTTTTCCGAGTCGCTGCAGCGGCTCCATGATTTTATCCATTGCGCCCGCGCCCTTTCTGGTGGTGTCAGGTTTCCAAGCTGGCGAGCAAACGTAATCTCGCTCACACTTTCACAGCTTGTTTTAACCTAACACGCCAGAGGTCTGCTGGCGATGGGTTTTTAAAACCTCAAGCCAAACTCAGGCTAAGCCATCCACACTACGGCGGTGGCAATCGCGGCGCGGCCTTCACCGCGACCAGTAAAGCCCATGTGGTCGGTGGTCGTCGCAGAGATCGATACCGGCGCGCCCAGAATCTCGCTTAAGACGCGCTGGGCTTCCTCGCGGCGCGGGCCCATCTTGGGGGTTTGCGCAATCAATTGGGCAGCGGCATTGCCGATGGTAAAGCCGTTGGCTTCTAGCAACTCGCGGCATTCTCGCAGCAAACGCTCGCCGGAGACATTGTCGTATTCTTTGCGGCCGACTCCCACGAACGAGCCGAGGTCGCCGAGGTTGGAGGCGGACAGGAGGGCATCGACAAGCGCATGCGATACAACGTCTCCATCGGAATGGCCTTCGCAGCCTGCATCGCCATCAAAGCGCAACCCGGCGATCCAGCACTCCTTGCCTTCTTCAATCTGGTGGGCATCAAAAGCTGTGCCTACGCGCGGGATAATCGGCTGGGAAGTCATGGGAACCTTTCTAGGATTGATCGTGGGCGAGCAAGGCATTAGCCAAGGTCAAGTCAATGGGAGTGGTGATTTTAAATGCCATCGCATCACCATCGACGGTAACTACGGACTGGCCGAACCATTCCATCAAGCTGGCATCATCGGTTGCGATAAATGTGCGCTCTTGGCTGGCGAAATACCGTTCATTGGCAGCGCGCAGGGTGGCAAGGTCGAAGGCTTGCGGGGTTTGCACCGCGCGCAATGTGGCGCGGTCTGGGGTATCGATAACTTGTGTGCCGTTGATGCGCTTGATGGTATCGGCGACTGGGAGCACTGGGATGGCTGCCGGGGCACCAGCGCGCACGGCGTCGACAACGCGCGCAATCATCGCGGGTGGGGTCAGTGCGCGGGCGGCGTCATGGACTAAGACGATGCCGTCGTCATCAGCAATCGACTGCAACCCGGCCCACACGGAATCTGCGCGCTCCTGGCTGCCGTGGACAAAGCGAACCTGCGCGGCCAAGCCTGCTGCCTCAAAGATGCTGCGTGCGTGGTCTTCCCTATCGGCCGCGACGACGACCGCGATGTCATCGACTGCCTGCGAGTCCAGCATCGCGCGCACCGAGCGCTCCACGAGCGTTTGGCCTTGTAGTTCCACGAAGGCTTTGGGCAAGGCAGCACCTAAACGAGTGCCCTGGCCGGCAGCTGCGACCAGGGCACTTACTCGACGAGCCACTCTTTAGTCCTCGTCGTCATCGAAGGAGAGATCATCCAGATCCGCATCATCATCGATGGAGGTAGAAATCGACTTATCTTCCACCAAGCCCGCGGCGCGGTGACGCTGAATGGTGGATTCAATCTCATCCATCATGGTGTCAGCCTTTTTCTCATCCACCGGTTGCGCCAAAGCCAGCTCACCGACGAGGATCTGACGCGCCTTGGCCAGCATGCGCTTTTCGCCCGCGGACAGACCGCGGTCCTGGTCGCGGCGCCACAGGTCACGCACGACCTCCGCAACCTTGTTAATATCGCCCGAAGCCAAACGCTCCTGGTTCGCCTTGTAACGACGAGACCAGTTGCCGGCCTCTTCCACATCAGTTTCACGGAGTACGGAGAAGACCTTTTCTAGGCCTTCTTTACCAACGACGTCGCGAACGCCGACCTGCTCAACGTTTTTGGAAGGCACGCGCACCACAAGGTCAGACTGATTAATCTGCAGCACGAGGTATTCCAGCATTTCTCCGCCCATTTCGCGGTGCTCGATGGCCTCAATCTTTGCAGCACCGTGGTGGGGATAAACGACAACCTCGCCGACCTTGAACTCCATTGCAGCTCCTTTAAAATAAAATTCCGTTGCATATGCACACGCGCGCACCACAATCTTTCATCCCCAGCCTGCCGACCGAGAGCCGACCGAGGGAGATACCAAAACTGCGCTATAGATGCACCTAGGACACACTCAGGTCATCAATTCTACCATGCAACCCGACCTCACGGCAGCGCGGGTGGTGGCATCCGCGCAGGCACTTTCCGCTGCGGTGGTGAGGAAAACGCCCGCATCGACAAGCAATGCACCGCTTGACGATGCCAAGATCACCCCCGAATTACCCCACGAATGCCCCCTAAATCGCCATTGTGAGCATCTCGACGGGAGGCAAACTGGGTATTATGTGACAAAAGGGACTAAGCTAGGGCGTTGATAACCCCCGTGATCTCAATCGATGGAGGACGCTCGACGTGATGTCCCTGAAGTCTGTTACCCGCAAGGGTGCCACCATTTCCGCCACTGCTATTGCCGCGCTGGCACTGGCATCTTGCTCTGCAGGCCAGATTACCCAGACCTCTAGCCAGGTAGCAGCTGTAGACGGTACCGAAGCAGAAAGCGAAGACGGCAATGTTGCGGTTCGCGACGTTACCATCCAGGTAGAGCCAGATTCGAGTGAAGCATCATTGAAATTCACCGCAGTCAACCAGGCTTATGCGGATGAAGAGATCACCTTAGAATCCATCTCCGTTGATGGCCAGGACGTCACCTTGCGTGGCTTGGAGCCGATGGAGCGCAACACCAGCATCGTTGGCAATTCCCAGGAGATGCTGGATTCGCATCCAGAGGCTAACAGCGACCGCATCCAGTATGTGGCCACCGAGCTGGACAATGATGATTACGGCATTGCCGGCTACCGTCCGGTGACCTTCACCTTCTCTAATGGCGATGTTGAGGTCAATGCCGCCATTGCCGCCCCGCAGATGGATGCTGGCGAAATGGACCGCGACGTTTCGAGCCCTGAAGGCTACGAAGCTAACTAATTCTTACGCTTAGTCCTTCACAGCGCCCTGCCCGGAAATCTTATTCCGAGCGGGGTGTTTTTGTATGTATGAGCGCTGCGAAAGTAGTGTCCCAGGCGTGGACTAGAGTGTGAAGACATGGCTAAAAAGCAACGTCCCGTCCACACGTGTTCTGAATGTGGATATGTCTCGCCGAAGTGGTTAGGGCGCTGCCCCGAGTGTGGTTCTTGGGGCACCTTACAGGAATCGATGCCGGCAACCGCCAGCGCGAATGTCGCGAGCGCCGCTATTTCCGGGCAGGTTTCCAAGGGTCTTACCCCTACTTCTCCGGCGCAGCCGATTTCCAAGGTTGCTAGCACCACCACGAAAGCGCTGAAGACCGGTATTGGGGAGCTCGACCGTGTGTTGGGCGATGGCATTATTCCCGGGTCTGTCGTGCTGATGGCAGGTGAACCTGGCGTGGGTAAATCCACGTTGTTGCTCGAAGTGGCGGCACGGTGGACGCAGGCTGAGAAGAATCCACGTACGGCATTGTATGTCACCGCAGAGGAATCCGTGGGTCAGGTGCGTACCCGTGCCGAGCGCACCAATGCGTTGCATGACACGTTGTATCTGGCGGCCGAGTCCAACTTGGATATTGTCTTTGGCCACGTGGAGCAGCTTAAACCCTCGCTGATCATCGTGGACTCGGTGCAAACCATGCACGCTTCCGGCGTGGAAGGGGTCGCTGGCGGCGTGGCGCAATCCCGTGCTGTCACCGCGGCGCTGACGACGTTGGCGAAGACGACCGGCATTCCCATCTTGCTGGTAGGACATGTGACCAAGGACGGCAATGTGGCCGGCCCGCGCGTGTTGGAACACCTGGTGGATGTGGTGTTGAACTTCGAAGGTGACCGCCAATCCAGCTTGCGCATGCTGCGCGGGATTAAAAACCGCTTCGGCGCCACGGATGAGGTGGGCTGTTTTGAACAAACCGCCGGCGGTATCCGGGAAGTTGCCGATCCTTCGGGGCTGTTTCTCTCCCACCGCGGCACGACCCCGGATGGCTCCGCGGTGACCGTGGCGATGGATGGCGTGCGCCCTATCCTCGCCGAGGTTCAATCCTTGACGGTGGATCCGGTGGGCAAAAATCCCCGCCGCGTGGTCACTGGCCTAGATAATAACCGGGTGCCCATGGTCCTAGCGGTGCTCCAAGCGCGCGCGAATGAGCGCACTAATGACAAGGATGCCTACGTGGCCACTGTCGGCGGCATGAAAATCACCGAGACGGCCACGGACTTAGCAGTCGCGCTTGCAACCTGGTCGTCTCTGCATGAAAAACCGCTGCCGTCTAAGACTGTTGTCATCGGTGAGGTGGGCCTGGCTGGGGAACTGCGGCGTGTGCCCAATATTGACCGGCGTCTAGGCGAGGCTGCGCGCTTAGGCTATACCCACGCTATTGTGCCCGCGGGAGTCCCGTCGGAAGTCACGGGCATGAAAGTCGCCTATGCCTCCACACTCGGCCAGGCTATCGCGATTATCAATAGCTAACCTCACATGAGAAACGCCCCGTGCACGCTTGGATTCTGCGTGCACGGGGCGGAGATTTCTGCCCTTAAGCTAGGTTGAAAGTATAAGGCTCAGAAGCGTTATCGCCGATAACGGTGTGGAGGAAATACGCACCTGGTTCCACTACTGGGCGCTGGCTGCAGTCGCCGCCGCGTTCCGAGGCCAAGCGGGACCAGACAGCGTCGAAGCTGCGCTCTTCACCAGCTGGGAAGTTGTATTCTCCGCGTTGGACGGAGTCATAGCAATCAGTATCAGTCCACATGCGCTGGTTATCGGAGATGCGGTAGACCTCAAAGCGCAAGCTTTCTTCATCCAGGTCAATCTTGCAGTCTGCGCCGGTGGGGTTAACCACGGTCATACCGAAATTGGGCTGCACACCGTCGGGATACGTGGTGGCATCGGATGAAGCGCGGATGACCAGGTCGGAGAGTTCGCAACTCTTTTTATCGGCCAGTGCCGGATCGACACCGGCAGCGCTGGGTTCCGTGGACTTTTCTGAGTCACGGTCCTCGTCGCGCTTGGATGCTTCCGAGGTGGTTGATTCTGCCGATTCGGATTCAGATTCAATCGCTTGGGAAGTTTCCGAGCTTGCGCCTTCATCTTCTGGATTTTCAGGCGCAGATGCAGGTGCAGACTCCGGTGCTGCCTGTTCATCATTGTTATTTCCGCCGAACGCACTAAAGGCAATCAGCAGGCCAACTACCACGACCAAGATCACCACAAACGCCGCGATGCGACGTCGCATGTAAATCTCGCGCGGCAGCTTATTGGAGGGCTGGTTCGGGTTAGACACACCCTTATGTTATGCGCTTTTGCTGCTCAGAGGCATCACGTAGACGGGCGTGTCTTAAAAGCTCCAGCCCTCAGCCCGAGGTGGCCAATGGGGTTACACCACGCCGTGCAAGACGACAGGTTCAATGCGGCTTTCATCCAGCAGGTAGCGGGTACCGACCACGCCTAGTTCGCCTTGGATAATGCGCTGATTAAGATCCGGCATACGGGCCAAAATCTGACGCACGGTGTCGACAACGTTCTGGCGCTCATAATCGGCATGCTCACGCTTGCCTTCTTTTTGCGCGCGCAGGGTCGACATCGCGACCTTTTCAATAATGCTGCGCTGAAAGCCCGAAGGAATCTGCATATCGCCATCAACGAATTCCGCGGTCGCACCGATGGCACCGCAGGACTGGTGCCCCATGATCACAATGAGGTTGCAACCGAGATTCTCTAAGGCGTAATCCAAGGAACCTAGCACCGTGTTATCCACGATGTGGCCGGCGGTTCGGATAACGAAGGCATCGCCTAAGCCCATATCAAATACCAGTTCCACCGGCACGCGGGAATCGGAGCAGGACAACACCACTACTTTGGGGTCTTGGCCCGTGACCAAGGAGACTCGTCGAGTCTGGTCAATATTCGGGTGTTCTGCGCGTTCTTCAACAAACCGCTGGTTGCCCTCTTTCAAGGCATTCCAGACGCTTTGCGGGTTCATATTCGTCATTTGTTCCGTCACAGGTACTGACCTTACTCCCTACTAGTACAATAGCCGTGATCATGATCGATACTTCTGCGCTTTTAACCTGGTTTGACCTCAATGAAAGACCCCTTCCGTGGCGGGATAAAAACACCTCCGCCTGGGGGGTCTTGATCAGTGAGGTCATGAGCCAGCAAACCCCCGTCGCCCGCGTCGCACCGCAATGGCAGGAATGGATTTCGCGCTGGCCCACGCCGACAGACTTCGCCCAAGCCAGCAAAGCCGAGGTCTTGCGCGCCTGGGGCAAGCTGGGCTACCCACGGCGCGCATTAAGGCTGCATGAGTGCGCACAGGCTATCGTCGACAAGCACGGCGGCGAGGTGCCCTCGGGCGTGGAGGAATTGCTCGCGCTGCCGGGCATCGGCGCATATACCGCGCGTGCTGTGGCGTGCTTTCACTTTGGCCAAAATGTGCCTGTGGTTGATACCAATGTCCGCCGCGTCTACGGGCGCGCGGTCACCGGTCAGTTCTTGCAGCCGCAGCCTTCCACAAAAGAGCTTGCTCAGGTCGCAGAAGTCACCACAGGACCGCGCTGTTCGGCGGCATTGATGGAATTAGGGGCGTTGGTGTGCACGGCGAAGAACCCGAAGTGCGATATCTGCCCGATTCGCCTTAGTTGTCAATGGCAGGAGCTCGGATGCCCGCAGCCAAGTGATGAGGAATTGAGCAAGGCGAAAAAGCGCGTGCAAAAATTCACGGGCACGGATCGCCAAGTCCGCGGGCTGCTCATGGATGTGCTGCGCGCTGCGGATAAGCCGGTGGACAAGGCAGAGCTGGACGTGGTGTGGCCAGATGCCGCACAGCGTTCCCGCGCGCTATTTTCGCTTGTCGATGACGGCCTCGCCGTCCAAACCCCCACCGGTACCTTCCACCTTCCACACTAAGGTAGAAGGACTTGACGTCTACTTCTTCCAGCGTCCGCGGAAGTTCAGCCCACCAGGCAAATTGACCCAAAAGCCACCGCGGGAGTTCAAAGTTACTGGACCGAGTTTGGTCGAGGTTGATGCGCCTGAGCCGGAGAAATTAACCCAGCTGTTCTTGCCCACCTTTTTGCGGTTTCGAAAGTAAAGTCCCATACAGAAAACTCTAGCGCAGCCCGGGCGTTTCAGCCACGAAATGCTCGAAGACCACAACAAGGACTAAAAAGGCGCCGTTTCAGAAGAAAATCTGAAACGGCGCCTTGTGGTGTCAGCCTATGTATTTACTGACTGACTGGCCTACTGGCCGGAAGGGGCTCCGGCACCAGCGGGTGGTGGGTTGTTTCCATCATCGTTCGAGGAAGAAACTGGGTCCTCTGGCAAGGTATCTGGGACAACGGTGTTGACGCTGTCGGAGTCCTCGCCGTCGTTGTCACGAACCTCGGTGTCCTCCAATGGCTCGTCGAAGGTGCCTTCTGGCAGTGGCTTCGGACGTGGGCTGAAGGTGAAGGTGGCCTTGGAATTATCCTTGGACTCACCGTCCCAACCTTCCACGTCGACGGAGATGATCTCACCGGCACCAATTTCGCCGTAGAGAATCTTCTCAGACAGCTGGTCTTCAATCTCGCGCTGGATGGTACGACGCAGCGGACGTGCGCCCAGTACTGGATCAAAGCCTCGCTTGGCCAGCAAGTCCTTGGCCTTCTGAGTCAGCTCGATGCCCATGTCGCGCTCTGCCAGCTGAGTCTCCACGCGTCCGATGAGCAGCTCGACCATCTGCACAATCTCGTCGCGAGTGAGCTGGTGGAAGACCACAATCTCATCAATACGGTTCAAGAACTCTGGGCGGAAGTGCTTCTTCAGCTCATCGTTGACCTTGTTTTTCATGCGGTCGTACTGAGCATCCGAATCGGCTTCATCATTGGAAGTAAAGCCCAGACCGACTGCCTTGGAGATGTCTTGGGTACCAAGGTTGGAAGTGAAAATCAGAACGGTGTTCTTAAAGTCCACGACGCGACCCTGGCCATCGGTGAGACGACCATCTTCCAGAACCTGCAGCAAGGTGTTGTAAATCTCCTTGTGTGCCTTCTCGATCTCGTCGAAAAGCACTACGGAGAATGGCTTGCGGCGAACCTTTTCGGTCAGCTGGCCACCTTCTTCGTAGCCAACGTATCCCGGAGGGGCACCGAACAGGCGTGAGGCAGTGAAGCGGTCATGGAACTCACCCATGTCGATCTGGATGAGGTCATCATCCGAGCCGAACAGGAAGTTAGCCAAAGCCTTGGACAGCTCCGTCTTACCAACACCGGATGGGCCGGCGAAGATGAAGGAACCGGAAGGACGGCGTGGGTCCTTAAGGCCTGCACGGGTGCGGCGGATGGCGCGGGAGACAGCCTTGACTGCCTCGTTTTGGCCAATGATGCGCTTGTGCAGTTCTTCTTCCATGTTGAGCAGGCGGGAAGATTCCTTCTCCGTCAGCTTCAGAACCGGGATGCCGGTCCAGTGTGCCAAGACTTCTGCGATCTGGTCTTCGGTGATCTCGGCGATTTCTTCCAAGTCACCGGAGCGCCACTGCTTTTCCTTGGTGGAACGCTCTTCGTGCAGCTTGCGCTCGGTATCGCGAAGGCCAGCTGCCTTCTCGAAGTCCTGCGCATCGATCGCAGCTTCCTTTTCCTTGCGCACATCCGCGATGCGGTCATCGACCTCGCGAATGCCCTTCGGAGCAGTCATGCGCCTAATACGCATGCGAGCACCGGCTTCATCGAGAAGGTCAACAGCCTTATCTGGCAAGAAGCGATCATTGATGTAGCGATCGGACAGCGATGCTGCTGCCTTCAACGCATCATCGGTGTAAGACACACGGTGGTGTGCTTCGTACTTATCGCGCAGGCCGCGCAGGATGGTGATGGTGTCTTCCATGGAAGGCTCATCAACCTGTACCGGCTGGAAACGACGCTCCAGCGCCGCGTCCTTTTCAATGTGCTTGCGGTACTCATCCAACGTGGTCGCACCAATGGTCTGCAGCTCACCGCGAGCCAACTTCGGTTTGAGCAAGGACGCCGCATCGATAGCGCCTTCTGCGGCACCTGCGCCGACCAAGGTGTGGATCTCGTCGATGAACAAGATGATATCGCCGCGCTGGTTAATCTCCTTGAGCACCTTCTTCAGGCGCTCTTCGAAGTCACCGCGGTAACGGGAACCGGCAACCAACGAACCTAAGTCAAGCGAGTACACCTGCTTGTCCTTCAAGGTCTCTGGCACCTTGCCGTTAACTATATCGAGCGCAAGACCTTCAACAACAGCGGTCTTACCTACACCTGGCTCACCGATAAGAACTGGGTTGTTCTTGGTGCGGCGGGACAGTACCTGCATAATGCGCTCAATTTCGGACTCGCGTCCGACAACTGGGTCCAGCTTGCCGTCCTTGGCAGCCTGGGTCAGGTTGCGGCCGAATTGATCTAATACCAGCGAGTTGGAACGCTCGCCCTGGCCACCTGGGCCCTGGCGGCCTGGGTTTTGCTGGCCGGTGCCAGCACCAACTGGGCCAGAGCCAGCTTCTGGCTTATCGCCCTGGTTGCCCTCGTAACCGGAAAGCAGCTGGATAACCTGCTGACGCACGCGAGGCAAGTCAGCGCCCAGCTTGGTCAGAACCTGTGCAGCAACGCCTTCACCCTCACGGATGAGACCGAGCAGCAAGAACTCAGTACCGATGTACTTGTGCCCCATCTGCAGGCCTTCACGCAAGGAAAGTTCCAGAACCTTCTTCGCACGTGGGGTAAATGGAACGTGGCCATTGTGTGGCTGGGTTCCGTGGCCAATAATTGCCTCTACCTCGCCGCGGACGTCCTCGAGGGAAATTCCCATGGACTCCAGAGCCTTGGCAGCTACCCCCTCACCTTCTTGGATGAGCCCGAGCAGGATGTGCTCGGTACCGATGTAATTGTGGTTGAGCATCCGTGCTTCTTCTTGCGCCAATACAATGACGCGACGAGCACGGTCCGTGAACCTCTCGAACATGAGTCTTACCCCTTGGATATCAGTATTTTCGTTGCTAAGTTGTCACCCACTCTAACGCGAGTTCGCCGCGACTATTTCTTCCTTCCTCGGCAATACTCCGGTTTTTCGCCATTTACCCAGCTCATAGGGGTGTACGCCGGTAGCGAACAGGGCCAGTAACGGTCAAAAAGGGTGAATTTTTCCCGGCGTTCGCAGGCATGCGAAAAGCCGGCATCGACAAGCGATACCGGCGTTACTGCGCGCTTTAGCTACGCGGTTTTTTCTTCTGTTTCGGCGAGATCGGAATCTGTAATTTCCACGTATTCCGGGTCATTGTTGACGCGTTTTACGAAAGGAACCAAGCACACCACAATCACCACGCAGGCGGCGGCAAAGGTAAAGGCCATGGTCGAGCCTTGCGCGGTCGCTGCGGCCTCCGATAGGCCAGCTTCGGTGCCGGCGATGGTGCCGCGAGTCAAAAAGACCACGAGGATTGCGGTACCTGTTGCACCTGCCAGCTGCTGCAGGGTGTTCATTCCCGCGGAGCCGTGGCTGTAGAGATTATCCGGCAAGGAGCTCAACGCCGTGGTCATCATCGGCGTCATCATCATGGCCATGCCAACGGAGAAAGCCACGTGCATGAGCACCACCATCCACACGGCGGAATTCTCATTGAGGAAAATCATGGCGCCAACACCCAGCAACATCAAAATGGCGCCGGGGATTGCCAGTGGGAACGGACCGTAGGCGTCAAAGAGGCGGCCCACAAATGGCGACATAATTGCTTGCAGGACACCGCCGGGCATCACAACCAGGCCGGTGACGAGTGCGGTAACGCCCAAAGAAGTCTGCAGGTAGATCGGCAATACGGTGGCAAAGCCGAGCATGGCACCGAAAGAGACCAAAATGACGGAGACAGCCAGGGTGAAGTTGCGGATGGTAAACGGACGCAGGTCCAAAAATGCTTTGTCTTCTTTGCCCAGCTTGAGCTGGCGCCAGACAAACAACACCAGGGATACCAGGCCGATAACAGCAACAATAATCGCGGTCGTGCCCTGTCCCGCGAGCATGGATTCGATGGACGAGAGGCCGTAAATCAATCCGCCAAAGGCAAAGGCGGATAAGAAGAAGGACAAAATATCCAGTGGGACGTCGCGTTGTTCACCGACGTTTTTCAACTTCATCCAGCCAGCAAGCAGCACCAAGGCAATTAGCGGCACCATGAGCCAAAATACCCAGTGCCAGGTCATGGAGTTCACAATGGCGCCACCAACTGTCGGGCCCAGGGCTGGAGCCACGGAGATAACAATGGCGATAATGCCCATAACCGAGCCGCGGCGCTGGCGTGGGACCAAGGTCATGGCCACCGTCATCAACAATGGAATAACTAAGGCTGTGCCGGCAGCTTGGATAACGCGTCCGATAAACAAGAAGACAAACGCCGGCGCCAGGGCGGCGACCACGGTGCCGCTGATAAACAGCAAGCACGCAGTAATAAATACCTGCCGGGTACTAAAGCGCTCAATGGCAAAACCGGTGGTAGGAATAACTACCGCCATGGTTAGCATAAAGCCCGTGAGCAGCCACTGGACGGTGGTTGCCGGCACGTCGTACTCCGCCATGATGGCTGGCAGCGCAACCGACAGGGAGGTTTCATTCAAAATCATGATGGTCGCTGCACCGACCAACACGGCCAGTGTGGCCTTGACGTCGGGCGCCATCTTTTCGGGAGCAGCTGCGGTAGAAGCCGCAGGGGAGTTATTCTGTGCCACTTAAATTTTCTTTCTCAACTAAACATGTATTCATTTAAAGCCCCCGTCGGACGATAAACCTCGTCCGAAGATGGGAAACTGGGCAACACCCTGCATCCTGCGCATCAGTGCCCACAAATTAAAAAGTGCCCAAACGGTAGTGGGCGAAAAAGTTCTTAAAAACCACAGGAGCTACTACCGCTTAAGAGCTAGCAACAGGTTACGGAATTTTCTTCCGCTGCGATACCCCGAGCGCGGTTCTGTGCTTGAAAACACTAAGTATTCCCAGTGTGCACTATGCTTTTCGATGCCCCGCTGCCGCTTCAGCGGTCGGTCCTGAAGTGTGGTCCGCGCGGAGTCGTTTAATAATATTTTCCGCGGAAATCAAACACAGCGGCACGCCGACCCCGGGCACGGTGGTCGCTCCGGCGTAATAGAGATTCTCGACCTTGGAGGAGATATTTTTCCCACGGAAAAACGCTGACTGCGCCAAGGTGTGTGCTGGTCCAATAGCTCCCCCATCCCAGGCGTTGTAGCGCTCGGCAAAATCAGCCGGGCCCACGGTGTGGGAGACGACCATGCGCTTGTCCAGATCATCAATACCCACCCATTCGGCGATCAGCTCGAGCGCTTGGTCTGCTATCTCCCGCACGCGCGTATCTTCGGCACGTCCAGATGCGGAATCACGAAACGCACTGCCGTGGCCTAAACCTGGCTCCGCCGCGGTAGGAATAAGAACAAAGAGATTTTCATAACCGGCGGGGGCGACATCGTCATCGGTAGCCGAGGTCTTGGAGACATACATCGAATGCGACCACGACTTCTGCGCACCAAAGACCGCCTGAAAGTCCGGGTCCCAGTCCTTGCTTAATAACAAGGTGTGGTGCGCAAGCTCCGGAAGTTGTCCTTTCACCCCGGCGTAGACAAGAACAGCGCTCAGACCAGGATTGCGCTTGTCCCAGTACTTGTGCGGATACGTCTGCAGGTTGCGCGGCAACAGCTGGGTTTCGGTGTGTTTGAGATCGGCGGCGGAGACCACAATATCTGCCGGAATAATCCTCGTATGTGTCTGTGGGTCGCGCTGGCGTGACCCACGCACATCGCGCACGCGTACTCCGCGCACACGTGGCTTGGACGTTCCCGCCAATGCGTGGCGCCGTTGTTTGCCGAAGGTGACAATCTCTGTGGCTTCCGTGCCTAGCTGGAATTCCACGCCATTATCGTGTGCCAATTTAATGAAGGAATTGACCACCGCGGAAAATCCGCCGCGGGGATATTTAGGGCCTTGAATAAGGTCCGTGTGGCTCATCAACGAGTACAACGCCGGGGCAGCTTTGGGCTCGGTGGATAAAAAGACCGCCGGGTAGCTTAAAACCTGACGAAGGCGCGCATCTTGGGCCACGGTCTTGACGTACGAGTCCAAGCTGCGCGAGAGCAAGACGGCGAGCAATCGCGCGTGCATGACCATCTCGCGTGTCAGCAGGTTGTGGGGCTGAGTGAAGTTGTTATACAGAAACTTTTGGATGGCCACGTCGTAGACCAACGAAGATCTATCCAGGTACTTCTTTAAACGCTGACCGGCCCCTGGTTCGATGTCCTCGAAGGTCTCAATGATGGTCTCTGGGGTGATATCGAGTACTTCGGGTGGCCGAGTTGGGTCGGCCGGTCCCGCTGGCTCGGAGATGACCCGATACGCAGGGGTGAGTTCTACTAAATCGAGTTGCTCTTCGGTGCTGGTGCCGCACAGGCGGTAGAAATGGTCAAAGGCCTCGGGCATGAGATACCAACTAGGCCCTGCATCCCAGCGAAAGCCTGGGGCATCAGGAGTGGTAAATGTCCCGGCACGACCGCCTGGTTCTTCCAAGCGATCGATCAGCGTGACCTTATACCCTTCGCGGGCTAATAACGTCGCGCTGGCAAGACCTGCAACGCCGGCGCCAATAACGACTGCTGTGTCACCACTCATGATCGGCTACCACCCTTTCGTTGTGCTGCGATACGCGGAACGCGCGCCAAGACAATAACTTTGCGCGCTGGCGACAAGCTCACGCGGGTAGACAATAACTCGGCCGCGCTAATGCGATCGATGTCGTTGGTCAGCTCGGCAAAGATCTCCGTTGCGGCAATCACTCCAATCCGCGCGTTGGCGGGCAAGTAGGAAATACTACTCCGTGCCACCGTAAGGTCACTGCGAATATCGGCAACGAGCTCGGCCTTGAGGGCATCGTCAAGCTCTTGCTCTTCTAACTGCGGGAAGTATGTCCGGCCCAGAAACTGCGTGTCATTGGCGATATCGCGCAGGAAGTTAATTTTTTGAAAAGCAGCTCCCAGCGTGCGCGCGCCGTGTTCCATGACGCCCCGGGCATCTGGCGTGGGATTCTGGCCAACCAAAAACGCCTGCAGGCACAACAGCCCGATGACTTCCGCGGAGCCGTAAATATAGTCATCGAATTCTTGTTGTTTATTGCCGCTTTGTGGGCTTAAGTCGCGGCGCATGGACGCAAAGAAAGCCGAGAGATACTCATCTTTGAATTCGCACCGGCGAGCAGAAATGGCATACGCATGCAGCACAGGATCGCTATGTAAGCGCTGGTGTGGGGCGGCGAGTACTTGGCGCTCGTAGTCATCGAGAAGCTGCTGGCACTGACTCGTATCAAGACCTGCCCCGTACCCGGCGCCGTCGACAATCTCATCAGCGATACGCACCACGGCATACAGGTTGCGGATGTCAGTCTTGACGTGGCCGCGCAAGAGGTTGGAGGCCAGAGAAAAGCTATTGGAGTAGCGGCGAATAATCTGGTGCGCCGCATGCTGTGCCGTGCGGTCATAGTGGTGCAGCAACTTAGCCGGTTGCTGCTCCCACGCGCCTGACATTGTCGACATACCTCCACACGATGCGCTGGACGATGCCGCGCACCTTGAAAACCTTGACTTCATTTCCGCTAATTTCTGCACAATTAGCACCCACTGACTATAAGCCGGAGGGTGGAAAACTCGGACATCGGGGATAAATTACTCCGTTCGCACAGCGGTATTTCGGCTTCGAAAATGATCCGAAAATAAACCCCTTTATTCACATGAACATCATGCAAATACACAGTTCACAGTAGTGCACCCCTGGTTTACCCCTGTTGCTCGCCGCCGTTTTTATTGAGTTCTACAGTCATTGAATAGACCTTGATAACGATTAAATAACGCACCTTTCGCATCCTGTGTTGAACCACGCAGAATGCAAAGGACGGTTTAAGTGGAGCGAAATCGATGAACGCTATTCAAACTCAGATCGCTGGCATCGTCGCCGTCATTACTGCCGCGATGGGTAATTTCACCGGCGGCGTCCAAGACGTCGTCGCATCCATCGGCGATCACATTGCGGGTTCTTCACAGAACATCACCGCCACGGCTAATGCTGCCACCCCGGCAAGCTCTGGCTCCAACGTCAACACCACTTCGGTGTTCCTGGCGATTAATGAATACCGTGCCCGTCACGGTGTGGCACCAGTTGCCCCAAACCCACAGCTCAATGGCATTGCGCAGCGCTGGGCGGATCACATGGCCCAAACCGGCGTGCCAGCTCATAACCCGAGCTACTTGCAGCAGTACCCAGCTGGCTGGAAAGAAGGCGGCGAGAACGTCCACCAGAACTGGCGCGGTGCTTCTACCCAAGAAGTAGTCCAAGCATGGCACAACTCGCCTTCCCACCGCCAAAACCAAGCGGATCCAGGCTTTAATCAGATTGGCGTGGGCGTTGCCTACGGCGCCGATGGCCGCATGTATGTAGTAACCAACTACATGAGATAAACCATGGCCTTCACGGCCTTTCCAGCACTAAAAAGCTAGAGCACTCACCTGCTCTAGCTTTTCGCGTTTTTGCCGCGCGCTTGACGACGTGTTGTCGCAGCCTCATAGATCACCAAAGCCGCGGGCTGCAATCATTATTGATCACTGCCCGCGGCTGGAATGAAAAAGCTTAAGCGTTAACCTTCTTCAGCATGGCCTCAAGATCGGTAAACATGTTTGCTGCTTCCTGAATCTTGCGGTCTTCTGGGGAGAAGTTGCCCTCTGGAAACTCAGTAAACAGGTTGAATTCCAAAGCAGCACGCACCTGCAGCATCTGGAAGTTAGCAACAATCAGGCGCCATGCCTCAATTGCGCGAACACCGCTGGACGCACCGTAGCCAACAAATGCTACAGCCTTGCCAAACCATTCGGAGCCCAAGGCATCAAAGGCGTTTTTGAAAGCACCTGGGATGGAGTGGTTGTACTCAGGGGTAACAAAAATGAATCCGTCGAAAGAGTCGATCGCATTAGACCATTCCTGGACCTGATCGTTGTCATACTGCTTGTTCGCAGCACCTGGAACGACAGGGCTTTCCAGCAGTGGAACATTAAATTCCTTCAGGTCTACAAGCTCGTACTCAACGCCGGTGTCGCGACCCTGAGCCAAGTCAGTAACCCAGCGTGCAACGCCTTCGCCCATACGACCTTCACGGATGGAACCTAAAACAATGCCGACCTTCATTAGAGAAATCCTCTCGATAGTTGATATGTCACGGACCACCCTAATTGATTAAAGGTTTAAGCGCTAGTTCTGTGATTCAGGTTTCACCAGTGGGAAGAGAACCGTCTCCCGGATGCCCAGACCCGTCAAGGCCATGAGCAGGCGATCGATACCCATTCCGGCGCCACCTGTTGGCGGCATGCCCTGTTCCATCGCTGAAAGAAATTCCTCATCCAACACCATGGCTTCGTCGTCGCCGTCGGCGGCCAGGCGCGCTTGGTCCTCAAAGCGCTCGCGCTGAATGACTGGGTCAACCAACTCGGAGTAGCCGGTGGCTAACTCAAAGCCGCGAACGTACAGGTCCCACTTTTCGGTAACACCCGGCTCAGAGCGGTGATCACGAGTCAATGGCGAGGTCTCAACTGGGAAGTGCTTGACAAAAATTGGGCCTTCCAGCTGATCTTCACACAGAAGCTCCCAGATTTCTTCCACTAACTTGCCGTGGCCCCAGCCACCGCCCTTCGGAACTTCGAGGCCAACCACGTCAGCCAATTCCTTAAGCTCTTCCACGGTGGAGTCAATAGTGACTTCTTTTTGCCCAGGGAATTTCTTTTGCAGCGCCTCATTCAGCGATGGGTACATTTCAATTTCCGGCCAGGTGTCGCCGCCAAGGTCATACTCGGTGCCATCGGCAAGCGTGACAACGTGCGAGCCAAAGACCGCCTGTGCGACGGCCTGGATGGATTCTTTAATGGTCTTGGCGATGCCGTTGTAGTCGCTCCAGGCATCATAAATTTCCAGCATGGCAAACTCCGGCGAGTGCGACTTATCGATGCCCTCATTGCGGAAGTTGCGGTTAATCTCAAAGACTTTATCGATGCCGCCGACAACTGCCCTCTTAAGGAAAAGCTCCGGGGCAATACGCAGGAACAGGTCAATATCCAGCGCATTAGAGTGCGTTACAAACGGCCGTGCCGCTGCGCCACCGTGCAGGGTCTGCAGCATCGGCGTTTCAATTTCATTGAAGCCTTCATCCTCGAGGTGGTGGCGCAAAGCGCGGATGACCTGAATGCGGGTCATGGCATTCTTGCGGGCTTCTTCACGCAGTATCAGATCGTTATAACGCTGACGCACGCGAGTATCTTCTGCCATATCAGCAAAGGCCACCGGCATCGGACGCAAGGACTTCGCTGCCATCTGCCATTCGCTGGCCATGACAGAAAGCTCACCGCGGCGAGAAGAAATTACACGACCAGTCACGGAGATGAAATCTCCAAGGTCAACGTCAGCCTTCCATGCTGCTAGCGCGTCTTCGCCTACCTCAGCGAGTGACAGCATGGCTTGCACCTGGGTGCCATCACCATCTTGCAGCGTGGCAAAGCACAGCTTGCCGGTATTGCGCATAAAGATGAGACGTCCGGCAATAGAGACGACATCTTGAGTTTCCTGCCCAATTTCCAAGAAAGTCACGCCATCTTGGGGCTCTGCGGACTCACCTTCAGGCAGCACTTGGTACTGCTGGCGCAGATCCGCCAAGGAAATGGTGCGCTTTACGGATACTGGATAAGCCTCAACGCCGTTTTCTAACAGGCGGGCTCGCTTGTCACGGCGGATCCGAAGCTGCTCGGGAACGTCTGGGGTCTGATTGTTTTTCTTCTGCTCGCTCACGCCCACAAGGTTAGTCGATCAACCACACCCACGTTAAATACAGGCCGAGCAGCAGTTTCTACCCCAACTATGGGCCAATCATGAGCCACTTGATAGTTAATTCACCTAACTTTCATTTTGTGTTATTCCTTAGGCAAGGTGAACTACCTAGTTTGAAACAGTCATCCCCAGACATTCTTTTCACTATTAGATTTCAGACTGGAGCACCTTTTCGTGGATCTCAAAGGACGCAACCTTTTAAGTTCGCTGTTTTCATCTTCTCGTTCTTCATTGACCTGCACCTATAAATGCGGCAACGCGTGCTTCGGGGCATGCGATAACACTTCTAATAACCCGTACTTTGCCGACCAATTCTCCCGACGCACCGCACTGCGTGCTGGTGGTCTCACCGTGGTCACCGTGGGTGGCGGCGCGGCACTAGCTGCCTGTGCTGCTCCCAATGAGACCGAACCGGTGGCAAATACTTCGGCCAACGCCGCACCAGGCTCGTCCTCTAGCTCGTCTTCCGCGACTGTGGAGCATGTTTCCGATAAGGGCATGCAATTTACTCCGGTTGAACCTAATACTGAAGACAAAGTTGTCATTCCGGAAGGTTATGAGCAGTCCATTTTGATTGCTTGGGGCGACCCAGTGATCGAAGGTGCTCCTGAATTCGATGTCGAAAACCAAACCGCCAAGGACGCCGAGAAGCAATTTGGTTTCAACAATGACTTCGCCGGTTTGCTGGACCACCCAGGCGATGATTCCCGCATGGTCTACGTGTGCTCACACGAATACACCACCGAGCCACAGATGTTCCCGGACTACGATCCGGACAACCCCACCGAGGAGCAGGTCAAGATTGGTTGGGCAGGACACGGCCTGACCGTTCTGGAAGTATCCAAGGTTGATGACTCGGGCGATCTTAAGCGCGAATTCGGCCCGCTTAACCGCCGCATCACCGCCACCACCCCGTTTAAACTGGTGGGCCCCGCAGCAGGTTCTGATTACACCAAGACCGAAGCCGACCCGACCGGCGAAGAAGTATTGGGCACACTCAATAACTGTGCAGGCGGCGTGACGCCGTGGGGCACTATCTTGTCTGGTGAAGAAAACTTTGACCAGTACTTCGCCAATGCTTCCTCGAAAGACAAGCGCACCCAGGAATCCCTCGAGCGCTTTGGCTTCAGCGATGAGCCCTCAGATCGCAAGTGGGAAAATTTCGACGACCGTTTTGATGTCTCGAAGGTCCCCAATGAGGTCAACCGCTTCGGCTACATCGTGGAATTCGATCCCTTTGATCCCAAGTCCACTCCCATCAAGCACTCAGCTACCGGACGCTTCAAGCACGAAGCCGGCAATATCCACATCACGGACGACGACACCGTCGTGTGCTACTCCGGCGATGACTCCCGTTTTGAATACATCTACAAGTTCGTTTCTTCCAAGAAGATGGTTGAAGGCGACCTTGAGCACAACATGTCCATCCTCGACAACGGCACCCTGTACGTTGCAGTGATGGAGGGCAATTCCCCAGAGGACGAAATTGATGGCTCCGGCGTGCTACCAGAGGATGGGGCTTTCGATGGCTCCGGTACCTGGAAGCCACTACTGACCTGTGAGGACGGAAAGTACGAATCTCACGTCGATGGTTTCACCGCTGAGGAAGTTGCTATCTTCACCCGTGAGGCTGCCGATGAAGTCGGTGCCACCAAGATGGACCGCCCAGAAGACATTGAGGTTCACCCCACCAGCTCCAAGGTTTATGTCGCTTTGACCAATAACTCCTACCGCGGCGCTACGAGTGAAAACAAGGAAAAGAGCCAAGAAGGCCCGAAGGAATGGGCACCGGTCAAAGAAAATAAGAACGGCCTCGTCATGGAAATTGAAGATGACCACGCCGGCGAGTCCTTTACCTGGAACCTCTTTTTGGTCTGCGGCGATCCGAAGGAAGCATCCACCTACTTCGGCGGCTTCGACAAGGAGAAAGTCTCGCCTATCTCCTGCCCAGATAACTTGGCATTCGACAACCACGGTCTGATGTGGATTTCCACCGACGGTAACGCTCTGGATTCCAATGACGGGCTCTACGCTGTCACGACCGATGGTGAAAACCGAGGCGAGCTCAAGTGCTTCCTCACCGTCCCAGCCGGCGCTGAGACTTGCGGTCCGATTGTCACCGATGAGCGCGTAATGGTCAACGTTCAGCACCCAGGCGAATCCGATGACGCCACCTTTGACAAGCCAACCTCCAATTGGCCTGACGGAGGCAATTCCACCCCACGCCCAGCGGTTGTCACCGTATGGCGCACCGACGGCAACATCGGTATTCAGGATGCTTAAACGCTCGAATCATCCCCATTGCTAAGTGCATATTTAGCAAGATTCGCTAGTCATGCACGAAGTACCACTCCCTGGCAGGTTCATAATTTATTGCGTCTGCCAGGGAGTTTTTGGATCCTACGATCAGAAACACTCAACTTATGTTGTGCATAGCAGACGTTACATATTTTCAAAGCCTGTCGCGTCCACTCTCCATGGTATACCCTGTATTCACAGCTATTTTTGATGTAAGTCACACATTGCTGTGATCTATCTGATCATATTTTCCGACGCGGAGCACACTTATGAACTCATTACTTTTAGCGATTATCGGCGTTGCCATGATGGTTGCCGGATATCTGTTGTACTCAAAATTTCTTGGCAAAAAAGTTTTCAAGCTTTCCTCCAACTACAAAACTCCCGCCCACACCATGGAAGACGGCGTGGACTTTGTCCCCACTAATAAATACGTTCTGTGGGGACACCACTTCACTTCCGTGGCGGGTGCCGCGCCCATTATCGGCCCAGCAGTCGCGGTGATTTGGGGCTGGTTCCCAGCATTTTTGTGGGTCACGCTCGGCACTGTCTTTGCAGCCGGCATGCACGACATGGGCGTTTTGTGGGCATCGCAGCGCCACCGTGGCCAATCGATCGGCCTGCTTTCGGGACGCTACATCGGCAAGCGTGGCCGCATGCTCTTTTTGGTGGTCATCTTCCTCTTATTGCTTATGGTCAACACTGCCTTTGGTGTGGTGATTTCTAACCTGCTGATTTCCACCCCATCTTCTGTGATACCGACGTGGGGCGCTATTGCGGTCGCAGTACTTATCGGTCAAGCAATCTACCGCTTCAAGTGGAACTTGCCGCTGGTGTCCATCGTGGGTGTTGTTTCCTTGTATTCTTTGATGATTCTCGGCGATCAATACCCGATTTCTTTGCCGGATACGGTGCTGGGCATCCCGGCTAACGGTATTTGGATCATCATTTTGTTCATCTACGCCTTCTTCGCCTCGCTGCTTCCGGTATGGGTGCTGTTGCAGCCACGTGATTACATCAACGGCCTACAGCTATTTATCGGACTCGGAATTTTGTACGCGTCCTTCCTCTTTACCCGCCCGGACATTGTGGCTCCGGCTCTGCGCGATGATGTTCCCGCAGGCACCCCGGGTATGTTCCCCTTGCTCTTTGTCACCATTGCTTGTGGTGCGATTTCTGGTTTCCACGGCATGGTCGCCTCGGGTACTTCGTCCAAGCAGTTGGATAAGGAAACCGACTCCCGTTTCGTCGGCTACTTCGGCGCGGTCGGCGAAGGCCTGCTGGCATTGGGCACCATTATCGCCACTACCGCGGGCTACCGCACTTACCAGGAATGGGAGACGATCTACTCCGAATTCAATGCTGGTGGTGTCGAAGCCTTCGTGGAAGGTGGCGGCAACCTGCTCAATGAAGGCCTCGGGATTTCCACATCTCTGTCGGCCACCATCTTGGCAACGATGGCTGTGCTATTTGCTGCAACCACCATGGACTCCGGCGTGCGTCTACAGCGCATCGTGGTCCAAGAACTGGGTGATACTGCAGGCGTGAAAATCAATACGTTTGTCGCTACCTGTATCGCCGTCCTCGTGGCCTTTGGTCTGACCTTCTCCCAAGGCACCGATGGCTCGGGCGGTATGACCATTTGGCCGCTCTTTGGTACTACGAACCAGCTCATGGCGGGTCTATCCCTGTCCATCCTGCTACTGATTTTGATGCACCTGCGCAGGCCTACCTGGCCCATTATCATTCCGCTGGTCTTCCTCACGGTCATGTCACTGTGGGCAGCATTTATCCAGCTCGGAACGTTCTTCCAAGAAGGCAATTGGCTACTCTTTGGCATGGACGTCATCATCGTCCTCGCCGCCATCTGGATTATCGTCGAAGTCATCTTGGCAATTGGCCGAATGAAGGAAACCAAACCACTGGTCTGGACGGATGAAGACCAAGACGCACCGCCACTGGAAAAGGTGGATAGTGAGGTCTAGGCAATGTCATTAAGGGACAAACTCGCACGGTTTAGCACGGAACTGCAAGAATATTACGCCGCGCCGTACCGAGCTGTGTTTGCCAAAGCTCAGCAGCAAGAAGATGACCTTTTCATGCTGCTGGTGATGTCAGAAGCTTTAGGGATACCGAACCCCGCCAGCTTTTATACCCTGGAGCTTCTGCCCATCGTCTACGAAGATTTCCATGCCTGGCACCGCCGAATGGGAATGGCTAATTCACCGTTGGAGAACATTCAATGCTGCTAAATCTCCCGACCGCTCCGATCATGTTTTTCGGCGGTAAGGGTGGCGTGGGTAAAACCACCGTTGCTAATGCGACGGCATTAAAGCTCTCGCCGCACGCTTCCACGCTGGTGGTATCCACTGACCCGGCGCATAACGTCGGGCATTTGTGGGATAAAAAGGTCGGCGATAGTCCAACTCGCGTGCGTGACGGCATCGATATTTTGGAACTCGATCCGGCTCGGGCGACAGAAGAGCACCTCAAACAGGCCGGCGATACTATGCGCCGGATGATGCCAGAGCACTTGCACAAGGAAGTTACCAAGCACCTCAATCTGTCGCGGCAGTCTCCTGGTACGCATGAGGCTGCGATGTTAGAGCGCATTGCCACCATCATCGAAGACTACGAGGACACCTACGACCACATCATCTTCGATACCGCGCCGTCGGGGCATACCTCTCGGCTTATGGCGCTGCCGGAGCTGATGTCGGCGTGGACGGATGGGCTTTTGGAACGACGTGCGAAATCAGAGAAGTTTTCGGATTTGGTGCGCGGGCTGACCCCGACGGGTAAAGATACGACGGTGACCACGGCAGAAGATCCCGTGGATCGGCGCAATCAGGAATTGCGCTCTATCTTGCTCAAGCGGCGTCGTCGCTTCGAGCGTTTACGCACAGTGCTTACCGATGCCACCGCCTGCCAGTTCCACATTGTCCTCACCGCGGAGCGTCTGCCCGTGCTGGAAACCGATGAGTTTTACCAGGAGCTGCACTCTAATGGGGTCCACGTCGGCGCGTTGATTGTCAATCGCCGCTCGCCTGCGGATCAGGGTGAATTTTTGGCATCGCGTCGCAAATATGAAGATGAGGCCTTAGCGGATCTGCATCGCCGGCTGCCAGACCTTGAGGTTATTGAGATTCCTTTGCGCCCGAATGATGTGGGCTCACCACAGGCGCTGGAAGCTATCGCTGATTACCTAGCGCAGTAGCTGCTCCTTCCCTAGTGCGCTAGGAATCTGGGTGCGTAGTCCCCTCGGCGTGTTCTTCGATATTGCGGAAACCAATGCCTAGGGGCAGGCCGACGTTATCGGTCAAACGAACACCGCCGATATTGGCTGCGACCAAAAGACGCGCATCGCCTTGTTCAGGTGCAGGGCCTAGATCGAGGCCGCGCAGCGCGACATAATCTGCTTCGATGCCAGCTGCATCCAGCACCATATTCACGACCTCTAGGACCTTGTCTGCACCAGCTTCCGCAGCGTGGGCACCGGCGGTCACCGCCGCAGATAGGGTGCCGGCTTTTTCACGAGCTGCTTCGTCGACGTCAAGGTTGCGCAAAGATACCGCCAGTCCATCCGGCATGCGCACGGTGGGAACACCTCGCAAGCGCGTTGGAATGTGGAAGTCGTGAATGACCTGGTTCAGCGCAATCAGAAACTCGTAGTCTTTCTCACCGACGACAACATCGCTGGGACCCAGCACGCCCATCAGCGCGAGGTGGCGCGACAGTGCCTCGCTGATTACTTCGACTGGCTCCAGTCCTTCAATTTGTGGGCGCAGCTGCACGCGCTGGCCTTTGGGCCACAGCTGCTCTTCCGTGTACTGCCAGATGACATCCACAGATTCTTTGCGCAGCGCGTCGAGGTCTTCTTCGGCAGTCGATGATAGTGCGACCACCACGACGGCTCCGCGAATAGCTTTCGCCGCGCGCACCAACATAATGTGGCCCGCATGCACTCCGGCGCCGAGGGGAACGAGCACGACGGGGGCGCCCGTTTTCTTAAAAGCCGAGCCGACCTGGGAAATTCTATCCAGCTCAGTGATTACTGTTGCTTGTCCGCGTTCAATGCTCATCGTAGTTCCTCCTGTAGGCCCCACATCTCTAGTTCCATATTGCGCTCTATCTCCCCTACGCGGCGGGCTGCTTCCACGAATGCTTTTCTAAAGCCAGGATCCGTAATGGATTGAAAAGCGGAGTAAATATCGCTGGTTTCAATCCGTGGGGCCAGAAACTCCCCGTCTGCTTCACTGGGCGGGACTGCTTCTTCATCCAAGACCTCTTTTAAGTCTCGGTGCGCAGCGCGCGCAAGTTGTCGCACCATCTGGGCATAAGCAATCTTTGGCGCAATTTCCACGCGCTCGGCATCAGTCTTCGGCAGCGTGACTTGGCCGGATTCAAATAGCAGCACTTCTGCAATACCTTGAGCTAGCTCGTCACTGGTGGTAACCACCCAGCGATCTGCGCCCACGTGAGCAATCGCCATGGCTAAAGCGCCGTGTACTTCCAACGGATCCAGGACTTGCACGCCAAGACCAATGCTGGTGTGAATGACTATTTGTCCGCGACGAATGTGGGGCTCGAGGGCATCGACAAGCCCTTCGAGCTGAGCTTCTGCGGCGCTGATGACGATGGCTTCGCAATCGACCGCATCAGCCGGCGCGTGCAGGTCCGCTATCTCATGGCCTTGGGCATCAAGCAGCGCCCGCAACCGGTTTTCGCGGCCGAACCAACCGACCCTCATGCGTGGTGCTGGCATAGGATTTAAGAATCCTTTTGGCGCTTCTTCGCGGCTTCCAGCAATTCCGCAACGGAGACGGTGCCCTCGCGATGTGCATCGCTGCGGCGGCGTCCGCCCCGTGGCTCGTCGTCTTCAGTCTCTGCGTGCTTGGCGGCCGGCTTAACGGCATCATCGCCGCCGGTATCCCAGCGCACTGCCTGGAAGGAGCCGGTGTTGAATTCCTTAGGCTTGCCGTCAGATTTCTTCTCAGACTTTTCTTCCGTCTTGGTCGACTGCTTGGAGGAAGCATCTGCTGGCTTCTTATCTGCCTTGGGCTTGGCTGCATTCTCGGATTTCTTGTCCTCTGCCTCGCTCGGCTTTGGCTGCGCGGGAGGGTTGGCCATCTTGGGCTCTGCGGTGGAATCAGAATTCATCTCATTGATAAATTCCGCCAAAGGGTTGTCATTGCGTGAATAGGTCGGGGTATTGCCAATACGACCGGCAATGGCATCCGCTGATGGCTTGCCGCCAGAAGGTTGGGTAAATTCCACAGACGATGCGTCGGGCTCCACCCCTAGATCAGAGCTATAGCCCGAGTTATAACCCGAGGTGTAGCCAGCCTGCTGCGATTCGGCGGCCTTGGCGCGCGCTTCGATTTCCATGATGCGGCGTGCTTCCGCTTGCAGTGCCGCTGGTTCATAGGTGAATTCGCGACCGGATAGTTCTTCGAGTTGTTCGCGAATGGAGGCAAGCTCAGCCTTGATTTCTGCCAAGACATCCATGTCCACGTGCGGAGAATTCTCAAGGCGGTCCAATGCTTTGCTGGTCTCACGCTCGGCACGCAACTTATCTAATTCTGCATGGTAGAGATCCTCGCGGACATACATTTCTTCTTCACGGTCACGCACCTGGTTGCGGTAGCGGGTAACCAGGAAGATTCCGCCTACTGCAGCCCACAAGGACGCGAGCAGAGCAATCTTTAATGCCGCGGTGGAGCTGGCAATCAGCATCACGATGGACGCGATGAGGGCAAGTACGACTAAGACAATGAGCACAATGGAGCCGTTGTCTAAGCCTTGCTTTTTCGAGGTGGAATGACCGGTTGAATGATCATCGCTTAAGTCGTCTGCAGAGTGTGAATCGACGTTGTGACCTGCATAGTGATCGGTGTAGTGATCACCGTTGTCAGAGCGTTCAGAGTCGGTATTCTTCTCTTCGTCGTAGGCGGTCATGTTTCTACTCTATCGCTTGTGTTCCATCAGTTGGAGGTGGCACCTCACAGTGTCGCTCCAGGATTAATCCGGCAACGGCCATTGCTAAGCCGCCGAGCACCGAACTTACTACCCCGGTGACATCATCGGCAGCCGCGGCAATTTGTCCTGCCATGGGCACAACATACAACGCCATGCCCAAATACGCCGCGCCGACGATGGTTCCTGTCCAAGCGGAGGCTTTGCCAACCAGCATGAACCGGGCGATGGTCATGGGGTTGATTTGGCTGCGGTCCAGTCCAATGCCGTGCGCGTCCTCGCCTTTGGCTTTATGTACTTTCCACGCCAGGCCTGCGCATAAGATGGCCATGGCCCACAGGGTAATAGACACCGTGGTGGGTACCGCCAGCATGGAGCCGTAAAAGCCGCGGGTGAGGATAAAAACCGCCAGGGTGATAAAGACAGCAACGCCCGATAGGACGGCAATGGAGGTCTTTTTCACAGTTCCTCAATTCGGCCTAAGACCTTGATGCCATCAATATCAGCCTGCGGAAGCATGCCGATTAATCCGGCTACCGGCTGGCCAGCGAGTGTGGCATGCACATCGGCTGCCATCCACGGAATCAGCACGAAGGCGCGTTGCGCGGCGTGTGGGTGCGGCACGGTGAGCTCGTCGGTGTTGGAGCTAAAGCCCTCGATTTCCACGATATCGACATCTAAAGTGCGCGGGCCCCAGTGGCGTACCCGCACGCGATCTGCAGCCTGCTCTAGTGCCTGCCCGCGATGCAGCAATTCCAGTGGGGTCTGCTCGACATCGACGATGATGACGGCGTTGAGGAATTCATCCTGGTCTTCCACGCCCCACGGCGGGGTGGAATAGACGGGGGAAGCAGCGATGATGTCATCGCTAAATTCGTCAAAGACAGTCTTCAATAGCTTGACCCGGTCGTCCATATTGGACCCGATTGATAACACCGCGCGCATGCTTATCTCCGCTCAGTCTTGCGGGAACGCCGTGCCACCACGGATACATCGTGGAAGGTGCGCTCGATGGGGGCATCAGGTTTATGCACGGTGACCTCGACGGCATATAAAATTGGGTCGCTGGCCATGATCTTGTCGGCGATTTCGGTCGCGACGGTTTCGATAAGATCGCGCGCGGGGCCTTCGACGATATCCGCGGCAATATCTGCCAGGTCGGCGTAGTTAACAGTCTTTTCTAAGTCATCGGTGGCTGCGGCTTCTTGGAAGTTCAGCCAGCAGGTCAAGTCCACGATGAATTTTTGACCATCGCGTTTTTCGTGATCGAAAACCCCATGGTAGCCAAAGCATTCTAGGCCTTTGAGTTCAATCCGGTCTGCCATTTATTGTTCCCTTCCTGAAACATAGTCTGCGCCAGCAGCCCATGCCGCGGCAACATCGACTGCATCACGCGAGACTGGAACGTCGTGCACGCGCACCGCCCAGGCACCTAATTGTGCTGATAGCGCGGTGACCGCTGCGGTTGCGGAATCAGCCAGGTGCGGTCCGTGCTCGACGCCACGGTCTTCGCGGATAGCCGATAAAAAGCGTTTGCGTGAGGCACCCACCAAGATGGGGTAATCGCCGTTAATAAATTCGGGCAGTGCTTTCAAAAGTGCCCAGTTATCTTGCGGGGTCTTAGCAAAACCCAGCCCGGGGTCCAAGGTTATTAGTTCGGGCGCTACTCCTGCTTTCAGTGCATTATCGGTCAAGCGCCCGAGGGTGTCATGGACGTCTTGGACCACATCACCATTGTGGTCAGCAGATCCGGCCGCGTCTCCAAACCGGACGGTGCGCCAGTGCATCAAACACACCGGTACCTGGGACTGCGCCATAACGGAATACATATTGGCATCGGCAAGGCCGCCGGAGACATCGTTAAGCAATACTGCTCCTGCCTCCACTGCTGCCTCGGCAGTGCTGGCGCGCATGGTGTCAACGGAGACCATGATGCCTTCTTGCGCTAAGGCCTGAACCACCGGGGTCACGCGCTGTTTTTCCACCTCGGCGTCCACACGCGTGGCACCGGGGCGGGTGGATTCCCCGCCGACATCAATCATGTCAGCGCCCTGGGCTACTAATTCGCGGCCGTGCTCAATGGCTTTGTCAATATTGATCCATTTGCCGCCATCGGAAAAGGAATCTTCCGTGACATTAACGATTCCCATCACCAATGTGCGCTTGGCTGCGGCGTCGGGCCAAATATCAAAGACCTGCATGAATGTAGCTTTCTTCGGGTTGGTAAACGTGCCAGGGTGGGCCCCGAGGCCAAAGGATTAGCTGCGAATAAGGCTAAGGACTTCGGCGCGGGAGGCAGAGTTATTTTTAAACCCGCCACGAACAGCGGACGTTGTGGTCACAGACCCTGGTTTTTGCACCCCGCGCATGCCCATGCACAGGTGCTCACATTCAATAACCACGATGACCGACTGGGCTTCGAGCACCTCAGTAAGCGCATCTGCGATCTGGCGGGTCAGACGCTCTTGGACCTGCGGGCGCTTGGCAAAGCCATCGGCAAGACGCGCCAACTTCGACAAGCCGGTGACACGGCCGTCGCTGCCGGGGATATAACCGATGTGGGCTACACCGTAGAAAGGCACCAAATGGTGTTCACAGGTGGAGTAGATCGGAATATCGCGCACCAGGACCAATTCTTGGTGGTCTTCGGCAAAGGTCTTTTTCAGGACCTCTGTTGGATCTTTATGTAGTCCAGCAAAAATTTCTGCGTACGATCGTGCAACTCGCGCGGGAGTTTCTTCTAATCCCTTGCGGTCGGGATCTTCACCAACTGCAAAGAGCAGTTCGCGGATCGCTGCTTCAGCACGCTCCTGATCAAAAGGCCTGCGGGCTGGAATCGAGTTATCACTCATATCGTCGGATGTCCTTGCGTTCAACGTTACTTATCCTCCCCACGCTAGCGCTTATGCGGGAAGGGGTTAAATCCACCTAGTAATTATCTTCACCGGGGTGGCGGTCTTTGTTATCTTTCTGCGGCTGCGAATAAGGGTTGCGGGAATCATCCTTTTTCTCCCAGCCCGGTGCCTGCCACCCTTCATCATCATTCATCGGTGGTTTGTGGTGCCGACCAATCGGGATTTCGGCAGTGTCGTCCTCGCTCGGGCGACGCTCGCTCTTCTTCTCCGCATCAGCAGACTGGTCAGCCTCAGGCTGGTCATCCGCTGCCTGGCTTTCAACCTGTGGCTTAGAAGCTTCAGGCTTGGAAGCCTCGGGCTTAGAGGCCTCAGGCCTGTCAGCCTTTGAGTCAGAGTCTTTCGGCTCGGACATCGCAAAAGATGGCTTCGGCTCAGCGCTCTTGTGGCCGTTGGGCTCGGACATGGCAAAAGACGGCTTTTCCGACTTCGGCTGGTCATCCACGGAATCTTCTTCGGTCCAGTCACCGGCGTGCTGTCCGAAGTTGAAACCAATTTCGGGTTCGTCGCTTGAGGTCTGTGAGGAGTCGATATCCGCATCGGAGTCATTGGTGGCATTGGCCGCGGATTCTTCCATCGCTAAGCGGCGCTCACGTGCCTGACGGGAGGCATCCAGCAATGTGAAACGACGTGGTGGTTCCTCGCCGCGCTCGATAGCCAGCTCCACGGGAGTTTGTACTGGCTCCCGGCCAGCTTGGGCAGGGAAGCGCACGTTTTCGCCGGGGAAGACCTCATGGAATTCACGCGGCTCGATGCCTTCAAAGAGCTCTTCGAGGTCCGGACGACGCAAGGTTTCCTTTTCCAGCAGTGCTTCTGCCAAGGAATCCAGGTAGTCGCGGTGTTCCGCCAAAATGTCATAGGACTGTTGGTGGGCAGCATCCAAGAGATAAGAAATCTGGTCATCAATCTTGGCTGCGACCGCATCCGAATATTCGGAGACTCCCCCGCCGCCGGTGTACGACATTGGGTCGCCTTGTTCCTTGCCGTATTTCACGGTGCCAAGTTCCGGGCTAAATCCGTATTCGGTGATCATCGCGCGGGCAATCTTGGTTGCCTGCTCAATATCGGAGGAAGCACCGGTGGTCGGAGTGCCAAAGACCAACTCTTCGGCGGCGCGGCCACCCATGGCGAAGATCAAACGCGCGAAAAGCTCATCGCGGGTGTACATGCCCTTGTCGTCTTCTTGCGCGGTCATGGCATGACCACCAGTGCGGCCACGGGCCAAGATGGTGACCTTGTAGACGCGCTCAATATCCTTCAGCGCCCACGCAGACAGGGTGTGTCCGCCTTCGTGGTACGCGGTGATCTTCTTTTCTTGTTCCGAAATCACCTTGGATTGACGGCGTGGGCCACCGACAACGCGGTCGGTTGCTTCTTCCAAAGCATCAGCGGTAATGACATTGCCGCCAATACGCGCGGTCAACAGCGCTGCCTCGTTCAGCACGTTAGCTAGGTCGGCGCCCGACATACCGGCGGTGCGCTTAGCCAACTGGGTGACGTCAACGTCCTTGGCCAAAGGCTTATTCTTCGAGTGCACGCGCAGAATCTGCTCACGGCCAGCCAAATCAGGTGGAGTGACAGGAATCTGGCGGTCAAAACGTCCCGGGCGCAAAAGCGCTGGGTCCAAAATATCAGGACGGTTGGTAGCGGCAATGAGGATTACGCCCTCACGGTCACCGAAGCCATCCATTTCCACCAGCAACTGGTTGAGCGTTTGCTCACGCTCATCATGTCCGCCGCCAGTGCCAGAGCCACGCTGCCGGCCCACGGCATCGATCTCATCGACGAAGATAATACAAGGACTGTTTTCCTTCGCCTGCTTAAACAGGTCACGCACGCGAGAGGCACCAACGCCGACGAACATTTCCACGAAGTCGGAGCCGGAGATGGAATAAAACGGTACGCCGGCCTCACCCGCAACAGCGCGGGCAAGCAGGGTTTTACCAGTGCCGGGAGGACCATAGAGCAAAACACCGCGTGGGATTTTCGCGCCGAGCTCGTGGTAGCGGCTCGGGTCTTCCAAGAAATCTTTAATCTCTTGAAGCTCATCGACTGCTTCGTCCGCGCCAGCCACATCTTCAAAGGTGTTGGTCGGCATGTCCTTGGTCAGTTCCTTGGCCTTGGAACTGCCAATGCCAAACATGCCCCCGGCTCCGGTTTGCATGCGCGAGATGAACCAGAACAGTACTGCGAACAGGATCAACATCGGCAGCAAGAACGACAACATCGACATGAAGATCGAATCTTGCGTGACGTTGGTCTGGTACGTCTCCGCACCTGAGTTGCGGACCGAGTCGAAGATTTCCGGAGAAGTACGCGCTGGGTACTTCGCGATTACTTCTTCAACACCTTCTTGCTCTTCCACCGTGATGGGCTCACGCAGGGTTAGGCGAAGTTGTTGTTCGCGGTCATCAATTTGAGCCTCTTCAACGTTTTGGTCGTTGAGTTGCTCAATGGCAATGGACGTATCCACCCGCATGAAAGAGCGGGTGTCGTCAGAGAAGAAGGTGAAGATGTACAGCGCTACAAGTACAATTGCAGCGATTCCACCGTATTTAATCCAGGAAGAGTTTTTCATTAAGCGTTACAGTTTAGTCGTTGGAGTAAACGTCCGGGTGCAAGGTCCCCACATAGGGCAGGTCACGGTAGCGTTCGGCGTAGTCAAGGCCGTAGCCGATGACAAATTCATTAGGGGTATCAAAGCCCACGTCGTACAGGTCAATATCGGCGGTAACTACCTCCGGCTTGCGCAGCAAGGTAATAACTTCCAAGGACTTCGGGTGACGGCCTTCGAGGTTGCGCAGCAACCAGGACAAGGTCAGGCCGGAGTCGATGATGTCTTCGACGATCAGCACATCGCGGCCTTCAATTTCACGGTCCAAGTCTTTAAGGATGCGCACTACACCGGAAGAGCTGGTGGAGTTGCCATAAGAAGACACAGCCATAAATTCAATCTGGGAAGGAATCGACAGTGCCCGAGCAAAGTCCGTGAGGAAATAAACTGCGCCTTTGAGCACGCAGATTAGCAGCAGGTCCTCGTCTGTATCTGCGTAGTCTTTGGATACTTTGTCCGCTAACTCCTGGATTCTTTCCTGGAGTTTGTCCTCGCTGATAAGGACCGACTCCACATCACTGCCATAACGGTGTGGCGGGACGTTAAAGTCTTTGGATTCATATAGCGCAGTTTCGTTGTGAGCCATGGTCGACCTTTCTCATGAGCCGGTTTTAGGACCTGAAGGTGGCTTAGGGTGCGTGAAAACGCAATAGTCTCAGTTTGCCACCAACTCGCACGACTTCCAACCTACTACGCGGGTTTTTTGCGTACGCATCACCCACTGCAACGCCACCTTGTCCACTCCATGCGCTGCACAATGCGTCAATTGCCGCAAGCCCGGCGCGGGTAACTAGGACGTCTTTCGCAACCAACCAGCGGGCAATTATTCGCTGTCGCACAGGTTGCGCAAGGCCAGAAAGTTCGTTGCAGTCCAGCTCTTCATGCTTGTCGATGTTTTCTCCGCCCACCCCATACTCCTGCGGAATGAGAGAATGCAGCACCGCGTCATCGGCAGCGGCATTATTGGCTGCTGCCGCTAAAGGCGCCACCGCATCCCCGCCGATGATCTCTGACAGCATGGGCACAACTGTCTTACGAATAGCCACGCGGCGGAAGTCTTCGCGCTCATTTTGCGGGTCGTGCCACGCCTGTACTCCCAATTCCGCGCAGGCGCCTAAGGTATCCGCACGCCGAATGCCCAACAGCGGGCGATAGATTTTCGCCCCTTCGATCTCTGTCGCAAAGGCCATGGTGCTGATATGTCCGCGCAGGCTGCTCAGAAGCAGTGTTTCTGCTTGGTCTTCGGCGGTATGCGCCACAAAAACTGGGGTCATCTCACCTGCGACCTCCGCAAAAGCTTGGTATCTCACCCGGCGCGCTTCGGCTTCCATCCCACCGGCGGAATCACGTACAACTTCCACGGGAATGACACTCGCTGTCGCTCCCCACCGCTCAGCGTGTGCGGCGGCTTGCTTGGCGATGTCCCCCGAACCGTCTTGCACACCGTGATCAATACACAGCGCGTGGACGCTGGTCGTTGCCACTCGTACCTCTGCACATAGCGCGGCGACTAGGGCCAGCGAATCCGCCCCGCCGGACAGGCCGACATAGACCTGTTCTGGCCAACCGAGTTGCTCCAGGCTTTCACGCACGGCACCGCGCACGGCGAGAAAGTGCGGTGATTTCCGGGGCCAAAAAGGTGCGGTATCCATGCTCACCACAAACTGCCTTTAGTATTCCCGCAGCAGGCTGGCCATGGCATCTTGTGTCGCGCGAGCGCCTAAGATATCGCCATCATTGACTAGGAAAGTAAAGGCATACACGGTACCCGAATCACCTAAGGCGGTCCCGCTGAGCGCCGATACCCCGGTGAGCGTGCCGGTCTTCGCGCGCACAAAACCCTTCCCGGATAAATCTGCATAACGGTCCGCTAGGGTTCCTTCGCCGCCGGCAACCGGCAGGTATCCCAAGATTTCGCGCAGTGGTTCATGGGCCGCGGCCTCCGCAATAATGTGGGTGAGAAGGTCCGCGGTAATCCGGTTATCTTCGGACAGACCAGAGTTATCGTGAATGGTGACGCCCTGGGTATTAAAGGAAGCATCGTTCAGCGTGCGCAACGTCGCCTTTGTTGCTCCGTCGAAGCTCGCCTCGGCGCCTGCAGCGAGCGCAACCTCCCGGCCAACAGCTTCGGCCATGACATTGTCCGAGTGTTTCATCATCTGTTCTGCACGCAAGGCAAAAGGCTCTGACTCCACGGAAGCGATTGCTTCGGCACCTTCGGGCACCTCACCGAGACCAACATTGGGAGCTTCAATGCGCGAGGCCACAGCGCTTGCCACATCCAAGGCGGGAGTATGCGAGCGCGGCACGTCTCCTTCGGTATCACCAATCCGGCCGCCGTAGAGCATAGCTGGTTGCATAGGGGCCACAAACCCGCCATCGACGTTGGTGGGATCCCAGCCGGGGGCTTGTTCTGCGCCTGACCAGATGCTGTTGTCAATCAACACCGTATCGATGCCCGCATCATCTGCGGTGGCCTCTACCTTTTTATTAATCTCTGCGGCGAGTTCATCCATTTGCTCGGTGGTCATCCACACATCGCCGGCGGCTTTAATCACAGCGGTATTACTGCCCGGCGCGCGCAGGACTTCGGTGGTCAACCGGGCGTCATCGTCAAGCGTTAAAGCGGCTGCGGCGGCAGTGAGTACCTTCGTCGACGACGCTGGAATAAGTGGCGTGGTGGAATCGTGCTCCCACAACACCTCCCCGGTGGAGGTGTTGATGACCTGCGCGCCCAACGTCGGCACCGACGGGGACTCGGCGAGTGCTTCTAAACGCGCCCCCATGTCCGAGGTATCCACGTCCGACGGCTTTTGCGGTTGGACCAACTGTTGTACCTGCGGCGCTTGGGGCGCGGGTCCGTGTTCCAGCTCGCTGTACTCCTGATGCACGGCAATGCCCAGCGCGGCGGTCGATCCGACAGCTGCGGTGGTTACTATTGTGACGGCAATCCAGGCGACGTGTTTAGCTTTCATCGCCACTTAGCCTAGCGTGCAGGATATCGCAGTGCGGCAAAAGGTAGACTGTGTTAAGTACTGTTTACCCCGAAGCGCAATGCGTACTCACCGTGGTACCTATTGCCGGGAATTTTTACCGTGTATGAGGAAAGGACGCGTCAATCGTGAGCGTTGAAGTAACCATTGAAATCCCAAAGGGTTCGCGTAATAAATACGAGATCGACCACGAAACCGGCAAGGTCTACCTGGACCGTTACCTGTTTACCCCAATGGCTTACCCAGCTGACTATGGCTTTATTGACCACACCTTGGGCGAAGATGGCGACCCACTAGACGCGCTGGTTCTTCTTCCGGAGTCCGTCTTTCCTGGCGTTATCGTCAAAGCCCGCATCCTCGGCGTGTTCAAGATGACCGATGAAGCTGGCGGCGATGACAAGCTGTTGTGCGTGGTCGATGACCCACGTTCCGAGCGCTACCAGGACATCACTGATGTCGAGCAGCACATCAAGGATGAAATCGAGCACTTCTTCACCCGCTACAAGGATCTGGAGCCTAATAAGGAAGTCACCGGTTCCGGCTGGGGCGACAAGACCCAGGCAGAGGAGATCTACCAGGAATCCATCGAGCGTTACGGCAAGTAAACGCACGTTTTAATTTACCCTGCACACCCGGGAATTGACAGCAACGCTGGCTCAGCGTTCGCAGTCGATACCCGGGTTTTGCGATCCGTGGTCAATTATTTAATGCTCGACTCTTTAGCAAGGGCGCGAAGGAACGTAGGATAGACAACATGTATGAGGTATCACCAAAAGATGTTCCCGCTAACGCTCAGCTAATCGATGTCCGCGAGGACGACGAATACGCGGTTGACCACGCGCGCGGCGTCAAGCACATTCCGATGGGCGATATTCCGGCTCGCTACCAGGAAATTGACCCCGACCAAGATGTCTATGTCATCTGCAAGGCCGGTGGCCGCTCCATGCAGGTCTGCGGCTATCTCGAAAATGCTTTGGGCTGGGACAAGATCATCAACGTTGCCGGCGGCACCGATGCTTGGCGCGAGCAAGGCTTGCCGATGGACACTCCGAACAAGACCCAGTAGCAATCCCGGCAGCGGGATTCCTAGCGGACTCCGGATTCTGGGGTTTCGGCGAATACGCACCGAAACCCCAGGTGGGAACGTTTTTCAAATTAGTGGACAACCTCAATCATTTAGACAACTAATGGTAGGCGCGCTACTATCGTCTTATGAGTTCCGCCAATTCCCATACAGTGCCCACATCACTGCTGCAATCGCCTTCCTTTCAGCTCGAGCGCTTGCGCCGCCGCACCCGTGACTGCGTCGACGCCGCCCTAGCCGCGCATGACACGACCATCCGCGAGTACTGGGTTCTGACGTGTCTGATTGAAGAAGACGCCGCCTCGCAGTCTTTCCTCTCCGAGACCCTGGCCATTGATGCCTCCGATATGGTGCGCCTGATTGACGCCCTAGAAAAGCGCGGCTGGGCCAAGCGCGCACGCGATCCCAAAGACCGCCGCCGCCAAATTGTTGCCTCCACGAAGAAGGGCACCAAGACCCACGCTGAACTAACCAAGTTGGTTGCCGCCGCTGAGGATGAAGCGTTAAATGATTCCACCTCGAAGCAGTTGAAGCATTTGCGTAAACTGGCGCAGGTCATCATCGATGCCGACTCCGAAGATGAGGGCCATTAAATAATGAGCGATCTCCTGGCCACTATTCCGGACCAGTACCTCCTCCACAATCAAGCTCCAGCCCCTCGAACCCTCTGGGACGTCGTGCGCGATTCCGCAGCACACTACCCCGAAGCCGCCGCTATCGACGACGGCGAAATCTTAACCTACGCTGAGCTGATTCAGGATGTTGAATCCTGGGCCGCGGAACTACGCGAGCACGGCGTGATGCGCGGCGATCACATCGGAATCCGCATGACCTCGGGTCAGCGCAACCTGTACCTGGCCATTTTGGCAACTCTCGCAGCAGGTGCGGCATATGTTCCCGTGGATGCCGATGACCCAGACGAACGCGCGGAAATGGTATTCAGCGAAGCCGGCATCAACGGCATCTTTACCGATGAAGGCTTTCGCAAGCTCAACCCGTCCACGGGCACAGATCAAGATGAACCGCACTTGGAAGACACCGCGTGGATCATTTTCACCTCTGGTTCCACCGGCAAGCCCAAGGGTGTTGCGGTGACGCATCGTTCTGCTGCTGCTTTCGTGGATGCCGAAGCAGCGCTATTTCTCCAAGACAACCCGCTCGGTTCAGAAGACCGCGTGTTGGCAGGGCTTTCCGTTGCCTTCGATGCCTCCTGTGAGGAAATGTGGCTGGCCTGGGGCCACGGTGCTTGTCTGGTTCCTGCGCCCCGGGCGTTGGTGCGCTCCGGCATGGACTTGGGTCCCTGGCTTATCCGCCGAGATATCACTGTGGTTTCTACGGTTCCCACCTTGGCGGGACTGTGGCCTGCGGAAGCACTCGATAATGTACGTTTGCTCATCGTCGGCGGCGAAGCCTGCTCACAAGAGCTGGTTAACCGCTTAGCCACCGAAGACCGGGAAATGTGGAATACCTACGGTCCCACCGAGGCAACGGTTGTTGCTTCCGCTGCGATGCTCAAACCTGATCATCCTGTATCCATTGGTCTTCCCCTCAACGGCTGGGATCTGGTTGTCATCGACGGTGAAGGAAATCCCGTTCGCCCTGGCGATGTCGGCGAATTGGTCATTGGTGGCGTCGGTCTGGCCCGCTATCTCGACCCGGACAAGGATGCGGAAAAGTACGCGCCTTTAGCTTCTGTCGGTTGGGATCGCGCCTACCGCACCGGCGACCACGTGCGCTTGGAAGAAGACGGTCTGTACTTTGTCGGACGTGTCGATGACCAGGTCAAAATTGGTGGTCGTCGCATTGAGCTTGGTGAGGTCGAAGCCAACGTTGCCGCCTTGCCGAATGTGTACAACTCCGCGGTCGCGGTCAATAAGACTGCCGCCGGCGAATCTGTCCTGGTCGGCTACGTATCCCTCGAAGACCCGGAGGCAGGTTTTGACCACCGCGCTGCGAAAGAGCGCTTGGCAGAAACGATGCCCGCGGCCTTGGTTCCGCGCATTTGCGTCATGGATGAGCTGCCGATTCGCACCTCAGGCAAGGTGGATAAAAAGGCCTTGCCGTGGCCACTTCCCGGCGTCGGTATTGAAGCCGTGGGGCTGAGCGAGACCGAAGAATGGCTCGCTCAGCTTTTCGTCGACGTCCTCGGAGTTTCTGTGGAAGACGAGGATGCTGATTTCTTCACCTTGGGCGGCACCTCGCTGGCTGCAGCTACCTTAGTTGGCCGTATCCGCGAGCGCTTTCCCACCGTCGCCGTGCGCGATCTTTATGATCATCCACGCTTGGGTTCATTGGCAGAAATTATTGATTCCACCGCCCCCAAAGCCCAGAAGGTAGAACCACGCCACGTCACACCCGTGAGAGCCGGCACTCGCCTGCTGCAATTTTTGTGGCAACTTCCCACCATGACCTTGGCCGCAACTAACTGGTTGGCGTGGCTGCTTTTCGGCTCCAATATTGCAGCGGAGCTTGGTGTTGATTTTGCTCCGCGCACGTCGTGGCCCGTCGTCATCATTTTCCTCATCATTTTTGCCTCCCCCTTGGGCCGAATCCCCATTGGCGCGTTGGGTGCGCGCGTGCTCACCGCCGGCATTAGTCCCGGTAACTACCCGCGTGGTGGCGCTGTTCACCTGCGCATTTGGGCAGCGGAACGCTGGAGCGATGCTTCAGGCGCGCGTTCTATCGCCGGCGCGACGTGGGTGCTTACCTATGCCCGCATGCTCGGCGTCAAGGTCGGCAAATACGTTGACTTACACTCTTTGCCACCGGTAACCGGTCTGCTGACTTTGGGCCATCATTCCGCGATTGAGCCCGAGGTAGACCTTTCTGGTTACTGGCTCGACGGCGATATTTTGCGGGTTGGCGCAATTGAGGTGCAAGCAGGCGCTCGCATCGGCGCGCGCTCGCAGCTTTTGCCTGGAACTGTTGTTGGTGAAGAAGCCCATATCGAGGCGGGCTCCACCGTCACCGGTGAGAAAAAGGTCAAAGCTGGTGCTCGCTGGTCAGGTTCTCCAGCAAAGAAGGTTGGCCGTTCCAAGCACCGCTTCCCCGACCACGCCCCGGCGCGCCGTTCCTGGTGGGTCCCTATTTATGGCGCGACTTCCCTCTTGCTCGCCGCGCAGCCGCTTGTCGCGATTGCATTAGCAACCTTCGTCGTCATCGCCCTCGTGGACGCCACTGGCGGCAATGCCTTTGTCGGCGCCGTGCTTTTCGCTCCACTCGGTGCACTGGCAGCGTTTGCGTTTTATATGGTCCAGACCTGGTTGGGTGTGCGCATTCTTTCCTTGGGCCTTAAACCCGGTGTATTTCCTGTGCGTTCCTCGCGCGGCTGGCGCATCTGGGCCATCGAAAGGCTTATGGATGATGCTCGCACCATCTTGTTCCCGCTTTATGCAGGCCAGCTCACTCCGCTGTGGCTGCGGTCGTTGGGAGCGAGCATCGGCAAGGACGTGGAGATTTCCACCGCCGTGATGGTGCCTAAATTCACCGAAGTCAAAGACGGCGCCTTCTTGGCTGATGACACCATGATTGGCGGCTATGAACTTGGCGGCGGTTGGATGTCCTCCGGCCTAGCTAAAGTCGGCAAGCGGTCTTTCGTCGGTAACTCCGGCATTACCGCCCCCGGACGTAAACTCGCGAAAAATTCGCTCGTCGCCGTTTTGTCGTCGACGCCGAAAAAGACCAAGTCCGGTGCTAACTGGTGGGGCTCGCCGCCGGAGCGCATGCGGCGCGTGGAAGCATCGGTAGGCGATGGCGAATCTTTGACCTATAACCCACCGGTGTGGGCGAAGGTCGCCCGTGGCGTTGTTGAAACACTGCGCCTGTTGGCATCGGCAGCCTCTGCCATGTTGTTGGCGCTCGTACTGGGCACCATGGTTGTTCTGCTCAACTCCGTGGGATTAGGAATGACCTGGCTACTATCCGGCCTTATCCTCATGGCTGCGGGCATTGTCGCTGTCGTGATCACCACCGTGGTCAAATGGGTGTGCGTCGGCAAGCATAAGCTGGCTGACCACCCGCTGTGGTCTGCTTTTGTGTGGCTGAATGAGCTCCAAGATGCCTTCGTCGAATCCGTGGCCGCACCCTGGTTTTTCAACCACGCCTTGGGCACCGCCGAACTTAATACGTCTTTGCGGTTGCTCGGCGTGAAAATCGGCCGCGGCGCCTGGATTGAGTCTTACTGGTTCCCCGAAACCGATCTGTGCCACATCGGCTCTGGTGCCACCGTTGGTCCTGGCACCGTGGTGCAAACCCACCTCTTCCAGGATCGCGTGATGAGTCTGGATACGGTCACTGTCGACGACGGTGCCACGCTAGCTGCGCACTCCGTCGCACTGCCAGCAGCTCATATTCATGCCGGCGCAACGGTTGCTCCGGGCTCTTTGGTGATGCGCGGGGACCAAGTTCCGGGCCATACCACCTGGCAAGGTAATCCGATTGAACCGGTAAATTAATCGCTTATACATCAACAGTGCGGCTTCCTCTTTCTTGTGCTTGGGGAAGCCGCACTTTGACGTTTTCTCCTCGACGAAAATGCCATTCACCCCCACGTGGCCTGCATATTTGCCGCCATAGATAGTGAACTTTCACAGATTCCTAGATTCCCCAGGAGCACGCCTTTACAGTAATCCACATCACCTTCTGGTGGATGAGAGGAGCAGTATGGCGAAACAACTTCTGCCTTGTGAAGGCCTCAAAGCTTTACCAACCCCCGTGGCTTTTACTGCCATGGTGCTCGCAGGTCTTCGCTGCGGGCAAGGCCATGTACGCAAAGCTTCAGTGTGAAAAGGATAAATCATGGATATCTCTGCAAAGACCGCACTAGTAACCGGTGGCGCTTCCGGGCTCGGCCTTGCCACCACGACTATGTTGGCAGCTGCCGGCGCCCGTGTTGTGGTCATTGACCTGCCGAACGCCGATCAAAGCCGTCTCAATGACATCGAAGGAGATGTTGTCTTCGCACCTGCCGATGTCACCAGTGAGGATGACGTGCAGCACGCTGTTGATATCGCGAATGAGAACCACGACCTGGCTATCGTCGTCAACTGCGCTGGCATGCTTAACGGGTTTAAGACTGCGGGTTCTAAAGGCCCGTTTCCCTTCGAGGAATTCACCAAGGTCGTCAACGTGAATTTGAATGGCACCTTTAATGTCATCCGCTTGAGTGCCCAAGCAATGCTGGATAATCCTGCCGATGGTGAAGAACGCGGCGTGATTGTTAACACGGCATCGGTGGCAGCATTCGATGGCCAAATGGGGCAAGCTGCCTACGCTGCCTCAAAGGCTGGCATTGCCGGAATGACTCTGCCTATTGCGCGTGACCTTGCGCGTTCGCTCATTCGGGTTGTCGCCATCGCACCCGGTACTTTTGAAACGCCCATGGTGGCCACTATGACCGACGAGGTCAAAGACTCTTTAGGCAAGCAAGTTCCGCACCCTTCTCGTTTGGGCAAGCCCTCCGAATACGCGCAATTAGTGGAATCCATCATCCGCAATCCGATGCTCAACGGGGAAACCATTCGCCTGGACGGCGCTATCCGCATGGGCATGCGGTAGCGGGAATGCGCTAGCACAAATACGTCAAAGTTCTCTTTCCTGCCCACCAAATAAGTTCACAGTCAGACCTGCATACTTTTGGTAATTCGGCTCTCCATTTGGACGCCGTGCATTCGTCACAGACAATAGGACTAATGATTACTTCCAGATAAATTGCAGTCTGGGTGACGTGAGTGAGCATGGAAGGGACAAATAGATGACCGGCAATCTTCACGATGGCCTCCCTGATAAAGAAGGCAACGTACCACCGCCTTCTGCCCCTCCGGCTCCCACCGCTGACGTGCCTTCAGCTCCGTCTGCTCCCACCGCTCCAACTACGCCTGCCGCACCAGCTGTACCTGCCGCTCCTGTCGCGCCTTCGGTCCCGCAAGCACCAGCTGCATCGGGTGCTCCCACTGCTCCCGCAGTTCCGCCAGCTCCTAGCGCAAGCACTGACGCTGAAGCGCCCACAGTGCCACCGGCTCCGCCAACTCCTGCGGCTGCGGTTACTCCGGCTGCCCCTGCCGCGCCTGCACCTCCAAGCAATACGGAAACAACTGCGCCCAGCGCACCGAGTGCACCACAAGCACCTGCTGCTCCCACGGCTCCCAATGCTCCAGCCGCACCGCCAGCACCGACAGCACAAGCAGCGTCCACCGCACCCGCGGCACCTGCTGCGCCGGCCGCGCCTGCACCTCCAACTAGTACGGAGACAATCGTCCCCGGCGCACCCAATGCGCCACAAGCACCATCTGCTCCAACACCACCCGCAGCGCCGTCGGCGCCCGCATCCGCTGCACCTGCCACACTAGGTGTTCCAGGTGCGCCCGCAGCTCCGAGCGCTCCCGGAGCACCATCCGCCCCTGCGGCACCGAGTAGCCCCAGCACACCATCCGCTCCGGCTGCGCCACAAGCAAGTGCGCCTGCCAAGCCAGCGGCTCCGGCAACGCAAAAGCCAGCAGCAGCGAAGCCAACTGCAAAGCCCGCTGAGACAAAGAAGACCGCCGACAAGAATTATGGTCGCTTCACGCTAAAGCAATGGATCGGCGGAGGAATCGCCGTCATCATTGGGCTGGCAATCCTGCTGGCCTTGGCGGTCTTCGGGGCGAGGTATTTCTTCACCACCGAGATGGGTACAGATTTCCTCAACCGCTACTCCGGGCACATGCCGCTGCCAGATAATGCGCCAGTCGGCATCCCGGCGTGGATGAACTGGCAGCACTTTTTCAACATGTTTTTCATCGTGCTGATTATTCGCAGCGGTCTGCAAATCCGGTATGAGCGCAAGCCGGCGGCATATTTCACGCCCAAGAAATCATCGGCGAAGATTAGCCTTACTTTGTGGTTCCACCTGGTTCTGGATCTCCTCTGGGTCATCAATGGCGCAATCTTTATCGTCTTGCTCTTCGTCACCGGTCACTGGATGCGTATTGTCCCGACTAGCTGGGAGGTCTTCCCGCATGCCCTATCGGCAGGATTGCAGTATCTTACCTTGGATTGGCCAACCGAAAACGGTTGGGCAAACTACAACGCCTTGCAGCTTCTCACGTATTTCCTCACGGTATTCGTTGCGGCACCACTGGCAATTGTCTCCGGGTTCCGAATGAGTCATTTCTGGTCGAAGAAATGGACAAAGGCATCGAAGTTCTACCCAGCACCGGTAGCGCGCAAGATTCACTACCCAGTGATGATTTACTTGGTCATCTTCATCATCGTCCACGTGGTCTTGGTCTTGGCCACTGGTGCGCTGCGCAACCTCAACCACATGTATGCGGCCCAAGGTGATGTCGATCCGACGGTGTATGCCAATAACTGGACGGGTTTCTTCATCTTCTTAGGCTCATTGGTAGTGCTCGCGGCAGCGTGGATTGCGGCACGTCCAATGCTGCTGGCGCCCGTTGCGCGTCTTTTTGGAAAGGTCACCGCGCGCTAATCTTCAGCAGTTGAAAACACAATAATGGTCGCTCCGGGTTCATCCTGGAGCGACCATTATCTTTATCTGACTGACACTTAGGCGGGCTTAGTCACCGATTTGATTGCGGCCTCGCTTGACGATGTTTTCATCCGGCTCCCCCACCACCGAATGATCCTTATTGGTGTATTCAAACTTGCTTAAGACATAACGCATCGCGTTAATACGCGCGCGCTTTTTGTCATTCGACTTAATCGTGATCCACGGGGACTCATCGGTGTCGGTATAGCGAAACTGTTCTTCTTTCGCGCGCGTGTAATCATCCCACTTGTCCAGGGAGGCTAAGTCCATGGGCGAGAGCTTCCACTGCCGCACAGGGTCAATCTGGCGAATCGCGAAGCGCGTGCGCTGCTCTTTACGCGTGACAGAGAACCACAACTTCGTCAGCGAAATGCCAGAGCCTAATAACATGTTTTCCAACATTGGAACCTCGCGGAGAAACTCCGCGTGCTGTGATTCGGTGCAAAAGCCCATCACGCGTTCAACGCCGGAACGGTTATACCAAGAGCGGTCAAAGAAGACGATCTCTCCGCCCGCTGGAAAGTGTTTAATGTAGCGCTGGAAATACCACGACGTTGATTCGCGTGGGGAAGGCTTTTCTAATGCCACGGTGCGCGCACCACGCGGATTCAGGTGCTCATTAAAGCGCTTAATGGTGCCGCCTTTACCAGCAGCGTCGCGGCCTTCAAACAAGATGATGTGGCGTTGACCCGTTTCCTTGGTCCAGTTCTGCCATTTCAACAGCTCGATCTGCAGCGCGCGTTTGGTGACCTCGTACTCCTCGCGGGACATGCGCTCGTCATAAGGATAGTTCTCGCGCCAAGTCTGAACCGCGGAACCATCGGGCATAATCAAGCTCGGATCATCTTCGTCCGAGTCATCGACTACATAACCGTCGGTCTTTGCCAGATCGATAACTGGTAATTCATCGTCTTTAATATCAGCCATAGTGGCTAGTTTAATCGTTAAAAGTAATTCAGGCGCGCTGAGGACCGGGATATCTTTCATCCGCTACCGATCAGCAAAGCCCCCGCTCAAGAAGCGGGGGCTTTGGGTTAGTTACTGCTTAAACAGTGACTAATTAAAGAACCAGACCAATCAGGTCAGCGGCAGCGCCAGCCCAGTCGCCAGCGGTCTCCAGCAATGGGAGGAGGGAGCCGAGGACACCCTCAGAGGACAGGCCAGTCCAAGAACCGAAGAAATCTTCCATGATATTACTCCTTTAGAGATACAGTGAGCCGGACTTCATCGCCGCACACTTTAGTTGTTTAGTGATTGATTAGTTGCCAATTGGCAGCTAAATTACTTTTCTTCTTCGTCAGAGCTGCTCAGGGAGGAGCCAGCCTCTTCGCCAGACTCAGCTTCGTTGGAGGAACCGAGAGCGCTGGAGGTATCTGCCCAGTCCTGCTCGAACTGGCTCTCGTCAGCGCCTTCTGGGGTGTCAAACCAGCCGAACAGGCCCTGGAAGAACTCGAGTGGCTTCTGCAGGAAGTCACCGATTGCGCCAGCGAAGGTAGCGAAAGTGTCGAGCTGCTCCTGGATGAAAGATAGATCCATTGTGATCTCCTATGTGAAGTCCGGACTCGTGCCCGGAGGTGTTTGCGGATTTGCAGACACCCTGTCGGGCGTCACACCGAATATCATGTCACAAACCGGTCACTTTTCAACCCTAAATATGCAAAAAGTTTTTCCTCAAAATTTATTCACCAGGATGGATGCAGCTCGATCTCGATCTGCCAGTACGACATTTCGTAATTTCCCTGCCGTGAAGTGACCATGCTGAACTGCGGTTTTAACATGCCATTTACTTAAAGTTTCACAGATTTCACCAAGGTTAATTGTTGGCGATGAGCAGCAGTTATGGCGTTAAGTCCTTTTTCGGCTGAAAATTTCCTTCAAAATATCTTCACGCTTGGTATATTTTTACCCTAATACGGGGTCAGCCTCGCTGCGCCAAACATATAACTACTGGTTAGATCTACAAAAGCAATTTTCGCATTTCGTTCACGGTGGCGCGCTTTCTGGTCATTTCTTGCTGACGCAGTATTCAAATTTCGCTAAGTAAAGACATTTTCTGATTGACTCCACTTCTGCTGAGTGACAGCGCGGCGGGGCCGAGAATCAGGAGTTTGGGCATAGTACATAAAGGAAAAGCTCACCGTTTCCTAGTTCAGGAAACGGTGAGCTTAGAGTTGCGCGTTAATGCGCGTGCAGCGGGGACTTAGAAGCCCATGCCGCCCATTGCATCAGCGTCTGGCATAGCTGGAGCATTTGGCTCTGGCTTGTCAGCAACTACTGCCTCGGTAGTGAGGAACAGTGCAGCAATGGAGGTAGCGTTTTGCAGTGCGGAGCGGGTGACCTTCACTGGGTCGTTGATGCCTGCTTCCATGAGGTCAACGTACTCGCCGGTCTGAGCGTTCAGACCCTGGCCGTCTGGCAGGGATGCAACCTTGTCAGCAACAACGCCTGGCTCGAGGCCAGCGTTGTAAGCAATCTGCTTCAGTGGAGCAGACAGTGCGGAGCGAACGATGTTGGCACCGGTTGCCTCGTCACCGGAAAGCTCCAGTGCGTCGAGTGCGGATGCTGCCTGCAGCAGTGCTACACCGCCGCCGGCAACGATGCCCTCTTCGACAGCAGCCTTGGCGTTGCGGACTGCGTCTTCAATGCGGTGCTTGCGCTCCTTGAGTTCAACCTCGGTAGCAGCGCCAACCTTGAGGACTGCAACGCCGCCGGAGAGCTTAGCCAAGCGCTCCTGCAGCTTCTCACGGTCGTAGTCGGAGTCAGAGTTTTCGATCTCGGCGCGGATCTGCTTGATGCGGCCGTCGATCTGCTCCTGGGAGCCAGCACCCTGAACGATGGTGGTCTCATCCTTGGTGACAACAACCTTGCGTGCCTGGCCCAACAGTGGCAGGTCAGCGGTTTCCAGGGACAGGCCAACTTCTTCAGAGATGACCTGGCCGCCGGTCAGGATTGCCATATCCTGCAGGGTTGCCTTGCGACGATCGCCAAAGCCTGGTGCCTTCACAGCAACGGACTTGAAGGTGCCGCGGATCTTGTTGACAACGAGGGTGGACAGCGCTTCGCCCTCAACGTCTTCAGCGATGATCAGCAGTGGCTTGCCAGCCTGCATAACCTTCTCCAGCAAAGGAACCAGGTCCTTGATGTTGGAGATCTTGGAGGAGACCAGCAGGATGTATGGGTCTTCGAGGACTGCTTCCTGGCGCTCCACGTCAGTTGCGAAGTAGCCGGAGATGTAGCCCTTGTCGAAGCGCATACCTTCGGTGACCTCAAGGTCAACGCCGAAGGTGTTGGACTCTTCGACGGTGATGACGGAATCCTTGTTCACCGCACCATTGCCCACGGTGTACATTGCTTCCGCAATCTTTTCGCCAATTGCCGGGTCCGCAGCGGAAATGCCAGCGGTGGTAGCAATCTGCTCCTGGGTCTCGATGTCCTTTGCGGATTCGAGCAATGCGTCAACAACAGCCCTGGTGGCTGCTTCGATGCCGCGCTTGATGCCCATTGGGTTAGAACCAGCAGCTACGTTGCGCAGACCTTCGCTAACCAGTGCCTGAGCCAGGACGGTTGCGGTGGTGGTGCCGTCGCCGGCGACGTCATCAGTCTTCTTAGCAACTTCCTTAACCAGCTCTGCGCCGATCTTTTCGTATGGTTCCTCGAGCTCGATCTCGCGAGCGATGGAAACACCATCGTTAGTAATGGTTGGAGCGCCCCAGCTCTTTTCCAAAACGACATTGCGTCCCTTTGGGCCTAGGGTTACCTTTACTGCGTCTGCCAGAGTGTTAAGACCACTCTCAAGACCACGACGTGCCTCTTCATCGAAGGCAATAATCTTTGCCATAGTGTTTTAATCTCCTAGATTGGGTTTCACTCAAGGGTTATCGGTCACGCAGGCGCCCGCGACGGCAGGATTGGTGAGTGTGTACCAACCTCAACCTGGTGTCAGCAACCATTCTGGCACTCTCACCCCTCGAGTGCAAGAAAAAACGCCACGGGCGATCCGAAAAATCCGGCTCACCTGCACGGGCATAAATCCGCCCATCCGCCCGGCGCGCTAGCAGCCTTCGCTGCCAGGTGTCCAGGTGGTCATTTCAACAGCCTCCTCGGTCATTTTATGGACGATTCGCCGGCCTATAAAGCGCATTTCTTTCTTCTTGCCATTCCACCTATTGGAACGGCGCTGCGGTGTAAGTTGGGGACATGGCTGATATTAAGGACATCATTGAAAACGATCGCGACAAGATCTTCACCCAACTTTCCGAACTCGTAAGTTTTAATTCGGTGCACACCATCGAAGAACTCAAAGACGAGATGGAGGGTGCTAAGAATTGGGTGAGCAGCGCGCTGAAGGACGCGGGCCTGACAGTCGAAGAACACGTCACCGAGGATGGCTCCGTGACGCTTTTGGGCGAACGCGCCGGTAAAGAAGGCGCCAAGACGGTGCTGTTGTATTCGCACTATGACATCGTTCCCGCAGGCGATCTAAACAAGTGGGATTCGGATCCGTTTACTCTCACGGAGCGTGATGGTCGTTGGTACGCGCGCGGCGCGGCAGATTGTAAGGGCAATGTGGTGATGCACTTGGCTGCCCTGCGTGCGCTTGAAGCCACCGGCGGTACGGACCTTAATATCAAGGCGCTAATTGAAGGCTCCGAAGAAATGGGTGGAGCGGGCCTGTCCAAGCTCATCGCCACAAACCCGGAAGCATTTGCTGCCGATGCCATCCTCATCGCCGATTGCGGCAACTGGGCGGTTGGCGAACCAACCCTGACTTCTTCCCTTCGTGGCTCGGCGCAGGTTCGGGTGCAGATAGATACTTTGTCCAGCCCGGCGCACTCTGGCCAGTTTGGCGGCGCAGCACCAGATGCGGTCAAGGCATTGATGCGTGCGCTAGATTCGCTTTACGATGCCACCGGTGCGACCGTCATCGAAGGCACCGACTCCGAGGCGAAATGGGAAGGCCGCTCGTACCCTGCCGAGGATTTCCGAAAGGATGCACGTTTGCTTGAGGGCACCGAGATTGCCGGCGACGAGAATACTGATGCCGGGGACTTGGTCTGGGCGCGCCCGTCGGTCACCGTGACCGGTTTTACTTCCACGCCCGTGGACCAAGCGGTTAATGCGGTTCCCGCAACAGCTGAGGCCATGCTCAATGTGCGCGTGCCAGCGGCATCTGACCCACAAGAGATTGCCGAGGCTGTTATCGCGCACTTGAAGGCGCACACTCCTTTCGGCGCGCACCTGACCGCGGAAGTGATTGAAGCTGCGCGCGGTTTTGAAACCGACTTGCACAAGCCAGCCCTCAAGGTTTTGGAGCAGTGCCTCTCTGAGGCCTACGGCAAAGAAACCGGAACGATGGGCATGGGTGGTTCTATTCCGTTGACTGTCGAGTTACAAGATGCGCATCCGAATGCGGAGATTGCACTGTTCGGCGTGGAAGAACCCCAATGTGCGATCCACTCCCCTAATGAATCCGTCGATCCCACAGAGATCGAGCACATCGCCACCGCGGAAGCTCTTTTCTTGCAGCGCTACCAATAATTGCTGCGCACGAGTGTGATAACGGCTTAGCCGCCATTAGGGTGGCTAAGCTATTTTTATGTTTAGCCCCTCCCGGACAAGAATTCTTGCGGACCTTGAGCACATGGTCGCCTTTGAATCTGTGCACGCAGATTCTTCTCTGCGCAAGCAGTACGAGGCCTGCGCCCAGTGGGCCCACGATGCGTTTGTGGAGGTCGGCGCGAACACACAGATTATTGAGGGCGTCGATAATTCTCTGGCTATCCTCGGTGAGGTTGCCGGAGATCCGCACAATAATCGCACGGTTTTGCTCTATGCCCACCACGATATTGTGCCGCTGGGCCCGCGCGAGGAATGGGACAATGAGCCGTTGGAAGTCACCGAGCGCGATGGTCGCTGGTGGGGTCGCGGCACCGCAGATTGCAAGGGTCATATCGCGATGCACCTGGAAGTTTTGCGCCTTATTAAAGATCAGCCGAATCTTCCCACCATCAAATTCGTCATCGAGGGCTCGGAAGAAAATGGCGGGCTGGGGCTCAAGCACCTGTTGACTGAGCGACCGGAGCTTTTTGAAGCAGAAGCCATCTTCGTCGTAGATACCGGAAATACCGAACCTGGTGTGCCATCCGTGGTGACTTTGCAACGCGGGTCCGCACAGATTCGCGTGCACTGCGAAACCATGGAAGCGCCCGTGCACTCTGGAAAATTTGGCGGTGCGGCTGTCGATGCCGTCGCAGCCCTTATCCGGGCGCTCGATTCCGTGCGCGATGAAGAAGGCCGCTGCGTTATTGATGGTGTCGACTGCACCGGCGAGTGGGACGGGGAAGAATATCCGGAAGAGAAGTTCCGCGCAGATACCGGCATGTTCGACGAGACGGAGCTGCCCGAGGGAGATATCGCGAGCTTTATTTGGGCGCGGCCGGCGGTATCTATCACGGGCTTTTCGTCGACACCGGTGGAAGATGCCATTAACGCCGTGCCGGCGACCGCTGAGGCGCATTTGAATTTGCGGGTGCCACCACGTCAGCGCAATAGCGCAGGCAAGCGGATTACCACGGCAAAGACCGCCAAGCTATTGATTGAGCACTTAGAAAACCATACGCCGTGGGGCGCGCAGCTTAGCGCCGAGATTCTCGCCATCAATCGCTCCTACGCTGCGGATGAAGACGGCGAGATCCTCAACCTTTTGCGCGAGTGCATGTCTGATGCCTACGGCATGGATGCCAGCGAAATCGGTACGGGAGGATCCATTCCTTTGACCGTGGAATTGCACGAAGTTTTTCCGGATTCCGAGATTGCGCTGTTCGGTGCCGCAGATCTGACCTCGGCTATTCACTCCCCGCAGGAATCAGTTGACCCTTCTGAGATTGAACGCATGGCGCAGACCGAAGCGCTTTTCCTCACGCACTTTCGCTAATCCGCGGCAATTTCGCTCCCATGTGGCAACTGTGACGGGAGTGAAATGAGTGTTTTATCGCCGGTTACACCTGGATGTGGCAAACTTAACGTTTTTGCGCAGGTGGCATCGAAAAGCAATGCATTTCGTGGCAAAAAATTCGCGTGACGGCACAACGTGCCAGCGCACAGCAAAAACACGCAACTGCGGCATCAACTATTGATCGACAGAAAAAGCGCAAACGAGCGCAAGCGCACTATATAATACTGTGTAATTTGAAATTATCTTTCAAAATTATCCACGTCACGCTACTATTGGCTGTGTTGGCCGCGCCGTTTTCTATCGACGCCGCCTCAACATGATCGTGCAGCAGCCTCACCCAGGATCGCGCATGTTCATGTTGGAGATTCCTTAGATGTTGCAGTAATAAACGGTAAACAGCACTTTCATGCGCTCGCTTTGCCACCGCTGGGACAGCGCGGGTTGAAAGTCGATAAAGCGGAGTACCGGTGGCCCCCTACCCTGTCCGTTTTAAGGAGCACTATTGCTTCGCTAACTAAAGTGGGAGAGCACCGAATACCGTGCTGATATTGCTGTTAGCTCTAATTGCCGCGACGCTGTGTGCGCCTTTTTTACTCCACGCACTCGGGCGATCTGCCTTCGGGCTGTTGGCACTCGTGCCCGCCGGAGGGTTTATCTGGGTTGTGCAACAAATGGTCCAAGGAAACCTGGACCACAGCGCCAGCATCGAATGGATGCCCGCAGCACACCTGAACTTAGACTTCCGCCTCGACGGGCTAGCCGCGCTCTTTTCCCTCATCATCCTCGGTGTGGGCGCGCTCGTACTTCTTTACTGTTGGGGCTATTTTGATGCCGTTCCCCGGCGCTTAACGCTCTTCGGCGCGCAGATGATTGGCTTTGCCACCGCGATGTATGGCCTGGTCATATCTGATTCCCTGCTGTTGATGTACGTCTTTTGGGAAATCACCTCCGTGCTGTCCTTCCTGTTGGTGGCGTATTACGGCGAGCGTGCTTCCTCCCGTCGCTCCGCAACGCAGGCGCTGATGGTCACCGCCGCGGGCGGCTTGGCGATGTTGGTCGGCATCATCATCTTGGGACGTCAGACCGGTGTGTGGCACTTTAGCGACATCATGGCATATGACGGCTGGGCGAATACCCCGTATGTCACGGTTGCCCTGTGCTTGATTTTGGCCGGCGCACTGTCGAAGTCCGCTAATATCCCGTTCCACTTCTGGTTGCCTGGAGCCATGGCTGCGCCGACCCCGGTCTCGGCGTATCTGCACTCTGCGGCCATGGTCAAAGCTGGCATCTACTTGGTCGCACGCTTGGCACCAGAATTCCAGGAAGTCTCCGCCTGGCACTTAGTTGTCATCCCCATTGGTTTAGCCACGATGCTCATGGGCGGCTGGATGGCCTTAAAACAAATCGACCTCAAGCTGGTTTTGGCCTACGGCACCGTCTCCCAGCTGGGCTTTATCATCTCGATTATGGCCATCGGCTCGCGTGAAGCCATGATGGCTGCACTGGCGCTGACCTTCGCACACTCCTTGTTTAAAGCGACGCTGTTTATGATTGTCGGCGCCATCGACCACGCCACCGGCACCCGCGAGATTCCCAAGCTGTCCGGTCTCGCACTCAAGGAACCATTCATCTTTGTGCTTGCGGTGATCTCCGCACTGTCCATGGCTGGTATCCCGCCGCTATTTGGCTTTGTCACCAAAGAAGCGGTCATCGATGCCGTCATGCACGAAGAGCTACTGACCGGCATGCCACGCAATATGATGCTGATTGGCATCATTCTCGGTTCGGTGTTGACCATGGCGTATGCCCTGCGCTTTTTGTGGGGAGCTTTTTCTACCAAAAATGATGCGGTGTCCAAACCAGTGGCAGAAATGCACCGGATTCAGCCGATACTGTGGATTGCACCGGCAGTTCTTACCACGCTGACTGTCATCTTCGGTCTGTTCCCGAAGTTGATGTCTGATCCGATCAACCAGCACTTAGGTCAACTCTACGGTCCGGATGGCACGGTTCTTGCCTTGTGGCACGGGTTTAATGTTGCGTTAGGAATTTCAGCGGTCATCATCATCGCTGGTTGCGCGCTGCACTGGCAGCGTCATCTGCTGCGGCCATTCCAAGGTGAATACGCGGCACTGGGTAATGCAGACAATGCTTATGACGCCATCTTGGTCGGCCTGCGCAATCTTTCCTTGCGCATTACCGCAAATACGCAGCGCGGCTCCCTGCAGCTCAACCTAACCACAATTTTTGCATGTCTGATCTTGCTGCCAGCCTTCGCCATTGTCTTCGGCGATCTCACCAATGTGCGCATGATTGTCGCCGAAAATCCGTGGCAGTTCTTCGCAGCGGTGATCATCATTGCTGCTGCTGTAGGTGCCACGATTACTCATAACCGTTTATCCGGCGTCATCATCGTGGGTATTTCTGGCTACGGGTTATCCTTTATCTTTGCCCTGCACGGTGCACCGGACTTGGCGCTGACTCAGCTGCTGGTTGAGACGATCATCATGGTCTTGTTCATGCTGGTGCTGCGTAAGATGCCCCCAAATACTGAGTGGCGTGGAGAACCTCGCCACAACCGGCTACGCGCCTGGTTGGCCATCGGTGTGGGTCTGTTGACGATTATTTTGACTATGTTCGCGGTCAATGCCCGCACGGAAGAGTCCATCTCTATTCACATGCCGGATTTGGCAAAGGAAATTGGCCACGGCGCCAACGCGGTCAACGTCTTGCTGGTTGATATCCGTGCTTGGGATACCTTCGGCGAAATCACCGTCTTGGTTATTGCAGCAACCGGTGTCGCCTCGTTGATTTACCGCACGCAGTCCTTTACTCGCGAGTCCCGTCGCCCCACGCTGCGCGTGACCGGTCGCCGCTGGTTGGCTGCCGGAGTGGAAACTGAGCAGCAGCTCAACCGCTCGTTGATGGTCGATGTTTCCACCCGCGTGCTTTTCCCTTCCATGATTGCGCTCTCGCTGTACTTCTTCTTCACCGGCCACAATGCCCCCGGTGGCGGGTTTGCTGGTGGGTTGGTCGCAGCGCTGGCATTTATCTTGCGTTACTTAGCCGGAGGACGAGCAGAGCTGGAAGAAGCATTGCCTATCGATGGCGGACGCATCATGGGCGCCGGCTTGTTCTTTGCTATCGCCGCAGCTGTCGGACCGATGCTCTGGGGTATGCCACCTTTGGCTTCGGCCTACGGAACCTTGGATCTGCCGTTAATCGGCGAGGTATCACTGCCGTCCGCACTGGTCTTTGACCTCGGTGTCTATCTCATCGTTATTGGTTTGACCATGCACATCCTGCATTCACTCGGCGGCAAGCTTGACGAAGAAGAAGAAATTCGTAAGCAACGCGCTCGCGACCGCGCGCGTTCTCTGGCGCGTAAGAACCGTCAGCGAAAAGCTCGCGTCAAGGCGGCGGCAACAGCCCGAACAACGTCGGAGCCAAGCACCGATACCTCAGGCACCGCAGAGATTGATATGCCCACGGAAGTTCCGCCGCAGAAATCAGTGCCGGACTCGGACAACTCGCAGCCTTCGGCCAACTCCAGTCCGATTAGCAAGATCCTCAACAACGAAGACGAAAAGGAGAAGTAAATGGAAGCCAACCTCATGTTTCTCCTCGCCTCCGGTGCCATGATGGCCGCGGGCGTGTACTTGGTGCTCGACCGCGCCATGACCAAAATGCTGCTGGGGATCTTGCTCATCGGCAATGCCGTCAACCTCATCATCATCCAAGCTGGCGGCTCCGCGGGTTCCCCACCGATAATGGGTCGTGAGTCCACACCCTATGGCGAAGACATCGCCGACCCCCTAGCGCAGGCCATGATTTTGACAGCGATTGTGATTTCCATGGCGTTGACAGCGTTTATTTTGACGCTTGCTTACCGCCAGTACCGCTACCGCACCGATGACGTTATTGAAGACGATGTTGATGACGTAGCAGTGGCATCGATGGCAACTCGCCCATCGGCTGCTCCCGACCAGGACGCGTCTTCTGACCCGACCACTGGTCGCGCCACTAAGGAAGGCGATACCTTCGGCCCTCGCTTCTTCGAAGAGCCAGTCAAGGGGGTCAAGGATGAGTGATCTCATTGCCTCGTATGTGCAGCTCGTGCTGCCATATATTAGCTATCTCATTCCGCTGCCGGTCTTAATTCCAGTCGCGGGTGCCGCACTAACGCTGCTGTTGGCGCGCTTTCGCCAAGTGCAATCCCAGGTAGCGTTCTTCATGCTGGCATTATCGGCCTTGGTCAGCCTGACGCTGTTGGCGGTCGCAGATTTCGATGGCATCCAGACTTTGCAGGTCGGTGGCTGGGATGCACCGGTTGGCATTACCTTGGTCGCAGATCGCTTGTCGACGGTCATGCTCTTTACTTCGTCCATCGTTTTGTTTTCAGTGATGTGGTACGCCATTTCACAAGGTGTGCGCGATGGCGGTAAAGACGAGCCAGTCACGGTCTTCTTGCCGACTTATATGCTGCTGACGATGGGCGTGAATGTCTCCTTCCTAGCCGGAGACCTATTCAACCTCTACGTTGGTTTCGAGGTCTTCCTCGTCGCGTCCTATGTGCTGCTGACCTTAGGTGCCTCTCCCGCACGTGTGCGCGCAGGCGTGGGCTATGTGATGGTTTCCATGGTCTCGTCCATGATCTTCCTGCTGGGTATCGGACTTACCTATGCCGCAGTCGGTACCGTTAACATGGCGCAGATCGGTATCCGCATTCAAGAGATTCCGGAAGGCACCCGCACTGCCATTTTCGGCGTCTTGCTGGTTGCCTTCGGCATTAAGGCCGCTGTGGTGCCACTCGATGCCTGGCTGCCGGACTCCTACCCCACCGCGCCCGCGTTGGTCACCGCCGTGTTTGCTGGTTTGTTGACCAAGGTCGGTGTCTATTCCATCATCCGAATGCGCTCCGCGGTCTTTACCGATGGCTCGCTCGATGGATTGTTGATGTGGGTGGCGCTGGCGACCATGCTCATTGGTATTTTGGGCGCGATGGCGCAGACCGATATCAAACGTCTACTGTCATTTACCCTGGTCAGCCACATCGGTTACATGATCTTTGGTGTGGCTATTGGCACCGCGCAGGGGCTATCCGGTGCAATTTTCTACGCAGTTCACCACATTTTGGTGCAAACGGCACTGTTTTTGGTGGTGGGCCTCATCGAAAGGCAATCGGGCACCTCCTCGCTGCGGCGTTTAGGCTCGCTGCTCTACACCGCCCCGGTTATCTCCATTTTGTACTTCATCCCCGCGATGAACCTCGGTGGTATTCCTCCATTTTCTGGTTTCATGGGCAAGATTTTGCTCTTGGAAGCTGGCGCGAATGATGGCTCGTGGATGTCGTGGGTACTTATTGGCGGCGCTGTGATTACCTCGCTGCTGACCTTGTACGTCATGGTCTTGGTCTGGTCGAAGGGCTTTTTGCGCGACCGTGCCGATGCTCCCGAAGGCCACGTTGCACTCGCACGCCCTGCACCGCTCGCCGATGTCACGGATGAGGTCGCCTATTCAGAGCGCGCCGATGTCGGTCGCTTGCCCTTTGGAATGTTTGGCTCGACCGCACTCTTGGTCGTCGCGTCCACGCTGATTACCTTTGTCGCCGGCCCGGTATCGGGGATTACTTCCCGCTCGGCAGAGTCGGCGCAAGACCAGTCGATTTATCAAGATGCGGTCTTAGGTGATCACTCCGATAATCCAACACGTCACCTGGACCCGCAAGATCGCTACATTGACCGCGATTCCATTGAGAACCGTAACCATCCCCTTCCGGGGCCGGAGCCAACGAGAAACGGCACCTATAATTTCTCGGATTCAGCGGCTGATGCTGGGGAGGAGAACTAGTGAGGAATTATCTAACGGGCGCACGCCACCGCTTCCGCCCTTCCTTTATCTTGTGGCTCGCCATCATGTGGTGCTTGCTCATGGGCGAGGTCACCTGGGCTAATGTCATCGCCGGTGTGTTGATCGGCGCAGGCATTGTCTTCTTTTTGCCGCTGCCGGCTATGCCGATTAGTGATCTCAATGTGGCCTGGGGCAGGCTATTTCGCTACATGTGTGTTTGGACGGGCGAGCTTTTATGGGCTTCGCTAAAAGTCGGCTGGATTGCGGTTCGTCCGGGAGAAAAGCCCAAGAATGCCATTTTGCGCGGGCCGATGCGCGTGGAAAATGAGCTGGTCTTAACCTTCGCGGTGGTGTTATACAACCTGCAGCCGGGCGGCACCGTGGCCGAAATTGATATTGCTAACCGCATGCTGACCGTGCACGTTCTTGATGCTACGACGCAAGAAGATATCGACCGCGAAGTCGCCAACTTGGTCAGCCTTGAGCGCCGTATGATTTCTATCTTCGAAGGGAAACACAAATAATGGATCCCACAATTTATAACGCGCTATTGTCCGTCGCCGCGGCGATGTTTGTTGCGTCCTTCTTGCTGACTACGTGGCGTATCGTCAAAGGTCCGAACTCCATGGACCGGCTGGTGGGCATGGATGGCTTCGTCGCCATGTTCCAGTGCGCGATGGCCGTGTATATCTGTTGGACGCTGGATACCACGGTCAGCAATGCCATGCTCGTCGTCGCGCTGCTGGGCTTTATTTCCACGGTTTCCGTTACTCGCTTTAGGAAGAGGGACAATTAATGAGCTACGCACTTTTTGCTGATATCGCCTCCCTCGTCCTCATCTTCGCCGGCGCCTTGTTGGTGCTGTCTGCATCGATAGGCGTGGCACGTTTTCTCGACCCGATGGCGCGCATCCACTTCGTCACCAAACCGCAAACTGTCGGTTTGGTATTTACCATCCTCGGCGCGGGAATCCGGGTGACCGGATCTGAATCTTTTGGGGTGGCTGAACGCGGCGACTTAGGAATTTTATTCTTGCTCGTGGTCTTTGCTTTGGCGACCAGCCCGGTGACTGCTCAGCGCATGACGCGTATTTCGCGCCGCGAGGGCCTGTACGCCGACGATGACCAGATGTCGCGCAATGACCAGCCTGCGACCAAGCAAATGCGCCGTAAATAGGTAACAAGCCCTCGGTAGAGGGTGTAACTTTTATAGAGGCTAACAACGAGTAGATAGAGATACCACGCGTGAAAAAGTTCTGGGGCACCACTTCCCTGGCGATTGCCCTTGGGGCATTCGCCGTCTGGGCGATTCTTCGAATCCACAATTTTGACGGGCCCCACGCCCTGGTGTGGCGCGTGCCGCTGGATTTACATATCTACGTCCTGGCTGGCCTGGACATCGTCGACGGCGGCCTGCTCTACGACCAGGCCTATGTCGGCGAGTTGCCGTTTACCTACCCGCCTTTCGCCGGAGTGGTGTTTACTGCCTTGAGCTATCTCAGCGATAACTGGCTGATTATCTTGTGGCAAGGTGGTACGGCGCTCGCGCTATTTCTCGTCTTCCTGCTGGTCTTTCGCGAGCGTGGCTACGGCTTCCGCCCGTCCAACTGGCTCATCAGCGCGTTGTTAACGCTTGCCGCAGTTGCCACCGAACCTGTGCATGGCACACTATTTTTCGGCCAGATCAATGTCTTCCTTATGCTGCTGGTTGCTTTGGACTTCCTTCCCAAGTGGCGCCTGCCCGGCATCGGCATTGGTCTGGCAGCCGGATTGAAACTAACACCAGCCTTTTTGGGTTTGGTGTTGTTATTCCAGCGCCGCTGGTGGGCTGCAGGAATTTCCATCGTGACCTTCCTCGCCACCGTGGGCGTGGGCTATTGGCTTATCCCCGATGCGCATGATTTCTGGATGCGCGCGATCTTCGATTCCTCACGCGTGGGCGACCATGAAAACCCCGGCGCGCAGTCGATTCGTTCGGTACTCGAGCGGGAGTTTAGCATCGAAGGTGGCATCTGGTGGATTGCTGCGGTGCTCGTGGTCTTCGTGCTGACCTGCATCGCCGTCTACGTTGCCGCCCGGCGCCACAATGCCACCGTGGCCATGGCGCTGACCGGAATTTCTTCCTGCTTGGTCTCGCCGTTTTCCTGGTACCACCACTGGGTGTGGATTCTGCCGCTATTCCTCGCGATTTTGCTCAGCGTCAACAACTGGATTGGCCAGCGCCTTCACGGTTGGTTCGGCGCGCAGGTTGCCGGCCTTGCGTCCTTGCTCGTGATGTTTATCGCCGCGTCGCCTTTTGTCACCCACATCGTGTGGAATGCGATGTCATACCGGTATTTAGACGATGTCAACGGCTTCGGTGCCACGGTCTTTATTGGCACCGGCGTGCTCTTTATCGCGGGTTACGCGCTGTCGGGGCTATTGCCGTCGCGGGCTTCTTCTTCGACCAGCGGCAAATAAGTATCTAACTCGTCGCAGGTCATATCAACCACGCTCTTCCAGTCGCCAGAGGTTTGGAATTGCTTGCGCTGGCGTTCATAGCCGGCGCCGCGGTCGATGATTTCTAACACCAGCTGCAATTCGCGCGCGCAGCCGAGTTCTTCAGCCAACGGCGTGAGCTCATCGACTAGATCAGCCAGCTCATCTTCGACCCAGCGCTCATCGGTGGCACGGGAGGTAATCACCAAAGCATCCATGCCGTAGCGTGCACCGCGCCATTTATTTTCCGCCACGTGCCATTGCTGCAAGATCGGCAGGGGTTCGCCGGCGTCAATCATGCGGTCAAAGTGCACCACTAAGCAATGTGTGAGCGCCACGATGGCAGAAAGCTCGCGCAGGTTCGAGGAAGCATCAGATACGCGCACCTCAATGGTGCCCCACTTTGACGCCGGGCGGATATCAAAGTGCATGGAGCCGGTGTGGTTAATCACGCCAGAGATGGCTTGGTCGCGCATATAGTCCTGCCACGCGGCCCAGTCGTGGAATTGATACGGCATCCCGGCGGTCGGCAATTGCTGGTACAGCATGGTGCGGTTGGAGGCATAGCCGGTATCCAAGCCATCCCAGCCCGGAGAGCAGGCGGAAATAGCCAAAAGGTGCGGGTACTTCGTCATCAACGCATTGATAATCGGCCACACGCGGTCCTCGTGGGAGATACCGACGTGCACGTGCGTGCCCCACAGCAACATCTGCTGGCCCCAGTACTGGGTGCGGTTGATAATTTCCGAATAGGATTCCTTTTCCGAGACCGGGTTTTCCGAAAGTCCGAAAAGGGGTGTCCGCCGGAAGCCCACACGCGAATATCGCGTGCGGTGGCCGCGGCCTGGACCGCGCGGATTCCAGTTGTAAGCTCAGCAATTGCCTCAGGAACGGTGTGGCAAATGCCGGTGACCAGCTCAACTGTGTTTTGTAGAAACTCTTTTTCCAGGTGGATGTCGGGCGCGGTATCCGCCACCGCATCCACAATTTCAGATGCCCGAGGCACCAGATCACGGGTTACGGGGTCCACCAGCGCCACTTCCCACTCAACCCCCAGCGTCGGCTGCGGGGAGCGGGCGAAGATCTCTTCGACGTATTCCGTGTTACTCACTGGTCTATCGTACCCAGAGGCACCTGCTTGGAGCGAGATTACATTCTCACATGTCTAGTTCTCAGTAAGAATAATAGTGATGCCATCGCGGGTTTCATCCGGCAAGATATTGGAGTTTTCGCGGGCAACGCCGTCGTATTCATCGGCAAGCTCACGCGCTACCTGCTCGGCATCTGCCTTGCCCTTCGGGAAGAACACGGTGGTCTCCGGCAAGATTTCCTCGGAGAAGTTACCGACCTCGCCCAGCTCGCGGCCATCGGCGCGCAAACGATCTGCAACATCGGCAGCAAGGCCTTGGGTCATGGAGTTATTTAGCACGTTAATCTTCAGCGGTGCCGCCGGTGCAGCATTGCCGGAGCCACCGCTTGTCGATGCCCCCTTCGTATCCGCCTCGCGCGCCTCCGGGCGCTCAGGCGCAGGCTTTGCCTCGTCGCGCTTTTCGGCATCCTGCTCAGGCTTATCAGCATCATCTGCCGGTGGTGCTACATCCGTGGACTGCTCCGCGGTATCAGCGCCAACGGTGCCCGGCTCCTGCTCACCAGCTTGGTTGGATCCGGCAGAATCAGTCTGCTCGCTGGTATTCTGCGAGGCCTGATCAGAGCTGTCATCTTGAGTAAAGGCATATAAAGCCCACAGGCCAAACATGACTGCGACGGCGATAAGAACCATCGCAAAGCCACGCAGCGGCAACGTGGTGCCCGCTGCAGCACCTTTGTCGGCGGATTGGGTAGCTTCGTTCTCTGAATTATCTACAGTCTCATTAGTCACACCAGTAACACTAGTGTTCCTCGTCGGGGTTTCCGTGCGCGGCGCGCCGAATTTCTTCGCGTTCTCCACGTTTTCGCAACAGCCGCTTGACCAACACGGGGTTATACGCCAACGCGGCAGGCAATTCGACAATCACGTTGAGCCGTTGGTGATAGCGCACCGGGGAAATATCCAGCTCGGCGCGAATCGCTTTTTCTTTCAATGCGATGGCTTTGGGCGCGTGCGCCTCAAAATCCAGGATCTGCTGATCCATCTCGCTCAATTCTTCAAGCCCGTTGCCCTCGCCTGCACTAGTCATGCTTAAACTGTATTCCATGACTATCCGCGCAATTGTGATCCACGGCGACCCTGTCCTTCATAACCCCACTGAACCGGTCACCGAGGCGATCGATTCCCCCGAATTGCAGACCCTCATTGCAGACATGTGTGAAACCATGGCTGCCGCGCATGGGGTGGGCTTGGCGGCAAACCAGGTGGGCATCGCCAAGCGTTTGTTTGTCTATGACTGCCCGGACGATGACGGCCACATGCACAAAGGCTGCATTATCAACCCGGTGCTGGAAACCTCCGAAATCCCAGAGACCATGCCTGCCGATGACGGCTCCGATGACGAAGGCTGCCTATCTGTGCCCGGGGAAGGTTTTCCCACCGGCCGCGCGGACTGGGCAAAGGTCACCGGGCTGAATGAAAAAGGCGAGGACATCGAAGTCGAAGGCACCGGCTTTTTCGCCCGCTGCTTGCAGCACGAGGTCGGACACCTCGATGGCATCGTCTACACCGACACTTTAATTGGCCGTAATAAGCGCGCTGCGAAAAAGACCATCAAAGCCAATGGCTGGAATGTCCCGGGGCTAACCTGGATGCCCGGGGAAGATACCGACCCATTTGGCCACGACGACGAATAAGGCGATACCGCAATTATGGCTAAGGCATTTCGCTCCGACCCCATCACTATCAATGACCGCGTGGTTGCGCGCCGAACCTTTCAAGGCGGCGGGCACAGCGACGTGATCGGTCATGTCATGGCCTTAGAACCCTTGACCATCCGCCCGCAGATGGTGGGCGGATATCCGTCCGTGCTGCCGGAGGTGGTCATTCCCGCCGAGGAGCTGTATATCGTTAAAAAGCTCTCGCCGCGCACGGTGCGAAATTCTGATATCCGCCACGTCGAAGTCGCCTCCGCCAAGTCTTATCCCGGCCACACCGACCAGTGGACGTCTAATGGCCAGTGGCTGATGCGCGCCGGCGACGGCACGACCTTGCGCACTAATTCCGCTATCCCGCTGGGCCCCTCCGCCGGTTTCGAGCCCGCGCCGCTGGCAGAGCTGACGACTTTTTACTCCAGCCGCAATCTCCCCTGCTTGCTGCTGGTGCCAGAGCGCATTGGTAATTCCGCGTTGAAAATTCCGCATGCCCATGTGGATGTGGAAAAAATCGTCATGACCCGCGATCTGGCCGAGCTTGAGGACATCCAGCCCTACCTCGATGAAAAACTCGAGGTCGACATCGCTGCCAGCCCCACGCCTGAGTGGCTGGAGCTATCGGACCACGCAGATACTGACCTCGCTGTGCCTTCGCTTGTCGATGCCCCCCTCGCCTTTTTCACCACTCCCCTGGGAGCAGTGCTGCGCGCGACCATCACGGAGTCCGAAAACGGCACCAAGTGGTTGGGTATTGCGTGCGTGAAAGTGAGCGAATCCGCGCGTCGTCAGCGCTTAGCGGCACGCCTGGTGGCTGCGGCGATGGCCTGGGGCCAGGCCGCTGGCGCGGAGAAAGCCTACCTGCAAGTCAGCGTGGGAAATGATGCCGCGGTAGCACTGTATGAAAAATTGGGGATGCTCGAGCACCACCGGCATCGCTATCTGAAAGTTATTCCAGGTAATCTATAAACCATGCGGATAGCCACGTGGAATATTAACTCGGTACGCACTCGCGGCGAGCGAGCGCTGAACTTGATGGACAAGCACGACATCGATGTCCTGTGCCTGCAAGAAACCAAGGTCGCTGATGATAAATTCCCGCGCGAACTGTTTGAAGATGCCGGCTACCACGTCGTATTCCACGGCTTAAACCAGTGGAACGGGGTAGCCATCGTCAGCCGCGAGGAACCGAGCGAAGTCATCACGGGTTTTCCTGAACAACCCGGCTACCACAATGATGAGGACAAAGAACAAGCGCCTGAGGCCCGTGCTTTGGGCGCGGTGATTCGCAATGTCGAAATCTGGTCACTCTATGTCCCCAATGGCCGCGAAATCACCCAGCGGCACTATGATTATAAATTAGATTTCCTCTATGCTCTTGCCCGCTACGCCGAGGGCAAAAAGCGCGAGAAATTGCTGTTGACCGGTGATTTCAACATCGCCCCACGCAATGAGGATGTCTGGGACTTAGAGCTGTTTCGCGGCAAGACGCACGTCACCGAACCCGAGCGCGCCGCTTTCCAGCGCTTGGAAGAAGCAGGTCTAGAAGAAGTCACCCGACAGTACACTGAAAAGGACCGCTGGACTTATTTCGATTACAAATCCATGCGCTTTCAAAAAGATGAAGGCATGCGCATCGACTTTCAGATGGCGACCAAGTCGCTGGCAGAGAAAGTCACCGGCGCGGGCCTAGACCGAAAAGAACGCGCGGAAAAAGGCACCTCTGACCATCTTTTGCTGTGGGCTGATTTTGACCTGCCTGATTTCGACTCTGTTCGTTAACCCAGCTTCATGACCTTATCTTTAGACCTCAGCTTCTGGCAGGCCGCGTTTTTCATCCTGGATTACGCCATCAAGATCTTTGCCATCGGCTTTGTCCCTGAAGGCCGCCGCCCGTCGTCATCGACCGCCTGGTTGCTGGCAATTTTGCTGCTGCCATTTATCGGCCTGCCGCTGTTTTTGCTCATGGGCTCGCCCCAAATCAACCGGCGCCGCCACCGCATCCAGCAAGAAGCGGATGATGCCATCGACGACGCGCACAGCGACGTTCCCGACCACCCCTTTGAACACCTTGAGCCCGAAGTCGAATCCATCATCAAGCTCAACCGCCACCTCACCGGCTTTCCCGCGGTGGTCGGGCATAACCTTGGTATTCACGCGGACTATAAAAAATGCATCCAAGCCATGGCCGATGCCATCGACCAGGCCGAGCGCTACGTCTACGTCGAAATTTACATCACCAGCTGGGACGAGACCACTGACCCGTTCTTCCAGGCCTTAGCGCGCGCCCGCCAGCGCGGCGTGGAAGTAAAGTTCCTCTTCGATCAGATCGGCAGCTTCAAATACAAGGGCTATCGCACCCTGGGCAAAAGGCTCAGCGCCATTGACGTGGACTGGCGGCTGATGTTGCCACTGCAGATTCACAAATTCCGCTTTCGCCGCCCGGATCTCCGCAATCACCGCAAGATGGTCATCATCGACGGTAAACGCGGCTTTATCGGCTCCTTGAACCTGATTAAGCGCGAGTATAAAACCACCGACCGCGCGTGGATTGACTACATGGTGGAGCTCACCGGCCCCATAGTGGTCTCTTTGCAGGCTGTGTTCGCCGTGGACTGGTACACCGAATCCGGCGAGTACATCGAAATGCTCACCGAACTAGAAGATTCCGGCCAAGAACCCGACTCCAACTATCTCCAGCTCATTCCCTCCGGCCCGGGCTATACCACCGAGCCGAATTTGCGCATGTTCACCTCGCTGATTCACCACGCGAAGAGCCGGCTTATCATTTGCTCACCGTATTTCGTCCCCGATGAATCCCTTCTTGATGCCGTGACCACCGCCGCCTACCGCGGCGTGCGCGTGGAGTTATATGTCTCCCAGCGCGCCGACCAATTTGTGGTCGACCACTCGCAATCGTCGTACTACCAGGCGCTACTGGAAGCTGGCATCTACATTTATCAATTCCCCAAGCCCTTCGTGCTGCACTCGAAGTTCGTGCTCGCCGATCCCGACGCCGGCCGCGCCGACCCCGAGGAAACCGAGGAAGGCATCCGTCTCAAGTCCCACCCACTGGCGGCTTTCGGCTCCTCCAACCTGGATATGCGCTCGTTTGGCCTCAACTACGAATCCACCATGTTGGTCACCCAAGGTAATTTGATCACCGAGTTCAATGAGCTCGCCGCCAACTACCGTGCCGTCTCGCACGAGCTGACTTTGGAAGAGTGGAATAAGCGCGGATTTTTCCGCCGCTATATCGACAATGTCATGCGGCTTACCTCCGCGCTGCAGTAGGTTAATCAGCGTCGAATCCGCGCGTGGCCGCCAGTAGGCCGGTCGCCGAAATCGCGATGCACACCGTCATGCCCACCGACATCGTCATCGCAGTATTGCCGCCCAGACCCATCAACGGCCCCACGGCAGCCGCAAGCACGGACTGCCCAAAGCCCATAATGGCTGTCACCGACCCGGCGCGCTCGCGCATCAGGCCCGTGGCCATCGCCGTGGAATTTCCCATGATGACACCATTGGGAGAAATACACAGCAGCAGCGCCAACATCAGCCAGCCCACCCCAGCGCCGGAGAAAACCAGCACCAGCAGCAGCACATTGCCGACAACAGACAGGCTGAGCCCGCCGAGCACCATGGTCTTGGTTCCTAGCTTGTCGATGTAGCGTGAGTTGATAAAACTGCCCACACACATACCCAGCGCGTTGAGCGCAAACACGGCAGCATAGGCCCGTGGACTTAAGCCGAATTCGTGTTGGAAGACAAACGACGAGGCAGCGATGTAGCAAAACATCGATGCAAACGCGAAGGCCATCGCGGTGAGAAATCCCCAAAAGCGCGGGCTTTTTAGCACGGTGGCGTAGTTGGTGAGCACGCGCCGGACAAAGCTATCACCCGCGGGGCTATTTCCGCCGGTTTCGGGAATGATGACCAGCACGACCAGCAGCTGCACCGCGTGCAGCCCGGTCAGCACCCAGTAGATTCCGCGCCAGCCGATGGGCTCAGCGAGCAGTCCACCAACGATCGGCGCGACCGCTGGGGCGATGGCCAAAATCGCCATGAGCATGGAATAGGTCTTTGCGGCTTCGCGTCCCGAAAGCAGGTCTGGGACCATCGCGCGGGAGAGCACCACGCACGCCCCGCCGCCCAGGCCTTGCAAAAAGCGCGCGGCCACGAAGATGGCGATGCTCGGTGACAGCGCTGCGATAGCCGATGCCACCAGCGCGACAATAGCACCGCCAATGAGCAGCCGGCGCCGGCCAATGACATCCGAAATCGGCCCCACCATCAACTGCCCTAAGGCCATGCCGACGAAGAAGCCGGATAAGGTCAGCTGCACGACCGAATCAGGGGCGTTAAATTCGGCTCCCACCGCCGGCAAGGTGGGAAGGTACATATCCGTTGCAAAAGGCGCTGTTGCGGACAACAGCGCCAATGCGAGAAGTAAAGAAACGGCCATCTATGCGTCTCGTTTGACCAACATAACCACACCAATAATCCAGGCGACGACGGCCCAAACTGTAAAGACCAGCCCTGAACCGGCCACGGAATCCCATGGCGCGGCCGTGACATCGCCATCCATGATCCACGTGTTGAGAGCGGAAAATGGCATGTAGTGCACGATGTCCTCACCGATCTTCGGAATCATGGTGACCATGCTGTCGATGCCCAAGTACAAAATCAACGAAATCGCCACGGCACCGGTGGTCTGCCGCATAATCAGGCCCAACCCCTGGCTGAAGATCACCAGCAGCAGCATGCCCAGCGGGAAGACCCACAGCGCGCGCTTGGTGAAATCATCAAAGATTTCAAAATTCTCGCCCATCTGCCCATCTAGCGTCAGCTTGGCAACCGCCAAGTTAGCCAAAATCCCGACGACGACCAACACCGCTGCAATCACGGCGTACATAATGGCTTTCACGGTCGCGACCATGGCACGGTTTTGCGTGGCCATATACGTATTGGTCTGCACCGCAAAGCGATATTCCGTGGTGACAACCATGACGGCTTGGATGAGCAACACCGGCATCGCCAAGCTGTAGACACCCGTAAGCAAGGCATTCGGCGGCAAAGGCAGCTGTTGTTCTGGCGGCTGCGAGTTCGTACTCAACGTCATCAGCAGCGTCCACCCGATGGACAGGAAGAAAAAGACTCCGGTGGTCCACCACACCGAGCGCGTGGTAAATAGCTTGGTCAGCTCGGAGCGAAAAGTATTAAGAAGCATCGGAGTCCTCTCCACGTGGAGCTTCAGCATGGTACTGCACGGAATCACTGGTCAGATCCATAAAGGCATCTTCCAAGGAGGCACGCTTGAGCGAGAGCTCAGTCAACGGCACCCCTACCGAATAGGCCAGGTTGCCGACATAATCCGTGGTTTGATCGCGAATCAGCAGCTGTTCGCGGCCTTCTTCATCATGCGTGGTGGAAAATTCAATATTGTCTTCTTCCAACGCCGCAGAAAACTCCGGCACGAAGTCCGTGCGCACCAAGACATTCGAGGCCGAGTGTTCTTTAACGAACTCATACGTCGGCTGGTCTGCAATCAGCTGGCCACGACCGATGACCACCAAGTGGTCCGCGGTCAGCGCCATCTCGGAGAGCAAGTGCGAGGAAATTAAGACCGAACGCCCCTCGGCCGCAAGCGCGCGGACCAACGAGCGCACCCAGCGAATACCTTCGGGGTCGAGGCCGTTGACGGGCTCATCCAAAATCAAAATCTCTGGATCGCCCAGCAAAGCACCGGCGAGGCCCAGGCGCTGGCCCATGCCCAAAGAAAAGCCGCCGGCATTTTTCTTGGCGACCTCGCTCAAGCCCACCAGTTCCAGCACTTCCTTCACGCGCGAGGTCGGAATCCCGTTGGACTGCGCCATCCACTTCAGGTGCGCAGCGGCGGAGCGGTTCGGGTGCACGGCCTTGGCATCGAGCAAGCATCCGATGGTGCGCAGCGGATTTTTCAGCTTCGAGTAGGGCTTGCCGTGAATTAACGCGCTGCCTGCGGTGGGCTCATCAAGCCCGACGATCATGCGCATGGTCGTCGACTTGCCCGCACCGTTGGGACCCAAAAACCCAGTGACTTTCCCAGGCTTGACTTCAAAAGAGAGGTCATCAACCGCACGGACTGACTTATACTGTTTCGTCAATCCTTGAACTTCAATCATGCCCACAACGTTGCCATAAAATCGGCGACCATGACCGTTTGCCCCACCGAGACCCCCTTAAATTAACGGCTCAATCATCTCCCGGATCCTTGGCAAGGCCTGCCGAAACGGTGCAATCAGCGGCAGGTTTTCCAACTCCGCCACCGGCACCCATCGCAACTCATACGATTCTTCATTTGCCGTGGTAGACAGCGTTTTTTCATGCTTTGTCCGCGCGATAACCGTGGTATAAGTCCATCCACCAGGCAACCCTGCGGCTGCTTCAAAAGGCCCGGAAGTTACTTCTGAGCCAACAACTTCGATGTGTTGTGGATCTATTGCGCACTCTTCTACCGTTTCGCGCACTGCTGCCTCTTCGACGCTTTCATGAAGGTCGCGGGCGCCCCCGGGAATGCCCCACGTGTCACCAAAATTGGTCCACGCGGCACGGTGTTGCATCAGCACCACAGGATGAGTTCCGTCTTGCGCCAACAGAAATAATCCTGCCGCGCCATAGCGCCCCCACATCCGAGCGCCACCCGGTCCTGCTGCCCAACCGTCACCGTTTGCTTGTAGCGATTCCCGTCCTGCCATAGTTTTACATCCTACTCGACCAATCTCGCCGGCGAAGCAAGTCACATCAGCCCCATCTTTCACAATTTTTCGCACCCATGGGTAGAAGATCACACTTTGATTGCGTTAGTCTTAAGCAATGGCCGGTCAACGGGATGTGCAGCTAGTAAACGAGGATTTCCCCTCTGCCGAATCCACTGATCCCGGCTCACAGGACCACTGGTTGGACGAGGTCACCGAACCGTCTAATCCTGTATTTAATCCCGCCACCCAATTCGCGTTGTCGACCTTCGCGGGCCCGGCGCGAATAATCCGCCGCATTTGGAATTTCATGACGACCACCCCTGGTCGCATGTTCGCCATCACCGTGGCGCTTTCCTTGGCCATCGCGGCCGCTGGCGTGTCGATGTCCAACTCCTCCGCCGAGCGCCAAGGCGACCTCGATCGGCTGCTGACGGTAACAGAACCCACTGCCAATGCCGCACATAACCTCTATACCTCGCTGTCACTGGCGGACACTGTGGCATCGACAGGCTTTGTGCAAGGTGGGGTGGAATCATCGCAAAGCAGGCAAAAATACAACGAGGCCATCGACCGCGCCGCTGTCTCTGCGACCCAAGCTGTTCAAGGCGCTGGCACCGACGACCATGAAATCCGCCAGCTGGTCCGCTTTATCCAGCGTGAACTTCCGGTGTATACGGGCATGGTGGAAAATGCCCGCGCCAACCACCGCATGTCCAATGCCGTGTCTGCGGCGTATATGTCCAATGCCTCAGCGATTATGCGCGAGGAAATCCTCCCCGCTGCCTCGCGGCTATTTACTATTACCTCCAGCCGCGTGGCCGATGAACAGCGCAGCCTGACTGCACCGCAGTGGGTGCCGCTGTCCGGGCTGCTGGCTGCGGTCATTTTCTTGCTGCTTGCCCAATGGTGGCTGTGGCGGATTACCCGCCGCCGGCTCAATCGCGGGTTTGTGACTGCAACCTCGCTGATGGCTTTGGCCATCATCTGGGTATCTTTGGCCAATATTGCGACCTGGACCGCGGGTTCGCAGGCTTTCGACGAGGCCTCTAGCCCCTGGAGCTCGCTGACGACCTCCCGCATTGCCGCGCAGCAGGCGCGCACCACCGAAACCTTGGCGCTGGTACGCCGGGATTCCGAAGAGGACTCTGTGTCTTTTTCGCAGGTGGAATCATCCATCCGCGAGGCGCTGGATGAGTTTGAAACGACCACGCCGATTACCACCGATAGCGAGGAGCTCACGAGCACCCAGGTGGCTATTAACACCGCGCGTGAATCCCTAGATGAATGGAGCACGTCGCACGAAGCGTTCGTCTCCGCGCTGCGCACTGGGCGCTACGACGCGGCTTTGCACCTGGCCACCGCGCCGAACCCGGATGCGTCCGAGGAAGCCACGGCGGCGTCGGCTTTTAATGCTTTAGATAATGCCTTGACCAAGCTCATCGCTGATTCGCGCGAGACCATGCGTGCGTATATCTCCGATGGTTTAGCCGCGATGACCTTTGTGGCCTCGGCGGTGATGGTGCTTACGGTGCTGGCCATCTTTGCTGTGTGGTTGGGTATTCGTCCACGATTGCAGGAGTACCTCTAATGGCTCATTCTCGTGCACTTTTCGCTCTGGCGCTCACCGCAACGTTGCTGCTGAGCGCGTGCGGCACCACCACCGATGACACCGCCCCGCCGGACCCGGCGCTGCAGGAAAAAGAAGTCGCTAATGAACTCCCGCGCGCGATCAACTCGGATCCGCTGACCGCGCCGATTGCCGGTCCGCCGCTGCCGGTGGGCTCACGCTGGATGCCGGCGGAGGAATATACGCCGAAGGAGTCCAATTTCGACGCCGAGCTGCGCGGGACCTACCGCCCGGAGGATAAAACGCCCGAAGAGCGCGTGCCCAATATCATCGAGCGCGGCCGGCTAATTGTCGGCGTGGACCAGTCGCATAACTTGCTGTCGTATCGCGACGCGGCCACGGGCGAGCTGCGCGGCTTCGAAGTCGACTTGGCGCATGAAATCGCCGAGGATATCTTCGGCGACCGCAACCGCGTGGATTTCCGTTTCCTGGAATCGGCGGAGCGCACCCGTGCGTTGGCCAATGGCACCGTCGATATTGTCATTCGCACGATGACGATTACCCCGGACCGTGAAAAGGAAATCGCGTTCTCGCAGCCGTATATGATCACCGATACCCGCATGTTGGTGCTGACGAGCTCCGGCATTACCTCCGTAGAGCAAACCTCCGGCCGCACCTTGTGCGCGGTCGATGGCTCAACTGCTTTGGATAAAATCCCGGATTTTGCGCCGAATTCCAACTTGCTCATCACCAAGTCCTGGGGCGATTGCCTGATGTCGCTGCAGCTCGGCCAGGCGAACGCGGTGGTCGTCGATGACGCCTTGTTATCCGGCATGATGGCGCAGGATCCGTATTCGTCCATCGTCGGCGAGACGCTCGATACTGAGGTCTACGGCATTGGCGTGCGCAAACCAGACGCCCACTATGACTCCCGCGGGCTTATCCGTCAGGTCAATTCCACGTTGGAGCGTATCCAGGATGATGGCACGTGGCGCTCGCTTTTCGATGAATGGTTTGGCCCTTATCTTCCCGTTCCCACTTTGCCGGAACCCAAATACATTTCAGAGCGTGATACTGAGGAGCAATCATGACCCACAACTTCTCTGATGATGAGCTCAACTATCTCAACCCCGAAGATGACGATGATGGCGCCGAGCCGGGCACGGAGGCCGCGGCGTTTGATCCCTTCGCCGATGAAGACGGGGATGATACCCAAAATTCAGCGGATGCCGAGGTCGAGGAGTTATTAAAGCAAGTCGGGGCGCCCGATACCGCGGCGGCGACCGAAGCCGTGGCCTATGACCCGTTTGCTGACGACGACGAAGATCAAGGCACCGACGCCGTGGCTTTCGATCCTTTTGCCGACGACGAGGAAGACTCCGAGGAGTCTTTTACCGACCCGGATAATATCGCCGCGCTGATTAAAGATTTAGGCCAGCTGCGCGACCAGCGCGAAAAGCGGCGTAACGATGGCTCGGCGCTGCTTGATACCTCGCAGCGCTCCCGCCAACAGGCCCTTGATACCTTCCGCGAGCTGCGCTTGGCAGCGCGCACCAACCGCGAGGTCGCCGATGGCATGGTCACCTTGCCCTTTGTGGTTCCCACCGCGCCCGAAGACGCACTAATTGACCCAGACAAGGCGGTCAAGGAAAAGAAAATTCCGCCGCCGCAGCTCAAGCCCGGCGATATCGTCGCCAGCCAGTATGAGATTTTAGGTGTCATCGCACACGGCGGCATGGGCTGGATTTATCTGGCCAATGACCACTTTGTCTCCGGCCGCGTGGTCGTGCTCAAAGGCATGCAGGCACACAAATCCGCCGATGAAACCTCCGCGGCCGAGGCCGAGCGCGAGTTCTTGGCGGATATCACCCACCCGGGCATCGTGAAGATTTTCAACTTCATCGATGATGCGCGCGTGCCCGGCGGATTTATCGTCATGGAATACGTGGGCGGGCCATCGTTACGCAAACGGCGCAATGAACTGCCCGACCGCCGCTTGCCATTTAGCATTGCCATTGCCTACATCCTGGAATTACTCCCCGCGCTGGACTACCTGCACTCCCGCGGCGTGGTCTACAACGATTTAAAGCCCGATAACATCATCGTCACCGAAGACCAGGTCAAGCTCATCGACCTCGGCGCAGTCTCCGGCATCGGTGCGTACGGCTACATCTACGGCACCAAAGGTTTCCAGGCGCCCGAGGTTCCCACCGAAGGCCCCTCGGTGGCCAGTGATATCTACACCATCGGCCGCACACTAGCAGCGTTGACGTTGAAGTTGCCGCACGAAGACGGCGTCTTTTTGCCCGGCATCCCCAACCCCACCGAACAGCCACGGCTGCGCCGCCACGTGTCTTTCTACCGGCTTTTAGAGCGCGCAACCAACCCGGATCCGAAAAAGCGCTTCAAGGATATCGGCGAGTTGCGCACGCAGCTCTATGGCGTGCTGCGCGAGATCATCGCCATTCGCGATGGCATCCAGCACCCCGCGCAGCATTCGCTGTTTTCCCCGGCGCGTTCAACTTTCGGCACCAAGCACTTGGTCTTTCGCACAGATCAGCTTATCGATGGCATCGAGCGCACCGTGCGCATTACCGCCCCGGAGGTCGTCTCCGCGCTGCCGACGCCGCTGCTCGACCGCGATGATGTCGGCGCGGCCCTATTGCAGGGCTATTCCTACACCGAGCCGCAGGAGGCGCTGGAAACGCTGCGCCAGGCGATGCAAACGGCGGAATATGAAAATTCCGCGGAAATCCCGTTTGGCGTGGTGCGCTCCATGCTGGATTTGGGCTATACCGGCCAGGCTCGGCAGTGGCTGGAAAAGCTCGAGCCCAGGCTTGGCGATGATTGGCGTTTCCAGTGGTATTCCGGCGTGACCCAGCTGCTGCTCGAAGACTACGAGGCTGCGCAGCTGCACTTTTCAAATATGTTGGAGCTTTTGCCGGGCGAGTCCGCCCCGAAGCTAGCGCTGGCGGCCGTCAACGAGCTGCTGTTGCAGTCTTTAGGCTATTCCGAGCAGCAACTTTTAGATCCACCGGTAGCGCGCGCCTGTGCGAATATTACCTCCAACCTCTTCGAGCTGGACGAGTCCTATTTCGAAGACCCCACCATTTGGGAGCACATCACCTCGGATCCCAAGCGCATCCGTTTTAATTCGCTGCGGCTTTATGGCACGGTGTGGTCTACCAACCCCACGACGGTGTCCTCGGCCTTTGGCCTGGCGCGCTTGCTGCGCGCGGAAAACCAGGTGGAGACCGCCGTGGCCGCTTTGGACCGGGTGCCCAATGCCTCGCGGCACCAGCGCATGGCTCGCTTGACGACGATTGTGCAGCTTATTTCCTACGACGTCAACGAGTCACGCGTGCGCCGCGCAGCCCGCCGCCTCGAAGAAATCCCGACGAATGAGCCGCGCTTTTTGCAGATTAAAATCGCCGTGATTTCCGCTGGTCTAAGCTTTCTGCGCGATGCCAAGCTCAAGGCCGCAGCCTCGCCGAATGATCTCTTTGAGTTCTCGTTTACCCAGCGTGGTCTGCGCTACGGGCTGGCCGATACGCTGCGCGCGCTCGCGCGGCAGGCGCCGTTTAGCCGGCACCGCTACGCGCTGGTGGACTTGGCGAACCAGGTCCGCCCCGTCACCATGTTTTAAACCGTGCTTATGCTTGCGTAAGCACCGCGGCTTTTTGTGCGATGGCAAGTTCCTCGTTGGTCGGCACCACTAGCACCTTGACGGTGGAGTCATCGGTGGAAATCACGCGCGGGTCACTTGATCGTTGCGCATTGCGCTCCGGGTCGATCTTGATGCCGTAGAGCTCGAGGTCCGCCAGCGCATCCGCGCGGACTTCCACGTCATTTTCGCCCACGCCTGCGGTAAAGCTAATCGCGTCCACGCGGCCCAAGATGATCATGTACGCGCCGATAAACCGACGCAGCTGGTGAATGTAGATGTTGTACGCCAGCCAGGCATCGGAATTGTCCTGCTCGATCATCTCGCGCAGGGCGCGGAAGTCATTGACGCCCGCCAAGCCTTTAACGCCGGATTTTTTATTCAGCAGCGTATCAATCTCATCAACGCTCATCTTCGCCTCGCGCGCAAGGTGGAAGATAATGCCCGGATCAATATCACCCGTGCGGGTTCCCATCACCAGCCCTGCCAGCGGGGTCAGCCCCATCGAGGTATCCATCGCCCGGCCATTGTGCACCGCTGCTGCCGATGCTCCATTGCCCAAATGCAAGGTAATCTGCCGCGTGTGCTCTGGGTCGCGGCCCAACACCTTCGGCACCTGCTGCGAGACGAATTCATGCGAGGTGCCGTGGAAGCCATACCGGCGAATGTCATGCTCCGAGGCGACCTCATTATTAATCGCATACAGCGCTGCCGCCGGTGGCATGTGATTGAAAAAGGCCGTGTCAAAGACCGCGACGTGCGGCAGGTCGGGAAGGATTTCCCGCGCAACCCGGATGCCATCGAGGTTCGCCGGGTTGTGCAGCGGGGCCAGCGGAATCAGGTCTTCGATCATGGATTCAATCTGGGCATCGATAAGCACCGGCTCCGAAAACAGCTTGCCGCCGTGGACCACGCGGTGCCCGACCGCGAAAAACTCCAGCTGGGTGGGGCCGACGCCGTTGGCATCGAGAAGCTCGAATGCGCGCTTGAGCCCCACCGTGTGATCGGCAATTTCCAGTTCTTCGCGGGATTTCTCCCCGTTGATGGTTACGGTAATCGCGCCCGAAGGCTCCCCGATTTGTTCCACCAGGCCGGAGGCCAAAGGCTCATCGGTGGCCGCGGAAGCCGGGTCGACAATCTGAAATTTAATCGACGAGGACCCAGAATTGATGACCAAGCAGTACATTATTTGCCTCCCGCTTGAATCGCGGTAATAGCCACGGTGTTGATAATATCCGGCACCGTCGCACCCCGGGATAGGTCATTGACCGGTTTCTTCAGCCCTTGCAAAATCGGGCCGACGGCCAGCGCATTGCCGGTGCGCTGCGCAGTCTTGTAGCCGATGTTGCCGGCCTCCAGGTCAGGGAAGATAAACACATTCGCGTGTCCGGCAACCTCGGAATCCGGCATCTTTTTCGCCGCCACCCCGGGGTCACAGGCGGCATCAAATTGCAAGGGGCCATCGACTTTGAGCTGCGGGTCTTTCGCCTTCGCTGACTCCACGGCAGCCACCGCGCGCTCGACATCGGGACCGGCGCCGGAAGAACCAGTGGAATACGACAACATCGCCACACGCGGGTCGATGCCAAATTGCTTCGCCGTGCGCGCCGAGACCACTGCGATTTCACCCAACTGCTCCGCCGTCGGGTTTGGGTTGACCGCGCAATCGCCAAAGGCCCACAGCCGCCCGCGCATGACCATCAAAAAGATCGACGAGACCACGGATGCTTCGGGAACCGTCTTGATGATTTGAAACGACGGCTTAATCGTGTGCGCCGTGGTGTGCGCAGCACCAGAGACCATGCCATCGGCCGTGCCGCAGTAGACCATCATGGTGGCGAAATAGGAGATGTCTTTCATGGTCTCGCGCGCCTCATCCAAGCTAATGCCTTTGGACTTGCGCAGTTCGACGAATTTTTTCGCATAATCTTCCAGCAGCGGCGAGCGCACGTGGTCCAGCACCGTCGCATCCTGCAGGTCCACGCCCAGCTGCGAGGCGCGGGATTCCACGTCCTCCGGATCCCCCAGGATCGTCAGTTTCACCACGCCCTGGTCCAACAGTGCGCCGGCGGCGAGCAGGATGCGGTCATCCTCGCCTTCCGGCAAGACCACGTGCGCGCCGACCTTCTTCGCCTGCGCCAACAGGTTGTGTTCAAAGACCGGCGGCGACATCACGGGCTCCACATTTAAGTGAATCGCGCGGCACAACGCGCGAACGTCCTGCAGCTGCTCAGGGCTAAAGACTCCCGCTACCGTGGCGTGGACATCTTTAGCGTGACGCTCCGCCAACATCGCCGCGCGCCCGTCTTCCCGGGCCACAAAAACCAGCGGAACGCCGAGGGCAGCGGCAACGACGGCATCAAAGTGGCTATCGCCGGAGCCTTCGATCAACAGGGGGCCATCGACAAGCGGCTGCGCAGCGACAATCTCTGCAACCTTGGGCGGTTGATCCGCCAGCCGCAGAAAACCAACTCCTGATTTCGCAGCCAAAGCGGCCACATCAATCTCGTCGAAACTCAAACCAAGCGCGCTCAGAAGCGCAGAACGGGTTTCAGGCATAATTGGAAGTAGACCTTTCGTATTAAGGCGTGGAGCAATGCGTTCAATTCTATCCGAGCGCCGCGGATCCCACCCGAAAAACGAAAAGCTACCAGATTTATATGCACTCCTCGCACACCGCCAATACACTGGCGAAACAGTGCGCGAGCCGCCTTAAAACCGAGGTGAGACGTGATTATTACCACAGACGTAGCTTAATCTACACCGTAAACTTAAAACCTATTCGAAAACCCAAGGAGACGAACATTCCGATGAGCACCACCGCGGACATTCACGCAACCAACCAGCCCGCCCGCATTGCGGTTATTGGCTCCGGCCCGGCCGGCATTTACGCATCCGACCTGCTGGTGAAATCCGAACTGGATGTCCAAATTGACCTGTTTGAGAAGATGCCCGCACCGTTTGGCCTCATCCGCTACGGCGTGGCCCCTGACCACCCACGCATCAAGGGCATCGTGCAGTCACTGCATAACGTGATGAATAAGAACGAAATCCGCTTCCTCGGCAATATCGAAATCGGCCGCGACATCACCGTCGATGAATTGCACGAGTACTACGACGCCATTATTTTCGCGACCGGTGCGACCCAGGATAAGGCCATGGGCCTGCCCGGTGAGGACCTCGACGGCAGCTTTGGCGCCGCGGAGTTCGTGGGCTTTTACGATGGCAACCCGAATTTCAAGCGCGAATGGGACTTGAGCGCGGAATCCGTCGCCGTTATTGGCGTGGGCAATGTGTCGTTGGATGTCTCGCGTATTTTGGCCAAGACGGCCGATGAACTCCTGGTCACCGAAATTCCAGACAATGTGTACCAGTCGCTGAAGCAAAATAAGGCCAAGGAAGTTCACGTCTTCGGCCGCCGCGGCCCGGCGCAGGCAAAGTACACGCCGAAAGAGCTCAAGGAGCTCGACGAGTCCCCGACCATTGAGGTCATCGTCGACCCCGAAGATATCGACTACGACGCCGCATCGGAAGCTGCTCGCCGCGAGACCAAGTCGGTGGATTTGGTGTGCCAAACCCTGGAAAGCTACGCCATGCGCGAGCCGGGCGATGCCCCGCACAAGCTCTACATCCACTTCTTCGAGTCGCCTACGGAAATCCTGGGCGAAAACGGCGAGGTTGTTGCCATCCGCACCGAGCGCACGCAGCTCGACGGCAACGGCAATGTCACCGGCACCGGTAAGTTCACCGATTGGCCAGTCCAGGCGGTCTACCGCGCGATTGGCTACCACCCACAGCACGTCAAGGGCGTGCCTTTCGATGACAAGAAGTCCGTTATCCCCAACGACGGCGGCCACGTCATCGACTCCTCGACTGGTGAATCCATCCCGGGCCTGTACGCCACCGGCTGGATTAAGCGCGGTCCGGTTGGTCTGATTGGCAACACCAAGTCCGATGCCAAAGACACCACCGCCATGCTCATCGAGGACTACCTCGCTGGCAAGCTCACCGCCGCAGATAAGCGCGACCCAGAAGCGATTATTAACCTGCTGGAATCCCGCGACGTTTCGCTGACCACCTGGGAAGGCTGGGGCCGCCTCGATGCCGCTGAGCGCGCAGCCGGCGAAGAGTTCGAGCGCGAGCGCGTCAAGATTGTGGAGTGGGACGACATGGTCCGCCACGCAGGCCCACAGGCTTAAATTGTGGATAACTTCGCCGGATAGGTGATGTGACAACGCACTTATCCACAGGCCCGGCTGGCATGACTCGACAGGGTTGTGCAGCCGGGCTTAGCGTTGGGGCATGGACATTTTCCAGGCTTTTACGCAGGTGGCAGCGCACGGGGTGGCGCTGCTTCGCGCGTGCCATCAGCGCAGTGCGTATGACATTGCGGGCCTGGGTTTTTCGCTGGAGCAGTCAAAGAAATGGAAACGCACGGCCGAGTCTTTCTTCGGCCCGGCAGATTCCCCGCGCGTGCAGCGTGAGACGGTAGCAAGGGCCGAGCAGGCAGGGTTGAGCATTGATCGCTTGACGATGATTAACCGCCACGCCCTTCGCCTGCGCGCCCGCGGGCAAGCGTGGGCGCTGCGCGCTGAGCTCGTGGAGATGACCGGTACTTTCGAGGAGGTCAACGCCCATGGTGCAGCGCGAGTCGCCGAGATTTTGGGCCCGACGCCGCGCGAGGCGGGCATCCGGGTGGGACGCGCCAAAGAGGGCATGCGCACCATGACGATTACGGCGTCGCAGCGGCGTATCACGAACTTGGAAAAGACCCTGGACGCCGTTGCTGCCGCGCGTGCAGATGAGGGTGCAGCGCCGGTGAAGAAACGCTCGCAGCAGCTTCTCGATGCCTTCTGGGCCCATCTAGATTCTGGCGCAGGCTTGGTGAAACCGGAGTATCGCACGGTCATTGCTATTGGGCTCGACGACTGCGCCAAAGTCCTGCGCGGCGAAGACGACGACGTGCTCGTGGGGCTGTCGGATGGCACCACGATGCGCGGTGCGGAGCTATTATCCGCACTGCTGGCGGGAGAACTCGGCAGCGAGATTTTCGCCGGCCTCTTCCACCCGGTGCACGGTCCGGTCAATCTCTACTCCGCGCGCTTTGCCTCGTTCAAGCAGCGCATCCTGGCGGCCGCCGAAAACCTAGTGTGCCCGTGGCCGGAGTGCAATGTGCCCGCCGATAGGTGCCAGGTGCACCATCTGCACCCGCACAACTTGGGCGGGCAGACCAGCCCCGAAAACTTGACGATGCTGTGCAAGTACCACAACGGCGCCAATGACGATCACCCCAATGCCCCGCCGCGCAACGGCCGCATGTTTCGCAGTCGCCGCGGAAAGATTCGCTACCGCAGCCCCGGCGGGCGGGAGTTAGATAACCTGCACCTTAATAGCTCACTCGGTGCTTTGAGCCTGCTCTGATCCCGCTTCTTCTGATCCAGCTACTTCTGGATCAGGCACTGCCGGTGCTTCTGACTCCGCCGATGCCGGAGTCACTGGCGCTGCGGTGATCGAAATTCGCGATGCCGCGATCGCCGCGCGATCGCGCGCTTCGGAGACGTCTTCTGCCGTAGCCATGATCAATCCCATGCGGCGGCCCGGATAGGCCGAGGGCTTGCCGAATAGGCGCACGTCGGTCTCCGCTACCTGCAGGGCTTCTTCCACGCCGGAGTAGGTTACTTCGTTGATGTCTTCGGTCGCGTGCAGCAACGCGCTGGCACCGGGCGAGACGAGCGTGATATCAATCGGCAAGCCCAAAATCGCCCGCGCGTGTAATTCATATTGGGAAAAACGTTGCGTCGCCTCGGTTAACATCGCCTTATCGGAAGGACGCGGGGTCACCGAGGAGAAGTAAATATCATCGCCGGCCACAAACAGCTCGACCGCGAAAATTCCGCGACCGCCCAATTCATTGGAAATACGCGCGGCCACCGAGCGAGCATTTTCAAACGCGCGCTGGCTCATCCGCTTCGGCTGCCAGCAATCGACCAAATTGCCCTGGGCATGCTCATAGCCAATCGGCTCAGAAAACCACGTCGCCAGCTTGCCGGTTTCCGGGTCAATCGAGCGCACCGCCATGATGATGACCTCATAGTCAAAATCAACAAAGCGCTCGGCCACCACCCATGAGTTCTTCTTGCCGCGGCGCACATTATCCCACGCGTCTTTAAGCTGGTCGTGGTCTTTAACGAGCACGTGCCCACGACCGGAGGTGGCAACATCAGGCTTGACGATGCACGGCAGCCCCAACTCCTCCACCGCCGCCTCCAAATCGGCGAAGTTTTCTACGACCTTGTACGCGGTCGTCGGCAAGCCCAGGCTCTCGGCGACTTCGCGCAGCTTCTTGCGGTCGCTGGTTAACTCGCACGCACGCGCGGTGGGAACAACGGTGGTCGAGGAGTCATCGTGAAGCGCATGCAAAGCTTCGACTGCGACGCCCTCGATTTCCGGGACCACGTACTGCGGTTTGAGGTGCTCAACTAAATCCAGCACCGCTTTTTCATTATCGATATCCGCGGTATAACTAAAGTGCGCAACCTGCTGCGCTGGAGATCCTTCATAGCGGTCGACAACGTGGACTTCAAGGCCCAAATTCTGAAAAGCGCCCACTAGCCCTTTGGCCAGCTCACCGCCGCCGAGCATGAGAACGCGCACAGCATTCGAGGTCAACGGACTACCGATATAGGAATCCAAGGTTGCTCCTTTAATCTATTTCTCGTCGAGCACGTCGTGGCGCACGATAGTCTGATCGCGGCCCGGACCGACGCCAATGTAGGAAATCCGGGTGCCCGAGAGCTCCTCGAGGCGCAACACATAATCCTGCGCCTTTTGCGGCAGCTCGTCGAACGTGGTGCATCCGGTGATGTCTTCGTCCCACGCAGGCATGGTTTCATAAATTGGCTCTGCGTGGTGGAACTGTGACTGCGTCAGTGGCATTTCATCAAAGCGCTCGCCGTCGACGTCATAGGCCACGCAAATCGGGATTTCGCCGATGCCGGTGAGCACGTCGAGCTTGGTGAGGAAGTAATCCGTGAAACCGTTGACGCGGGTGGCATAGCGCGCAATCACCGAGTCATACCAGCCACAACGGCGGGTGCGCCCGGTGTTCACGCCGACCTCGCCGCCGGTGACTTGTAGGTACTCGCCCCACTTATCAAAAAGCTCGGTCGGAAACGGTCCAGCACCAACGCGGGTGGTGTACGCCTTGATAATGCCCAGCGAGTGGGTGATGCGGGTTGGGCCAATGCCCGAGCCCACCGACGCGCCACCGGCGGTCGGGTTCGAGGAAGTCACGAACGGGTAGGTGCCGTGGTCCACGTCCAGCATCGTGGCCTGGCCGCCTTCCATGAGCACGTGCTTGCCGGCATCGAGAGCAGTGTTGAGCTCGTATTCGGAATCAATGACCATCGGCGCCAAGCGGTCGCGGTAGCCCAGGAAGTAATCCACGATGGTTTCTGGGTCAATGGCCTTGCGGTTGTACATCTTGACCAGCATCTGGTTTTTAATATCCAGCGCGGATTCAATCTTCTGGCGCAGAATCGACTCGTCGAAAATGTCCTGGACGCGAATGCCGACGCGCGCGACCTTATCGGCGTATGTGGGGCCAATGCCGCGACCGGTGGTGCCAATCGCGCGCTTGCCCAAAAAGCGCTCCTGCACGCGGTCCAAAGTCTGGTGGTACGGCGCGACCAGGTGCGCATTCGAAGAAATACGCAGGCGCGAGGCATCGGCACCGCGGGCTTCAAGCCCTTCGATTTCCTCAAAGAGCGCCTCAAGGTTAACCACGACGCCATTGCCTAAAACAGGCACGGCGTTCTCGGATAAAATGCCAGCGGGCAGCAGCTTGAGTTCATACTTGTCGCCACCGACGACCACGGTGTGGCCAGCGTTGTTACCGCCATTGGGCTTGACCACATAATCCACGCGGCCGCCCAGGATATCTGTAGCTTTGCCCTTGCCTTCGTCGCCCCATTGGGCGCCGACGATAACGATAGCTGCCATGGTTATTCACTTCCTAGATTTAAGGCTAAATACGCGTTAACTCTACCTTTATCGCCAGTGATAATGTATTTAGCCATGCATGTCCGTATTTTGCGGTGCGGCGATGTGGCAATGCCGGATGTCGATTTTCACCAGGTATCGGCCATTCCAACGCGTCAAGAGCTTAAGCTTATCGATGCCTCCGCCGCCGCCATTTTGCCGTCCGACCCTACCCCTTCGCTTGATGAGATTGCCCGGCAACCGGACGTTTCGCATTTAGGGGCGCCGCAATTTGCTCCGCAGCCCATCGACAAGCCTTTGCGCATCGTGGTGGTCGGCGATGACGCCGCGCTGTCTGCGGTGCTGACGCGGATGATGCGCGCGGACTATATGTGGGCCGAGGTGGCTTATGTCCCCTCATCTGCGAGCACCGCGGCGCAGAATTGGAATATTCCCACCGATTCCGATGCCGCCTGGGCGCTGGCGCTGGAAGGCGAGGTGCGGCCGGTGCCGTTGATTCGTACGGATACGGGCCTTGCGGTGGCGGGCTCAGCGACAGTGAGCTCGTGGGATCATGGCCCGTTGGTTGGCGAAATCATCGTGGATGACACCACGTTGGTCCACAGCGGCGAGCGCTTTGGGGCGCGTTTGGTGCCGATGGTGGATGCCCCAGGGTTGCTGGCGGCGGCTGCGGTGACGCCTTTTGCCTACCCCGAGGCTGCTAGTCGGTGGCAGCGATTCCGACAGAAGCTTGCGGGCACGGCAGCACTTGGCCAGCTTGATGCGGCTTCGGCGCGAACGGGCCGGGCGATGCAGGCGGGTGGGCCGGAGCTGCGGGTCAGCGTCGACGGGGCCAGTGGCAAACGGCCCGTGAAGCGCTCGACGTTTTACCGGCACCTACGCGATCTGCAGGTTGTGCGCCCGCAGTCTTAGACCTCCGGCGGAAACGCTGGGTTCTTCGAGGTGGGTTTTAGCTGCGCGACTGCGGATTCCCGCGACATGCCGCAGACAATCATCAAGTCGACGGCCACCGAGCGGGTTTGCGCCAGGATGGCGTAGGCGGACAGCACGGAATGTTTGTCGAGGACCTCGGTGCCCGATTCTGCGGACACCTCGCGCAGTCGGTTGATCAGCGCGGGGATTTCTTGGGCCTCGATGACTTTGGTGTTTTTCTGATAGACCGTGGATAGCCCCAACGCGATATCGGCGAGTTCTTCGAGCAGCTCGATTTGTTTCTCGCTGACTTTATCGCCGTCTTCGCACAGAACGCCGGCGCGGCGCGCGAGTACTTGGACTAGGCGCACGCAGTTGCCAACCGGTTCGAGCATGCGCTCAAAAGAGCGCAGTTGCCGACGTGAGCTCCACATCAATGGCGAGACATTGGTGACTTCCTTGCCGGATTTCGCGGCGGCCAGCATGCTGTTGATTTCGGCTTGGGAGTTGTTGACCGCGTCCATGGCTTGGTCGATAATCGCCGAGTCGCGTTCGCGCAAGCCTTCGACGACGTCGTCGAGGACTGACGAGATAATCGCGAGCACCTTAGAAATCTCATTACGCCCATTCGTCAACGGCGAATTGGGCAAAAGCGCGATGGTGATAATACCGATGACGCAGCCAATCAACGCGTCGATGGCGCGCTCGAGCCCGCCATTGGAAACATCGGGCGGCAAGATGGTGGCGATCAGGATGGAGCCAATCACGATCTGGTTGCTCACCAGCACGGATTTCGTCAAAATCGAGCCCAAAATCAGCGCGACGAGCACAATCAACGTAATTTGCAGCGGGCCGGTGCCGCTGGTGGAGTGAAAGAGTAGATCTCCCAGTGCCACGCCCAAGACGCCGCCGATGGCCATCTCAAACGAGCGGCTGAGCCTATCGCCACCAGAGAGTCCGAGGATAATGACCACGGACATCGGCGCGAAAAACGGCTGCGGGTGGCCGACAAAGTCGTGGGCCACCCAATACGCCAAGCCCGCGCCGATGGTGGCCTGGACGATATATGGAAAGCGGGTGCGCACACGGTTCACGCGCGATCGCAGCGAGTGCTCGATGACCTGCAGCCTCTCGCGGGTATTGATCTTGCCGCCGTGTGTGCCTTTTCCCTTTCCTGCCATGTGTACCGAGCTTAGTCGAATAGCCCGCGGCTCGAGTTCCCAGCGCTACAGGTTTCCTTCCCCAGCCAGCTTGGTAAGCGGCAACAATTGAGATTCCAAGCTTTCGAGGCTGTCACCCGCGACGATGTCACGTGCTGCGACTGCCGCGTTAAAATGAGCGCCGCCAACCTTGATCCCCATGCCAAATGATTGGAAAATACCCGTGTGGGCAGACGGATCTTCGACCCAAGTCCACTGACCATCGCACTGCTGGCGGTACCACGTTCCCACCAAATAGGTAACGAGCTCGACTCGTTTTTCTTCTGGAAGCTCACTGTCCCGCAGCGACTCTAAAGCTTGCCGCGGGAAGCTGGTTCCTTTTAGCTTTGTGATTGACAGCTCCGGAGAAATCAGCGGCTGCGACTCACGCTGTTGTGCCTCAAGCGCAGCTACCGCCTTGCCGTCAAATTCCGCAAGTCCATAGTTCCCGCATATCTCATTATCCGCATTAGTAGACATAACTTTGTCTCTCCTCAAGCCTTTAAATAATGAATTCACCACATGCTATTTGGTCCAGGTTCAGGATACTTTCCTGAATCTAGCCGCCTTTTACCGAAGGTTGCCTTATAAGAGTGCTTGAATTCATGAAGAGAGAATTACCAGCTACCAAAACCCCGGTTTAAGGTCCATAAGATTTTCATTGACTCAGACCAAGGCTTGTACTGATGAAGGCCTTTGGGCGCACTCACAATTTCTTGAACTAGGTTCTATCAAACCCTGGTTATAGCGACAAGAAAACCCACCGTCAAATGGCTCAGACGGCGGGTTTCGCGTGGCATTTATTTACTTGGTGACGGACTTTCCAACCGACTTCAAGTCGTGGCAGGACTCGATGACGCGCTCTGCCATGGACTGCTCTGCCTTCTTCAGGTAAGAGCGTGGGTCGTAGACCTTCTTGTTGCCAACTTCGCCGTCAATCTTGAACACGCCGTCGTAGTTGGAGAACATGTGGCGCGCGATTGGGTTGGTAAACGCGTACTGGGTATCGGTGTCCACGTTCATCTTGATGACGCCGTAGCGCAGCGATTCTTCGATCTTTTCCTTCTCGGAGCCGGAGCCGCCGTGGAAGACGAAATCGAAAGGATTAGAACCAACGCTCAGGCCGAGCTTTTCTTCGGCGACCTTTTGGCCCATGTCCAAGATTTCGGGACGCAGCTGCACGTTGCCGGGCTTGTACACACCATGCACGTTGCCGAAGGTCGCGGCCAGCAGGTAGCGGCCATTTTCGCCGGTGCCGAGGGCATCGACGGTCTTTTGGAAGTCTTCTTCGGTGGTGTACAGGTTCGCGCCGGCCTTGGCTTCAACGCCGTCTTCTTCGCCGCCGACGACACCGATTTCCACTTCGAGAATGATATTCGCCGCGCGAGCCTTGGCGAGCAGTTCTTGCGCGATCTCCAGGTTTTCATCGATAGGCACTGCGGAGCCGTCCCACATGTGGGACTGGAACAACGGCAGCTCGCCGCGGTCGACGCGCTCTTGGGAGATAGCAATCAGCGGGCGCACGTACTCATCAAGGACTTCCTTTTGGCAGTGGTCGGTGTGCAGCGCGACGTTGATGCCGTAGTGCTTCGCTGCTTCGTGCGCGAATGCGGCCAAAGCCTGAGCACCAGCAACCTTATTTTTCACACCCAGACCAGATCCGAACTCGGCACCGCCGGTGGAAAACTGGATGATGCCGTCAGATTCGGCCTCCGCGAATCCCTTCAACGCGGCGTTGATGGTCTCCGAGGAGGTGCAGTTGATCGCTGGGAACGCAAAACCGTCCTTCTTGGCGGTGTCCAGCATTGCGTTATAAATTTCAGGAGTTGCGATTGGCATGAATTCTTCCTTCTTACGCGTGGAATGAAATGTCACTAACTAGTATGCCTGTGTGAAGCATTTCCCGCCGCCAACTCGCCTGTGAGATTAACTGCGTTCTAAAGATTTCGCTACGCGAGCGGCGGCTTCCAGCAGCATCCAGCCGGACAATTGCACCGACAAATCTCGCTCGGCGATGCGAATAACCCCGACCTTTTCACCAATGGTCGACGCGCCCACGCCGTAGTTGTGCGGCAAGCGGGCATCCGCGGTCCAGTCGGTGCCGAAAATCGGCAGACCATCGACTTCCAGGCGGTGCTCCCACACCGAGTTTGCCGAGGCTATGACCAGTCGGGCCGCTAATTTCCGCGTCGCGCGATTCGCCGGAGAATCCGCCGGCAAACGCACCGCGACATCCGCCAAATAGCGCACCAGGATGCCCTTAAACAGCCCGCCATCGCCGTCACCGGTGTCCCAATCAATCACGCCCGCAGGCGTTGCCATATCCGAAGCCACGGCTTGCACCAGGCCGCGAATGCGGGTGAGATAGCGCATGGTTTCATCGGCAAGCTCTGCGTCGCGCACTGAATCTATTTGCTCTAAAGAGCCCACCCCGGCCTCATCGCGAAGCGCCAAAGCAATCTCTAAACACGCGCCAAGCACCACGCCTTGGCAATACGGGTGGATATTGCGCACCAACTCAGGCCCGTCCATGCGCATGCGAAGCCCATCCATGATGAAGCCGTCATCGTCGACCAAGTGGTCATAGATCCAGTCGATGATGTGCCGGGCTTCATCGATACGCCCCATGCGCGCCAACATGATAGCGGCCGGGCCATTTGTGGGAACGTTGAGGAAGGTCTCGCCTTCGCGCCACGGCAAGATGCCGAAGGTCTCATCGCGGCCGTCCAAAATGTTATTTTGCAGCAACGTCAGCCCCTTGGGCCGTGACATTTTCGGCAGCTTCGCCACACGGTCCATGGCTAGTGCTAGCCACAGTTTGTCGTCGTAGTAGCGGTTTTTCGTCAAAGCTGTGAGGTTGCGCCGCCGAATCCCGCGGAGGGTATCGGCGATGCGCTTCCGCCGGGTTTTGGTGTTATGGCGCGAGGCTGCGTCCACCTGACAATCGACATAGTGCGCCTGCCACCAGTAGTGCCAGTGCACAAACAGGCGCTCTTTCGTCACGGGTGGCCAGCTCACAACCGCCAGGTTCGTCCGCGGCAAAGACCAGACGGACGACGCATGGCGATCATGAATGGCAGACTCAGCGAGGTCAGCGCGATGCGACCATTTTTCTTCCACGGCGGCTCTATCACTCCTCAAGTTGATATTCAATACAAGTTTTATATCACCATGCACGCGATAAATCTGCGTGCTGGCGAATCCAAGTATGCATGGCAATACCCGCCGCTACACCTGCGTTGATGGAGCGCGTCGACCCGAATTGCGCAATCGAGCAGGTCATCTCGGCGCTCTCCTGCGCTTCCGCGGTCACACCGGGGCCTTCCTGGCCAAAAAGTAGCAGGCAACGTTCAGGCAATTGTGCGGTCTCTAAAGGGACACTTCCGGGGGTGTTATCAATGGCCACCACCGCAATCTCGTGCTCGCGCGCCCACGCCATCAACTCGGTGACGGTGTCGTGGTGTTCCAAATGTTGGTAGCGGTCCGTGACCATCGCCCCGCGGCGATTCCAGCGGCGACGGCCCACGATGTGCACGGTGTTGACCGCGAAAGCATTGGCGGTGCGCACGACGGTGCCGATATTGGCATCGTTTTCGAAATTCTCAATCGCGATGTGCAGGCTGTGCCGGCGGGTATCAATATCGGCGACAATCGCCTCCCGCGTCCAGTAGCGGTAGGCATCGACGACGTTGCGGCGGTCGCCGTTGGCAAGCAGTTCGGGGTCGAAGTGGGCATCGTCAGGCAAAGTGCCCTCCCACGGACCCACGCCGTGGCGGCCTTCATTCCATTCGGTCGGGCCAGGTTGTTGGTCGTGCACTTAAAGCCCCAGGTCCTGCAGGTCGAGCAGGTAGCGGTATTCCAGGCCTTCGGCGGCGATGACATCCGCGGCACCGGTAGCGCGATCGACAACAGTAGCCACGCCGACGACCTCGGCGCCTGCCTCGCGCAGCGCGCACACAGCGGTCAGCGGGGAGTTGCCAGTGGTGGTGGTATCTTCGACGACCAGAACTTTTTGCCCCACGACATCAGCGCCTTCGATGCGACGCTGCATGCCGTGCTTTTTGGTTTCTTTGCGCACCACAAAAGCATCGATAGGCCGGCCGTCGGCGTGCATGACGGAGGTCGCTACCGGGTCAGCACCCAAGGTCAGCCCGCCCACGGCGACAAAGTCCCAGTCTGCGGTGAGCTCACGCAAGAGCTTTCCGATGATCCGTGACGCCTCATGCTGCAACGTCGCCCTGCGCAGATCCACGTAGTAGTCAGCTTCTTTGCCCGAAGACAAGGTCACCTTGCCGTGAACAACGGCGAGTTCTTTGACCAATTCGGCCAGGCGGGTCTTTAGCTGCGGGTCCAAGCTCATGGATGGGGCCTTTCAGTTAGTCGGTGTGGTCTTCAAAGATGGAGGCATCGGTGCCTTGCTGGCGGGTGATGCGGACATCGTTGGTGCGCGGCGGTTCTTCGTCGGCGGGTTGATCCCCGATGGCGTCGACATCGTCAGCGCCAATATCGTACGCGGCGACGTCATCATCATCGAAGTCACCACGTGAGTCATCAATGGCGCGGGTGGGCAATTCGATGGGTTCTTCGGGGCGTTGCACCGGTGGGTGCTCGAAGTGATCCGTGGTCGTGCGAATAGTCGGCAGGCCGGATAATTCCACTGGTCCCGCGGGTGGCGCGGGGCGAGTGGGGTCGCCTTCTTCCACGCGCAGTTCTTGTGCGGTGGATGGGCGTGGTGGAAGGGTGCGGGCGGCATCGGCAAGCAATGCAAGGGGTGCGAGCATTTCTTCCCACACTGGCGACAGTGCGTTTTTGGTGGTCTGCGCCAGCACCCATTCGGATTCCATCCAGATGCCGGTGACATCGTGCGGCATGCGCTCCAAGGCGACATTGACGCGGATATCGCGCATGCGTTGGGCAACTGCGGTGTCGGTGGCTAGCGCGATGAAGTCGTCGTGGCTAAATGCTTCGAATAGATCTTCCGAGGATTCCTGCTCTATTGCGTCGCGGCGGCGGAAGTCGATGACTTCCTCGGTGGCTGAGCCCGTGCGCATTGCCATGACGTTGACTCCGCCGAGATCCATCAGCAGCATTTCGTGGCCGAAGACGTTGCCGACGACGATATCGCGCGGCGATGCACCATTGGAGGCAGCCCCGCGGAACCATTCGTCTTCAAGGTATTCGTCTGATTTTAAAAACTCGAAGTTTTTAGCTTCCGCCCAGTGCCGGCGCTCGCGTTTGAGTGTTCCCGGCAGCATGAGTCGGGCGTGATGCTCGGGTTCCGCTGCTGGCGCTGGCGCTGGTTCTGGTTCCGCTTCCGGCTCGGGTTCTGGTTCTGGCGCTGATTCGGCCGTGGGCTCAGGTTCGGGCTCGGGGGCAGGGACTGCCTCAGGTTCTACCTCACGCTCCTGCTGCGCTTCCGACTGTGGTTCCGGTTGCGGTTCTAGTTTGGGTTCGCGTTCGGAGGTTGGCTGTTCCTGATTATTGGCAGCGCGCCACAAGGCGACGGCCGCCGCGGCCGCGCCTAGGGAGAGAAGAAGAAGTACAATAGCCATCGCCTTCCCACTTTACTGCGTGGGGGCGGCTTAAACGTTGATTGCCGTGCGATCCCCGCGTTCTACGGGGTTGGCGGGGTTTGCTGACCACTGCGACCAGCCGCCGACGTAGTGGCGAGCGCCGGTCAGACCAATCCATTCCATCGCCGCTAGGGCCAGGGCGGAGTGGTTTCCGGAACCGGAGTAGACAATCGCGTCTTTGACATTGTCCTCGGTAATACCGGCGTCGTGGAAAATCTGGGAGATTTCTTCCTTGGTTTTCCACGTGCGGTCTGGGTGGTGCAAATCGCGCTCCGGCACGTTGACGGCACCGGGGATGTGGCCGGCTTTCAAGTCGAGGTTTTCGCGGCGGCCGGCAAAGCGGTTGGCCTCGCGGGTATCGATAAGCAGGCCGGTGTGGTTTTTCACGTCATCGATCGTGGCAACCATGTGCGGTTGTGGTTTTACAATCTGGTCGGTTTCGACAGTGATATTGCCCGGGCCAGTCATCGTCGGCAGCTTTAACCGGCGCCAATTAGCCATGCCGCCATCGAGGATGTGGACATTTTCCACGCCCGCCCAGCGCAGGATCCACCAGGCGCGGCCGGCGAAAAGACCACGGCCTTCGTCGTAGACAATCACTGGACGGTCTTGGCGCAGACCCCAGGTTTCAAAGTGCTTTTGGAGTCGTTTGGGATCCGGCATGGGATTGCGGCCATCGCGCGAACCCGGAAGTCCCGCGAGGGCGCCGGCAGTATCGCAATATTGCGCGGTAGGAATGTGCAAAGACTGGAATTGTTGGGCGCCGTCATATTCGCTAGTTCCCCACAGCGAGGCTAATAACGTGTAGCGCTGACCTTGATGAATTGCATCATTGAGGGCTTGCGGAGAGACCAAAATACTCATGCCGCTCATTCTATAGTGCTTGTCCTTGGCTGGCAGAGGACCAGAGTTGAGCCGATGGGAGCATGCCGATGACAAATGTAATGGCCATCCGTGAAACCACGCCCTACCGCAAGCCCGTGTGCGCCGGAAAAATTAGAGCCATGACACAGACACAGCAAGTCTTGCAGGTACACAACCTGAATAAGACATACAAGACAGGAAAATCCGAACTCAAAGCAGTCGATAGTCTCAACTTCCACGTCAATCGCGGCGAAGTCTACGGCTTGCTGGGTACCAACGGTGCTGGCAAGACCACAACGCTCGAAATCATTGAAGGGCTATCCAGTGCCACTTCCGGGAAGGTTGCCGTGTTCGGCAAAGACCCCATCACCCACCGCAGCGAAATCCGCCCTGAGATGGGAATCATGCTGCAATCCGGTGGACTTCCCAGCCAGCTCACCGTCAAAGAAACACTCACTATGTGGCAAGGCACGTGCAGCCATCCCCTCGAAGTGGAAGAAGTGTTGGACAAGGTGGGGCTTGGGCATCGACAAGCAGTGCGCGTTGGCGTGCTATCTGGCGGCGAACAGCGCCGACTCGACCTCGCCTGTGCCCTGATTTCTAATCCTTCTTTGTTGTTTCTGGATGAGCCCACCACTGGCCTGGACCCGGAATCACGCCGCAATGTGTGGCAACTGCTGCTGGATTTGAAAGCCCACGGCGTGACCATGGTGCTGACCACCCACTACCTCGAAGAAGCTGAAATGTTGTGCGACCGCATCGCGATTATGGACCAAGGCATTGTGGCCGCCGAGGGAACGTTGGATGAGCTGGTGGCAAAGGTGTCCTCCGAAATCGAGTTCACCGCCGAGCAGGCACCAAGCGTTGAGCGAGCAACTTTGCTTAGCGATGGCACCAAGCACCTCATCTCCACCGACGACCTCGTGGGCGATACGTGGAGAGTATTGACGTGGGCGCGCGAGAACGGCGTGGAGCTGCGCGGATTCTCCGCCCGGCCGGCGACGTTGGAAAAAGTCTTTTTGTCCATCGCGGACCAGGAAATTGCTTAAGGAGCAGGTCATGAAATTTTCACGATATTTTGCACTAGCCAAGGCCGAGACCACCCAGTTTCTACGCAACAAGACTTTGCTGTCGATGGGTCTGATCTTTCCCATCGGTATCGGCTTGGTTTCGCAGCAGCTCGCTCAAGGTGGCGAGAAACAGGTGGTGGCGGCGACCTCGATGGAAGTATTCTTCCTGATTACTTTGATGTTCGTGCAGTATTACTCGGTGCTGTCCATGGCGACAACCCGGCGCGATGAGCGGGTACTGAAGCGTCTGCGTACCGGTGAGGCGCGGGACGGCGAGATTATGCTCGCAATTTCCACGCCCGGTGTGCTGTTGTCGGTGATTCTAACGGCGCTGATGATTACGGTGCTGGCGATTCAGGCGGGCGAGATGCCGAATTCGACGCTGCTGCTATTTGTCGGGCTCGCGCTGGGACTTGTGATTTCCACAGCGCTGGCCTTTTTGACCAGCCGAATGACGTCTAATGCGGAAGCCGCACAGATGACGTCGCTGCCGGTCATAGTGCTGGCTATGTTGTCGCAGTCGCCGCTCCTCGCGATTTTTCCGGACGATGCACGACAGATTTTGGAATTCACGCCATTCGCGTTGATTGGGCAGTTGTCCTTTATCGACTGGGCTGGTGCGCCGCTGACCGAGCTCACTGGTGGTGGCGAAATTGCCGAGGGCTTCGCAGTCTTTGGCGCGGCTGGGGTGCAGATTGCGGCGCTGGCCGTGTGGGCGATTGTGTTGTCCTGGTTGTCGGTGCGGTTTATGAAATGGGAAACCAACCGGTAGAGCGCTAGGTAGCATGATTTTATGAGTCAACTTCTCCCGCAGTGGGTTGCGCGCATGGATAGCACGGAACGGTTCCAGGCTTATATGCGCGTATCGCTCCATGTGTCTGTGGTTTTCTTGGCGCTGGTAGTCATTGTGCCGGCGTTGTGGGAGCCGCAGCCGCTGTGGCTGACGGTCGCAGTGCTGGTGATATCTATAGCAAATCTGGGGCTGGCGTTATGGTCGGTTGAGGAACTGCCGGGGCTCTCAAAGCAGCCGCCTAAGCGGTGGCCACAGCTACAGATGTGGGGATTTGCCGCGGGTGTGGCCACGCTGGTGGTTTATGCGGCGCTGACGTGGCTGTTGGACGTGGAGTCGCCGGTGATGCTGGCCTCGGGCTTGGTGACGCTATTTTGCTTGTCGATGATTTACACCCCTACCCTGCCCCACGGGTTGTGGATAACGCTGGCCTTGGGCGTGGCCAGCGGCTACCTGTTCCAACTGCCGGTGATTGCAGTGCCGCTAGCCATCGCGGGGTTTACGGTGGTGTTGTGGGCAGCGGGCAAAGTCACATTATGGTCGGCGCAGGTGGTCAATGAGCTAGACCGCAGTAGGGACTTGGAATCTCAGGTGCGCGTTAATCAGGAGCGGCTGCGTTTTGCACAAGAACTGCACGATAGCTTGGGCCAGCACCTGGCAGCGATGTCGCTGAAGACGCAACTGGCGCTGTCACTGTACAACCGTGGCGATGAGCAGGTTGAGGAAGAATTACGGGACCTGGAGGGGCTGATTCGGCTCACGCGTAAGGATTTGAATCAGGTGGTCTCCGGCTACCGTGAGGTTTCGGTGGAGGACGAGATTGTCTCCGCCGGCAAGGTGCTCAGCACCGCGGGCATTGCGGTGCGCGTCGACGGTGATGCCGAACAAGTACCGGCGCACGTGCGGGAAACGGTGGCGTGGTTTATCAGAGAATCCGCGACGAACGTGCTGAAGCACTCCCAAGCCACGTGGACAGAGATTTCCGTGGAGCCGACCGAGGTCGAGGTGGTCAATGATGGCGTGCAAGGAAGCATCGGCAAGCTGGGCGGGACTAGACCACTGCAGCAGCGCGCGCTGGAATTTGATGGCAGCATTGAGCTGCGCAATCGTGACGGTCAGTTCGCTGCGATTATGACGTGGAAATGACACTGGGAAAGGACAGGCGATGGTTCGGCTTGTAATTGTTGATGATGAACAGCTCATCGCTTCTTCCTTGGCAACGCTTTTGAGTCTCGAGGAGGACTTGGAGGTGCTGCAGACTTTTCCGTCCGGGGAGACTGTCCTGGAATGGTGGCGAAAGCAAGTAACCATTGGAGAGGCGGTGCCCGATGTGTTGGTGACGGATCTGAACCTCGGGGGAATCGATGGGATTGAGGTTGCGCAACAGGTCAGGGCGCTCTCTCCCAAGACGGCGCTAGTCATTGTGACCAGCCATTCGCGGCCGCTGCTTCTGAAGAAGGCGTTGGCTACTGGGGTGCAGGGATTTTTGCCGAAGACGGCCTCGGCGGAAGAATTCGCCGCGGCTGTGCGCACGGTTCACGGCGGCGGACGGTACATCGATCCCGAGCTTGCGGCGATGACGATTACGGCCTCTGATAGCCCGCTAACCGAGCGTGAGGCCGAGGTAGTCAACGCCGCCGGGCAAGGCGGGTCAGTCGAAGAAATCGCGCAGTTGGTGTTTTTAGCCCCGGGCACAACTCGGAACTACCTGTCCTCGGCTATGACAAAAATCGGCGCGCAGAACCGTTTTGAGGCGTTTCTGCGCGCGCGGGAGAAGGGCTGGATTTAGCCCCCCTGCTGGATTAGTTGGTGGACAAGGTCAGGGATTCGCCGTCTTCGGCGGTGGTGACGTGCACGGTATCGCCATCGCGAATCTCGCCAGCGAGCAACTTGCGCGCCATCTGGTCACCAATAGCCTGCTGGATCAAACGACGCAGTGGACGTGCACCGTAGTCAGGGTCGTAACCACGTTCGGCGAGCCAGTGCTTCGCGTTCGAGTCCACATCGAGTTCCAAACGACGCTGCTCTAGGCGCTGGGCCAAGCTTTCTAGCTGGATATCGACGATGCCTTCGAGCAGCTCGGTCGATAGAGCTTCAAAGAGCACGACATCATCTAGGCGGTTAATAAACTCCGGCTTGAAGGCCTTCTTGACTGCTTCCATGACCTGCTCGCGGTCGCCGCCGGCGCCGAGGTTGGAGGTCAAGATGATCACGGTGTTGCGGAAGTCGACGGTGCGGCCTTGGCCATCGGTAAGCCGGCCGTCATCGAGGACCTGCAGCAAGATATCGAAGACATCAGAGTGGGCTTTCTCGACTTCATCGAAAAGCACTAGCGTGTACGGACGACGACGCACTGCTTCGGTGAGCTGACCGCCGGCCTCGTGTCCGACATATCCCGGAGGCGCACCGATCAGACGTGCGACCGAGTGTTTTTCGCCATATTCGGACATATCGATACGAACCATGGCCGATTCATCATCGAAGAGGAACTCCGATAATGCCTTGGCCAGCTCCGTCTTACCGACACCGGTGGGACCGAGGAAGAGGAAAGAACCGGTGGGACGGTTCGGATCCGCGATGCCCGCGCGGGAGCGGCGAACCGCATCCGATACGGCGCTGACGGCCTCCGACTGACCGACCACGCGGCGGCCGAGCACATCTTCCATGTGCAGCAGCTTCTCCGTCTCGCCTTCCAGCATCTTGCCGGCAGGAATACCGGTCCACGCGGAGACAACTTCGGCGATGACATCGGGGGAAACTTCTTCGACCAGCATGGTGTTTTGCTGCTGGTTAGCGCGCTCTTCGGCTTCTTCCACTTGAGTTTCTAGCTTAGGAATCCGGCCGTATCGCAGCTCGGAGGCGAGCTCATAGTCTCCGTCGCGCTCGGCGATTTCGGCTTCGCGGCGCAGGTTTTCCAGTTCCTCTTTGGCTTCCTGAACATCGTCGATAGCCCTTTTCTCGTTATTCCACCGGGCTTGCAGTTCGCCGAGTTTCTCGCGTTCATCGGCAAGCTCTTGCTGCAACTTGCTCAGGCGGTCTTGGCTGGCGGCATCCGATTCCTTCTTGAGCGCCAGCTCTTCGATTTCCATGCGGCGGACGATGCGCTCGAGCTCATCGATTTCCTGTGGGGAGGAGTCGATCTCCATGCGCAGGCGCGAGCCGGCCTCATCAACCAAATCAATTGCCTTATCCGGCAAGAAACGGTTGGTGATGTAGCGATTCGACAGCTCTGCTGCTGCAACCAGCGCGGAGTCCATGATGCGCACACCGTGATGGACCTCGTAGCGCTCTTTCAGACCACGCAAAATACCGATGGTGTCTTCCACGGATGGTTCCGCGGCGTAGACCTGCTGGAAACGGCGTTCCAGCGCAGCATCCTTTTCAATGTACTTGCGGTACTCATCCAAGGTGGTTGCACCGACCAGGCGCAGCTCACCACGGGCCAGCATGGGCTTAATCATGTTACCGGCATCCATCGAGCCTTCGCCGGTAGCACCCGCGCCGACTAGCGTGTGCAGCTCATCGATAAAGGTAATAATCTGTCCTTCAGATGCCTTGATCTCATCCAAGACAGCCTTGAGGCGCTCTTCAAATTCGCCGCGGTACTTCGCACCGGCAATCATCGAACCCAAGTCCAAGGAGAGCAGGGTTTTGCCCTTCAAGGATTCCGGCACGTCGCCGGCGACAATGCGGCGGGCAAGGCCTTCGACGATCGAGGTTTTACCGACGCCAGGCTCACCGATGAGCACGGGGTTATTCTTCGTGCGGCGCGAAAGTACCTGCACGACGCGGCGGATTTCTTGATCACGGCCGATAACCGGGTCAATCTTGCCCTCACGGGCACGGGCGGTTAAGTCCGTGGAGTATTTTTCTAAGGCTTGGAACTGCTCCTCGGGATTTTCGGTGGTCACCTTCGCGGCACCGCGGACCGAGGGGAAGGCTCCTTTAATGGCTTCCGCCGTTGCGCCGCGGGAGATAAGCAGCTCAGAGGCATCTGTCTTCGAGGCGGCGATGGCAGCGAGCAAGACCTCCGTGGAGACGAATTCATCCCCGAGCTCCCCCGCAAGTTCTTGCGCATTGGTCAACACGTTGAGACCGTCGCGGTTAAAGTTCGGGTTGGCCATATTCTGGCCTTCGGCCTTGGGGTAGCCGTCTACTAAGGCGCGGGCTTCGGCCAGCACGGTGTCGGGATCCACGCCGGTTGCTTTCAGTACCGGAACGGCGATGCCGTCTTTTTGGTCCAAGATAGCGGCCAATAGGTGCGCCGGGCGGATGTCCGGGTTGCCATTGGACGAAGCCTTGGCGAGCGCTTGCTGCAAGGCTTCTTGGGTTTTAGTAGTGGGATTAAATGAATTCATAAGTGCTCCTTTTAGCTATTTTTTCAGCCTCCATCATAGGTGCTTCATCTCTTCCAACGCACCCTAAGTTGAGTCTATTCCACTCATGTTCAAATATTTTGAAAAAGTTGAGTGTCCTCGGATCAATAAAAGCGCCCACATCAGATGACGTGGGCGCAGGGGGAAATCGTGGTTGATTTCTCTAATCATTGCGGGCGCGACGGGCCCACCAAGTGCCAAAGGCTTGAATCAGTTGGACTACCACGATCAAAATTACCACCGTGATAATGATGGCGATGGTGTCAAATTGCTGGTAGCCATAAGAAATTGCGAGGTCGCCAACACCGCCCCCGCCGATGGTGCCGGCCATCGCGGTGGCGGAAATCAAGGTAATAGTCGAGGTTGTGAGCGCCAAAATAATGCCGGCTTTGGCCTCGGGCAACAAGAAGTAGCGGATGGTCTGCCAGGTGGTAGCGCCCATCGATTCGGCGGCTTCCAAGATTCCGGAGTCCACGTCCAAAACGGATTGCTCAATCAGTCGGGCCATAAAGGGCGCTATGAAAATAGTCAGTGGAACCAGTGCCGCGGTGGTGCCAATCGAGGATCCGACAATGACCCGGGTAAACGGCAAGATGGCGACCATCAAGATAATAAACGGCAGCGAACGCACCGTGTTGACTACGAAGTTGACGATTTCATAGAGCCAGCGCACCGGGCGCAGACCGCCGGGACGGTTGAGCACCAAAATAATGCCTAAGCCAGCACCTAAAATCGTGCCGATGAGCAGCGAAATGCCCACCATATATAGGGTCTCGATGGCGGCTTCGCCGTATTTTTCAAAACCGACGCGGGTGTCGAAGATATCTGTTAGATCCATTAGTTCACATCCTCTACTTCCAGGCCGGGGCGGTGGGAAAGGTGGGCTAGGCTGGCATCGATAAGCGATGCGTTTTGGGCAGACAAACCTATAACCACGGTGCCAACTGACTGCCGACGCAAGGCGGCATCGGAAGCATGCAGCAGCGATGCCTGAATGCCCTGGTTAGCAAAATCCGAGATGAGGTCACGGGCTGCGCCGCCGTTGTGGATGGCGCGAATGACGCGGTCGAATTTGCCGCTGCGCACCTCCTGCTCGATGGCCAACGGGAGCTTTTGCGGCACCACGGTTTCAACAAATTGGCGGGTCAGTTCTTGCTGCGGGTGAGCAAAGACCTGTGCGACATCGCCGTTTTCGATTACGCGGCCGTGCTCCATCACTGCGATGTGATCCGCGATGCGCGAGACGACGGACATCTGGTGCGTGATAATTAGCACCGTGATGCCGAGTTCGCTGTTGACCTTGAGCAAAAGATCCAAAATCTGGTTAGTGGTTATCGGGTCCAGCGCAGATGTGGGCTCATCACAGATGAGGATTTTCGGGTTGGTCACCAGGGCGCGGGCGATTCCCACGCGCTGACGCTGCCCGCCGGAGAGCTGCTTCGGGGTATTTTCTGCGCGGGTATCGAGCCCGACCATCGCTAGTACCTCGGCCACGCGCTTTTTTACCTGCGCGCGTGGGGTGCCTGCCAGTACCAAGGGAAGCCCGACGTTGTGGGCCACCGATTGGCTATTGAGCAGGTTAAAGTGCTGAAAGACCATGGAGACCTCGCGGCGCAGACCACGCAGATCGCTACCGTTGAGCTTCGTGACTTCCTTGCCGAGGACCTGGACGACGCCCGAGGTGGGCTTTTCTAAGCCATTGACGGTGCGCAACAACGTGGATTTGCCCGCACCTGAGGTGCCGACCACGCCGAAGATGCTGCCGGCTGGGACTTCGGCGCTGACATCGTCAAGCGCTGTGATGCTGCCGGCTTTGGTCTCGAAGACCTTGGATACATTGCGAAAGGAAACAGCGACCATAACCCTGCTCTACTTCTGAAGTGATTCTGGGATAAACCAGTAGTCATCCTCGTTTTGCTCGGCCACGAAATCTAGGAATTCCTCGGAGCGGTATGCCTCTGCAACGGCATTAGCCCACTCGGAATCCACCTGCTCTTCGGTGGTGACAGCCTGCAAAATCAGGTCATCGGTGAGGTCTTCTTGCTCTAGGGCCAAGGCAGGATCAACCTGGGAGGAATACGCGATGGAGCCAGGGATAATGCCCCAGTCCAAGTCGCCGAGCGCACGCGGAATTGTGGCTGAGTCCATGGGCTGGATGTCCAAATTATGCGGGTTTTCCTCAATGTCCGACGGGGTGAGCAAGTTCGGATCGGCATCCTCGTTGACCGTGATCCAGCCCAGCTTAATGAGCAAGCGGAACGCGCGGGTCTGGTTGGAACCATCAGCGGGAATACCCACGGTCTGGCCATCGGCGACATCATCCACGGATTTGAGGTCATTGGAGTAAATCTTGGTCGCCACGGTGGGGATATCGGTGATATTGGCCAAGTCGGAGCCGGTTTCATCATTGAAGACATTCATGTACGCGGTGTGCTGGTCGACGTTAAGATCGACGTCATTTTCACTCAGCGCGACATCGGCCTGACGCAGGTCGGTGAACTCCGTGTAATCAATTTCGTAGCCCTGCTCGCTCAAGATGGGGTCAATGCCCTCGCGGAAAAGCTCGGAATAAGGCCCAGGGGAGGTACCGACACGAATCTGGGTGGTGTCGCCGTCTGCGGCGGAATCACTATCGGACGAGCCGCACGCAGCCAACGTGAACGCGGCGGAGCCTGCCGCGACAACGGCAAGAATTTTCTTCGACATAGGAAAAGCCATGATGAAACCTCTTTTTCGGGAATAGTTAGGGAAACTTCTTGTCTGTCATCACAACCACAAACAAGACCGTTTATTCCATCCAATATAGACCACTTGGTATATTTTGCCCATGTTTACCCCCATTAGGTATAGAAAAAGCACCCAAGCAGGGGTGCCTGGGTGCTTTACGAATTAAGTTAGTAGCTAGCCTTTGGGGACTTTCTCCCCGACGTTGCCAATTCCTTGGGCGAAAATCGTACCGCGCGGCGGCATCCACCCTCCGAACTTGGCCAGTAAGTAAATACTGATGGCAAGCGCCACCGAAATCCAGCCCAGTCCTGCCGTAAAGCCATAGACCACAGCAATTGGTGCGATGACGGTCATGCCGATTTCGAAAGGACCGAAGCCGACGTAGGCCATACCGTATTCCGAAAGCGTTCCGGACTTGAGCTTGGGGTCGACGATCTTGAGCAGGGCGATACCAGTGGAAACCGCGGCGGTAGCCCAGCCCCAGCCGAACAGGCCGCGCTCGAACCAGTTCTCGCCGAAGAACTCGGCTGGGAACCAGAGCAGGAAGAAGACACAGAAGATGGTGCCGAGGACGAACATGATGGACAGTGGCACCCAGTAGCTGGCGATAGCAGCTGGTGCAATGGATGCGATACCAAAGGCAATCAGGTAGTCAGTTGCCGCACCAGAGACCGAGGATGTGGTCTCGCGGTCCAGGTAATCCTTGGCGCCGATTGCGTTCATGATGGCGCGGATAACCAGACCAAGGACAATGGACATTGCGAACAGCGGGATGGAAACCTGTTCCCAAATATTGGAAATCAACGTATTAACGCCGTAAGCCAACACCACGGTGAGCACGATAAAGCCCACGTGCAGGGTCAGTGGCTCAATCGACGAAGGGTTCGTGGTCGCGCGGCCAACCGAAGGGCGATCTTCAATCTTGGAGATGTAGCCCTTGCGTAGATCATCTGGCAGACCTTCAGAGGGCACTTCTGCTACCTTACCGCGGCGAATACCCCAGTTAGCAGCGATGATGCCGCCAACAATCGCGGCGAGTGTACCCACGGTAGCGGAGGTAAAGCCCAATGATGCAGCGTCCGAGGCCCCGATCTCTTCCAGCGCGCCACCGACGGCAGCGGCGGTACCGAAACCGCCGGTAAAGCCGACTGGCAGCATCATGCCGAACCAGTTCGGAGTATCAAACACTGGCATAAACAGGTACAGGCCCAGCAAGATAAATAGGCCCCACTGCCCCAGGAACATGACCGTGGAATAGGCCCACATATTGCGAGCGCCCTTGCGCATATTGCCGCCCACATCCATGGAATAGGCCATGGAGGCAAAGACGGCTGCAATCAGGATGGTTGAGTAATCACCCATCGAGTCCGAAAAGTTTAAAATGCCCAGTGCATTAGGGCCGAGCAACAGTCCCAGTAGGCCGGCGGTGACAGGTGCAGGAAGCAGCAAGTCCTGGAATACAAATTTGATGCGGTGACGCAGGACGTTGCCGACAACCATAAGGATTGAAATTAACCCGACGTCTACCATCAGATCAAAGGCGGAGAATTCCACGTGTCCTTTTCCTTTCATTTAAAGACGTTATTAGTCTTTGTAAGCACCCTCTTGTGATGTGTTAGAGAATTTCTTGTACAAATATCAGGTCGTGCGCTGAGTTCATCAGTGAAAACCTCAGAGTCCTCCCAAGCTTATGGAAGAGTTACTAGGTACTGTATCGCATGCCACGAAATTTGCCAGATTGTCCCTGGCAACACATTTGCACATCCCGTACCCTAAGACTCCTCAACCAAATAGGTGCGTATCTCCTTAACCTTGGCTGTTTTTACCATTGATGTGAAGGTAAAAACATGGCTAAATCGCGCTCGTTGTGGCTGCACACCCTCGGCGAAGTCGAGATAACCATCACAGGATGCGGAGCGCCCGTGATTAATGGCGCCGAGCACCACCGCGTGCGTGGGTGCGACCGCGGGAAGGTCGGGGCCGAAATGGTGCCAGGAGGGGGCATCGACAAGCGACTGCTCAAGAGTGTCTTGATTCCCGGAAGCCCAAGCAATGGCCAGGTCGGCCACCAAAGCCATACGCGGGGAATTGCCGCAATCGGACGGTAGAGTGATATCCATAAGTGAATTGTCGCACAGCTATGACGCAACCAACATTTCCAACTTCAATCTTTAAGTGACAAATCAACAACTTTAGGTAGACTGCAGGCTATGAAATCATTTGGCTTTTTAAGCTTCGGACACTACGCCCTGGGCAAGAACCGACCGAATGCCACCGATATGGCAAAAATCCACCTGGAATTGGCGAAGAACGCCGATGATATTGGCGTTAATAATGCCTCTTTCCGCGTGCACCACTTTGTGCCGCAGGCAGCCGCCCCGATGCCGCTGCTGGGCGCGATTGCTGGATCTACGAAGCACATTGAAGTGGGCACCGGCGTCATTGATATGCGCTATGAAAACCCGCTTTACCTAGCAGAAGAAATCGCCAGCTTGGATCAGATTGCTGAAGGACGCATTGCCTTAGGTCTGTCCCGCGGCGCGCCGGAAGCTGCGGACCGCGGTTGGGAAGCTTTTGGCTATAAGTCTGAAGCTCCTAATGGTGCAGATTTAGCGCGTGCGAATTTCTTGCGCTTAATGGATGCGCTCGATGGTCACGGGATGGCCGTGGCGGCACCCTTGGAACGCCAGTACCCCAACATGTACCAGCCGGGCATCCCGCTGCCGATTTTCCCGCACTCCCCTGGTGTGCGTCAGCGCATCTTCTACGGCTCTGGCACTCACGCGTCTGCGGAGCAAGCAGCGCGCGATGGTGTGAACTTGATGTCGTCGACTTTGGTATCGGAAACGTCTGCGGAGACGTTGGGCGAGGTGCAGGTTGAACAGATTCGTCGCTACCGCGCGGAGTGGAAGGAAGCCGGCCATGACTGGACTCCCCGCGTGAGCGTATCGCGTTCGATTTTCCCGATTGTCGATGATGCGGATCGCCGTATGTTTGGCCTGCATAAGACCAGCACGGACCAGGTGGGCATGTTGCCAGAGGCTGGCGCTGCAATCTTTGGCCGCACCTATGCGGATGAGCCGGATGTTTTGATTGAGCAGCTTAAGGCCGACCCGGCAGTCATGGAAGCCGATAGCCTGCTCATTGCCATTCCCACGGGCATGGGCGTGGATGTCAATACCAAGATTTTGCAGAATTTCGCGGAGCACGTCGCCCCGGCGCTGGGCTGGATTCCGAATACGGAAGGCCGTCCTGCGGGCTATCCGATTGACTAATCTGTACGATCGATCTGCGTGACAGGCACATCGACGTTAAAGACCTTGCGGGAGCTAGCCCATGCGCTGCGTGAAGCGGATGAGCACTACCGAAATACAGTGCATGAGCTGCTCTTTAGCCGCATTATGGAAGCGCGTCAGGTATTCGCCCCGGCGCGCTCGGTCCGGCATGTGGATTTAACCGTTGCGATTGCATGGGCGTTGGAACCCTCCGCCTCTGAAGTAGAGCCGCTCGTTGCCGAATTGGGCCGGGATCACCGCCGGCTCGGCTTTCCGCCCGAGGTCTATGACACTTTCGCGCAGTGCTTGATTGAGGGCTTAGATATTTTCCAGCTCTCGCCAGAGCTTGTCGATGCAGCCTCCGCCCGCTTAGAAGGCCTGTGCGCCACGATGAAAGCGGCCGCGATGGAGGCTGATTTAGAAGGCGTTCCACCTGCGCATACTGCTACGGTGGCGGCAGTTGAGCGTCCGAATCGTAAAACCACGCTGGTGCGTGTGGAATCTGCGTTCCCCATTGCTTTTCAGCCCGGGCAAGCCATTCCGGTGACCACCGCGCATTTGCCTGGGGTCTGGCGGTTGCTGACCCCAGCTAATATTTCCGATGAAACGGCGCAGCTGTTTTTCCACATCGCTGATGCCGGTGGCGCCTCAACGCTTTTATCCGTCGCACGCCCAGGGGATATTTGGACGTTGGGCAATGCGCGTGGGACATTTCCCCAGGAAATTGATGTCAGCTACTTAGGTGATTCCGCGCAGAGCCCGGATCTTTTCATCTGCTACGGCACGGGGTGGGCTGCGGTGCGCTCGATGCTCTTGGGCAAAATCGACGCTGGCGATGACACTCCAGTCGCCGTGATCGCCCATGCCACTAGCCCCGGCGGGCACTACGATTTATTGCTGCAAAATAATCTGGTGGAGCTCGCACCGGAAATCTCCATCGAATACACCATCAGCACTGCTCAAGACCCCGTGCTCTATGGCACCGCGTTGCCATTTCCCAATCAAACCACCATCCCGCCGATGACAGTCATTGATAACCCGGCGCGCGTGGCTTTGGAGGCGATGGTGTCTAACCCGCATGTATTCCGCCGCTGCGTATTGGTGGGACCGGCCGATGAGGTCACCGAAGGCGCCGGTATTTTGAATGTCGGCCTCGCACGAGCTGGCATTGTCGATGGCGTGATTGAAACCCATCCCTGGGGTGAGGGGCGGTTAACTCAAAGTCTCAAGTACGGGCAGGGTTTTTCGGGTTTTAGCGACTAGCTCCGGATCAATGTCGGCGTAGATGATTTCTTCTTCATAGCCGGCTTCTGCAATCCGCTCTCCTGTGGGAGTGCAAATAACCGAGTGTCCAATGCCAGTCGGCCCAGAAGACTCACCGGCTTTGTCATTGCCACCGGGGCGTGCTTGGCCCGCGCAGACAATATAGGCGGTGGAATCTAGCGCGCGGGTGGCTGAGAGCAAACGCCACTGCTCGAGCTTTTTCGGGCCATCTGCCCAGCTGGTGGGCACCACGATAACCTCTGCGCCCTGCTGCGCGAGTGCCTTAAATTGCTCGGGAAAGCGCACGTCATAGCAAATAGCTACCCCGACGGTCAGCCCGCCGAGTTCGAAGCTGACCAATTCCGTGCCGGGTTTGACCGTGTCGGATTCACGGTAGTCGAAAGCGTCATAGGTGTGGATTTTGTTATAGCCCAAGTGCACCCCCGGCCCGGTAATCAGCGCGGTGTTATAGACCCGGTTGATAGTCTTGCTGTCTTTGTCGACGCTGTCAGCCGGACGGAACATGCCAGCGACCACCGTCACGCCCAGTTCTTCGGCATGCGCTTGCAATTGCCGGGCAAAGTCGCCGTCGAGTTCTTGGGCATTGGTATCCAAGCGTCCGGAGGAAAAAGATTGCGCCGTGGCTTCCGGCAAAACAATGAGCTGGGCGCCGTTGCTGGCGGCAGTGGAAATCAGCTCTTTCGCGCGGTCGAGGTTTTCTTCGATGTCTCCACCGGAGACAAATTGCACAGCTGCTACCTTCATGTTTGCCTTTCTTCGCGGATATAAACCACGTTATCCACAAGCTATTGGTGCCCACCCTAGACGGCGCTTCCAGGCGCCGCAATGATAAGTGTCATGAACATTTTCTTTAATAATGACAGTGAAAATCTCCTCCATGACTATTTAGATCTCACCACGTCTTCCACCCTTCCGCAGCAGATTGCGCAAGTAGTTAGCCACCTGGGCCCCGGGTCTTTGACCGCTGGGGCATTAAATCGTGCTGCGGATTCCTGGTCGCGTTCGGTGGCGCATTCCACGGGTGCTACGGCCGAGCAATTGCATTCGGTCACAGCGCTATTAGATAGCATGCGCGAAGATGATGAAGGGCTGGCTGCCCACTTGGGGCGGCTGCGATGAATCTAAATAGTTCCGCAATGTTCGCCGCTGCCGCGGCCTTACGACAGCAGGCTGTCGAAGCACGGTGGCTGCGTGACCAATCCGATGATTACCACCGCGCCATCGTCCACGCCGGCTTCGACGGTGAAACACTGGATGTGGCTTTGAAGAATACGCAGGAGGCATCGACAAGCTTAAATGCCCCGGCTGAGCGAATGAGTATTGCTGCCACGGTGCTGGAACTTTTTGCGACCTTGCAGCAACGTACCGAGCGGTTATTAATCAGCAACTTGAGTGAGAACTTAATGGTTAACCTCAACTCACTTGGCGCAGCGCTGGATTGGGCGTGCGCACGCAGCATCGATGCTTTGTGTACGCCATCTGCTGCCCCACCGCCACGACGCTTGGATGATTTTGGCGAACTTTCTCTCGACGCCATCCATGAGCTCAACATGGCACAAGCCCCACCGGAGATTCGCGCGCTAGCCGATGCCAACGCCGATTTATACCTGCTCGAAGTCGGCGAGGACACCATGGTGGCCATCATTGATCCGCACGGTGTGAAAACCCAGCCCAGTTCGGTGACCACTTTTGTCGAAGGGGTGGGCTCCTCAGAGCAGTCACGTTGGCCAACCGCCATCGAGCGGTCACGTTCTATTGCTCATGCCACCGGCGGGGTCACGGCGTTGTGGTTGGGTTATAACGCGCCGGACAATCTTTCCGGCGCCGTGCATGCGGCACCAGCCCAAGCTGCCGGTGCGGAGCTCGCGCGCTTTCAACGCAGCTTAAGCAGCCGCTTTCCGGCGGCGAAAAAAGTCGTGACCGGATATTCCTATGGCTCCGTGGTCTCCGGCTACGCCGCGCGCGAGGGCCTTGCGGCCGATGAATTGCTACTTGTTGGCAGCCCCGGGGCGGGTGTGCCTCACTCTTCGCTGTTGGGCTTTGATGGGCCGGTCGTGGCTGTGACCAGCGATGGCGACCCGATTTCTTTTACCGGCGGCAACTATGGCGGCGTGCACGGAGTGGATCCGACAGCGCCCATGTTTGGTGCGCAGCCCTTCCCCACCAGGCCGAAGGGTTCACACTCTTCGTATTGGACTGACCCGGAGTTTTTGGAAGGACTGCGCATTATTGCCACACGCTAACAGGTGATTAGAACAAGCCGTCTGGCTTCTCCGAGTAGGAGATCAACATGTTCTTGGTCTCCTGGTAGTGCGACATCATCATCAGGTGGTTTTCGCGGCCCAGACCGGATTCCTTGTAACCACCAAACGCGGAGTGAGCTGGGTAGTTGTGGTAGTGGTTAATCCACACGCGACCTGCCTGGATATCGCGGCCAGCGCGGTATGCGGTGTTTTGTCCACGTGTCCACACACCAGCGCCCAAGCCATAGTTGGTGTCATTGGAAATCTTGATGGCCTCGTCGTAGTCCTTAAAGGTTGCTACTGCCAAGACTGGTCCAAAGATCTCATCCTGGAAGATCTTCATGTCATTGGTGCCACGGAAGACGGTGGGCTCGATGTAGTAGCCGTTTTCGAGTCCTTCGACCTTGTTGACTCCACCACCGATGAGTGTCTCCGCGCCTTCTTCTGGGCCGGACTTGAGGTACGAGGTGATCTTATCCATCTGCTCGACCGATGCCTGCGCACCCATCATGGTCTCAGTATCGAGCGGGTTGCCAATCTTGATGGCCTTGACGCGCTCGATGGCGAGTTTCAGGAAGTCTTCGGCGATGTCTTCGTGAATCAGCGCGCGGGAAGGACAGGTACAGACTTCGCCTTGGTTCAACGCGAACATCGTAAAGCCCTCGACGCACTTTTCCAGGAAGTCGTCATCTTCGTCCATGATGTCCTTGAAGAAGATCGATGGCGACTTACCACCCAACTCCAAGGTCACTGGGATGATGCGCTCGGCAGTGTTTTTGTTGATCATCTTGCCCACTGCGGTGGAACCGGTAAACGCGACCTTCTTGATGCGCTCATTGGAGGTCAGCGCCGCGCCGGCTTCATCGCCGAGGCCGTTGACGATGTTCAAAACGCCCTCTGGAATGACATCGGCAAGTTTTTCCATCAAGTACAAAATTGACGCTGGTGTCTGCTCGGCTGGCTTGAGCACGATGCAGTTACCGGTGGCCAGGGCTGGGGCAATCTTCCAGGACGCCATGAGGATAGGGAAGTTCCACGGAATAATCTGTCCGACCACGCCGAGTGGCTCGTAGAAGTGGTACGCCACGGTGTCTTCATCGATCTGGGACAGGCGGCCTTCCTGTGCACGCAGCGCGCCAGCGAAGTAGCGGAAGTGGTCTGCTGCCAGTGGGATATCGGCGGCGAGGGTCTCACGAACGGCCTTGCCGTTTTCCCAGGTCTCTGCGACGGCGATTTCTTCCAGGTTTTCTTCGATGACGTCCGCGATGCGCAACAGCACCCGGGAGCGTTCCTGAGCAGATGTCTTGCCCCAGGTTTCAAATGCTTTCTCTGCCGCGTCAATCGCCAGGTCAATATCTGCTTCCTTGCCGCGCGCTACCTGGCAGAAAACCTTTCCTGTGACTGGGGAGATATTGTCCATGTATTCGCCGTCAGCGGGTGCGACCCACTGGCCGCCGATGAAGTTGTCGTAGCGTTCGCGGTAGTTGACAATGGAGCCTTCAGTGCCGGGTTGTGCATAAACAGTCATGATTAGCCTCTCTTCGAATGCGCACCACACCATTGTGCGTAATGCGCGCCGCAATATATATGGAACATGAACCAAGTCACGTTTACAGCCATGTTAATGCAAGTCGAATTTTTCGGCTATGAAATTAACAAGACACCCGCCATTGGGGTACAACTTTTACGATGTCCCCCGCTATGACGGGTGTCTTCTTTGCAGTTTTAGCTAATCATCCGCACGACGACGACGTGGTTTCCACATCACCACGGACGTCGAACGCGGCACGTGGACTAGCTCGCCGCGCGGCTGCCCCTGCCGAGCTCGCAATGATTGCAACTCGTGAGCTAGCTCGTCGCGTTCTTCACGCAAACGGTCGCATTCTTCAGTCAGCTCAATAATTGCTTTAATGCCGGCTAAATTGACGCCATCTTCTTGAGAAAGCTCCTGGATCCGGCGCAATAGCTTAATATCGCGGTCCGAATACCGACGGCCACCGCCGGAGGTTCGCTCCGGGGTTACCAGTCCGAGTCGGTCATAAGTGCGCAGCGTCTGCGCGTGCATACCCGCGCGTTCGGCGGCTACGGAGATGACATACAAGGTTTTCTCGCTCATCACTACACCTCCTATGCATTCCCAGCCCAACCAGCGCGAGGGTTAAATCCTGACTCTTTTTCCGCCTGTGCGTAGGTACGCAGCGCTGACGATGCCGCCGCATCCAAGTTCGTTGGAACCTTCACTTGGACGGTGACCATCAGATCACCTGCGGTGCCACCGCGCTTGGGAACACCTCGGCCGCGTACACGCAAGGTCCGACCATCGGGTGTGCCCGCTGGTACCTTTACACGCACTGGTGAATCCAGAGTTGGCACGTTAATGGTATCGCCCAAAGTCAGCTCAGAGAAGCTCACCGGAACGGTAACATGCAGGTCATCGCCCTCGCGGGTAAAGACTTTATCTTGCTTGACCTTGACTTTAACGAATAGATCTCCCGACGGCGTGCCATTGGGGCCTGCTTCGCCTTGGCCGGCAAGACGTACCTTTTGCCCATCAATCACGCCCGCGGGGATACGCACGGTAATCGAGCGGGTGCGGTGTACAGTGCCCTGGCCCTTGCAGTCATCACAAGGATCGGTCACCATACGGCCGGAACCGCCACAGACGCTACAAGGGCTCGAGAAAGCAAAGGCTCCACGGTTTTCACTGGCAAATCCAGTGCCGCCACAGTTCGAACAGGTCGTGGTCTTGCCCGACTTCGAGCCCGATCCATGGCAGGTCGTACAAGGCGCCTCACCGGAAAGCTGCAACGGGATGGTGGTCCCTTTCGCTGCTTCTCGGAATTCAAGGGTTACTTCCGTTTCGACGTCCGCCCCGCGCGACGGCCGAGCTGCGCGGCCGCCACCGCCACCGCGGTTGAAAACGCCACCGAAGATATCCCCAAAGCCACCGCTATCGCCTTGTCCAGACGCCCGGTTTCCGAAGATGTCGGAGAGGTCGAAGTCTTCTTGCGTCGACCGAAACCCGCCGGGAAATCCGGCGCCTCCTGACCTTCCGAAGCCGCCGGAGCGGACCATCTTGCGGAAATTATCGTATTCCTTGCGTTCATCGGGGTCAGATAGGGTGTCGTAGGCTTCGGCCGCCCGCTTGAAGCGGTCTAATGCCTCTGGGTTATCGGGATTAGTGTCCGGGTGATTTTCGCGAGCTAGTTTGCGGTAGCTGCGCTTGATTTCATCTGCAGACGCGGACGAGGAGACCCCCAGATCCGCATAGTAATCTTTGTCTGCCCATTCAGGTTTTGCGCTCACTGGGCATCTCCTCCTTTCATAGAAGATTGAAAATTGTCATAAGTAATTATTGTTTTTTCTAAGCTAATTATTTAATTCTTAATACTGCCACTAACAACAGGAAGGGCGTCAGAGTTGGTGTAATAACACCCCTGACGCCCCCTTTCACGCTGGCTAGCTTTCAGACTGAGCTGAGTCCTCTGAATCAGCATCAGCGATAATAACCATGGCATTGCGCACAAGCTTGTCGCCTACGCGGTAGCCGCGGCGGAGAACGGTACCTACTACCTGGTCTCCACCACTGGAAAGATCCTGTACTGCTTCGTGGATCTCCGGGTCAAAAGCATCGCCTTCTTCGCCGAACCCTTCGAGCTTTTGGCTCTCTAAGGTCGCGGAGATCTTATCGGCAATCGCCTTGAGCGGGCCGTCGTTGAGGTCACCGTGCTGGCGAGCCAACTCCAAGTCATCCAAGATTGGCAGGAAGGCAGCAATCACCTGGCTCTTAGCATTTTCAATTACTGCCTGGCGGTCACGCTCAGTGCGGCGGCGGTAATTGGTGTACTCAGCATTCAAGCGCTGGAGATCATCGGTGCGCTCCGCCAACTCGGCGGCGAGATCCGAAGCCTCGCCTTCCTCATCGACGTCAACGATATTTGCTTCAATGTCGGCTTCTACCTCTGGACTTACCTGGGCTTCGCCTTCGGCGACAGCTTCTAGAGTTTCATCCACGACGGCATCTGCCTGTGCTTCCGAAGCCTCCTCTGCTGCTTCCTCAGCACGGTCTGCAGAGGTTGCCTCAGGGTCAGTCTGCTCTGGGTCGCCGGGGTTCTCTGACATTCCGTTCGGCTGAGTCATTACTTATCGCCGTCCTTGTTCTCTGATGCATCTGCATCAGCGTCATCTTCGTCTACGACCTCTGCGTCAACAACGTTTGGGTCGGAGTTTTCGGATGCTGCGCCAGCCTCTGCACCTTCAGCAGCCTGTGCTTCGTAGATCTGCTTGCCCATCTCCTGAGATTCAGTGGACAGCTTCTCTACTGCAGACTTGATTGCTTCGATGTCATCGCCCTTGAGAGCTTCATCGACAGCATCGGCAGCCTCGGCGACCTTAGTCTTGATAGCGTCATCAACCTTGTCGGAGTTTTCTTCCAAGAACTTGCGGGTCTGGTAAGCAGTGTTTTCCCCGTTGTTGCGGGTCTCCTGCTCTTCACGACGCTTCTTATCTTCTTCAGCGTGTGCTTCCGCGTCCTTGACCATGCGGTCAATCTCTTCCTGAGACAGGCCGGAACCATCCTGGATCTTAATGGTGTTTTCCTTGCCGGTGCCCTTGTCCTTGGCGGAAACGGAGACAATACCGTTTGCGTCAATGTCGAAGGTGACCTCAATTTGAGGCATACCGCGAGGAGCCGGTGCGATGCCGCCGAGCTCGAAGGAACCGAGCAGCTTGTTGGCAGAAGCCATCTCGCGCTCACCCTGGAAGACCTGAATCTGAACGGAAGGCTGGTTGTCTTCCGCAGTGGTAAAGGTTTCAGACTTCTTGGTTGGAATGGTGGTGTTGCGCTCAATCAGCTTGGTCATCACGCCACCCTTTGTTTCAATACCAAGTGACAGTGGGGTGACATCGAGCAGCAGAACGTCCTTGACCTCACCGCGCAGAACACCTGCCTGCAATGCTGCACCTACTGCAACAACCTCATCTGGGTTAACGCCCTTGTTTGGCTCACGGCCGGTCAATTCCTTAACCAAGTCGGAAACTGCTGGCATACGGGTGGAGCCACCAACGAGGACTACGTGGTCAACGTCGCCCACGGACATTTCAGCATCCTTGATGACCTGGTTGAAGGGGCTCTTGGTGCGGTCTAGCAGATCCTGGGTAATCTTCTGGAATTCGGTGCGAGACAGGGTCTCGTCCAAAAACAGTGGGTTCTTGTCGCCATCGACAGTGATGTATGGCAAGTTAATGCTTGCCTGCTGAGCGGAAGAAAGCTCAATCTTTGCCTTCTCAGCTGCCTCACGCAGACGCTGCAGGGCCATCTTGTCCTTGGTCAGGTCAATGCCATTGGCAGCCTTGAACTTATCTACCAACCAGTCAACGATGCGCTGGTCCCAGTCATCGCCACCGAGGCTGTTATCACCTGCGGTTGCCATAACCTCTACAACGCCATCGCCGATTTCCAGCAAGGAAACGTCGAAGGTGCCGCCGCCAAGGTCGAAGACCAAAATGGTCTGTTCCTTGTCGCCCTTTTCCAGGCCGTATGCAAGAGCCGCTGCGGTTGGCTCGTTAACAATACGCAGAACGTTCAGACCTGCAATCTGGCCAGCTTCCTTGGTGGCCTGACGCTGAGCGTCTTCGAAGTAAGCAGGAACAGTAATAACCGCGTCGGTGACGTCCTCACCCAGGTAAGCCTCAGCGTCGCGCTTGAGCTTCATCAAGGTGCGAGCGGAGATTTCCTGCGAGGTGTACTTCTTGTCGTCAATATCAACGCTCCAGTCGGTGCCGATGTGGCGCTTGACTGAGCGGATGGTGCGGTCAACGTTGGTAACTGCCTGGTTCTTTGCAGACTGGCCAACTAGGATTTCGCCATTTTTCGCGAAAGCCACAACAGATGGGGTAGTACGTGCACCCTCTGAGTTAGCAATAACGGTAGCCTCGCCACCTTCCAACACGGATACAACCGAGTTGGTAGTACCAAGGTCAATACCTACTGCGCGTCCCATATTTATGTTCTCCTTCTAGCTTGGGTTTCATTTAAGTTGATTGTACGTGACTCAACTTTGAATGAGCTACTCGCCCACACTAACAGAAAGTTGTGCACTTTGTTAGCCATCCTGAGTGTTGGTCACTCAACTAGTATAACGGCACAAGTTCCAAAGTTGTTCCCGCCTGACTCAACTTTCTTTTAAAGCCCACTATATCCGCAGGTAAACTGGGTAAAAATGTTTTTAGAAAATCCTAAACACCCCTTCAAAAGACACGCCTTCAGGTTTTTCTATACAATTGGAGGAAGCTTACAGATGCCCATTTTTTTGAGTTAACTCACAGATGTACGATTACGGCATATATCCGATTTCCTTGTGTTAGGGGTGAGAGTTGAACACAGAGCTCGTGCGCAAGCGCCGCTCCAGCGACCGTCCGCCGGTACGCCGTTGAGCTAGTCCTCGCCGCTTTGTTTTCACCAACCCAGGCCCACCCATGGCCTATTTTTGTAGAGGAAATTTTCATGACTACTGCTGCACATACCCGCTTGCCAGAATCCGATGACGTTGAAGCTGTCGTAGAAGCCGCTGCCCAGCGTGCACGGACGTGGCTAACCGTCACCGAAGACAAGCACGATGCCTCAACTGAACAGCTTGCCGCCTTGCTTCGTGATGAAGATGGTGTGGCTTTCACCATGGATTTCGTCGACCGCGTCATGCGTCCAGAAGACGATAAGGTTGCGGCAGATGCACTCCAAGCCATTACTGAGAAATTCGACCCGGCATTTTTGGGCCGCTTCAATGGTTTACTCATCGGTATGGGCGGCTTTTTCGGCCCGATCCTGCCGAACTTGGTCATGCCGTTGGCACGCATGCGCATGCGCCAAATGGTCGGCCACCTCGTGTTGGATGCGGAATCTGACAAGCTCAATAAGACTTTGGCGAAAGCTGCCGAATCCGGAGAGCAGCTCAATTTAAACCTCCTCGGGGAGGCAGTCTTGGGCGAAGATGAGGCGCGCTCGCGTGCGGAGCGCACCTTGGCCTTGATTCGTAACCCGCTGGTGACCTACGTGTCGGTCAAGGCATCGTCCATGGTCGCGCAGCTTAACCCGTGGGATATTGAAGGCTCGCTGAAGCGATTGAAAAAGCGTTTGCTTCCGCTTTACGATGAAGCGGCGAAGCGCTCCCCCAACGTCTTTATTAACTTGGACATGGAGGAATACCACGACCTGCACCTGACCATTCGCCTGTTTAAAGAACTCCTGAGCGAGCCTCGCTTTAAAGACCTAGAAACCGGCATCGTGCTGCAGGCTTACCTGCCAGATACCTTTGACAGCCTGGTGGAATTGGCTGATTTCGCGCTCGAGCGCGTGGCCGCAGGTGGCGCACCCATCAAGATTCGCTTCGTTAAAGGCGCCAACTTGTCCATGGAGCATGTCCAGGGCGAAGTCCACGGCTGGCCAGCGGCAACGTACCTGACTAAAGATGAGGTTGACGCCAACTACTACCGCCTGCTCGATTACATCCTGCGCCCAGAATTTAAAGATGCCGTGCGCATTGGCGTGGCCACCCACAACCTGTACACCGCGGGCATGGCCTATGAGCTCGGCAAAAAGCGCGGCGTGTTGTCCATGATGGACTCCGAAATGCTGCAGGGCATGTCCCCGTCCCAGCAGGCAGCGGTGCGGGAGATGTTCGGCAACCAGATTTTGTACACCCCCGTGGTGCACATGGAAGACTTCGACGTCGCGGTGTCTTACTTGGTGCGTCGTTTGGAAGAAAACTCCGCGGAGCAAAACTTCCTCTACGCCCTGTTCGCACCCGATGAGGCCGGCGAAGAAGGACTGACTCCGTTGCAGAAGCAGGAACAGGCTTTCCGTCGCGCAGTCGCTAATCGATGGGACGTCTTTGCCGGTCCGCGCCGTGAACAAGACCGCCGGACGGAAGAAGACGGCCGCCAAGCACCCACGATTGGTCGCTTCGTTAATGAGCCGGATACAGACCCAGCATTGCAGCCCAACCGGATTTGGGCGCTGGATGCTTTGGATAATGATCCAGGCGAGCACGGGATCGAGGAAGTAACGGACCCAGATACCGTCAACCAGGCCGTGGCTAAGGCCCAGGAGCTCGGCGCCAAATGGGGCGCCCAAACGGGCGACCAGCGCGCCGAGGTACTGGAATCCATCGGTGATGAACTCGCCCGCAATCGCGGCAAGCTCATCAGCGTTGCAGCCTACGAGGCGAATAAGACCGTGACGCAAACAGACCCCGAGGTCTCGGAGGCCATCGACTTCAGCGTCTACTACGCTCACAGCGCCCGCATGCTCGATAGCGCGCGCTCGAAGTTCACCCCGCACGAGGTCACCGTGGTCACCCCACCATGGAATTTCCCGATTGCTATTCCTACCGGCGGCATGATGGCGGCCCTAGCGGCAGGTTCCGCGGTCATCATCAAGCCAGCTCCACAGGTTGTCCACTGCGCCAAGGTGGTCGTGGAAGCTATCCACACCGCACTCGAGGCGCACGGTTGGGATAAAGATTTGGTGCAGCTGGTCTACACCGATGAAGGTGATGCCGGCAAAACCTTGATGTCACATGAGGACGTGGACAATGTCATCCTCACCGGCGCTTCCGATACCGGTCAGCTGTTCCGCTCCTGGCGCCCAGAGATGAACCTCTCGGCCGAGACCTCGGGCAAAAACGCGTTGATTATTACCCCAGCCGCAGACCCGGATCTCGCCATCGCGGATCTCTATGACTCGGCCTTTGGCCACTCCGGGCAGAAGTGTTCGGCAGCTTCCTTGGTCATCTTCGTCGGTGCAGCCGGCAAATCAGATCGCCTGCGCAATCAGCTTCTCGATGCCGTACGTACCCTCAAAGTCGGCCCCGGCTTTGAAGTAGAAACCACGATGAACGGCCTCGTTGAGCCACCAAGCGATAAACTGCTGCGCGGTCTGACCCAATTGGATCCCGGCGAGAAGTGGTTGATTAAGCCAGAAAAGCTCAACGAGGAAGGCACCCTGTGGTCCCCAGGCGTTCGCGATAACGTACAGCCTGGTTCCTGGTACCACCTCAACGAGTGCTTCGGCCCAGTCTTGGGCATCATGCACGCCGAGACCTTGGAAGAGGCCATCGAATGGCAAAACTCCACGGGCTACGGCCTGACCGGCGGCATTCATTCGCTGGACGATGCCGAGCTGCGCTACTGGATCGACAATGTCGAAGTCGGCAACGCTTATGTCAACCGCGGTATCACCGGCGCAATCGTGCAGCGCCAGTCTTTCGGCGGCTGGAAGAAGTCCGTGATGGGTCCAGGCGCGAAGGCCGGCGGACCGAACTACGTGGCACAGTTTGGTACCTGGGAAGATGGCGAGCTGCACCCAGTCGACGTGGATATCACCCCGAATATCACCAAGGCTCTGCAAGGGCTTACGGATCGGGCAGCATCCAAGCTGGGTGAAGACAATATCGCCTGGCTCTGGCGCGCTGCCGAGCTGGATCAGCTGGCATGGCAGTCGGAGTTTAGCCGCGAGCATGACCGCACTGGTCTTATCGCCGAGGCCAATATCTTCCGCTACCGCCCGCTGCTGGATGTCTTGCGTATTCGCGTTAACTCGGGCTACCAGCTGCGCGATGTGGTGCGTCAAAAGCTCGCCGCGCTCATTACTGGGGCTGAGATTCGCATGTCTGCTCCGGCCGATATCGCCGCAGAGCTTTCCGATGCCGGCATTGCCGTCATTTCCCAAGACACAGCCGAGTTCGCAGCCGAGGTTGCACATGCAGAATCGGCCCGAATTCGCGCACTAGGCGAAGTCGAGCCGGAGGTCTATGAGGCTGCGGTCAAGTCCAATTCGGTGGTCTTGGCACAGCCCGTGCTTGCCGATGGCCGCCGCGAGCTGCTGCCTTACCTGCTCGAGCAGGCGGTCACCGTGACCATGCACCGTTTCGGAATCATCCGCACGGTGGCAGGTATTGAGCGTTAAGAGCTCATTGCTTCGTAGAGTTTACGCACCCGAGCGCGGGGAGATTCTTCCGGATTATCTCCCGCCTCGCCGGTGCGTATATCTATATCTTCAGGGCCAATCTCCCTCGCGCGCAGCGAGACCATCTCTGCGTGGTATCGCAGCACGGTTGCAATGGTTGCTGCCACAGGGACCGCGAGGAAGGCGCCGATGATGCCCGCCAGCGCCGAGCCGACGGTCACAGACAGCAAGACGATGGCTGCGTGCAAGCCCATAGCCTTGGATTGCAAGACTGGCTGCAGCACATTGCCCTCGACCTGCTGGACAATCAAAATCAGCGCCAAGACCAGCAGCGCGTTGACGAGACCATTGGAAACCAGCGCGATAACAACCGCCAGAACACCAGCGGTGACAGCACCGATAATCGGGATAAAGCCGGCGAAGAAGGTAATAACTGCCAGCACGAACGCCAGCGGCACGCCCAGGGCCCACAGGCCCAGACCAATGAAGAAAGCATCGACAAAAGCGACCGCTGCTTGCGCCTGGATAAACCCAGCCAGCGTCTTCCACACGCGGGTAAACAGCTCAGTGACGTGCCAGCCAATGGTCGAACCGGAGTACTTGCGTACCCACGGCAAAAAGCGGTCTCCGTCTTTCAGAATGAAAAAGGAGATAATAAACATCACGGCGACGGTCACGAGCACCGATGACGCCGCCGAAGCACCGGAGATAACACCAGAGGCAATCGAGGACATTTGTCCTTGCAAGAAAGACGTGGCGTCTTGCACCAGCTTGTCAATCTGCTCGGCATCGATGTTAAAGGGCAGGTCTTCAGACATCGCTAAGAGCTTGTCGATGCCCTCTTCCGCCTGCGTCCACAACTGCGACCCCTGGCGGGAGACGACCGGTCCCATGGCGGTAAAGACTCCGACGATAATGAGCAATAAGCCCAACAGCGTGGAAATCGATGCCAGCGCAGGTGGGAATTTCCAGCTGCGCAGCTTAGAGGTCACCGGTGCTAATACCGAGGACAGTAGGATTGCCAAAATGACGGGCAGAAGGCCGACCCACACGAAGTACAGCAGGAACCCTGCCACGGCCAACGCTGCCACGATGACGATAAACCGCCACGACAAGCTGGTGATGCCACGGGCGTCATCGCCCATGACCGTCGTTTTATTATCAACCGCGGGATCTTCTTCCGCGATATCGTGACCGACGCTGTCTTGATCGTCAGCTACCAATTCTTGGTCTGGTTTTTCTGTCATTATTCTTCCAATAGTCCAAGTTCACCCAAAGCGGTAAACAGTTGACGCGCACCTTGTGGCACGGCTTGGGCCCAGCTTTCTTCCGCTAGTTCATCCGCAGAATCCGAAATCTGCTTCAATAATGTCACTGGAACGCCGAACAGGCCGGCGGCTGCGGCAACGGCGTAGCCTTCCATATCGCACAGGCTTGAGGTTTTGGCTAAACGGTCGCGGGTTTCAACATCACCGACGAATTGATCGCCGGTTGCTAAGCCAGCGGTGGGTAGACGACCCGAGGTCGGCAATTCGATAACATCCGGCAGCAAATATTCTGCAATGCCGGAGTGATCATCTAAGTGGAAATCGTGCTTGGTTACCCGGTCGACTTCATAAACTCCGGCTAAGCCCCCGCGCAGTGCGCCGGCGGTGCCGACGTTGACCACGCGCGCGGGCATTGCCCCCTGCGCCTGCGCGCGTGCCAGCACGGTGCTCACGGAAATCGCCGCGGGCACCGTGCCGATGCCGGTAATCAGCAGCGGCACATTTTGCGGCAGGCGTTCTGCCTCGCCGTGGACCGCTGCGACAAAAAGTGTGCGGCCAGCCAAGCTCTCTCCGGAGACTAGCTGGCCGACATTATATTGATCTACTGGATGTTCACTCATGAACTCCAGACTAGCGCAGACGATGCCCAATCAGCCCGGCTGCGAGGGTATTTCCTGTCGAGGAATCGGTCACCAAGAAATTTCCGACCGCGCCGCGCGCTGCATAGTCTTCAACAGGGAGTTCTTCCGCGACCTCAACATTGATGTGCGCGATGTCATTGAGCGCGACTTTCTCTGGTTCCAGCACGTCGTCTGCAACGTTGTCCAGATCCAGCGCCCGCTCAATCGCGGTAATTCGGCCCTTGACCACCTTGGAGCCATAGCGGATCTTGTACATCGGTCCCACGCGCAAATCTTTTTCAGTCAACGCCACCACGGTGGCTTCAAAAGAACGCACCGCTTCTGGTCGCTGCGAGCCGGAGATCAGATCTCCGCGCGCGAGGTCAATATCATCCGCCAAGCGCAACACGACAGAGTCACCATTGACTGCGCTTTCTGCCGGTTCCGGCCGGTCGATGTGGGTGACCGTGGAGGTACGCCCGCCATCGAGGTAGACCGTATCGCCAACTTTCACCGAGCCGGCTTCAATACGTCCGGCATAGCCGCGGTAGTCCGAGGCATGCTCGCGGATGACGTATTGAATCGGCAAGCGGAAATCTAACTCCGTCGCACGGCCGTGGGCTACAGGATAGGATTCCAGCAGCTCCAGGACGGTTGGCCCTTCGTACCACGGCATATTGGCCGATGGCTCGACGACATTATCGCCGCGCAGTGCGGAGATCGGCACCGCGGAGGTATCTTCAATGCCCAAGCGGTCAGCCACCGCGGTAAAGTCCGCTTCAATGTCGCGGAAGACGGATTCAGAGAAATCCACCAGGTCAATCTTGTTGACGGCCAAAATCACGTGTCGCACGCCCAACAGCGCTGCCACATTGAGGTGGCGGCGAGTTTGCTCGACGACGCCGTGGCGGGCATCGATAAGCACCACCACGACCTGCGAGGTGGACATGCCGGTGACGGTGTTGCGCGTGTACTGCACGTGGCCGGGAGTATCCGCCAGGATGAAGGTGCGCTTATCCGTGGCGAAGTAGCGATAAGCCACGTCGATGGTGATGCCTTGTTCGCGCTCGGCACGGAGGCCATCGACAAGCAGCGATAGGTCGAGACCATCGAAGCCGCGGTCTTTCGATGATTTTTCCATCGATTCCAACTGGTCAGCCAGCACGGATTTGGTGTCGTGCAATAGGCGGCCCACAAAGGTGGACTTGCCATCATCGACGCTGCCGGCGGTGCACAGGCGCAGGGTCTCGCGGGTTTTTAGTGTTGCCACCGAGCTCATCAGAAATAGCCTTCCTTCTTGCGGTCTTCCATGGCAGATTCGGATAGTTTGTCATCGGCACGCGTGGCGCCGCGTTCGGACAAGGTGGAAATCGAAATCTCTGCCAAGATTTCATCCGGGGTGGTTGCGGTTGATTCCACCGCACCGGTGCACGACATATCGCCCACGGTGCGGTAGCGCACGGTCTTCAGCTCCAACGGCTCATTGTCGTTGGGTCCGCCCCATTCACCCGGTGAGAGCCACATGCCGTTGCGGTTAAACAGCTTGCGCTGGTGGGAGTAGTAAATCTCTGGCAGGCGCAGCTCGCGCGCACCGATGTATTCCCAGATATCTGCTTCGGTCCAGTTGGAGATGGGAAAGACGCGGATATTCTCGCCGGCCATCTTGCCGCCGTTGTACAGATCCCACAGCTCGGGGCGCTGGCGGCGTGGGTCCCAGCCGCCGAAGGAATCGCGGACGGAGAAGATGCGTTCTTTCGCGCGTGCTCGTTCTTCATCGCGGCGCGCGCCACCGAGTACGGCGTCGTAGCCGCGCTCGGCGATGGTTTCTACCAGCGGCACGGACTGCAGCGGGTTGCGGGTGCCATCGGGGCGCTCTTGCAAATCGCCGCGGTCAATCCAGTCTTGGACTTTCGCAACGTGCAGGCGTGCGCCGGTTTCTGCCACGAGTTCATCGCGAAATTGCAGAACTTCGGGGAAGTTATGTCCGGTATCAATGTGGACTAATTCAAAAGGCACGGTTTGAGGCGCAAAAGCCCGGCGCGCGAGTTCGAAGACAACGCAGGAGTCTTTGCCGCCAGAAAACAGCAGGCCTACCTTGTCGAATTGGCCAGCCACCTCGCGCAGGATGTGGATGGATTCATTCTCCAAGTCCTGCAGGTGCGGCGAGAGAGTAGTAGTCATGAAATTAACAATCCTTTTTATAAATTATTCGTGCAGTCCGCATTCGGTCTTGCCATCGGCAAAAACGCGACCAGAGCGCGCATCATCATCGTCGCCAACCGGGAATGTTACCGGCGCACAACCGATTGAGCGGTAGCCCTGCAAGGTCAGCGGGTGGATGACTAAGTCTTCCTCGGCAATGTAGCGGTCGGTATCGGCTAAGTCCCAGGTAATAATCGGCGAGATTTTCAACCGCCCCGTCCGGTCCAGGCTCAAGGCTGGGGCACTCGCGCGGTGTTCCGAGTCCGCTCGGCGCAGCCCGGTAACCCAGCCGACATACGGGTCCATGGCCATATTCAACGGTTCGACTTTGCGCATGCGGTTATACGCCGCCAGGTCCCAGCTATACATGCGCGCGCCGTAGACCTCGTCTTGTTCCGCAGGGCTAAGCAGCGGGGTAATGCGCTTTAAAGGCAGCTGCGGGTAGCGCTTTTCTACGGCGTCGGCAGTGTCCAGGGTTTCAGGAAAGTGAAAGCCGGTATCGATAAATAGCAGGTCAGCATCCAGGCCCGCTTTCGCGGCGAGTTCGGCGAGTACGGTATTTTCCATCGACATGGTCACCGCGATGCGCCCTGGCGCATGCTCGGCGGCCCAGGCCATGATGTCGGTGGCGGAGGCATCGAAAAGCTTATCTGCCCATTTATCCACCAAAGCTTGGTTGGTTGTGGCTACATCAGCCGAAAGCGGCGCAGTATCGCGTGTGCCTTCGGGGCTTATCGATGCATCCCTGTAGTTCTTGCCCGCGTTAAGTAGGTCCGTCATGCCCATTACCTTAAGCGGATTAGCTGTTTAATACACCCTGGCGAAAGTTTTAGCGGGCTAAGCGGGCAGTTTAGGAAGAATAAATATCTCGCCAAACTGAAACACTTGGTCTATTTTTATAGACAAAGCAGTCTATAAAGGAGTTATTATGACCCGTGTTTCCGTAGTTGGCTCTGCCGCATCGAGCCTACAGACCGCAGAACACCTCGTCCGCGCCGGCATGTCCGTGGACCTATTTACAGAAGAACCCGCGCCCTTTGGGCTAATCAATAACTGCCCTGGGGAAGGCTCCTTGCGGCTATTTGGCAATATCCGCATTGGTATCGACCTCACCATGGCCGAAATCCTCCACGCCGATGCCGAAGCCCTCCTGCGCGCACGCGGGGTGGCATATACCACCTGGAGCGGGGGCTGCCCGGAGTACCCCATTGACTGGGACGCGGTTATACAACGTGCAAGTCGCGTGCCGGTCGTATACTTATGAGGTAATGAACGACAAAGACATCCGGTTATCTGACAATGACCGCAATGACGCGATAAACCAGCTCGCACGCGCGGTGGGCGAGGGTCGCTTGAGCATGGACGAATTTGAGGATCGCTCCAACGAGGTCATGCACGCTACCCTCGGCAAAGATTTAGTGCCCGTGCTCAAAGATATTCCAGCGCTGCGTAATGAGGAGATTAAGGAATTTTCGCGGGCTGACATCGATAAGCTGCGCGCCGATGGCCGCAAGACCCGCGCTGGTATTGCCCTGATTTCTACCCTCCTGGGTTTTTCTATCGGCCCTGTTCTCATCGCCACTGGTACAACCTTTGCTGGTATTGCCTGCCTGGTTGCCGTGCCGATTATTTGGGTATTGCTGTATGTGATGAAAATTGGCCCCGATAGTTGGCACACCCCGTCAATTCGCCAGCTCGAGCGGCAACGCAAGCGCGAAATTGAAGCCCAGCGCAAGGATAAATGGAGCCAACTTTCCGATGAAGCCTTCGGAATTGCGCAACGGCAGCTATCGAGGTGGAATAAGAAATAGTTGTGGCACAATATTGCTATGACTTCTCCACGACTTCGAATCCTTGACCAAGCCGACAAACTGCGCAATGTCGCCTACGACATTCGCGGCGAGGTATCAGCGGAGGCGGAGCGCATGGAAATGGACGGCAACCGCATTCTGCGCCTAGATACCGGCAACCCGGCGCTTTTTGGTTTTGATGCTCCTGACGTCATCATGCGGGATATGATTGCGGCGTTGCCGACTGCCCAGGGCTATTCCACCTCCAAGGGTATTGTCTCTGCGCGCCGGGCTATTTATACCCGCTATGAGCTGGAGGATTTCCCGGCTTTTGATATCAATGATGTCTACTTGGGCAATGGTGTCTCCGAGCTCATCATGATGACCATGCAGGCATTGCTTTCCGATGGCGACGAGGTGCTTATCCCCGCCCCTGACTACCCGTTGTGGACTGCGGCTACTTCCCTGTCTGGCGGCACGCCGGTGCACTATATCTGCGACGAGGAAGATGAGTGGAATCCTTCGATTGAAGATATTGAATCGAAGATTACCGAGCGCACCAAGGCGATTGTGGTCATCAACCCCAATAACCCAACCGGCGCGGTGTATTCCCGCGAGGTTTTGGAAAAGATTGCGGCGATCGCTCGTAAGCACTCCTTGCTGGTGCTTGCCGATGAAATCTACGACCGCATCATCTACGACGATGTCCAGCACATCTCCATGGCCTCTTTGGTGCCGGACTTGTTGTGCATTACCTACAACGGTCTGTCGAAGGCTTACCGCGTTGCTGGCTACCGCGCCGGCTGGATGGTGCTGACGGGCCCGAAAGACCACGCTGCGGGCTTTATCGAGGGCTTAGACCTGATGGCCGGCACGCGTTTGTGCCCGAATGTGCCGGCGCAGCACGCTATCCAGGTCGCGCTCGGGGGCAAGCAATCGATTTATGCGCTCACCGCAGAATCCGGCCGCTTGCATCGCCAGCGCGATGTGGCTTTTGAAAAGCTCAACGAGATCCCTGGTGTCTCGGTGACTAAGGCGCAGGGCGCGCTTTACGCCTTCCCGCGCTTGGACCCGAACGTGTATGAGATCCACGATGACACCAAGTTGATGTTAGATATTTTGCGCTCAGAAAAAATCCTCATGGTGCAAGGCACCGGATTTAACTGGCCGACTACCGACCACTTCCGAATTGTCACCCTCCCCTGGGTTTCTCAGTTGGAAGAAGCTATTGAACGTCTCGGCAACTTCCTGGTGAGTTATAAGCAGTAAAATTATCGGCAATATCGTGCGCGGTTCCGCGCCATCCTTCCCGAAATTGTGGGTTCGGATTGTGGTAGATGGGTCCCCCAGGCTCTTCTTGACGCCCCGCCCAACCGTGTTCATCACGCTCAATGCGACCGTTTTTCGGCGGGGCGTTGGGATTGTCATCGTTGCGCGCATTGTGCGGTCCGCACAGGCTCACGGTGTTTTCCCAGCTGGTCTCCCCGCCGTGATAGCCCACGGAGCGAATATGGTGCGCCGCGCATAAAACCCCTGGCAGATTGCACGCTTCATGCGCGCACACTAGGTTTTCTAAGATAACTCCCACGCGGTGCAGTCCGGTGGAATAGCGCTCGCGAATAATCGGCGCGATAGTTTCCAACTGGGCTTTGCCATCATGAATCGTTGTCAGCGCGACATAACCGGTGCCGACAAGTTTCAGGTTCACTGCCTCATCCAGCGGTATCTGCGCCCCAGACAACGTATTTAAGTATCCGCGCTCGATATCCACATTCGGATCCCCGGAGAAGATGATCCTGGGCGTATAAGTAATGCTCGCTTCAGAGACATCATCCGTGGTGCCATTGAGCAAACGATTAATCACCCAATTAGCCAACATCTGGTCATACTGCAGCGATGGGTTCTTTTTCATCGCCGACTTAATATACGGATCCGCTGCCGCCATAATCGCCCGCGCCTGATCGGATTTGAACTTCCCCATCAGGTGCAGCATGCCATTTTCATCCGGCTGCTTGGCAAAATTTAGACGGTTCGTCCGCCGGGTGCGCGCACCCCGCTCCGCCGAGGACACAATCTTGCGCAACCGAGTCGCTGCTTCATGCAACGTGGCATTCTCACAGGCTTTGAGCATGGTGCTCAGAATCGAGGGGACATCGTTAAGCCGTGCGTCCACCTTGCCAATGTACTTGGACACCAACGACAACATATCCAAGCTCAACCGCAGCTTCGCCGCGATTTTATTGCGCGGTTTAATGTTTTTATATATCCGCTGCAGGAGTTTTACCTCGGACTCCGCAATTCCATCGCGACGGGCAATACTGCTGGCCTGCTGCGTGCCGGCGCGCTGATGAAATGCCAACAACACATCCCAGCCGCTGGCTTTCGCGGCGAGATACGAAGTATAAGCATCAGTCATAAATCTGAGCCTAAGCCCACCGCGCAACCCTGCCAAGGTTTGATCGGAGCAAAACCAGCAAATCTGTGGATAACTGAAAAACTAGGCCAAGTTATTCACAGATCGGCCCAAAGCCTCGATAATCCACCCCGCCGACTGCCACGCCGACACGTCCAAAACGTTGCGGCCATCGATAATGCGACGCGAGGCCACCAGCTTCCCGGTCGCCTCGGGGTCGAGCTCGCGGAATTCTTGCCATTCGGTTGCGAGAATCACCAGCTCTGCATCCTCCAAAGCCGCGTGCGCGGAGTCCGCATAGTTGAGAGTAGGAAAGACCTTGCGGGCATTGTCCATGCCCTGTGGGTCATAAACGGTCACCGCAGCACCGCCCAAAGAGAGCGAACCAGCCACCGACAACGCCGGCGAATCCCGCACGTCATCAGAGTTTGGTTTAAAAGCACAGCCCAACACGGTGACGCGATGTCCCAGCAACGAACCATTGAATGCCCGCTTGGCCAAATCCACGGTGCGGTCGCGGCGGCGCATATTAATAGCATCGACCTCACGCAAAAAGGTCAAAGCCTGGTCAGCACCCAGTTCGCCGGCGCGGGCCATAAAAGCGCGAATATCCTTCGGCAAACAGCCACCGCCAAAGCCCAATCCGGCGCCTAAGAATTTGCGGCCGATGCGGTCATCGTGGCCAATAGCATCCGCCAACGCCACCACGTCGCCGCCGGTGATTTCACAAATTTCAGACACCGCGTTGATAAAAGAAATCTTGGTCGCCAAAAAGGCATTCGCCGCGACTTTCACCAGCTCCGCGGTTTGCAGGTCAGTGACCAAAAAGGGTGTATCTTGCTCCAGCGGCTGTGCGTATACCTCACGCGCAATCTCCTCGGCGGCACTTTCCCCACCACGGACACCAAGCACGATGCGGTCCGGGGTAATGGTGTCTTTGACCGCATAGCCTTCGCGCAAAAATTCCGGATTCCACGCAATCTCAACCGAAGTGCCCTCCGGCGCCAAAGAATCCGCTAATTCCTGCAACTTGGCCGCCGTTCCCACCGGCACCGTGGACTTACCAAAAATCACATGGTCGCCTTTGAGCATGGGAACCAGCTCTTCAATCACTGCGCGCACATACGTCATATCCGCCGCATAGGAACCGTGGCGCTGCGGGGTGCCCACGCCCAAAAAATGCACGTGGGCGAATTCTGCGGCGCGGGCATAGTTCGTCGAAAAGCTTAAGCGGCCAGATTCCAGATTGCGCTGCAGTACCTCCGGCAGGCCGGGTTCATAAAAAGGCACCGTGCCCGCGGACAGCGCCGCAATCTTGCTGTCATCGACATCCACGCCCAAAACTTCATGGCCCAATTCGGCCATGCATGCTGCGTGGGTTACGCCTAAATACCCGGTACCAAAGACTGTCATTCGCATAAGAATTCAGCCTAGTAGCCCAAGTTGAACCAGCGATTAACTTTATTGAAAATTCAAGTAGGACTTCGACGCCGTCGGCCCGCGCTGACCTTGGTACTTCGAGCCCAACGCCCCGGAGCCATAGGGCACTTCCGCCGGCGAGCTCATCATAAACATCGCCATCTGCCCGACCTTCATCCCTGGCCACAAAGTAATGGGCAAATTAGCCACATTAGAAAGCTCCAAGGTGATGTGGCCAGAAAAGCCCGGGTCAATAAAACCAGCGGTGGAGTGCGTCAGAAGCCCCAGACGGCCCAGCGAAGATTTACCTTCCAACCGGCCCGCCAGGTCATTGGGCAGGGTAAATTTCTCCAAGGTCGCAGCGAGAACAAATTCGCCGGGGTGCAGCACAAAAGGTTCATCGTCGGGCACTTCGACTTCGGTGGTCAGATCAGGCATGTCTTGCTTGGGGTCGATATGAGTGTACTTCGAGTTATTAAAGACGCGGAAGTACTTATCGATGCGCACATCCACGCTCGATGGTTGGATTAAATCCGGTGCGAAAGGTTCAATGCCTAAGCGCCCCGCATCAATGGCAGCGCGGATGTCCTTATCGGATAACAGCACAATGACCCTCCAATTTTCTGACCGTTTCGGCCTCGGTGTACACTTACATCACAACACGCCGGCGTAGTTTAGTGGTAGAACATCAGCTTCCCAAGCTGAGAGTGCGAGTTCGATTCTCGTCGCCGGCTCCATTTTAGCCTTAACTACAGGTCACAATCGGCTGGGGATCATAGACTGTCGTCGTGGTTTCCCGGCTGATTTCGCTTCCACTTAAATCCCGGATAATGCGGGTATCTGACGTGGTAAACCCAGGCGCACCACTCGATGGTGAACAATCATCTCCTGACAGCTCCATGCGGTTCGGGGAGGTTTGTGCCCAACGGCCATTGTTGACCGATTCCACATCCACGGTCTTGACACCCATGAGCTTGACGGTCACGCTGCCGCCACCCACGCTGGTTTGAATCTGCACGGGGTACTGCGCGTCATTTTTAAAGACCAAGTCAATCGCGCCTTCGTACACAGTCGCCTCACGACCCGCTGGGTAGCGGGAGATGTAATACGAGTGCGGGGTGTGCGCGACATCGGTCATGCCACCAAAGTACGCGGCGTTATACAGCGTCGTGGCAAACTGGGAGATGCCGCCGCCCACAGCGGTTCCGGCATGGCCATCAATGATGATGCCGGACTCCACAAAGCCCTGTGCCGTACCGCGCGGACCAGTATACCCGTTCAAAGAGAAGGTATCTCCCGGTGAGATCACCGCGCCATTGACCATCTGGGCGGTCAATTCAATATTGCGCCCGGACGCATCCGAGTAGCCAGAGGTAGTAAATTCACCTACGACTTCATCAAAGGACGCATTTTGTGCTTCCTCCGTGGTAAATTCCGCTGGCTCATCTTCATACGCCGCATCCCACTTCCGAGGCTCTTCATCCAACACGCGCTTATTAAAGTCGCGCAAGGTGGTCTCCCAGTCAATGACCTCACCATCCGAGTGCGGGGTGACCTGCAAAGACCCACCGGCAAAGGAGATCTTCGCATTTTGCATCTCGGTTTCGGTCTCGGCCAAGGTGGCATCGAAAAGCTCTTGTGCATGCGCCGTGTCGATGACCAGCTCGAGGTTATCGTCCTTCTTCTCTACCCCAACGAAGCTGGAAATAGCTGCCTTATCCAAGCTGGCGGTCACATCATTGCGACCTGTCAGCTCCAGCGGGCCACTGAGCGCAGCCTTGGCCGGACCAGAAGCAAAATCTTCAACCTTGTCCTGGTTAATCACCGGTTCGACCTCCACCGGCTCGACCTCCACGCCGCTGGGATCCAACCAGTCGTGGGTAACGCCATCCTCCAGCTGGCCGCGATCTACGGTTTGGCCCAGCTCGGCATCGACGGTGTTAACGTCGCCTTCTTCAATGACAACTTGGCCATCGGTGGCATCAACGGAGAGCTCATCGGTTAAGCGGTTGAGCACGGGTTCCAAAGACGCAGGGTTGACATCGGCATCGACATCAATTTCCTGCGGGCCGCCGAAAAAGGCCGCTAGGCGCGCAAAAGGATTCATGGAGGCTTCAGGAATAGACTCCACGGCCGCAGCAAAATCCAGGGACATGCCGGCCTGCTCAGGGATAAACTGCGAGGTTTCCTCCCCAGCGGTCACGGTGACAGGTTCGGCGGTGGCACCACCGAGTTCGCTTTCTAGCTTGTCGATGGCCGCCTGCGGCTCCATCCGCGAAATATCCACGCCGCCGACCGACGTCTTGCGGGGAAGTTTGCCTTTGCCACTGACAACATCGAGCGCATACGCGACGCCCAAGATCACCAAAAGACCCACGAGGAGCCCTGCGACCACGGCCCACTTTTTCCCTGTACCAGCTTTATTCACAGACATTAGGGTAATGCGTTATTGCATGCTATCCAACCTGTGAGCCACCCGCTGGGCACCCGACTGCAGGCGATACGGGTGAATTTCTCCAGTTTCCACAGCGTGCACACACGCATCAATGACCGCATTAATATCGCTTGCCGATGACCATAGTGCCTGGTCAGCACCCGCCGCCAGCGCCTTGGGCACAGCCTGTTCAATGCTCATAGTATTGGAAATTGCGGCCATTCCGGTCAGGTCATCGGTATAGGCCATGCCGTCGAATTTGTGATGATTCCGCAATAATCCATAGGCATGGTTATTAAGGCTGGCCGGCGTTATGCCATCGCCAAGCCCTGGCACCACCATGTGACCGACCATGACTGCTGCTCCTGGGGCCTGGACGAAAGCTTCCTCGAAAGGAATGAGATCATGGCCCATCAGCTCCGGCAAAGGCGGAGTAATAGCTTCACCCAGGTGAGTGTCCCCGGAGGCACGACCGTGGCCGGGATAATGCTTGAACACCGGGTGCACACCTGCGCGCTGAAGCCCGCGGGCAAAAGCCGCACCATAATCTCCGGCTAGGCGCGGGTCTTGGGAAAAGGAGCGGTCTCCGACGACTTCGAGACCGCCGCCGTCGACGTCAATGACCGGTGCGAAATCCACCGTAATGCCGTGCGCGCTTAGGCTCTGGCCGATTTCTTGCGCCTTGGCCTCGACTTCTTCCATGCTCATCGTCGCGGCTAAATCCCGCGGGGCTGGGTGATCGCCGAGGATGTGGGAAAAGCGCTGCACCCGGCCGCCTTCAAAATCAATAGCCACATCAAAAGGGCGGCCGATTTCAGCGCGCAGAGCGTGAATATCGCGTCCCGGCTCGGTCAGCAAATTGGGATCTGCCCAGCTGGTGATAAAAATCCCGCCGACACCGGCTTCGAGCTTTGCCTTGGCATCGTCATAGCTGACCACCCCGGGCATGAGCATGCTGGCAACTTGCTGCCTTACCTGTGCGGGATCAGGTTCTGGCTCCGGCGTCGTGGTTGTGGTCATGGTCGTGGTTGAACTTGGGGAGGTAGTCGGGGTTTGCTCAGCAGGTGTCGCGCACCCGGCGAGCATCCCGACGGAGACAATTAATCCAGCAAACCTTTTCATCGGTTTTCTAGTGTGCCGCACTAACCCCATTTTGGCGAATACCATGGTTACAATTGTGGCTATGAATACTGCACAAACCATGCTCATCGCCTATGACGGTTCTGACCGTGCCGTACGCGCTATGGAATACGCTGCGCGTTATCTACAAACCAGCACGGTAGAAATCCTAACGGCGTGGGAGCCCGTGGCCCGCCAGGCAGCTCGCGTGGTTACGCGCACGGGGTTGCAACAAGCCGCGATGGAAACTGAAGCGGCAGAAAATGACCCGGCTTATGAAGAAGCCCTGGCCATTTGTCGCGAAGGCGTTAAGGTCGCTGAAGATCTCGGCCTTGCCGGTCGTGCGCATTTAGTGGAGTCAGCAACGACTATTGCTTCTGCTATCGTGGACGCGGCAGATGAGTTAGATGTTGATATTATTGTCACCGGTACCCGCGCCTTGAAGGGCTTTCGCGGCTGGTGGAATAACTCCACGGCGGAACATATCGTGCGACACGCCGGCCGCCCTGTCTTCATTGTCCCACCGGAGAAGGATGATGAGGATGAAGATGACCCAGAGTACTTCGAATAAGGAATAAGATGATCCCTCGCACTTTTGGCCCCGCCTTAGGCTCCGTCGTCGTGGGCATTGCCCTGGGAATTGTCACCGTCATTGGGGTTGCGCAATTTTCTGGGCAAGATTCCGTTCCTTCGGGACATGCGGTACCTGCTGATGATGCCGTGCTGGGCAGCCCCGAATACGGATCTCGCGGATAATTGTATGTTCATGCCATCGGGTGGGCTATCTGTGCCCTCATGGCTTTTGTGCAGCCATTTGGCTTAATCGCTGCCGATACTAAACATGATTTAGCCGCCAACCCACTGGGGTTTTTAACCGGCGCATTTTCGGTCTACTCGGATAATTTCACGCTCGGCCAGCTACAAAACCAAGCCTACGGCTATCTTTTCCCCCAAGGCTCCTTCTTTCTTCTCACCGACTTTTTACCCGATTGGGTTGCCCAGCGCCTGTGGTGGACAATAGTTCTCGGCGTTGGCTATTCCGGCTTCGTTGTTCTGGCCCGCAAGGTTTATCCCACCTCGATGCCGTGGCTGGTACTCGGCGGAGTGGTTTATGCTTTTAGCCCGCGCGCGCTGACGACGCTCACGGCGATTTCCTCGGAGACCTGGCCGGTGATGCTCGCGCCCTGGGTTATCGCGCCCTTTGTTGTGCAGCGAATTTCCTGGCGCCATATTGCGGCGGCCATTGTCCCCGTCGCGTGCATGGGCGCTATTAACGCCACCGCGACTTTGGCGGCATGTCTTCCCGCGGCCATCGCGCTGATCTATCGCAAACAATTCAAAGCACTCGGGATGTGGCTTGTAGGCTGCGCGCTGGTCAGCGCCTGGTGGATTGGCCCGCTGCTGATCCTTGGCAAATACGCACCCGCTTTTACCGACTATATTGAGTCTGCGTTTGTGACCACCCGCTGGTTAAACCTGCCGGAAATCCTCCGCGGCACCACCAGCTGGTCCACCTTTGTCGAAACCGAGCGCCAAGCCGGCTCCTTGCTGACTTCCGAACCGCTGTTTGTCCTTGCCACCTGCGCGGTCGCAGCCGTCGGTCTCGCGGGTCTGTGCCGCTTGCCCAAAGTATGGACCGCGATGTTGCTTATCGGCATCGCCATTTTGGGCATCAAGTTCGGAATCTACCTCGACTTCCTCGACGGCGCCGGCGCCTTTATGCGCAACCTGCACAAATTCGACCCCCTGGTGCGCATCCCGCTCAGCCTGGGTGTGGTCGTAGCCGTGCACAAACTCGCCACACGCCAGATGGCCGCAGCGGTGCTGGTGGTCTTGGTGGTGCTCACCAGCACCGCACCTGCGTGGTCGGCTCGTTTGCTACCCACCGGTGCGTATGAAGAAGTCCCGCAGTACTGGCAGGACGCGGCCGATTTTATCAATGACAACGCCGAGAACACTCGCACGCTCATCGCGCCGCAAACCTCCTTTGCCCGCCAAGACTGGGGCTGGACGCGCGATGAACCCGCGCAGCCTCTGGTAGAAACTCCCCTGGCATTTCGCGATGCCATTCCGCTGATTCCGTCCGAAGCCATTCGCGGTCTAGATGGAATCATGGATATTTTGCGCTACGACCCCACCGAAGGTGCGAAAGCCCTGCAGCGCTTAGGCATCGGCGCGGTGCTCTACCGCCACGACTTAGATAATTCCTTTACCGAATTCGACCCGCACGAACTCCCCGGGCACGTACATACCTTCGGCGAAGTCGACGTGGTGCTGTTGGATAAGCAGCCTGACATGCTGATCTCCGATGATGAACCTGTCACCGTAGCCGGCGGCGGTGAAGTCCTCGCCTTGCTGGATATGCTGGGCACGCCAGGCCCACGCAGGTTGGTCGAAGAAAACGCGGAGATTGTCACCGATACTCCCGCTCTGGTGGATAGAAACTTCGGAACCCTAGACGGCGCCGCCAGCGCGCAGATGGCACCGGAGGATCCCACAACGTCGAATAACGCCGCGCGCGATTATCCCAGCGCGGGGCCTTTGACCACAGTCGACGAAGGCGCGGTGCACCTATCCGCGGAATCTTCCGCCAGCGATGCCTCTGCGTTTGGCGGTGCGAACCCGGCGCGCTCACTGACTGCGGCAAGTGACGGCAACCCCGAGACCGCCTGGTGGCCTGCGCCCGGGCACACCGGTTGGGTGGAGCTGGAAGGCGAATTTCCGACGCCGTCGATTACGCTAACCGCCACCGAGGACACGGAAGTCATTATCCACGGCGCCGATGGCGCGAATGTGAAAGTGTCGCTGAAGGCGGATACCCCGCGCACGATTGCAGTGCCGGGTGGGCCGACCACGCAGATTCGTGTGGAGTTGACCAAACGGGTGGGCATCGCGGAAATCGCTGAGGCATCGCGCGTGGTGAAAGTGCCAGATACCTCGCCGAATGTGCAGCAATTTATCTTCCAACGGCTATTTCTGGATACCGGGATCATCATCCGCGAATTCACCGCGCCGCGGGGGATGACGGTGACCTTGGATGCGGACAGAGCAGAAGTGCTTATCGATGACACCCTCTATTCCCCCGGCGACACGCTGACCTTAGACAAAGGCACACACCGGCTCGAAACCCGGGCGCAATGGGTCAGCTTGAGTGCTTCCCCACCGCACTCCGAATATGCGGCGACTGGCAACGAGATTGCCGCAGCCGATCACGAGCGGATTTTGAATACCGGCCGGGCGTTTAATGCTGGTCTGCGCGGCTTTATTGGGGATGTGGAAGTAGACGCCGTGGAAGTGGATGCGGCCAGCCAAGCTTTTGTCATTCCCGCCGGTGTTGAAGGAACCTTCCGCATGGAGCATGAGGCCAATGGGCTCTACCGCGCCTGGTTGATTATTGGCGGCGCAGTCGGCATTGCCACGGCCATGGCGTGCGCGTGGACGGGACGGTTGCGCGGTGAGCCCGCTCACCTAGACATGGCGCGCCCGTGGCTTTTGGGCATGGTGGTTCTAACCGCCATCAATTGGGTCTTTGGGCTGGTTGCCGTGGCCATGTGGGCGGTTGTCCGCTGGACTAATTTCAAACCGGAGTATCTCAGTCCCGCGCTGATGTTGATGACGGGGGCGATGTTGGCGAGGGCGCCGTGGCCATCGGAAAGCTATGCCGGTGACTCGGTCTTCGTTGGGGCTTTAGCTGCCGCGGCGGTTGCGTGCCTTTTCTTGCCGCGGAAATAAAAGCGCGCGGGCTCCTCCACCAGCTCGTAGCAGGCGTAGCTCACCGCGATGGTAAATGCGACGGTGAGAATGAAAATCAGCAGGAAGTGCCCGGAAAACACCGAGATTCCGGTTAGCGGGAACATCAGCCCCAAAATCGCGACGTGCCATAGGAAGATGGAATAGGAAATCTTGCCGAGAAATTGCCAGGTTTTACTTTCCAAAACCTTCGACGGCCCACCCAGGGCATAAGGCACGACGAGGCACGCGGCAAAGCAAGCACCAGCGAGAATGCGGCGGTTGAACTCCCCGGGCTCCGGATGCACGAGTCCCTGGGGTCCGAACCATTCGCGCGAGGCCAGCCACATGATCACGGCGGCAACAACCCAGGCGACGGGGCGAATTTTGGAGGTTATGTGCACGCGGCCTTCGTATTCGGCGGCCAGCATGCCGATGGCAAACCACGGGATATAAGACGGCGGCCAAATCTGGAAGTTGATGCCGTCGCCATCGAAGGCGGCGACAAAGGGCAGCCAGGGCCAGGCAAAAGATAACGCGGCAGCGCCGATAATCACCGCGACGCGGCGGTTGTGCGTCAGACCGCGCAGGCTTAGGGCTATCGCGGGAAGCGCCAGGTAGAAAGCAACCTCGACGCACAGCGACCAGAGGTGCGTGAGCCCCGGAGCAAGGCCATCGGGGATGTAGATCTGTGTCAAGGTGAGGTTGGTCAGGATTTGCCAGATATCCATGCTGCGGGCATCGGGGTAGAGCAAAATCACTGCCACGACACACACGAGATACGCGGGGACGATGCGAGCTGCGCGGTTGCGGTAATAGGTGGGATTGACCGGGCGGCGCCAGAGGACAAAGGCGGACAGGGCGAAGAAGACGGCGACGAAGTAATCGAAACGTTCGGCGACGGCCCAATCGGTGCCGGTTTGGAAGGAAACGTGGGTGACAACAATCCCGAGTGAGGCTACCGCGCGGATACCGTCTAGGGCGGGCAGGTGCTGCGGTACAGTACTAATCGTTATCACCTCCTTGAGTTTGAATTGGACAACCTTCCTTAAATGCTACGTACTCCATCTTCCTTGAAGCTCACCACTATCATCGCACTGGTGTGCTTGATTGTAGGTGCCTTGGCGCCGACCTTGATTACGCAGCGCACGCGCCCTTTATCTTTCAAGGAAGATATTTCCGTGTCCAAGGGCTCCGAGCACGCGCAGGTGGCGCGCTGGGAGGATTATGAAGGCTGCGAGGACGGTCTCAAGTGCGTTGTCCAGACGCAGGATTTAGACATTGATCGTCATTCCACCACGGCGAAGACGGATGTGGATGATGCCGCGGCGCATTCGGAAAGCTCCATTACCATCAGCTTAGATGGCGAGCAGATTGCCGAGATTGCGCAGACCGCGCTGCTTAACCGCGAGTCGGCGTATCCGATGGCGGGTCTGGATACTAACCAGGAATTTACCGTCGCCGGCGAGACCGTGCTCTCAGCCGAGGGCGCGGAGATTGATGGCATTGATTATTTCTTCCCTTCGCAGACTGAACAGCGTTCTTATCCGTACTTCGATACGGTGATGCAAAAATCCGAGCCGATTGACTATCTCACCGATGAGAAAATCGATGGGATTCCCACCTATTCCTTCTATCAACAGCGCCAGGGCGTCAATGTTGATCATCTCTTTGCCGATCCGCACTTCCCCGGCCGCGCCGGGGACCTTTATTCCGACGCAGAACTTGCGGAGCTAGATCTGGCCGCCGATGACCACGTGGAGCTAAAACCGTATTACGCCGTGGAGCGCACCGTGTGGGTGGAGCCTACTACCGGGCGGATCGTCGATAGCAATGAAAAACTGCAGATTTACCTGGCGCAATCACAAACAGAAGCACCCACGGGGGAACGCACACTCTTTTCCGCCGATATTTCCTGGGATGAGGAATCGACCCAAGCCGAGTTGGATAAAGTGAAAAACACGGTGATGGCGGTGCAGGTCGCCACCATCGTTGGTTGGGTGCTCGCCATTATTGGTGCGGTATTATTGCTCGCCTGTGCGTGGCGTTTTAGCAGGCAGCGTGAGAATTAGGCTGATCTTCTGCGCCTTTTCGGCGGCCGCTGTCGCGGCGGTAGTGTGGCCTTTTCTCTTCGGCGGGCAATTAGCCTGGCGCGACATGCTGGTGCTGGATTCGCCCGGCATGACTGCCACCAACTTTGGCGGTGGGGACCTGTTTGCGCGGAACGCGCCGCAAGATGGGGTGCTGGCGATCATCGCTAAGCTTGTGCCCGCCACCTGGGTGGTCAAAGCGCTCATGGTGGCCTCGGCTATCGGCGCCGCCGCCGGCGCTTGGTGGTTGAGCAATAAAGAACTCCTGCCCACTTTGGCAGCCATTGGTCTCGCGGTGGCCAATCCCTTTGTCATCGAAAGGCTCATGCAAGGCCAGTGGTCTTTGGTCATTGCCGCGTGGTTGTTGCCGTTGATTGCCGCCGCAGCCCTCCACGGTGTCACGCTGCTGGTCTGGCTGCTCATGTTTGTCGCTTCCCTTACGCCCACCGGCGCGCTAGTTGGGTTGATTGTGGCCGTGGTGTGTTTGCGCAAACATCGACTGCTCACCCTGGCGCTGGGGGCGCTGTATACCGCACCGTGGGCGATTCCAGGTGTTATCGCGACCTTTCGCGGCGGACAAGAAATGAATGCCCAAGCCGCCGCCGAAGCTTTTGCCCCGCGCGCGGAAGAAGCCGTGGGCACCGTGGGCGCGCTGCTGGGATTAGGAGGTATCTGGAATGCTGATGCCGTGCCCGAATCCCGGCACTTAGGCTTTGCCCTTTTTGGCCTGGGCGTTTTTGCCTGCGTGCTTGTAGGCGCACGCTTTGTGCCGCGCCGGTTACTGGTGCTTGCTGGGGTGGGGCTTGCCATCGCTACTCTTGCCTGGCTGTGGCCGACCGGCATGGCCTGGGCGCTCGAGCATATCCCCGGCGCGGGCCTGGTGCGCGATAGCCAAAAGCTACTCCTGCTGGCACTACCCGGCTACGTTATGGCGCTTGGGCACATCCCTGCCCGACACACCGTCGCCGCAGCGCTCGCTTTGGGCTGCGTCATCCTGCAAACCCCGGACGCGGCGTCGTCCCTGTCGGTTCTGCGCGGCACGCAGGCCCCGTTGGTAGATAACAACCTCGTGGCAGAGATCAACGAGCGCGATGTGTTATTTATTGACCGCCACACCCTGGCTGATATCGATGGCCGCTTGGTGGTAGATCCCTATTCCAAGGTGGTCAACAAAGTTGAATCCGGAAGCTTAAGTGTTGATGGCACCCTGGTGGATCTTCCCAGTCCCCGCTGGCAGGCTGCCATGCAGGCGTGGGAGGACAATGACCGCACAGCGCTGGAAGATTTAGGCATCGGCGTAGTGGTCGAGGACGAAAAGATTATCGCTGAAACCTCCGTCACACCACACAGCGTGCCGTGGATTTTAACCAGCCTCTGGCTGTTGAGCCCGGCTATTGCTGGGTTAGCCTACGCAGGAGTTCTTCGAAACGAGCGCCGGTCGAATCCCACGAAAATTTAAGCGCAAAGTCTTTGGCGGCCGCGCCTAATTCCTCGCGCAACTCCACGTCGCGAATCAGCCTCCGGGTGGCATCAATAAACCCTTGTTCATCGCTAACCAGCAGCCCGGTTGTATTATCCTGCACGCTATCGCGCAGCCCGAAAGAATAACCGACCGTCGGCACGCCATGTTGGGCAGCTTCCATCACTGCCAAGCCCCAGCCTTCTTTGCGCGAGGGCATTAAGTGAATATCGGCGCGCGCTAATAGCGCGTGTTTATAATCCTCGGTCACCTGCCCGTGGAAGATGACCTTGTCCAACACGCCCCGCTCGCGGGCATAGGCGCGTAATTCTGCCTCCCACCAGCCGCTGCCGATGACGTCCAAGGTGGCATCGTCAAGCGCTGCGACAGTATCAATCGCGTGCTCAATCTGCTTATAAGGCACCAGACGCGACAAGGTGACCAAGTGAATGGGCGTCTCGCGCGCAATCAGCGGAATGTGCTCGGGGATGGGGTCAACGCCATTTTCAATAATCTGGGCATCGGGCACCCCAAGTGCCAGCAAGTCCGCGCGGGAGGCTTCCGACACTGTCACCGTCTGCGAATTGCGGTAAACCCAGGGGGCGACGCGAGATTCCAAAAACCAGCCCAGGGGCCCGATAACGCGCCCGGCCACCGGCCATACCTCGCGGTGGCAATGATGCGTTAATAACACCGTGGGCTTGCCGGATACCAACCGCGCGAAGAAAGGAATACCATTTTGGGTATCAATAACTGCGTCAAACCCGCGCAAGGGACCGATGCCCAAGCGGGCGGCAACTATCATCGCTAAGGCTGCTGGATATACGCTGTATTTGGCGCCACCACGGGAGTATCGCACCCCGTTGCGCACCTCGCGCCGCGCGGCATTCATGTGCCGGGAGGTGCGAAAGACCACCTCGTGGCCTTGGGAGACCAGATACTCCCCGACGCGTTCGAGGTAGCGTTCTGAGCCGCCGCCTTGCGGGTGGGTGGAGTCGCGCCAGCACAACAGGAGGATCTTCATCGTGGATAATAAGCCTAGCGGGTATCGCCTCAAGTCTTTGACGCACACTCGGGCTGTCGCGACGTTTTCACGCGCTTGGAAGCTGTTGCGTTCCTTCCGGTTTGAGCAAACCCAGCCTCATGTTTTTTATTCCGGTCTGGCGCACGACACCGCTTTGCTTATCGATGCCCTCTGCCACGACTTCGCTCTCTCCCTGAGCGGTGCCCGCGTTTTGGATGTCGGCGGGGGCCCAGGATATTTTGCCGCCGAGTTTGAATCCCGCGGTGCGCGCTACGTCGGCGTGGAGCCGGATGCCGGGGAAATGTCGGCGGCGGGCATTGCCGTCAGCCAGGCTGTGCGCGGCGATGGAACTGCCCTGCCTTTTCGCGACGATACTTTTGACGTGGTTTATTCCTCCAATGTAGCCGAGCATATTCCCAACCCGTGGACGATGGCCGATGAGATGCTGCGCGTTGCCCGCCCCGGAGGGCTGGTGGTGCTGAGCTATACCGCGTGGTTGGGCCCTTTTGGTGGCCATGAAACCGGCTGGTGGCAGCACTATATCGGCGGTGATTTTGCGCGAAGACGATATGAAAAGACCCATGGGCATCCGCCGAAGAATGTCTTTGGCACCTCGTTATTTGATCTCTCCGTGCGCGAAGGGCTGGAGTATGCCCGCGGCAAAGAGCTCCTGGCGGCTTTCCCGCGCTATCACCCCGCTTGGGCGTGGTGGATTGTGCGCGTGCCTCTCCTGCGTGAGTTTCTTACCTCCAACCTCGTGTTGGTATTAAAAAAGCCCGCCCACCACGAGGGCGGACGGGCTTAGTTAGTTCTTATAGCCGTGCTTCGATGCGCTCTTGCAGCGCGTCAAGCTGGTTGTGTACTTCTTGTGGCACGCGTGGGCCCAAGAAGCGCAGGTACTCGAGGTTGTCTTCGAGATCGGAGCCCCACTCAGCAGGATCAACACCCAAGGCTTCCTTGATGTCATCCAGTGGAGTATCCAGGCCGGTCAGATCCAGGTCTTCTGCACGGGCGGTGCTACCAATAACGGTTTCTTCCGCACCGACGTTGCCCTCAACGCGGTCAATAACCCACTTGAGTACGCGGGAGTTCTCGCCGAAGCCAGGCCACAGGAAGCGGCCGTCTTCACCACGACGGAACCAGTTGACCAGGAAGATCTTCGGCAGCAAGTCGCCGCCCTTATTGCCCATGTCGATCCAGTGCTGCAGGTAGTCACCGGCGTTGTAGCCGATGAAAGGCAGCATAGCCATGGGGTCGTGGCGCAGGGAGCCGACCTTTGCTTCTGCTGATGCCGCGGTCTGACCCGATGCCAGCAGGGAGCCGATCATGGTGCCGTGCTCCCAGTCGAAGGACTGGGTCACGAGTGGCACGGTGCTGGAGCGACGGCCGCCGAACAAGATGGCGTCGAGCTTAACGCCCTTCCAGTCATCAAATTCTGGGGCTGCAGTTGGGCACTGGGAAATTGGGGTGCAGTAGCGCGAGTTCGGGTGCGCTGCAGGAGTAGCCGAGTGCTTGTCCCAGTCTTCGCCGGTCCAGTCGATGAGGTGCTCTGGGGTCTCACCATCCATGCCTTCCCACCACACGTCGCCATCATCGGTGAGCGCCACGTTGGTGAAAATCGTATTGCCAGGCTCCATGGTCTTCATCGCGATCGGGTTAGATGCGTAGTTGGTGCCAGGAGCAACACCGAAGAAGCCGTTTTCTGGGTTGACGGCGTACAGGCCATCTTCGCGCAGGTGCAGCCATGCGATGTCATCGCCGACGACCTCGGCGGTCCAGCCCTCAAGGGTTGGGGTAATCATAGCCAGGTTGGTCTTGCCACACGCCGATGGGAAAGCACCAGCGATGTGGTACGCCTTGCCCTCTGGAGAGATCAGCTTCAGGATGAGCATGTGCTCCGCCATCCAGCCTTCTTCCTTAGCCATGACAGAGGCAATACGCAGGGCGTAGCACTTCTTCGCCAAAATGGCGTTGCCGCCGTAGCCCGAACCGTAGGACCAAATTTCCTTGGTGTCTGGGAAGTGCGTGATGTACTTGGTGTCATTGCATGGCCATGGAACATCTTCCTGACCTGGCTCCAACGGTGCGCCCACGGAGTGCAAAGCGTGCACGAAGTCGCCGTGCTCGCCGATCTTATCCAGCGCATCTTGGCCCATGCGGGTCATAATGCGCATCGACAGCACAACGTACGCTGAGTCAGTCAGCTGCACGCCCAGCTTTGGGTTGGGATCGCTGATAGGGCCCATGCAGAAAGGAACAACGTACATGGTGCGCCCGCGCATCGAGCCACGGAACTCCTCCGTCATCTCTTCCTTCATGGCTGCCGGTGGAACCCAGTTATTGGTTGGGCCGGCATCCTCTTGGTTTTCTGCGCAGATAAAGGTGCGGGACTCTACGCGCGCGACATCCGAAGGGTTAGAACGTGCTAAGTAAGAATTAGGACGCTTTTCCTCATTCAGCTTGATCAGGGTGCCTTTTTCCACCAGCTCCGCAGCGAGGCGGTCAGCCTCTTCCTGCGAGCCATCGATAAAGACCACCTGGTCTGGCTGGAAAAGCTCGACATTTTCATTAATCCATTTAATGAGCTCTTCGTTATTAGTTGGTACTTGACCAACGAGGCCTTGAATAGCGGCGGTCATCTACTAAATCTCCTGCGATAATTGGGAAGGATCTTCTCTGAGTTAGTCTCAAGCACCAGCCTAACTGTCAGAGTGAAGAAATTGGACTAGATTCTTCACACGCTGGTTATATCCACCGAACCTACCACAATATTTGCTGCCCGAACAGGACGTAAACCACAGATAGAGGTTTGGTTTCACACCCCTTAACGGGGGCAGACAAGGAAACGTAGGCCGCGAAACTACTTCCACACGGCCACCCCCGCGCCGCAACTGGTTATACCCGCCCACGCAAAAGCTGGTGTTTTTGTACACTTTTGGACGTCAATCTTTGCCTCTACCGCCTTGCCCATGGACAATAGTGTGAGATAACAGTAAGCAACTTTTGTCACAGCTTGTTTTTAATTACTAACTAACCCTTAAAAAGAAAAATTATGGATAATACCGAAACCACTTCAGGCCGACCTCCGCAGACTGATTTCAACACAGTCTTTAATAATGATCTGGACTATCCGCGCCTCGGCAATGTCACCTTCCGCCGCGGCACGTTGACGGAGAATCAAGAAGCCTTGTTCACCGAGAACTGGCCCGTCCTGGGCAAGGATCTTTCCGATGAGATCATCGATATCGATTCCTGGTTCGGCCGCTCGGGTCATAAAACCATCGTGGAGATTGGTTCCGGTACCGGCACCTCGACCGCAGCCATGGCACCGCTGGAAGCAGATACCAATGTTATTGCCGTCGAGCTATATAAACCCGGCCTTGCCAAGCTCATGGGGCAGGTAGTGCGCAACGACCTTGATAATATCCGCATGGTGCGCGGCGACGGCGTCGAAGTACTCGTGCGCATGTTTGAGCCAGAATCCCTTGATGGCCTGCGCGTCTTCTTCCCGGATCCGTGGCCGAAAGCCCGGCACAATAAACGCCGCATCATCCAATCCGGCACGCTGAATCTTTTTGCTTCCCGCCTCAAAAAAGGCGGGGTCTTGCATGTCGCCACCGACCACGCGGACTACGCCGAGTGGATCAATGAGCTCATCCACGTCGAACCCACGCTGGAGTACAAGGGTTGGCCCTGGGAGTCGTGCCCTCAGCTAACAAACCGCCAGGTCATTACGAAGTTCGAAGGTAAAGGTCTTGATAAAGACCACGTAATTACTGAATACCTGTGGGAAAAGAAATAATGAGCACGACATATGCCCTAATCTGGGACGCGCCGAATATGGACATGGGCCTCGGCGCCATTTTAGGCGGTCGGCCCACCGCGGCTTACCGCCCCCGCTTTGATGCCATTGGCCGCTGGGTCGTGCTCAACGCCCGGGATTTAGGCGCGGAACCGCAAGCATCCGTATTTACCAACGTCACCCCCGGCGGCGCAGATGTCATCCGCCCCTGGGTTGAAGCCATCCGCAACGTCGGCTTTTCCGTCTTTGCGAAGCCCAAAACCGAAGAGGACTCCGACGTTGACCCGGACATGATTGAATACATCCTGGACAACCGGGATGACCTTGCAGGGCTCGTCGTAGCCTCGGCGGATGGCCAAAACTTCCAGCCGCTGTTGGAAGAAATCGCCAATGACGGCATTCCCGTGACCATCTTGGGCTTTCATGAGCACGTGTCCTGGGCTATTTCTTCTGAGAATCTGCACTTTGTGGATTTAGAAGATATCCCCGGGGTCTTTCGGGATCCGCTACCGCGAGTCAGCCTGGATGCTTTGCCACCAGAAGGTGCTTGGCTGCAGCCTTTCCGTTCCTTGTCCACGTTATTAGAGCACTAGGAGTCGTTGAGACGTGTTTTTAAAATGGGGCCACTTTTCCTACGCCTACCGTAAAATCATTCCCTTTGTGCTCATCGGCATAATCCTCGCGCTCTTTGGCATCTTCGGTACCCAATTAGGTGACCGCATGAGCCAAGAGGGATGGGAAGATCCCAACGCTGCCTCCACGCAAGCTGCCCAGATTGAAAACGAGGTCTTCGGCCGCGATAAATCTGGCGATGTCGTCGTCATGGTCAATAATCCGCAGGAGAGCTTGGAGGAAGGCCGCGAGTACGTCGACAAGCTAAAAAGCTCCTACCCGCAAGAAATTGCCCAGGTCAATAGTTATTTCGATACCCAAAACCCGAATCTGCTCAACGACTCCGGCGATACCGCTTTCATCGCCATTGGTCTCGCCGGCGATGAAGAACAGACACTTAAAGACTTCCGCACCATCCAAGATGCGCTGACAGATACCTCCCTGGATGTCGAAGTCGCTGGTGCCACCGCCGTCGCCGATGCTCTCGATGCCGGCATGGCTGCCGATATCTCCCGCGCCGAGCGCGCCGCACTGCCTCTGGTGGGCTTGTTATTGCTGGTCGTCTTCGGCTCCGTCGTCGCTGCTTTCATGCCGCTGGTCGTTGGTGCCCTATCTATCTTGGGCTCCATCGGCATTTTGGCGATCCTGGCGGGCTTTTTGCAGGTCAATGTCTTCGCCCAAGCCGTGGTCACCCTGCTCGGATTAGGCTTGGCCATCGACTACGGGCTGTTCATGGTCTCGCGCTTCCGCGAGGAATTAGATAAAGGCCGCGAGGTCAAAGATGCGGTTGCAGTAACCACCGCTACCGCGGGACAAACCGTGGTCTTTTCCGCCGCCATGGTGGCGGTGGCCATCTCAGGGCTGTTCATCTTCCCACAGGCCTTCCTCAAATCGGTCGCCTATGGCTCCATTTCCGCGGTCGGTTTAGCAGCGCTTTTGTCTGTTACCTTGCTGCCGGCGCTGTTTGGTTTGCTGGGGCACAACATCGACAAGTGGTCTATCCGGCGCACCAAACGCACCGCCCGCCGCTTGGAAGATACCTGGTGGTACCGCCTGCCCAAGTGGGCCATGAAGCACGCGAAGCTAATGACGGTGGCGATTTGTGGCCTGCTCATCGCGCTGACCTTGCCCATTGTCAATATCTCCTTCGGCGGTATTAATGAAACCTACCTGCCGCCGAGGAATGAAACTCGTGTCGCGCAGGATAAATTCAACGAAGAATTCCCAAGCTTCCGCACCGAGCCAGTCAAACTCGTCGTCGACAATGCATCGAACGAGCAGCTTGTCGATGTCATCATGCAGGTCCGCGAACTCGACGGGTTGACTTCACCCATGGCCCCATCGTCCGCAACTGTCGATGGCACCACGGTGCTCTCTGCCGGCATCGAAGACCGTGATGATTACGCCGATATCGTCCACGAGCTGGAAAACCTCAACGCCCCTGACGGAGTAAACCTATACGTCGGTGGCACTCCAGCGATGGAGGTGGAATCCCTCGACGCACTCTTCGACAAGCTGCCGTGGATGGTTATCTACATTCTCGTGGCAACATTTATCCTCATGGCCTTGGTCTTTGGCTCCGTCGTCTTGCCGATGAAGGCGATTTTGATGACGGTGCTGACCCTGGGCGCAACCTTGGGTATTTTGACCGCCATGTTTGTCTCCGGCATAGGTTCTGGCTTGCTCAGCTTCTCCCCCGGCCCGCTGATGAGCCCGATTCTGGTACTTATCATTGCGATTATTTACGGCCTTTCCACGGACTATGAAGTCTTTTTGGTCTCGCGCATGGTCGAAGCCCGCAAGCAAGGTGCAACAACTGATGAGGCGATTAATTCCGGCACCGCGCACACCGGTGGCATCATCACCGCGGCGGCACTGATCATGATTGTGGTGGCCGCAGCCTTTGGTTTCTCCGATATCGTGATGATGAAATACATCGCCTTTGGCATGATCTTCGCGCTGTTTATCGACGCCACCATCGTGCGCATGCTGCTGGTCCCCGCCGTGATGCACTTGCTGCGGGAAGATAACTGGTGGGCACCGAAGTTCATTCATAAGGCCTATGAAAAAATGGGACACGGTAGCGAGCCGGCGATGGCAACCGCGCCTGTTGCGACTACAGTGGGCGCAGCCAACTTTGAGCCACAGCCCGAACCTGTGGCCCAAGAACTTGGTGAAGAAGAGTTCTACGACTCTTATAACGACCACCAACAATGGGAGGAAGACCACGTGGCTGAAGAAGATTATGATGGCCCCGGCCGCTCGGGACGCACCATTGACGAAGATGAATCACTCGTTCCCTTTAATGTTTTGATGGAGCGCTTGGCTCAAGAGCGTCGTTCTATCAACCGCGCACCTGAGCACCGCCGTCTGCCTCGATCCAAGGACGATAACGCATAAATGACAATGCAATCCGGGATGCGCTGGTTGCGCTGGGGAGCCTCCTTATTGGTTCTCTTCGTGCTGGTGTGGGTCTTTCGCGACGAGCTTGATTTCCTTGGGGAAGGATTTCAGCGACTCCAAAAGGCTAATCCGGTTGCGGTTACCGTCGTCATTATTGCCTCGGTGGCATCGTTAGTCGCGATGAGTGGGGTGATGCAACAGCTCATCATCGCCGGCGATGTCTCGGTGTCGCTGAAAGAGGCAACCGCCGTGTCCTTTGCGTCGAATGCGTGGTCCACCACGCTTCCCGCAGGGCCGGCCTTTTCCGCGCTATTGACCTTTCACGTGCAGCGCTCCTGGGGCGCCACAGTCGCATTGTGCGCCTGGTTTTTCGTCGTGTCTTCGGCCGTGTCCACCATCTGGCTGGTGCTCATCGGACTTTCCGGTGTCATGCTTTTCAGCGCCTCCATCGCGCTCAGCGCCCTGCTTACCTCGCTCGTGCTCATGGTGTTGCTGCTTGCCGGATTGTTCTGGGTGACCAATAACCCCTTAAAAGTAGAACGCTGGTTGCGACGGCAAAAACTCATCTCGGGCAAGATTCTTAAAGGCATCGTGGAGCAAGTCCGCAACCTCAAAGAAGTCCATCTGTCGCGGTACCAATTCCTGTCGGTCTCCGCATTTTCTTTAGGCCACCGCCTTTTTGACATGGCTTCACTGTGGGCCTGCGTGTGGGCTGTTAGCGGTGCCATTCCCTGGATGAACGCCGGGGAAAACCAAACCACCTTAGCCGGAGTCACCCTGGCTTATATCACCGCTAAGCTTGCCGGCTCCGCACAGATCACCCCGGCCGGTCTGGGCACGGTGGAAGCAGCGATCATCGCCACGCTGGTGGCCACCGGCATGACCGCGGTGGATGCGACAAGCGCTGCCGTTATCTACCGCCTGATATCGTTTGCCCTGATGACCGCTATTGGCTGGGTTATCTACTTCTGGCACTATGCGCGCAAAGGCCTCAAACTATCCTCGCTAAGCACTTCCATGCGGGAGAAAGAAGAACAATGACTAAACAGCTCACCTACGACGTGATTGCCATCGCCATCTTTGCTGTCCTGGCACGCTTTGCCCACCCACCGGTGACCCTCGGTGGCATCTTTGATGCTTTCTGGCCCTGGGCCATCGGCGCTGTTTTAGGCTGGGGAATTTTGCGCTGGGTATTCAAGACCACCAATATCTGGGCGCAAGGTGCCACCGTGTGGGCGTCCGCGATTATCTTTGGCATGATCCTATGGGCACTCGTGAATTCTTCCCTCCCGCATTACAGCTTCCTCATCGTCGCCATCACCATGTCGGCGCTGCTGCTTTTTGGCCGCCGCGCAATCTCGCAGTGGCGGGCGCGCAGAACGGTTGCAGCTTAACTTCACACCCCACCGTGAGTGCAGGTCACTCACGGTTTTATTGTGCCCATTCCACGCTTTGTTATTCAATTGAACGATTGATACTCTTTGCAGAATGAGTACTGATGTTTTGGGTTTTCGCGCGCAACGACGCCGGGCTCAGATCTGGTCAGCAGTACTAGTCATTGCCCTTGCCGTAGTACTCGCACTCGGGCTGATAATCGGGCCGACGCCGCTTCATCTCGCGGATTTGGGCACGATTTTATCCCACCATCTTTTCGGCTCCGCCCTGCCGGACAACCTGCACACAGCAGATGCCATCGTGTGGGACATTCGCTTGCCACGACTGCTCTTAGGCGTAGCAGTCGGCGCGGGGCTCGCAGTCGCCGGCGCCATTTTGCAGGCGGTCGTGCGCAATATGCTCGCTGATCCTTTTACTTTGGGCATCAATTCGGGTGCATCGACAGGCGCTGCGATGGCCATCCTCTTTGGTGCCGGCGCCATCTTCGGCGATTTCGCGCTGCAGGGCTCCGCTTTTATCGGCGCGGCCGTGGCGGCGGCATTGATGTTTTTCGTCGCGCGTACCGCCGGGCAGTTAACTTCGGTGCGCTTGCTCATGGCGGGCGTGGCGGTTGGTTATGCCCTATCCGCGCTGACGTCTTTTTTAATCTTCGCCTCCGATTCCGCCGAAGGCACACGCTCGGTGATGTTTTGGCTGCTCGGCTCCTTAGCCCTCGGCCAATGGGATCTCACCCTGCCCGTGACCTTTGCAGTCGTTCTCATCATCACCATCATTTTGTGGTGTTTGGGCCCGTGCATCGACGCGCTGACCATCGGCGATGACGCCGCGCTTACCCTGGGCATTAACCCAGATCGCATGCGCGCAATACTTGTGGTTTTAGTCTGCATCGTGGTCGGCGCGGTTGTCGCTATGGCCGGTTCCATCGGCTTTGTCGGCCTCGTCGTCCCGCACGCGGCCCGGCGCATGGTCGGCGGTACCCACCGCTATATGTTGCCGGTCGCCGCGCTATTAGGCGCTGCACTGCTGGTACTCGCCGATATTGCCTCCCGCACGCTATTGGCACCGCAAGAAATTCCCATCGGCATCCTCACCTCCTTAGTCGGCGCACCATTTTTGCTGGTCTTGATACGAAAGATGAGCGCACGATCATGATTACCGTTGACAACTTAAGCTTTCGCAATATCTTGCACAATATTTCCCTGCAGATTCCCAACCACGGGATTACCGGTTTGGTAGGTCCCAATGGCTCCGGCAAGACCACGCTGTTGCGCTGCATGTACGGCGCTAATAAGCCGACGTCTGGGCAGGTGCTTGTCGATGACACTCCGTTGCCAAAACTCTCCTCCCGCGACTTAGCCCGCACGATATCTGTGGTCGGACAAGAACACGGCGAGCCACCACCGATGACGGTCGCGGAGTTAGTGCGCCTCGGACGCTTGCCGCACGGGGATAACAAAGAACAGCTCATCCTGGATGCGCTTGCGCGCGTGGGCATGGTGGATAAAGCTACTCGCCCGGTCGCGCAGTTATCCGGTGGTGAGCGTCAGCGCGCGATGATTGCGCGAGCTTTTGTCCAAAACACCAAGCACATGCTTCTCGATGAACCCACCAACCACCTCGATATCTACTACCAGCTGGAGGTCTTTCAGCAGCTCGTAGAGCGAGAATCCAATGCGGTGGTCGTGCTGCACGATCTCAACAGTGCCTTAGCTTATTGCGACACTGTGCATCTACTGGATAAAGGACAGATTGTCGCCTCTGGCCCGCCCGATGACGTGCTGGTCCCAGAGATTCTCGAACCCATCTACCGGGTGCGTGTTCAGCGCACCGTCAACCATCTTCACCTCGAAAGGTTTGATTCATGAAAAGATCCCTCATCGCCCTAGCTTTACTTGGCTCTTTGGCGGTGGCGGGCTGTACCGCACAACAACAACCCTCGTCCGAAGCCACGGGTGACCACTACACGGTAGAAAATTGTGGCAATACCTGGGGTTTTGACACCGTGCCGCAGCGAGTAGTTGTCCAAGATGTCTCGGCGGTGCAAACCCTCGCGGAACTGGGCGTTTTAGATAGCGTGGTGGCCAAAGCAGGCTACTTCCCTGACACCTACTTTGATGACGAGACTTTTCAGCAAGTCGATGCCATCCCAACGTTGACCGATCGTCTCGGCGAGGCTGGACACTTGGAAATTACAAAAGAAGCAGTGCTTGCTCAAGAACCTGACCTGATCGTGGGGTTTAGCCCGACCGTGCGCGATACCACGGTTAACAATATCCCGATCATCAACGAGCCCGGCTTTTGCGGTGAGGTCCACGATGCCTCTTTCAATGATGTCTATGAGCACATCGACCTTTACGCCGACATCTTCCAAGAGCAAGAGCGCAGCGAAGAATACAAGGCAGAGCTGAAATCCCGCATCGATGCTCTCGATGCCAACGCCGGCCAGGGGCGTTCTGTCGCCGTGCTATATCCAGCAGTCAAGGGCTCGACGGTCTATGCCTATGGCACCGACTCCATGTCCAATGCCGTGGTCTCTGCCGTTGGCCTGGACAATGTCTTCGGCAAGGAATCAGAACGCGTTTTTGAAATCAGCGCCGAACAACTTGCCGCGGCGAACCCGGATGTCATCGTCTTGCTCAATTCCGGTGAAGACGACCTGGAATCCTATGTCACGTCCCTGCCCGGCGCGACGTCGATCACCGCGGTCCAGGATGAGAAAATTATCCCGCTAGAGCTCGCTTTCGCAGAACCTCCCACACCCTTTGCCGTAGACGGCGCAGAAAGCTTGGAACAAGCTTTGAAATAAGACGTTTGACCAGGCGTTTTCCGGGGGCGCCTCCCGATTTGGATCGAGGGTTTAGAATAGACAGTAATGTGTGCTTTCGCAAACATTACGCGACCGTTTCCTGACGGCTCGTTGAATAACCAAATAGATCTAGATGGAGGATTTCCATGCACTTGACTCAGCGTGAGCAAGAAAAGCTCTTGATTGTGGTCGCAGCTGATTTAGCGCGGAAACGTAAAGAACGCGGGCTAAAGCTCAACCACCCCGAAGCAAAGGCGTATATCACCGCAGAACTGCTCGAAGGCGCACGCGACGGCAAGACCGTCGCAGAGCTGATGAGCGAAGGTGTCACCTACTTGTCTCGTGAAGAAGTCATGGAAGGCGTGCCAGAGATGATCACCGACGTGCAGGTCGAGGCCACATTCCCCGACGGAACCAAGCTGGTTACTGTCCACAACCCGATCCGCTAACACCACGTCGCACAGGAGAACAATTTCATGATTCCCGGTGAACTCATCTTCAACGCCACCGAAAAAATTCTTATCAACGAGGGCAAAGAAGCAATCACCCTCGAGGTAACCAACAAGGGAGACCGCCCAGTTCAGGTCGGATCCCACTTCCATTTTGCCGAGGCGAATGCTGACCTGGAGTTTGACCGCCAGGCGGCCCAGGGCAAGCGCCTTGATATTCCTGCTGGCACAGCTGTGCGTTTGGAGCCAGGAGATTCTCGCACCGTCGAGCTGATTGATTTCGGCGGACACCGCAAGATTTACGGCTTCAACGCCGAGCTCAACGCCAAACTCAACCGTGCTTAATTCACACGGTCCCGCTTTTATATCAAGGTTTTAGGAGAAATAATTGTCTTTTGAAATGGACAGACGCCAATATGCTGAGCTCAACGGCCCAACCACTGGCGACGGCGTGCGCTTGGCAGATACCAACCTCGTTGCCATCATCGAATCCGATGCCACTGTCTACGGCGAAGAAGTATCCTTCGGCGGCGGCAAAGTAATCCGTGATGGCATGGGCCAAAATGGGCGCTTAACCGCTGTCAATGGCATTCCAGATTTGGTCATCACCAACGCGCTCATCATTGACTACACCGGCGTCTTCAAAGCCGATATTGCTATTAAAGATGGCAAGATCTTAAAAATCGGCAACGCCGGCAACCCCGATACCCAGGACAATATCGACATCATCGTCGGTGTTGCTACCGAAGTCATCGGCGGCGAAGGGCTCATTATCACCGCCGGCGCGATTGACACGCACATCCACTACCTATCCCCGGATCAGGTAGGCGCGGGTCTAGATAATGGCACCACGACCTTTATTGGTGGCGGCACCGGCCCGCTCGATTCGTCGAATGCCACCACCGTCACCGCTGGCCCCACCAATTTGAAGACCATGACCAAGGCCACCTCCGGTCTGCCGGTCAACCTGGGCTTTTTAGGCAAAGGCCACGCCTCCGAACCAGAAGCGTTGCGGGAGCAAATTCGAGCAGGCGCCGTCGGGCTGAAGGTGCACGAAGACTGGGGTGCAACGTACCACGCCATCGACGTCGCCCTCGCCGTTGCCGAGGAGATGGACATTCAAGTCGCTATCCACTCGGACACGCTCAATGAAGGCGGCTTTGCCGATAACACCATCGCTGCATTCAAAGACCGCGTCATTCACACCTTCCACACCGAAGGAGCCGGCGGTGGACACGCACCAGATATCTTGAAGGTAGCCGGGCTGAACAACGTCCTGCCGGCCTCGACCAACCCGACGTTGCCTTATACCGATAACACCATCGACGAGCACCTCGACATGATCATGGTCTGCCACAACCTCAACCCAGATCTGCCGGAAGACGTGGCATTTGCGGACTCACGTATTCGCAAAGAGACCATTGCGGCCGAAGACGTGCTGCACGACCGCGGCGTTTTGTCGATTACCTCGTCCGACTCCCAGGCAATGGGCCGCGTCGGCGAAGTAGTGCTGCGCACCTGGCAGGTTGCTCACCGGATGAAAGAGCAATTCGGCCCGTTGGCAGGTGATAGCGAAAACAACGACAATAATCGCATCAAGCGCTACATCGCCAAGTACACCATCAACCCGGCCATCGCCGCGGGTATCTCGCATGCCGTGGGCTCGGTGGAAGAAGGAAAACTCGCAGACCTAGTGATCTGGGAGCCCGCGTTTTTCGGCGTCAAGCCGAAGATGGTGCTGAAATCAGGTGTCGTCGTTCGCGCCATCGTGGGCGATTCCAACGGCTCCATCCCAACCCCGCAGCCACGCACCATGCGCTATGAATACGGCGCATACGGCGACGCCGCTGGTCAAGCCTCGGTCACCTTCTTGCCCACCGCTGCTTTTGAAGCAGGCTTGCCGGAGGAATTGGGCATCAACCGCACATTCATCGAGGCAAAGAATATGCGCACGATTTCCAAAAAGGACATGAAGCACAACGACGCTACCCCGCACATCACCGTGGATCCGGAAACCTACGAGCTCACCGTCGACGGGGAAAAGATCACCTCAGAACCAGCCTCTGTTCTGCCCATGGCCCAGCGTTACTTCCTGTTTTAGAAAGGACATCAGTGATTATTGACAACATCACGGACAACGTCGCAGAGCTTAACGATGCAGACCTTGCCGCCCTGACCATCGACGAAGTCTATTTCGATGACGAAACCCGCCTCAAGCGCATCCAGCGCGTCACAGCACAATCCGGTGAGGAACTCGCGCTGCGTCTACCCACCGGGTTTCGCGAAATCAAAGACGGCGATATCTTGCACCGCGGCGAAAATACAATTTTCGTCGCCAAGATGAAACCAACCGATGTACTAGTCATCGCCCCGCGCAGCATCCAAGAAGCCTTGGTCGTGGCACATACGCTGGGCAATCGTCACCTGCAAGCCCAGTTCTTCGATGCTAACTCGCAGTTCGGCGCCGAGGTCATGGTCGTGCGCTATGACCACACCGTCGAGCACCACCTGCAGCATGCCGGTGCCCCGTATTCCCGCGGTGAATACGTCATGCCTGAGGCCTTCCGCCATGCCGAACATACCCACTAGTCGCCGCGCGCAGCTGGTTATCTGGCACTTAACAGACTCGGCATTGCCCACCGGCAGCTTTGCCCACTCCGCAGGCTTGGAAACTTATGTCCAAGCCAACCACGTGCACGACGCGGCCACTTTTAGCCAGTGGTTGCAGGGCTATCTGCGCCAAGCCAGCTACAACGACGCCCTCGCGGTGAAGCTCGCGGTGGGGTTGGCGGGGGCATCGACAAGCGATGGCGACAAGCTAAAGCACTTGGCCGAGCTGGATGCCTTGCTGCACGCTGCCCAAACGCCGAAGCAGGTTCGCGTATCGATGAACTCCATGGGAAAACGCATGGCACGGGTTGCCAAGATCGTTGCTCCCGAGGACTTTTTGGTCCAGGAGTACGAAAAGGCGATTAGCGGCCGAGAAATGCATGGCAATCCTGGCATCGCCACCGGCCTCGTGCTCGCCGCGGTGGGTGTCAGTGAGCGCTTGGCTGTCGATGCCTACCTGATGCAACTTGCGACGTCGATGACGCAGAACGCGATTCGTGCGATTCCGCTGGGGCAAGATGCCGGGCAACGCGTGCTTGTCGATGCCTACCCCACCATCGAATTGGCAGGCGAGATGACCATGGCTCATTCCATGGCGGATTTGGGCGTGGTCGCACCGCGCCTGGAAGTTGCGCAAATGCAGCACGAAAAGCTGCACTCGCGCATGTTCATGTCTTAAAAACTACAAAGATAAGGATTTATGCAATGACATTAATCAAAATCGGGATTGGCGGACCGGTAGGTTCCGGAAAAACTGCCCTGGTAGAACGCATTACTCGCGCGCTCGACGGCGAAGTATCCATGGCGGCCATCACCAATGATATCTACACCACCGAAGACGCCAAGATTCTAGCGCGCGAAGGTCTCCTGCCCGAAGACCGCATCATCGGCGTAGAAACCGGCGGCTGCCCGCACACCGCGATTCGTGAGGATACCTCCATGAATGAGGCCGCCATCGAAGAGCTGGAATCGCGCCACTCCGACTTGGAGTTGGTTTTCGTCGAATCCGGCGGCGATAACCTCTCCGCGACGTTTTCGCCCGAGCTGGTGGATTTTTCCATCTACATCATCGATGTCGCCCAGGGTGAAAAAATTCCGCGCAAGGCTGGCCAGGGCATGATCAAATCCGACATGTTCATCATTAATAAGACCGACTTAGCCCCGTATGTCGGCGCGGATCTATCCGTGATGGAAGAGGACTCGAAGCAATTCCGCGGCGAGAAGCCCTTTGCTCTGACCAACCTGAAGACCGATGAGGGCCTGGATCAGGTCATCGAGTGGATTCGCCACGATGTGCTCATGCAGGATCTCGCCAAGTAAATGTGGACGATTCCAAAAAGCGCATTTCACCATGTTCCGCCGCGCCCGTTAATGGGTGAGCTGGAGCTGGGAATTGCCCTCTCCGGTGGCAAATCCATCGCCACCACCCAGTATCACGCACGCGCGCTGAAGGTGATTCGTCCGCATTACCTGGATGATTCCGGTCAGGTGTATTACACCATCGTCAACCCCGGCGGCGGTTATGTCGGCGGGGATGCGTACCAGATGACAATCAGTGTGGCCGACGGTGCTTCCGCGTTGATTACTGATCAATCCGCGGCGAAGGTCTATCGCACTCCCGATGATTACGTGGTGCAAAACATCGAGTTCAACCTCGGTGAAAACGCCGTGTTGGAATACATCCCAGACCAGCTGATTTTGTACCGGGACGCAGATTTCCGCCAGCGCATTATCACCAGGATGCATCCCAGCGCGTCACTGTTTCTCTCGGATATCATCACTCCGGGCTGGTCACCGGATGGCGGCAAGTTCCTCTACGAGCAAGCGCATCTACTCAACGAGGTACACATGGATGGCGGGCCGGTGCTGCTGGATAACCTGCGGATTAATCCGCTTGCCAGCGACTTCCGCGACGGACAGGGGTTTTTCCTGGACGGCCGCACGCACATCGCCACAGCGATCTGCTTCGATCCCGGCATTACGCCAGAGCTTATCGATGCCCTCTCTGCCCTCATCGACAAGCACCAAGCTCACGATACGTCGATGATCGCCGCGGTGACCGAATGCGACAAGCCTGGCTTCGTGCTGCGTGCGCTCGGCAACCGCACCGAAGAACTGCATGCGTTGGTGCTCGCCACGGCAAATTACGTGCGCTCGCAGCTGCGCGGCCAAGGTGACATCCACCTGCGCAAGTACTAGTTTCCTAGTGCCTGTGGATAACTTAGACGTCTGAGTGACGTGTCATGTTAAGTTTCCACAGGTTCTGGGGCTTGCTCTAGCGCAGGCGTGCGCAGGCTTTTTAATGTCGAAGGCATGAAAGGCTACCAACTTTTAATGCACTTCAACACCAGCGGCGTCGACATACTCCGCGACGTTGTCGAGTGCTCACCGTATGACATGGCAAGCGACGGAATGGTGCTCTCCACCGCAAAGCAGTACGTCAAGCTTGCCCATGTCCTCTTCGGCCCCGCCGACTCCCCGCGCGTCCAGCGCGAGGCGATTGAGCTCGCCGAAGAGCGCAAGTTGAGCATCGAGTATCTGCAGATGGTCAACAAGCACGCGAAGAAGCTGACCGCGCGCGGAGCCGCGTGGAAACTTCGCGCAGAACTCATCGCATACGAGGGGAGCTACGAAGAAGCTGATGCGCATGGCAAAAAGCGCGTCCTAGAAGAAGGCGGCGACACGCCGAAACAACCCGGCGTGCGTATCGGCCGGGCTATGGATGGGCTGCGCACCATCTCCGTGACCGCTGATCAACGCCGTGTGACGGACCTCGAAAAGACCCTCGACGCTGCTATCGAGGACCCTGACCAGCCGCGTTCCGAAGCACTGTTGGAGGCTTTCTGGAACCACGTCGAAGGCACCGGCACCGGCACCGGCTCCGGTTTGATCCGCCCCGAGTACCGCACAGTCATCGCTATCGGTCTCGATGACTTCGCCAAAGTCAGCGCTGGCTCAGCTGACGACGTCATCGTGGGCCTTTCGGACGGCACGACCATGACTGGCGCTGAACTTATCAACGCCGCACTTGCCGGTGCACTCGGGGACAAGGTCTACGCCGGGCTCTTCCACCCCACCGCCGGGCCAGTGAACTTGTACGAGGCCAGGTTCGCATCGTGGAAGCAGCGAACTTTAGCGATGGCCGAAAACCTCGTCTGTCCCTGGCCAGATTGCAATGTGCCGGCTGATAGATGCCAGGTGCACCACATCGACGCGCATAAAAATGGCGGGAATACCAAGCCTTCCAACCTGACGATGTTGTGCCGCTATCACAATGGCGTCAACGACGATGACCCGCATCGTCGAAGTTCCAAGCCCAAACGCGGCAGAATGCGTCGCCACCGCGGCAAAGTCCGCCTCATCACTCCAGGTGGCAGACCCGTGGACAACACGCACGACCTAAGCAGCATGGGAGCAATGAACCTGCTCTAAACCCCCAGAGCACACAAGCGCTAACGAGTTGCCCCGACTGGTTAGCCAATCTGGCGATCCCTTATCACAACGGCAGTATCAGTGCTGGTGGCCGGTGCCAATCCAATGCAGCAACTCGTGGACGTGCTCATTGTGGATGCCGTAGTAGATGCTGCGCCCGTCGCGCTGGGAGATTACGGTGCCGTTTACTTCCATCGCGCGCAAAGCTGCGGAGGCGGTGGGAATGCGCACGCCGGTGGCCTCGGCTAATTCGCTGACGGTGTAGGCAAAACGTCCCGCGTAGTGGATGGCGCTGAGCAATTTCAGCCGCGTGGGGTCCCCCAAAGTTTTGAAAGTGCCGGCCCATTCTTCAGCCAGGTCGAGGTTGTGTCGCAGTTCCTCCTGCTCTGACATGTCCGCGCTCTTTCTTTCAGTAGGTCGACGTGTGGTTAAAGGGAAAAGACAGATAAATCCGGATGCTCGCAATTATCTGCGTGAGCGCCAAACTGTGCCCACCACCAGCTTATCCACTCAGCTTCCCCAGGATGACGTGGCGGGGCAATGACTTTCTCCCCCACGTGAATGTGCGTCACCGGGCTGATGCCGTGAAGAGCATTCAGAAACCACACCGGCCCGGCAGCAAGGTCGTCGGAAAAGATGGAAGCAAATTCAATTCTTATTCCAAGCTCTCGTGCTCGCATGAAGACTTGGTACAAGGTCACGCTCGGTAGTTGCTTATCCAGCCGCTCGGATAGGACGAGGACGTCATCTTTCCACAGTGCCAACGCACCGGTCGTTGTTTCCAGGCAAGCACCGTCGGTGTCGCTGATAATGACGTCATCAGCTTCCACACCGGCTTTCATCTCCGCAAATAGCGCCAGGTCGGGGCCTTTGAGCACAGGAGCTTGTCGATGATCCTCCCCCACCCCATAAACCAACGTCGTCGTTTCGCGAACTGCCGGTGCTGGACGGACTTCGAAGCCGATACGCCGGGTCCCGTCGTGAAATTCCAGAAGCGATATGCGCGGAAACAGCTCACATTCCCGGTTTTCGGGACTCGATAGGCACGCGTTAATGCGCTGCCACACCTCGCGCCGCTGTTGTTCAGTTAACGCAGAACCCACGGAGGCAACAGCCGCGTTGAATCTAGCAGCATGGTGCCCGAGCCCAAACGACTGTCCGTAACGATGCCGCCAGGAATCAATCACCAGCAAGCGATAATCCCCCGTCAGGGGCAGCTGACGAAAATCACCGTCGTTCCAAATCAGTGGGTTCATAAGTTTGCGCTTAAAACTTGAGCGATAGAATTCAAAAGAGCCGCCGCTTTGAGTTCTTTTTCTGCGTTTTCTTCCCTCGCAACAGAATCTAGGACAATAGCTCCGCCGGCGCCCACGGTGATGTTGTCGCCAGCTTTAACAATCGTGCGGATAACAATATTTAAATCCGCCGTACCATCGAGTCCCAAATATCCGATGGTGCCCGAATATACCCCGCGCGGTCCGGCTTCTAAAGAATCAATAATACTCAGCGTGCGTTCTTTGGGCGCTCCTGTCATCGAACCACCTGGGAAGGTGGCGTGAAGGAGGTCGATGAGGTCGGCATCGACAAGCAACTTGCCCTCGACCGTGCTGACCAGCTGATGGACTGTCTGAAACGACTCCACGCCCATGAGCACGGGAACCTCAACAGAGCCAACTTCGCAGACTCTCCCCAAGTCGTTGCGCAGAAGGTCCACGATCATCAAATTCTCTGCTCGCGTCTTGGGGTCGCTTTGCAGGTAGTAGCTGCGTCGCCGGTCCTCGTCCGGGTCATCAGATCGCGCAATGGTTCCTTTAATCGGTTTGCTAGACACGGTGCCGTCAGATTCAACTTTCAAAAATCGCTCCGGCGACGAGGACAAAATCTCCAGCTCATCACCAAATGCCGCAAGCTTCAGGTAGGCAGCATAGGGCGCGGGATTATTGCGGCGCAGTTGCCGGTACAAGTCCCAGCCATCGACCGCCGCCTGGGTTTCAAAGGTATCGGTCAGGCACACTTCGTAGCTGTCGCCACGGCGCAGGGCCTTGTCCACTTCCCCGATTTTTTCCACGTATTCATCCGCCGACAAGCGCCAGTGCCCCTCCAGTCCTTTGTTCGTTGGCGGCACGCTCTCAAAGTCCCGCCCAACTTCTAAGGATTCCTGCAGCCAGTCCATGAGCTGCGTGGTTTCTGCCGTCGGGCCTTCTACCGCATCATAGACAACGCAAAGATGCGCATTCGCTTGTCGATGATCAAAGACCATAAAAGCCTGCGGAAACACCCAATACGCATCGGGAGTATCTGCACTGTGAAGACCTGGCCCAACCGTAAGGGCTTTGCACTCGTATCCTAAAAATCCGACGAAGCCACCCCGAAATGGCAGCTCTGGCAGGTGGTGAATATCGATCGATTCGGCGAGCAGTTCCCGAAGATAGGACAAGATGTCAGTCTCAATATTCAAACGCTGGCCACCGCGTACTACGTGCACGGTCTGGGCGCTAATGTCATATCGGATAGACGCGGCTTTGGAACCGGTATTGGTGCCGAGGATCGAGTAGCGTCCCGCGCCTGTCTCAGCAGTTGCTGAATCTAGCCAGAAGGCGTCTTGTGCACCTTCTTTCAAACGGGCAAAGGTTGCCTCGCAGTCAATCCGCAGGGCAATCTCGCGATGCTGTAGTTTCCACTTCCCGGGGGTTGCTTGGCCGAGGAAGTTCTCGAGTATCGTTCGCCCGTGCTCGGTCAAAATGGATTCCGGGTGGAACTGCACGCCCCAATGCGGCTGTCCGATGACTTCAAGGGCCATAAGCACGCCGTCTTCGGACCATGCCAGCGGCTTTATCCGCGTGCTATCGATATCGTCTACGCACAGTGAGTGGTAGCGCACCGCTTTGAAATCTTGCGGAACATTGGCGAATGGGCCGGTACCTGTGTGGCAGATAGTGCTGATGTGCCCATGTTTTGGTTCGGGTGCTGCCTTGATGCCAGCGCCATTGAGAAGAGCGAGTCCTTGGTGCCCAAGGCAAATTCCGAGCACTGGTATTTGGTCCGCGGCTTCGATGACGTGGCGCGCGGCGTCAAAGTCCTGCGGGTTGTCTGGGGTGCCTGGTCCCGGTGAAATGACCACATGGCTAAACTCGCCGGCGCGTACCCGCTGTGGCAGGTTTTCGCGTTCGCTGGATTCGGCTCGAATCACCAGGGGTGATTCTCCTGTTATCTCGAAAATGAGTTGGTACAGGTTGAAAGTATAAGAGTCATGATTATCGAGTAGGAGAATCATCAACGTCCCCGTCTGAATTAGAAATGCGGGCTCCGTGGAAACCACGAGCCCGCATTATCGCGCCACTTTTTACATAAACTGGTGAGCAATGCCGTTGATGAACATAACGGTGTAGCTGATCAGTTCGCCGACGATGTCGAAAACGCTAGAAAGCATGGGGAAGACTCCTTCACATAGTCTGTGGTAACTCTACTGTGTAATATCCGCACAACACTAGCACTACGTTACATCGGCGCAATAGGGTGCTTTTTGGGTAGGTCGGATACGTTCTTCGTTTCCAGCTGACGCAATGCACGACGCAGGGCGATGCGCGACTCGCGCGGGCGAACCATTCCATCCAAGTACCCACGCTCGGCGGCGACATAGGGCGAGGTCATGTTCTCATCGTAGAAGTCCATGAACATCTTCTTGGTCATCTCACGCTGCTCAGGCGTCTCCGCGGCATCGAGCTGCTTGCCCGCAATCATCACAACCGCTGCGGCAGAACCCATCACGGCAATTTGCGCCGTAGGCCAAGCGAGGTTGATGTCGCCCGCGAGGTTCTTCGAACCCATGACGGCATAAGCGCCGCCGAAGGCCTTGCGCACAATCAGCGAAACCTTCGGCACGGTGGCTTGCACCCCGGCGAAAGCAAACTTGGCGCCGCGGTGGATCAAGCCGGCCTTTTCCTGCTCGACTCCCGGCATATAGCCCGGGGTGTCGACAACGAAGACCAACGGCACATTATAGGCATCACAAATCTGGATAAACCGCGCGCCCTTATCGGCGGCATCGGCGTCAATGCAGCCCGCCAAATGCATCGGGTTATTGGCCACAAAACCCACGGTCTTGCCATCGATGCGCCCGAAAGCAGTGATCATGTTGGGGGCAAAGTTGGGCTGGATTTCGATCAGCTCGTCATCATCGCCAAGCTGCTCTAAGAGCTCCAACATGTCGTAGCCCGCGTTGGTGTCATCCGGCATGAAGGAATCCAGCTCGATATCTTCCAGCAGTTCTTCATCACTCGGCGCCGCAAACTCAGGGGCTTCATCAAAGCAGGACGACGGCAGGTGGTCGAGGAGATCGCGGACGAAATCGAAGGCTTCATCCTCAGAATCCACCACGGCGGACACGTTTCCGTTGAGCTCTTGCTGGCTGGCACCACCGAGCTCCGCCGAGGAGATATCTTCACCGGTGACCTCGCGGATAACCTTCGGGCCGGTGACATACATTTCCGCTTGCTTATCCACGGCGATGACAAAGTCCGTGGTCACTGGCGCGTAGACCGCGCCACCGGCGGATTTGCCGAGCATGATCGAAATCTGCGGGGAACGACCCGACAGCGGAAGCTGGCGCCGCGAAATCTCCGAGTACATTGCCAACGACGTCACGGCGTCTTGAATACGCGCACCGCCGGAGTCTTGAATACCAATGACCGGGCAACCAATTTTGATGGCCATGTCCATGACCTGGCAGACCTTTTGCCCAAAGGTCACGCCGACCGAGCCGCCGTAGACAGTCTTATCGTGGGCATAGATGCACACAGGACGCCCCGCGATGCGGCCATAGCCGGTGACCACGCCATCCGAATAGATGGCATCCGGGTCATTCGGCGTCTTGCCTAAAGCACCGACCTCGACGAAAGAGCCCTCATCCAGTAGCGCATTGATGCGCTGGCGTGGGGTGCTGCGGCCTTCGTCATCGCGACGCTTGCGGGAGCGTTCGCTGCCTGGGTCCTGCGCCTGTTCGAGGCGAGCGGATAGGTCAGCGATTTTCTCCGCAGTGGTAGTCGGCTTATTAGCTGCCGTTGCCACGAATCTTCTCCTCAATCCAGTTATCCATGTGCTTGGCCACGATGCCAATGACTGGCTCATCGGGCACTGCGAGGTGATCTCCAGGCAGTTGCACAATTTTCAGGTCTTCTACGATAGCGCCCCAACCACCGTCTGGGTCAATATGCGCATACCGTGGCTCGAGTTCAATCGCACCATCATGCATGCGCTCCGAGCGGAAAAGCAAAACCGGCGCGGTGACATCGACCCAGCGAATGAAATCAATGCTGGACAGGATTTGGTTATCCACAAAGGATGCGCGCTGATGCTCCAACACCCCGGCAGCGAGGCCGTGCTCGGAGGCATCCGTGGTGGCTAGTAGCTGCTCGAGCATCTGCATCACGGCGGGTTCACCCGCGGTTTCTAGCAGCTCATACGGAACCGGGAATTCTAGGCCATAGGTCTTCTTCGCAAATTCCGCATAGCGCTCCCAACGGGCCTTGGTCTCTTCCAAAGTATCCGGTGCCGGGTCTGAAGGGTGGGCGGTATCGAGCAGGGAGATATACGCTACCTCGACCTCGGGGCGCTGCTTTTCCAATTGCAGTGCTACTTCAAAGGCCAAAGCTCCGCCAAACGACCAGCCACCCAAAATGACCTTGCGGCCGCGGGCGTACTTGACGATGTCATCGAGATACGCCTCCGCGCGCTCTTCCAAGGTGCCTTCGAGGCGTTCGACGCCATAGACGGCGACATCGTCAGACAAGCGGCGCATCAATGGCTGGTAGACCACGGTGGTGCCACCGGCGGGATGGAACATAAATACCGCGGGGCCATCAGCTTCGCGCAGCACGCGAATATTGCCTTCGACTTCCGTCTCCAGGCCTTCGCGGACCAGATCAGACAAAGGCTCGAGGGTCTTCGCCTCAGCGACTTGCTGGGCGGAGATTTCTACTCCGGAACGCTCGGTGAGCCGCTCGGCGATTTCTGCAGCTTGCTCCGCGGTAATCGCAGGCAAGTCACTGGTGACACCACCGGCAGCAGCGCCAGTAAAGGTTGCCCAGGTGGCGAAGACCATGCGCTCGGAGGCATCGCGTGGGGCAACGCCGACGCCAGTGGCCTTCGAGGTGGCCGGCTCGGCTTCATCGACGTCGAGCTTGTCTAAATCGCCCATGGCTTCCGCTGCTTCTTCCAGGCCGGTGCCGGTTTCCGACGAGGTTTCTTCGTCGGCAGCAGCGTCCGCAGAGTCAGAACTGCCCTGGGAAACGGCTTCTTCGACCATCACGATGACATCGGCTAGCGATGCATCCCGCAATGCCTGTACCTGCAGCTGCGGGATTTGGAAGTCATTTTCCACCCGGTTTTTAATACGCATGCCCATCAAGGAATCCAAGCCCAAGTCAATCAGCGGCAGCTCACGCGGCAAGTCCGAGACGTCATAGCCCATCGATTCCGACACGATGGTAGCCAGGCGCTCTTCCACCGTTTCCGTGGCTGGGTCCCAGCGCACGGCCTGAATGTCGTCGTTGGCAAAATCCGCGGGGGAATCTTCGCTTTCTGGCACCGCGCTGACACCTTGGAGCTGCGCCGGTGCACCGCCCAGTTCCAGCGTGGTGGCAAAACCTTCCGCGACCAGCTGGGTCAGCCCACCAACCACGGTGTAGACCGCGATGGACAAACCACCCAGGTTCCGGTCGACCACGGTGGTCACTTCGCCTTGCGCTGGCAAGACGGCATGTTCCTCGCTGGCTACGACCTGCGCGCGGGCATCGACAGCTGCGGCGGCAGATTCCACAATGGCTACGGCAGACGGTGCCTGGTCGGCATCGGTAGAAAAGGCAATCTTGCCATCGGGCAAGGTGACCCGCGAGCCCGGCAGGCCAGATACGCCTGACGATGGCCGCGCCGAGGTCCAATAACGCTGCTTCTTAAACTGCGTATACGGTGCCTTCACGTTCGTTGCGGCGGTGCGGGAGCCGAAGACCTTGGCAAAATCGACCGGGGTTCCGGTGACATAGAGCTTCGCCAACAAATCCAGCAGGGATTCAGAAGGGTCGACCTTACGCTTGAGCGAAATCAGCAACTGCGCATCTGCCTTGCCGACGCTAAACGCGGTATTCATCATGCCCATCAAGGCCACGGGGTTCGGAGAAATCTCCACCAGCTGGTTGTGGCCGGCAGCCAAAGCTTGCTCCGTGGCGTCTTGGAAATAGACGGCCTGGCGCGTCATGCGAATCCAGTATTCATCGGTGTGCACCGTGGTGCCTGGCTGGTAGACGGTGCCGCGGTCGACGGAGCTAAACAAGGTGGTGTGAATAGGACGCGCTGCAATGCCGGCGATTTCTGCGGCCAGCTCGCCCAAGAAAGGCTCCACGGCGGAGGTATGGCCTGCGCCCTTAACGTTCAAAGCACGCGCAAACTTGCCGTCAGCTTCGAGCTTTTCGACGAGATCCAGTACCTGCTGGCGTGGTCCGCCCACCGTCGTCATGCCTGGTCCGGCATAGACTGCGGGCTCAATGTCATTATCGAGCGCCTCGATATCGGCCGCGGTCATCTCCACGACGGCCATCGCGCCCTGATTTTCCGGCGTCAACGAGGCTTCGCCCTCACCCATCAAACGCGCGCGGTGGCTGGCGATGAGCAAGGCATCGGTGGCATCGAGGCCGCCGGCGGCATAAGCCGCAGCGATTTCACCCATGGACATGCCCATAACGCCTGCGGGGCGCACGCCAAAGTGTGCCAACAGGTCTGTCAAGGCAATCTGAATAGCTGTGATAGCTACCTGGGCGGTTTCGGTGTTGTAGGTCTGCGAGTCGTCATCGATAAGCTCTAGCAACGACCATCCCGCCTCAAAGTCGATGGTCTCATTGAGCTCTTCCAAGCGCTGGGTAAACAGCGGGGAAACGGCCATGAGGTCCTTGGCCATCTTGCGGTGCTGGGAGCCAAACCCGGAGTAGACAAAGACCGGGCCGTGCGTGGCTGGCGAATCTGCCGCGGCGATGCCCAAGGACACCTTGCCGTCGGCGACTTGGCGCAGGCGCTTGATGGCATCCTCGGCGTTATTCGCGGTGACCACTGCGCGAGTGCGGCCATGGTTGCGGCCGGCCAAAGAACGCGCCAATTCCAGCATGCCGGCGTGATCCAGCTGCTGGTCTTCGATGTAATCAGCCAGCGTTGCCGCAGCGGTGCGACGACGCGATGGAAGCAGACCAGACACTGGTAGGGCCACGGTGGCATCGACGGCAGTGGGCTCATCGCCTTCTTCTGCCGCTGGTACTTCGCGGGTGCCTACGGCTAGCTGTGGCTCGGCGAGCGACGGGGTGCCGGTGTATTCAGCGACTACGACGTGCGCGTTGGTACCGCCGAAGCCGAAGCCGGAAATACCTGCGAGCTTGGCGCCAGAGTATTCCGGCCACTCGCGTGGGTCTTCGACGACTTCCAAGCGCTCGGCGTCGAAATCGATGTAGCGGTTGGGCTCGGAGAAGTTAATAGACGGCGGGATGATCCCGTGGCGCATTCCTTCGATGACCTTGATGAGGCCCACGATGCCCGCTGCCGATTCGGAGTGGCCGATATTGGACTTGGCGGAACCGAGCAGGGCTGGGTTGGCGGCGTCGCGGCCGGCGCCGACGATTTTGCCGAGCGCGGTGGCTTCGATGGGGTCACCCAAGATGGTGCCGGTGCCGTGCGCTTCGATGTAGTCCACGGTGTGTGGGTCTACTTCGGCGTCGAGGTAGGCGCGCTCTAGGACATCAACCTGAGCGTCGGGGTTCGGGGCGGTAAGGCCGTTGGAGTGGCCATCGGAGTTGACCGCGGAGCCCTTGATGACGCCGAGGATATTATCGCCGTCGGCTTCGGCTTCTTCTAAGCGCTTAAGCACGACGACGCCAGCGGCATCGGCGCGCACAAAACCATCCGCGTCATCGGAGAAAGCGTGGATGACGCCGGTTGGAGAAATAACGCCGAGCTCGCCGAATGAGGTGGTGATAAACGGCGAGGCCTGAATATTGACACCGCCAGCAAGAGCTACATCGGCGTCGCCTTCGCGCAGACCGCGCACAGCCTGGTGGATAGCTACCAGCGACGAGGAACAAGCAGTATCGACGTTGACCGAAGGCCCGCGCAGGTCCAAGGCATAAGACACGCGGTTGGGAATGATCGACGACGAGGAACCGGTCAGCGCATAAGGGTGTGCTTCAGCCGGGTCAGCGGCAATGAGCATGCCGTAATCATTATTGGTCGAGCCCATGTACACGCCGGTAGCGGTGCCGCGGAGTTCATTGGCGGGCACGCCGGCGTCTTCGAGTGCCTCCCAGACCAGTTCCAAGGTGATGCGCTGTTGCGGATCCATGTTGGTGGCCTCCAGCGGGGAGAGACCAAAAAATTCTGGGTCGAAGCTGGAGATATCATCCAAGTAGCCGCCCTGAAGATTCTGAGTATCCATCTTCGTGCGCAGTACTTCATCAGCGTTGTACTCCGACCAGCGGCCAATGGGCAGTTCGCCGGTGCCGGCGCGGCCTTCGCTGAGCATCTGCCAGAATTCCTCGACGCTATCAGCGCCGGGGAAACGGCCAGCGACACCGATAATCGCGATATCGTGCGAGCCGGTTCCGCTTGCCTTCTTCGCCGAGGTGCGCTTGACCTGCGCCGCGGCGGGCGTCTCGGTTGGGCCGTTAATTAAACGCTCGGCTAAGGCCGCGATCGTGGGGTATTCATAAGCCACGGTCGCATCCAGTTGAAGACCGAGAAGGTTTTCTAACTCACCTGACAGCACCACTGCGTCACGTGAGGAAAGTCCAAAATTCTCCAGAGGTTTTGTATCTACGACTTCTTCTTCTGGCAAGCCAGTAACATCGGCTACCCAAGCGCGGATCCAGCCTCGGAGTTGTTCAACGGTCATAAAGGTTAATGCCTTACTAATTTACAAATCACTAATTCACTCAGAAAACCAGTTACATAGTCATATCGTGACCAGACCGGTTCATTGTTACATGCCACTAGTACACATCATGTGGTACTGGTTTTGAAAATCACAACGCCCGGTTAAGCCACATGCAGCTGAACCGGGCAGTAGTGCTCCCGCAGGAAGGTTGTCCTGGGGCGGTTTAGGCCTCGTAGTGCTTTTTCGCTACACGACGAGCAATTTTTCCAGACGACGTGCGATTGATCTCATGTGGCGCTTTCCACTCAATCGCATCCGGCACGATGCCGTGGTTCTTGCTGACTGCGGTGCGGATGATCTCGGTTGCTTCGGCATCTCCGGATTCATCTGCGGAATCAGCGCGCTCGACCAAGACAATCAGTTGCTCGGTGTTATCGCCTTCGACGGAAAATGCCGCGATGGAGTCCGGGCGTACGTGATCGGAAGCTTCCTGGATGGTGCCTTCAATATCCTGCGGGTAGTGGTTGCGGCCCGCGATGACAATCAGGTCCTTCAAACGGCCGGTGATATACAGCTCCCCATCGATGATGGTGCCCAAATCTCCGGTTGCCATCCACTTATCATCATCCGGTGCACCCTCTACACGGCTGCCTGTTGCCAGGCGCTCGCCCAAGGTATTACGGAAGGTGTCCTTGGTGTCGTCTTCGCGGCCTAGATAGCCGACCGCCATGTTTTCACCGTGTGCCCACAGCTCGCCGACGACGCCGTCTTCGACTTCCGCGCGGGTTTCTGGATCCACGATGGTCAGGTATTGACCGGTGACCACTTGACCGTTGGAGGCAAAAGGCACGGTGTTATCCGACGGGGCGGTTGGTTTCGCCTCGCCATTGGCCAACGCGTCGCGATCAAAGTGGTTGAACACTGGGCGCTCGTCATTTTGCGGGGTCGAGACCAGCAGTGATGCCTCAGCCAGGCCGTAGGAAGGACGCAGCACCTTGCGGTTTAGGCCGTGGTCTTTAAATGCGTCGTAGAAGTTCTCGACTGCGTTTTCGGTCACCGGCTCGGAACCGATGATGAGACCGTCGATATTGGACAGGTCCAACTCTTCCCCATCGGCTGGCTTGCCGTAGCGGGTAGCCAGTTCCAGCGCGAAGTTAGGAACAACCGAGTAGGTTGCAGCCAATTTCTCATCGATGTCCTTGCGCTTGAGCTGATCGATCCAGCGCTTCGGCTGCTGGATGAAATCGCGTGGACGCATCATCTCAAAGGGCAAGCCCATGATGACGACGAACAGGGACAAGATGATACCCATGTCGTGGTGCAGTGGCAGCCAGGTGACCAGACGCAGTGGCATCTTCAGCTTGGCAGCAGCGTAAATCTGCAGGACGTTGGTCAAAATGGAGCGGTTGGTTAGCTCCACGCCCGCTGGCGTGCGGGTGGAACCGGAGGTGTACTGCAAAAATGCCGTCTGGTCGATGGGCATCACGGTGGACATCGCCAGCAATTGCTGGCCTTCCAGCGTGGATTGCGGGGTGACATAAGATTCCGCCAAAGAATCTGGCAGGGAGTCCACGGACAAGATGCGTGGGCGCTCACGTGATGGCAGCTCGGAAAAGTGGGTGCGCACGGCCTGCGCTGATTCCGAGTTGGTCAGAACGAACTTCGGCTTGCAGTCCGCGAACACGGCGCGCAGGTGGTCAGCGTGGCCGGGCTCATTGGGATCATAAAGCGGCACGGGAACCATGCCGGCGTACAGCGCACCGATAAAGCCAAACAGGTACTCCGGTGAGTTACCCGCCAAGATGGCAACACGGTCATTGAGCTTGCCCACTTGCTGCAAACGCGCGGCCACGGCCTTAATCCGGGTGTTGATTTCCTGGCGAGTGTAAATGACCAGTTCGCCCTCGCGGGAGTTGGAATAATCCCAGTAACGCATGGCCTTTCGGTCTCCGCCACCGGTGTGCAAGTCGCCTTGGTACAGCAACTCTGCCAAGCCAGCCAAAGACAGCTGGGGGGCTAAGGTGATTTCTCCCTTATCGTTGTAGAACTGCTGCATTGCGGCATGCAAATCCATGGAATCTCCTTTGAAGAAGTGTTAACTTAGTCCTCTAAAACTATCAGTATTATTATCGAAAACGTTACCTGATAGTAAGTTAGCCACCGTTGATTATTTTTGCGGCCCAGCCAACAACCCACTGATCAGTGGTCATATCTGGGAAAACCTCATCGTTTGAGGCGTACAGAGCGTGGATGCCATTTGCATCGATAAGCTCCATTGCTCTTTCTGCGGCATTGCCAATATTGTGCGGCGCATCGCAAATGCTATCTGAAGGCGCGCAGATTTGATACGTACGATCCGCCAAGGCGCCGAATTCATTCGGGCGTGGCCCGCGCATGGAAGCGCCCGGAACCACCAACTGCACCAAGCCGGTCACTGGCTGCAGAGCAATTTCTGCGCCAATGCCATTGAGTGGTGCGCCAGGGTTGATGCCCACGCCATTTTCACGGCGGCCATCGGCAATAGCGGTTACGCCCGCAACCGATTCTGCGGGGATAACGCCGGTGCCGCCACCGATATCGTCAGCGACGTCACCCACGATGACCGCGCCTTGGGAAAAGCCAGCCAGGATGAACTGGGTTTGTGGACATTCGCCGTGCATCCACGACAACTCCCCTTCGAGCTTGGCGCGACCCTCGTTGCGGGAGTCGTCGTAGCTCATTTCTTGTTGCGACTGCACGCTCTTGAACTGCGCGGTATAAGGCAAGGTCCACACACGAACCTGGTCTTCACCAAACTGTTCTTTCAAGGGGTTAGTAATAGACAGCATGAAAGAATGCGGATTGGCCTGCGGATTCATGGGGTCATCATCGGCGGAAGACTCCCAGGTACCTGGCGCTGAAATGAACTCATAAGCCGGGCACCACTCAGGCTGCTCAGCGGTTTCTGGTGCGGCTTCAGTGGACTCACCAGGTCGTGGCGTGCTTTCGCCGGCGCCTGGGGTCTCCGAGGTCTCGCGCATCAGGTACTGCGCAGCTCCTCCGCCGACCACCAATAAGACGATGATCACGGCGAGGATAGTCAGTGTTTTTCTCATAGGGGGAAGTTGTACTCCATTATCCTGGCAACGTTCAACAATTCAGCTAGCAGTAGGCTGCCTGTGCGCGTTCGTTGATCAAAGTCACAACTTCCTCAACGTCCTTGTCTGTCCGGCCTTGCTCAATGAGCTGGCCGGCTACAGCGAGCACGGTGACTTCATCGTCTGGGTTGCACGCAGTGTGCGCGGCACTGACGAGTTGGTTTTCCACGCCCTCGACATCGATACCACCGCCGGCCACGGCATCCAGGTAGCCAGCATCAGAGTTGGATACCTGCGGCGTGGGGGCCTCTTCGACCTCCCGCGCGCCGCGATCTTCCGGCGCAGGTTCGCTAGCGCTGGTTGTTGCCTTCGTGCTGCTTTCTGCGGCCTTCGAGCTCGAGGTCGCAGCAGACGTGGAGTCTTCTGGCTTTTCTGATTCCTCACTGGAACCGCGCTCTAGTGGTGCCACGGTGGAATCTGGTGATACCTCCGAGTCACTATCGACGGTTGCTGAACCGCAGGCTGCCAAAGTCGTGGTGGCCATCAGCGCAACCACGGCGGACATCATTCGCTTCATCGCTTAACGCTCCTTAGCTAACGACGCCCATAATTTGGCGGATGGTTCCGTTTTCAAAGTCCTGGCTTAGGCCACCAGCTGGGATGTCGTTTTGATCAGAGGTTGGGTAACCGTACTTGCCGTTTTCATAGCCGTTGTCGCTCCAGTTCGTGAAAATTTCGCCGTAAGGGATAAAGTGCGCACCGGTGGACGGTGACCAGTAGATGTTGCCGTTTTCAAATTCCTGGAACGCGCCGTCCTTGAGCTTCTTCTCTCCACCGCGAGGGGCACCCGCAGCTGAGTTCGCGCCGCCCATTTCCTTGTACTTCGCGCCGATCCGTCCGTGGACGACGTGTGCCGTCTTATCCTTGGTCTCAACGAGGACGCCATTTTGGAAGAACTGGAACTGGCCGCCACCGTCGATATTGGTGACTGGGCCTGCGGGGTACTTCAAATCGCCATTCTCGAAGCCATTTTTGCCCCACGCCTTCATCATGGAACCGGTAATTGCATACGCACCGGTTTCTGCAGTCCAGTAGATAGAGCCGTTTTCGAAGTGAACGAACTTGCCCTTGCCGTCCGGAGTGCTCTCTTCGCCGGTGGTTGGGAAGCCCAACCAGGAGGTAGGCCCACCGATTTCTGCATAGCGGGCGTTGATTCGGCCAAAGAGTGCATGCGCACCGTCGTCTGGGGACCAGTAGGCGGTGCCTCCGGAGAAGTCCTGTGCCTTGCCGTCATCGACGCTGTACTCATTATTGAGGCAGTCACCAATGACACCGGACTGGGTCACGGCTGCGATATCACCAGTTACCTCACAGTCCGCTCCGCGGTCTACTTCGCCCAAACCGAAGGTATCAGCAATGACCGGCCATGCCTGGGTCATTTCAAACTGCCAGTAATCCCAGCTGTGCACGCCCGATGGACGCAGCTTGGAGATAACATCTACGCCCTCGCTCTTCGCACGCTTGGCGAAGGAATCGGTGGACATGCGCGATAGAACCTCAAGGCCAATGCCCGCGTAGTTTGCTGGTCCGCTGGCCACGGAGTTTTCCTGGCCATAGTCATCTTGACCAGAGCCTGCGGAGACATACACCGTCATGTCTTTCAGATCCTTGATACCCAGCTTCGGGTCGTGGTTGTACCATTCCTGAGAATAAAATTCTCCCCACATCTTCTCGGCGTTGTAGCCGCCGGCATCCATCTGCGCTGCGGCAATAGCCTGAGGCATGCCCGTGGAGGTGGTGTCCAAGTAACCGGAGAAGGAACCGACGAAGTCAAACAAGTAGGAGTGACGCTCGGCCAGGTTCATCGCGGCGGTACCACCCATGGAGATACCAACCACGGCGCGCTGCTTATTGGAGCGGAACTCATTGTCCAAGATTGGAACGAGTTCCTGGGTCAGGAAGGTCTCCCACATGTAGTGCTTGCCGTTATCAGGTTCTTCCCAGTCGGTGTAGAACGAGGACTCGCCGCCGACGGGCATGATGACATTGACGTTTTTATCAGCGTAGAACTTTTCAATATTGGTCTCGATGGTCCAGCCTGATTCGTCATCGCGCGCACGCAGGCCATCGAGGGCCCAAACCTCTGGGAAATCCTTATCCGGCTGGGAGTACCAGTCACGTGCCAAGAGGATTTGCACGACTTGCTCTTGCTCTGGCATCGCTGCTGACTGGATATACACCTTCACGTGGCGTGGTGACAGGTACTCCACGCGGTTGACGTCCACGCCTTCTGGCAGTCCCTCTACCTCTGGGTAGGTGGTGTCAATGGGATCGCGCTTCGGCGGGTTGCCTGGCGCAAAGGAGTCGGACAGGCTGCCGCCACCCGGCAGTGAGGACTGCGCACCGGCGAAAGGAATCAGTGAAAGCCCCAGCACGGCTGCGGTGGGGAGGGCAACGAGCGCCATACGACGGCGCTTGTAGTTTGGCTTACGCACGGTGGAACGGGAATCAGTAGGGCGCATGAACATGTCCTCATTGTCGGTGTGTAGGTGTACTAGTTATGTTCTCTCGCACGAAAAGTGGACACATGTATCCTCCAAGCGTCACCTTAAAAATGTGTGTGGCAACGATAGACGCCTAGAAAAACATCTGGTCCAACACTGAAATAAAGTGTCATGAGGCAGTCAAAAAATGCCGGCGCCACGGCGGGTGACACCAGAATTGACACTGCCTCATGCTTTTCACATCTTCCGAAGGTTCCCCTCCTCCGGCAGCTGCGATATTAAAGTATTGTGAGCTGTCTTTTGTGCTCAAGTTTAAGTTGAACTTCAGACTTTCGTGCTGGCGACACACCCACAGACAAGAAAACCACCGCGCCCCCGGCTCTCACTATCTCAGCGAAAGTCGGGGGCGCGGTGTGATGCGTTAAGCCGTGCGTTAAAGACGCACTATTACCAGGCGTTCATAACGTCAAGAACGCGGTTCTTGGTCTTCGAGAGCTGGCTACCGAACTGGTTCCAGTTGTGGATACCGGTTGGTGGGTAATCAGCCGTGAAGTTCAGACCCATTGTACGAGCCTTGGTGTCCCAGATTCGGGTCGAGCCCATTGCGACTGCTTCCAAAGCTGCGCCGGACAGTGCCAAGTTCCATGGGTAGTTGGCATCGGAAGGGCTTGGAATACCAGAGCCTGCGGAGACATAGACGTCAGCGCCGTGCAGGTTTTGGATCTGGTTGAATGGGTCATTTTCAAAGCGACGTGGGCTGATGATCGAACCGTACATCGCGTTCAAGTTGAATCCACCGGCATCCAGCAGGGCCAGACGCATCAGGGTCTGTGCACCAGGGATCGAGGTGGACAGGTAGCCCGAGTAGGACAGGGTCTGACGGAACTGGTCGCGGTGCTTACCAGCCAAGGTGATGGCAGCGGTGCCGCCCATGGACAAACCAGCGATGGAGTTATTGGTTGGAGAAACACCGAACTGACGGTTCAGGTAGCCCTTCAGTTCCTGGGTCAGGAAGGTTTCCCACTGGTAGTTGACTGGATCGTTGAGGTCGTACTTTGCTGGACCGTCCCAGTCAGCGTAGAAGGACGCCGCGCCACCAACGGGCATCACCAGGGTGATGTTGTGTGGCTCGTACAGACGCGCTGCGTTGACGTCATTAACCCACGCATTGGTGTGCTCGGTTGCACGCAGACCATCCAGCAAGTACAAGCCAGCATTGCCGCCGCGCTGAGCTGGTTGGATCTGGACGGGAACAGTGCGGCCCATAGAGTCCGACCACACGTCACAGCGCTGAACCCAGTATGCGACGGCATCCCAGTCACAGGTACCGGTAGCGTCTGGGCGCAACCAGTCACGGTTGGCAGCTTCTGCCTTGGGCGCACCAGCAACGGTGACAATAGTGGCCACCATGATGATCGCAGCCAGCACTGCAATGGCACGGCGATAAAATCCCATGCTGGTGGCAGTAAGGAACTTCATGTTTCTCCTAATAAATTTTGGTACAACGTCCAGATCGCGATTTTTATGTACTTCACATGTATCGCTCAACAACCCTTAAGCGTTAACATTACGAAAGGATAACGGTAATGCGCCTAGCGTAACGCACTTTAAACGAGATTAATAGTTTATGAAAAATTCCTGAATGATTCTACTGCGTAGACCAGTTTTCCGGAAGGTAGTCGTAGGGGTCAGATGATAGTTGCAGGGTACGGCCATCGGTAAGCGAAAATGTAATATTGCTCAAGAAACGCTCCACCGTTAATGGTGCACGGTAGCTGGAAAAGAGTTTCTGGAAATCTTCTGTCTCCAGTGCTGCACGCGCTGCCTTGGCATCATCAGAATTAATCCATACTGGAAGCTCATCCAGGTCAGCAGCTGAATCAGCGACTTGCCAGATGCGATCCAGATTCTTGTCGTGTCCCACGCGGCCATCCTCAATACGTGGCTGGCGTGCCGCCATCGGGGTGGAAAGACCAATATTGTCCAGGACCCGAATATCTAGTGGCGCATTCATGGACGACATACCCATATTGATGAGGTAAATCGTGGCTGGATCGGATCGGTGCTCATCGCGCGGCAAGGCCTCCCAATCAAAGACCTCTGGGTCATCATTTTTCAGGTAGCGCAGCATCATCGCATCGCCATCTTGCAAAGCCGCCATGCCGCCGTCCCAGCCATTAAGAAATGGTGAGCTTTGAAAGTCCTGGGCGTTCATGGGTGGATCGCCTTGTTCGCGATTGGTGGCATACGTCCAGAATTCGCGTTCATCGACGATGACGCGCCCGGTATCAAAATCCGTCCAATCATTGGGCAGACCGCGGTAGGCAATAACCAGCGACCACACCGCGATACCACCGGTAATCAGCGCGCCGATGATGATGCTGCCGAAGAGGTTGAGCGGTAAGACAAATACCGGCAACAACAACGCAAAAAGCGGCAATAACAACATGCGTCCATGCATGAAGTCCCCGCCGACGCGCAGCACGTAGATGATGTGCAGCAAGGCACAGCCGACCAGCACGATAACGGCCGTCTTCTCCGAGCGCACCTGGTGTAGCCACGTCCAGTTCCGCGCGCTATCCTGCGACGATGAGGAAGCGGATTCCTTCTCATTATCTATCCGACGACGGCGGCGGCCGCTCAACGCTTGTGCTTGAGCAGCAGAGCGGTTAAGCGGCTGCGCCAACGCAAATACCCCGACTACGGCGAGAACAAGAACTGGCAGCCAGAGCCAGTAGGGGCTGACAAAGTCTTGCAGGTAGTGAAACCCGGAGGCCCATTGGGAATCGCTCGCGGATTTGGCCACGGCGGTATGCGGGGTTAGCAGACCGTAATAGCCCATGCGGAAGATTTGATACCCGCCAGGCACTGGCAGCGCGACGGCCAGGATCAACAGCCACTTTTTCCAGTTACGGTGAGCAAGAAAGAGCACGATTCCAGCAACGCCGCCATAGAGAGCAAGTTCGGGGCGCACGAGCCAGCTCAGCCCCGCCCAAAAGGCCAGGCCGTAGGCAGAAAGGTCAAGGTCCTTTGTGCCATCAGCGTTGCCTGCCCACCACAACAGCAGTGCCCACAGCACCGCGAGGTAGAAGATGGACAGACCCCACTCGAGCCCGGAGGTAAAAAAGTCGCGCGCCGGCGGCAGCGCCAGGTACACCAGGACACCAGCGGGAAGCACCGTCCATGTGGACCAGTGGACAGGGACTGCTGCGATGCCGGTCGCTGGTTTATACAGCCGCGCGGTGGCCCAGCAGCCAATGACAACTGCCAGTACTGACAGGCCCAGTGCGCAGTACAGCGCGACCACAGCGAGCTCTTGGCCGGTGACCATGTGCACGACGGTGATAATGTACTGCCACAACGTGGAGGTATTGGCCTCTACTCGCTCGCCCACGTTGAAGACGGGGCCGTTGCCAGCAAGCAGGTTGCGCACGGTGCGCAGGACGATGAGTCCATCATCGGACATCCAGCGGCGCTGAAAACCAACGATAAATGCCACAACGCCGATGATTAAAGCCGAGCCGAGAGCCCACCAGGTGGACTGACGCTCTACTAAAGTACGAGTTGAGGCATGGTGCATGACTTTAGAGATTACTCGGTGCCCAACCGCCCGGGAAACTGACACTCATGCACTGCCAGCAATGTGTGCCCTAATAATGCAGAAAACACCCCGCCGGATTAGAAAAATCCAGGTGAGGTGTCGAACTTCATCGTGGCTTCGTACTGCTAGGTCAGCAGCGGGAAGACGTAGACAGCCATGGCGATACAAGCCAGCCACAGCAGGGCAAGGATCTGCAAGGTGCGGTCTTCCAAGGCAATTTCATCGGGAGCACCACCGCGGCCACGGTCCACGTCAGCGGCGTAGCGCAAGATGGCGATGGTGAAAGGAACCATGGAAATCTGGTACCAGATGGCAGCCCAGCCTTCGGTTTCATTGGCGAGCTGAAAGCCCCACAGCGAGTAGCTCATAACCACGGCGGTTGCCGACAGCGTCCACACAAAGCGCAGGTAAGTCGGGGTGTAGCCGGCCAGGGACTTGCGGATCTTGGCGCCGGTACGTTCTGCCAGCAAGATTTCGGAGTAACGCTTGCCGGAAGCCATAAAGAGTGAACCAAAAGCTGCGACCAGCAAGAACCACTGGGACAGCTCAATGCCAGCGGCCACACCGCCGGCCATCGTACGCAGCATAAAGCCCGACGACACCAGGGCAATATCAATCACCGGCATGTGCTTCCAGCCAAAGCAATAACCCAGCTGCAAAGCAATGTAAACACCAATGACCAGTGCCAATTGCAGCCCGGAGGTCGCCAGGAAGGACAAACCAACGGCCGCGATAATCAGCACCACGGACATGGCATATGCCAGGTTAACCGGCAGGACACCGGCGGCAATCGGGCGGAAACGCTTGGTCGGGTGCGCGCGGTCAGCGTCGACATCGCGGGCATCGTTGATCAGGTAGATCGAGGATGCGCCCAGGCAGAAGACGATAAAAGCTAAAGCCACGTCCAGCAGGGTGCGGGTATGGAAGAGGGCATCGGCGCCAGCAGCCGCGGGGGCAGCCAGGACCAGAACGTTTTTCACCCATTGTTTTGGACGCAGGGCCTTGATCATGCCATCGGCAAGGTTCTTCGGCGGCTGACGTTTGCGGGAGTCCTCAATACCTTGGGTATGTGGTTCCGGGTGGAAAAACTTCTGCTGGCCGTCACCTTCAAAGGTTTCAGGCTTCTCGGTCATGCAGTTTTCCTTTCATAACGTGTAATTGCCTCCGCAGTTGCAGCACCTAATGCTGCCCCAAAAGCAGTATCAGATGGGTAGTGCACGCCCAGCACCATGCGCGAGAGCATCATGACCGGAATCCCCGCCAACGGGGCAGGGGTTCCATACAGGCGTGCAACGGCAACCAAAAAGGCCGTTGTCGAGGTGGAGTGTGAAGAAGGAAACGACAATTTCGACGGAGTTCCTACTCCTACGCGCACGTAAGAATAATCCGGACGCTTTCGTCTCACAATTCGCTTGACGATGACCGATGCCGCATGCGCAGTAAAAGCCGAGGCACCCACGGCAATCCACTGCCGACGACGTTTTTTATCCAGGCTCCAGCCCAAGGCGGAGAGACCCATCCACCCCAAGGCGTGCTCGCCGAGGTGGCTTAGGCCGCGAGCGGCCGGCAGTACTCCCGGAGCATCGAAGGCAATATTTTGGATGTTTTCCAAAATGCGCGACTCCGCAGTGCTCAACGCGGTGATGCTACTCAAAGATCTTCCTCCAGGACTCACGCGAGGTTAACTCTGGCAGTGCCTCGCGGTAGACGCGACGCATCTCATCAAAGTTTTCCTCAATCTCGTTGAGAAGCTCACGGGTCTGCTCCACCAAGTCGCGTGCCAAATCGCGGTCGCGCTTGCGGAATGCTACACCGGTGCCACCAGCAGTCGACACCGTTGCAGAATCGACGCGGGACAGGGTAAACCAGCGCGCTTCATCCGGGGTCAGGTTAAGCTGCGGTGCTTCATGGTGGCGTGGATCTTCCTTCGACAGCAGGTGCTTGAGCCCCTTGACCGCCCACGGCAGCTTTTTAATCTTGGCTAGGCGTCCGCCAATATTGTGCGTCGGCACACCCGGCGCGCCCGTCGGTGCAGGCAGTTGGTCGGCGGATTCGATGATGACAGCATCGGAGTAGTTGGAGCGCAGCTTAGCGATGCGCGGCAGGGAGGTTTCTAGGATGTCAAAGAGTTGATCAGGTCCTGCCAAGAAATCTCGCATGGCTTCGATTTGGATAGCCATGGTGGAATATTCCATGCACATTGTGTGCTTCAAGGTGGACTTGAAGATGGAACGGGTAATGCCCTTGGTATCACCATCGTGGTACAACGCGGCAACGATGAGGCGGTTGCGCAGGTGGAAATACGCCTGCCAGTCGATGGCATCGTCTTTATCTGCCCAGGCCATGTGCCAAATGGCAGCGCCTGGCCAGGTCACGGTCGGAAAACCATTGGCGGCGGCGCGCAGGGAGTATTCCGTGTCATCCCATTTAATAAACAGCGGCAGCGGCTGGCCGTTAGTTTCCGCGACAACGCGTGGGAACAGGCACATCCACCAACCGTTATATTCCACATCGACGCGGCGGTGCAGCGCGCGCGAATCATAGGAACTTGGGTCTTTGTGGCTTTGTGCGTCCCCGATTGCGGACAGTGGGTACTTGGCAAAGTCGTGGTCGTAGACCGCGTGCGGTGCCGCACCCCACATGAAGTCTCCTCGGTCGACCTGCTCGCCGGTGGTGCGCAGTTGGCTGCGCTCCTGCAGGTTGAGCATCTGTCCGCCGACGATGATTGGGCTCGCCGCATAGCGTGCCGCCTGCACCGCGCGCAGAATCGAGTCTGGCTCAATAGCGATGTCATCATCCATGTACAAGATAAAGGGCGATTCGGTGTTTTCTAGCGCCTCAAACATGATGCGGGAGTAACCGCCCGATCCACCCAGGTTGCCCTGGCGGAATTCACGGAAACGCTCACCGAAGTGTGCAACGGCCTCGTCATATCCGGGCTCATCGGCGGGGTGCTGGTTGCCTTGGTCCGGCATGAGCACAAAGTCGATGATGCCATCAACAACCGGGTCTTCTGCCAGTGCCTGCAAGGCAGCCACGGCGTCAGTCGGGCGGTTGAAGGTGGGAATACCTACTGCAACGCGCTTGTCCGACGGTTCAATGGTGGTGCCATCCGGCATAGTTTGTGGACCAGGGGCAGAAGGCGCGCACCATGCGGCTTGCGAGATGGTGGCTTCGGTCTCCGCGGTGACATCGAACCACAGCCAGCCGCCGTCTTCGAAGTTTTTCAGCGGCAGCTCAAACTCGTGGTGCCCGGTCTTAACCAAGTGGTTAGCCACGGAAATGCGCTGGCCATCTTGCTTGGAGCGGTAGATGGAGATATTTGCCTCGCCATCAATATCCAGCGCCAAGATAATAGAGTCCAGCTGCGACCAGCGGCGCCAGTACGACGCTGGGAAAGCGTTGAAGTAAGTCTGGAATGAGACTTCTTCGCCAGCGGGAACCGTCAGCGAAGCGCGGTTGGACCAGCGCAGGCGCTCACGGTTTTGTTCCGCTTCGATGATGTACAGCATGCGGACATCAAAGGGTTCGCCACGCTTGGGCAATAAAATGCGCTGAACGGCATTGTCAGAAACAGTGTTGTTTGCTGTCACGATGGTTTCAATTCTCCCATTTCACTACAGTCTTCAAACCATCACAGTACTGGTTACCGCCGCGGGTTTACTTGCTCAACGCGCATCGGGGGCACTGATAATCGCCTGAGAATCCGCATTGTGCCTTTCCACACGCAAAAAGAGGCGCCGGTGACTGCTGTGTCATCGACGCCTCTTTTTACACTAAGGCTAGTTCTTATTCACTTGAAAAAGTGCGGTTAAGCGGAGAGTTTTACCTGCTCAGTCAACGGCGTGATGCCGAGCTTGTTGAGCATGTACAGCACGCGAGCTTCCAAATCATCAGCAAGCTCACGAGTTTGCTCTACGTCTTCAGCGTGTGCGATTGGCCAAATCTTAATATCCTTGCCAGCTTCATCACGTGGGACATCTGCGCCCAGGTAAATGATGTAGTCAGGCATGGAGACAGTTCGGACATCTTCTACGTGACGTTCGTGGGCATCAAGTCCACGCTCTCCCAGGACATAAGACATGTGGCCTTCTGTCTGGTTTTCTGGGTGAGAAACTGCGCCATCAACGACCAATGCGTCGCCGGCGTGCTTTTTCGTCAATGCAATGGCGGCCTTAACCAAGTCAGTGTTAAGACCCGCAGCAAAGCGGACGTGGTTACGGTGCGCTCCGAAGTATTCCATTACTTCGCGCTCAACCAGAACAGCAATGTAGTCATCCAAAATGGCTTTGCTCTTATGCTTTGCGATGATTTCATCGAGCTTTGCATTAATAGTCTGCGCCGTGTGGGCGTGGCCGTATGCCTCGTGCAAATCTTGACGAAGAGTTTCGAACCGGGACTCATTATTAACAATAAACATTTCTTCCCCCCACTCACTTTCTGGTATCTGGGTGTCAGGTAATTTAGTGATTCTAAATTCAACCTTTTGTTAACTTACCGTTAACCTTAAGCGACTTCATGGGCGCTGTCAAATAGTTGGCGCAAACCCACTACTTTTCTGCCGCCATTTTCACGAAGTTTTCCGCCCCAGAAATAACAAAACCCGCTGGTCGGAAAGATATTTCCAATCAGCGGGTGTGCGCCAAATTTTTTCGGACTTTTATTCATCGTCCAAAACCGCGCAATCGCGGCGGCTTTTTGGTATGAAAGTCTCAACCCAAGCTTAAGGCAGGTTCGACACTTCTTTTCGAGAAACGAGCAACTTTACCGAGCGGTCCTACCGGACGGTTCTACCGGGCGCGGCCTTGCTGCTCGAGTGGCTGGCCTTCGGTGAAGAAGGGTTCAATCTTGTTATCAAACATCGTCAGCGCGGAACCGATAGCCATGTGCATATCCAGGTACTGATACGTACCCAGACGTCCGCCGAACAAAACGTTGTTCTCGCGCGCTTCCATAGCCGCGAGCTCGCGGTACTTCTTCAACATCTCGCGGTCTTCTGGAGTGTTAATGGGGTAATAAGGCTCATCGCCCTTTTCCGCCGCGCGTGAGTATTCCTTCATGATGACGGTCTTATCCTTGGGATACTGCTTGTCACGCTCCGGGTGGAAGTGGCGGAACTCGTGGATGCGGGTATAAGGGACATCCGCGTCGTTGTAGTTCATCACCGAGGTGCCCTGGAAGTCACCGGTGTTGAGTACCTCCATGTCAAAGTCCAAGGTGCGCCAGCCCAAGTCGCCTTCGGCATAGTCGAAGTAGCGATCCAGCGGGCCAGTGTAGACAACAGGCGCCTCTGGAGACTTCGCGCGTACCTCATCGCGAACCTCGAACCAATCGGTGTCGAGGACGACATCGATAAGCTCTGATGCACACATATTTTCCAGCCACGCGGTGTAGCCATTAACTGGCAGGCCTTCATAGGTATCGTTGAAGTAACGGTTGTTGAAGGTATAGCGCACTGGCAAACGAGTGATATTGCCGGCAGGCAGGTTCTTCGGGTCGGTTTGCCACTGCTTGGCGGTGTAGTCACGAATGAACGCCTCATATAAAGGACGACCAATCAAAGAGATGGCCTTTTCCTCGAGGTTTTGTGCATCATCCACGTTCATTTCCGCGGCCTGTTCCTTGATGAGCTCACGGGCTTCATCAGGAGAGTAGTAGCGGCCGAAGAACTGGTTGATGAGCCCCAATCCCATGGGAAATTGGTAGGCAGTGCCATCGTGCATGGCGAATACACGGTGCTGATAGTCCGTGAAATCCGTGAATTGGGTGACATAGTCCCACACGCGCTTATTGGAGGTGTGGAACAAGTGAGCGCCGTACTTGTGAACCTCGATGCCGGTTTCTGGTTCTGGCTCTGAGTAAGCATTACCGCCGAGGTGATTGCGCTTTTCGATGACTAAAACGCGCTTACCCAGCTGCGTAGCAGCACGTTCTGCCACGGTAAGGCCAAAAAAGCCGGAGCCGACGACGATGAGATCGTAAGTCTTATCAAGGTTGGTCATAGCTGACACCCTATTAGATCCCCGTACCGTTGCCGCGATGGCACGCAATTAAATGGTCATCTCCTCCGAACACGCCGTCAATTCAACATGCGCCACAGTAATCACAGCTGTATCATTGGCTCCAGCTGTTTACTAATATCACTTCGGTCACTTAAGATGACCGTCGGGAGGGCGCCGGCAACCGCCCGACCGAACCCTGGCAGGACATCACTTGTTGAGGGCGAAGTAACTGATAGGGAGATTCCAGTGCAACAACGACGCCGACTTGTTCCCACGAGGTCCTCGTGGGCTACCCCGGTGACCGCAATCTTGGCGGCCACTGCAGTAGCTGCGGCTGCTGCTTTTGGGGGAAACCAAATTCTTAATACCCAGTCCGGAGGCTCCGGCCCGATTGAGACGACGTCGTCTTCGGCCAACTTTGGCGATGGCGACACCGTCGTCGTCGACGACCCCGCTATCGCTGCCCAAGGTGGCGGCGCTGGTCCCCGCGCGGTGAAAGAATTCCGTCAGGATGATCCTTTCTCGATGTTCGCGTTGACCTGGCAGGGACAAAAAGATGTCGCTGCCTTCGTTCGCGCTGAGCAAGAAGACGGTTCCTGGGGCGAATGGTTCAATGCTGAGCCCATGGACGTTGTCACCGAAGGCACCAATGGCACCGACCTCATCTTCGTTGGTGATACCAAGGCCGTTCAGGTCTCTGTCGGCAACGTAGACCTTGGCATCCCCTCCGACGAGGAAGTAGCCGAAGAACTCGGCACAAACGAGGACAACTCCAACGAGACTCCAGCCGAAGCAGCACCTGCTGCCGACGACCAAGCGGAAGCTCCAGCTGAGACCGCTACCGAGACACCGTCTGAGGCGCCGGCTGACACTCCTGCAGACACGCCAGCAGATGCAGCAGCAAATGTTGCAGAGCGTGTCGGACAGCAGGTTTCCGCAGGCACCGCGCCAAAGCCAAGTGATATTGGCAAGATTAAGCCAGTTGCTGATTCCGAAGATCTCCCCGCAGATAGCAGCGCGGTCTCCGCTTCTGACCTCGAGGCTGTCTTTATTGATGGCAACGCACAAGAAAACGGCATTGCCAATATGGCTGATACCGACGGAATGCCGCCAGTTGTCACGCGCGCTGGTTGGGGCGCTAATGAAAGCCAGCGCTGTTCCCAGCCTGATTACACTGAGCCCACCAAGGCTTTGACCTTGCACCACACCGCAGGTAGTAATGACTACTCCCCGGCTCAAGCAGCGGCGCAGGTGCGTGGCATCTTCCAATACCACGCTCAGACCTTGGGCTGGTGCGATATGGGCTACAACGTACTCGTCGATAAGTACGGCACCATCTACGAAGGACGCTACGGCGGCCTAGAGCGCGGCGTCATGGGCGCTCACGTGGGTGGTTTCAATAGCAACACTTGGGCTATCTCGATGATGGGCAACTACGAAACCGCTCAGCCTTCGACCGAAATGCTCAATTCTGTCACCAGCATTGCCGCATGGAAGGCGGCTCAGGCAGGTATCGACCCGACCGGCACCGTAAGCTTGCGCTCCGGTGGGTTCGGCGGCTCCAAGTACCCAGCGGGCACGACGGCAACCGTGCCGGCCTTCCATGGCCACAGCGATTTGCACAACACCTCCTGCCCTGGTGGCAATGTGATTTCGCGCTGGGGAGAAATCCGCAACGCGACGAAGATTAAGACTGACGCCATTAACGCTGGTGACGTCATCAGTCAGCCGCCGACAAACAATAACCCTGGTGGCGGCGACAATGCCGGCGACAACGCTGGAAACGGCGGCGAGCAGCAAGCCGGCGTAGAGGACTTGTCCTCCGCGCTACCTGGCCTGTCGTCCATTGCAGAGCGTGGCATGAACCAGCAGGGCTCTTCCGACTTCAGCCCTGAGGAAACTCAGGCTGTCGCTGCAGTGGCTACCGCTGTTGCTGGTCTGGCCATCACCGCGGGCACAGTGACCTTGCCTGAATCTGGCGATGAAATCATCCCGGGTGTGACTGTCGATGCCTTGCCAGGAATTATCTCCAAGGTCCTCACGGTCACCGGTAACGAAGAAGCAGGTTCTGCCTTCGATACGCTCATCAATGCCTTCGGCCCCGTGCTGGGTCAACCAATTGGCGGGCCAAACTCGGAGAACGCGCAGCTTGTCTACCAGCTGTTTAATAACGGCGTGGTGCTCAGCTCCGAAGAAACCGGTGCTCATGCCTTGATTGGTGAATTCGCGCGTGCTTGGGCAGAGGGTGACACAGCTACCGAGCTGGGTCTGCCGACTTCTGACCAGTACTCCGTTGACCAGGTCAATGGCGGTAACGCCGTCCGCGTTGACTTCCAGGGTGGCTACATCACCTTCGATCCAAATACTGCAACGGTGGATGTTCACACCAACTAAAAGGCCTGTGCCCTGTCCTTAGGAATCCCCTAGCGGCCCGCATGCTTCTTTACGAAGCTACGGGCCGCTTTCCTTATTCCTTTGTTCAGCCGTCGGGCCTGGGCTCGGAAGGGTTACTCTTCCCAATCCAGGGTGCGCTCAACGGCTTTATTCCAGTCCGCGTACAACTGGTCGCGGACTTCTTCGTCCATGTTCGGAGTCCAAGATTTATCAGTCGCCACCAAATCTTCTAAGGCATTCAAATCTTCCCAAAAACCTTGACCAAGGCCAGCAGCAAAAGCCGCACCCAACGCCGTGGTCTCAATCTCACGAGGGCGGATGACTTCGGTGTCTAAGATGTCCGATTGCAGCTGCATGAGCAGTTCATTAGCCACCATGCCGCCATCGACGTGCAAAGAAGTCAAAGCGATGCCAGAGTCGGCTTCCATAGCTTCGACGACTTCTCGGGTTTGAAAGCACGTTGCTTCCAGCGCTGCCCGCACGATATGCGTGCGGTCGACAAAGCGAGTTAGCCCAACGATGACACCGCGGGCATCCGGACGCCACCGCGGAGCAAAAAGACCAGAGAATGCGGGAACAATGTATACCCCGCCATTATCTTTGGCGGCAATCTTTTCGCTCGAGGTGGCATCGGGGATAATTCCCAGTTGGTCTCGTAACCACTGGATAAGCGATCCACCTACTGCTACTGCTCCTTCTAGTGCATAGACCGGCTTTTGGCCTTCACACTGAAATGCGACGGTTGTCAGCAAACCATTATCAGACCAGCGCGGCTGCTCACCAGTATTGAGCAGCATGAATAATCCCGTGCCATAAGTATTTTTGGCTTCACCTTCGCTAAAGGCAGCTTGCCCAAAAAGCGCAGACTGCTGATCGCCCAACACACCAGTAATCGGTACGTTGCCGAGATCTCCGCCCGCGCGCACGTTTCCGAAATCGCCAATGCTCGGGCGAATCTCGGGCAGTATCGACAGCGGAACTCCAACTTCCTCGCACAGCTCTTCATCCCACTGCAAAGTGCGAATGTCCATGAGCAAGGTGCGCGAAGCATTAGTGACATCGGTCAGATGAACCGCCTGCTTGCGCTGGCTCTTGCGTGCCCCACCGGTAAGATTCCACAGCAGCCACGTATCAATCGTGCCAGCGAGCAGCTCCCCGTCTTCTGCACGCTTCCGGGCGCCATCGACATTGTCTAAAATCCACGCGATCTTCGGACCTGCGGGATAGGAATTGGCCAATAGGCCGGTGCGGTCTAACCACTTATCATCGGGATTAATAGCGTGTGAGGTGCGGGTATCTTGCCACACGATAGCGTTGTAGATGGGCTTACCGGTATTTTTATCCCAGACCACGGCAGTTTCGCGCTGGTTAGTAATTCCAAACGCCACGAAATCATCCGGGGTGCCGTCCACTTCCACCATTGCGGCAGAAACCGCGCGGCGAGCGTTATACCAAATCTCAGTGGCATCATGCTCCACCCAGCCCTGACGCGGCATGATCTGCTTGTGCTCGAACTGAGCAGAGGCGCAGATCTCACCATCGTGATTCACAATGACGCAACGGGTCGATGTCGTGCCCTGGTCAAGAGCTGCGACTAAGCGTTGTCCTCCCATTAGAACCACCGTTCAAGTACGTGGGCTACACCTGCTTCATCATTAGAAACCGTGACGATATCGGCGGCATCTTTCACCGCTTGAACCGCATTATCCATCGCAACACCAATGCCTGCCCATTCCAGCATCTCAATGTCATTGGGCATATCGCCAAAGGCAATGACATCCTTTTGCGCGATGCCATAATGGCTAGCTAAAAACTCCACGCCCACTTCTTTGGAAATCCCCGGGGCGGCTACTTCCAACATCCCATCTGGAATGGAGAAGGTTACGTGCGCTAACTCTGGATCCACGTGGGGGTTAATCAAATCGAAGAGCTCTTGAGACTGCAGATCCGGATTGCGGATAATTAGCTTGACTGCCGGCTGGGCGACAACGCCTTCCACCGGTGCCACACCGAAGCCTTCATATGGGCCTTGTTCGGCATAGATTTCATCAACGACGTACAACTCATCTAATGGATCTTGGGCAGAAAGACCAGCGCGTTCGACCGCAAACGACGCCCCACCGTGGCGGACCATGATTTCTTGCACGGTGGAGACAATCTCGTCCATAGCTTCCGATTCCATTTCGATAGCTCGCAGGATTCGGTCCTGGTCGGAGTCATAGACCACTGCGCCATTGGACGTCACGCACAAAGGACGCAACGGAATCTGATCCAAAATGGGCTGAATCCAGCGGTGCGGACGGCCCGTAGCCAGCGCGAATTGTGCGCCGGATTGCACGGCACGCGTGACCACATCCCGATTGCGGGAGACAACGCGGTGTTCCGGGTTTAAGAAGGTGCCATCAATATCCGAGGCAATGAACTTCGGAGCATCCATGGCTATTTCTGGTCCTTTCGGGCCCTACTGGCCATCTTCTTCAATTGCTTTTGTGCACGCTTGGCAAGCTTATCTTCTGCCTTGCGCTCATCAATTGCTGCTTGACGCTCGGCTTCTTTGGCTTTTCGCGCAGCGCGTGCGGCACGATCGGCGGCATCCATCCGGTTGGCTTCTTCTAATGAAGGAGCAGTGCCATTCATGGAGGCCGGACGCCAGGCAAGGCCATCTTCGAAGGGGCCAAAGCGGTCATCGTAAAGCTCTCGTGCCTGCTCCATCATGGATTTCATGGCGAAGTACACGGCGTCGATGTCTTTCTCGGCATCCCCGGTGGTAGGAATTGGTTCTCCGACCACCATGATGATGGGGGTCTTGGAACGCCCCAGGTTTTTCTGACCGCCCTTCGGGAAAATCCGCTGCGAACCCCAGCACACCATCGGAATTAGCGGAACATCGGCGGCATTGGCAATGCGTGCCGCACCATTTTTCATGTCCTTGATTTCAAAAGAACGGGAAATAGTAGCCTCTGGGAAAATCCCCACGAGGTTACCGTCGTGCAAAGCTTCCACCGCGATATTGATCGATGACCCACCCGCGGAACGGTCCACGGGGATATGCTTCATCTTCTTGCCCAGCCATGCAATGAAGGCATTGCCGAAGATCTCCTTCTTCGCCATAAACCGCACCATGCGCTTGCCGCGTAAATACGCAGGCACGCCGCCTAAAATGAAGTCATAATAGCCAGTATGGTTCATCGCTAACACCGCGCCACCGTCCGCAGGGATATTTTCTGCGCCCAAAACGGTAATGCGCAGACCCTGCGCCTGCATGATGGTGCGGGCTAGCGAAATAATCCCCGCATAGAGACGTTCTTTCCATTCCCTATGCGTGGGCAGTCGTTCTAAATCCGTGGGCACCCAGAAAATGCGCTCGCGCAGTTCCAGCGCGGTATTCGAATTAACCATGACGTTTCCTGTTTAACTTTCTGTGTGCCCGGAGAAAAAGGTACCTATTTACTTGATTGGCTCAAGAATGTCTTTGCCCATCATTGGACGCAGTGCCTCTGGGATAACGACGGAGCCATCAGCCTGCTGGTTATTTTCCAAAATTGCAACCAACCAACGTGTCGTAGCCAAGGTGCCATTGAGCGTCGCAGCGATTTGGGTCTTGCCGTTTTCATCGCGGTAGCGAGTTTGCAGACGACGCGCCTGGAAAGTGGTGCAATTCGAGGTCGAAGTGAGCTCGCGGTAAGTACCTTGCGTTGGAACCCAGGCCTCCGTGTCGTATTTGCGGGCCGCGGAAGCACCCAAGTCACCACCGGCGACATCGATGACGCGGTAGTGCAGATTCATCGCATCCAGCATCTCACGTTCCATGCTCAACAGCTGCAGGTGCTGCTTTTCCGCGTCTTCCGGCTTGCAGTAGGTAAACATTTCTACCTTGTCGAACTGGTGAACGCGCAGGATACCGCGGGTGTCCTTACCGTGTGAACCAGCTTCACGGCGGAAACAGGATGACCAACCGGCGTATTGGATAGGGCCTTCGGACAAGTCGATGATTTCATCCTTGTGGTAACCCGCAAGCGCTACCTCAGACGTGCCCACGAGGTAGAGGTCATCACGTTCGAGGTAGTAGATTTCATCCGAGTGATCACCTAAGAAACCAGTGCCGGCCATAATCTCTGGACGTACCAGCACCGGTGGAATCATCAAGCTAAAGCCAGCAGCGCGTGCCTTTTGTGCGGCCAAGACCATCATGCTCAGCTGCAGGAAAGCACCGTCACCAGTGAGGTAGTAAAAGCGTGCGCCGCCAATCTTGGCGCCACGCTTGGTATCAATCAGACCTAAAGACTCGCCCAGTTCCAGGTGGTCTTTCGGCTCAAAATCAAACTCTGGCTTTTCGCCGTAGTGCTCTAAGACGATGAAGTCGTCTTCGCCACCGGCTGGTGCGCCTTCTACTACGTTGGAAAGCTTGTATTGCAGGGTTTCTACCTGCTGCTCAGCTTCGCGCTGAGCTTCTTCTGCTTCTTTGACCTTTGTCTTTAACTCATTTGAGCCTTCCAGCAGGGCTGGGCGCTCCTCCGGAGATGCTTGACCAATCTTTTTACCGAAGGCCTTTTGCTCGGCGCGCAGCTCATCAGCAGCCAAGATCGCAGATCGACGCGCGGCGTCAGCTTCCAGCAGCTGGTCCACCAACTGCGGATCCTCACCACGGGTGACCTGGGAGGCACGAACGACATCAGGGGATTCACGGAGGAATTTAAGATCAATCACGGCGCTAATCCTACCGCACCTAGATCCAAGCCACCGTTACAACCACCAGCCCGAAGCCCGATTGTTTCCTTCAGGCACCAAGTGCTTGCAGTGGTCATAACCAGAGGCTTAGGATGGTTCCATGTCCACAGCGCCGATTCTGCCTCAAAGGGAAATAGTTGATGGGCCAACTCCCAAACATGCCCAGCTTCGCGAAATCCTGGCTGAAGTATGTCGCAGCACGCTAAGACCTGGCGATCCCCTGCCTGGTGAACGGCTTTTAGAAGAGTTTTACGGGGTATCCCGAATTACGGTTCGCCGCGCGATTGGTGATCTCGTTGCTGCGGGCAGGCTTCGCCGAGTACGCGGCAAGGGCACGTTCGTTGCGCCCAATCCACTGGTATCTCGGCTTCACTTGGCGTCTTTTTCCGATGAGATGGGCGCGCAGGATGTCTCTGCTAGTTCGCGAATCTTGCTCTCGGGACGCGCCACAGCTCCCGCGGATGTGAATAAGTTTTTTGACACCGATGAGACGGTTCCGCACATTCATCTGCGCCGTTTGCGCTTAGGTGATGGCGAGCCGTATTCCATTGATGACGGTTGGTATAACTCCGAGTTGGCCCCGACGCTGTTAGAAAATGACGTCTATAACTCCGTCTACTCCATTTTGGAAAACGACTTTGACCTGCCAATTTCCGGGGCAGATCAAACCGTGACCGCGGTTTCCGCAGATGAAGAAGTTGCATCGCTTCTCGATGTTGTCGTCGGCGCACCACTTTTGCACATCATTAGGTATTCCAGCTCTGGTGATAAGCCCGTAGAGTGGTGTTCATCTGTATATCGCACTGACCGTTACCGATTGTCCACCCGAATTGGTCGCGCGCTGGAATTCTAGACTGTACCGGATGGTCGGCTAAACTGAGGTTTCTTATGACTAATGCAAGCAAATCGAAGGCCTGGAGATCCGCGGCCGCATCACGCATTGCACTTGTCGCTGCTGCTTGTGCCGCGGCTTTTATGGGCACTTACGATTATGTCAGCGGCAATGCCGCGCAGATTGCTGCCGACTCCGACGTCATCAACACCACCACGTCCACTCCCTCCCCGGGTGACAGCGCCACGCCGTTTACTGAAGCAAGCGCGGGCGATTGCGTCACCTGGGATGTTGGCAGTGATGGCAGCTTCTCCAACTTCAATGTCACTGACTGTAGCGATCAACACCGCTTTGAAGTTGCCACGGTAGAAAATTTGGCTATCTACCCCACCAGTGAGTTCGGCCCCGAAGCCGAGATGCCGAATATGGAACGGCAGGCTCAACTGCGCGAGGAACTTTGCCAGGGTTCGACGTTGAACTACCTCGAGGGCCAATTCGACCCAGCGGGCAAGTACTCGATTGCACCCATCTTGCCGCCTTCCGATGCTTGGGCAAACGGCGACCGCACCATGTTGTGTGGCCTGCAAACCACCAATGAAGACGGTATCCCGCAACGCACCGAGGGACGCGTTTCCGAAGTAGATCAAGCCAACCTTGCCGCACCAGGTGAGTGCCGCGAGATCGGTGAGGACCAGGTACTGCGCACTGTCGACTGTGCAAAGCCCCACCAGATGGAAACCATCTCTGTGGTCAATCTCGGGGAAGAGATGCCACAGGAGACTCCTTCTGTCGAAGAGCAAAATGATTTCTTGGCTTCGCGCTGCGCCGATGATGCCATTGCTTACGTCGGCGATGAAGAAAAGCTCTACCAGTCCACGCTGCAGCCTTATTGGGGCACAATTTCAGAGACTTCCTGGAATGGCGGCACGCGTTCGGTAAACTGCTCGCTGATTCACGCAGGTAAAGATGGCAACTCCTTCTCTGACATCGTGGGCACTGCTACCGACGGTCGCGATGGCCTGACCATCAACGGCAATCCTCCGGAAAAGCAGCCGGAGCGCAATCCCCTGCGTGGTTCGGAAGACGGTGACTCCAATAATCAGCCCGCACCGAACGAACCGGCACCAGCGCCCGCGCAATAAAGCTAGGGAATCCAACAAAGAAAGCATTGGCCGATTCTAAATGGTGCATGTTTCTGAAGAACGCTTCGATGAAATGGTCAATGACGCGCTGGATAAAATCCCCGACCAATTTGTCGCCAAGATGCGCAATCTGGTCATCTTGGTGCGCGACTTTAATGAGGAAAATCCGGGAATCTTAGGTCTTTATGAGGGAGTTTCACTCACAGAACGCACCCATGACCACACGGGATTTTTACCCGATGCCATTTTTATCTACCGCGGCGCTCTGCAAAATATGTGCGCCACGGAAGAGCGATTGGCGCACGAAGTAGAGGTCACCGTCTTTCACGAGCTCGGACACTACTTCGGCATCGAAGAAGAAGACTTGCACCGGCTCGGATGGGGCTAGTTGCACCACAACTTTAAAGTAACTGGCTTCACAAATTGCCGTGATTAGCGCTACACTGATCTCATTAATTGTTCAACAACATTAGGGATGGTGCAGTATGACTTCGGTGCACATTGATCTCAACGCAGATTTAGGTGAAACCACCGCGGGCAACCCAGTTGCCGATGACCAAGCGATGTTGGAAATGGTCTCGTCCGCCAACGTAGCCACCGGTTTCCACGCCGGCGACCCGCACTCGATTGCAGCCACGCTCAAGGCAGCAGCAGCGGCCGGCGTGACCGTGGGCGCGCACCCTGGGTACAACGATCCAGTAGCCTTCGGCCGCCGCTTTATTGACTACGACCCCGCAGAGCTTGTCGATGAAGTCACCTACCAAATTGGTGCTCTCGACGCCCTCGCGCGGGCGAACGGAACCAAGATTTCCTACGTCAAGCCTCACGGCGCAATGTACAACACCATTGTCCACCACGAAGCCCAAGCAGAAGCTGTCATCGCTGGTATCAAGGCTTTCGGAGATCTGCCCGTGATGCTTCTGCCAGGCGGCGTGGCCGTCGATGTCGCGGAAAAGGCTGGGTTGACGGTTATCCGCGAGGCCTTCGCCGACCGCAATTACAATCCGGATGGCACCTTGGTTAGCCGTCGAGAGGCGAATGCGGTTCTCCACGCGCCGGAAGATGTGGTTGCTCGCGTACTGGAAGTAGCCGAGCGCGGCTCTGTTACCGCCGTTGATGGCAGCGTTTTAAGCGTCGATGCGCAATCCGTGTGTACCCATGGTGATTCCCCCGGTTCGGTGAACCTACTGCGCGAAGTCGTCGCGGAATTAGGTCGCCGCGAGATTGCGATCCGGAGCTTTGTCTAATGCAGATTTATCCCGTGGGCACTCGCGCTTTGCTCTTAGAGCTCGAGGATCTCAACCAGGTCATGGATTACCATGCGGCACTGTCGTCGCGGCCGTTAAAAAATCAGGTCGACTGCATCGCTGCAGCCACCACCGTGTTGCTGACCTTCGCCACGCCTGACTCCACCCGAGCAGCTTCGGAGTACTTGCAAGGTTTCACCCCGCCGTCCGCGACGAAGTCGGAAGCACGCACGGTAGATATCGATGTGCTTTATGACGGCGAAGATCTCGACGACGTCGCGCAGTCCCAAGGCATGTCCCGCGAAGCTTTGATTGAGTGGCATACCTCGACGGAATGGACCGCAGCTTTTGGTGGCTTCGCCCCTGGGTTTAGCTACTGTGCCCCCTCTGATCCCGCGCAGGCCTTAGAAATTCCACGCCGCCCTACCCCGCGCACTGCAGTGCCCGCTGGTGCGGTCGCCATCGCTGGTAACTTCTCCGCCGTCTATCCGCGGAAATCACCCGGCGGATGGCAGCTTTTAGGCACCACGAACACCCCGATGTGGGATTCCCTGGCAGAGCCACCGGCGCTGGTACAACCAGGAGATCGCGTTCGCTACCGGGCAGTACAATCTCTGCCCGAGGTATACGACGCCGACTCCACGCCACGGCGCTCCCCGGCGCGTCTGCCACGCATGGAAGTGCTCGACGCCGGGCTTTTGACGTTATTTCAAGACCTAGGACGCCCCGGGTTTGGCGATCTGGGTGTCACCCCGTCGGGCGCTGCTGATCAAGCATCGGCAGCAACTGCCAATATTGCCGTGGGCAATCCCCGCCAATCCACCGTGCTGGAAAATATCGGCGGCATGGAACTTAAAGCACTCAGCGACACCGTCGTTTGCGTCACCGGCGCGGCATCACGGGTCTACCTCGGCCAAATGCGGGTGCAACTCGCCCGGCCCGTACTGGTAACAGCAGGTCAAACCGTCCGCATCGAACCCGCTTCCTATGGCATGCGCAATTACATTGCCGTACGCGGCGGCTTGATCGCCGACTCTGAGCTCGGCTCTTCCGCCACCGATGTCCTCTCCGGTCTCGGCCCCGCCCCAGTGCAAGCCGGAGACATCCTCGGAGTCCTGCCGCGCTCCAGCGGCATGACTGACGGCCGGCTCATCAACCCGTTGCGAGTAAGCCACGATGAATCCGGCACAACCACTGCCACCTTGCGGTGTGTGCTCGGACCCCGCGATGACTGGTTTGGCGAGCACGTACAGCAGTTCTTAGATACGGAATGGACGGTCAGTTCCTCCTCGAACCGCGTCGGTCTGCGCCTGAATTCGGACCTCACCATCGAGCGCGTAGTCACCGGTGAATTGCCGTCTGAAGGCATGGTCGCAGGCTCAGTCCAGATTCCACCCAATGGCGAACCCGTGCTTTTCCTTCGTGATCACGCAGTCACCGGCGGTTACCCCGTCATCGCCACCGTTTTAGAAGAAGATATTGATATTGCCGCTCAGCTGCCACCAGGATCCAGCGTGCGCTTCAAAGTAGAGGGAAAATAGATATGAAGATTAAAACTATTCTCATTGCCAATCGCGGTGAAATCGCCGTCCGCATCGCGCGGGTAGCTCGTGACCTGGGCATTAAGTCCGTTGCCATCTACTCCGAAACGGACGCAGGTGCCCTGCACACCCAAGTCGCCGATGAAGCTTTTGCGCTTCCCGGTAACTCCGCAACCGATACCTACATGAATATCCCCGCGCTCTTAGATATCGCAGTCCGCGCCGGAGCTGATGCTATTCACCCCGGTTACGGCTTCCTGTCGGAAAACGCCGATTTCGCACGCGCGGTCATCGACGCCGGCATGATTTGGGTAGGTCCTCAACCCGAGGCCATCGAGCTCTTGGGAGATAAGATTGCCGCCCGCCGGGTGGCAGAAGAGGTCGGAGCACCGCTGGCACCAGGTACTTCAGATCCTATCGACGATTGGCAGCAAGCCCGCGAGTTCGCCGAAGAACACGGCCTTCCCATCGCGATTAAAGCAGCTTATGGCGGCGGCGGCCGCGGGCTAAAGGTCGTGCACAATATCGATGACATCGAAAGTGCCTTCAATTCCGCCGGCCGTGAAGCCATGGAGGCTTTCGGCCGCGCAGAATGCTACGTCGAAAAATTCCTCACGCACCCACGCCACGTCGAGGCTCAGGTGCTCGCAGATACCCACGGCACAGTAGCCGTGCTTGGCACCCGCGACTGCTCCACGCAGCGCCGTTTCCAAAAGCTGATTGAGGAGGCCCCGGCGCCATCGCTTAGCGATGCCCAACGCGACGGCATCATCGAAGGCGCCCGGTCGATTTGCTCCAAGGTAGGCTACACCGGTGCGGGCACCGTAGAGTTCATCGTTTCCGAAGACGGCACCATCTCCTTCCTGGAGGTCAACACCCGCGTGCAGGTCGAGCACCCAGTCACTGAGGCTGTCACCGGAGTGGATGTTATTGCGGAACAGATTCGCATCGCCGCTGGTGAACCGCTGTCCTTTACCGAAGACCCGGCATCGAATGGCCATGCCTTCGAGTTCCGCATCAACGCCGAAGATATCCTCAATGGTTTTGCCCCGTGCCCAGGCACCATCGTCAGCTTTGAGCCTCCGACAGGCCCTGGCATCCGCGTGGATTCTGCCGTGCGTTCCGGCTCCATTATTCCGCCGTACTACGATTCCTTGATTGCCAAGCTCGTAGTATGGGGGCCTACCCGCGAGGTAGCCATCTCGCGTGCACGTCACGCGCTGCGGGAATTTGAGATCTCCGGTGTGCGTACCGTGCTGCCGTTTCACCGCGACATGCTGGAAGAGCCTGCCCTTATCGGTGATGAGCTGGGCGTGTACACCGACTGGGTCGACCAAAACTACCGCCCAGCTGCGGCCACCCAGGTCGAGAAAGTCGAAGAGGTCTATGCACCCCGTCGCACCATCGCCGTAGAAATCGATGGCAAGTTATTAAATGTTGGCGTGCCGATGGACTTCCTGCGCTCCATTGCACCGTCTGAAGGCTCTGACAACGCCTCCGCGAGAGCTTCCGACAGCGCCAACGATGGGGATGTGTTCTCGAATTTCGAAGCCAACCTCGTGGACTGGAACGTCGCGGATGGCGATGAAGTCAACGAAGGCGACGAGATCGCCACCGTTGAGGCCATGAAGATGGAATCCGCGGTCAAAGCTCCTCGCAGCGGTACCATCAAGCTGGTGGCGCAGGTCGGCGATCGCCTGAGCACGTCCACCGTGATGGCTACTATCTCCTAGCTTTTCGACCGCTGTTGCATTAGTCATTTCCCGGTTGGTTACACTTCTCCTATGCTTTCTCAGTCCGTCGCAGCAGCGCTCCGTGATGCGATCTCCGCCGGAGAGTTCCAACCTGGCCAACAGCTCAGCGAAGTCAAAGCTGCGGAACGCTTCGAGTGCTCCCGAAATACCTTGCGGGAGGCGTTTACGGAACTGGCGTCGGAAAGACTCGTCGAGCGTATTCCGCACCGCGGAGTCTTTATCGCCGTTCCTGATACGGAGTATGTCAAAGACCTCTACCTCGCGCGCATGGCGCTGGAGCACGCCGGTGTGCTGTGGGGAGAATTCCCTGCGGCAGAACGCCTTGTAGAGTTGACCTCATCTGCGCGCCGCTATGCGGATAGTGGTGACCCGCAAGCGGTATCAAATATCAATCAGCGCTTTCACCGCGCGCTCGTTGCCTCGCTGGGTTCTGCAACCCTAGACGAGCAAATGCAAAACCTCCTGGCCCGCATGCGCCTGACCTTCTTGTTGGTTCTGCCCCGCCTGCCGGAGATCCACTATGACTACATTGATAGCAATGTCCGTCTGGCGACGTTAATCGCAGCCGGAGAGCGCGAAGAGGCTGCCACGGTCTCCCGCGACAGCCTCTTGAAAGCGTATAACGCCATTCGGTTCGTGCTCTAGGCGTTAAGGCACCTGATACTGGTTATCCCGTGCATCCGTGACCAGCATTTTCCCGGGCTCATGAGTAATAGCCACACGAGGGCGTGAATCCATCACTGCTGCTTGCGGGGTGACACCGCAGGCCCAAAAGACAGGGATATAGCCTTCGGGAATCTCTACTGCCTCGCCGAAATCCGGCGCGGACAGGTCAGTAATGCCGATCTCCTCTGGGTTACCCACGTGCACCGGCGCGCCATGCACCGAGGGGTAGCGAGAGGTAATGCGCACGGCATCCGCGACTTGGTTCGCGGGCAGCGGACGCATGGAGACCACCATCGGCCCGGAAAATACTCCGGCGGGTGCGCATGGGATAGAAGTCTTATACATCGCCACATTGCGTCCTTGCTCGATGTGCTCGAGCCGGATGCCGTTATCCACCAAGGCGGTTTCAAAGGTAAAGGAACAGCCGATCAAAAACCCGACCATGTCATCGTCCCAATATTCGGTGGCGTCCTCCACCGAGTCCACTAGCTCGCCGTCTTTGAAAATCCGGTAGCTGGGAATATCGGTGCGGATATCGCCTCCTGGTAGAAGCTCTGAGCTGTACTCGCCCGCTTCCAACACGCCCACAATCGGGCAGGACTTCGGATTGCGCTGGGCAAAAAGCAGGAAGTCAAAGGCGTATTCTTGCGAAACCGCCAAGAGGTTAGCCTGCATGTATCCGGCCGCGTAGCCCGAGGTGGTGGTCATATGCTGAGTGCGCGCAAGCTCGCGCACTTCAGCGGCTGTCATCTGTGCTGGTTGCATGTTTATACCCACATATCCACGATCGAAGAGAAAGACTTTACGCCAATATAGATTTCTAGAACCAATGCTAGTGAACCTGCAACAAGCAGCCAGATGGGGTGCTTAACACCCTGCATGAGGTCGCGCCATTTAAACGCCACCCACATCACCATCGCGAAGGCGATAGGCAAGATGATGCCGTTGAAGGCGCCAGCGAAAATCAGCAGCTTTTGAGGTGCCGAGTTCAAGATGACAAAGAGCACCGCACAGATCAAGATGAAGCCCACGGTGAGCATGTTGCGCGTGCGCGGCGCGACCTTCTGCGTGGTCACAAAGGAAATCGAGGTATAGGACGCGCCGATGACCGAGGACAAACCAGCGGCAAAAAGCACGACGCCAAATGCACGTAGACCAAATTCGCCAGCGGCGTGGAAGAAGGCATCGGCAGCGGTGTTATCTTCGGACAGCGTCACACCCGTTGCCACGACACCGAGAACGGCTAAGAAGAGCAAGACGCGCATGACGCCGGTAATGACCACACCGAGCACAGAGGTGGTCGTGATGTCTTTAACGTGCTCAGGCCCAGACAGGCCGGAGTCAATCAGGCGGTGTGCACCAGCGAAGGTGATATAGCCACCCACGGTGCCGCCAATGAGCGTGGTGATGACGAAGAAGTCGATCTGTTCTGGCATCACGGTGTTCTTCAAGGCCTCGCCCAGCGGTGGCTGGGAAACAATGGCCACGTACAGCATGAGCAAGATCATGATGGCACCAAGTACCGCCACAATGCGGTCAAGGGCGACACCAGCGCGCTTGGATAAGAAAATGAAAATCGCGATGGCCGCGGCAATAACGCCACCGATGCGGGCATCAATGCCCAGCATCGCGTTTAGGCCCAGGCCGGTACCTGCAATATTGCCGATGTTAAAGACCATGCCGCCCACGAATACTAAGACGGCGAGGAACCAGCCCAACCCGGGCAGAACGGTATTGCCGAGTTCGTTGGCGCGCATGCCGGAGACACACAGCACGCGCCACACGTTGAGCTGGATAGCGATGTCGACGAGGATGCTCAGCAGGATGGCGAAAGCAAAGGACGCGCCCATCTGGACGGTAAAGACGGAGGTTTGGGTCAAAAAGCCCGGGCCGATGGCGGAGGTAGCCATGAGGAACATGGCGCCCGCCATGGCACCTAAGCCGCGCGGTGGCTTCTTGGCCAATGATTCTGTTTCGGTACTCACGGAATCTCTCTTTCGTGATGGAGGCCGCAGTTAAATGTGATGCGCAACATCCTAATCGTTTGTTGAACAATTCCGAAAGCATGGCGGAAATTCCGCGCAATCTCTACTGGTCACCGCGATAACGCGGGGGTATTGACCCCACCCCCAGACACGAAAAAGCCCCACCGTAGAAACGATGAGGCACCAAGAAAACCGTGGAGAAACTGCTAGTGGTCTACTTCAGTATCTGCCCAACGGGTAATCGTCCACTGGCCAAATTCCTGGCCACGTGGCTCGAGCACCACAAAGCGGCAATTTTGCAGGTAGCCGGTAAAGGCAAAGTCGGCGTCGATACCCGAGGCGTGGGTGGCGACCACGCGAATCGCCGCGCCGTGGGAGACCACCACGACATCTTCATCATCGCCTAGGCCGGCGGCAATATCTTCTACCACCGGCTGGTAGCGGTCTAGGACCTCGACGTAGGATTCGCCGCCTGGGCAGCGCGCTTCCTTATCACCATCAAGCCAGCCGCGCAGTGCGGTGGAATATTCACGGTGCGCGTCTTCGGAATTAGACATCTCATAATCACCGGTAAAGATTTCATGTATTCCGGTGCGCACCTCTACATCGACGGCGCCAGAGGGCAGATCCGCAGATTCTTCCAACGAACGCGCTGCCAACATGGCGGTTTGTTGCGCGCGCAGGGCAATCGAGCTGACAAACCCACGCAGGCTACCCTGCTGGCCATTGGCCGCGCCGGTTAAAAGCGCCAGTTCACGGCCAACATCGGCCGCCTGCTCGCGGCCGCGCTCAGTGAGCTCGGCGCCGGGTGGACGAGTATCCAAAAAGCCTTCCACATTGGAAAAAGTTTGGCCGTGGCGCAATAAGATAATTCGTCCAGTCATAGCCTCCAACCTAGCGACCCTCACGCACCCGCGCTACCCAGGCGGTGGCGTTATCAAATTCGGTGGTATCAAGCTGCGGACCAGTCTGGCCCGCCGCCGGCCAGGAACCAATAAAACGCAGGTCATCAGTGCGCAACCACAGCGCGCGCAGCGCTTCGGCCACCGGGTCATCTTCAATATGGCCAGCCAAGTCCACGAAGAAACGATAGGTTCCAAATTTCTTACGCGTCGGCCGGGATTCAATACGCAACATATCTAGGTTGCGGTAGGCGAATTCTTGCAAGATGCTCGCCAAAGAGCCAGGTTCATGCGGGACGGTAAAGACCACGGAGGTGCGATCCGTGCCCGTGCGCGGAGTGGGCTTGCCCGGCGCGCCAACGAGTACAAACCTTGTCGTCGCACCTTGCACATCCGCTACGGACGACGCCACCACATCCAGGTCAAAAATCTCCGCCGCGCGTTCTGGCGCAGCCGCAGCATCTACTTCCCCGCGCGCTACTAATTCCGCCGCTGCACCATTAGAAGACGCAGGTTGGAACTTTACATCCGGAATATTCTCCGCCAACCAGCCACGGACTTGCTGGTAGGCAACGGGGTGGGTGGCGATCGTGGAGACATCGTCAAGCGAAATGCCCTTTTTGACCATGATGGCAAAAGCTACCTCCAAGTCCACTTCCTGGTAGACCTGCAGCGCCTCGCCCTCGGTAAACGCATCAAAAGTAGTGGTCACCGCGCCATCTACGGAATTTTCAATGGCCACGCACGCAAAATCCGCGCGGCCTTCGCGAACAGCCTGAAAAGCCTCGGACGGGGAATTGACGGGCAGCTGGGTGACATCACTGACAGCGCCCATGTTTTCAAAAGCAACCAACGCTGCCTCGGTAAAAGTTCCTGCTGGCCCTAAGAAAGCTACGGTTGAAGTCATGCCCTCTAATCTAAACCACTAACGTAGTTGGGTATGGATTCAAGGTTTAGCATCGAGCAACTAGCGCGTGATTTAGCAGGGCTCACGCCGCAGGAACATGGCTTTACCTACGTGGATCTCGCACGCACCCCGACTGCCCACGGCCGGTTATCGGGGTGGATATTATCCGCCAAAGATCTCAATGACGTCGCCGGCATGCCCACCTCCAAAGGTGCCAAGCACCGCGCGTATAACGCGGAGACGACAGATGGTTTCCTTCAGGATTTACAAGATGAGGGTGCGCTGATTATCGGCAAGTCCTCCACGCCCGAGCTGGGTTTGCGCGTGGATACAGAGCCGGTTGATATGCCGCACCCGGTCAACCCGCTGCACCCCGGCGCGACTCCAGGTGGCTCTTCCGGTGGGGCCGCGGTGCAGGTGGCGCGTGGTTTGCTGCGTGCTGCCCAAGGTTCCGATGGCGGTGGTTCGCTGCGCGTGCCGGCGGCTGCGTGCGGCGTGGTGGGTTTCAAGCCTTCCGGTACGGACCTAGGCGTTTCGGGGTTTATCACGCGCAGCGTTGCTGATGCCGCCTTTTTGCATGACATCACCCCGCGCTCGACGCCGGCGCGCATTGGTGTGCTCAAGCAGCCACTTTTTGCCAATACCCGCGTGGATCCCCGGCATCTTCGCGCCGTCGATGAGGCAGCGGCGCACTTGTCTGCGGCGGGTTACCCGGTCGAAGCTATTGAGCCTTATCCCATCGCCGATGTGACGTTTGAATCCTTCCGGCATATTTTTACTTCCCGTCTGGCGGGTATGGCAGCCGGTGAGGGGTATTTCGAATGGGTACGCCAGCAGGGTTTAAAGGTCTCGGAGCACATGCTTATCGATGCCCATCGCCACGCCCATGGCCTTCCCCGCCTCCTCGCGGATTGCTGGGGTGTTGATGCCATCGTCACTCCAATGCTGGCTTATACCCCGCCACCGGTTGGTACCTTTTTGGCCTTGGACCACGACGACAACTTTATGGAACAAACCCGCTGGTCGCCGTGGGGTTCGCTGTTTAATGTCGCGCAGTTGCCTGCTATCTCTGTTCCGTGGACGGTCGACTCGCAGGCTCCCGTTGGAGTTCAAGTAGGCTCAATCACGTTAAAGGATGCTGAGCTTCTTCACCTCGCGTCAATACTTCACGTCTAAGGTTTCATGTCCTCATGAGCGTTTTGAATTCCTCGCAGCGCATCCGCGCAGAGATTCTCATTGTCTTGGCCATTACCTTTGGTATTTCCGGCGTGCGCGCTATTTTGCGCTTGGTGGATTCCCTGTTGGATCCTGCACCGTTGAATGAGCAATCCGTCACGCTCAACGCGCCGCAATCGGATTTGGCGTGGCTCGATATTGCCTTACAGCTGTGTTCTGCCGGAGTGCTCTTTGCCTATGGCGCGCTCGCTTTGTTTTTGCTCGCTGGTTCCGGCATTCACCTGCAACGGCCTCGGCTCAAAGACTTGGGTGCGGGTGCGGGCCTCGCGGCGCTGATCGGCATTCCCGGCCTTGTCCTATATCTCTTTGCCGTCCACTTTGGGTTGTCCAAGGAAGTCATTCCCACAGCTTTTGATAATGCCTGGGTCGAAGCCCCTGCCCTGCTGTTATGGTCCGGCGCGAATGCCTTTGGTGAGGAAATCGTAGTGGTGATGTGGCTGATGACCCGCCTCAAGCACCTTCGGTGGTCGCTACCTGCCACCATCGCTGCTTCTTCACTGCTGCGCGGTTCTTATCACCTGTACCAAGGAGTATCCGCCGGGTTTGGCAATATCGTGATGGGAATCGTCTTTTGCTACTTCTATCACCGCACGGGCCGGGTATGGCCGCTGGTAATTGCGCATTTTCTCATTGATGCCGTAGCTTTTGTCGGTTATTCCTTACTTGGAGATCTCTCCATCTTTGGCCTGTAATCTGCCACCTGGACCCAACGTGGTTCAAAATTGCGGCGCGAGCCTTGTAGTCTTAAACCATGAATTCTTCCGACCGCGACCCACACCGCGAATCGCGCCGTGCCGGCGAACGATCGGCAAGCAATAGTTCTTCGGGTGGTGATTCCTCCCGTTATGTCCTCGGATCCGACGGACATCCCCTGCGGGATCGCTATGGTCGCCCGGTCATGCGCCGCGATGCGGGCAACCGGTCACAGCGCCCCTCATCGCAAGGCCGCGCCTCGCAAGGCCCCGCATCACAAGCACCGTCTCCTGGGTCTTTTCGCGCGGTCAACCCCCGTAAGCCGGAACCCACGCGTTTCGATATCGGCCCGCATGTTCAGGCCTCCCGCAACAATCGCGCTGCGGGTACAGCCGGCGCGGCAGGCGCAGCGGGAGCAGCGGGTGCTGCTGGCGCTGGGGCGGCACAGTCACGTCCGCGCCAGCAGATGCCACCTGCTCAAGGTGCTCCTGTGCAACGTCAGTTCCAAGGCGCTGGTCAAGTCGGTGCTCCCGGTCGTCGTGGCACGGGCAGTGCTAACGGCCCTGGTACCCGGCCGCGTCGCGGTGGTGCACGGCGCAAACGTGGCAATCCCGTCAAGCGCTTTTTCGGCTGCGCCGGCTGGATTGTTATTGCCTTAATCATTTCTCTGGTGCTTTTTGTGTTTTGGACAGATTCACGACTTTCGCGCACAGATGCACTTCCCCCGGGCAACGCCTCCAGCGGCTCAGGCACGAACTGGCTCTTGGTCGGCTCTGATTCCCGCCAAGGTTTGAGTGAAGAAGACCAAAATGAGCTAGGCGTCGGCGGCGATGTCGGCGTGGGCCGTACCGACACCATCATGCTGTTGCACATTCCTCGGTCCGGCGATGCCCAGTTGGTCTCTATCCCACGTGATAGCTACGTCAATGTCCCCGGCTTTGGCGAAGATAAAATCAACGCGGCCTTTACCTACGGTGGCCCTCAGTTGCTGGCACAAACCGTGGAACAGGCAACCGGGTTGGGCATTGATCACTATGCGGAAATCGGCATGGGTGGTCTTGCTAATGTCGTCGATTCCGTCGGTGGCGTAGAAATCTGTGTGGAAGAACCCATCACTGACCCACTCGCTGGGATTGATCTTGCTGCCGGTTGCCAGGACTTAGAAGGCCCCGATGCCCTAGGTTATGTCCGCACGCGCGCTACCGCCCAAGGTGATTTGGATCGTGTGCAGCGCCAGCGTGAATTCTTCGCTGCCCTGTTGGATAAGATCACCTCGCCGGCGACCCTGATCAATCCTTTCCGCGCCATTTCCCTGATCAACCACACGTCCCAGTCCTTCATGGTCAACGAAGATGATCACGTGTGGCACCTGGCGCGCGTGGCTTTGGCCATGTCGTCAGGTGTGGAAACCCAAACCATTCCCATTGGTGGGTTCATGGATACCGCGGTGGGCAACGTCGTCTTGTGGGATGAAGCCGGCGCGCAGGAGCTATTTAGCTCCTTGCAGTAAAAGTTCGTGGCTCATCCCAAGAGATCCAGAAGATCTGCGGTTAGTTGAGCAGGTTCATAGCTCCCATGGTGCTGAGTTGGTGTGTGTTGCCCAGTAGTTTTCCGCCTGGGGTAATAAGGCGGACTTTCCCGCGGTGTCGGTGTATTCGTCCGCGTCTTCGTTTTGTCGGGTCGTCGTCGTTGACGCCGTTGTGATAGCGGCACAACATCGTCAGATTCGACGGTGAGGTGTGCCCGCCGTTTTTGTGGGCGTCGATGTGGTGTACCTGGCACCTATCAGCAGGCACGTTGCAGTCTGGCCAGGGGCAGACAAGGTTTTCCGCGGTCGCCATAATCCGCTGTTTCAACGATGCAAACCGGGTCTCGTAGAGGTTGACGGGGCCAGCCGTTGGGTGAAACAGCCCGGCATACAGGTTCTCACCCAGTGCACCGGCAAGCGCAGCATTGATAAGTTCTGCTCCGGTCATGGTGGTGCCATCCGATAAGCCTACGATGACTTCGTCGCCGTTGCCGCACGATACTTTCGCGAAATCATCCAGGCCGATGGCAATCACGGTGCGGTATTCGGGGCGTAGTACTCCGCCGCTGCCGTCGACTCGTTTCCAGAACGCTTCCAGCAGTGCTGTGGAGCGGGGTTGGTCAGAGGTGTCGGTGGCGTCGAGGGTCTTTTCAAAATCGGTGATGCGCCGCTGGGTATCGGTCACCGTGAGGGTGCGCATGCCGTTGACCGCGCGGCCAATGCGAACCCCGGGTTCTTTTGGCGTCTCGCCGGCTTCCTCTTTGACGCGTTGTGCGCCATAGGCATCGACTTCTTCGAAGCTGCCTTGATGCGCGATGAGTTCTGCGCGGAGTTTCCACGCGGCACCGCGCTTTTTGAGTTTCTTAGCGTGTTTGTTGACCATCAACAAATGCTCCACGCTGAGCCCGCGCTGTTCGGCGAGGGCGACGGAGTCGCGCTGGAGGCGTGGGGAGTCGGCGGGGCCGAAAAGGACATCGGCAAGCGTGGCGTATTGCTTGGCCGTCGACAGCGCGATGCCGGAGCTGGCCACATCGTACGGCGAGCGCTCAGCGATAGCTCGCAGGAGACTCACCCCGTGGCTGTTTAAAAGCACGAATGCTTGGAATATGTCCATGCCTTCGACGTTAAACGGCACGGCACAACGGGCGCGAGGGAAGCATCGACAAGCTGTGGATAACCGTGCTGACACGTCAACGACTGCAGCAAGTTATCCACAACTCCTTCGGGGATTAACGCAAGGTGACCTGGCGTGATTTCAGGTTTTCGAGCTGCTTGCGCTCATCAGGGCTCAGCTGAGCGTCGTTTTCAATTTCAGCCTTCAGAGCCTTTTCCACGCGGGCGAGCTCCGCCTCGTAAGAGTCGTAAGCAACGTCGGGCTGCAGGTCAAAGACCGGCGCGATCAAACCGTGGGTGCGGAAAACACCAGCGAACTTGGTGCCTTCGCCGAGGTTCATCTCACCACGGGCGGCAACGCGCGCAATCGCGTTTAGCACGCCAGTTTCATTGTCGATGGGAAATACCCAGCGGATATGTGCCTTGTCTCCGCCGGAGTTAGCCCAAAACAACGTGCCATCGATATCTGCACCAACCTGGTGGGACTCAATAACAGTCTCATTCGCGGCGTTGAGGGTCTGCGCGATCTCCGGAGTCATCTGGGTGCCTTCGGGAATCCACCACGCAAAGTCGGCGTGATCTTCGATGTCCAAAACCGCAGACTCATCGACCAGATCCTTCAAATCTGGTTGCGCGCCATCAGCAGCAGTTGATTCCAAGGTCTCCCCTGGTTGAGCATTCTTTGCCCAGTTCAACGCATACGCCAAATCGCGGCCCGGGTTGTGAGTGTGGGTGCGGACCTGCAAGGCGACAAAAGCTGCGCCGCCAGCTTCCGTATCGCGCACCATAGCTGCCGAAGCACCCGGCAAAATCGTGCACACGTAAACGTCACGGTCAAAGCCTTTAACCGTGAGCTTCGCGGTGGCGGAAGGAACGAATTCCTGCATCGCAATCAGCTGGGTTTCCGCAGCTAGCCCACCATATGGTCGTGGATCCTTTTCCAAAGCCGCACGCTCTGCCGCACGCGCAGCAAGTTTTGCTTGGCGACGAGACATACCCTCAGGTAGATCTTCTTTATTCTTTTTCTTCTTGGCCATGCCCTACACGATACAGTGACGTTTTTAGCCCCTGCATTAAAGACTCCTTTTGAGCCTGCGTTAATTGCCAATTGTCAGATGCGGACGCACCCATCAGAACGAATCTTCCACCGATTTGGCTCACCCTCAATTCGGAATAGCGGCTTTTAACCCGTTCTATAGATCATTCCAATCATTCAGATCGTCATAAATATGTTAAGTACGCACTTAAGGCTACATTCTCGCAAGAGAAGCTTGGCCGATTGACTGATTGGTACTCTCGCAGTCGACTCTAATTAAACATATTGTTCGAAGTTTTTAGTTCCCAGTCCAAATCCCCTTGTCGAGGGCACCTGAATCAGGGGATCTAACGTGCCTACATCGTTTTCAGACGATTGACTCGCTACTATTTCCCCAGCTGAGAACCAACACCAACCTGATGAAATCAGTTGGCGATACTATTTTTGTAAAAGTCAATGGAAAAGCGAAATTCAGCACTTTTGACCAGAATTTCGAAATCCCATGACTTATCGTTCCGGAAATGAAAGTATTCAAACATCCGGGCACATCGCATGTGATGTTATCCAGTGCGATGAGTGATACACGGATTCCAATTTCCAAACTCTATCGAAAGTAAAGATATGCTCCGCAAGTCTCTCATAGCTGCTTTATCTATCGTCTTGGCTACAGGGTTCACCCCTTCAGCCAGCGCAAATGAACATGAAGCCACGCAAGGTATTTACACGCAGAATTCAAACGCAAACACATCCACGGATCTACCCTATTTTGAGTTCAGCAACGAAACAGAGAACTCGGTTGATGCTGAAGTAAAGAATGGCACTCTCGCAATGACCGAAGATGGCTCAGTCAATGTTTTGGACAATGATGGGAGTGTCTCTTATACCCTTAATGTTGATGGGGTAACGCCTAACGGTACCCCAGCGCAATATGAATACCAGATTGATGGAAATCAAGTATCAGTAAACTGGACTGAATCAGCTTCTCAGCAAATTATGTCAGTCCAAGCAAATAGTGCGACAGATCAGTATGGTCTACCAGCAGATCCGGCAGATAAAGCCGCTTGTCTCGCAAGTATTTTGGGCATGGGAATCGCGACTGCGTCATTTATAATTGCTACAGGTGGCACCGGTTTGGCTCTTGCTGGTGCGGGCATCAGCTATCTAACCTCAGCAGCAGGTACGGTACTTGGATGCCAAGTCTAGCTAATACGTAGTATCGAAGGGATCAAATGTCGTTTCAGCAGAAGTTCGGTGTTTTTACCGCTATTGCAGGCGTAATTCTACTGATACTGCAGTTAGTCTTACAAAATTTCACTATTTTCGGCTTACTTGCACCTCTAACCCTTGCCTTGGCTGGTGGTCTAATGTATTACTCTGAGTTGAACCGTGGAAAGCCCAAAAAAAATGGTACGGGGAGAGAAAACTGAGCAGGTTATACCACCAATCCCACTGAGCTATACCCTTAGTAGTTAGTAATTGCGATCCCTACCATTTACTTCCATAGACTACTCACGAGCTCAGAGGAAAGGTCAGATAACATACCAGAGTAGGCTGAAACTGTATTCCCTTATTCTTGAGTTCATTACAGAAATGCCTTCGAGGCTTCAAGAAGTCTTCCGGTCAAGCCCGTTTAAAGTTTTAGCTACGCGATTCTCGAACAGATTCTAGCTTAGCTTTCCGAACCTTAAGGTGAAGCCCTGGAGCCACTGACGCCTTCTAAGAGGAACGAGTAGTCGGGTAGCCCTAGGGAACCGAAACATCCATGCCGATCGATCCGAGTATATCAATTCACATTTGAATGGCGTGGAGCGCGACTTCGGGTTGGTTGGTGGCCAGGATGTCAACACCGTTGGCCCAGGCCCATTTCATGTCTTCGGTTTTGTCGATGGTCCACATGTACGTCGGCAAGCCATGCGCGCCAATCGCATCAGGTTGCAATTTCCCCCGCAACAATGACATCCCTAGCCCTGTCGGTTCGGACAACAATAATTCCGCCTTTTTGAGATGCCGCTGCCAATCACGGCGCAGATAAATCCGATCTAGGTCCGGTGCCAGTGATTTCATGCGGCGGATGGCCCGGTGGGCAAAAGAGATGATGTGAATCCGGGGGTCATCGGCAAGCCCTGCATAACGCAGGCGAAGAACCACCTGCTCCTCAAGGATGTCACCGCCTGCGCCCGGGTGCTTGGTTTCAATATAGATGTGCTGCCCGCTGGGCTCCCACATTTCCAACAGTTCATCCAACAACATTGGGTACTGCTTGGGGTGCTTATCGCTGCCGATGTCGGCGAGCTTAATCTCCGCCCAATCCAACGCTGAAACCTTGCCGTTGCGGTTGGATGTGCGGTCCAATGTGGCGTCATGATTGACCACGACTTTGCCATCGCGCGTCATACGCACATCGCACTCGATGCCATGAATGGGCAGCTCCAGAGCCTTTTCAAAAGCCAAAGGACTAAGCTCCGGATACTTTCCCGAATAGCCCCTGTGCGCAACAATCTTCAACGTCGGACGTCCCTCACGGTCTGCTTTTACCTGCGCGTCCAACTGTAGTTCAACTGACACAGCGTCGCTGGGCTGCTTTTCAAGAAACCGAATCGTTGAACTTTTAGTTCCGAGTTTCCCGAAGCTTTTGTAAAGCCTGGTTTTTCTCGGTACGTGTTCTCAACCAACGAGATACGCCTCAATGCAGGGCTACCTCCGGTTCAACTGCCCGGCATGAATCTTCCTGGTCACGTGGATATTAATACGCTTGGCCACTCCTCGCAGTGAAGTATTAGAGCTCTAAGTCAGGCGAGATCGAAGCCCAGATCGAGTACTCGATTGGAGTGGGTCAACGCGCCAACGGCGATGTAATCAACACCGGTATCGCGATACGCTGCAACGCTGTCGAGCGTGATGCCGCCGCTGGCTTCGGTGCGTATGCCAGCTGGTCGAGTGATTGCGACAGCTTCCCGGACAACGTCGGGTGCCATATTGTCCAGAAGGATCAACTCAGCGCCGACGTTTACGGCTTCGGCGACCTGCTCCAGAGTGTCGCACTCGACTTCCACGGGAAGTTCTGGGAATTTGCTCCGCACAGCGGTAAAGGCTGCGGCTAGAGATCCTGTCGCTGCAATGTGATTGTCCTTAATAAGGGCGCTATCCCCAAGTCCCATGCGGTGGTTTATTCCGCCGCCGCAGCGTACTGCGTATTTTTGCAAAATACGCAGGCCTGGAACGGTCTTGCGGGTATCACGCACAGCAATGCCGGTGCCCTGAAGAGCTTGGGTCCAGGCATGGGTTGCCGTGGCTACGCCCGATAGTTGGGATACATAGTTCAAAGCGGTGCGCTCCGCGGTCAGCAAAGTGCGAACTGCGCCAGTCGCGCGCAGAGTCGGCTGACCAGCATCAACAGTGTCTCCGTCGTTTTTGAGCACTTCGATGTCCAAGTCCACGCCATCCCGCTCCGCAGTGATTTGCAGAGCCAGCGCAGCGATAGGCACGCCCGCCAAACAGCCAGGTTCACGGGAGACAATTTTCGCGGTACCGATGATATCTGCACCAATGGTGGCGTTGGTCGTCGCGTCTGGTCCCCAAGCAAGATCCTCATCGAGGGCAGCTTCGATGTGCGCACGTGTTGTTACGGCATCAAGCCCGGTCGAATCCAGTAATGAGATTGTCATATTATGCTCCTGCGTAGTGGTAGATCTTGGTGTCTGCGGCGATGTCATCGCTTCGGCGGTGACAGCCGAGCGAATGCGTGCGCTCACGTGCGGCGCGGGCGATGGCAAGACCGGCCCAGGCCATATTGGTTGAATCTAAGCTCGCGTCGTTCAGCTCCGTAGCCGTAGAAAGCGAGGAAAGGATGTCTATCGCGGCGTGCAGGCCCGCATCATTGCGGCTGACTCCCACAAATTCATCCATGACATGACGGATGGTTGCAGCACCGTCAACAGGCGCGATGTGTCGGCGAGCGATAGGGGTTTGCCGTGTCATGACGCGCTTAGCAGTTGCCAGGCGTATCCCGCAGCGGTGGCCCGTCACGAGTGCCTCGGTCAAGGAATTCGAAGCGAGCCGGTTCGCACCCTGCACCCCGGTACCAGCAACTTCGCCGATGGCGCTAAGGCCAGCAAGGCTGGTCTGTCCGTCAAGATCCGCCGCGATGCCACCACAGTGGTAGTGCGCGCCAGGACGAACTGGAATGGGTTCGACGGTGGCGTCGATGCCGCGCTTGAGCAGTTCGGCGTGGATCGTTGGAAAGCGCGTTGGGAAATCTTGAATAGATCGAGCATCGAGAAAGACGTGTTCGGTATTGGTGTCCACCAGGTGACTGAAGATTTCAGCAGAAACAACGTCGCGTGGAGCAAGCTCAGCTTGGGGGTGGCGGTGGAGCATGAAGCGGGTGCCGTGGGCATCGGTAAGCACTGCTCCTTCACCGCGAACTGCTTCGGAGATGAGCACATCGCGCCCACCGGTGCGCGGGACAGCCAGCACGGTTGGGTGAAACTGCATGAATTCAGTATCGCGGGTTGCAGCACCCGCTCGCAGCGCCATGGCCAGTCCATCGGCCGTGGCCACAGCCGGGTTAGATGTCAGCGTCCACAGGGCGCCGGATCCGCCGGCGGCGAGCACGACTTCATCGGCAAGCAAACTGCCTACCTGTCCTTTATGCAACACGCGCGCGCCGCAGACGGCGCCGTCAGCGCTGGTCAAAAGGTCAACCGCGCGGGTATGTGACACGATGTGAATGCCGCGATCATAAGCTGCACGCAGGAGAGTTTTCTCTACTTCCCAACCGGATTGGTCCCCGGCGTGCACGATGCGGCGCAGGCTGTGCCCACCCTCAAGGTGCAGGTCATCGGCGAACTGGACGCCGTGGGATATCAGGCGGTCGATGGAGTCTTTGGCCGCGTGCACTAACTCGGTGACGCGGTCGCGGTCGCCGTGGAAGGCACCCGCGGCCAACGTGTCCTCGATGTGCAGGTCAAAAGAATCTTCCGGGGCAATAACTGCCGCGAGGCCGCCTTGTGCCCACGCGGTGGAGCTGTCCGCCGGTTCGCCGCGGGTGATGATGGTGACGGAGCGAGTAGGGTCGGCCTCGGCAATGGTCAGCGCGGCAGTGAGCCCGGCCGCCCCGGAGCCAATGATGAGCACGTCGGTACGCTCGGCAAAGCTCTCAGCAGGAGTGATTAGTTCCGTGGTCATGCTTCTCCTATTCGCCGGAGCCAGGGTTGCCGATGGCAATCATGCGCTCAACTGCAGTGCGCGCGGCATCCGCAGTTCGCTTATCGACGAATACCTCATCCGTTCCCTCACGCAGACACTTAAGTAACTTTTCTGGGGTAATCATCTGCATAAACGGGCACGCCGCCTGGGGATTGACGGGCAGAAACTCAGTTGTCGGGTTGGCTTTGCGCAGCTGGTGCAACATGCCGATCTCCGTGGCAACTAAGACGCGCTCACTGGTGGACTTCTTGGCCTCTTCCAGCATGCCGCCGGTGGAGAGGATGTGCGTATTGTTTCCGGGAATTTCACCGGATTCCGCCATCCACAGTGCACTGGTGGTGCAGCCACATTCTGGGTGGATGTACAGCTCGGCGTCCGTGTTCGCACGAACAGTGTCCACCAAGTCGCTTGGGGAAATATCCGCGTGCACGTGGCACTCACCCGCCCAGACGTGGATGTTGTTGCGTCCGGTTACGCGCCGTACATGCGCGCCGAGGAACTGGTCGGGCAGAAATAAGATCTCCTGCTCGGGGTCGATGGAGCGCACGACATCGGCGGCATTCGAGGAGGTGCAGCAAACATCGGTAAGTGCTTTGACCTCGGCGGTGGTGTTGACGTAGCTGACCACGATCGCCCCGGGGTGTTGTGCTTTCCACTCGCGCAGCTGATCCGCGTTGATGGTGTCTGCCAGGGAACACCCCGCATTTGCATCCGGGATAAACACTCGCTTTTCAGGCGAGAGAATCTTGGCGGTTTCCGCCATAAAATGCACGCCGCAAAAGATCACTTCATCTGCATCGGTTTCTGCCGCGATGCGCGAAAGCCCCAGGGAATCACCAACGTGGTCTGCAATGTCTTGAATCTCTGGCAGCTGGTAATTGTGCGCGAGAATCACCGCATTGCGCTCACGCGCAAGTACGCGGACTTCCTCCGACCAAGTACTACGTGGCGAGGTTCCACTCGCGGCATTAGTGCCATTGACGTTAAGCGTGGTTGCCATAATCACTTCAACTTTCAGGCTTCGAGGAGTTTTTGCCTTGCAGGCCATAACCCCGGCAACGCTATCAAAGCGACTTGGAAACTCAAAAGTGACCCAACACACGGCCGGAAGGCGTGCGTTACGAAGAATGCTCTCCACGCTGGGATAATCGAGATTTAGACCCTAGGGCCAGAACTGAATTTATATCCATTCTGCAAGCGGCGCGTGCGCGTAGTTCTCGCCTAAAATTTGTTGATTAAAAGCTTGCCGGCACCTGCTAATGTTCCGCGCGGGCTCCATCCATCACTGCTGGTAAAAGGTTTTCCAAGGCGCAGCATCACGGCGAATGGCCAGTTTGGACGCGGAGAGTCCTTGACGCAGCTATTTAGCGCCCCCTAGTTTGAGCGTGGCCAATCCGACAATGAAAGGCACGCGATAATGATTGCGAACATCATCTTTTCCGTACTCAATTTAGTGATTATGATTGCTATCCCACTGCTCCTGCTGTGGATAGCATTGACGCTGCGGGGAATTAGCAAAAAGCTTGAGGGACAGGCGACAGTCAAGGCAGCAGAAGCTAGGCCACAGGCAATCGCTTCTCAGACCCACCCAGTCCCTGAGAACGAAACTACGACAACTATTAAGACAGTCAGTCCAAAGGCGCAAGAATCTAGCTGAAAATCTGGTTCTTAATCTCCAGCAAGGTGTTGACCGAAGCGTCAAGGCGCTCTTTCTCGTGGTCATCGAGGTCTAGTTCCAGCACTCGCGCCACGCCGTTGCGGTTGATAATGGCCGGGGTGCCGAAATAGATGTCGTTGTAGCCATAGTGGCCATCGATATAGGCCGAAACGGGCAAGGCAACATCTTGGTTTTGGATGATGGCGCGGGTAATGCGTGCCAGCGCCATGCCGATGCCATAACTCGTGGAGCCTTTGGCATCAATGATGTGATAGGCCGCGTCACGGGTTTGTTCAAAGATTTCTTCGATGCGTTCATTAAATCCCGGTTCCTTCTCCGCTTGGCGCGCGAGTGGAACACCGCCAATATTCGCCGAGGACACAACGGGAAGTTCCGAATCGCCGTGCTCACCGATGATGTAGGCGTGCACGGAGGTTGGGGCGATATTGGCCATCTCGCCGAGCATGTAGCGGTAGCGCGCGGAATCTAGCACCGTGCCCGAGCCCATAACCCGCGAGGTGGGCAAACCAGAGGCTTTCCACACGGCATACGTAAGCAAGTCCACCGGGTTAGTCGCGACGACGAAAAGCCCATCAAAGCCGGCTTCCATCGCTGAGCCAACGATGGAATTCATGATGGCAACATTTTTATCTACCAAATCCAGGCGCGTCTCCCCTGGCTTTTGCGCGGCGCCAGCGCAGATAACAACAATCGCTGCGTCCTTGCAATCCTCATAACTGCCCTGGGTAACGCGTGTGCGCGACGGCGCCCACACCACGCCATGGTTTAAGTCCATGACGTTGCCTTCCAGTTTCTTTTCATCAATATCGATGATGGCCAGATGATCCACGGTTCCTTGGTTTACCAGTGCATATGCGTAGGCAACACCAACATCACCCGCGCCGACGAGGACAACTTTATTTCCCGCGTAAGTGCTCATACCTCTCATTATGCGTCGGCTAGACCGACTTTGCTTCCCAATGTTGCAAGAAAGTTTTGGTATGCAGAATATTTCGCATTCTGGGACAATGGTGCGCATGACTAACAGCGCGCGCAGACCCCGGATCGGTGGGCTTGCGCGCTTCGTTCGGGCAAAATTTTCCCCTACTGCGCCACCCGCGCCACAAACGGACAACCAGCCGCTGGAGGTGGCCAAGTCGCTGCCGCGCCCGCTGCGTCGATTAGCGTTTAGCGCCGCTTCGTCTTCACTGAAGGTGGCATCGAAAGCCCTGCATATTTCCATCATCGGGTTGGAAGTGCTCAGTGATATCACGCCCGCGGTGCGCATGGCGCGCCGGAACCGTTTACCGCGCAACATGGCGGCCGGAATTTTAGGTGCGGAAGTTGCCACGTGGGCTGCGATCTGGCCGTCTTTGCTGCCACGGCCCTGGTGGGTGACCGCGCTTAATGTCGCAATCGGCCAGGCCATCGGGCACTTTTCTGCATCCTCTGCTGCCTTCGGCCTAAAAAATGCCCTGCGTGCTGCCGGCAAACGTCCCCAAGATCACCTCACCCCACGTCTTAAGCGCAATGCGCACTGGGTGCTGGGTTCTATCACGGTGGTTGCCATGGCCAAATCCGTACGGAACCAGGGTATTCAGGCTGATTTGGTGAGAAAATCTTATGACCGCGGTCCGCTACAAGCCGCGATTGGCGTTTCCCTGGGCACGCTTGGATATGGCGCGCTGTTGATACTGGGTGAGATTGTGCAATTTACGGTCTCGCGCCTATCGCGGCAGCTGGGACGTGCCGTCCCCATGCTGGTGGCATGGCCATTGGCGGTGGCAACCTTTATTTTTGTCATCGTTGCGCTATCGGACCGCGTGGTCTTGCGGCGTTTTATCCGTTCGGCGTCGGTGCGCGCGCAAAAAATCAATCGCTCGGTCTTTCCTGGCTCGGTCATGCCCTGGGAACCGGAACGCTCCGGCAGCCCCTGGTCTTATGAGCGCTGGACTGCCGTCGGGGCTCATGGTCGCCGCTTTTTATCCGGTGGCCCGCGGGCACAAGATATCGCCGAAGTCATGGAATTTTCTCGGGCCCGCGAACCCATCCGCATTTATGCTGGCTTGATGTCTGGGCGAACCGTCCGCGGGCAGGTTCGTCGCGTCATGTTAGAGATGGAAAGAACCGGGGCATTTCACCGCGATACCATCGTGATTCAAATGCCTGCCGGTTCCGGCTGGGTCAGTGAATGGACCGCTGCTGCCCCAGAGTTTCTGACCAAAGGCAATTGCGCCTCAGTCACGTTGCAGTATTCGATCCTGCCATCGGCGATATCTTATGTCGTCGATAAGCAAGCGCCCATTGAAGCGGCGCATTTGCTCACTAGTGCTATTAGAAATCGTCTCGACTCCATGCCGGAAGATAACCGCCCCAAGCTGTATCTCTCCGGTGAATCTTTAGGCGCTTATGCACACCTCGATGGCTACGAGGACCTAGACGATCTGCTTGCTTCCTGCGACGGTGCGGTGTTTACCGGCCCGCCCAGCATGACCAAGCTTATTTCTGACTTAGACCCTGATGCCGGGTCCTTGGAACGCGTTCCGATCATCGACGGTGGACGTCACGTGCGTTTTGCGGCTGCACCCGCGCACACCCGCCATGATCCCTTCGGGCGCAGTTATAGCCAGCGGTGGCAACGCCCGCGCATAGTAATAGCGCAGCATGCCTCCGACCCCATTGTGTGGTGGTCGGGCAGGCTCATCTATAGCCGCCCAAATTGGATGCATGAGCCAACGCCATCAACCCTGTACGCAGATACTTTTCATGCTTTGGGGTGGGCGCCACTAATTAGCTTTTGGCAAATTGGGCTCGACCAAATTAACTCATTGAATGTTCCCGGCGGCCACGGACACAACTACCACCAAGAAACCTTCTGGTACTGGGACTCAGTTCTCGGTTCCCAGTCCCGGGTGCCACTTACTCCGCGGCTAGCACAGCGCGCAGAGAAGTGGGTTCGAGAGCACCCAAGCTAGTCGATGCCTTCCTAATCGCACTTCACGCCAGTGGAGTGGTGTGGGCAGTAACCATTTGGAACCTTGTACAGGTACTGCTGGTGCTCGTCTTCCGCGAGGTAGTACTCACCGGAATCAGTATCGCTGAGTAGCTTGACCTCAGTAGTCATAGCGCCAAAACCATTCTCGGCGAGCTTTTTGTCGTAGCTATCCACCAGCTCCTGAATGAGCTCCAGCTCTTCTTGGGTGCGTGGATAAAACGCGGAGCGATACTGCGTGCCCACGTCATTGCCCTGCCTAAAGCCCTGGGTAGGATCGTGTGCTTCCAGTGCCATAACCACCAATTCGCGCAAGCTAATCTTTTCTGGGTCGTAGGTAATTTCAACGACCTCAGCGTGGTTGGTTTGACCACGGCAGACTTCAAAATAGGTGGGATTTGGGGTTGTGCCACCGGCATAACCGACCGAGGTGGATTCCACACCGTCGGTTTCCCAGTACATTTTCTCATGTCCCCAGAAACAGCCCAGCCCGACAATGAGCGAGCGCTGGCCTTCCTTCCAGGGCCCAGTAATTGGGGTGCCCAAAACTGCGTGCGGCTGAGGATCCAAAATAGGTTCTGAGCGGCCGGGCAGAGCATCTTCTTTAGCAACTAGTTGTGGTGCGGGAGCAAATAAGAACGACATAGAAATCGTCTCCTTTCTGTTTTTACTCAACTTACACCACGGGCAAAATATTCCACGACCAGCAAGTTCACAGTATTCGGTCACAATATCGTTGCCAAAATAATCTTTCGACATATCATGGGGAACGTACCCCTAACGAAAGGAATGACTATGGCTGTTTATGAACTACCAGAACTCGACTACGCATATGATGCACTCGAGCCACACATCTCCGCAGAGATCATGGAGCTGCACCACTCCAAGCACCACGCAACTTACGTGGCTGGCGCAAACGCAGCACTTGAGGCTCTCGAAGCAGAGCGCAACGGTGACGCAAACGCTGATAAGATTCGCGCACTGTCCAAGAACCTTGCTTTCAACTTAGGTGGACACACCAACCACTCCGTATTCTGGAAGAACCTTTCTCCAAACGGTGGCGGCGAGCCAACCGGTGAGCTAGCAGAAGCTATCAACCGCGACTTCGGTTCCTTTGACAAGTTCAAGGCTCACTTCTCCGCAGCAGCAACCGGCCTGCAGGGCTCCGGCTGGGCAGTGCTGGGCTACGACTCCGTTGCTGGCCGTCTAGTTATCGAGCAGCTGACCGACCAGCAGGGTAACACCTCCATTGGTCTGACCCCGCTGCTGATGCTGGATATGTGGGAGCATGCTTTCTACCTGCAGTACAAGAACGTTAAGGCTGACTACGTTAAGGCAGTCTGGAACGTCTTCAACTGGGATGACGTAGCAGAGCGCTTCGCAGCTGCAACCAAGTAAATAAGCTTTTGTCGCGCAGCCTTTAGTGCGCACAAGTTCCTAGGCTCTCGCCAAGCTTTTCGATGAATCGGGAAGCCCGCGAGAGCCTTTGGCATTTCAGCCCCTGCTTTTGCGTTAGCTTCTATGATGGGCACCATGACGGAATCTATGTCGGACCTTAAAAATGCGCTCGAGAATCTTTCCCCAGCCCAACATGGGTTTTCTTACCTCGATCTGGAACGAGCACCGGTCGCGGAAGGAGATTTGTCAGGATGGATTATCCCGGCGAAAGATCTCTACGATGTCGCAGGAATGCCCACTACCTTCGGTTCCAAAGCCCGCACCCGCATGGCCACCGAAACAGATCCTTTCATCGCGGCCTATGAAGCACGCGGGGCACTGATTCCCGGCAAGTCGGTTTCTTCCGAGCTAGGTTTAACTGTCGATGCCGAACCGCGCGACCTGCCCGCGGTGGATAACCCGATCTGGCCAGGACGAACCCCCGGTGGCTCTTCAGGTGGTGCCGCCGCGATGGTCGCGCGCGGATTGGTGCGCGCCGCCCACGGTTCCGATGGCGGTGGATCCATCCGAATTCCCGCCGCCGCATGTGGCATCGTCGGCTTTAAACCGTCGGCCACCACGCTCGCTGTCCACGGTTACCTCACCACCTCTGTTGAGGATCAGGCATTCCTGCACCAACTTGAGCCGGCCCTTGATCGCCCCTTGCGCATCGGCGTGCTCACCACCCCGATTATCGCCGACACGGAAGTCCAATCCGAATACCTCACCGCAGTGGCCGAAGCCGCAGAAAAGCTCGCCGCAGCCGGCCACGAGGTCATCGAGGTCGGAGGATGGCCAGAGGCAGAAACCACGTTCGATCACTTCACCAACCTTTTCTCGTACCGCCTGGCCGAGTTAGAACACTATGACTACATCGCCGAATGGCTCAGAGAAAAAGGCTTGCATGTCACCGCCGAGCAGGTGCGCGAATCCGAAACTTACGCCCGCACGCTGCAAGCTCGCCTCGCGGAGCACTGGGGAGTCGACGTGATTCTCAATCCCACTATTGCCTCCGATCCGCCGGCAACTGGCGCGTTTACTTCCCTGCCGCCGGCAGAAAATTTTGCCGCCCAAGCTCGCTGGGTGCCGTGGACATCGTTGTTTAATATCGCTGGTAGCTGCGCTATTTCCCTACCTTGGCCGGTGCCCGGTCGCCCGCAGCCAGCGGCGGTGCATTTGGGTTCGCTCACGCTAGACGATGCCGAGCTGCTCGCCCTAGCACGCCAACTACACGTCTAGACCCGCTGTAAAGCCCCCTTGACATGTAAAGGTCACTTTACTTAAGGTGAAGGTAGTTCACACCCGTCGTCAACCCAGGGATATTTTCATGAACACCAACGCCACCGCTCGCACAACCAACCGCGCACAGAAATCCCGTTTCGGGCGCAGCAAATATGGCGGAACGTCTGCCACGTTGATGGCAGGCTCCGTCATCATTGGGCTCCTCGTATCCTTTGCTATCAGCGCAATAATTTGGGCGCTCAAACGCCCCGCAGGATCAACCGCGCTATTTCTGGGCGTCTTTACGCTGTGCCTATTTCCCGTGGCGTTTGTTGCCGCGTGGGCATTTTTGGTCGACCGCGACACCATCCGGGGTGCTACCCCAAACCCGGATGATTCCATCGAATCCACCTGGTATGACAATGCCGCGCAATCAACATTTCACATCCTGTTATTTGCCCTCGGCGCACTAGGCGTCGCCAGTGTGTTCACGGATGCCCGCGTTTCTTTAGGCACGGTCGCCATTAGCGCTTACCTTTTTATCATCGTGGTCTTTGCCGCCTGCTACCTACTAAATAAGCGCCGCGACGCCTAGGCCATGGACAATAATCTCAAGGCTTTTCGGGACAAAGCTGGACTATCGCAACAAAAGCTTGCCGATGCCCTCGGCGTATCCCGCCAGACCATCATCAGCATTGAAAAAGGCCGCTACGACCCCTCGCTGCCGCTGGCCTTTCAACTAGCTGCGAAATTTGAGTGCTTAATCGAAGACCTTTTCATTCCTGAGCTTCCTACGGCTGACGAGGACGGCGAATAAAATCCCGAAATTGCAGAACCGGCGGAGCATCATCCCCCACGCGCCACACCACCCCGAGCTCACGGTAGCGAACAGGTTCTAGCGGGATGAGATTCGTGGCATTTAAATACGGATCATCCAGGGGCAACAGTGCACAGCCCAGCCCTGCGGCCACCAGGCCAGAGACCGTGGTCAGCTCCATGGATTCAAAGACAAAGCGCGGGCTAAAACCCGCGTCTTGCGCCAAAGAATCCAGCAACATGCGGGTGCCATAGCCGGGCAGCATCCCGATAAAGGGTTCATCGACAAGCTCATGCATAGCGATGCTGTCGCGTGACGATGCCCAATGCCCCTCCGGCACCGCTATCGCCAGCCGCTGTAACTCCAATTGATGCCACGCCAATTCCACCTGCCCGGGCGCTACAAGATCCCCGGGCTTGGGTCCGACCAAAGCAATATCACTGAGCCCGGCGCGCACGCGGTCGACTAGATGTTGGGCTGCGCCCTGATGCAGCACAAAATCCACCTGAGGATGGTTGTGCCGATACGAGCGCAGCAAATCCGGAACCATCCAGGTGCCCAAAGAATGCATGAAATCTAAGCGCACCTGCCCGCGTTCGGGATCCATCAACCGCGCCACCTGCTGGATTCCTTGACTACGCGCCTCCAACATAGTGTGGGCATGCGGCACAAATGCCCGCCCGCGGGTGTTGAGCACAAGCTTGCGGCCGTGGCGTTCAAATAAGGTGGTGCCTAATTCCTCTTCCAACCGCTGCACCCGTCGCGTCAGCGCGGACTGGGATAAGTGCAGGTCATCAGCAGCATCGGACAGGTTCTCCCCGGCCTCCCCGGCGCGAACAACGGCGAGAAAGCCTTCAATATCAGGAAAATTCACGCTTCCACCCTTTTCTTCCGCGCATACATGCACGCTACGCATTGAATACCGCTGTTTCCTGCATTTTACTCATATGCAGCGATGAGAGACCATAGCTACATGCAAAGAAATACGCGCGCGATGGTGGCCATGCTCTTTTTGGGCCTGGCTATTTTCTCCGGTCTCTACTCCACGCAGGCAATCTTGCCGACGTTCGTCAAAGAGCTGGGATTTACCCCGACCGAAGCCGCGCTGACCGTTTCTGCCGCCACCGGCGCTTTAGCGCTGTGCATCGTGCCGCTGTCTATTTTGTCGGAGCGCTTTGGCCGCGGGCGTCTGTTGCTGATCTCCGCAGCACTGGCCACAGTCTTATCGTTTCTCGTGCCGATTGTGGGCTCTAATGTCATCGCCATCATCGCCATCCGTGCTCTGCAAGGCGCAGTCCTTGCCGGCGCGCCTGCGGTGGCCATGGCGTGGTTATCGGAGGAACTCGATGAAAACGTGCTTCCCCGCGCGATGGGTCTGTACATCGCCGGCAATACCCTCGGTGGGTTAACCGGCCGGCTCGTCCCCACCGGGCTATTGGAATTTACCGGCTGGCGTGGCGCTTTGATTGGTGCGGCGGTTGTCTCCGCCTTCTTTGCCGTGCTGTTTATGGTCTTGTTGCCCAAACAGCGCAACTTCCAACCCAAGCAGCTGCATTTCAAATCTGAAATCCGCGCGATGGTCAATCACTGGCGCACCTTAGAAATCGGCCTGCTCTTCGTCTTCGCGTTCTTAGGCATGGGCGCTTTTGTTTCCATGTATAACTTCATCACTTTCCGGCTTATTGATCGCTTTGGCTTGCCCATCTCGCTCGCCGGGCTGGTGTTTTTGATGTATCTGGCCGGCACATGGTCTTCGGCACGCGTCGGTGATGCAATCAATAAATTCGGCCACGGCAAAACCTTCATCGTCTCCGGCCTGCTCTTTGCCATCGGCGTGGTTCTCACCCTCGGCCCCTTGCCCGTGCTGTTGGTGGGCATGTTTATTTTCACCGCAGGCTTTTTCGCCGCGCACTCCACGGCATCGGGCTGGGTCGGCCAAGTCGCCGCGACCAACCGCGCTGAAGCCTCCAGCATGTACCTGTTTTGCTACTACGCCGGCTCTTCTGCCATCGGCGCACTGTCCGGGCTGGTCTTCGAATTTACCTCGTGGGCTGGGTTTATCGTCTATATCTCGTGCTTTACCGTCGCGGTCATTCTCATCGGCCTCTGGCTATTCAAAGCCACCGCCAAAAAGAAAGAAACCGTCGCCGCCTAATAACTACAGCCGCAGACGGCTATAGCCGTGGCACATTCGGCGCATTATTGCTCATCCACTCACGCACCGCCGCAGTAGCTTGCACATCATCCGCGTTATAGGTCAGCAGCATCTCACGCGCGCGCAGCGCTTCATCGTCATGGCCGATGGCCACCCGGCGCGCATTAACGGATTCCTCGCCGTCAAAATCGCCTTGCTCCCAATGAAAGCCAGCCTGCGGGGCCACGGTCTTCAGGCTTAGACCATAGGGACCTACAAAATTCGCCTTCACGTGGGCAAAAAGATCCACCCACTCGGCAGAATTGATAAACGCATCTACTTCCTCCACCGACGGCACGCCCGGGGTGTGCCCGGCAAACCGCTGTGCGGACATACGCATCCAGTGATTTTCACCGTGTGCGGAATAGCAGTAGGCCGCAAAAGTCTTGCCCGCCGCATGCGCCTGGTCCCGCTGCTGCATCAACCACGTCCACATCCGAGCAAAGTTGTGGGCTTCCGCTTTTGGCCCCAGCGCTTCCCAAGTCACAAAATCATAGTAGGTGCCATCCAACCACGCACCCCACAGGTAGGCTCCTTGGTCGAGGTAGGCTTCCATATCCAGGTCAATTTCCACATCCGCCCGGGGCACAGTCACATCCCCGCGCGCTAATAGCACCGTGCCATCGCGCCACGCCGCGGCAAGCTGGGAGGGAAGGCCTAAGGAGGCATCGATAAGCCCTTGCACCGTGTCAATGCCGCGCTCGCGGTACGGTCGTGCCCTATCACCGGGCAAAAAGAGGCTAATATCATCCATCGCTTCCAGCTCCGGCTGGCACAACGGCCAAAAGCGGCAACTCGCGCACTCTTTGACTCGGCGCGGCTGGGTGGGCAGGTTGTGCAGCTCCACCGCTTCCAAAGCCTTGTCCAAGGTGTCTTGGTAGCTGGCGGTATCGGAGAAAAAGGTGAGGTTTCTATCTTGGCCCACCAGCCCACCTCGGCCGGAGTTGAGCCCCAGATCGTCCAAAGCGCGCGCTGCCATTGCTAAGTGGTAGCCGTCTAAGACGTGATGTCGGGCTTTATACCCCAGCTCCAAAGGCTTACTTAGCCCCAGCCGGTGCGTGGGCACACCCGGTGTTGTGGCCTTGTCATGTTTGCGCGCCACCCGGTGGCTGGAGACCATCACGGGGGTATACGCCGCATCGCTTGTCGATGCCCCCGCGCGCACCAACATATCCACGCCCACGATCCACTGCTCATTCGCAAACACAGCGCCAGTGATGTGCGTTGCGCCGGTGGCGAGGGCTTCTAAGGTCTCTAACGAGCGCAGCCAGGGATCTGGTGCTGGCAATGGGCCGAGATCGATACGCCGAAAAGGGGTGCGGCGGGAATCAGATTTGCGGGGGAATTTCTCCCACACGGCTTCGCGTGCGGCGTCATAGCGCTCGGCGCGGGCTTGGGCGGCGTCTGTGCGCGGGGCTTCGGGGTGGTTGCGGCGCTGGACGAGCCGATACCGGCAGCCCACGAGATCTGACGCACGTACCTGTTTTTCCACTCTCATGAGCTTAACCCACCCATCAAGGTAATGTTGAATACAGTAAATACTGCACTTGATGAACAAAAGAAATGAACGGAACTAGTCCATGAGCATTCTGAAGAAATTCCGCAAGTCACGCCGTGCCGCCAAAGCAGAGTTCAAGGCTGCGAAAACCAAGGCGAAAGCTGAGGTCAAGTCCGCAGACAAGGCGCGCAAGCGCCAACAGAAGCTTTTGGCGAACCAGGAAAAGCAATTGGTCAAGGCGGAAGAAAAAGGCTTGAAGCAACGCCGCAAGCAAGAACTGAAGCTGGCGAAGACCGAGCTGGAAAAAATGCGCGCAGGCCGCTTGAACACCGCCAATGTCAAGCGCTACGCTGGCGCAGCGCGCACGGCGGCTCCACTGCTGCTGCCCTTGCTCTACCGCGCGATTGTCACCGGCCGCCAGCAGGTTGAGCAGCGCCGCGCGAAAAAGGCCGGTGTCACCACTGACCAGCTCGCATCTTTCGCCGGCCACGGCGCCTCCATCAAAGCGCGCACCCAGGGCATTCGTAACACCATGGATGACAACCAGTCCCTGCCAGCGGGCTTCAAGCGCGATATTAAAGAACGCCTCGATGACTTAGATGCCGCCATCGATAATGCGGAGATGATGACCCCGCAGCAGCGTCGCCGCGCGCACTCGTCCATCAACCGCGAAATCGATATGGTCACCCAGGAAATCCAAGACCGCATCACCCGCGGCTAAACGCGCACACAACTAGAAATGACCTTGGGAAGTATTTCCCAAGGTCATCTTTTGCTACAAAACACCCTGCTCGCGGGCTGCGGCGACAGCCGAAGTACGCGAGCGCACCCCGAGCTTGTCGTAGATGTGCACCAGGTGCGATTTCACCGTGGCCTCAGACAACATGAGTTCTTGCCCGATTTCACGGTTGGACGAACCTCCCGCGACCAACTGCAGCACTTCGAGCTCACGCGGAGTCAGCGAGGAGCGCGGGGTGCGCACGCGCGTCATCAACCTATCAGCGACCATCGACGATAATGCCGAGTCACCCTCAGCAGCCGAGCGCACCGCGCTGGTCAACTCCACGGGCGGGGCGTCTTTGAGCAAGTAGCCCACGGCGCCGGCTTCAATCGCGCCTAAGATATCAGCATCAGTGTCATAGTTGGTGACCACGAGAACCTTCGGCGGATTATCCATCGCGTCGCGAATGCGCTTGGTTGCTTCCGCGCCACCCATCACGCGTGTTCCTTCAATCCCCGCGCCAAAGCGCAGGTCCATCAAGATGACGTCGATTCCGCCTGCTTGGGCCGCTGAGATAGCAGCTTCTGCCGTGGCTACCTCGCCGACCACTTCAATGTCTTGGGCTTCTTCCAAAATTGCGCGAAGGCCAAGACGAACGATTTCGTGGTCATCAGCTAGCAAGACACGAATCACTTCATCACTCCTTTTTGCTATACCCTGTCCACCAAAAGTTTAATGGGAACTAGATATTAAGGGTACACTAACGCTGACTGCAGTTCCGTGTCCTGGCGTGGATTCAATAATGACCTCACCAGAAACTTCCTCCGCGCGGCGTTTCATCGCGGCGAGGCCAATATGCCCCAGCCCAGCAGGCCGCGATTGCACGGCGTCGACATCAAAGCCCTCGCCATTATCGACGATATCCACGCGCACGCCCTCATCGTTATATGTCACTGTAATCCGCGCGCGGGTGGCGTGGGCGTGTTTGACCACATTGCCAACTGCTCCTTGAGCGATGCGCAGCAATACTGCCTCGAGTTTCATCGGCAGCTGATGCACCGCCCCATCGGATTCCACCGCGATATCTAGCTCGCCGGTTGCCGCAAAACCATCCGCCATGCGCTCTAATGCTCCCACCAGGGAGGTCTGCGACAGCGCGACCGGTTGCAGCGCGGCAATCATCGCGCGAGCCTCCTGGAGGTTATCGGCAGCGGTATGCCGCGCCAAGTCGATGCGCTCGCGCGCCTTGTCCACATTCACCTCGCCCTCGAGATCCCGGTTCGCGGCGTGCAAAAGCATTTGAATAGACGACAGCCCCTGGGCGAGCGTGTCATGGATTTCATGCGCGATGCGCTGGCGCTCGCCCGCGACACCTGCCGCGCGCTCAGTTTCTGCCAGCTGTTGCCGGGTGTCGACTAATTCGCGAATCAACGCCGTGCGCTCGGTGTTGATTTCATGCAAGCTCTTAAAAGCATAAAAGATAGCGACGGTCACCAGCGCGGAGACGACCGGTCCCATCACCCCGCCAAAGCTCAAGCCCTGTGGAAATTGAATGCCCACGGAGACCGCGGTACCGAAAATCACCGCGATGCTTCCCCACACCATGCCAAGTATGCGCAGGTAGAGGAAAAAGAGGACAAAGAGCAAGTAGATTCCGGCGGACGCTATTAAAATATCGGCTATCCACACCACGGTCAGCGCGACCAGCCACGCGAGTTTCCACGCAACGTTCATGCGCTCCAGGTAAAAACTGCCCACGAAATACAGCGCCGCAAACACCGACAGCAATAATAAGTTGAGCACGGCTAAAGGTAGGCTCATCTGCACCGACATTAAAATTGCGACCACCAAGATGGTGGCGGTGAGAATATGTACTCCGTTGCGCATGATCTCTGCGCCCTCGGAAGATTCAAAGGTTTCTAGCTCGCCCTGCTCTAGACTATTGCTCATGTCTTTGAGCCTACTTCCCCGCGCAATCGCGCTGGTAGTTGCAGCTGGAGTCCTCACCGCATGCACTACATCGCCCGAGCCCGTGGCAGATGACACCACGGCCACTGGCAGCCCTGCCGCTGGCAACTCTGCCGCTGGCAACTCTGCCGCTCCTTCTGACGGCCTTGCTGTCGACGCCGTGTCCGCAGTCGAGCGCGGGCAGCAGGAGCCTTGTCCTTATCTGGACGCGGGGTTTGTCGCTGACACCAACGGCCAGCGCATCACCGATTCCGGGGTCGATGCCAGCTTTGCCACCCCAGCGTGCGTGTTTTATTCCTACCCGGAACAACCACAGCTAGTGGTCATGGTTAGGCAGCAGGAAAGTTTCGACAAAGCCATGGAGGTCGTCGATTTCGCAGCGCCTATCGATGCCACCTCGCCCGCCCAACTCCCCACCCAAGACCCCGCTGGCGCGCAAACGTGGGAAGGTGGACGCGGCCCTATTGCTGATGGCCCCACTGGCCCAGGCAGTGTCTATGCGGTTGCCAAAGACACCACGGCAGTCGTGGTGTGGAGCAACCAGGAACAATCGGTCAAGGCAGAGGCTATCGCCGAGCGCGCCATCGCCAATCTCGGGCTGTAACTAGTCTGGCAACTCCCGTTCCTCCCGCTACACCGAGACGTCGTTATAGGGCATCATCGGCGAGATATACGGGAAAACAACTTCCATGAGTAGGAAAAATACGCCGACTACTACCGCGATGGCCACTACGACCTTCAGCGGGGTCGGGCCGGGCAGAAGATTCCACAAAAAGCGATGCATATCTACTTCTCACCTATTTCATCTAAGGCTGCGGGACGCCCCTGGTCTGCGCGAGCGTCAACGGCGCTCCCGGTTTTCGGAAGGGTTTCAACTTCCATAGCGTGGACAATCATGCGCTCAGCATTAGAAAATTGCGGATGGCACGTCGTCAGGGTCAAGATGGCTTCGGTCGCGGGGGCATCGCTAAGCGATGGCACCGGCTCCAACACTCCGATGTCTCCTGGCACCGTAATGTGCCTGCCATAAGCCTGTGCGTACTCACCCTGCAACTTATCCTGCTGCTCAGCGCTGAAACAGTCCAGCTCCTGGGGCTGCTGGCCTGCCATGGGCAAGACGCGGTAGGTCACCCACTGCGACGCAGTTTCCACGACGATGGCATCGCAAGCCTGAAGCGCTCCCAAATCATTAAAGGGTGCACCTTTGCCCACCCGATGTCCTGCCACCGCAAAATTTCCCACCTCACCGGGCATTTGCGTCTCGGTATAGTGGCCCGGCCCGCGCAGCAAAGCCTCATCCTCAGTGCCTTCGACGATGGCGAACTCAAAATCCGCGCCGAAGGACGGGATGTACATCCGGGCAAAAGCTTCCCCGAGCTCTGGGTTAAGCTGCTGACGGGGATTGCGCCAGGTGTCATCGAGCTCTGCCCGTGCCTGGCCTTGTAATTTCCCAGACTCCACGTTTGTCCAATACGCTTCATAAAACGCAAAGAGCAATAACAAGACACCAGCTGTTAACAGCAGCTCGCCGACAATCTGGCGTATGCTAAAGCGGGATTTTTTCATACTTGAAATTATAGTGAGCGTTAACGCCCACGTAGAAAGGCATAAGTGCTCGATATATTTGTCTACCCGGTCTCGGGAATTATGAAGCTGTGGCATCTGCTCACGCATAATTTCTTCGAAGAACAAACTGCGTGGCTTGTATCCATTGTGCTGCTGGTTCTCACTGTGCGCAGCCTCATTGCACCGCTAACGTGGATGTCGGTCAAAAACGGGCGCATCTCGGCGTTGTTGCGTCCGACCAAGGCTGCCATGCCCGCCGTGACTACCCCCGAAGAGTTTGAAGCCAATAAAGAAGCCGTCGATGCTTTGCACAAAGAGCACAACTTTAACCCGGCGGTTGGCTGTCTGCCCCTGCTGATTATGCTGCCGGTCTTTCTGGGCCTCTACCAAGTAGTTTTGCGCATGGCGCGGCCGTCTTTTGAAGGCAGCATCGGTTTTATCACGGCAGACGAAGTCGAATCCTTCCGCCAAACCACCCTTAATGGCATTCGCATCCCGGCGTTTATGTCCATGCCCGAATCCTGGGCCGTTGACCTGGCGGTCGATCCGGCAATGGTCCGCGAAAAAGCCATGCCGTGGTTGATTCTGGCCATCTCTTTTACCGTCATCAACATGTGCATCTCCACCACGCGCACATTCTGGACCACGAATTTCAACACCAAGCTCTCGCGCCGCGTATTCATTTTCTCGCTCGCGCTGATCGTGTTTATACCGTTGCTGCTGTGGAATATTGCCACCAATGGCCCGATTCCACTGGCGGTTATTTTCTATTGGTTCTGCACCAATCTTTATACCTTGACGCTGACGATCATTTGCCAGATCGTCTTGGCAGTGAAGTACCCGCTGTCTCCAGAACTCCATGAGATGCGCCGCGAGTCGATTACCGAGTACAAGGCCTACCGCAAATTAAGCTCTGCCGAAAAGCGGGATTTAAAGGCTGCGGCCAAAGATGAAAAGAAGAAAGCCGCGGAGATTCGCCGGGAAGTTAATAAGCGCCGCGCTGAAAAGCGCAGGGCGGAAACTCAAGCCAAAAAGGATGCGAAGAATGCCGCATCTACGTCCGAAGCATCCGATGAAGCGAACGAATCAGCTGAGACGCCCGAGACTGCTAAACCTCAGAACGACAAGCCGACTACCGACTAAATGGAGTAATCCGCTGGCGGTTCAGACAGCATCTGTACCGCCAGATCGCGTGCGGTGTGCAGTGGGTTAATCGCACGCATCAACCGCGCGCCGGACATCCCGCCATCGAGGAAAATCAGCAGCTGGTCGGCCTGGCTTTCGGATGGGTAGCCGTTAATCTCATTGAGCAGCTCCGTCATCGTCGTGTGCATCCAGCGGCGGTGCTCCAAGCAGGCATCGACGATGCCGCGCTCCGCATCCGTATCCGGACGCGGATATTCTCCAGCGGCATTTAAAAAGTGCGAGCCGCGAAATTCCTTACCAGGTTCTTCGTCAATGGCCATGTCGAAAAAAGCCAAAATCTTGCCCTGCGGGTCAGCGGTATCCGCAGTGCGCTCGGCCCACGCTTCCCGATATTGCTCATCTAAAGATTCCACATAAGCAATCACGAGCGCGTCTTTGGACCCAAACAAGGAATACAGGGAGGCTTTGGCGACATCAGCTTCACGCAAGATGCGGTCAATACCGATAACGCGAATACCCTCGGTGGTAAAAAGGTTCGTTGCTGATGCCAACAGCCGGTGACGTGGACTCGGGCGATTACGGCGCGACTTCTTTTGGGTCACTGCGACATCCTTTCCTGGGGGCAGACACAACTAAACCGGTTCATCTATACAATATAGACAAACCGGTTTGTTTGCTACCTATTGGGTGGGTTTCTATTCACCCAGAAAGGCTTCTATCTGCACTTTGTTCTACTAGTTCGCGGACTTCGAGCGAATTGCTCCGACAATCCACAGCAGCAGACAAGCACCAATTACTGCAGTGACCAGCGTCCAGATCCAGCCGCCGCCACCTAGGCCGACGAGCGAAAGTAGCCAGCCACCAAGTACACCGCCGATGATACCGACGATGATGTTAGTCAAAAGTCCGTGGTCGCGCTTCATAATCTTTTCTGCCAAGAAGCCGGCAATTGCGCCAATGATAATCCAGCCGATAATACCCATGAGTTTTTCCTCCTCGCGGGCTGAAACAGCCACATCAGGCTTATGTGAGACTACAGTTTCAGCTCTAATTAATTGTGTAAATCTCTTTCTAGCTTGGGTTCGGCCTCAGAGCTTCAAATATCGAAGTCAAAGAGGCTCTACTAACAATGGTGCCACTACTTTGTACTGCCGTAAACGTTTTATACTGCATTGTTTGCGAAATGTAATAAAAAGGATAGGCTCCATATTCCGCAAATGGGAACCTGGAGCCTATTTCTAACAGGGGTTTAGTGCAGTTTACTTGTCTTCATTCTCGTGCTCACCGATGTAGGATTCTGGACGAACCACCATCACTGGGCATGGCGACGACTGCAGCAGAGCGCGGGAAGTAGAGCCCAGCAGCATGCCGCGGAAGCCTCCCCGGCCGTGCGAACCAACGACCACGAGCTGCGCGCCCGCCGCGGCATCGGAAAGCGCGCGCACTGGACGGTCACGCGCGATGATGCGGGTTACCTTCACATCTGGGTAGTCATTTTCAAACGGCTCGAGGCGCTCGGACAATAGCTCGCCCTGCTCACGCTCGATCTCGCCCCATTCCGCCTGGGCTGCAGCCAGACCTGCCAACGAGGTCTGGGCCTGCATGTCCATCCACGTGTGGATAGCCACCAGCTCAGCGCCACGTGCCTGCGCTTCACGGAATGCGTAGGAGGTAGCCTTCTCAGAAATCTCCGAACCATCCACGCCGACCACGACTGGGCCGTACTTGTTATCTGGGGTGACGGCATTATCATCACGAACCACCACAACTGGGCAGTGCGCGTGGGATACGACGTTAGCCGATACCGAACCCATGACCATGCCAGATAGCCCGCCCATGCCGCGGGAGCCCATGACAATCATGGTGACGTCATGCGACATCTCCAGCAACATATCAATTGGGGAGCCTTCAGCAATGGTGTGGCCGATTTTCAGGTCCGGGAAGGCTTCATGTGCAATGACGCGAGCTTCCTCAATGCGGGTTGCGGTTTCGTTCTGGAGATCCTCATAGAGCTCCTTGGGCGGAACCATTCCCTCCGCGTAGAGGAATTGCGGCATCGTATAACTTGATGCGATTCGCAGTGGGATTCCACGCTTGGTTGCGGTATTCGCGGCCCACAGGACGGCGTTCTTGGAGGCCTCAGACCCGTCTACTGCTACTACAACGATGTCTTCTTGTGCCATGATGTTCCCTTCCTCATTTTCAGCCAGTTAACGGCAATCCCGCACTGGTCGGGTGAAATTCTACGGGGATGAAATGATTTCATTTCCTACACTTAAGTATAGCTGTTTATTACCACTTGGATAGGTTGTTATACCCTAATCAGTGGGCAGCCCGAGAAAACTTTCGGAATTATAGGTTCTCCACCGCTGTTTGAATCGCAGCAGATGGGTCGACCTGAGGAAGTATTGTCGCGGGGTCCGCATTTGATGGGTACAAGATGGTGTAGAAGAATTCAGCGACTTTGAGCATGACAGCGCCGATACCATCAGATGAGAATTCAACAGCAGATTCGAGGAGTGCTTGATAGTCCATGGCAAGTAGATTACCGCATCAGCGCAAGGGCTATAGCCCACTTGCTATTAAAGATGGGCTCAATCCCACCCGAGTGCGCGTTCCTGCGGATGTCGCCCCCATTCGGGCGTTTGATTTTCTGACCGAGGTCATCCAGACCCAACGCCACCGGCATCCTGATGATAATGAGGCGGCATTGAAAGAACGTTTCGCACAACGCGAGGTAGTGCTTTTCGATGCCACCCCCATTTCTGCCGACACTGTCCTATCGGCGGACCAGGATGTTTTCTTCTATCGCACCCCGGCACCAGAACAGCCGGTTCCCTATGACATACCGATTGTCTATGAAGACGCAGACATCCTCGTTGCGGATAAACCGCCCTTTATGGCGACCATGCCGCGCGCACGACACATCGTGGAAACCGCAACGGTAAAACTTCGACGCTCTACTGGTATTGACGATCTCGCGCCAGCGCATCGTTTAGACCGTCTGACGTCCGGGTTGTTGTTGTTTACCAAACACCGTGAGGTACGCGGTGCCTATCAAACGCTGTTTGCTCGTCGGGAAGTACACAAGACTTATAGCGCTATCGCCGACTACGCCGACTTTTCCACACCCTTGACATGGCAGTCACGGATGGAAAAGACTCCCGGTGAGATTCAAGGAAGAATCGAAGAAGGCGAGATTAATGCCATCACCACACTGGTGGGCGTAGTTCCCTTAACCGGCGAAGAGCAGAAGGCGTTGGAAAAGATTCACGGAGAACAATCTGCCCTGGCTCGATACACCCTGGCTCCGGAGACCGGGAAGACCCACCAATTGCGTTTGCACATGTGGGCTGCAGGAGTACCTATTCTCGGAGACCCTGTCTATCCCATCATTTACCCAGTAGATGCCGAAGATATGAATATTCCGATGCACCTTACTGCCGCTGGTTTGGAGTTTATCGACCCGCTCAGTGGGAAACCACGAGAGTTTCACACCACCTTAAGTTTCTAAGAATTCAGCGGGGCCTTCCTTCGGGAGGACCCCGCAACTTTGAGGTAAAACGTGGAAAAGACCCGAGATGAGCACTGTGGCCTATCTCGGGTCTTCTCCATCATTAATATGTAGTTGTTGTTTGTTTTAATGTCGGCGGTAACTTACTCTCCCACACCCTCCCGGGTGCAGTACCATCAGCGCGGGCAGGCTTAGCTTCCGGGTTCGGAATGGGTAACCGGGCGTTTCCCTGCCGCTATTTCCACCGACAAACATGCGGAACACCAAGTCACTGGTGCTACGGGTGTTATGTCAGATACTGCATAGTGGACGCGTTACACACACATACGTGGGTGTCTTATTTTGTTACTGTGCGGAACAAGTATTTTCTCGTTACATGGCGTTAACCAAACCAAATAGTGTTTGGTGTGTTAGTTTGTCGGTGCATTAGTACCAGTAGCCTTAACATCTCACAATGCTTACAGGTCTGGCCTATCAACCCTATAGTCTGTAGGGAACCTCAACAGAAACCTCATCTCAAAACAGGCTTCCCGCTTAGATGCTTTCAGCGGTTATCCCTTCCGTACGTAGCCAACCAGCCCTGCTCCTGGCGGAACAACTGGCACACCAGAGGTACGTCCGTCCCGGTCCTCTCGTACTAGGGACAGCCTTCTTCAAGTTTCAACGCGCGCGGCGGATAGAGACCGAACTGTCTCACGACGTTCTGAACCCAGCTCGCGTGCCGCTTTAATGGGCGAACAGCCCAACCCTTGGGACCTACTCCAGCCCCAGGATGCGACGAGCCGACATCGAGGTGCCAAACCATCCCGTCGATATGGACTCTTGGGGAAGATCAGCCTGTTATCCCCGGGGTACCTTTTATCCGTTGAGCGACACCACATCCACAAGTAGGTGCCGGATCACTAGTCCCGACTTTCGTCCCTGCTCGACTAGTCAGTCTCACAGTCAAGCTCCCTTGTGCACTTACACTCACCACCTGATTGCCAACCAGGCTGAGGGAACCTTTGGGCGCCTCCGTTACATTTTAGGAGGCAACCGCCCCAGTTAAACTACCCACCAGGCACTGTCCCCAACCCAGATCATGGGCCAAGGTTCAGGTATCCAATCCGATCAGAGTGGTATTTCAACAACGACTCCACCACAACTAGCGTTGCAGCTTCACAGTCTCCCACCTATCCTACACAAACCGAACCGAACACCAATACCAAGCTATAGTGAAGGTCCCGGGGTCTTTTCGTCCTGCCGCGCGTAACGAGCATCTTTACTCGTAGTGCAATTTCACCGGGCCTGTGGTTGAGACAGCAGAGAAGTCGTTACGCCATTCGTGCAGGTCGGAACTTACCCGACAAGGAATTTCGCTACCTTAGGATGGTTATAGTTACCACCGCCGTTTACTGGGGCTTAAATTCTCAGCTTCGAACACCAAAAGTGTCCTAACCGGTCCTCTTAACCTTCCAGCACCGGGCAGGCGTCAGTCCATATACCTCAACTTCACGTCTTCGCATGGACCTGTGTTTTTGATAAACAGTCGCTTCCCTCTATTCTCTGCGACCCACCACAGCTCACATAGTAAATATGATCACCATAGTGGGTCCCCCTTCTTCCGAAGTTACGGGGGCAATTTGCCGAATTCCTTAACCACAGTTATCCCGAACGCCTTAGTATTTTCAACCTGACTACCTGTGTCGGTTTAGGGTACGGGCCATATACACACATCGCTAGAGGCTTTTCTCGACAGTACAGGATCACCAACTTCACCAAAAAGGCTCCGCATCACGCCTTAACCATATGAGCAACGGATTTACCTATCACTCGGCTTACACGCTTACACCAACAATCCAATAAGTGGCATGGCTACCTCCCTGTGTCACCCCATCGCTTGGACCACATTTCAGGCCCCACGCACGCACACAACACTCTTGCCCGAAGGCGCAAGTACCATGCTTGTGGGTGGTTAGTATCAATGCTTTACCACGGGCGCGCATATACGGGTACCAGAATATCAACTGGTTATCCATCGACTACGCCTGTCGGCCTCGCCTTAGGTCCCGACTCACCCTGGGAAGACGAACTTGACCCAGGAACCCTTAGTCATCCGGCGGGACAGATTCTCACTGTCCAATTCGTTACTCATGCCTGCATTCTCACTCGCACACAGTCCACGACTCCTTACAGTACCGCTTCATACCATGCACGACGCTCCCCTACCCAATACATACAAAATGCATTGCCGCGGCTTCGGCGGTGTGCTTGAGCCCCACTACATTGTCGGCGCAAAACCACTCGACCAGTGAGCTATTACGCACTCTTTCAAGGATGGCTGCTTCTAAGCCAACCTCCTGGCTGTCTTCGCGATCTTACATCCTTTTCCACTTAGCACACCCTTAGGGGCCTTAACCGGCGATCTGGGCTGTTTCCCTCTCGACTATGAAGCTTATCCCCCACAGTCTCACTGCCGTAGAACACAATTGATGGCATTCGGAGTTTGGCTGATGTTGCTAAGATGATAGTCCCGCTCAACCAACCAGTAGCTCTACCTCCACCAAGCTACTACGACGCTGCACCTAAATGCATTTCGGGGAGAACCAGCTATCACGGAGTTTGATTGGCCTTTCACCCCTACCCACAACTCATCCCCGCAGTTTTCAACCTACGTGGGTTCGCGCCTCCACGACGTCTTACCATCGCTTCACACTGGCCATGGGTAGATCACCCCGCTTCGGGTCCAGGACATGCCACTACCACCCTCGTTAGGATTCGGTTTCCCTACGGCTACCCCACACGGGTTAACCTCGCGACATGCCGCTGACTCGCAGGCTCATTCTTCAAAAGGCACGCCATCACCCACACAACAAGGGGCTCTGACGGATTGTAGACACATGGTTTCAGGAACTATTTCACTCCCCTCCCGGGGTACTTTTCACCATTCCCTCACGGTACTCATACACTATCGGTCACACTGAGTATTTAGGCTTACCGGGTGGTCCCGGCAGATTCACAGCAGATTCCACGAGCCCGCTGCTACTCGGGCACCACAACACACACACCATGCTATCTTCACCTACAGGGCTCTCACCTTCTACGGCCGGGCATTCCAACCCACTTCACCTAACAACACAATGCGCGCTCTGTCCTGGTAGAAACAGAAAATCATGGCCCCACAACACCGCATGCACAACCTCTACCAAGTATCACATACACACGGTTTAGCCTCATCCACGTTCGCTCGCCGCTACTAGCAGAATCATTATTTATTTTCTCCTCCTGCAGGTACTAAGATGTTTCACTTCCCCACGTATAACCCCCACACTGACTATGAATTCATCAGCAGGTACCTACCCATAACGGCAGGCGGGTTTCCCCATTCGGACATCCTCGGATCAACGCTCAATTGACAACTCCCCGAGGCTTAACGCAGCCTTACACGTCCTTCATCGGCCCAGCATACCAAGGCATCCACCATGCGCCCTTAAATAACAAACACACACCCCACAACCAACACACAATCAGCTGTGGGGGTGAACAACCATAACTAAAAAACACTAAACCACACACCAACCAACAAAGACTGGCATGTGACGTTCTCACAGAAAAAATAAGAAAAATTACACACACCACACAAACACACACAAAGCATATTCATGTGGTGGATGCTCGCGTCCACTATACAGTTCTCACACAACACCCCACACCACCAACCACACACCCACTCAACAAAGAGTCTTTAGTATGTGTTTCGTGATGCAAGCACCAGGACCAACCCACATAACGTGAATTGCTGTCCCAGACACCCAACAGTGCACCAATGCAATATCTAGATTTAAATATTGTCCATGACTATGTGTTTCAAGAATTTGTGTTAGCAGCCCATCATGGCTGCCGGTGTGTTTCCACTCCGATTCAAACTCGGTGGCATGACCACACTCGGGTCATCAACCACCAACACCCGCGCCACACAACCGTGTGACAGCAAAGATGTTTAATTTAAAAGCTCCTTAGAAAGGAGGTGATCCAGCCGCACCTTCCGGTACGGCTACCTTGTTACGACTTCGTCCCAATCGCCGATCCCACCTTCGACAGCTCCCTAACAAGTTTAGGCCACTGGCTTCGGGTGTTACCAACTTTCATGACGTGACGGGCGGTGTGTACAAGGCCCGGGAACGTATTCACCGCAGCATTGCTGATCTGCGATTACTAGCGACTCCGACTTCATGGGGTCGAGTTGCAGACCCCAATCCGAACTAAGGCCGACTTTCAGGGATTCGCTCCACCTCACGATGTCGCTGCCCATTGTATCGACCATTGTAGCATGTGTGAAGCCCTGGACATAAGGGGCATGATGATTTGACGTCATCCCCACCTTCCTCCGAGTTAACCCCGGCAGTTTCTCATGAGTCCCCACCATCACGTGCTGGCAACATAAGACAAGGGTTGCGCTCGTTGCGGGACTTAACCCAACATCTCACGACACGAGCTGACGACAACCATGCACCACCTGTATACAGACCACAAGGGACGAACTATCTCTAGCCCAATCCTGTATATGTCAAGCCCAGGTAAGGTTCTTCGCGTTGCATCGAATTAATCCACATGCTCCGCCGCTTGTGCGGGCCCCCGTCAATTCCTTTGAGTTTTAGCCTTGCGGCCGTACTCCCCAGGCGGGGCGCTTAATGCGTTAGCTACGGCACAGAAGACGTGGAAGCCCCCTACACCTAGCGCCCACCGTTTACGGCATGGACTACCAGGGTATCTAATCCTGTTCGCTACCCATGCTTTCGCTCCTCAGCGTCAGTTACTGCCCAGAGACCTGCCTTCGCCATCGGTGTTCCTCCTGATATCTGCGCATTTCACCGCTACACCAGGAATTCCAGTCTCCCCTACAGCACTCAAGTTATGCCCGTATCGCCTGCACGCCCGAAGTTAAGCCCCGGGATTTCACAGACGACGCGACAAACCACCTACGAGCTCTTTACGCCCAGTAATTCCGGACAACGCTTGCACCCTACGTATTACCGCGGCTGCTGGCACGTAGTTAGCCGGTGCTTCTTATCTACCTACCGTCACCACAAGTGGCTTCGTCGATAGCGAAAGGAGTTTACAACCCGAAGGCCGTCATCCCCCACGCGGCGTCGCTGCATCAGGCTTGCGCCCATTGTGCAATATTCCCCACTGCTGCCTCCCGTAGGAGTCTGGGCCGTATCTCAGTCCCAATGTGTCCGTACACCCTCTCAGGCCGGATACCCGTCGCCGCCTTGGTAGGCCATTACCCCACCAACAAGCTGATAGGCCGCAGGCTCATCCCACACCGCAAAAGCTTTCCACCACAACATCCAAGAAGTGGTCCTATATGGTATTAGACCCAGTTTCCCAAGCTTATCCCATAGTGCAGGGCAGATCACCCACGTGTTACTCACCCGTTCGCCACTCGAGTACCTGTACAAGTACAGGCCTTTCCGTTCGACTTGCATGTGTTAAGCACGCCGCCAGCGTTCATCCTGAGCCAGGATCAAACTCTCCACAAAAAAGGCTGTGAAAAGCCCAAAACCTAACCAAAAAAGACAAACAACACACAAGACATCACTGCAATGTGTGAAGCTGACCAAAAATTACTACATAAAGAAATCAACAAACCCAACCAACCAAAGTTAGCCAGGTAAGGTAAAAGTGTTTCACTGCATCAGCAGACAACAATTACATTCAATATGCACCGTTACAGTATTTAACTATTTTCAATGCCACCCATAACGACAAGTGACATCCGGTACACACCAACAACCAAACAAACCAAAAAAGCCTATTCAGTCCAACATAATTCTCATCCACACAACACAGACAAAAATATAAAATCTAGTACATTGGCACACTATTGAGTTCTCAGACAACAACCACACCACCACAACCAACCCGTACCACATACGAGGCAGAAGATAAGTGAATGGAAAGTCACAAATAAATTTTGCTTGTCAACGGCTGTTTTCCTACCGCCATACTCACCAGAACCCTTGGCTCTGTGCGGGGCGTTGTCGGTCTCGCTGACTCACATAAAGTTACACACCAACCAGAAACAACACAAATCCCCAGCACAAACCACATTTTCGTTGATCTTGATTGAACTTGGTTTCAGCTCATCGCGACACTGGTGCCATTCCGAACCAACGCGCGAGCCCACCGGAGTAGATATTGGTCTTACGAGCCATACTCGGAAGCAACAATGCCCCGACTATGTATCCACCAAGCGCGGCCAATACTGGAAGCAGGAAGCTCCCCTGGGCAATACCGATCGCAACATAGACTTCGAGTGCTGCTGCGACAGCGATTACGGGGATGGTTACGGTCCAGCTCGAACGGGTGGTTAGTCCAAGTGAGATGATGGCTAGCAGTAGGACAAGGTAGGCAGCACCGAGGGCACTGAGGTAGTTCCACCCCGGTACGACGACGCCTAGGACCACGAGTAGTCCGGGGACAACTGAGTTGATTGACATCGTTAGTTGCGCCCAAGTTTTGCGCGTTCCGCCAAAAGCTACATATTCACGCAACGACGTCGCTAGCGTGTCTTCATAAACAATGAAGACGATGACTGAGGCAATAACCGGTATGAAGGAATAGCCTGAAGCCCAGTGGTTATTAAACAGGGCGCTGATTATCCAATAGAGCAGGGAGACTAGCGCGGCTACGCTGACGATATACGCCCAACCTTTGACTTGGGGTCTCATGACGAGCTGGCCTTCGATGGTCACCGGGAAGTGGCCGTCATCGGTTCTACCGCTTGTTCCTGCCAAAAGGTCGCCCTTCCTAGAGCGATCACTCCTTGGTATACGGGGATTGCGTACTAAGACAATGCCCGCGATAACTAGGTAGCCGACGATAAAACCCCAATGAAGATCGGTGGTCAGTACAGTAATGACGACGAGTAGGGCGGCCGAGACGGCGATTTCTACTCGGCGTTGCAGATTGTAATCTCGCCTGGTCAATCCCAGAACCCAAAAAGGATCACCGGCGGGTGCCGTCAACGAGATGCCGGCCAAGACAAGGAGGTAGAGGTACTGCAAATTACTTCCCGTGGACAGGCCAGCTGCCAAGACCGCAAAGAAGACGAGCCGAATTGCCCACCGGGGTTTATCAACGAGTTCCCACATTAGCTGCGGATTCATGCCAGTCCTTCCTCACCGAGCGCCAGGACTGCTCTTTCCAAGTTAACTTCGCTAGCGCGAAGGTCGAGGGCACTCGCGGTATCAAAGACGTTGTCTGCTCCGAGCGCAATGGCATCTACTATGACGCGGTCACCTAAGGCGGTTGATTCCCGCAACAGGGGTGTTATCTGCAATCGGTTGAGCAGCCGGTCAATGTTTTCTGGGTGGCCGGTGACCTCCAAGATTCCATCGATAAGCTCTGCTACCGCACCGTGCTTCATGCCATTGAGCATCAGCACGGTATCGAGGTGCCCGGATAATTCGTTGAGGTGGTGGGTGGAGATAACTATGGTTCGGCCGTGCTCTTCACGCAGCACGTCATAGAAGACTTGGCGCTTTTCTACGTCCAGGCCGAGATAGGGTTCATCGAGAAGCATGAGCTCACAACCTGAAGCTACTGCCATGATGATGCCCATAGCGGACTTTTGCCCCCGTGATAGAGCAGAGTAGTTCTTGGACGGTAGCTCGAATCTCTGCTGCAGCTCCTCGGCGCGTGCCGTATTCCACGTTGACCAGCGAGCACTGCCCAGACGCATGAGCTTGGAGATATTCCACCCATCTACCAGGGGATTATCAATGCCCATCAAGATGGTGCGATCGGTAACGGCACGATTATCAAAAGGTCTTTGACCAAAGACCTGCAGGCGCCCTGACTGGTGCTGCCCAGCGATTTGGCGCAACAAGGTAGTTTTACCACTGCCATTTGGCCCCACCACGCCGTGAGTTAAGCCGGGCTGCAGCGCGAAATCCGGGGAGGTAACGATTGCGTCCATGAAGATGTTCCGTTCGTGGTTGTTCCTTGGCGTTGTCATTTATAAAGACCGCGACTTTCTGCAACCCTTTCAATGAGGTCAGTCAACGCAGCGCGGGAGTAGTTCAACCTCACCGCTTCATCCACCAGCGGTGCAACATAATCCGCGGCGAACTCCCTGCGGCGCCTTTCGCGGATATTGTCCGTCGCGCCGCTGGCAACAAACATGCCAATCCCGCGACGCTTATCGAGCACTCCCACATCAACTAAAAGGTTCAGCCCTTTGCGGGCAGTCGCAGGATTAATGGAATGGAAATCAGCGAGCTCATTCGTCGACGGCGCCTGGGCCCCTTCGGTCAAGATGCCATCGACGATCGAATCTTCCACCAAAGACGCAATCTGCCGAAACAGCGGTTGGGTTGAGTTATCCATTGCCATGTTCATATGCCTGTCTTTACTCCAGTGTGAGCAACCAACCTGATTGGTTCGCTACTCATGTAACTAACCATATAACTAGCGTGGGAACTGCGCAAGGTTTTTCCTATTTGCCGACATTCATTCAAAATCCGCAGGCCGAATGTTCTCAGCCCACATGGAATTAACCAGCAGATTCAGGCCAGGATATCGACGTACTGTGACAGATGAGGCAAACTAGAAGAATAGAAACAAAAATTAGAATCAAATGAACGGAATTTAGGAGCCATGCTTGAACGCACAGTTGTCTTTGTGGACACCTCTTATTTATTGGCCAGCTTTTACAACTCATGGGAAATTGGAGCCCGCGGACAGTTAGAAATTGATTTACCCGAGGTCGTAGCCACTTTGCGGTCTATGATCGAAAACCAGATTGGTCACCCCGTTCACCGCCAAAACTGGTATGACGGCATTCCAGATACCGGCCCTCACCGCTACCAGCGTGCCCTTCGCACCTGTGACGGCGTGCAGCTTCGCACCGGGCAATTAATTGAATGGGGTGAGCGCCGCACGCAAAAGGCCGTGGATACCCGCCTGGTCGCTGACATGGTGGTAACCGCGATGAATCAGCATTTTACGGACTTTGTGCTGGTCTCCGGCGACGCCGACATGATCCCCGGGGTCAGTGAAGCCACCAATAACGGCATGCGCGTGCACCTTTATGGCTTCGGCTGGGATTCCATGTCGTCTGCGCTGCGTCACGCTTGTGATACCACCACTATTTTAGATCCGCGCGAAGATTTCCATGACTGCATGGAAATCCAGGTACTTGAGGGCCCCATCGCGCCCGTGGTCCCACAAGCAACTGAGGAAGAGACCACACCGTCCGACGAGCTTCCCGCACGCGATGAATGCGACGAGCCGTCCGAGGTCGAAGCAGCCTTTTCTTCCACCCCAAACTTGGACACCGAAGAAGATGCCTCCGATGAAGAGCAGCTTGTCGATGCCCCCACGCCGCACCCAACTCCGGGTCCCAAGCCCGGAGCGACCCCAAGCGCTACGCCAAACCCAACGCCGAGCCCAACGCCCGGACCTGTGCCTTCGGCGACTCCGAATCCCGATCCACAGGTTCCCGAAACACCCTCTGAACCGGCAGAAGCGCCAAAAGCCTCAGAGTCTCCAGCAGAACCCGACGAGACCGAGCAGCAAAATGCCGCTGAGGACAACAGCTCTGCGGACAACGCCACGACAGAGGGTTCTGAAGCACCGAAGCCTTCGGCTATCCCTAAGCCCTCGATGATGGCGCCACGACGGAAGCTGCGCTCACGTTATGTGCCACTTCCGGAGGAAGTGTGGTCGTCTTCCGGTTTCCAAACCCCGTTTGATGTCGGGCAACAATACGCCAGCTGGTGGTTTGAAAATGCCGCATCAGCAGATCAACGCGACCAGGCACATGTCCTCTCTGGCGGTGGACTACCGCCAGAGATCGATCGCCCACTTTTGCAATTTGCCTGCGAGACCCTGCACGAATACACACTCAGCGAAGCCCAACGGGTGAATTTGCGCGACGGCTTCCACTCCGGAATCCGCGGCGTACTCATTAACATCACCCGCAATAACTAAGCACCAAACACAAGCAGCGAGAGCCTAGTTCATCACTGGCTCTCGCTGCTTTTCGTATCACGGGGCATTGCCCTTGGACTGTTGTCCCCTGGGCTGTTGATTACTTCTTGTCGTCGACAGCTTTCTTTGCTTCATCGAGGACCTGCTCGATTTCCGCATCGTGGACATCGCCGGATGCCTTATTATCGGCGGAGTCACCAGCAACTTCCGGTTCGACAACGTCGTTGTTGCCGCCCGAGCTTTGCGATGTTTTCTCCTCCCCCGAAGTCAACTGCTTATCCTGCGACATAGATGCACGGATCTCATCTAAGCGAGACTTCGCGCGTACATCTTCTGTGGATTCCAGTGCTTCTTGGATGCGGCTGCCACCGGATGCCTGGTACAGCTCCTGGGCGCCGAGTGCATTGGAATAACGCTTTTCAATCTTCGCGCGCACGGAATCCAACGTTGGGGAATTGCCATCAGGCGTGAGGTTATCCATGGAGCTGAGCGTCTCCGCGTTCATCTCCTGCATCGTTGCCTGATCGGCTTGAGCCATGAGCTGATCTACCTCGGCAAGCTGCTCACGCAAACGGGCCTCAGACTGCTTCTGCTGTTCCTGCGCCTGCTGCGCGGCCTGCGTCGCAGATTCATGCTGAGTCTTGACCTGCTCAATTTCTTGATCCGTGGAGACTAATTGGGCCGCAACTACCTCGGCAGCATTGTTATATTCCTGCGCCTTGCCGGAATCGCCATCCGCTTCCGCCTGGTCAGCTAGTTGCAGTGCGCGACGCACCTGCGTCTGCAGGTCTTCCTGCGACTTCAACAGACGGTTCAGTCGTAATTCCAGCTGGCGCTGGTTGCCAATAATCTCCGAAGCTGACTCCGTGATCTCGTGATGGCGCTTCTTCGCAATCTCTACCGCCTGCTTAATCTGAACCTTGGGGTCAGCTTTTTCATCAATTTTTTGATCGAAGGAAGCCATCAAGTGCTTCCAGCCCTTAGAAAATGGGTTAGCCATAGCCCGCTTCACTCCTTGTAAATTTTTTCCACAATTAAAAAGACGCTTTCTAGCGAGTGTAGCGGTACTCACAAGAAAGCGTCGAGCAAAAGGGGCGATTAACCCTAGTGATTAACCCTGGTTCTTCTGCTGTTCCACCTGTTCGCGGACAGCGTCCATGTCCAAATCGCGAACCTGCTTAATCAGGTCCTCGAAAGCTGCTGGTGGCAGGGCACCTGCTTGGTTAAAGACCTGGATACCGTCGCGAAAGACCATCAAGGTAGGAATAGCCTGAATCTGCAATGCGCCCGCTAGTTCCTGGTTGTTTTCGGTATCTAGCTTGGCAAAGGTGATGTCCTCGTGCTCTTCCGAAGCCTTGTCAAAGACGGGGGCAAAGCGCTTGCATGGACCACACCATTCAGCCCACGCATCAACAATGGTGATGCCGTCACCGATAGTGGTTTCTTCGAAATTTTCCTTGGTTACTTCTACGGTTGCCATTTTTCTCCTTAAGTTACGAAATTTTCCGCTCTGTAGTTACTCAACGGTACCGAAAGGCGAAATATTCCGTCACCAACCCCTTGCCAGATACCCTATGGGGGTATATCGTGGAGGTCGTTCAGGAAAACCACGTACCAATTCAAGGAGCATTCATCATGGCAACGAAAAACTACACCGTAGAAGGCATGACCTGCGGACACTGCGAAATGTCCGTGCAGGAAGAAGTCGGCGAGATCGCCGGCGTTACCAGCGTCAACGCTGACCACAATACCGGTGCCGTAACGGTTGAAGGCGCCGATTTCACAGACGAGCAGGTCTCCGCAGCCGTTGCGGAAGCCGGATACAAGTTGGTTTAGGCTCCCATGTCCACCACACATATTGATCTCGGCGTCACAGGCATGACCTGTACGTCGTGTTCTTCGCGCGTGGAGCGCAATCTCAACAAGGTCGAAGGCGTCAACGCGACGGTCAATTACGCCACCGAGTCGGCTTCAGTGGAATATGATTCCTCGCTGACCGCACCAGAAGACCTCATCAAGGTCATCCAGGGCGCCGGGTACGACGCCTACGATGCCAATCCCAGAACCGAGGACGCAGATTCGCTTGACGATGCCTCCCCGGCCGATGTAGCACGCGAAGAAGAAGCAGCACAGCTGAAGCGTTTGACCATCATGTCCGCTGTGCTGTCTGTCCCAATCATGGCATTGTCCATGATTCCGGCCTTGCAGTTTGATTACTGGCAGTGGGTCAGCGCCATTTTGGCCACGATTGTCTTTATCAACGGCGGCGCGCCGTTCCACAAGGCCACGTGGACCAACCTCAAACATGGCTCTTTTACCATGGACACGCTCATTACCATGGGCACCTCCGCGGCCTATTTCTGGTCGCTGTATGTCATGATTTTCGGCAACGCCGGCGAACCAGGCATGCGCATGCACATGGAGTTTTTCTCCAACGACGCCCAGATGGACCACATCTATCTGGAATCCGTCGGCATGGTCATTACCTTCCTGTTGCTGGGCCGCTACTTTGAGGTCAAGGCCAAGGGACAATCATCGGAAGCTTTGCGCACCTTGTTAAATATGGGCGCCAAAGACGCTTCCTTGCTTGTCGATGGCTCCGAGACCCGCATTTCGATCTCCCAGCTAGCAATCGGCGACGTCTTCGTCGTACGTCCTGGCGAAAAGATTGCCACAGACGGCAAGGTCGTCGAAGGGTTCTCAGCTGTCGATGAATCCATGCTCACCGGCGAATCCGTCCCGGTAGAAGTCCAAGAAGGATCAACCGTCACCGGCGCTTCCATTAATACCTCCGGCAAACTGGTCGTCCGCGCAACCCGCGTTGGCTCTGATACCACCTTGTCGCAGATGGCAAAGCTGGTCACAGAAGCTCAGTCTTCCAAGGCTCCCGTGCAGCGCCTCGTCGATCGCATCGCGCAGATCTTCGTCCCGGCCGTGGTTCTCATTGCCATTGCCGCGTTAGTGGGGCACATGCTGCTCTCCCAGGGCTTAGCGCCGGCGTTCGTGGCCGCTGTCTCGGTCTTAATCATCGCCTGCCCGTGTGCGATGGGTCTTGCTACCCCGACCGCCATCTTGGTTGGCACCGGCCGCGGTGCACAATTGGGCCTGCTGATTAAAGGCCCCGAAATCTTGGAATCCACCAAGAAGGTCGACACCGTTGTCTTAGACAAGACCGGCACGGTGACCACGGGTGTTATGAGCGTTACCCACGTCGCCGCCGCCGAAGGCACCGCTGAACAGCAGCTACTTAATTACGCAGCCGCGGTCGAGTCTGGCTCCGAGCACCCCATCGCCAAAGCGATCGTGGCACACGCACCGGATCATCCTGCCGCCCACGATTTCCAGTCCGAAGCTGGCATGGGTGTGAGCGGCACCGTCGAGGGCCACCGCGTCAGCGTTGGTCGCGCCGGTGACAAGGACCTCGGTGCTCTCGCTGACGCCTTTGCCGCCGCCGAAGCAGACGGTGGCACCCCAATTGTGGTGCACATTGATGACCAGCTCGCAGGGATCATCACCGTGCGCGACACCATCAAAGACACCTCCACTGCTGCTATCGCGCAGCTGCAAGAATTAGGTCTGACCCCCTATCTACTCACCGGTGATAACCCCGGCGCTGCCCGCGCGGTTGCCCGCGAGGTCGGCATTGCCTCAGAACACGTCTTTGCTGGGGTCATGCCCGAAGATAAAGTCTCCAAAGTTCGCGAGCTCCAAGAGGCAGGCCTAACCGTGGCAATGGTCGGCGATGGCGTCAACGACGCCGCCGCCTTAGCCCAAGCGGACCTGGGCCTAGCGATGGGTGCCGGAACCGACGTCGCGATTGAAGCTTCCGATATCACCTTGATGAACTCGGATCTTCGCTCCGCCGCGCACGCCATCCAGCTATCGCGAAAGACCTTTAGCACCATTAAAGGGAATTTATTCTGGGCTTTTGCCTATAACGTCGTGCTGATTCCGGTCGCCGCAGCAGGTTTCTTAAACCCGCTCTTTGCCGGTTTGGCCATGGCTTTTAGTTCCGTCTTCGTCGTTGGCAACTCCTTGCGCCTGCGGTCCTTTCAAGCCACGTAGGTTTTAGCCCATTAGGCCGAAACCTGCGTGATTGTTTAACATCAGCGGCCATGACGCAAACCACTACTTCTCACTTATCGCGAAACGAGCGCCTTGACCGGCTGCCAGTAACCTCAAAACACAAAAAGCTGTTATGGGGCTCTGGCATCGGCTGGGCGCTCGACGCGATGGATGTCGGGCTTATCTCCTTTATTATGGCCGCCCTCGCGGTCCACTGGAACCTAGAGTCCTCGCAAACTTCTTGGATCGCCACCGCCGGTTTCGTCGGCATGGCATTAGGCGCAACCTTAGGCGGGCTGCTGGCCGATAAATTCGGCCGCCGCCATGTCTTTGCCCTAACCTTGCTGGTCTACGGTCTTGCCACCGGCGCGTCCGCACTCGCTACCGGTTTAGGTGTGCTGATTGTCCTGCGCTTTATCGTTGGCCTTGGCCTCGGCGCAGAATTACCAGTCGCCTCGACGTTGATTTCCGAATTCGCTCCCCGCAAAATCCGCGGGCGCATGGTCGTCTTACTCGAAGCGTTCTGGGCAGCCGGTTGGATTGCGGCTGCCATCGTCGGCACCTTTGTGGTGGGAGCCTCCGATTCCGGATGGCGCTGGGCCTTAGCCATCGGCATGATTCCCGCCCTCTACGCACTCTATGTGCGCATGGCGCTGCCAGAATCCGTCCGCTTCCTCGAAGCCACCGACCGCCACGATGAGGCCGAAAGCATCGTCGTCGACTTCGAAGACTCCGCCCGCCACGAAGGCCACGAGCTAAGCCTCGACGCCCCACCCGCAGAAGTCGACGCAGATGCCCGCGAATCCTCCATCTGGTCACCACGCATGCGCGCTCGCACCGCAGCGTTGTGGGTCATCTGGTTTTGCATCAACTTGTCCTACTACGGCGCGTTTATCTGGATTCCGTCGCTGCTGGTTGCCGATGGTTTTACCCTCGTGCGCTCGTTTACCTTCACGCTGATTATCACCCTCGCGCAGCTGCCCGGCTACACCGCTGCCGCCTGGCTGATTGAAGTATGGGGCCGCCGCGTCACCCTCGCCGTCTTCCTCGTCGGCTCCGCCATATCCGCCGGCGCCTTTGGCATGGCCGAGACCGAATTAACCATCATCATCGCTGGCTGCTTCCTGTCCTTTTTCAACCTCGGCGCGTGGGGCGCGCTCTACGCCATCGGACCAGAGCTCTACCCCACGCAAATTCGCGGACGCGGCACTGGCGCTGCCGCCGGCTTCGGGCGCATCGCCTCGATTGTCTCCCCACTCATCGTTCCCCCGATCCTCGCAGCCGCCGGCCAGCCGTGGCTGTTCGTGCTATTCGCCAGCGCCTTTGCCCTAGCCGCCGTCGCGGCCTTTACCTTGCCGGAAAATAAAGGAAAGGCCCTCGCTGACTAGCAGAGGTACTCCAAGCAACCGCGTCAAACCTTATCGTCCTGCAAAGCCTAGCTTCACAATGGACTGGTTATCCCCTCAATTGGGCGGCCAACCAGTCCATTGTTCTTTACCCCCAAGCCAATAATGAAGCAGAGAACAGGGCGGTACTCTTCAAATAAAGCAATTTAGATCTAGGAAATATTAAACTAGACGATTTTAGTATTTCTCACATATGCCACTCACCCATAAGATGTCTTACATCACATTACGGTTGCCACTGTTAGCAACCGCGCATTTAAGACATAGAAGGTGAGTCAATTGATGGACCAGCTGCTTCGCTACATCGCTAAAATCCCCGGCGCCCTGATGGTTGTTCCGCTCTTTTTCGGCGCGATCATCAACACTTTAGCGCCTGAGGTGTTGGAAATTGGTAGTTTCACCACGGCGTTATTCAAAGACGGCACCAGTGTCCTCATCGCCATATTCTTCGTATCGGTCGGCTCTCAGATTAGCTTTAAGACTGCACTGCCCTCCGTGGAAAAAGGTATTGTCCTCCTGTTATCCAAATTTGGTGTAGCCGCCTTAGTCGGCGTGGCAGTCGCCTTCTTAACTCCAGACGGCACGCTTTGGGGGCTCCTACCATTAGCTGTCATCGCAGCAATGTCGAATTCCAGCGGCTCACTTTTCGTTGCTCTAACCTCACAGTTCGGCTCTAAGACTGACAAAGGTTCAATCTCAATCTTGTCAATTAATGACGGGCCATTTTTAACGATGATTGCACTCGGTGCTGCAGGGCTGGCGGATTTCCCTGTCCAGACTCTCTTTGCAGCAATCTTTCCAATCATCCTCGGCTTTATCCTGGGCAATTCATCCAGTATTGCTCGTGCCTTTTTAGCTCCTGGTGAAAAACTTATTATTCCGTTCGTCGGATTCTCGATTGGTGCAGGTATTGATTTCAATGAACTAGTCCGTTCTGGGGCAATCGGGGTATTGCTCGGGCTAATGACGCTTGTATTCTCAGGTACTGCCACCATCACTTGTGTCTATCTATGGCACCGAATTCGTCGACACCCCCGGGAATCTCGCAACCTTGTTGCCGGCGCTGCGGAATCCGCTGTTGCAGGCAATGCAATTGCCACACCAGCCGCAATTGCAGCTATCGATCCTTCGCTGCTAGGCATCCAAGCTGAAGCCACTGCTCAAATTGCAACGGCTGTCGTAGTCACTACCTTCCTCACACCATTTCTCGTATCGTTTGTTGCTTCACGGCAAAGAAAGCTTGGGATTACACCAGAAGCAGAAGATCGACTCTTTGAAGAAGCTACTCCAGACACCAGTGACAATGAATCAGAAAGCATTGAGCATACAACTAGACCCACTGGCCAGGAAGTAAAACAGCCAGAATTTACGCTCGACCGAGAATAAACGGTCTAGGAAAACCTGCCGTTCGTTAGTTCATCTCTAATAACCGCGCTAACTTCTTGGATGAGCGCAGAGTTCTGTCCAACGAGCTTGCTAATTGCTAGCTCTATGGGCGGAACGTCTCGAATCTGGCGGTACTTCACAGGGTGACGCATCGGGGAACCAGAACCCGTAGGTACTACGGCGATACCGGCTCCTACCCCGACCAGAGTTAACAGGGTCGACATTCTATCGGTTTCATGGACTACATTGGGAAGGAATCCCGCCTTACTACACGCTGCATAGAATGCCGTAGCCGCCGCTGAATTTGCAGGGTACGAAACAAATTCACGACTTCTAAGTTCGGCGATGTCCAAAGGCTCCTGAGTCCCAGCCAGTTCGTCACTTGCTGAAAAGCAGACTTCAAATTTGTCGCTCCTCAGGAATTCAACCTCTATCTCAGGTGATGTGACCGGCGGGCGGATAACCGCAATATCGAGTTTCTTTCGGTGCAGCAGGTCCTCAATTTGTGGGGTCAAAAGCTCGCCTTCCACATCGACCTTAATTCCTGGCAGCTGCTTTTTGAGACCCGCTAACACCTGCGGCATCAGGAAATGAGTTGCAGTTCCCACAAACCCGATTCGCACGCGCCCTCTAAAGCCGGCTTGAATATCTCTCGCTTCCCGAATTACTCCCTGTAGTTCCGTCTGCCAATCGCGAATCTTCTCTTCAAAGAATTCTCCGGCCCTAGTTAGCTCGACCTTTCTCGTAGTGCGATGGAAGAGATTTACTCCGAGCTCAGTTTCTAGCGCCTTAATTTGCTGGGACAGCGGAGGTTGGGCCATATGCAACCGGTCAGCCGCCCGCGTGAAATTCAATTCTTCCGCAACTATTAGAAAATAACGCAACTGACGAAGTTCCATGGCTCTCCTGTTTTTCTTTTTTAAATTCTGCAAATGCTATCACTCTCAAAGGGATTCTCCTGCTACTACGTGGGGAAAGCGGCAGAAACCACTCACATTGTCAGCGGCACAAAAGTTCAGTATTTTTCCGGTACCCATCTGGAGCCTCGAGACATATCTTGAGAGCTAAGACCAATTCTCGAGAAGGAGTACTACATGTCACGCAACGTCGGTTATCTCTGGGACACTCTCTACGGGTGGATGGACACTGGCAGTGGTGGGTTCGTTCCGGCGGATCCCGCAGCTGGGCTTCAACCAATTGGACGCCATTTGGCACACCCTGATACGAAACGACGTTTTCACGAAGTCGTTCAAACTTCCGCACTTCGCGACCAACTCACAAATCTGCAGGCTCAGCCTGCCTCTGAGGAAGACCTTTTGCGTGTTCACACAGCCGAACACATTGAATACATTAAAGACCAATCTTCGCAGCCAAAAGGTGGTGACGCCGGAGATGGCGCCTCCCCACTTGGAAAAGGGGGCTACGAGATCGGGTTGCTAGCTGCAGGCGGTGCGATCCAGGCAACCAAATCCGTGCTAACTGGAGAGGTTGATACTGCCTATGCGCTTATCAATCCCCCGGGACATCATGCAGAACGCGAACGCGGCATGGGCTTTTGCCTCTTCAATAACGCGTCAGTTGCGGCCGCGTATGCCAAGGAGCACCACGGACTAACCCGAGTGGCGGTTGTTGATTGGGACGTCCACCATGGCAATGGAACCCAGCAGATCTGGTGGGACAACCCTGATGTCCTCACAATTTCGCTCCACCAAAATAAGTGTTTCCCGGCAAATTCTGGATTCCGCGAAGACAATGGTGGACCTGATGCACTGGGAACAGCACTCAACATTCCTCTGCCTCCTGGAAGCGGAAACGCTGTATACAACCTGGCTTTTGAGGAAGTAGTTCTTCCCGCGCTTGAAGCGTTTCAGCCGGAGCTAATTATCGTGGCCTCTGGTTTTGATGCATCAGCTATGGATCCATTAGCCCGGCAAATGGTCACGCAGGATGGATTTAAGCAGATGACAGAAATGATCGTCTCCGCTGCCGACTCGATTTGCGACGGCAAACTCGTCTTTGTTCAGGAAGGTGGCTACAGCCCTTACTACCTTCCCATCTGTGGCCTTGGCGTGTTGGAAGTCCTCACCCAAACGGAGTCCGGTTTTGGAGATCCTTTTAATACCCTCCTTAGCACCCAAGGAGTAGACGATCTCTTCGATCACCAGCGCGAAGAAGTAAACGAAGCTGCCAAGCTTATCGCAAACATTCCCGCCAAATAAACCTATCTACTTATCTACCGCTTCCTCGTGCTATCTGCTCCAACGGAGCAAGCCGGGGATGCGGTATGTAGAGACCTCGTCCAAGTGCAATTACAACAGCCTCGAGCCGGCTGGAAGCGTTCAATTTCTTTCTGAGCGAGCTAATGTGAGACTGCACCGTTCGAATGCTCAAATGTAGTCGGTTTGCCACTTCAGCATCCGATACTCCACAGCACAAGACGCTCAAGACAGCCAGTTCTTGACGGGAAAGGCCTGCAGTTTTATCCACAGGTGCCGGACGAGCTTGCAAATTGCCAGGTTGTGTAATTCCCACTTCCACAAGACAGTCGCCCGCCCACCACAAGTGCTCAAGCATCGCTAGGGGAGAGTTCTTACACTGTTCAAGTAGTGCAAGGAATTGCGGGTCGGCAAGGAGTGCCTCCTCAATTCCTGAGTGGGAGGAGATCGGCCAAGGATTGTTCTTACGAGCCGGATGCAACGCTACCAATTGTCCCAGGAGGCCAGATACTGCTAGCGCAGCTTTTCGGGGCTCCCCACTGAAGGCGGCAGCCCTTCTGCTGGAAAAGTGAGCAAGTCCCACCGGCCCACTTCCTGAATGTAGCTCCAGCGACATTCCTTCCGCATATCCCTCCCGTGACAAATGCTCCCGAAAGAGCGTCGATGAAGTAAATTCACCCTGAATCAAAGATGTCGATATCGTCGCCGGCAATGGAGGGTCCGCACTCGCGTAGCGAGTAAACCCATGGGGATACTTTTGTGGAAACATATGGGCCAGAGCCCACGCAGTGTTAGAACTATAGCCCTGTCGAAATATCTCTTGGGGCCGTCCTAGGGACTCAATACGCAATAGCTGTACCGCGTCGAAAGGGATAAGCTCACGCAGCATGTTAATTGAAGTGCGCATCGCTGAACTCCCTACCTTCATAGCCCAAAGCTTAATTGGCCGAGCAGTCTAATACGTCCGAATTCAGCACCGAAACTAATAAGGCAAAAGGGAAGGCCCTCGCTGACTAGCAGCAAAGGCCGTAGAGGTTCCAGGGTGGGAGACCATAGTCCGTGTCTCCCACCCGCATTCTATTGTTGTTTAGTTGGACTTATAACCAAAGACGCGGGCTAAGAACTGAGCAAAACCTGTAGGGCGCGCTGCCTGGCGTTCAATCTCGCTGATATCGCGGGGAACGTTCGACAAAATGGTTGCGTTCGTGGTGCGGGCGACCGAAATACTCATCTTTCCTCCTCACAAAATGTCGATAAGGATAGATTGCCACCCCTGAGCAGGGATTTCATCGATGGATAGGCATACCTAGCTATGGTCGCCCTTAGATAGGGCAGGCTCACAATACCAACAATTAACCCCGTGACCTGCGCAAATAAAAATCTCCGCCGCGAGCACCTACACCTAAGTGAGACAGCTCGCGACGAGAAGTGAGGAAGTTAACAAATACCGGGGCTAGCCGTGCGCCATATTCACGAACTTCGAGTAGTGCAACTGGTGCGCCACTTGCACCGTATCGATCGGTCCACCACGGTGCTTGGCCAAAATAACATCGGCCTCACCGGCACGCTCACTATCGCGGTCTTGTGAGTCCGGGCGATATAGCAACATCACCATATCGGCGTCCTGCTCCAATGAGCCCGACTCACGCAGGTCCGCCAATTGCGGCTTTTTATCCGTACGCGCTTCCGGCCCACGGTTAAGCTGCGAAATCGCAATCACGGGAACTTCCAATTCCTTGGCCAACAGCTTTAACTGACGCGAGAACTCCGAAACCTCCTGCTGACGCGATTCCACGCGCTTGCCAGAACTCATCAACTGCAAGTAGTCCAACACCACCAGGTCAAGGCCCTGCTGCTGTTTCAACCGACGCGCCTTGGTGCGAATTTCCATCATCGTCAGGTTCGGTGAGTCATCGATATACAACGGGGCGTCCTGAATCCGGTTCAGCGTATCCGTGAGCCGCTCCCAGTCTTCACCAGAGACCTTGCCCGAGCGCATGTCCGACAGCTTCACCTCAGATTCTGCCGACAGCAAACGCATGACAATCTCCGACGCACTCATTTCCAAAGAAAAGACCACAGACGCCTTATTATGGTGCAGCGAACAAGACCGCATAAAGTCCAACGCCAACGTGGACTTACCCACACCAGGACGCGCCGCGATAATAATCATCTGCCCCGAGTGCAAACCATTGGTTAGGTTATCCAGGTCAATAAAGCCCGTGGGCACGCCCGATTCCAGACCACCATTATTTTGCAGCGCCGTGAGCTCATCGATGGTCGGGATAATCAGATCACCGATGACTTTGTAGTCCTCCGTGGTCTTTTTCTGCGCAACTTTAAACACTTCCTGCTGCGCTAAGTCCAAGACCGCATCAATCTCGGCGTCCTCATCGCCGTTAAAGCCCAGCTGCACCACGCGCGTGCCGGCATCGACAAGCTTGCGCAGCAGTGCTTTTTCCGCGACGATTTCGGCATAGTAGCGCGCATTCGCCGCCGTGGGCACCGTGGCCAGCAAGGTGTGCAAATACACCGCGCCACCAATGCGCTCTAAGTTTTGCTGGCGGTCCAACCGGCTCGAGACAATCACCGGGTCAATATCGGTGCCATCGGAGTACAAATCCAACATCGCACTATAAATAAGCTGGTGCGCCGGGTAGTAGAAGTCCTCCGGGTCCACCTCATCGATGACCTCAATGACCGAGGACGGCGATAATAACATCGCGCCAAGAACACCTTGCTCGGCATCTTTATCCGAGGGCGGCTGGCGAAATTCGCCATAGCGCTGCGGGTTTTCTAACTCATCCCGCTTGCCGTATTTCCGGCGCCCGCCGCCATAGTTATCGCGCGGGAAACTTTGTCCTGGGCCATCGAAGGACTCCGGTGGTTCCGGGCCATATTCTGGTGCCGGTTCTTCCGGTGGCAGGTAGTTATCGTCATCGAAACTCGCTCCCATACTCGAAGTCATCGACGTACCTCTCTCATTTCTTGCAACTCCTTCAAGGCTAATACATCGCATCCCTTTTACGACGTTTCCCGTCCACCACGGTGAACACGACGTTGAACATTTCGGTGGGTTTGTACACACCCTTGGGGATAGTTATCCACAGTTATCCACAGGCGCCTGTGTAATTGCCTGCTAAGGCGCACAATTGCCGCCAATCCGCTTGGGAATAGCTTTCTGCCAAGGCACCTTCGCTTGACGATGCCCCCAGTTTACACAGCTCACATAAGGTTTCGGGTAGCAAAGTAGGCATCGATAAGCAAGCGATGCAACGTGTCACCGCGGGCACTGCGAGCGGTCTGTAGCATAAAAATCTTTGCCGCGGCAAGGAATCTATCCACAGATTTTCAAAGTTATCCACAGATACAAATGCGCGCAGGTCCCGATTTCACTCCCACCTCACATAGGAGTGTCCATCAGGACCTGCGCGCAATGCTGTTGTCGTTGGGTCTATAAATTTCTAAAAATTATGACCGTCGAACGCGCCAATTAATTAGGCAGCGACGACCGAGAAATTAATCTTGCCGAGAACGTCAGCGTGCAGCTTGACCTCGACCTGGTAGTTGCCAGTCTTTTTGACTAGGCCCTTGGGCAATTCGATGATTCGCTTGTCCAACTTTGGGCCGCCAGCCTTTTTGACTGCCGCAACAATATCATCAGCGGTAACAGAACCGAAGAGCTTGCCCTTGTCGGAGGTCTTGACCTCGACAACGACCTTCTCCAGCTGCTCGAGCTGAGTGCGGACCTCACGTGCATGGTCCAAGTCGCGGATTGCGCGAGCTTCCTGTGCACGCTTGATGCCTTCAATCTGCTTCTCTGCGCCGCGGGTAGCAACAATTGCTAGTCCGCGTGGAAGCAGGTAGTTACGTCCGTAACCGTTTTTAACCTCAACGACTTCGCCTGGAGCGCCGAGGTTATCAACGGCAGCGGTGAGGATCAGCTTCATGATCCCTGCCTTTCACTTATATGTGTTTAAGTTGAATGTTGATTATTCGCTGACAGTAACTTAGAACGGGGGTTCGTCATCTCCGCCGAATCCACCAGCTGGTGGGGCAGAGTTCCAAGGGTCATTAGCTGGCTGAGACTGACCACCGGAGGATTGGTTTCCACCAAATCCACCCTGGTTGCCGCCTTGGCTTGCGCCGCCTTGGTTTCCACCAAAGCCGCCACCGAATCCACCTTGGTTGCCACCGGCTTGTCCGCCGCCTTGATTTCCGCCGAAGTTCCCGCCGGATCCACCCTCACGGGGATTGCGAGTCACTTGCGCGGAGGCATAGCGTAGCGATGGCCCGACCTCATCAACGTCGATTTCAAAGACGGTACGGTTCTCGCCCTCGCGGGTTTGAAAAGTACGTGCCTTCAAACGACCAGTAACCACAATGCGCATGCCCTTGCTCAGGGTCTCTGCGACATTTTCTGCGGCCTGGCGCCAGACGTTGCACGTCAAAAACATAGCCTCGCCGTCTTCCCACTGATTAGTTTGGGAATTAAAACGACGTGGGGTGGACGCTACGCGAAAGTTCGCGACTGGCGCACCCGACGGGGTAAAACGCAGTTCTGGGTCAGCAACAATGTTGCCAACAACCGTGATATTGGTATCGCCCTGTGCCATGGTATTTGCCTACTCCTTGAGAATCGGATGAATGAGTTTGACCCCAGTATCCGTTATTTGCTGTCTGTGCGCAGAACCTTGGTACGCAGAACAGAGTCGTTCAGGCTCAGGCGACGGTCGAACTCCAGCACGGTCGCAGACTCGCACTCGAGATTTACAACAGCGTAAACGCCCTCTTCCTTTTTGTTGATTGGGTACAGCAAGCGACGCTTGCCCCACACATCAACGTTCTCGACCTTGCCGCCTTCAGAGCGAACGGTCTCGAGGAACTTGTCTAGGGACGGGGTTACAGTGCGTTCATCTTGGCTCGGATCCAAAATGATCATGACTTCGTAGTGACGCACGGACCTCATCACCTCCTATGGTCTAGTAGTTTCGGCCACATCACCTTTGCGGACATGGCAGGAGGGTACGTTGCGTCAAGCAACCTCACCAGCGTACCGCATCACCCCCGGGATCGAAAATCCCCTACACCAGCGCAATTGCTCCGCAAAATTACACCGTTGTAGTTTGCAAGTTTTTCAGTACCCGTTCGAGGTCGCGGCATAAAAGACCGCGCAAAAGACGGGGATGATGGTTAAAAAGACTAACGTCGCGATTCCCAGCGCAATAGGAACGCGTCGATCCTTGCCGCGCTGGAAGGTGTAGTACGCGCTCAGGAAACAAATAAACCCGATGGCGATGGACACGATTCCGATGGTGACAACATTCATGTCCTCCATTATCGCCTAAGAAATGCAAAAGACCCTCTTCCTTCACGAAAGAGGGTCTGCACGGCTCAAGCGCGCTAAGACTTAGCCAAATATATCTTCTAGGTCGCCGATGACATCATCGACTGATGGTGGCGCTGGTGGTGCTGGCGCATTACCGCCACCGCCTCCGCCGTCGTCACCGCCGGTATCGCCGCCTTCTGGCGGATCACTAGGACGCGCACCGTCTCCCGCATCGGGGCTTGGCGTGGTGCCGGAGTCGGTCTCTTCTTCCCGGGTGGCTTCGCCGCCTGCGCCACCGCCACGGGTGGTACCTCCCGTGGTACCTGAGCTATCCGTCGATGGCGTTGAGTTCCACGATGGATCCCAGGCCGTTGCATTGGATAGTTCGTTAAACCCGTAACTAACTGGCACGGCTTGCGGGAAGGACTCCCACTCGGCATCGGCAAGCGAGGTGTCTAGAATCTGCTTCCAAATCTGCGTCGGCGCACCCGCGCCGTACATCACGCCACCCCAGGCGTTGTTAATCGCCGAGGCATTATCCGCGGCACCGACCCACACCGCCGAAGCCAGCTGCGGGGTCGAACCGACCATCCAAGTGTCCTTGTTCAGACCCGTATCCCCCAACTGGTGGGTACCGGTCTTCGCGGCCGATTCACGGCCTCCGGCTAATGCACCATTCGACCAGCCCGCAATCGGCTTCATCGCCTGGATGACGTTATCCGCAACCTGCGCGGATACGCGGCGTTCGCCTTCATCGTTGGGGTGTTCATACAGAACTTCGCCAGAGTTGGTTTCCACACGCTGTACAAAGTACGGGTCATGCCACACGCCGCGGTTGGTCAACGTCGCCATCGCTACTGCCATATCCAATGGACGCGAGCGGTACTGGCCCAGCACGATGCCTTCATAAGGCTGCTTGCCATTTTCGGTCAAGGTGCGCTCAATGCCCGGCAGCGATTCCGCAACGCCCAAGGAATACGCCATATCGGCGGTGTCTTGGGTGGTGTTTTCCAAGTCCTGCTGCAGGCGCATAAAGGAGGTGTTGTACGAGTGCATCAGCGCTTCTTCAATAGAACACACACCACAGGTGTTGTTATTGACATTGCCGATGGTAATCCCAGTCAAATCATACGGCGCCGAGGAGTAGTTCTGGCTCAGCGGAATACCCTGCTGCAATGCTGCTGCCAGCGCCATGATCTTAAACGTCGACCCGGTCTCGGTGGCACCATTGGCGTAGTCCCAGCCCGAGGCTTCGTTGCCGCCAAAGTACCCACGCACGGCGCCTGTCGATGGATCGATGGTCACCGCCGCAGCCCGAGCATCTTCTTGCAATGGTGCCAGGTTGGCATCGACCGCATCAACGCTGGCATTTTGCACGGTGGGATCGATTGTGGTGGTAATGCGCAGCCCTCGGGTGTTGACGTCATCTTCCGAGATGCCGACTTCTTCCAATTCCGCAATCACTTGGTCTTTAATGTGGCCATTGGCACCGGTGGCCTCAGTGTATGCAGAGACAGCAGATTGCTCTTCGGTATGCGGAAATTGCATGCCCGCGCGTTGGTCTTCGGGCAAGGCATCCATTTCCACCATGCCGTCGAGCACGTAGTTCCAACGCTGTTCGGACTGCTGCGCGTCCACCGCTGGGTCCCAGTTGCTCGGTGCCTGAATGATGCCGGCGAGCATGGCACCTTCTTCCACGGTGAGCTCTTCGACGTCCTTGTCGAAATAGGCCAAGGACGCAGCCTGCAGGCCGTAGGCATTGCGGCCGAAGTAGACCGTGTTCAGGTAGGAGTTGAGGATGTCTTCTTTCTCCCACTGGTTGGTCATCTTGATGGAGTAGACCAACTCGCGCGCCTTGCGGATATAGGAGACCTCATTGCCCACCAGGGTGTTTTTCACATACTGCTGAGTAATGGTGGAACCACCACCGGCAGAGTCATTGCCGGTAACCTTACCCAGTGCAGCGCGAACAAACCCGGTAAAGGAAAAGCCCGAGTTCGTCCAAAAATCGCGGTCTTCGGCGGCGAGCACAGCATTTTCCACGTGGTCAGGAATCTCGTCCAAACTCACGTGGGTGCGGTTGCCTTCCGGCGGCACGATGCGCGCTATCTGCGTGTTGTTATCCGAGGCGTACATCGTCGAAATCTGGTTATTAGCCAGATCTTCCGGCTCCGGCACCTCGTATTGCACATACGCATACGCAAAAATTCCGCCTGGGATAGCGATGAAAATTGCAACAATAATCAACACAATCCACGGCCAGCGGCGTGTACCTTTTTTCCGCCTCCTGCCGGAAGACGGAGTCGTTTCCTTCTTATCGCTCACCTAAACGCGCCTTACTTCTATAGTGCTTAATTAGTCGCCGGGTATAACTCTGGGGTTTCATACTACTGCGATACACGCACGTTAACACTTTCCATAGGCTACTTCGGAGGTTAAAAGATGGTTCCATCGACAAGCAATGCATACCTCTACGGTATGGACAGTAAATTCTAAACCTTCTGCCACAAACTCGGCGATTTCCTTCTCGCTCCGGGCGCTGCCCGCGCGACGACCTAAAACCTCGCCATACACCCAGCGTGTATTACGCAGTGTAGACCCACATAACGGGCATGGCCGTAAAGAATCGACCCCGTGGTGGGTTGCGGCTGCGCGCAGCAAGAAATCCGCGTCACGGACCGCGTCAGTATCGACCCGCCCAGCACGCACCTCGCGCAGGGTTGCCGCGCGTTCCCACTCGTGTGAAACCTTGTGTTTATAGGCCACTTGAGGTGTTATGCCACTCACCTTTTCCACCTTAATATCATCAACTTTATCGATCCACCTCCGCACAAAGTAGCACTTGAGAGGCCGTCAACCCTAGGGTTGGGAGTTCAAGGCTTAACCAAAATTATAGTCAAGGAGCATGCCGAAAAATGGCCTCAACAGTAAAGGTTGCCATCGTTGGTGTTGGCAACTGCGCCACCTCGTTAATCCAAGGCGTGGAGTACTACCGCAACGCCGCGGTCGATGAAAAAATTCCCGGGCTCATGCACGCCCAATTCGGCGATTACCACGTGGGCGATATCGAATTCGTTGCCGCCTTCGACGTTGACGCCGCCAAGGTCGGCCAGGATCTCTCCGATGCCACCCGCGCTTCGCGCAACTGCACGATTACCATTACCGAGCTCTCCCATATGAACGTTACCGTGCAGCGCGGCGTTACCTTGGATGGTCTGGGCACACACTACCTGGAAACCATTGAAGAATCCGACGCAGAGCCTGTCGATGTCGTCCAAGCCTTAAAAGATTCCGGCGCCGATGTCCTCGTGTCCTATTTGCCGGTAGGTTCCGAAGAAGCCGATAAGTACTACGCCCAGGCTGCTATCGATGCCGGCGTTGCTTTTGTCAATGCCCTGCCCGTCTTTATTGCCTCCGACCCGGAGTGGGCGCAGAAATTTACCGATGCTGGCGTGCCGATTGTCGGCGACGACATCAAATCCCAGGTAGGTGCGACCATTACCCACCGCGTGATGGCCAAGTTATTTGAAGACCGCGGCGTGCGCCTCGAGCGCACCATGCAGCTCAATGTCGGCGGCAACATGGACTTTAAAAACATGCTGGACCGCAACCGCTTGGAATCCAAGAAGATTTCCAAAACCCAAGCCGTGACCTCCAACTTGCAGGATTCCCCGCTGGCAGGCAAAAAGGAAGACCGCAACGTGCACATCGGCCCGTCCGACTACGTCGAATGGCTCGATGACCGCAAGTGGGCCTATGTCCGCTTGGAAGGCTCCGCCTTCGGTGAAGTTCCGCTGAATTTGGAGTACAAGCTCGAGGTCTGGGATTCGCCGAACTCTGCCGGCATCATCATCGATGCTGTGCGCGCCGCCAAGATCGCCTTGGACCGCGGCATCGGTGGACCTATCTTGCCGGCATCGGCGTACTTGATGAAGTCGCCGCCGCAGCAAATGCCTGACGATGAAGCCCGCGCCGCCCTCGAAGCGTTCATCATCGGAGCAGACACGGCCGACAATCAGGCGTAGACAAACCCACGTAGACCACGCATTTCGGGCTTTCAAGATGTGAGAATATGCCCGGAAGCGTGGTTTAGCTTTGGGTCAAAATATTTTAGGGTCCAAAACCTAACTTTTTGGTTAATTAACTACAAATACGTACATGTGAGCGGTATTCTTGTTTTATGACCGAAGCTAATAATCAATCCCCGTCCAGCCTGGAAGATGCGCTCGAAGTAGCCGAAGATATTCAACCGGCACTTAATAAATTAGTCGTGATTTTCCAACGCACCACCGAAGGTGGATCGTTGACGACCTCGCAGGTCTCGATTATGAACCAGCTCAAAGCCCGCGGTGCCGCGCGCGTTAGCCAGGTCGCCGCCGCTGAGTTAATTCGCATGCCCACGGCATCGAATGCGCTTTACCAATTAGAACAACGCAACTTTATTGAGCGCAGCCGCGATGAAAAAGACCGCCGCGGCGTGATGGTGCAGCTGACTAAGAAGGGCGCTGCCGAATTAGAACGCGTGAGCAAAGAGCGCGCCGAGGCTTTAGCAGAGATTTTGCGCTGGCTAGATGCCGAGGGCTTGCAAACCGCCCGGGAGATCTCCGAGCTTATTACCAAGCTCGCGGAAATTTACCGCCCTACCCAGGATTCACAGAAATAGCGTCGGGCTTACTAGGATGAGGGTGTACAACACATCCTTAACCCCTGACGTTGTTTCTTTATGCCGCTGAATTCAGATAAACGCGCTTACCGTATCCTCATTTCCTGGACGCCGGCCTCCGGTGGTACTGAACCGATCGAATATGCGGCTTGGCTGGCCCGCACCACCCCGGTGGAAGTTCGCGTGCTGTCTGCTTTTGTGCAGCCGTGGCACGAGGTCTCCATGCAAAAACTCGGCGGGAAATACCATAAATGGTTTGCGCAAGAAGCCAAAGCCTGCAAGCAAGCGGTCAAAAACACCCTGCAAGCCGCCGGCATCCCCCGCGAGCAGTGGAATAAAGATTATTCCGTGCTCATGGACGGTCCGTCTAAACCGCAGCTTTTAACCCAAGCCGCCGAAGAATTCGACGCTGACTTGGTTCTGTTGGGCCCCAATCAAGGTGCTGCCAAAGGACGCTTTCTCGCCGGCTCGACCGCCGATAGTCTCTTGCACTATTCGCCGATTCCCGTGGGACTTAGCCCCCGCGCGGCGAAATTATCCAAGCACGGGGTAACCCGGTTGAACTTTGCGCTGACCGAAGAGCAAGGCATCGACGATGTGCCCGCGCTTATCGATGCCGCCTTTTTAGCCTCCACTTGGAACGTGCCCCTGCGCATCATCGTGTTTTCTTCCCACGGGTTAGTCAACGCGCCTATTAATGACAACCTCGATGTGGCCTTGGAATTAACCTCGCAGTGGCGCGAGCATTCTTTGGGCCGGCTAGATATCGCCCGCGAGCGCGTGGGCGAGCGCTTTCCGGACCTCGAAATCCGCACGGAGATTGGCTCCGGCAAGGGGTGGCGCGCCGCAGTAGATTCACTGAAATGGAAAAAGGGCGATCTCATCTGCTTGGGTTCATCACCCATGGGTGCTTTAGAGCGGGTGTTTATTGGATCGCGGGCCACGGAATTGCTGCCGCATCTGTCGGTTCCGATCATCGTATGGCCATCGCGGAAGACAAGCTAGTAGGGTCAAAGATATGAACGATCGTCGGTTTGATTTCACGGGCCCAGATCATCCGGAAAATGATCTGTCCACAGACGCGGACTTTACTAATATGCCGCGGCCTGAGCCCGCGTCGTTCGATGACTTAGCGGATGAGCCCGATCCGGCGCGCATCGCCGAGTTAAACCGCGCCTCAACCCGGCAAGCCGTGTGGTTTACCATCATCACCGTGGCGATCTCGTTGATCGTCGCAGTGGGGTCCGTCGTCATTTTCCGTCTCGTCGGCGGTCCCGAATGCGACGCGGGCAATGCCACGTGGTTTTGCTCCTCAACCCAGCAGATCATCTGGGTCATCGTGGTATCGATCACCCCGATCTTAGGCTTGATCGGCTCCGCAGTAATGTTGATCCGCAAATTGCGCAGTTACCTGCGGTGGCGTCCGTGGATGGGCGCTTTTTGGGTCATGGTGCCACACTGCATGTTTTGGATGACACAAACCCTGCTGGAATTATCCAACGTTTTAAACTCTTAAACCCACACCTTCTTCGCGATGAGATGCATCGCGCCGCGCGTGCAATTGTCATGCCGATTGGCGATGATCCGCCCCGACGGGGTGGTGTAGCGCACGTGCCCGAAGTGTCTATCCACTCGGCCGCGCCGGCGTTTATTCGCCTCATCATCGTTGACTCCGTTGTGATAGGGGCACAGCATCGTCAGATTCGATGGTTCGGTCTGCCCGCCGTGCGCGTGCGCGTCGATGTGGTGGACTTGGCACCTATCGGCCGGCACCGCGCACTCAGGCCACGGGCACACCAGGTTTTCGGCCTTCGCCAACATTCGCTGCTTGAACGAGGCAAAGCGCGCGCTATATAAGTTCACCGGGCCGGAGACGGGGTGGAAAAGCCCCGCGAAGATATCGCGTCCCAGCTCGCCGGCATCCATCGCCGCGAGGTACTCGGCTCCGGTCATCGTGGTGCCATCGGATAACCCGAGCACCACATCATCACCGCGACCGCTCAGGATGCGGAAGGCGTCATCAACCCCGATCGCGATCACCGTGGAATACGCCGGTTTAATTACTCCGCCACCGTCGCGCAGATGCTGCCAAAAAGCCGTGCGCAAGGCTTCACTGCGCGGGACCACGTCCTGCGTTCCCGCGTTTGACGCGCTCGCCGCGTCGTCGGCGCCCTTCTTGCCCGCAGCACAAATGGCATCCAGGGTCTTTTCTAAATCTGTAATCTCGCGCTGCTCATCGGTCACGGTCATCGTGCGCATGCCATCGCGGCTGCGCGAAAACCGCACGCCCGGCTTGCGCGGGGTCGGCCCTACAATCTCGCGCACCCGCTCGGCCGCGAATTCATTGACCTCGTCGAAAGTGCCCGTCATCGCCACTAATTCCGCGCGCAAAGCCCAGGCTTGACCGCGGGCTTTTACTTTCGTCGCGTGCCGGTCAATCATGATTAACCGGTCCACCGACATTCCTTGGCGCTCGGCGAGCTCCAGCGTCTCACGCTGCACGCGCGGGGAATCAGCCGGACCTAAGAACGCGTTGGCGACCCGCTTATACCGTTTGGCTTGATCAACCGACATGCCGTATTCCACAAGATCATAGGCATGCAAGTCCATCACCGCGCGTAGAAAGGACACGCCATGGCTGCTAAAGAAGGCAAAGGCCGATAAAATGTTCATGCCTTCAACCTAATAAGCCCGCGCCCCAACCACGAGCGCAGGCGGTAAAACCTGTGGATAACTCCGCTGTCACATCACCTAAACCGCGAAGTTATCCACAGCTAGCTACTTCTCCGCTGCCTCTAGCTCTGCTGCGACCTGCTGGCAATCCTCGCGGCCACAGTTGGCGGTCGAGGTCTGCGACGCGCAGTCATCGCAAAGCAAGACCTGCTGGCGGCAGGTATCTTCATTGACGCAGTTGACAAAGGTATTGGTCCCCGCCCCACACTGCACGCAGTGACCGAGCTGGATAAACCCCGGATCGTTGACGCCAGCGCCAAATTCGTGGTGCATGCGCTTGTCAAAGACATACATGGAGCCTTCCCACAGCCCCTCGTTGCCATATTTTTCGCCGTAGCGCACAATGCCGCCATCGATTTGATACACGTCTTTAAACCCACGGTTTTTCATCAAGACCGATAAAATCTCACAGCGAATCCCGCCGGTGCAGTAGGAAACAATCGGGCGGTCTTTCATCCAGTCATATTTGCCGGATTCGATTTCTTTGATGAAATCATGGGTGGTTTTCACATCGGGCACCACGGCATTTTTAAATTTGCCAATTTCGGCTTCCATGGCGTTGCGGCCGTCGAAAAAGACCACGTCATCGCCATGCTTTTCGACGAGCTCGTTGACCTCCTCCGGCTTTAAGTGCACCCCACCGCCAATGACGCCATCTTCATCGACTTTGAGCTCACCCGGCGCGCCAAAGGCCACAATCTCATCGCGGACTTTGACCGACAGGCGCGGAAAATCGTCGGCATCGCCGTCGGACCATTTAAAGGCCATCTTTTTAAAACCCGGGTATTCCTTGGTTTTGCGCACGTATTTTTTGCACGCGTCCATATCTCCGCCCACGGTGCCGTTAATACCGTGTTCGGAGATGAGGATGCGCCCTTTGAGCCCTAAGGATTCGCACAAGTCGCGCTGCCACAACATGATGGCTTCCGGGTCTTTGAGGGGAGTAAAGCTGTAGTAGAGAAGAATTTTGCCGATGCTCACGGGAGCTAGTCTAAACCCGCCCCGTGGCATTGGATAAATTATCGCTTCTGATACAGCGCCGTCTTGCGTGCAAAGACAGGATCCGAGGTGACCAAAACGCCTAAGTTGCGGAAGATGCCTTCATCGACCGAGCCTAAGATCGTCGTGGTGTGTACATCGCAGCCCCGCAGTTGTTTGATTTCATTCAGCGCCCGGCGCGCATTGTCATCTTTGGCCGCCGAGACCGACAAGGCAATCAAGACTTCATCGGTGTGCAGACGCGGGTTGCGCGAGCCCAAGTGCTTGGTCTTGAGTGTTTGAATCGGCTCAATGGATTCCGGCGAGAGCAATAAGATGTCATCGGAGATTCCCGCTAAGTGCTTCAGCGCATTAAGCAGCATGGCCGCAGAACAGCCCAGCAGTTCGGAGGTGCGCCCGCGAATGATGGTGCCATCGGCAAGCTCCATGGCGGAGGCGGCGTCTTTGGTCTCCTCGGCGCGCAACCGCGCGGGCATGACCACGCGGCGGTCGGTGGCTTTAATGCCTGCTTTGGCCATGACCACCGCTGCGCGCGAGGACCATACGTCGTCGAGGCCGGCGCGGGCTTCATCGACAAGCGTTTTGAAATAGCGGCGAATGATTTCTTGGTCGCTGGCCTCGCGGCACACCTCATCATCAGTGATGCAATAGCCGACCATATTCACGCCCATATCCGTGGGCGATTGATAAGGCACATGCCCGGTCATCTTCTCCAACAGGGCAGACAGCAGCGGGAAGGCTTCAACGTCGCGGTTGTAGTTGACCGCGGATTCGCCGTGGGCTTTGAGGTGAAAGTGGTCGATGACATTGGCGTCATTGAGATCCACCGTGGCCGCTTCATAAGCCAGGTTAACGGGGTGCTCTAGAGGCAGGTTCCACACGGGGAAGGTTTCAAATTTGGCATAACCAGCCTTGAGCCCCGCATTGAGTTCGTGGTAGATCTGCGACAGCGCCGTCGCCAACTTTCCAGACCCCGGCCCCGGTGCAGTCACCACCACCAAGTCGCGGGTGACCTCGGCGTATTCATTTTTGCCCAGCCCGTCTTCGGAAACAATCAGGTCCGTATTGGTGGGATAGCCCGGGATATTGCGGTGTTTGGAGACTTTCAGCCCCAACCGGCGCAAGCGGTCGACCACCGCGACGGCTTGTTCATTGCTGTCTTCAAACTGGGTGATGACAACATTTTCCACCAAAAACCCGCGCTCGCGGAAGACATCAATCAACCGCAGCACATCATCTTCATACAAGATGCCCAAATCGGCGCGGACTTTTTGCCGGGCGATGTCTTTGGCGTTGATGCACACCAAAATCTCGACGTCATCTTTGATGCGCTGCAGCATGGCGATTTTATTGTCCGGGGTAAACCCGGGTAAAACGCGAGAGGCGTGCATGTCATCGAAAAGCTTGCCTCCCATTTCTAGGTAAAGCCGCCCGCCGATTTCCGCACGCCTGTTGTTGATGTGTTCGGATTGCAACGAGATGTATTTTTCTCGGTCGAATCCTTGTGCTTGCCCCATATCGTGTGCCTTTCTCGCTGACGCGTCCAATCACTGAATGTACCGGAAAACTTATAAACTAGATATCATGCCTGAAGGTCACGTCATTCACCGTTTAGCCCACACGTTTAATCAAGATTTCCGCGGAATGGATCTTGAGGTCTCCTCTCCGCAGGGGCGTTTTGCCACCGAGGCAGAGCAGTTAGATGGGTTTCGCTTAGAGCGCGCGGAGGCTTTTGGCAAGCATCTTTTCTTGCTTTTCGATGCCCCCTCCCCCGCCCACATCATCTACATTCACTTAGGGCTTATCGGGCAGTTTTTATTTGAAGACCCAGAGTCGCGTCGCGGGCAGATTCGGCTGCATATTTCTAATGGCGAACAGGCGGCGAATCTGCGCGGTCCGCAGTGGTGCCGGTTAATTACGGAGGAAGAATACGACGCGCAGCTGGCGAAGGTGGGTTTTGATCCGCTGATTGCCGACACCGACCCGGAGCCGCTGCGTGTGAAAGTGCAGCGGTCGAAGCGCACGATTGGCTCGTTGTTATTAGACCAGGCGTTATTTGCCGGGGTGGGCAGTATTTATCGCACCGAGGTGCTATTTCGCCAGCAGATTTTGCCCTCGCGCCGCGGCAATGAGCTTACGGATGCGCAGTTCGCCGCCATCTGGCAGGACCTGGTGGAGTTGATGAATTACGGCGTGGTGGCGGGCCGAATTGATACGGTGGCGCCAGAGCACACCCCGGAGGCCATGGGGCGTGATCCCCGCAAAGATGACCACGGCGGTGAGGTCTATGTCTATCGGCGCGAGGGTTTGCCGTGTTATGTGTGCAATACGCCGGTGGTCTCGCAGATTCTGGAAGGTCGGAAAGTATTTTGGTGCCCTACGTGTCAGCATTAAGCCCCGTTTATTCGCTCCAGGCCGCGCGCGCGGCAGAGCAAGAAGTCTTAGCTGCCGAGCCCGAGCCGGATGCGGTGATGAAAAAGGCCGCGCAGGCGTGCGCGGGGGTTGCGGTGGCGATGCTGCCGGATACAGGCCAGGTCTTGGTTATTGCCGGTCCCGGTGGCAATGGCGGCGATGGGCTTTTTGCCGGCGCGCACCTAGCACTAGCCGGGCACACGGTGCACGCGGTGCTGGTTGCCGAGCGCGCGCATGAAGCAGCGCTAGCCACCTTTCAAGCCGCAGGCGGGGTCGTGCATACCGGCGCCGATACCGACGATGACGAAACCTACGACCTGGTCATTGATGCCGTCGCCGGCCTGGGGGCCTCGCGCGAGGTGTCAGCTGAGGTCGCCGCGTTAGTCGATCGCGGGGATAAGGTCTTAGCCATTGACTGCCCCACCGGTTGTGGAACGCAGCGCAGCGTGCTGGCCGATGCCACAATCACCTTTGGCCATGCGCGCACCCCACATGCCAACCATCCCGAGTGCGGGCAGGTGGTGGTGGCAGATATTGGGCTCAAGGCGGCCATCGACAAGCATGCCCCCGTGGGCTATACCAGCTTTGAGCCCAGCCGCACCACGGATGTGTGGACTCAGCCTTTACCTGACGATGTCCACCACCTAGCCACTACCGGCCCGCTGCCGAGGTTGATACCGGGGATTTTTGATAATAAATACACCCACGGTGTTACCGGTATTGCCGCGGGTAGTGAGCAGTTTCCCGGCGCGGGCATCATGTGTACGGCAGGTGCGCTGCACATGAGCTCGTCGATGGTGATGACCCTCGGTGATATCACGGAGTTTCCCGAGGTAGTCCCTGCCCGCGATGTGGCTTCTGCCCGGCGCGTGGATGCATGGGTGGTCGGCCCTGGCCGCGGTACAGATGATGCGGCATTAGCAGAGCTCGAAGAGATTTTAGTGACGTCTTTGCCCGTGGTCATCGATGCCGATGCCATTTCTTTAATCGCCCAGCACGACCATCTCCACGATAAGCTTCGCGGCGCGGTGCTGACCCCGCACGCCGGGGAATTTGCGCGCCTGGGTGGCTCGCAGCAAGAACTCAGTGATCAGTGGGGCTGCCATATCCTGCTGAAAGGGCGAATTGCCACGATTACTTCGCCCCAGGCGTTACCCGTCAGTGTTAATACCGGTAATTCTTTCGCAGCAACGGCCGGCTCCGGTGATGTGCTCGCCGGTATTATCGGCGCGTTAGTCGCCCACCGCGCAAAGCAATCCGAAGCGCCGCGGCCAGCGCAGCATTCGATGCAGCGCACGCTGCTATCCGCGGTGGCACTGCACGCGCATGCGGCGGCCCTCGCGGCCGCGCAGCCCGCAGACAATGCGCCAGCAGGTTATGCCCCGACTACGGCGATGGCGATTGCACGCGCGATCAGCCCGGCGATTGCGAAGCTAAGCGCAAGAAACCGACGCCGCAGCTCATAGAGCTTCCGGCGCCGGTTCGGGGGATATGTCCTCAGTATCTCGCAGTTTTCTGCTGTTGGTGCTTAGTGTTTTACTTCGGCGTAATTGACGCGACCGTCGTGGACTTCTACTGCTTGGTCCACAAAATCCAGCAGGGAGCGGTCGTGGGTAACCATCACGGTGGCGGTGTTCATCTCGCGCGTTAAGCGCACAATCAACCCCATGATCTCCTGCGAAAGCGTGGAGTCGAGGGCGGAGGTGGGCTCATCGGCAAGCAAAAGCTCGGGGTCGGCCATCAAAGCGCGCGCAATATTAACGCGCTGGCGCTGACCACCGGAAAGCTGTGCCATGCGACGATTGCCCATGCCATCCAATCCCACGAGGTCCAGCAATTCATCAGCGTGGCTCGGGCGCATGCGCACCCCGCGGATGTGGTCCATAATCAACAGCTGTTCGCGCACCGTAAGTGAAGCAATGAGGTTGGCCTGCTGGAAGATAACACCAATGTGGTCCCGGCGTACCTGCGAGCGGGTCTTGTCATCGGCGCCGGTGAGGTCGATGCCGGCGACTTCCACGCTGCCGGAATTAGGACTGACCAGACCTGCGGCGACAGACAGCAGGGTGGATTTGCCGGAGCCGGACTCTCCGACAATCGCGGTCATTTCCCCCGGCTTGGTGGCAAGGTCGGCGTTATCGAGTGCGGTGACGGTGCTTTCGCCGTCGGGGTAGATAACGGTCGCATTGGAAATCTTCAGTGCGTAGTTCGTGTCGTTTTTCATGTTAAGCATTTCCTCCAAGAGCAATCATGGGGTCAGTTTGAGATACCTTGCGGGTAGCGAGCAGGGCGCCGAGCATGCCGAGCAGCCAGATTCCGATGGTGGGGGCAAGGACGGTGGCAGCGCTGAGTTCAAAGGGCAGGACACCGGAGGCCAGAGCGCCTAAGCCCCAGCCGACCAGGCCGCCGAGGCCAGCGCCGATGGTCAAGATGACAGCGGCTTGGCCGAGAGCATCTTTGAGCAGGTAGTTTCCGGAAGCGCCCAAAGCGCGCAGGATGGATAGGTCACGGGTGCGTTGGATGGTCCAGACGGATAAGAAGGCCACGGTGACCAGGGCGGAGATGACGTACAGGAAGCCTTGCATCGTCAGCAAGGAGCCTTGCTCCGAGGAGTAGGAAGCTAGTCCGTTGAAGGATTCCTTGAGGCTGACGGCATCGCCGTCGTCAGTGGAGGTGAGCAAGACCGTACCGCGTACATCAGCGGGGGCGTGGGTGATATCGGCCCAGTTTTGGGTGGTTGTCCACACCACGGGTGAGTGGGAGTAGTACATATCCGGCACGATGGCAGAGATGATTTGGTCCTGGCCGGCGAGCTTGACCTCGTCGCCGGCAGCAAGGTCTAGGTCCTCGGCGGTGGTCTCGGGGATGGCGATTCCATCGTCGACGGCTTCGTCCGTGCCCGGAATAGTGGTGCCTTCCGGTAGGCCGAACAGGCCAATGCCGGCGGCGGTGTCGTTGACTTCCATGCGGGTTTGGCCCACGCCCAGTGGGGTGGCACCGTCGTGGGCGCTGATATCTTCCGCGGTAACAGCTGATTCAGTAAAGGATGGTTCCTCGGAGGTAAACACGACCCCTTGTGGGTTGAGTGCTTCCAACGCGGAGGTGTTTTGCTTGCCTAGGCCGCCAGTAAGCCCAGACAACATGACAAGTAGAAGGGTGATCATGGCCACGACGCCGGTCATCATGGCGAACCGGCCGCGGGCGAATGCGATATCTCGAAGACTTAAGAACATGACTTCTATTGTGGTTTGCGCAGGTCATTAAGTAATCGGGTCGCCGGTTGGTTTCGCAATCAACCGTCTGGTTGATTCCTCGTCCACCCTCATTCGCACTAGCCTGGGAAAGGTGAGTACTTCGGATTTAAATCCCTTATTGCGCGTGCTCGATGGACTGCGGGTGGGCTTGCATGTCATGTTTGCCTTCCTTTTAGGTTTCGGTGTGCTGCGCTCGCTTTTCGATGCCCCCTTGAACTACGCCGTGCCGCTTTTGTCCGTGGCGCTGGCTTTGTTATATGTGGCGGGCACTGTCGTGGAGCGCCACCGGGCTCAGCGGCGGGAAGCCATTTCGGTGGGGGCGAAATATGGGTGGCTGGCCGGCATCATCGTGTTGTGGCTGGTGTTATTGACGCATTCGCAGGATTTTTTGTGGCTGGAATTTCCGCTGGTGTTTTTGACCTTGCACATCCTGGCTTTGGTGCCCGCGCTTGTAACGGTGGCCGGGCTGTGGGTGGCGGCGGCGTTTGTGCCGTTGTGGTTGCATCCGGAGTCGTGGGCGTTGGCCGCGGCGATTGGTCCGTTGATTGGCACGGCTTTAGCGGTGGCTATCTATTTTGCGTACCGGGCGTTGCACGCCGAGGTGCAGCATCACCGCGCGGTGGCGCGGCAATTGCGCACCACGCAGGAAGAACTCGCTGCCAGTGAGCATCAAGCAGGCCGTTTGGAAGAACGTGAGCGGCTCTCGCGCGAGATTCATGACACGGTCGCGCAGGGGTTAAGCTCCATTGTGCTATTGGCGCGCGCGGCGAAAAGTTCGGAGGATCCGCAGACACAATTGGCCACGATTGAATCCGTCGCGGTGGATAATTTGGCCGAGGCCCGGCGCTTTGTCCGCGATTTGGCCTCGCCGGATGTGCAGGAGTCGTTGCCGGATGCGTTGCGGGGAACACTAGCGCGCATGCGTGAGCGCGGCGCCGCGCTGGGGGAAAAGACGGAGTTTCGCCTGGAATTTGCCGGTGATATCACCGCGACTATTCCGCAGCCGATTGCCGCCGCCGCTATTCGGTGCACGCAAGAAGGGTTATCTAATGTGGTCAAACACGCCCACGCCTCGACGGCGGTGGTGACCTTAAGCGTCTTTGCCGATGCCGTGACCATTGATGTCGTCGATGATGGCGTCGGCATGGATACAACCTCGCCGGAGGGTAGCTTCGGACTGGCAGGATTGGACAGGCGGATTGCAGCCCTTGGTGGCAGCTTGAGTATTGAATCCCAACCCGAGGGCGGTACGGCTTTGGCGGCCCGGTTGCCGTTGACCAGTGAGAAGGAGAAGTAGATGACGATTAAAGTCATGCTCATCGATGACCACCCGGTAGTGCGCGCAGGGCTACGGGCTATTTTGGATTCTTTTGACGATATTGAAGTCGTGGCCGAAGGCCGCAGCGGCAAAGATGTCGAGCGGTTATTTGCGCCGGAATCACTGGCGGTGGATGTGGTGGTCTGTGATATTCAGATGCCCGGCATGGACGGGATTTCTGCAACCCGGCGCGTGCGCGATGCCGGTGGGCCGCCGGTATTGATTTTGACCACCTATGACACCGAGGCCGATATTATCGCCGCAGTCGAAGCCGGGGCATTGGGCTATTTGCTCAAAGACTCCCCCGAGCAAGTGCTTCACGATGCCGTCGTGGCCACCGTTGAAGGCCGCCGCACCCTCTCGCCGGAAGTCGCAGGGCTGCTGGCTGAGCGCGTGGGCCGGCCGCAGCAATCGCTATCGGCACGCGAGATTGAAATCTTGCAGGCGCTTGCGACCGGCGCGTCGAATAAGCAGTTGGCGAAGCAGATGTTTATCTCCGAGGCGACGGTGAAAACGCACCTGATTCACATTTATCAAAAATTGGGCGTGGACAACCGCACCGCGGCGGTGACCGTCGCGCGCGAGCGCAAATTGATTTAGCGGTGGTGACAAAATTCACCATCGCGCGGACTTTTTTCGCCGCGCAATTCACCGCGAGCACGGCCTTTACGGTGATTTCGAGCGAAAACCACTTCCGCGCCGGCGCGCGAGAATTGCTAAAAGCTTGAAGTTTTTCACCTCTTTGGGTCAATATTGACCCTTTGATAGGCGAGGCGACACAAAAGAGGTTAAAGTGGCCTCACATGAGTGTTTCACAAAGTCTGCTGAATATCGGGGGCAATGTGACTAATGCCCTGGGGTCACTAGTTCAACGCCGCAGTGTGGATGCGGAAGAGATCGTCCCCGTGGGGTGGTATCGCCATCAGCAGGGCATCGATAAGCTCAAAGCTAGCTTTGACGCCGTACCCCGTGGCCAGCGTGTGCGTTTGGCGAAAAAGACCTCGAATCTCTTTCGTGGCCGCGAGGGCAACTCGGCTGGTTTAGATGTCAGCGGCCTAGCTGGGGTTATTGAAATTGACCCAGTGGAGCGCACCGCCGAGGTCCAAGGCATGTGCACCTATGAGGACCTGGTGGATGCGACCTTGCCGTATAAGCTGGCGCCTTTTGTTATCCCGCAGCTCAAGACCATTACTTTGGGTGGCGCGGTGACGGGAATGGGCGTGGAATCGACCTCCTTTCGCAATGGGTTGCCGCATGAATCCGTTCTTGAAATGGATATTTTAACCGGCACGGGTGAGATTATTACCTGCTCGCGCACTCAGAATGTGGACCTATTTCGCTCGTTTCCCAACTCTTATGGCTCGTTGGGTTATGCCGTGCGTTTGAAAATTGAGCTGGAAGAAGTCGCGGATTTTATTGAGCTCAACCACGTGCGCTTTCATGACTTGGAAAGCTACCAAGACGCGGTGGCACGCTACGTTAATGAGCAGACTTTTGAGGGCAAGGACTTACACGGCATCGACGGGGTGTCTTTTTCGGCCGATGAGTCCTACCTGGTTTTAGCCGTAGCGACCGATGAGCCGGGCCCGGTCTCTGATTACACCCGGGATGAGATTTACTACCGCTCGCTGCACCACCCGGAAGGTATCAAGCGCGACCGGTTGACCATCCGCGATTATATCTGGCGCTGGGATACCGACTGGTTCTGGTGCTCGCGGGCTTTTGGCGCGCAGGAACCGGCGGTGCGCAAGCTGTGGCCGCGGGAGCTGCGACGCAGCTCGTTTTATTGGAAGTTAATTGGCATCGATCGCAAATACGATGTCGAGCACAACCTGATTAATAAGCGCAAGGGCGAGCCGCATCGGGAGCGCGTGGTGCAAGACGTCGAAGTCACCGTCGACCACATTGCAGAATGGTTGGACTGGTTTTTCAACGCCTGCGATATCCAGCCGGTGTGGCTGTGCCCGATCAAGCTAAATTCCAAGTCGACGGAGCTTATCGGCACCGGTGAGAAGACCAAGGATGCCACGGTGCCGTGGCCGCTGTATCCGCTGGATCCGGAAACCACCTGGATTAACTTTGGTTTCTGGTCGGCGGTGCCCGGTGACCATGTCTCTGCGGATGCTGAGCCCGGCGCGTTTAACCGGGTGATTGAACAGCGTGTCTCGGAGATGGGCGGGCATAAGTCGCTGTACTCCGAGGCGTTTTATAGCCGCGAAGAGTTTGAACAGCTCTATGGCGGCAAGCTGCCCGAGGCACTCAAGCAGGTCTATGACCCGGATAAGCGCTTTCCGGGGCTGTACGAAAAGACCGTCACTGGGGCATAGCCCGATGGGCTAAACGCCCATCGGGGACGAAAACCCCCTGCACAATTTCATAGTCATATATCAATAACCATAATTAGATGAAGGAATGGATTTAGCGATGAGTACCGCGTTTCAACCGATGACTGTCGGCGAGATCATCGATGCAATGATCAAGACCCCAAACCCTTTTTACTGGAAGGCTTTTGACGGCTCGACTGCTGGATCCCCCGAGGCGAAGTACACCGTAAACATTAACTCCCCCGAAGGCTTGTCCTATATCGTCACCAACCCCGGCGATGTCGGCCTCGCGCGTGCTTTTGTCACCGAAGGCCTCACCGTCGAAGGAGAGCACCTCGCGCACCCCTATGGCATCTTCGACTCCCTGCGCGATCTCTACGCCCAGTTCCAAAAGCCGGATTTTTCCACCATGGCAAAAATCTTGCGCTCTTTGGGCTCCATGGGTGCTATCCAAGTTCAGCCGGTGCCCGAGGTAGAGCGTTCCTCGTGGATTGAGCGCAAGTTGCGCAGTGGGCTATCGCGTCACACGAAAGAACGCGACGCCGAGGTCATCTCCGACCACTACGACGTGGGCAATGACTTCTATGAGTTGTTCTTGGGTGAGGCCATGACCTATACCTGTGCCTACTACCCAGAAGAAGATGCCAGCTTGGATGAGGCGCAGGAAAATAAGTACCGCCTGGTCTTTGACAAGCTCAATCTCAAACCTGGCGATACTCACTTGGACGTCGGCTGTGGCTGGGGCGGCATGGTCCGTTATGCCGCACGCCAGGGCGTGAAGTCGTTGGGCGTGACGCTATCGCGCGAACAAGCAGACTGGGCGCAGGCCAAGATTGAAGAAGAAGGCTTGGGCGATCTCGCAGAAGTGCGCTTTTTGGACTACCGCGATGTGACCGAAACCGGTTTTGACGGCATCTCGGCGATTGGTTTGCTCGAGCACATCGGCGTGGATAACTACAAGGACTTCTTTAACTTTATGCATGACAAGCTGCACGAAGGCGGCGTCATGCTCAATCACTGCATTACCTACCCGGACAATCACAAGACCGCCAAGGGTACGTTTATTGACCGGTATATCTTCCCCGATGGTGAGCTCACGGGCTCGGGCACAATTACCAAGTCCATGCAGGATATTGGCTTTGAGGTCGTACACACCGAATCGCTGCGCTTTGATTACATGCGCACCTTGCGCGATTGGTGCGAGAACTTGAAGGGCAATTGGGACCGCGCCGTGCAATTAGTCGGGCTTCCCACCGCTAAGTTGTGGGGCATGTACATGGCAGGATCTGAGTGGGGCTTTGAGCACAATGTGGTCAACCTCTACCAGTTCGTCGGCATCAAGCTTGATGATGAAGGTGGCCGCGCAGGCCTTCCCGAGCGCCGCTGGTGGAACGACTCCGTCTTCTAAAGGCGTTTACTTACAGGTGATAGCGCAGCCCCAGCACCGTCATGCCGGCCAGCAGCAGACTCAACAATACTGCGGTAAGCCGCATGAGTCCGGGGTGCTCGCGGCGCGGAATCACAACCAGTAATCCGGCGCCTAAGACGCCGCCGATGGTGTTGAAGAAAAGGTCATCGATATCGGTATAACCCAGTGCGAAGGCGTACTGGGTTATTTCGATCCCCACCGAGGCAGCACAGCTTGCCCCCACGGCAAGCAAAAAGCTTTTGGTGCGCGCATAAAGCCCTGCGGCCAAGGGCACAAAGAGGGCAATATTGCCCAAGGAGTTAGTCCAGGGGGCGTACCAATAGTTGGGGCGGTCGAAGCCATCGAAAAGCTTGGTATCGATGCTGCGGACGGCGTGCGCTGGCCCATCGACGAGCCCGGGGATGTCAACAAAAGGCTTGCCGAGCGTCACTAATGCGATCACCACAATAGATAGGGTAATTACAAGCGGTGCTGACACAGCGCGTGACGAAGGAGCAGCCGGTGACGGACGGGTCGAAGACGGTCGGGTCGAAGTTGAGATCATGATCCACACAACTTAGCAGGCTGAGATTAAAGGCGGCTGGCAAGTTTGACGCGAATTGACCATAGCATGGAAAAGGACTGGGGAGAGTATGAAAATCTGGGACGCCATCGTGGTGGGCGCGGGGCAATCGGGGCTGGCCACGGCCTATTATTTGCAGAAATTCGGCGTGGAGTTTGTGATGTTAGACGCACATGACTCCGCCGGTGGCATGTGGCCAGATACCTGGCCGTCCTTGACGTTATTTAGCCCAGCGGATGCCTCGAATCTGCCTGGTAAACCCATGCCGTCCTATCCGGGCTTTCCGCCGGCCTCGCACGTGGTGGAGTATTTAGAAGACTATGAAGCCCGCTATGATTTTCCGATTATCCGGCCGGTGCGGGTCGAAGATGTCTCCGTGGATGACGGAGTGTTTCGCGTGCACGCGGGTGACAAGGAGTGGCATGCGCGCGCGGTGGTGGCGGCCACGGGCACGTGGGATGCACCGTTTGTGCCCTTTTACCCAGGGGAGTTTGCTGGCACGCAGTGGCATGCGCGCAATTATCCGGGGCCAGACGAGTTTGCTGGTTCCACAGTCGCGGTGGTCGGCGGTTCGGATTCCGGCGCGCAGATTGCCGCAGACTTGCTCAACGCTGGTGTTGCCACGCGGTGGTTTAGCCGGGAAGAGCCGCACTGGTTGCCCGATGATGTCGATGGTCGCGTGTTATTTCAACGCGCGCGGCAGCAGATCCTAGGAACTAGGGAGCCGGACGGAGAATCCGAGCGAAAGATTCAGGGCGATATCGTGGTCGTTCCGCCGGTGCGCAAGGCGCGCGATGAGGGCAAGCTGTATGCGCAGCCGATGTTTTCTTCGCTCGATGAGCTCGACGTCGATCACCTGATTTGGGCGACGGGGTTTCGGCCGGTGCTCAAGCCGTTTCGAAATCTGCTCGATAAAAATAGCCAACCAAAGGTAGAGGGACTCTACTTGGTTGGCTATGGCAACTGGACCGGGCCTGCCTCAGCAACGTTGGCAGGCGTCGGGCCTTTTGCTAAGAAGACGGCGCGCAAGGTTGCGCGGGGGCATCGATAAGCAAAGGCTAAACGTGGAGGTCTTTGTCCTGGATGCCCTTGGGCACAAGGAGTACGCCGATCAGCGAGATAATAGTGATGACCACGCAGTAGGCGGCAATGGCCATCGAGGTGTTGTAGGTGGTGTAGAGAATTTCTGCGAGCATCGGAGCGAAAGCGCCGCCGATAATCGAGCCGATGGCGTAACCGATGGATACTCCGGACAGGCGCACCTTAACGGGAAACATCTCAGCAAAAAGTGCGCACATCGGGCCGTAGGTAGGGCCGAGTAAGAAGCCGACGACGATAACGGCGAGGTAGAACATCGCAACATTGCCGGTGTCAACGAGCAACCACATGGGCACGGACCAGATGGCGAGGAAGATATAGCCGATGAGGAAGGTGCGCTTGCGGCCGACGCGGTCGGAGAGTTTGCCGAAGTACAAGGTGGAGACCAGCCAGGCGGCGGCGCCGGCGAGCGCTACGGCGAGGGCATCGGTGCGTTCATAGCCGATGTACTTGGTGCCGTAGGAGATGAAATACGCGATAACGAAGTAGCCGATGGCGTTATTGGCGGCGAAGATCAGGGCGCACTTGAGCACGGTGGCCCAGTGGTTTTTAAATAGCACGGCCAAAGGTGCGGAGGAATCCTTCTTGAGCTCTTGCATCTCTTCGAAGGCGGGAGATTCCTCCACGGTGCGGCGGATGAAGTAGCCGACGATGATCAGCACGACCGAGGAGAGGAAGGGGATGCGCCAGCCCCAGGCGAGGAACTCCTCTGTGGTTAAGATGCTGGATAAAATCAGCATGAAGATGGTGGCTAGCGCCATGCCCGTGGGCACACCGATTTGTGGGAAGGCGCCGAAGAATCCGCGGCGACCGTGTGGGGCGTGCTCCACGGTCAGCAGTGCGGCACCGCCCCATTCGCCGCCAGCGGACATGCCTTGCAGGATGCGCAGCAGCACCAACAAGATGGGGGCGGCGATGCCGATGGCGTGATAGGTCGGCAAAAGCCCCATCAACATGGTGGCTGCACCCATGCCCAGCAAGGTGATAACAAGTACGGGTTTGCGGCCCATGCGGTCACCGAGGTGACCGGCTAAGACTGCGCCGAGCGGGCGGAAGAGGAAAGAAATACCCAGCGACGCCCACGAGATGATCTGGGCCAGCGAGGGGTTCGCATTGCTGACGGGGTCAAAGAACTGTGCAGCAAAAATGAGTCCTGCTGCTTGGGCGTAGATGAAAAAGTCGAACCATTCAATGGTGGTTCCAACCATGGAACCGGCAAGCACGCGTTTGTGTTCAGCGGTCATGCCTGCGGTTGGTGGTTGTGGTGGGTTATAAGTTGTAGAAGCAGTCATGTCCTACAAACCTCCGGAATTTCGGCGACAGAGTGTCGGTGGGTCAGTGTCGTCGTCATCAAACGCCTAAGCGCCCGGGGACGTCGTGGGGGAATTAGTGGTTTTCTTTCGGGCGGTTATCAACAAGGCGCTTGGCCTTGCCGTCGCCGCTGGCAACTTGGTCTTGCACAACAACTTCGACGGAGATGCCGATGCGTTGCTTGATCTGCTTGCCGAGCCATTCGGTGGAATCTTCCACGTCATTTTCCGTGGATTCCGGATCGCGCTCGACCAACAAGGTCAGGTGATCGAGGCGGCCCTTCTTCGACAGCACGCACTGGTAGCGAGGACGCAGGCGGTGGTCTTCGGTGATGATTTCTTCGAATTGGGAGGGGAAGCAGTTCACACCGCGCAAGATGATCATGTCGTCATTGCGTGCGGTAATGCGGTCGAGGCGGCGCATCGAGCGAGCCGAGCCCGGCAAGATGCGGGTCAGGTCGTGGGTGCGGTAGCGAATAATTGGCAGCGCTTCCTTGGTCAAGGTAGTAATGACCAATTCGCCGTATTCGCCATCAGGGAGTGGTTCCAGGGTCTCTGGGTGCACGATTTCGGGGTAGAAGTGATCCTCCCACACCGTTAAGCCATCTTTGGTTTCGATGCATTCTTGCGCCACACCTGGGCCCATGACCTCAGACAGGCCATAGATGTCGGTGGCATCGATGCCAAAGCCTTCTTCCAGCTCGTGGCGCATGCCTTCGGTCCAGGGTTCAGCACCGAAGACGCCAACGCGCAAGGAAGTCTCGCGCGGATCCATGCCTTCTTTCTTCATGCGATCTAACAAGGTGAGCATGTAGGACGGGGTGCCCAAGATGGCATCGGGCTGGAAGTCGTGCATGAGCTGGATTTGACGCTCGGTTTGGCCACCGGAGGTCGGAATGGCGGTGGCACCTAGTGCCTCAACGCCGTAGTGCGCGCCCAGGCCACCGGTAAACAGGCCGTAGCCGAAGGTCACCTGGACTTTATCGGAAGGGCGCAGGCCACCGGCGCGGAAGGAGCGGGCCACCAATTCCGACCAGACCTTAATATCGTTGTGGGTGTAGCCCACCACGGTGGGGCGGCCGGTGGTGCCCGAAGAAGCGTGGATACGCGCAATTTGGTGCTGTCCTACCGCAAACATTCCGAAAGGGTATTCGGCGCGCAGAGTGGACTTGTCAGTAAATGGGAACTTCGCCATATCGGAAAGTTCCTTGAAGTCATCTGGGTGCACGCCAACCTCGTCGAACTTACGGCGGTAGTGAGGCACGTTGTAGTACGCGTGGCGCAGCTCGTTTTTCGCGCGCTGGGTTTGCAGCGCGATGATTTCATCGCGTGATGCGTACTCAATGCCCATCTGGGGGCCGTTATTATCGGAGAAGATATCAATTGTGGCGGTCAAGTTAATGCCTTTCTAACCGGGAAGTCTGGGGGTCCACACCCTTGAACCAGATATTCCCACTGGCTGTGCAGAGATCTAGAATGTCATCTGAAATTTTTGCCACAGCGCGATCTTGGGATTCAAGATGTCGCAGACTCTGACCAGATGTCCGCGCGCAGCGCCCTGGGTGGCTGAAATTCACTTACTGACTTACCAATCGGTCAGGTAAATCATGAATGAAGCGTACTAAGAGTTTGTGTTAGGTGCAACACAATTCAAAATCTTTTTTAGCCACATCGCATTTTCGCGCGGAAAACCCCAGCGCTTGATAGCAAACGCGCACCCCGGTACCCCCCGATACCCTTACCCTCGTTCGGGACTAGCTGTGCGCAGCGCCGCCGAAAAGCAGTACCTCAGCATGGCGCGCAATCTCCCCCGGCGAGAGTCGCCCGCCGGGTTCATACCACTCGACTACGGAGTTGACGGTGCCGAACATCAAGCGTGTAAGCACGCCGGTATCTAAATCAGAGCGTACTTCTCCGGCGACCTGGGCGGCATCGATAAGCGGAATGACACGACGGGTTAATTCCCGACGCCGTTGCAAGGCATGTTTTTCCACCTCGGAATTTCCGCGCAGGCGCAGCAGCAAGGTGACAGATTCCTGGTCAGCGCACAGCACTTCGATGGAACCGCGAATCAGCGCGCGAACCTTCTCCCCCGCCGACATATCGCTCTCCGCCGCTTCTTGAAGCACGGCATCAAGGGCGTCTTGGGCACGGGTGACCGCAAGTTCTAAAATCCCCTCTTTCGAGGAGATGTGGTGATACAACGCAGACTTAGAAATACCCAGCACGCTGGCGACATGGCCCATGCTGGTGGCTTCGTAGCCGCGTTGGTTAAATTCGCGCACGGCCGCGTCAATGACGTCGTCGCGGGAATATCCCGGGCGTCCGCGGTGGGTGGAAGTTTGGATATTTACAGGTGGGTTCACACGCCCCATTCAAGCAAAGAAAATCACATTTCCATAGCGCCGCAAACGCAACGACCTGCATTACTGCTGGATACAGCATTAACAAGACCGACCGGACAGTCACTAATAAGACCCCATTTCGCCGTTTAGGCATGTAGACTTTGCCCCACCACACCCGATGAACCGCTCGTTTCTCGCATGGCCTGGCAGATTACCGCTGCAAGGAGTAGCTCATGCGCAATATTTTGGCACCTGGTGTCGCCGAAGAAGAACAATTCGCCCACGTGCGCGAGATGTTCGCCGATGATTTGGCCACCGCCCGACTGGGCATTTCCATCACCCACCTCTCACTTGGCCGCTGCGACGGCACGTTTACCATCACCCCGGAAATGTGCAATGGACACTTAACCGCGCAGGGCGGGTTTTTATTTACCTTTGCCGATTCGCTGTTCGCCGGCGCGTGCAATTCCCCCGGTGAAGTCGCTGTGGCCGTGCACAATTCCATCCACTACATGGCGCCCGCCTTTAGCGGCGATGAAATCCACGGCACCGCAGAAATCAAACAGCACTGGGGTCGCAATGGCATCGTCGATGTCCTGCTGAGCAAAAACGGCGCGCCCATTGCCGAATTCCGCGGGACCTTCCGCCAACTCCCTGGCAAGCCACAAGCCCGATAAGCCGCATCGCTAAGCGGCATCGCCAAACGCCGCGTCGAGCAGCAGCAATGCTCGTGTCGGGTAACAATTCGGCCGCACATGTTGACGTGCATCACATTTAGCCATATACTGACCAACCATTCAGTAAGTATTTGAATTTTCGACAGTTCACCATCCATTTCCCAAGGAGGGTTGCCCACCATGACAACCGCAGAACGCTCCCTCGCTTCCGTTAGCGAAGACGACGTCGCCGGCCAGAAGCTTTTCGATGAGCTCATCGCCGCCGACTCCCGCGTCGAACCCACCGACTGGATGCCGGAGGCTTACCGCAAGACTTTGGTGCGCCAGGTATCCCAGCACGCACACTCGGAAATCATCGGCATGCAGCCGGAGGCCAATTGGATCACCCGCGCTCCATCGCTCAAGCGCAAGTCGATCTTGATGGCCAAAGTCCAAGATGAGGCCGGCCACGGCCTGTATCTTTACTCCGCGGCAGAGACGCTGGGCACCTCACGCGATGAGATGGTGCAGCAGCTTATCGATGGCACCGCGAAGTACTCATCCATCTTCAACTACCCGGCGCGCACGTGGGCTGATATCGGAGCAATTGGCTGGTTGGTTGACGGCGCAGCTATTTGCAACCAGGTCCCGCTTTGCCGCGCATCCTATGCTCCCTATGGCCGCGCGATGGTGCGCATTTGTAAAGAAGAATCCTTCCACCAGCGCCAGGGCTGGGAAATTCTGTATGAATTGGCCCATGGCACCGAGGCGCAAAAGCAGATGGCGCAAGAAGCCATCAACCGCTTCTACGGCCCCGCGCTGCAGATGTTTGGCCCACCAGATGCAGATTCCCCGAACTCCCAGCAGTCCATGGCGTGGAATATTAAGCGCTTTACCAATGATGAGCTGCGTCAGCGTTTCGTCGACATGATTGTTCCGCAGGTCGAGGCTTTGGGCTTGAGCTTTGAAGACCCAGACCTGAAGTGGAATGAAGAACGCGGCCACTATGACTTTGGTGAATTGGACTGGGATGAGTTCAAGGACGTCATCAAGGGCGAAGGTCCGTGCAACGTGCAGCGTATGCAGCGTCGTCGTCAAGCGCATGAAGACGGTGCCTGGGTGCGCGAGGCTGCTGCTGCCTACGCCGAGAAGTACCACGGCACCGCATCCAGTCTGTCGGCCTAAGTACCGCAACCACACTGATTTCAAAGAAGTTGAAGGAGTCACCTCATGACTGAAAACCAATGGCCTATGTGGGAGGTCTTTGTTCGTTCCTCCCGTGGTCTCTCCCACGTCCACGCTGGTTCTTTGCACGCCCCTGATGCCACGATGGCGCTGCGCAATGGCCGAGACCTCTACACCCGCCGCAATGAAGGCAGCTCGGTATGGGTCGTTCCTTCCGAAGCCATCTCCGCAACGGATCCAGATTCCAAGGGTGGATTCTTCGAGTCCGCCAAGGGCAAGGCTTACCGCCACGCCACCTACTACAACAAGAGCGAAGGGGTGCCTCACCTATGAGTGGATTCGCAGCTGCTGATTCCGCCACCACCCAGTCTTTGGGCACAGCTATTTCGGCGGAAGATATTCGCAACTCCGGCATCAAGGCCCCAGACGATGTTGCGCAATACGCCGCCATGCTTGGCGATGACGCCCTGATTCTGGCCCAACGCTTAGGCTGGTGGATCTCTCGTGCCCCGGAGATGGAAGAAGATATTGCGCTTGGCAATATCGCACTCGATCTCATTGGCCACACCCGCTTTTTGTACACCTACGCCGGAACTGCGTGGGATAAAACCGAAGATGACCTGGCTTATTTCCGCACCGAAGAAGAGTTTCGTTCCGCTCGCTTGGTAGAGCAAGAAAACGGCGACTTCGGACAAACCATTGCCCGCCAGTTGCTCTTTTCGCACTACCAATACGCGCTGTATGAAAAGCTGCAGGATTCCGCAGATGAAACTCTAGCGGCTATCGCTGCTAAGGCCATCAAAGAAGTCGAATACCACGTTGACCACTCGAATCAGTGGATGCTGCGTTTGGGCCTAGGCACCGAAGAATCACACCGCCGCATCTCCGCCGGTATCTACTACATGTGGCCTTATCTGGAAGAACTTTTCGAAGACTTAGAACTGCATAAGTCATTGGCCGAGAAAAATATCGCGGTCTTGCCGTCGAGCTTGCGGGACGAAACCCTGGCTCGCATCACCGAGGTGCTAGAAAAGTCCAGCGTTGAAGTGCCGAAGGTCAAGCCTGCTCGGTCTAATCAACGCTCCGGCCGCTTTTCGGAATACCGCGGCTATATCTTGGCAGAAATGCAATCGCTGGCGCGCCAGCACCCTGGCGCAACCTGGTAAAGGAGGTCCCACGCCATGTCTGCAGCAACATCCCCCCATCCATTTGAAAAGCCCACTGTCTCCCCTTCCGATCACGAACTGCGTCCCGATAATGACGCAGACGCCGCGGTCTGGGATATTGCAGCCCGGGTTCCGGATCCAGAAATCCCGGTGATTTCGATTGCCGATCTGGGCATCTTGCGCGGCGCGCAGATGATTGATGGCACGGCCGTTGTCACCATCACCCCGACCTATTCGGGCTGCCCCGCGATGGATCACATCACCGCCGATGTCACCGATGCGTTAAAAGACGCCGGCTTTGACCACGTCACGGTGGATTTGGTGTTGCAGCCGGCATGGACGACGGACTGGATTACCGAAGTCGGAAAGCAGAACCTGCTGGACTATGGCATTGCGCCTCCGACCGGAAAAGCCGCTGTGGGCGGCCCGGTGCCGTTGACCCTCGCACCGCCTCCGGCCATCGCATGTCCGCGATGTGGGTCGAAAAATACTTCCAAACTTGCCCAATTCGGTTCAACCTCGTGCAAGGCGCTGTATAGCTGCCGTGACTGTTTTGAACCTTTTGATTACTTCAAGGTGCACTAATGACTGCTTCGCTGAAAAAGAAAAAGGCCACGTTTAATACGCTCAAGGTCTCCAAGGTTCGCCCCCTGACCGATAATGCCGTGGAAGTTTCTTTCGATATTCCGGAAGAACTCCAGGATGACTACGACTACGTCCCCGGCCAATACGTTGCGCTGCGCGCGACGATTGATGGCCAGGAACACCGCCGCTCCTACTCGATTTGTGATGTGCCACGCCCCGGGCGTTTGCGCGTTGCTATCAAGCGTGACCGCGGCGGCATCTTTTCCACTTGGGCCAATGACACGTTGGAAGCGGGCACGGAAATTGACGTGATGAACCCACAGGGTGCGTTTATCTCGAAGACACACCTGACGGGTCTGAATAACCCTGAGGTCATCCGCGAGGAAATCGCGAAGTTGTCCAATCCGCACCTGGTGGCCGTGGCTGCTGGCTCTGGCATCACGCCGATTATGGCGATTGCGCAGACCGTGCTGGCAGAAAGCGAGGCCAGCACCTTCGAGCTGATTTTTGCCAATAAGGGCGGCGCCGGGGTGATGTTCGCCGAGGAAATCGGTGACCTGAAGGACAAATACCCCACCCGCTTTGCCGTGCACCACGTGCTCTCCCGCGAACAGCGCGTCAACCCGCTGTTTTCGGGCCGCATTGATGCTGAAAAACTGCAGTCGCTGCTCGATAATGTCATTCGCACCGAAACCATTGATGAATGGTTCCTGTGCGGACCATTCGAGCTGGTCCAGCTGGTGCGCGATGAGCTCAACTCCCGCAAGGTTGATGAGCAGGCCGTGCGCTATGAACTGTTTACCACCGGCAAACCCACCGGCAGCCAGCAGCAGACCGGCCGCGAGGTCGAAGTTGACCCTGAGGGCAATAACGTCGATATCACCTTCAACCTCGACGGACTCTCTGGTTCGGTGGAATCTCCTGAATCGGCGAATGAAACCTTGCTCAATGCCACCCTGCGTGCCCGCCCGGATGTTCCTTTTGCCTGCGCCGGCGGCGTGTGCGGTACCTGCCGCGCCAAGCTGGTTGAAGGCGAAGTGGAAATGGCGGAGAACTTCGCGCTGGAAAAGGATGAAATCGACGCCGGTTACATCCTCACCTGCCAGTCTCGCCCGAAGACCTCCACCATCAAAGTGGACTTTGACGCGTAGCTTTCATCGCACAAGCAAAGGATTTCAATGATTGATCTGCATCTGGATGACGACAACCACATCGCCGAGGTTGTGCTCAACAACCCCAAGGCGATGAATGCCCTGGGCCCAGAAGACCTCCAGGAGCTTTCCGAGGCTTATGCCGAAGCGGAAAAAGCTGGGGTGCGCGCACTACTTCTGCGCGGCGAGGGTCGCGGGTTTAGCGCGGGCCGCAATATTAAAGGCCTGGATCCGCGCGATGATGATGCCACGGACTATCTGGCCAATAAAGTCACCCCGGTGCTCAAACAAATGGCGCAGTTTCCAGCCCCCACATTCGCCGCCGTCCACGGAGTCTGCCTCGGCGTGGGCCTGGGTTTGGCCATCGCCACCGATATTGTTTATGTCGCAGAGGATGCGAAATTTGGCTCGCCTTTTGCCAATCTCGGTGCCACGTTAGATTCCGGTGGGCACGCGCTATTCGTCGACAGGCTTGGTGCACACCGCGCGATGGACTTGATTGTCACCGGCGACATGATCTCTGGTGCCGAAGCAGTCCAGGCTGGGTTATTTTCCCGCGCTGTGCCTGCCGATGATCTTTTGGATTTCACCCGCGAGCGCGTCCAGCGTGCCGCGCACGGTGCTACTCAAGCGTATATCGCATCGAAAAAGCTCATTGCTGATATTCGCGATAACAAAACGGGGCTGTGGGACTCCGTTCATGATGAGAACTTCGCCCAAGGCGCACTGTGCTCCTCCGAGGATTACCTCGAAGGTTTTGCGGCCTTTAATGAAAAGCGCGCACCTGTCTTCCATGGCCGCTAAAGGGCCGTTTTCGGGCCACGACATGATTATTAACCAGCGATAATTAAGGATAAATATGACTGACTCTGATTCGAGTGCCTACCTGGTATCTGGGTTTCGCACCCCGGTGGGCAAATATGGCGGCGCACTGTCTTCGGTACGCCCGGATGATTTGATGGCATTGACCATTAAAAAGACCGTCGAGGAAGCAGGACTGGATCCTTCTGCCGTCGATGAGGTCATCATCGGCAATGCCAATGGCGCCGGTGAAGAAAACCGCAATGTCGCCCGCATGTCATGGCTACTTGCCGGCTACCCCGATACCGTGCCGGGTATTACCGTCAACCGTCTGTGCGCATCAGGTATGTCAGCGATTGCGCTGGCTACCGCGATGGTCGAATCAGGTCAAGCCGATATCGTGCTCGCTGGCGGCGTGGAATCCATGTCGCGTGGACCGTGGGTACTGGAAAAGCCCACCAAGGGCTTTGCTCGCCCCGGAGAAATCTTTGATACCTCCATTGGCTGGCGCTTTGTCAATAAGCAGTTCGCGGGCATGGACAAGATGACTTACTCCATGCCGGAGACCGCCGAAGAAGTAGCAAATGTGTTTAATATCAGCCGCGAAGACGCCGATGCTTTTGCGGCACGCTCGCATGCTCGCGCTTTAGCTGCCATTGAAGCAGGCAAGTTCGATGCGGAAATTGTTCCGGTGGAAGTCAAAGACCGCAAGGGCAATGTCACCGTTGTGGACACCGATGAAGGGCCGCGTCCGGGTTCCACCCCAGAAGTTTTAAGTAAATTGCGTCCGGTCACTTCCCTTGGTGAGGTCACTACTGCAGGTAACTCGTCCACGCTTAACGATGGTGCTTCGGCGGTCATCGTGGCATCGCAACGCGGCATCGACAAGCTGGGGCTTAAACCCCGTGCTCGCGTGGTGGCTAATGCTGCCCGCGGCTTGCAACCCGAAATTATGGGCATGGGCCCCGTGCTGGCTACCCGCGAGATTTTGTCCCGTAGCGGCTGGGACCTGGCGGAGGTCGATGCCGTGGAGCTGAATGAAGCTTTTGCCACGCAATCGCTCGCGTGCATGCGTGAGCTGGGTTTGGATGAGGAAAAGACCAACGCTTGGGGTGGTGCGATTGCCCTGGGCCACCCGCTCGGTTCTTCGGGCTCCCGTATTACCTTGACCCTGCTCAACCGACTGGAAACCGAAGGTGGCACGCGCGGTATCGCCACCATGTGCATTGGTGTTGGCCAAGGCACGGCGATTGCGATTGAGAGGGTCTAATGGCACATATTGAAACTGTCAGTGAGTCTTTTACCGCACTGCAGGTTAGCCAGGAAGATGGTTTTGTTCTCGCGCGCATGAATCGTCCCGAGGTACGCAATGCGATTGATGAAACCATGGTCAGTGAGTTTCACGCACTCTGTGGCGAGCTAGAACGTGAACCACAGATTCTGGTCATTAGCGGTTGCGTGGCGGAAACGTCCAAGGGACCCCGCGGGATTTTTGCCTCCGGTGCGGATATCGCGCAGTTGCGTGAACGCCGCCGCGAGGATGCGTTGCGGGGAATTAACTCGGGCATTTTTCAGCGCATCGCCAAGCTGCCCTCGCCGGTGATTGCCGCGATTGATGGCTTTGCTTTGGGTGGCGGTTTGGAATTGGCGCTCGCCGCGGATTTCCGAATTGCTACGCCCGGCGCGAAATTTGGTCAACCAGAAGCCAACCTCGGCATCATCGCGGGTGCCGGCGCATTGTGGCGGTTGAAAGAAACCGTGGGCAACCCGCTGGCGAAAGAAATCTTACTGGCCGGCCGCGTGCTCTCCGGCGAAGAAGCAGCTCAGTCACACCTGGTCAATGAGCTTTTTGCTGCCGATGAACTTGATGCCGGGGCGCGCGAGTGGGCGCAAAAGATTGCGTCACTTGACCCTTTGGCGGTGCGGTTGTCCAAGCAGCTTTTTGATATGCCGGTCGAAGCCCATCCAGCGGTGGACAACATCGCGCAGGCTGTGCTGTTTGAATCCGAAGCCAAGTTTGACCGCATGCAAGCATTTTTAGACCGCAAGAAGAAATAACAACAAATAACAACTACGGAAAAAGGATGACAAAGATGGCTGTACCTGAACAAGTTGGCGTGCTCGGCGGCGGACGCATGGGCGCAGGCATTGCGCATGCGTTTCTAGCAGCCGGAGCGACGGTCAAAGTCGTAGACATTAATGAAGAAGCTACCGCCGCGGCCAAAGCCCGAGTGGAAAAAGCGATTCAAGGTTCCATCGACCGCGGCGCCGAAGGCACTTTTGAGTCTTGGGCCGAGCGTTTGTCGTTGAGCACGGATGTCAATGACTTCGCCGGCTTTGAGTTGGTCGTTGAAGCTGTTCCGGAATCCATGGATTTAAAGACCACGGCGTTTAATAATATTGCGCAGGCGGCGCCGCAGGCTGTGATCGCGACCAATACTTCTTCGCTCTCGGTGTCGGAATTGGCAGACACGGTGGCAAATGATGTCATTGGCCTGCACTTTTTCAACCCGGTTCCGGCGTCGAAGTTGGTGGAAGTCGTCGTGGCTAAGTCCACCCCGGATGCTTTGGTAGAAACTGCAAAGGGCTGGGTGGAAGATTTAGGAAAGACCGCGGTGGTGGTCAATGACGCACCGGGCTTTGCCTCCTCGCGTTTGGGCGTGGCCATTGCCCTAGAGGCCATTCGCATGGTCGAAGACGGCGTGGCCTCTGCGCGCGATATCGATAACGCCATGGTCTTGGGCTATAAATTCCCCATCGGTCCGTTGGAGCTGACCGATATCGTCGGCTTGGATGTGCGCCTGGGTATTGCGGAATACCTCGAGTCCACCTTGGGTGAGCGCTTTACTCCCCCGCAGTTGATGCGCGATATGGTCGCGCGCGGAGAATTAGGGCGCAAATCCGGCAAGGGTTTTTATGACTATAAGGACGATGCCTAATTTTTCTTCTCCACGATGGCATTAGAGATTCGTGCCGTGCACAACCTGCGGCCGGATTCATCTTCAATGACGATCTCATGGCTGGTCATCGTGCGTCCCAAACGGATTGCGGTGGCAGTGGCAGTCACTACTCCCGTATGTCCCGAGGCATGGTGGGTGGCATTGATATCTACACCCACGGCGACTTTGCCCATGGTTGAAGCATGGATGACCGCAGCCCAGCTGCCCACCGCTTCTGCCAGGCACACCATCGCCCCGCCGTGCAGCAGACCGAGAGATTGCCGGTTGCCATCAATAGGCATGGTGGCCACCACCTTCGAGGCAGATTCTTCAATCACCTGAACGCCCATTTTTTCATCGAGTTCGCCCAGCACAATCGTCCATGGCTCAACTTTTTCCATTTGTTTCTTCCTTCTTTAAAAACACTGCAAGTAATGTGACGTTCATTATACTGACCGAGTAGACAGTTATTGTCGAGCAGGTCGCTTTAGAAAGGCAAAAATGACTACCTCCATCATCGATACCATCGTTCCCAGCTTTTTATCCGGCAAGTGGCAAACCCCGGATGACCCATCGAAAGTCACCGATGTAGCAGACCCGTCAACCGGTGAGATTGTGGCGCGTGTATCCGCGGAAGGCTTAGATATTGCAGCGGCGGTTGAGTATGCCCGCACGGTGGGCCGGAAAAACCTGCAGGAGCTGACCATTCATGAGCGTTCTTTGAAAGTCAAAGAATTAGCTATCTTCCTCCAAGATCACCGCGACGAACTCAACCAGCTCGCGCATCAAACCGGTGCTAATAAGCGCGATAACTTCGTTGACGTCGACGGTGGCATTTCCACCATGTTCACCATTTCTTCCAAGGGCCGCCGCGAGATGCCGAATTCGCACGTCGTCACCGATGGCGAGCCTGAGGTCTTATCACAAGACGGCTCCTTTTTAGGCCGTCATATCTACACCACCATTCCAGGCATTGCGGTACAAATTAACGCTTTCAACTTCCCCGTCTGGGGCATGTTGGAGAAATTCGCGCCGTCGTTTATTGCGGGCGTGCCCAGCATCGTCAAGCCTGCAACGCCCACCGGTTTTGTCACCCAGGCGTTGGTGCGGTTGATGCTGGAATCAGGAATTTTGCCGGAAGGCTCCTTGCAGCTGATTTCCGGTTCGGCGCGGGATTTACTCGACCACCTGGATTTCCGTGACCACGTGGCCTTTACCGGTTCCGCGGCAACGGCACATACGCTGCGTGCGCACAAGAACGTACTCGAAGGCGGCGTGCAGTTTACTGCGGAAGCCGACTCGCTCAACGCAGCAATCTTGGGCACCGACGTCACCGAGGACGCACCGGAGTTTGAAGCCTATACCAAGGCCGTCTTTAATGAGATGACCTCAAAGGCCGGGCAAAAATGTACAGCAATTCGCCGCGCCATTGTGCCCAATAACCTGGTGGAACCGTTTATCGCAGCACTATCGCAACGTTTGGATTCCAAGGTGGTCGCTGGTGACCCCCGTGATGCAGACGCCACGATGGGCCCCTTGGTATCAACCGAGCAGCGCGATGATGTCGCGGCAGCGGTGCACACGCTTGTCGATGCCGGCGGCGAGGTCGTCTACGGCGGCGCCGATAAGCTCGACGGGGCATTTTTCGCCCCAACCATCCTGCGCTTTGCGGATGCCACAACGGAGGCTGTGCACTCGACGGAAGCTTTTGGCCCCGTAGTCTCTGTCATTGGTTATGACGAGCCAACCGAGGCCGTCGAACTTGCCGCACAAGGCGCTGGCTCCCTGGTTGCTTCTGTTATTACTCACGACGATGAACTAGCGGCGCTCTATGGTCGCGGGATTGCTGCTTACCACGGCCGCGTGCACTTTTTGGACCGCGTGGATGCCAAGACTTCTACCGGTCATGGCTCTCCACTGCCCCACTTGGTACACGGCGGCCCGGGACGTGCAGGCGGTGGCGAAGAACTCGGTGGTATTCGCGGCATCTTGCACTACATGCAGCGCACCGCGATCCAGGGCAGCCCCGATCACCTCACCGCCGTGGTTGGCCAGTGGCACCGCGGCGCGGCAGTAAACCGCGTAACCCGCAAGGACGTGGAAGCCGGCACCGGCGTGCACCCCTTCCGCAAGGATTTGGCTACGCTGAAAATCGGCGACCAATTCGCCTCTGACCTGCGCAAGGTCACCTTGGAGGAAATCCTGGCTTTCGCGAAGGAAACCGGCGATACCTTCTACGCGCACACCGATGAAGAAGCCGCCATGGCCAACCCCTTCTTCCCCCGCCGCGTCGCACACGGATACCTGCTGGTCTCCTGGGCTGCCGGACTCTTCGTGGAACCCGCACCAGGTCCAGTCCTGGCGAACTACGGTTTGGAAAACCTGCGCTTTATTGAACCAGTTACCTACGACGATTCCATTCGCATTGAGCTGACCGCCAAGCGCATTACCCCACGCGTGACCGATGACTACGGTGAAGTCTGCTGGGACGCAGCACTGTACAACCAAGACGACGTGCTCGTGGCGTCCTACGACGTGCTGACCTTAGTGGAAAAGGTAGACACCCTCTACGCAGAAAAGCAGATCGTCTCACAATAGATAGTTCTAAGCAGCCTGGTCCAACACAAAAATTGGGCCGGGCTGCTTTGTGCGCTTAATGCCAAAGACATTGCGCTTAATCACCGACACCGCAACGTGTGCTGGATTACATGTATTTCTACACTCGTTTCATCGCACAGTAGTGGAGGAAAGTCATGGTTGAGCAGAATTTTGATTTCATCGTCGTTGGTGCCGGTTCTTCCGGAAATGTCATTGCGCGCAGGCTTGTCGATGCCGGGCACACAGTCGCCATCATCGAAGCCGGCTCTTATGACACCAACCCGGATATCACCAAGGTCTTTAACCTCGGCAAACTATGGCACAGTGAGCAGGACTGGAATTATCACACGCTGCCGCAGGCTCATGCGAATATCCGGGAATTACACATTCCCCGCGGCAAAGTCATGGGTGGCTCGCATGCCTTAAACGCCACCATCTGGGTCCGCGGCGCGAAGCAAGACTATGACACCTGGGCGTACCTCGGCTGCGATGGCTGGTCCTGGGATGAGGTCTTGCCCGTTTTTAAAGCCATTGAAAACTATCCACAAGGCGATCCCGACACCCGCGGGCAGAATGGTTTGCTCGATGTTCGCAGCGATTATGACACCAACCCGCTACAAGATGCCATGTTAGAAGCTGGCCAACAAGCCGGCATTGCGCTTAATGAGGACTACAATTCCGGCAACCCGGAGGGCATCGGACGCATCCAGGCCAATGTCCGCGACGGCAACCGGTTTAACACCTGGCATGCCTACCTCAAACCCGTTCAAGACGCGGAGAATCTCACCATCATCACCGATGCCAAGGTGCAACGCGTCATCGTCGACGGGAACACTGTAAAGGGTGTGGAAATTAAGGGTGAGGGTGGCATCGACAAGCTTTATGCACCAGAGACCATCCTGTGCGCCGGTGCTTTAAACTCCCCGGAGATCTTGCTGCGCTCTGGCATTGGCCCCGCTGAGGAACTGGACGCACTAGGTGTGACAGTGACCCATGATCTGCCTGGTGTGGGCAAGAACTTACATGACCACGTGCTGTCCCCCGTCATTTTTGAAACGACGAAGAAAGAAGTACCGGATTCCACGGTGCTTCCGGCGGAAGTGCACGTGTTTACCAAGTCCACCCAGGATAAGGCCGTGCCTGATACCCAACCGCTGTATTTTTCCATTCCCATGTATAACGAGGGCATGACCGGCCCGGAAAAGGGCTTTACCTTAATGGGCGGGCTGGTGCGCCCGGCCTCACGCGGTGAGCTAACCCTGACTGGCCCGGACGATGACGACCCGATTGCCCTAGACCTGGCCGCGCTCAGCGTGCAGGCGGATGTGGATGCATTGGTGGCCTCGGTCAAGCAATCCCGCGAGGTTGGCCGCCAGGAAGCTTTGGCCGAATGGGGCCCGGTGGAGCTGTATCCCGGCGCGGAGGTATCCGATGATGACCTCGAGGACTATGTACGCGAAACGGTCATTACCTATCACCACCAGGTTGGCACCTGCAAGATGGGCACCGATGCGATGGCGGTAGTCTCACCTCGAGATTTTCGGGTCACGGGGCTGCACGGGCTGCGGGTGGCCGATGCCTCAGTCATGCCGATGATCCCCTCGGGCAATACCAATGCCCCAACCATCATGATTGCCGAGCGCGCCGCGCAGGTCTTCGTCCATGATGTGAACTAACGCCTAATCCCCACGCAGTCCTTGCCAGCCATTACAAGTCCCAAGGGCCTGCTCACATTCCCTTCGTAGTCTAAGAACTCCACACAACAAGACAACCTGCTTGCGTTAGTGGAGTTCTCCAAGACGAACGATTAGTTAGTCCCCCTTTTTAAAGAAGACAAAGCTAGACGCCGACGCAGTGCGGAAGAACCGCCACTGATCATAAAGCTAACGCCGAGAAACACAAATGCACCCGCCCCAATATTTGGCCCATCAGGCAGGGTCTCTACGAATCGGATCATTAATAATCCCGCCACAATAAAGGCAATGTCGAACCAAAAAGCGCACTTTGGTTAATACCAATGGAATTCCGATAGGAAGGGAAATCACCGCAGACGCCAGAATCATTTCGCTGAAAGTGTTGATGTCAAAATTCTCATCTTCACGAAAGAGAACAAAGGAAACAACAGCGATGAAAATGGTAACGATCTCTGGGATCGGCCAAGCAAACTTTCCTTGGCGGGATAGTCGCTGTTCCTTGACCGGTATGGTCTCTCCTTAGAAAGAAGCTCCGGTTGCTGCACTCAACCGGATGGGCAGCAAGGCTTTAGACTATAAGCCATGATGGACAATGAATATGCCGCGGTGGGCTTCGCTTATGATTCCTTTGATGATTTGATGTACGACCTCATGGAGGAGACCGGCGGAAAGGCCCTCGTGGTTCCAGGTTTTGAGGGTGTTGTGGTCTATCAGGACCCAACGGGCCCACGCATGGCGGCGTTTAAAGACGAGACAGGTTGGCACACTAACCCCGGGTTTTTAACTGATACACCTATTGATGCCACTGCTTACCGCGCAGGCGATTTCATCGCACATGTCGCTCTACGCCGCGCTGATAACGGCGAAGTATTTGCTTCGGTGATTGCCGCCAGCGACGAGTTCTTTGCACTGCCACCGGGAAATCCCGCCGGTGGTGACAGCATTCGCACTCCACAAGGTTCTTTGAGCGCCTGGGCTACCGAATACAAGCTTTTCGATGATGTCTCCGCCTGGGCCGATTCCGATCGAGCCTTTGAATCCAAGGATGCGAAAGGCAATAAGCAGACCACGCCAAATATGTTATTTAGCCCTTCGGCGGAAAAGTTCCACCAGGATTTCAGCCCGCGTGACTTAAGCCCGTATGCCAAGTTAGTTGGCGAGGTGGCGGCTGTTAAAAAGCGCACGAATCAACTTACTGAGCAGCCTTTTATCGTTGCCACGATTAAGTACCCCGCGGGCGAATTGCCAGTTCTTTTCGCTGCAGATGTGGAAGTTACCGCTGGCAATGTCTTTGATGGCACAGTTTTCCTATCCTTCGGAGCAGGGTTTTGGGCTAATCGCCATCAGAATTAGCCATGGATAGATAGAAGTGAGGCTCGGGACATTTCCGGAGCCTCACATCTATGTGTGTATCGCGGTGTTAGAAGGTTTGGGTTTAAGAAACACCCTCGGTAACTCGCGCTGATGCCTTGGAAGATGCAGTTGGCTCGGTAGAAATTACCTGCTCAACTGCCGGTGACTTCGGAATCAGCACGGTGCAGATGACACCGATGACGGCAACGCCAGCAAACATTCCAAATGCCCAGGTTGGGCCGAATCCGGCACCAATCATAAGGCCGGTTGCCATCGGGCCAACGATGCCGCCGAGGCGGCCAAAGCCAGCACACCAAGCAACACCGGCAGCGCGTGCGGAGGTATCGAAGTAGTTCGAGGTCAGCCCATAGGTCAGAACCTGAGTGCCCAGCACGCCAACGCCAGCGATGACGATGGGGATGTAGGTCAGGTAGACGTTGTTGGTAAACGGCAGGAGCATCAGTGAGATAGCGGCCAAAATAAAGGTCACGGTGATAACTGCCTTTGCGCCGACACGGTCCGCAACCATTGAGGCAAACAGACCGCCGACGACTGCACCGCCGTTGAGGAATAACAATGTGTACATGGAGTGCGCTGCTGATGCTCCGTTATTTTCCATGATCACGGGTAGCCAGGTATTCAAACCGTAGGTAGACAGTAGGCCCATGAAACTCATGGTGCCGATAAGCAGGGTTCCTGGAAGGTATACACGGGAGAAGATTGCGGCAAACCCGGATCTTCCAGTAGGGCTCGAAGGAGTCACTTGAGCTTCGGCTGCCGCCTCACGGCTGACAGGTTTGGTGAGGAATTGGGATTCCGGAAGTCCGAACTTGCGGCATAGTTCTTGCGCACGCATGGAACGGCCGGTGGCGACCAGCCACTTTGGGGATTCTGGCAGCAGGAACCACGCGGCAGGTAGCAAGAACACAACGGGGGTTGCGCCAATGAGGAATAGGCCGCGCCAGCCGATGGCATCTTCAAATGCGAGTGCCGCCAACGATGCCATCACGCCACCTGCGGGGACACCGGAGTATGCAATGGCGTTGAAGAAATTACGGCGTCCAGCCGGGGCAAATTCCGCGACGATGGCGCCACCGGTTGCGACGATGATGCCCACGCCTAGGCCCGTGAAAAAGCGCAGAACACCAAAGGCCAAAATAGAGGTCGAGAATGCAGTTAGCGCCATCCCAATGGAGAACCACGCGATGGCGGTAAGGAATACCCGGCGACGGCCCAGGCGGTCACCAATCGCGCCAGCGGAAAGTGCGCCGATGGTCACGCCGATCATCGCCCAGGATCCAAGGGTTCCTGCAACGCCTGCGCTGAGCTGTCCAATTTGGGTCGGGTCTGCCAGTAGGTTTGGCAGAACCGCTCCGTAAATAACGAGGTCATATCCATCAAATAAAATGGCTATAGCCACGATGGCTAAAACGCCGTAAACTGTGCGCTTATGCGCCGGTGATTCCCACGTGGTGTCTTTCGACGTAGGTGTAGTTGATGTGGTCATCGCTGCTCCTTTAAAGTGTGGCCACAATGGAAGTGAAAATCCGATATATGATTTCTCACATAAGAGCATCAAACCGTGATCTGCACCATATGTCTTTAGGGAATTTCCTACGATTCGCCTCGGGCCACATGTCCTCTAGCCGCACTGACATTCCAGGCGCGCACACTCACCACATACACCAAAAGCCCCAACGAAAGCGCAACGCTTCGCTGGGGCTTATCGATGAAATTTTAAGCTGAGTGCTTATGCAACACCTTCTGCGACCTTAAACGGTGCGCCAGTGATCTCTTTTAGCTCCTCGATGGTGACCTCTGGAGCAAGGTCAACCAAGGTCAACCCTTCTTCAGCGTCAACGTCGAAGACAGCATGGGTGGAGACAATCTTGTCCACGCACTTCGCGCCGGTCAAAGGCAGGGCGCACTCCGCAAGAATCTTCGGCGTGCCCTTCTTGGTCACGTGATCCGTCATGACGATGATGGTCTCTGCGCCGTGCACTAGGTCCATGGCACCGCCCATGCCGCGGACCATCTTGCCGGGGATCATCCAGTTAGCCAGATCGCCGTACTGCGAGATTTCCATAGCACCGAGGACGGCAACGTCCACGGAGCGGGAGCGGATCATCGCAAAAGACATCGAAGAACCAAAGTAGCTCGCGCCTGGTCCGGCGGTAATGGTTTCCTTGCCGGCGTTAATAAGCTCTGGGTCGAGCTGTTCTTCGGTGGGATATGCGCCCACGCCCAAAATGCCGTTTTCAGAGTGCAGAATAACTTCCTTATCTGCAGGAACGAATCCCGGAACCTTGGTGGGCATACCAATACCTAGGTTGACGTACTGTCCGTCTTGTAATTCGGCAGCAACACGCGCTGCCATTTGATCATGTGTCCAGACCATTAGCTCTGCACCGTCCTGTTCTCAATTCCAGTTTCTTGCTCTCCCACTACCACCACGCGGTCGACGAAAATGCCCGGCAGGTCGATTTCCTCGGGGTCTAGGACATCCACGAAGTGTTCGATCTGTGCGATCGTGATTTTGCCGCTCATAGCTGCGTCGGGGTTGAAGTTCTGCGCGGTCTTGCGGAAAGAAAGGTTGCCGTAGCGGTCACCCTTGTGCGCGTGGACTAGCGCGAAGTCAGTGCGGATGCCGGTTTCCAACACATAGGTCTCACCGTTGAATTCACGGGTTTCTTTAGGCTCCGAATACTTCGCAACCGTGCCGTCAGGGTTATAGCGCATCGGCAAGCCGCCGTCTGCCACCTGGGTTCCGACACCGGCGATGGTGTAAAACGCTGGAATGCCAGCGCCCCCGGCGCGCATGCGCTCGGCCAAAGTGCCCTGCGGGGTGAACTCCACGGTGAGCTCACCAGCGAGGTACCGACGTGCATATTCCTTATTGAATCCAATATAGGAGCCAATGGAATAAGAAATGCGGCCATCTTCCAGCAACAAGCTCAAGCCGAAGCCATCCGCGCCCAAGTTATTGGACACGATGGTGAGATCATCAGGGCCCTGAGTACGCAGAGCCTCAATGAGCACGGTGGGGATTCCTACGAGCCCGAAACCACCGACGGCAATCGAGGATCCCGAAGCAATGTCTTGCACCGCCTCTGTGGCGGAATTAGTCCTTTTATCAACCATGTGCCTTATGCTACACTCATGTTCATCATTAGTACAATGGTTCGCAGGGCGTACGCTACGGGCTTTTGAAGGAGAGAATTATGGTTAGTCCCTCAAGTGACTTTGTGCAGTCCTTTGCCCGTGGTCTCATGGTGATTCGCTCGTTTGATGCCACGGCACCGTCACAAACACTGTCGCAGGTCGCTGCCGCAACGGGCCTGTCCCGCGCAGCTGCTCGCCGCTTCTTGCACACCTTGGTGGAAGAAGGCTATGCCGTAAACAATGACGGCCAGTTCTCTTTAACCCCCAGGGTGATGGAATTGGGATATAGCTACCTATCCGCGCTGAACCTGCCCGCCTTGGCACAGCCGCGGCTAGAAGGTTTATCCGCGCAGGTGGGTGAATCCTGCTCGATGTCAGTGCTGGATGGCACCGATATCCACTACGTCTCCCGCGTGGCGGTGCGCAAGATTATGACGGTCAACATCACCATCGGCACGCGCTTTCCCGCGCATTCCACATCGATGGGGCGCGTGATCTTATCCGGGATGCCTGATGCAGATATTCGCAGCTTCTTAGATTCTGTTCCGCTAGAGCACGGGCTGACGCCGCGATCACTGACCGATAAGGAGCAACTATTCGCAGAAATTATCGCCGTCCGCAACCAAGGCTGGTCACTGGTAGACCAGGAACTAGAGCTGGGGTTGCGCTCGCTGGCGGCCCCCATTTTTGATGCTGACGGCAAGATCGTCGCAGCGATCAACATCTCCACCCAATCCGCGGTGAGTTCTGTTCATGAGTTGACCAGCAACTATCTGCCAGTACTGCTGGCTACCGCAGATGAAATCTCGCGGGATCTGCATATGGCCAGTACCTAAAAAGCCCTGCGTTTCCCTTTTGACTTTTTGTACCTATATATAAGGAGTATTTAATGACCAACCACAACGATAATGACATTGTCTTTTGCTCTCCGCTGCGCACACCAGTCGGGCGCTACGGCGGTGTCTTCCGCGATATCGCCGTAGAAGATCTGGCCACGACCGTCGTTGATGCCATCGTGGAGCGCACTGGACTCGGCGCGCAGGATGTCGATGACATCATTTTGGGACAGGCAAGCCCCAATGGCGCGGCACCAGCTTTAGGTCGCATCGTTGCGCTGAACTCGGCGTTGGGTAAAGAAGTACCTGGTATGCAGCTCGATCGTCGTTGTGGTTCGGGACTGCAGGCAGTGATGACTGCAGCGGCCCACGTTGCTGTGGGCGCCGCTGACCTCATTATCGCTGGTGGCGCGGAATCCATGTCACGCACCGAATACACCGTGGACGGTGCCATTCGCTGGGGTGTAAAAGGTGGCGACATGCAGCTGCGCGACCGTTTGGCCGAAGCACGTGAGACCGCGGGCGGCAAGAAGCACCCAATTCCTGGCGGCATGATTGAAACGGCTGAGAACGTTCGCCGCGAGTACAAGCTCACCCGCGAAGCGCAGGATCAGATGGCTGCCGCATCCCACGAGCGCGCACTGAAGGCACAGGCAGAAAACTGGTTTGAAGAAGAGATCGTGCCGATCACTGTGCCAGCGAAAAAGCGCGGTCAGGAACCAACCGTGGTCACCGCCGATGAAGGCCCTCGTGAAGGCTCAACCCCGGAAAAGCTCGCCAACCTGCGCACCATTCGCGGCAAGCAGGATGATGAAGCAACGGTGACCGCAGGAAATGCATCCTCACAAAACGATGGCGCCGCAGCCATGATTGTCACCACTCGCAAAAAGGCGGCTGAACTGGGCCTTAGCCCTATGCTGAGCCTAAAGGGCTGGGCGGTTGCTGGTGTTGCACCGGAGACCATGGGCGTCGGCCCGGTTCCTGCTACTAAAAAGGCATTGGAGCGCACCGGTGTCAGCTTGGATGACCTGGATGCCATTGAGCTCAATGAGGCTTTCGCTGCTCAGGCTCTAGCAGTCTTGGAAGAATGGGACTTGAACTGGGATGATTCCCGCCTCAACACCTGGGGCTCTGGCATTTCCTTAGGCCACCCCGTCGGCGCTACGGGCGCTCGCATGTTGGTGACGTTGGCGCACCGCTTAAAGCGTGAAGGTGGCAGCTTGGGCCTGGCCACCATGTGCATCGGTGGTGGCCAGGGCATGGCAGCGGTTGTAGAAAAGGAAGGTTAAAACACATGGCACAGTTACACTTTGTTGAATACGGTCCTCGCACGAGCGAACAGCCACAGGATACTTTGGTCTTTATTGGCTCGATTGGCTCCACGCTGGATATGTGGTTGCCGCAGCTCGATGCGCTTTCCGATGTTTTCCGCGTCATCGCCGTCGACCACCGCGGTCACGGCGGGTCCCCAGTGGTGGAAGGACCAGCATCGGTGGCAGATTTAGCCCAGGACGTGCAAGAGACCATCGCTCAGCTCGGCGTTGATACCTATGGCGTAGTCGGGCTTTCCCTGGGCGGTGCCGTGGCGCAGTACTTGGCGGCAAATGATTCCAAGGTCACCTCGGCTGCCCTGTTGTGCACGGCGCCGAAGTTTGGCACCCCAGAATCCTGGCATGAACGCGCACGGACGGTGCGCGCGGATTCCACCGCTGCCTTGGCTGATGGCGTGGTTGGCCGCTGGTTTTCAGAAGGATGGATGGCCGACAATCCCGCATCGACCGCGTTTTATCGCGAGATGATTGCTACTACCCCTGCTGAAGGCTATGCCTCCTGCTCGGAAGCACTCGCCGACTGGGACTTCGCGGATGAACTCCCGAAGATTTCCGTTCCCGTGCTGGTTCTTGCTGGCGCCGATGACCCTTCTACCCCACCTGAGGTGCTCAAAGGCATTGGGGAAGCAGTCAGCGGTGAATCCACCTACGTGGAAATCAAGCCCGGCGCGCACGTGCCCACCATCGAGTCACCGCAGGAAGTCACCGACGCCCTGCGCACGCACTTTAGCTAGTACTTATCAGGTTCAATAAAACCGAAAAGGCTCTGCCCTACTTCCTTCTTCACGAAGGGCGTAGGGCAGAGCCTTGTGTTATTCGCGCAGTGCCTGCGCAAGCGCTGCCGGTAATTCTGTCCGCGTACGAATCTGCAGCTTGCGGTAGATGCGCGTGAGATGAAATTCCACGGTCTTCGGCGATAAGAAAAGCTGCGCGGCAATTTCTTTATTGGTCAGACCGCTGGCAGCATTCTGCGCGACTTCTAGTTCCTGGGTAGTCAACGACGACGCTGATGCCTGCCGTGGTCCAAGGCCTCCTGCGCGACGCTCGCGGTTGATCTTTTCCACATAGGCATGCGCACCCATGGATTGATATACCTCAGCTGCCCTGGCCAAGTAGCCATCGGCATGCTTGCGCCGGCCCAAGCGTCGCAATGCCTGGCCAAAAGCAAAAAGGGTTCGGCCCTGGTATGGACGCATATGCGTCGAGGACATCATTTCGATGGCTTCTTCGTATAACTTCACGCCGCGTTCTGTTTCGCCGAGCACTAAGGCTTGGTGCGCGCGTTCGGGGACTAGGCGTGCATACAGGCTAAAGTTATTGACCCTCTTGGCATCGTCTTCTGCCTCGGACAATAGTTCATCGGCCTCGTCTAAACGTTTGGTGCTGAGTAAGACATTGACCGCCAAGTCACGCCACGGCCAATAGCCCGGTTGGCTAATGTTGGTTTCTTTATCGATGGCAATGAGTTGATCGGCAGCGCGGGTTGCTTCCAACATCTGGTTCTCACGCAGGCCAGTAACAATGCGCGTAATCGCAGCGGGTACGCGCTGGATCACAAAAGCGTCATTGCCGATAAGTAGGCGGTTGCGGTAGTTTGCCGCCATCGAATACGAACCGCGCAGCTGCGAGATAATAGCGCCTGTCCACAACAGCAATGGGTTGAGCAGATCAATGCCATAGTAGTCAGCCTGGAATAGGCCTTTTTCTACCGTCGCAATGGCATCATCCCACTCACCTAGTAAAAATTCTGCGCGGGCCAGCCAGGCTAGTTGCCACAGATCAATACGCGTGGAGCCTTCATCTCGCGGCAATTGCTGGAGTTCCTGGCGGGCAGAAATAGGATCATCATTGGCAAGTTTGATCCAGCCTGACACCATGTGTCGGCGCTGCGCCAGTACCGGAGATTCTCCTGGCTGAAGGTGAATTTCCGTGTACGTACCGTTGATCGCAGAATCCGCGACTGTCGCAATATAGCCCGCTGATAAAGCAGGCTCTGACGTGGGCCCACCCCATTTCGCAGCATCCTCTGCCGCTTCAATAACCCCTGGCAAGTTCCAATTGGCAATCTCCGCCAAGGCTTTGTAGCTAGCAAGCTGCGCGCGAGTCTGATTCGGGGCGCTGTGATCGAGCAACGCATTGTCTAACCGAGAAAGGGCCTCGTTGCGGCGTCCTTGGTGAATAGCCAAATATCCCAATAAGGAATCACGCCACATATCAGGCTTGTGGGTATCGAGCGTGCGGGCACGATCTGCAACAGCACGAATATTGGAGGAAGATACCAACGCTTCCATCTGGCTGAGCTCGTACTGCCGCTGTTGTTCTTTCGTTGAACTTAACTCCGAGGCCAACCGGTAGAATTCCGCGGCTTCTTTCCACCGGCCCGCATTGCCCAAGCCCTCGGCGGCTTCTGCAAGTTCTGTGGCAATCGCCTTATCATGCGTGCTCATACCCAATGCCCGGTGAACCAGGGATTGGGCCTTATCCCCGCGCGCCTCGTAGTATTTGTGCGCGCCTTTATGAAATGCTCGGCGCCGCGCTGGGCCTACCGTTGCCCCGACGGTGTATTTATCTTCGACGGCGCTAAATTCCAGCACCGGCGGAAACACGCCCGCCACTACAGAGACGATTCCGACATTAATGGCAGATTCTAAAGCCCAGTCCACGCCTTCGGTGCCGACCATGTTCTCGAGAAGATCCAAGGTCGCCGCTTCATCCACACAAGCCAGAGCTTGGAGTGCGAAGAGGGTTTCTTCACTGAGTCCGCAGGATTTTTCTTCCCAGCGCTGGATCCAGCGCTGCGGGACTTTGACGGTGACATTGCGTTTATGCCAGGCATCAGCCGGCAGGGCCGTCAATAGCTCGTGGACTTTGCCCAAATACCCACCGGTCATAGACTGCAGACGCTCTGCAAGATCCACCGAAACCCGGGCACCAATATCGGACAGCGCGAAAGTTTGGATTTCTTCCGCCGTCATCGGCGTAATCTGCGCCGTGCTTTCTGCATATGCCAAGTACGGAGCATTGGAAGCGCCCGTCATCAACGCGATAAACCGGCCATCTTTCAGCGTGCTTAAAGCCGCACCCAATGCTTGGACGGTGGGTTCTTCCAGCAGGTGCGCATCATCGATGTGAATCAACGTCGAAGAAAATGGCACATCAACTATGTGCACCATCGAATCCAATGCGCTGTTGATATCTTCTGCAGCCTGCGGAGCCTGCGGGGCAGAGTTCACCTCGCCGTGGGCGTTTTCGCTTTCGGATTCAGTCAACACCAAGTTGATGCGGTTGATTAAGTCCGCGGTGTCCATGCCCGATGTCGCCGACATGGAATAGGCGGACCATCCGCTCAAGTTCCGCAAGATGGAGCGTGCCAGCGACGATTTACCAATGCTGCGATCACCATGGATCGCCAGGATCTGGCCCTTGCCCGGAGCCAAGCTATTGATCTCCGCCATCACCTTTTGAATTTCTGGCCGGGCCAGCAAAGACAGGTCAATTCCGCTGCGGTGGGAATTAGTCGGGGCCATTGAAGTCATCTTAGGGGAAAACGCTCTCGTCATATGCAAAATGACAGGCTGCACCAGCCTCACTGATTGAAGCTTGTGCAGCCTGTCTACTTTCTTTACTCGAAACGGACTCGGAGGTTGCGACCTGGCGCGACCTGAAAGGGGCTTACCGGGTCTTAGCCTTGGTCACCACCCGAGACGGGGAGAACAGATCCGGTGATATAGCTTGCTTCCCGCGATGCCAAAAAGCAGATGGGGGCAGTCTGTTCATCCAATGTGCCATAGCGCTTCATCAACGAAGAATCTACGGTTTGGTCAACAATTTGCTGGTACCACTGCTTTTCCTGCTCATCGTCAGGCAATGGCCCACGCTGCACCGCACGCGCCGGAGCCAGCGTGCCACCTGGTGCGGCAGCCACGATGCGCACATTATGGTGCGCTGCTTCATGCGCGAGCGCAGAAACAATACCGTTGACTCCGCCCTTGGCAGCGGCATAAGGCACACGGTTAATACCACCGGTCGCCGTCGATGACACATTAACAATGACACCTTGCTGGCTGCCGGCCTCTGTGGTGTTTTTGCCGGAGTAGGCATCGATAAGCGCTGGCAATACCGCCCGGCACATCCACAGCGTGGGGAAGAGAGAACGGTTAATTTCCTTCTCGATCTCCTCTGGCGTGTAGTGCTCGTAGGGTTTTGCCCAGATGGTGCCGCCGACGTTATTAATCAGCACATCTACGCGTCCGGCCTTGGCCAGTGCGAAGTCCACGGCGGACTGCGCTCCGGCAAAGGTTTCCAGATCGGCGGTGGTGGAGTACGTCTGACCCGCACCAGTGCCAGCGAGTTGTTCTGCGCGCTCATGCACCAAATCAGCGCGGTCTACCAAGACCACGGTGCCATCTTCACGCGCGATGCGCTGGGCTACAGCAAAGCCAATGCCCTGGGCTGCACCCGTGACAATAACAACTTGGTCTTTGAAGCGCTGCGGGGTAAAAATACCCTGCTCATCGGCGGCGCCACCTACAGGCATCGTCATCTATACGCCCACCTTTTCGGCAACCCTCTCGGCCTTTTCCGCGACCTGCTCACCAGTTTCTGCCTGCGCCTCAGCGGCACCTGGCTGCTGGTTGGCATTGAACTTCTCATAGTAGAAATTCAGCGGTGGGGTGTCGTGGCTGTCGAAGTACTTGCGTACTGCCTCCACCATTGGTGGTGGGCCGCACAGGTAGGAATCGGCTTCACCATCGGCGAGGTGCTCCGTCGGATCCATGTGATCGGTGACAAAGCCACAGCGCTCATGTCCTTCTTCTTGCGATAACACGGTGAAGAAGTCAAAGTCCTCAATGCGATCCTTATACGCGGCGATTTCTTCCAAACGCACCAGGTCTTCGCTGGTATTCGCGCCATAGATGAGGCGAACTGGAACATCCAGCAGCTCATCATTGGCCAAAGATTCCATAATGGACATCACTGGTGCCAAGCCGGTGCCGCCAGCCAGCAACAGCACTGGCTGCAGTGGCTCGCGCAGGAAGAAGGAACCCATAGGTCCTTCAAACTCCAGCTTGTCGCCGACCTTCGCGACGTCTTTCAGCCAGTTGGTCATCAAACCATCCGGGGTGTTTTTGATGAGGAACCCGATCTTCTCCACCTCTGGGCCGGTGGCAAAGGAGTAGGAACGGGTCTCAGTGGAGCCAGGGACGGTGATGTTGACGTACTGTCCCGGCAGGAAGTTCAAACGCTCGCGGTCTTCTACTTCCAGCTCCAACTCAAAGACGGTGTCCGACAAGGCGCCCACCTTGGTGACCTCAGCACTGAAGGTTTCCGGACCGGTCTTAGCCAATACGGAGGTGGTGCGAATCTGCAAGACCATATCGGAGCGTGGCTTGGACTGGCATGGCAAGCAGAAACCATTGTCCAGCTCGTCTTGGGTCATTGCGTCATCAACGAACTCGCCTTCGTCGAAGTCACCAGACTCACAAAATGCCTTGCAGGTACCGCAGGCGCCATCACGGCAGTCAAAAGGAATATTGATCTTGGACTGGTATGCAGCATCTGCCACGGTCTGATCTTCTGCACACGGAATGAACTTGGTGATTCCGTCTTCGAAGGCCAATGCAATCTTGTGCTCAGTTTTGGTAGACATTTTCATGCCCTCCTTAAAAATTCGGGTATCCGAAAAATCGAATGCGGTCTGGGAATTAGACCATGTACACATCGACGATGTGGTGGATGAAGTCATTGCGCAAAATGATGCGCTGCTTCTTAAACAGCGGCTTACCAGTGGAGAAATCCAAGGTAGCGAAGGTGGTACCGAAGTAGTTATCGGTGGTTTCGTAGCGGTAGTAGTAGTTAGTCCAGTTGAAGCGGATATCTACTTCATTTTCGCGGCGCTCCAGGATTTCCACGTTGGTGATGTTGTGGCCAGTGCGTGGATCCGGCAAGGACGTTGCGGAGGAACGCTCCGTGCGGATACGGAAGATACGGTCTTCCAGGCCCGCGCGGTTGGGGTAGTAAATCAGTGAAATTTCAGACTGGGGATCTTCGGTGAGTTCACCGTCATCATCCCACGCTGGCATCCAGTACTCAGCGTCTTCGGTGAAGCACTCGATCCACTCTTCGAACTGGCGCTCATCGAGCAAACGTGCCTGATAGTAGAGGAAGTCTTCGACTTCCGTACGGGTAACTTCTTGGGTCATAAGTGCTTGCGTCATGGGGACCTCTCCTTATATAGAAGGTTGGGACAAATATCGAGTGGGGATTAACGACGACGGGAACGACGGGAACGGCGTGGTGCACCAGCTCCCGATGCAGCCTTTTCAGCAGCCGCTGCTTCCGCGGCTTCCTTCTTGGCTGCCGCAGCGAGTGCGAATTCGCGCGATGCTTCCGATGCAGCCTTCGCATCAACGAGGTCCTTGTTGACGGACGCATCCATCTTGACCGCATGGCGCATGACGTCTTCCCAGTATCCGTGCTGGATTGGGTACAGACCTTCATCCTCGGTGCGAGCACCAGAGGACAGCACTTCATTAAGCTGCAGCTTGGTTGCCAACTCGTTAGGACCGCTTTGCTGCTGGTGCTGGCCACGAGTCATGTCATTCCATGGGAATGACGTTGCCAGGTAAGTCTTTTGGCAAGAACGGAATTCCTCCAGGTCATCTGGGGTTGCCATGCCGGTTGCGTTGAAGAAGTCCTCGTACTGACGGATGCGGTTTGCCCGGTTCTCTGCAGATTCGCCCTTTGGCGCGATGCAGTAGATGGTGACCTTGGTCTGATCCACAGAGATGGGCTCAAGGCGACGAATCTGGGTGGAGAACTGGTCCATGACGTACACGTTCGGGTACAGGCACAGGTTGCGGGATGCACCAACCATGAAGTTGGCGCGCTCCTCACCGTGCAGTTCAGCCAATTCATCCAAGCGGTCATAGACTGGGCGGTCTTCTGGGTTGGCCCACTGGCTCCACAGCATCAGGTGGCCATTCGGGAAGGAGAAGTAGCCGCCACCCTGGTTGCCCCAGTCACCAGCGCTCATTGCGCGGGTTTCATTCTTGGACTCACCGGAGTCACGACGAGACGTGGTTGCTGCATAGTTCCAGTGGGTGGAGGAAACGTGGTAGCCATCGGCACCGTTTTCTGCCTGCAGCTTCCAGTTGCCGTCATAGGTGTAGGTGGACGAACCACGCAGTACTTCCAGGCCCTCCGGGGACTGGTCAATGAGCATGTCCAAGATGGCGCGGGAGTCACCCAAGTGCTCATCGAGTTCCACGACATCTGGGTTCAGCGAACCAAAGAGGAAGCCGCGGTAGCTTTCAAAGCGTGGGACGCGACGCAGGTCATGGCTGCCATCGGTGCGGAAGTTTTCTGGGTATCCACCATCTTCCTGGTCCTTGACCTTAAGCAGGCGACCGTCATTGGAGAAGGTCCAGCCGTGGAAAGGACAGGTGATGGTGGTGCGGTTGTCTGTCTTGCGGCGGCACAGCATGGCACCACGGTGGGAACACGCATTAATCAGCGCGTTGAGCTCACCATCTTTGGAGCGGGTGATCACGATGGGCTGGCGGCCAATATTGGTGGTGTAGTAGTCACCAACGTTTGGAATCTGGGACTCATGCGCAAGGAAAATCCAGTTACCTTCGAAGATGTAGCGCATTTCCAGGTCAAAAAGCTCTTCATCGGTGAACACCTTGCGGTTCACACGGACGACTCCGTCTTCTGGGCGGTAGTCCAGTGCGTTTTCCAGTGTTTCTTCCACCGAGTTACGGCGCGCTTGTACAGACATGTGTACGCTCCTTTGAATTTTAGCCATGGGGACTTATCGCTTCCCTGAAGGATTCCCCAAGGAATTACACCCTCTAACAGGTGTGCGATCTGTGCTTTCACCGATTCGTGAAAGATGCATTCCAACGTGCATCTCTCGCAGTCACGATCCGTGATGTACGACTCACCATACGGATTTAAGCGAGCCACAACACTAGGTAGCGCCCTAGGGTTTACCAGGTACATGACGTGCGTCTACCGCACAATCACACTAATAGGTTGCCTGACCTGCATTGACATACTCGAAAATGAGAGCAATTCCGGCACTAAAGGTTTTGGGTAGCAAATTTCGATTGACTTCCACCATGCGCTAGGCCACAGTATTAAGTAGCAAGCAGTTCACATCACAAGTAATTTTTCGACGACGACGCGGGAGATACTGTGGAGCATCACCCTCGCACTGATGTACAACTCGCTGCAACCCCACAAACCCATTCGGCTTTGCTTTTGCACAAAGCGGAGTCTATACAAGGAGGCTTTCCCATGGCTTTGGAAACGGCAACCGCGCAAGCATCCGGTACCGCTGCAACCGATAAGTTCAAAAAGGAGCGTGCCCCACAAGCGGACACCTCACCTGAGCGCGCAGCAGCCATCTACAAGGATCTCTTCAAGGCATTTGAAGACATCACCCTGAAGCACCAGATCACCTACGACGAGTACGAAGTAGTCAAGTGGTGGATGATTCAGGTTGGCGAGAATGGCGAGTGGCCATTGTGGCTGGACGTCTTCTACGAGCACGTGGTGGAAAAGGCCAACTACGACCGCAAGGGCTACACCGGCACCCAGGGTTCCATTGAGGGCCCTTACTACGTAGACAACGCCCCTAAATTGCCAGCTGAGTGCGAGATGCCCATGCGTGACAAGGACCGCGAAGCACAGGCGCTGTACTTCACCGGCCAGGTCACCGACATCGACGGCAACGGCCTCGGTGGCGCTACCGTTGAGCTGTGGCACGCAGATGAGGAGGGCTACTACTCCCAGTTCGCACCAAACATCCCAGAGTGGAACCTGCGCGGCACCATCGTCACCGACGACGAGGGCAACTACAACATCAAGACCTTGCAGCCTGCCCCTTACCGCATTCCTCACGATGGCCCAACTGGCTGGTTCATTGATTCCTACAATGGCCACCCTTGGCGCCCAGCGCACTTGCACCTGCGCATCAAGCACCCTGGCTACCGCACCATCACCACCCAGCTCTACTTTGTTGGTGACGGCCACCTCGATGATGACGTTGCATCTGCAGTCAAGCCAGAACTCGTTCTGGACCCACAGCCACAGGACGATGGCTCCAACAAGGTTGTTTACCCATTCGCACTGGATAAAGAAGAAAACTAATCCAAGCAGCTAAATAACCGCTCTATCGCCTCGCTCCCACCGTTAGTCACCGCCGCTTTCACGCGCTTCGGGACGCTACTGTGGGGGCGAGGCTTTAGTCATGAAAGGACACATAATTACATGCCAGCACCCATTATTGAAGCTATCGAGACCCGAATATTAGATGTTCCACTAATCCGCCCGCACAAGTTCGCGACCTTTACCGCAAACGAGCAACCTATTTTATTAGTACAGGTCAAGCTGTCGGACGGCGCGACGGGATTCGGCGAAGGCGTCGTCCCGGGTGGCGCCTGGTGGGGCGGTGAGACGGTAGAGACCATGCAGGCTATCGTCGAAAAGTACCTGACACCAGCCACTATCGGACGCAAGGCTTCAGAAATTTCCGGCATCGTGCACGACTGGGAACGCCACGTTGCCAATATGCGCTTTGCCAAAGCGGCATTAGAGATTGCGCTTTTCGATGCCTATGCGCGCTCCTTAAACATCCCACTCGCTGACTTATTGGGCGGCAAGTTCCGCGATAGCCTGGATTGCACGTGGGCATTGGGGGTTTTGCCACTAGAGCAAGCAGTCGCTGAGGTCGAAGAACGCATTGCTTCGCATGGACATCAGTCCTTTAAGTTAAAGATGGGCTCTGGCGATCCAGCAACAGATGTCTCCCGCATTGCAGAGCTTGTCGATGCCCTCGAAGGCCGCGTCTCCTTCCGCATCGACATCAACGCCCGCTGGGACCGCCTAACTTCCCTACGCTTCCTGCCAGTCCTCGCCGAAGCCGGCGTGGAACTGTTTGAACAGCCAACCCCTGCCGATGACCTCGATACCCTGCGTGAGATTACCCAGCGCATTGGCGTTCCCGTCATGGCCGATGAGTCGGTCTGCTCCCCCGCTGACGCGCTCGCCGTGGTCAAAAAACAAGCTGCCGATGTTGTTGCCATTAAGACCACCAAGCTCGGCGGCCTCATCGAATCCAAAAAGACCGCCGCCATCGCGGAGACCGCCGGTCTCGCCTGCCACGGCGCCACCTCCTTGGAAGGCCCCTTCGGCACCGCCGCTTCCCTGCACTTCTGCGCCTCAACGCCTGCCGTTACCTACGGCACCGAGCTCTTCGGCCCCATGCTGCTGAAGGAAACCTACGTCGAAAACGACATCGAGTACCGCGACGGTAAAGTCTTCGTCCCCGAAGGCCCCGGCACCGGCGTCAACCCCGACTGGGACCAGATCGACAAGTTCACGCGAAAGTAGCTGAGCAAAGCTCGAGCTCTTTCGCGCCATAGAACGACTATTTCCGTAAGAAAGAAATAACCAACGAACTAATAAGGAGAACAATGCTGTTTTTAGCCCGTATGGACGTTAACTTCCCTGATTCACTCACCCCTGAACAAACCGCTGACTTCCAGGCCCGCGAGAAGGAATACTCCGGCAACCTGCAAGAAAAAGGCATCATGCGCGCAATCTGGCGCGTTGTCGGCGAGTACGCCAACTACTCCATCTTTGACGTTGATGACCACGATGAGCTCCACACCATCCTCAGCGGCTTCCCCATGTTCAAGTACATGGATGTGAAAATAACCCCGCTATCCAAGCACCCGAACGCGCTGAAGTACTACCTTCACGAAGGTTAAATTCTTGGAGCTAAAGCTCAGAATTTAACCTGAAGAAGTTAACGAAAAGCCCGAGTATCACTGCAGATAAATGCAGGATACTCGGGCTACTTTTAAGCCTTTAAAGCAGGGATCGCCCTGACTTATTTCACAACCAAATTGACCATACGGCCAGGAACGTAGATCTTCTTGACCACGTTCTTGCCATCGATAAGCGCGACGATCTTTTCATCGGCAAGCGCGGCGGCCAGCACCGTATCCTCGTCGGCGTCTGCTGGGACAGAGACGCGGGATTTGACCTTGCCCATGACCTGGATTGGAATCTCAATCTCATCGTCCTTGAGCCACTTCTCATCAAAGGTTGGGAAGTCAACGAAGGTGATGGTGCCGTCGTGACCGAGCTTGTTCCACAGCTCTTCTGCGATGTGCGGTGCAACGGGCGCAGTCATAATCAATGCTGGCTCAATCGCCGCACGTGGCACGCCCTTACCGTAGTGCTTAGTCAGGTAGTTGGTGTACTCAATCAACTTCGCCACAGCGGTATTCGCACGCAGATTGTCATAGTCATCGCGAATGCCGGCGATGGTGCGGTTAAGCTGCTTCAAATCTTCATCGTTAAGCTCTGCATCCGTTACCGTCAACTCACCGGTATTTTCATCGATGGCCAAACGCCACAAGCGCTGCAAGAAGCGCTGCGCGCCCACGACATCCTTGGTTGCCCACGGACGCGACGTATCCAATGGACCCATGGACATTTCATACACACGCAGGGTATCCGCACCGAATTCAGCACAGAAATCATCCGGGCCAATCGCGTTCTTTAATGACTTACCCATCTTGCCGTATTCCTGGTTAACCTGCTCACCGTTGTAGAAGAACTTGCCGTCCTTTTCTTCCACATTTTCGGCAGGCACGTACACGCCGCGGGAATCGGTGTACGCATAGGCCTGGATGTAACCCTGGTTGTACAAACGGCGGTATGGCTCCTTGGAGGAGACATGGCCCAAGTCATAGAGCACCTTGTGCCAGAAACGCGCGTAGAGCAAGTGCAACACGGCATGCTCCACACCACCGACGTACAAGTCCACGCCACCTGGATCATTCGGGCCGTGCACCTCTGGGCGCGGGCCAGTCCAGTAGCGCTCATTTTCAATATCTACGACTGCCTCATCATTGACCGGGTCAATGTAGCGCAGCTGGTAGAACGACGATCCTGCCCACTGCGGCATGACATTGGCATCCCGGTAGTAGGTCTTTGTCCCGTCACCCAGATCCAGCTCAACCTTGATCCACTCCTCGGCCTTTGCCAAAGGTGGCTGTGGCTCAGAATCAGCATCTTCCGGATCAAAGGACACCGGCTGGTAGTCCTCGACCTCAGGCAGTTCAATCGGCAGCATGGACTCCGGCAGGGCGTGTGCCTGGCCGTCTTCGTCATAGACGATCGGGAAAGGCTCACCCCAGTAGCGTTGGCGGGCAAAGAGCCAATCGCGCAGCTTGTACTGGATTTTCTCCACGCCCAAGCCCTTGTCTTCCAACCACTCAATGGTTCGGACAATTGCGTCTTGTTTGCTCAGGCCATTGATATCAAGTCCGTCATCATTAGCGGAGTTAACCACCGTGCCCTCGCCGGTATATGCCTCTTGGGTGATGTCACCGCCGGCGACAACCTCCGTAATGGGCAGCTCAAACTCGGTGGCGAACTCATAGTCACGGGTATCGTGCGCCGGAACGGCCATAATCGCGCCGGTACCGTAGCCCATCAGCACGTAGTCACCAATGAAGATAGGAATCTGCTTGCCATTGACCGGGTTGGTGGCATAAGCACCGATGAAGACACCGGTCTTTTCCTTATTCTCTTGGCGCTCCAGCTCCGTCTTCGACGCAATATCTTTCAGGTAAGAAGCAATCGCCTCTTGTGGATTGGTCTTGCCATAGGTCCACTTGGTGTTGATATCCGCGCCGTAGTCTTCAGTGCTGGCCAATTCCTTGACCAGCTCATGCTCCGGTGCCAGCACCATGTATTCCGCACCAAAAAGTGTATCTGGACGAGTGGTAAATACCTTGATGTCATGGCCTTGAGTATCAAAAGTAACCTCTGCACCGCGGGAGCGGCCAATCCAGTTGCGCTGCATGGACTTGACCTTCTCGGTCCAATCCAGCAGCTCCAAGTCATCTAATAAACGATCTGCGTAGGCGGTAATGCGCATCATCCACTGGCTGAGGTTTTTGCGAAAGACCGGGAAATTACCGCGATCCGAACGACCATCAGCGGTTACTTCCTCATTCGCCAACACGGTACCCAAACCTGGGCACCAGTTCACGGTGGAATTAGATAGGTACACCAGACGGAACTCATCAACTGCCTTGGCCTGCTCAGCCTTGCTCAGCTGGTTATAATCCGCCCCATCCTGGGTGGTGCGCGTTCCGGCCTCTAATTCCTCGATGAGCTCGGAGATTGGACGCGCCTTATCCTGCTTTTCATCAAACCAGGCATTGTAAATCTGCAGGAAGATCCACTGGGTCCACTTATAAAATTCTGGATCCGTCGTGGCCACCGAACGACGCTGATCATGGCCCAACCCCAACATGCCCAGCTGACGACGCATATTTTCAATATTGGACATCGTCGTCGTGCGTGGGTGCGTGCCAGTTTGGATGGCGTACTGCTCCGCCGGCAGGCCAAAGGCGTCATAACCTAAAGTGTGCAAAACGTTTTTGCCCAGCATGCGGTTATAGCGCGCAAAGACGTCCGTGGCGATATAGCCCAGTGGGTGCCCTACGTGAAGACCCGCACCGGAGGGATAAGGGAACATGTCTTGGACAAAGAGCTTGTCCTTAGGCAGTGGCTTATCGGATGCTAATTTCCCCACTGGGTTGGCGGCATTAAAGGTGCCATTATCAATCCAGTACTTTTGCCAACGCTGCTCAATCTTATTCGCCAGCTCAGGGGTATAGCGGTGCGTAGTGCTTTCACTAGGGTTCGTCATAGCATCATAGTCTAGTAGGTCATCCCACCTGCAGCGTAAGTTGGTTAGCTTCGAACCAACAGATGGCTACTTTACTTCGCCCGCGGTCTCCATCGTGAGACTTTCGCCCATCCGAGCTTCCCATCATTTCTGCCCCGATCCGAATAAGTGATCAAGTCAACACTACCCCGCGCTAATTCTTTACAACCTCTCCGCTTACACGCTGCGATTGCTTCAAATGCGCAGGCTAGCTCGGGTTTAATGGTGTGAAAATATGGATTACCAACACCGGTAAATGTTTTATTTCTTTACAAAATTAACCTTGATTCTCTGTGTTTGCTGGCAATTCACTTAATCTTACCTGTCCAGTTACTTACGGTCTCTAAGGTTCGATGTGTTCGCCCGCGTGCCCGTGCCGACGCGCACGCTCAGGGCGGTTCTTTCGTTCATTCTTAGTGTTTCAAGGAAAACTACGTGCCTATTTTCTCTCGCGTTCTACGCACCGGAACTGCTATCGCTGCTGGTCTGGCTATTTCTACTACCGTTGTGGCCCCTGCATCTGCGCAGGAGTCCGCTGGCCCGAAAAACATCATCTACATGATCGGTGATGGCATGGGCTACAACCACATCGCCTATAACAACTTGTTTGAATCCGGTCAATCCAAGTACCTGGTCGACGGTGAGTTTGGCTCCGACGACATTAAGGAAAGCGAAGGCAACTCTGTCCAGTCCTACGAGGATTTCAACCGTTTATCCATGACCTCCTTCCCCATGGGTGGCAGCTACGACGCGAAGCAGGCCTGGGCGGATCATGACTACGTCAGCCAAGGGCTAGTGACCGACTCCGCTGCGGCAGGTACCGCAATGGCAACTGGCTCCAAGGTCGAAAATGGTGTTTTGGGCATGTCTAACTATGGCCATGCCATGGAAAATATCTCTGAGGTTGCCAAGAAGCAGGGCAAGGCGGCAGGTGTTGTCTCCTCTGTTCCGTTCTCCCACGCCACCCCGGCGGCCTTCGCGGCGCACAATAAAAACCGTAATGCCTATGGCGAAATCGCTAAAGAGATGTTCGAGTCCGACTTGGACGTCATCATGGGCGCAGGGCACCCGCTTTACGATGACAACAACACGCTCTTAGACACCCCGTCCTATGGCTACATCGACAAGCCTGAGTTTGATGCTTTGGCTTCTGGTGAATCCGACTGGGAGTTTATGGAAAACACCGAGCAATTCGAAGCATTGGCTAATGGTGATGTCACTGAAGGCGAGAAGTACTTCGGCATCCCTCAGGTTGCCTCTACCCTGCAGCAGGCACGTGCGGGCGATGAAAACTCCACACCGTCTAGCGACCCGCAAAATGACGTGGTGGATCTACCAACTATGACCACGGGTGCGTTAAACGTCTTGGGCCAAGATGAAGATGGCTTCTCCGTCATGATTGAAGGTGGCGCTATTGACTGGACTGGTCACGCCAACCAGTCCGCGCGCGAGATTGAAGAAATGCAGGACTTCAACGCATCTGTTGATGCTGCTATTGAATGGGTGGAGACCAACTCCAACTGGGATGAAACCTTGTTGATTGTCACTGCGGACCACGAAACCGGCTATCTGTCTGGCGTCAATGAGCCAGATGAGAGCAAGTGGAATGCAATGGAAGGCAATGCCTCTAGCCTGCCTTCTCACCAGTGGTACTCAGGCGGCCACACCAACCAGGTAGTCCCCTTCTTCTTCAAGGGTGCTGGTGCAGCCGATATCCAGGCGCAGGCAACTAATATCGACCCCGTGCGCGGCAGCTACATCGATAACACCGACGTTGCCAACTTGGTCAAGGAAACCTGGTGGACCGGCACCAGCAACGATGATGACAATAAGGAACCAGATGCTCCTGCCGGTTCGAGTGGCTCATCGAACCTCTCCTCCAGCAACTCCGGCCTCGTCTCTGGCCTAGCAGGCGCTGGCATTGTTGCCACCATCATCGGCGCTATCGCAGCGTTGGCACAGTCGCTGGGCGTAGTCTCCGTGGACACCTCTGCTATTGACCGCCTGATTCGTCAATTCATGTAGCTACCTTTGCCTAGCCGATGTCTAGGCGCAGGAAATTAAACCACCGTGTTCTTAAGGGCACGGTGGTTTAATGGTTGCATGAGCTCTCCCCTTGTTCTTTCCACAAATATTGCTGTCGTCCGTGAAAACGCTGCTGGTACCTATAGCCACACCGGGATTGACAAGGTTACTGTGGAGTCCATCTCCGTGTCAGCACCTGGCCCGAAATACGGTGATGGCTCCGGTGTAGCCGGTGATTTCATTGGCGATGACAAACACCATGGCGGTGCAGATAAGGCGGTGTACGCCTTTTCTCGGGAAGAACTTGATTTCTGGGCCCAAGAATTAGGCCGGCCTCTCCCCGATGGTTCTTTTGGTGAAAACCTCACCACGCAGGGCATTGATCTTGCTCAACTGATTATCAACCAGCGAGTGCGCATTGGCACCACGGTTCTGGAAGTATCCGTACCGCGCTCCCCATGCGCAACCTTTGCCGCCTGGTTGGATGAGAAAGGCTGGGTGAAAACGTTTACTCATCGCGGCGATTGCGGAGCGTATTTCCGCGTGATTACACCGGGCGATATTTCTCCCGGCGATAAGCTAATTCCCGAAGAAGCTCCTGCACATGGCGTGACGATGGCCGAGGCTTTTGCCGTAAAAATGGGCGGTAAAGACAAGTTGGCCAAAGTCGTCAACGCGCACTGCCTGCCCGGACACCACCATGAGCAACTAGCCAACCGGCTAGAACGCGAAAAGGCCAAGGCATCGCGATAGCCCGGCTAACACAAAGCACGTAGCCAGGATATCAATAATCCCCCGATGGTGACGTACGCACTATCGGGGAATTTAGCTCTTGAGCAGGGGTTTTAGCCGTTCACAACGTGCGGGTAGGCCACGCCCTTGAGGCCTTCGATGCCGAATTCGAGACCGTAGCCAGAATTCTTCATACCACCGAATGGAATTCGCGGGTCAACGGTTCCGTGGGCATTAATCCAGGTCGTACCGGCTTCAAGTTCAGCAGCAACCTCGAGTGCACGCTCACGGTCAGCAGACCACACGGAAGAACCAAGGCCCACATCCAAAGCATTGGCCATTTCAATAGCTTCATCCAGCGTGGAGTACTTGATAATCGGCAGCGCTGGGCCAAATTGCTCTTCTGCAACCAAAGGGTTGTCGTTATCAATGTCGGAGACCAAGGTAGTCGGGTAGAAGTAGCCGGGCTGATCATAGTCCGGATCGCCACCGGTGAGAATGCGGGCACCGCCGTCTTTTGCTTCCTTGACCAGGCGATCGACGATATCGAACTGCTGCCTATTTTGCAGTGGGCCCAGGACGTTTTCTTCTTCGAGACCAACACCCATGGGCATATTCTTGGACACCTCGACCAGAGCCTCCACGACATCGTCGTAAATAGACTCTGGAACGTACAGGCGCTTCATGGCTGCACAGGTTTGACCGGTGTTGATAAACGCGCCCCAGAATAGGCCTTCGGCGATTTCCTTCGGGTTGACATCGTCAAGCACGATACCGGCATCATTGCCGCCGAGCTCCAGCGTCACACGCGCCAGGGAAGCAGCGGTGGATTCTAGAATCCGGCGTCCGGTTTCCGTCGAGCCGGTGAACATGATCTTATCGATACCAGCATTAGCAGAAAGCGCACCGCCGACATCGCCACCGCCGGTGACAACATTGAGCACGTCTTCTGGCAGAACGGTGTTAATGACCTTGACCAGGGCAAGAACGGATAGTGGGGTGTACTCGGATGGCTTGAGCACCACGGTGTTACCCATGCGCAGGGCTGCGGCGAACTGCCAGACAGAAATCATCATTGGCCAGTTCCACGGGCCAATCGCGCCGACCACGCCGAGCGGACGGTAGTAGATCTTTGCGGTGGTCTCACCATCTTCAACAACGGTGTGGTCAGGGGAGTCAAAGCTTGCTGTCACGCGCAGCCAGGACGAACATGCGCCAACCTCAAAGCGTGCGTTGGGTCCGTTGAGTGGCTTGCCCTGCTCACGTGAGAGCAGTTCTGCCAGTGGTTCTGCCGCGGCATCGACCGCATCTGCAGCAGCTACAAGCAGTTCATTGCGCTTTTCTTCGCCGAGCTTTGCCCATGCCTTCTGGGCATCACGTGCACGCTGCACAGCGGCATCCATATCTTCTGGAGTACCAGATGGGGCAATACCCACGACCTCACCGGTCGCGGGGTTTTTCACCTCATCGCCGGATTCTGCGACGATGGAAGAAAGTAGGGAATCATAGGTATCGAACTGGGTCACGACAAGCTCCTTTGAAGTAGGTAACCGTGGAAAATACGCCTACATCTAGGATATAGATCACGCAGATAATTTATTGTGTTTGCGCGCACGTTAGTTGTTGCTGAATGTGGACCCTGCAGTCTAATTGAGCGATATAGTTGTCTTATGCCGCAACTACCTGCTTCGATCCTGGACCTGACACGGTGGAGGAGTGCCTCAAACGAGGCCTTTGGGAAGCTTGATATCGAGGCAGAAACCCCAGCAGAGTTTCAGGTCGAGCTCAAAACCGCCACTGCCGGGGATGTGTCGCTATTTGATATGCGCACCAAGCCCCACACAGTTACTCGGCGCGCGGAAGATATCCCCGACGGTGATATCCCGTATTGCAAGCTGAGTTTGCAGATGCACGGCAGCTCAACCATGCGCCAAGACGGGCGTGAATGCACGCTGGAACCAGGGGACTTAGCCTTATATGTCACCCAGCGGCCCTATCAATTGGAGTATGGCCATGACCAGCACTCGCTCGTGGTGTTATTTCCGCAAAGCTACCTGCATTTAACTCCGGCCCAGCTCGGTGCGATTACCGCTCGCACGGTGTCGCGCGAGCACGGCCTGGGGCGCGTGATGGTGCCGCTATTTGAGCAGTTGGCGGAAAATATTGAAGTCTTAGAAGGTCCGCACGCAGTAGCACTGCTGCAGTCAGCGCTGAATATGCTGGTCACTGTCTTTGCCTCGGAGCTGGACGCACAGCCCGGAATGGATGCGGACAACCTGTTATTTCACCAAGCCCAGCAGTACATCCAACACAACCTTCATGATCCGGAACTTGGTCCGCAATCTATTGCCAACGCGTTGTTTATCAGCGTTCGGCAACTGCACTCACGGTTTTCGGCGCAAAAGACCACGGTGGGTGCCTACATCCGCGCGCAGCGCCTAGAGCGCATCCGCGCAGATCTTGCCAACCCGGTGATGAAAGCCGACTCGATTTCGACAATTTCCGCGCGCTATGGCTTACATGACGCCTCGCAAGTATCTCGAGCGTTTAAGGCGGAATTTCGTGAGTCACCCAGTGCATTTCGCGCGCGAGTCCTGGGGCAATAGGCGTATCTGGGCAAAAGGAAATCCGCGCACAGCTGAGAGCAAATGCGCGGATGGCGGCCCTCCAGCCCGAAGGCTAGGGGAGTCTACTGCGATTACTTAGAGCAGAACTTCTCGGCGAGGGCACGTGATTGGTTCGCCAATAGTGATACATCAGCGGCGATGAGTGCGAAGTCGACACCGGCATCGAGGTAGGCCTGGGCTTGTTCTAAGTTGAAGGCGTTGACGCCAACAAATTTATTAGCGTCCTTGGCCTTCTTGATGGTCGAATTAACAGCGTCGAGAACATCAGGGTGCTGCTGCTGACCGATAAGTCCCATCGAGGCTGCCAGGTCAGACGGGCCGATAAAGACCGCGTCGACGCCATCCACGGCGAGGATCTCATCTGCATTAGCGACTGCTGCGGCGGATTCAATCTGGACGGTCAGGCTGACGGTCTCACTCGCGGTGGTGAGGTAGTTCGGCACGGCATTCCAGCGAGAAGAACGCGCTAGGGCAGAGCCCACACCGCGCACGCCGCGAGGAGGGTAGTGCATTGCCGCAACGGCTGCTTCAGCTTCCTGGGCGGTATCCACCATCGGGATCATCAAATTTTGAGCTCCCAAGTCCAGGTACTGCTTAATCAGCACGGTGTCATTGACCGGTAAACGCACCACTGGGGTGGCGTCATAGGCGCTGACCGCACGCAGCAGACCCGTGATGGTCTCCAGCGAGTAAGGGGAGTGCTCACCATCGATAAGCGTCCAATCAAAACCCGCGGAGGCAACGATTTCTGCTGCGACTTCGGAACCGGATGAGATCCACATGCCCACTTGGGCACGAGAGGCATCGGCAAGCTGTGCGCTAAAGGTCTGGGGAAGATTTACTGGAAACGACATGTGATTGCTCCTAGGTCACCATAATCGGCATGGACGGTATCGCCGGGGTAGACCCACATTGGCTTGGTAAAGGAACCAGCCAAAATGATCTCTCCAGCCTTGAGGGTTTCGCCGTGGGCGTGCAGTTTATTCGCCAACCAGGCCACGCCCATGGCTGGGTGGTTGAGTACCGCTGCAGCAACGCCGGTGTCTTCGATGGATTCATTGCGGTAGAGCAGTGCTGAGACCCAGCGCAGATCCACGGCATCTGGTGCCACGGGGTTGCCGCCATAGACCATCGCGCCCAGCGCAGCGTTATCAGAGATGGTGTCCACGATGGTGCGGCCTTCCATCTCAATGCGCGAGGACAAGATTTCTAGCGCGGGAACAACGTATTCGGTCGCGCGCAGCACATCGAAGATATTGACGTTGGGACCGCTCAGGTCTTCTTTGAGCACGAAGGCAAGCTCGACTTCAATGCGCACGTTGGAAAACTGTTCGTGCTCAATAATCGATCCGTTTTCAAAGATTTGGTCTTCAAAAATCGCACCGTAGTCAGGTTCGGTAATGCCGGTGGCTTCCTGCATCACCTTCGAGGTCAGACCAATCTTGCGGCCCACGAGCCTACCGCCCGCCTCAATTTTGCGCTGGACCCATTGGCCCTGGACCGCGTAGGAATCTTCCACGGTCATATCCGGGTAGGTCGCGGTCAGCCGCGGAATCATGGTGCGGTTATTCTCGGCGTCATGCAGCTGTTCTGCGATATCTTCTAACTGCTTGTCAGAAAGCATAATCAGGTTTCTCCTGGTAGGTAGAAAGGGGACAAGCCCAAGCGAGATACCCGCCTGGGCTTTTCGATGTCGCTGCGGGCTTAAAGCTGGTGACCCAACTTGTACTCGCCCTGCTTCCACTCGGGCAGTTCTTCTTCGTCTTCTGGTCGAGTGTAGGAGAAACCATCGGCGCCGATGGTCTTTTCCATTTCGGATGCATCCGAGCGCTCTACTAATGGCTGGATATTGCCATCGAGGTCCAGAACGCGGGAGCCGTCGGTGTACCAGGAAGGTACAACTGGGGTTCCCCACCAGTCACGACGCTGGTTGTCGTGAACGTCCCAGTGCACGGCTGGGTTGTCTGGGTCGCCGGTGTAGTAGTCCTGGGTGTAGACCTCCACGCGGTGTCCGTCTGGATCGCGCAGGTAGAGGTAGTAAGCGTTGGATACGCCGTGGCGGCCTGGGCCGCGCTCGATGGCATCCGACTTGCGCAGTGCACCGAGCTTGTCGCAGATAGCGATGATGTTGTGCTTTTCGTGCGTTGCGAAAGCGATGTGGTGCATACGTGGACCATTGCCACCGGTCATTGCGGTGTCATGCACGGTTGGCTTGCGGCGCATCCACGCAGCGTAGACGGTTCCTTCGGAATCCCGGATGTCTTCGGTAACGCGGAAGCCCAGGTCTTCCATGTAGTCGACGGCCTTTGGCACATCAGGAGTGATCTGGTTGAAGTGGTCCAAGCGCACCAGGGCACCTGGGATGTGGGCATCGTACGCCCATGCGAGGCGCTCACGGTGCTCAACGTCGTAGAAGAACTCGTATGGGAAGCCCATGGGATCGACCACGCGCACGGAGTCACCAATGCCGCGGGTGAAGCCTTCTGGGTTACGGCGAACTTCGCAGCCACGTGCTTCGTAGAAAGCAACAGCCTTGTCCAGATCCTCAGGGGAGCGAACGCGGTAAGAAAATGCTGCTACCGCTGGGGTCTCACCCTTGCGCAGGACTAGGTTGTGGTGGATGAACTCTTCGTAGGTACGAAGGTAGAGCGCTTCCTCATCTTCGTGGGTGACGACGAGGCCGAGGGTATCAACGTAGAACTCGCGAGACTTGGCAAGGTCAGTGACGATGATTTCCATGTATGCACAGCGCAGAATATCTGGGGCCTGTACTTCAGTCATGATGACTCCTTGGGATTAAAAAAGGGGAGAGGTGAAAGGAGAAGGGTTAAATTAGTCAGTCTGCTTGCCGAAGACTGGGTTATGTACTTCGCCGAGGTTGATGTGAACAGCCTGCTGGTCGGTGTAGAAGTCAATGGAGCGGTAGCCACCCTCATGGCCAAGACCGGATGCCTTCACGCCACCGAATGGGGTACGCAGGTCACGTACGTTATTGGAGTTCAACCAGACCATGCCCGCTTCCACGTTTTGTGCGAAGTTGTGGGAACGCTTCAGATCCGAAGTCCAGATGTACGCAGCCAGGCCGTACTTGGTGTTATTAGCCAGCTCCAGCGCTTCTTCATCGGTGTCGAATGGGGTAATTGCTACGACAGGGCCGAAGATTTCTTCCTGGAAGATGCGTGCTTCTGGGTCCACGTCAACGAAGACAGTGGGCTGGACGAAGTTGCCCTCTGGGAACTCTTCCGGACGCTCGCCGCCAGCAACCAGCTTGGCTTCTTGCTTACCAATCTCGATGTAGGAGGTGACCTTTTCGTAGTGCTCTGGGTGAACCAGTGCGCCGACCTCGGTCTTCGGATCGGAAGGCAGACCAACCTTGACGCGCTTTGCCTGCGCTGCGTAGCGCTCGACGAACTCGTCGTAGATGCCGCGCTGAACCAGGATGCGTGCGCCAGCGGTGCAACGCTCACCGTTAAGGGAGAAGACACCGAAGATGGTGGCATCGATAGCTGCTTCTAGGTCAGCGTCATCGAAGACAACCGCTGGGGACTTGCCGCCCAATTCCATGGACAGGCCCTTGAGGTAAGGAGCTGCGTTGCCGAAAATGATCTGGCCGGTGCGGGATTCACCGGTAAAGGAAATCAGTGGGACCTCTGGGTGCTTAACCAGGGAGTCACCAGCGTAGCCTTCTTCACCGTAGCCATTGACCAGGTTGAATACGCCCTTTGGCAGGCCTGCTTCTTCGAAGATGCCAGCCCACAGCTGTGCCGACAGTGGGGTAAATTCTGCTGGCTTCAGCACGACCGAGTTACCGGTAGCAATAGCTGGCGCCAGCTTCCAGGACTCAAGCATGAATGGGGTATTCCATGGCGTAATCAGACCAGCAACACCGATTGGCTTGCGGTTGACGTAGTTGATCTGGCGGCCAGGAACCTTATAAGCATCATCCGCCTGAGCGACGATCAGGTCAGAGAAGAAGCGGAAGTTTTCTGCCGCGCGACGTGCCTGACCAGTGGCCTGGGTAATAGGCAGGCCGGAGTCGAAAGACTCCCAGGATGCCAAGACATCGGCGCGGGATTCGACAACATCAGCAATTTTGTCCAGAACGCGGGCGCGCTCGCGAGGCAGCATGGATGACCATGGGCCGTTTTTGAATGCATCGTTTGCAGCGGCTACGGCCTTGTCAATATCTTCTGGCTTGCCGGATGCAGCCTTGATGTAGGGCTTGTTGGTGACAGGGTCGATGACCTCGAACTCATCACCATCGATGGAAGGAACGAATTCGCCGTTGATGTAGTGAAGAATCTTCTCTGGCAGATCCTGTGGCTTTGCAGCATCGTTATTAGTCATATTGAGCTCCTTTTTCTAGTGTGACGTGGAAACTGTCAGTTTTCTTGGGGGTTTTCGGAATTCAAACGCTGGCGGTAGGTAATCGAAGTTTTCAATCGGTGGTCACGGGCTTGCGACTCGATGTAGAAGGCATCAGCTTGCGCTTCGATGAGTGCTACCAATCTTTCGTGTTCTTCCACTGACTGCTGGGCGCGGTGTGGCACATAGCGAAAAGTGGAAACGCGGAAGTATTCAAGGTTGTCCCATTCATCGAAAAGCAATTGCACCAACCTGGAATTCGTGCACTTGCTAAACAACACCTGGTGAAAAGCTTTATTTAATTGTGTGAACTCGACCGGGTCGAAATCCTGGAGAAGGTCCCGCATCTTTTGGTTAATCGAGCGAGCCTTGGCTAAATCCGAAGATTTCAGCTGCGGGGCAGACAGGGCAGTGGCTCTACCTTCTAATACCGCGATGGTCTCCATCGTTTCGAAGTACACATCTTGGTTGTAAGTAGAAACCCGCGCGCCTACGTTGCGTTCATAGGTGACCAAGCCCTCGGCCTCGAGCTGCCGGATGGCCTCGCGCACCGGGACGACACTGACTTCGAGTGCCTCGGCGATGGTGGAAAGAACCAACCGGTAACCAGGCTCATATTCGCGGGTGCGGATCTTTTCCCGAATCCACGCATAAGCCTGTTCCGCCTTGGAGCGACTAGCCGTTTGTGTTGGCATTCGACTTCGCAACATTCTCAGCTGGGTTCGGCACCGGGTTGGACTCGAGGTACGCCTGGTAGGCCTCCTTGTTCTTGCCCGTTGGTGGGAAAAGCCCATCCAGGCTTTCGCCCTCGGCCACGCGAGCTGCTACCCACTCATCCTCGTGTTCCTTCTTCAAGGCTGCATCCACAACCTCTTCTGCGATATCCCGTGGGATAACAAGAACACCATCATCATCGCCAACGATGATGTCACCAGGCTGTACGGCAACTCCACCGCAGGCAATGGTGATATCGGAATCCCATGGCACGTGCTTGCGGCCGAGAACCGAAGGGTGTGGGCCTTGGCTAAAGACTGGCAGGCCAATGCGCTTTACTTCTTCATAATCGCGCACCGCACCGTCGGTGACCACGCCCGCTGCCTTATTGGCCTGGGCACGCAGCGCCAAGATATCGCCCAAGGTGCCAGCTTCGCGTGCGCTGCGGGCTTCGATGACGATAACTTCATCTTCGCGTACGGAGTCAAAGACTGCCTTTTGCTCATTGAGTCCACCGCCGTGTGCCTTAAATAGGTCTGGGCGGAAAGGAATAAAGCGCAAGGTGCGTGCCACACCGACTAGCTTGGTGTCAGTGGTTTGTGGGAAGACACCTTCGATGAAGCAATCCACGTTGCCACGGTTGCGCAACTGCGCGGATAGACCTGCGGTTGGTGCCGCCTGCAGCTTCGCTTTCAGCTCTGCGGGCAAGCTCTGCTTATCTTCGACCGGTGGTAGTCCTGCGGACTCACGGTCACCGAAAGCGTCTTCACGCTGCTTGTCATCGACATTCGGCAACATGCCCACTGCTGGGTCAAAGGAGGCCTCCACCTCAGTGACCGTGGTCTTCAACCGACCTGAGCTCACGCCACCAGGAACGTCAACTTCAACCTCCACGACATCACCGGGAACAATCACGGTGGAACCAGCTGGAGTACCGGTCAAGATAATATCGCCAGTTTCCAAGGTCATGTGTTGTGAAAGGTCCGCGACAAACTGTGCGAGCGGGAAGATGAGGTCGTCATCAGACGTGCCATCTTCCTGCACAATTTCACCGTTAACCCAGGTGCGCAAACGCAAGCCCTTGGGGTCAATGCTTTGTGCATCGATAAGCTCTGGGCCAATTGGGGTGTAACCATCGCGCGACTTGGAACGGGTATTAGAACCCTTATCCTGCGCACGGTAGTCATATAAGCCAATGTCATTGGATGCAGTTACATAAGCAACGTGCTCCCATGCTTCATCGAGAGAGACATTGCGTGCCGGCTTGCCGATGACCAATGCGACTTCACCTTCAAACGCCAGCAGCTCAGTGCCCGCTGGACGTTCTACAACGCCGCCAGATTCTGCGAGAGTACTGGTCGCTTTGATGAAGTAGCTCGGATACTTAGGCCGGCGTCCACGTTGTGCCGCCCGGGACTCAAAAGCCACATGGACGGCAATCATTTTGCCCGGATTATCCGGGAGGAACGAAGGAACAGCCACGAAGAATTCCTTTCTGCTCATTGCTATTTGACTCAAATCGTATATCATTTGAGAACATTGGGCAAGTGGGTCACCTCACAAATGTCTAGATAGTACAAGCAGCACCACAACTCGAAAGGGGTTTTAATGACCTCGACAGCAACAGGTACCGGCCCCACCGGCATCTCCGGCCGTGAACGCCGAAGAGTCCTTGCGGCTACCACCATCGGCACAGCCATTGAGTGGTACGACTATTTCCTCTATGCCGCGGTCGCCGGCATGGTCTTCAACCAAGTGATGTTTGGCCCGCTGGAAGGCGGCATGGCCAGCATTATTGCCTTCCTCACGGTTGGCATTTCCTTCCTTTTCCGCCCGCTTGGCGCGTTCCTCGCTGGCCACTTAGGTGACCGACTCGGACGCCGCTTTGTTCTCATGGTGACCTTGTTTGCCATGGGCGGCGCAACCACTTTGATCGGTGTGCTGCCAACTTATGAAACGCTCGGCTATTGGGCTCCGCTACTGCTGATTTTGCTGCGCGTTGTCCAGGGCATTTCGGCCGGCGGCGAGTGGGGCTCTGCAGTCCTGCTCGCGGTCGAGCACGCGCCGAATGAAAAGCGCGGCATGTTCGGTGCTGGCCCCCAAATTGGTGTACCACTTGGACTGCTTTTATCTTCTGGCGTTTTGTCCGTCATGGACTTGATTGCTCCTGGCGACGCTTTCATGCAGTGGGGCTGGCGCGTGCCATTCCTGCTGTCCATCGCTTTGGTCGCAGTCGGTTACTTCGTGCGCATGGGCGTCGATGAATCCCCAGTCTTCGAAGAGATGGCCGAGCGCAAGGAAGTCGAAACCGAAAACCCTGCGAAGGTACTGTTTAAGCGCTTCACCCCGCTGGTTATCGTCGCGGCATTAGTCTTCGCTGGCAACGGCACCGTGGGATACATGACCACCGGTGGCTACATCCAGTCTTATGCCTCCAACCCGGATGGCCCCGTGGGACTAGATCGCGGTGACGTGCTCAACGCCGTGACTGTCTCCGCTGTCACCTGGATGCTATTTACGCTGTTCGCCGGCTATATCTCTGACAAGATTGGCCGCCGCACCACCTATCTCATCGGCTTTGTTCTCCAGGCCATTGCTGCAGCTGCCCTATTCCCACTGGTCAACACCGGCAACCTGGGCTTGCTCTACTTTGCACTGGTCGCGCTCACCGTTGGCTTGGGCCTTACCTACGGCCAGCAGTCCGCGATGTACGCCGAGCTATTCCCGGCTTCCATTCGCGCCAGTGGCGTTTCTATTACCTACGCGCTGGGCTCCATCCTGGGCGGTGCTTTCGCTCCGATGATCGCCGCCGCACTCGTGGAATCCACGGGAACCACCACGGCCGTGTCCATCTACTTAGTCTCCGCCTGCATCATCGGCTTTATCTGTGCATTCCTCCTGCGTGAGCGTAAGGGAATTCCACTGTCTACCGACCACGAAGAGGAGCAGGCAACCAACCACTTCATCTTCAGCAAGAGCTAATAACCTGCTCTGATTAACCTTCAGCCCTGCTGGTATCCACATGCGATATCAGCAGGGTTTTTGTTATGGCCGTACTACGGCGCTACGACGCCGCTTTCAAACCCCACGTAAGACGGTAATTTCGCCACTGCAAACGCACTATCCGAGCGCTAAAACATGTGAACCACAACACCGTCGCGCTCCACACGGGAATTCGTGGAAGGTCGGAGATACCAGCGGCTTTGTAAACTAGCCCGGCATTTTCTTCCCCTGTCAGCTAGGCCACTATTGCCCGAAGTCGCAATATCATATATGATTCACGGCATAGGGTCTACGTCACAACCTCGACAATGCTTAGTTAGCAGTCACGTTTGTCGCGTTGAAGTCTCACAAATCATCACACACGGAACACCCCCCCCCGTATAGAGATTTACTCATTTAGCGCTGAAGGAGAGCCACATGCAGTTTCACCACAATGGCTATGTATCTGAAGATCCACGCGTATTGCCCGCCGAGGGCTACGGCGTAGACCGAGAAACAGAGCTTCCAGACGAGATGGATGTGCTCATTGTGGGCTCTGGTCCAGCGGGCATGATTGCCGCTGCACAGCTGTCGATGTTCCCGAATGTCAACACCCGCATCATTGAGCGCCGCCCACACCGTTTGGAACTGGGCCAAGCAGACGGAATCCAGTCCCGTTCCGTGGAGACGTTCCAGGCTTTTGGCTTCGCGACCGAGATCACCGATGAAGCCTATGAGATCGTCGAGATGTCTTTCTGGAACAAGGATCCAGAAAACCCAGACAACATCGTTCGCGGCGCCCGCCCGTTGGATGATGAATTCGGCATTTCTGAATTCCCACACTTGATTGTTAACCAGGCACGCGTTCTGGATTACTTCGCTCGCTTTGCCCAGCAGGGCCCGGCGCGCATTACTCCGGACTTCGGTTGGTCGTTCATTGGCCTCGAAGTAGAAGACGAGGGTGAATACCCAGTTGCCGTCACGGTCGAGGACACCGATGGCAACCAGCGCGTCATTCACGCCAAGTACGTTGTCGGTTGCGATGGTGCACACTCCGCAGTGCGTAAGTCCATCGGCCGCAAGATGGCCGGTGACAAGGCAAACCACGCATGGGGTGTTGCAGACGTCGTGGTAGAAACTGATTTCCCAGATTGGCGCACCAAGGCCGCTATCCACTCCAAGGCAGGCTCGGCGCTGCACATTCCGCGTGAGGGCGGCTACCTCTCCCGCATGTACATTGATCTGGGCGAGGTTCCAGAAGACGATAACCACAATGTGCGTAAGACTTCCGTGGAGACCGTGATCAAGAAGGCGAATGAGATCTACGCGCCTTATAAGATCGACGTCAAGGAAGTTGCTTGGCACTCGGTCTACGAAGTGGGCCACCGCCTCGTTGACGCTTTCCACGATGTTGATGACACCCCACGTGTCTTCCTAACTGGCGATGCCTGCCACACCCACTCGGCCAAGGCCGGCCAGGGCATGAACGTCTCCATTCAGGATGGTTTCAACATTGCGTGGAAGCTCGGCCACGTTCTCGATGGCCGTGCACCAGAAGAACTGCTGTGCACCTACCACGGTGAGCGTCAGCCAGCGGCGCAAAACCTCATTAACTTTGACCGCGAATGGTCCACCTTGATGGCAACCCCGGTTGAAGAACTCGAAGACCCAGAGGCAGTAGAGAAGTACTACGTCGACGCTGAGGAGTTCGCTGCCGGCATGCTCACCGAGTATGCACCGAACCTGATTGTGGCTGAAAACAAGCACCAGGACCTGGCAACCGGGTTCCCCGTCGGCAAGCGCTTCAAGTCGCATGTGGCAACCCGTCGCGCTGATGCCCGCACCTTGCACCTAGGGCACGAGCACTTTGCTGACGGTCGCTACCGCATCTACGTCTTCGCGGATCCCACCGCACCAACTCCGGAGGATCAAAGCTCGCCTGTCGTGCGTTGGTCTGATGCGGTTCGTGAGACCATCGCGAAGTACACCCCAGCGGATGCTGATGAGAATGCCCTGTTTGATATCAAGGTCATCTACCAGCAGCACCACCACACCTATGAGCACGGTGATGCCCCACGCATCTTCCGTCCGCTCAACGGTAAGTACCAGATCACCAACTGGGAAAATGTCTGGAATACCGCCCAGGACAACGATATCTACGAAGCTCGCGGCATCTCCCGCGATGGCGCCGTCGTTATCGTTCGCCCAGACCAGTACGTTGGTGCGGTCTTGCCGTTGGATAAGCCAGAGCTTGTCGATGAATACTTTGCCAACAACCTTATCGCCCGCTAAAAGTTTCGGCGCGACGTTATAGCTGCCTCAAAGTGAGCCACTCCCGCAGCAGGGAAGTGGCTCACTTTTTGTTATCTAAGGCACCCGGAAACCTCATCCGGAAATAATTCACTGAGGAAATTACTTGGAGCGTTTGTCGTGTTTAACAAGGTCAAAAACAGCGAGTAGACTCGCCTGGGTGCGCCAAAGTTGGAAGATTTTTACTCGAGACGTCAAACGCTTAGGGCGTGTGCCTAAAGCCTGGATCATCTTAATTGGCATTTTATTCGTTCCAGCGTTGTATTCCTGGTTCAATGTCGCTGCCTTCTGGGATCCGTATGGAAACACCGAAAATATTAAGGTCAGCGTGGTCAATGAGGATCAAGGCGGTGATTCAGATGTCATCGGACACCTCGACGTCGGCCAGCAAATTACTGAGCAGCTGCAAAACAATGATCAGCTGGGCTGGCAGATTGAAGATGCCGCCACCGCAGAAGACCGGCTCAGACGCGGTGAGACATACGCCAGCATCATTATCCCTGAGGACTTCACCTCGGATCTGCTCGCGATTACCGAAGGCACGTTAACTCGGCCGACATTGGAATACCGGGTGAATGAAAAATCCAGCGCGATTGCTCCGCAGATTACCGACTCCGGCGCCACGGGTGTTGATCAAGCTATTACCTCTGCTCTCAAACAAGAGATTGCCTCCGCAGCAGCGACCACTATTAGTGATGAAGGCAAGTCTTTAGAAGATGCCATCATCAACGCCCGCGATTCCACGAATACTTCCTTTGGCGAAACAGCAGCGAATCTTCGTTCCGCGCGTGGGGGATTGGATGATTTCAAGGCTCGTTTGAGCGAGGCCGAGAACTCCATGACTGGCGCTAAAGATACCGTCGCACAGGTAGACCAAGCACTTGTGGAAGGCCAGGACGCACTCGCACAGGTCCAGGACTTAGCAGCCACGGTGCAAACGGAAATGACCAACTTCACCGACCAGACCACCTCGGCCTTCGTCGATGGCACCACGGCGGTAGCAGAAGGCACCGCAAACGCACGCGCGTCCATCGCGGATATCAATGCCACCTTGCAGCAAACCAGCGGTCGCCTTGACTCCGCGGGCCAACAAACCGGTGATGCCATCCAGGCTGGCGCCGCCGCCATAGAACAGGTTCAAGGCTTGCTCAATGACAGTGCGCTCAGCCCTGAGTTAGCCGCTCCACTGGAAGAAACACTACAACGGTTGGAGGCAGGCAATGCCGCCAGCGAGCGCTTGCTTGATGATGTCACCGGGCTTAACGCCGATGCCGCCGCCACCGTCGACTCTGTCTCTGCAGCCGCAGATGCCATCGATGCCGCCGCGCAAGACACCACCACCGCAACCCAAGCTTTGCGCGATACCGTCGGTGATGGCATCCCAGCGCTCAACAGTGCCTTGAGCAACCTAAGCTCCACCGCTGGGGCTTTCGCGGGCTCGCTCGAAGGACAGCGCGCCACGCTAGGGGAGGCCAACTCGCTTATCGATGGCGTGGTCTCGCAACTAGAATCCACGCGCAGTGCACTCGATGACTTCGACCTCACCCTTGCGGGATTAGAAGACGGCGTCGATGACGTCCGCACGGATATCTTGACGCTTACCGCGACCTCCAACTCCGAAGCACTGCAGACTGTCACCGGCTTGGACGCGGATGATATCGGCTCCTTCTTTGCTTCGCCTGTCACCATTAACAGCGAGCCGGTCTATGAGGTCAATTCCTACGGCTCGTCGATGGCCGGACTCTTTACCAACCTCTCGTTGTGGATTGGTGCCTTCATGCTCATGGTCGTCTTCCGCGTGGAGGTTGATACCGAAGGCTTTAAACGCGTTACCGTTCGCCAAGCCTATGTTGGCCGCTTCATTTTGATGGCCATTATGGTGGCACTACAAGCAATTATTGTTACCAGCGGCAACCTGATTATCGGTGTCCAAACCGTTAATCCTTTCGCGTTCATCGGCACCGCCATCCTTGTCGGTTTGGCCTATCTGAGCATCATCTATGCCTTAGCCTCCACGTTAGGACTCGTGGGTAAATTCGTTGCCGTCCTCCTTGTCATCATGCAGATCCCCGGCGCCTCGGGGCTATATCCCATTGAGCTGATGCCGGGATTTTTCAAAGCGATTTATCCATTCTTGCCATTTTCCTATGGCATCGACGCCTTACGTGAGACCATCGGCGGTTTCTACGGCACCCATTACCTGCAATTTATGTCCATGCTCGCGTTCATGGCCATCGTGGCCTTTTTCTTGGGCGTCTTCCTGCGCCAACGCCTGGGGCATTTCAATGTGGTCTTTAACCGCGAAATGGCGAAAAGCGAGCTTTTCGAATCTGAAAACGTCCAGGTTGTTGGCGATGGTTACCGCTTAGCGGATATTGTCCGCGCCTTGGAAGACCGCGAAGAATTTGCGAGAGGCATTCAGCAAGAAGCTGATCGCTATACCCGCCGCATCCATATCACCGCGGGTATCGGTGTTGTCGGCATCGTCGGGCTTGCCATCGCCGCGTGGGTATTGCCTGATTCCAAGGCGCTGTTGCTCGGCATGTGGACCGCGTGGACTTTGTTGTTGATGGGTCTTGTTATTTCCTTCGACTACATCCGCAAGTCTCTGAAGCAATCGGAAGAAATCGCCAAACTCGACGACGAAACCTTGCAAAAATCCATGTCGGCTCAAGCAGGCGGCCTGCACACCATCGAGGCCACTAGCTCAACTAATAGCGCAGATACGGCAGTAATTCAGGAAGGGGAGAAGTAATGCGTGACGCCCTTTCCGTTATTAAAAATGACTTCTTAAAAGTTCGCCGCAGCGTCATGGCATCCTGCCTGCTGCTCTTTCTCATTCTCATTCCACTGCTGTTTACGTGGTTTAACGTTTTGGCGACCTGGGATCCTTTTGGCAATACTAAAGACCTCAAGATTGCCGTTGCCAGCGATGATGCTGGTTATACCAGTGATTTCTTCCCCATCGAAGTCAACGCCGGGGAACAAGTTCTCTCCCAGCTGCGCGCTAACCAGCAAATGGATTGGGTCATCACCGATACCGATGACGCGTTAGAAGGAACCCGGTCAGGGGAGTACTACGCCTCGATTATCTTGCCGGAATCCTTTAGTACCGACCTGCTGACTTTCTACGCCAATGGTTCTGAGCCTGCAGAAATTGCGCTGCACACCAACGAAAAGAAAAATGCGCTGGCACCCACCATTGCGGACAAAGGTGCGCAGGGACTATCAACAAGCATCTCAGAGACATTTACTCGTACCGTCGGCGATGTTTCTTTGGGGCTTGTGTCATCCTTGTCCGATTTCCTTGATCAGGACGACACCCAAGATGCACTCAATCGCATCGAAGCACGCACTGAAGGCCTGCAATCACAATTACGCAATGGCGCACGTACTGCGCGCACGATGGGGGAGTTGGCGGAATCGACCATCCCATTGGTCGAAAGTGCCCAGCGCATTATCGATGCACCCCTCCCAGAGCTTCCTGAAATCGCAGATAGCGGCGCTGCCGATATCACCGCATCCTCTGATGCCTTAGATGCTGCGCTGTCTGCAACCCGGGAAAGCTACGCGGTAGTGGGAGACCGGATCGATGATCTCTATGACTCCGTCAGTGTTTCACGTGAAACGCGCTCGGCAACTCTGGGGACCCTCGCCGATAATGTGCAGCTCAATATCGACGCCTATAAGGGGCTTAAAGAAACCATCAATGCTGACATTCGACCGGGACTTCCGGCCGAAGCTGCAAGGCTTACGGGACAATTAGATGAAGCCATCGCCGCTCAAGAAAGCGTGCGTGATCGCCTGCGTGCGGCCGCTGACTCCGACAGCCCAGAACGCCCCGACTTCTCCTCCCTAGACCAAGCAGCCAATGCCATTGAGGATGTTCGAAACTCTGGAATCCGCGACCAAATCAGTGAGTTGGGCCAGACCTTGCGGGGCATCGGTGACACCATCGATCTCCCAGAAGGCAACATCCAGCTCAATACTGATTCTCTCTCTGGCGCGAGCGACGCTCTCGACGGCGTTGCCGCGACGTTGGATGAGAACGCGAATAGCCTCAATGACTTACGCAATCGTCTAACCACCGCGGGCGAAACCGGTGACCTTTCCGAGCTCGCCAGCATTGTCGGGGATGACCCAGATGCCTTCGCGCAGGTTTTAGCTGCACCCGTAGAGGTCGACCGCCAAGCTGTGTACCCCGTTGCAAGCTTTGGTGCTGGCATGGCACCGCTGTACACCACGCTCGCGCTGTGGGTTGGCGGCATTCTCGCATCCGTGGCGCTGCGCACCGATGTTGCTGCCCGTCTCATCACACATCGCCCCCGAGCACACAGCGACGATGATAATTTTGACGATTTTGACGACGCTGATGACACTGCCGACGCCGAGGAGGCATCGGAAAGCACTGCTGTTGCAGAGGATAACGACGCTGAAGAGATCGGCCCGCTGGCGAAGTACTTTGGCCGGTATGGCACCTTTGCGTTGATTGGCCTCGCGCAATCCACGCTGTTGACCCTGGGTCTGATTTTCTTCGTCAAGGTTGAACCGGCTCACCCATTCCTGCTGGTCCTTGCCGGCTGGGTCGCCTCGTGCATTTTCATGCTGTTGATCTACGCGCTCACCGTGGCTTTGGGAAATACCGGCAAGGCCTTGGCGGTATTCTTGCTCGTTATCCAGATCTCTAGTGCTGGTGGGTCTTATCCACTGCAGCTTCTCCCGGGCTGGTTCCAAAGCATTAGCCCCTGGTTGCCGGCGACCTACGCGATTGATGCTTTCCGCGGGGCAATTGCTGGCATCTATGAAGCGGACTACTGGATTGCGCTGGGAACGCTGTTGCTATTTATCATGCCCGCGCTGATTCTCGGTGTAGTGCTGCGTAAGCCGTTGGCGAAATACACCTCGAGCCTGAATGAAGCACTGGCGAAAACCAAGATGATGTAGTTAGGCTGGGGGTTGTCAACGAAAAGTCTCCAGCAAGGAGGATTAACAATGGCAAAACTAAGCAACCGAAAAGTAGCAGTTATCGCAACCAATGGCTTCGAGGATTCGGAGCTCACCAGCCCAGTAGACGCAGTGAAGGAAGCTGGCGCTGACGTTACTATTATCTCCACCGAAGCCCAGCCTATTACCGGCAAGAATGGCACCGAGGTGCAGGTAGATACCACCTCAGCGCAGGCTAAGGCAGATGATTTCGATGCCTTGATTCTTCCCGGCGGCACGGGCAATGCCGATAAGATCCGCATGGATGAGGATGCAGTGAAGTTCGTCCAAGATATCTTCGCCGCGGGCAAGCCCACCGGTGTTATCTGCCACGGCGGCTGGATCCTCACCGACGCTGATGTGGTCAAGGGCCGTACACTCACCTCGTTCCCCAGCATTAAGACCGACCTGAAAAACGCCGGCGCTACCTGGGTTGATGAGGAAGTCCACACGGATAATGGGCTCGTTTCTTCCCGCACTCCTGATGATCTCCCAGCATTTAATGCCAAGATCATCGAAGAGTTTGGAGAAGGCAAGCACTAAAAGCCGTACGCCGCGTCTTTTTCTTCCCGGATCTTCTGATAGGTCTGGGTTAACACCACGGTGTCTTCCACTAAGCGATCTAGTCGCTGGAGGACATCGTGGTTTACTATTTCTCCACGCAAGAGATCGGCGCCTTCGACAAAGACATATGGCTGCACAACCTGGGCCTTCATATAAGACACGATGGGCTGCAATTGCTGCCCGAGCACCAGGTAGTGCTTTGCGGAGCCCGCGGTGGCAAACATCCCGACTACCTTGTCGCGAAAAGCATTCGTCGGCAGCACATCAAAGACATTTTTCAATGCCGCGGGGATGGACGCCTGGAAGATGGGCGTGCCAATAACCAGGGCATCAGACTCCATGATCTCACGTGCGATACGGCCAGTATCACCGCTATATTCGGTATAGCTGCGGCCATCAGCAAAGACCATCTCCACTTCCGCCAGATCGATAATCTGCACGTCAATGGTGGAATCATAAGCGGCAAAGGCTTGCTTGAGGTAATCCGAGACCGTCCTGGTTTTAGTGCCGACATTAGACCCTGAAATCACTACGACACGCATTAATTGTTCTCCTCCTGTCCGTCAGATTCCTGCGATTGTTGTGCTGGCGCAGGTTCGCCCGTGTACTTGCGAATTGCCGGAAGAATTTCCTCTCCCAGGACGTCGATCTGCTTCATCACCTCTGCAAATGGCATCCCGCCGAAATCAATTTGCCCGATGTATCGCTGGTGGCCGAAGACCTCATACTGATGCAAGAGCTTTTCGATGACCTCCTGCGCACTTCCCATATTCGCAATACTTGCGGGATCGACGTTTTGGGCAAAGAGCTGCTTGGGCATGCCTTGGCCATTGATGCGCATCATGCCTTCATTGATATGCCGGTAAGTATTTTGCAGTGCCTTCTGCGAGGTCTCCGCAACGTGGAAAAAGCCCGCGGTGGCAATCGGCAGCGTTGCAGCATCATAACCAGCATGCTCGGCTGCCTGGCGGTAGGCATCAACCGTGCGGCTAAAGATAGACGTGGTGCCTCCAAGATGCGCCATGACCATCGGGACACCGGCAAGACCTGCCTGAACCGCACTTCCTGGGGCGCCACCCACAGCGCGCCAGATGCGCAGACGGTCTTCGGTGGGACGAGGAATCACCTCGGCATCGTTAAGCGGTGCGCGGAACTGCCCCGACCACGTCACGGACTCTTCCCGGTTGATCTGCAAGAGCAGTTCCAGCTTTTCCTCGTAGAGCTCTTCATAATCACGCAGGTCATAACCCAGCAACTCGAAAAGTCCCACGCGTGATGCCCGGCCGGCGACCAGTTCAATCCGGCCATCGGAAATGAGATCCAAGGTGGAGAAATTCTCATACACCCGCACCGGATCAGACGTACTAATAATCGTAGAAGAACTACCAATGCGCATGGTGGAGGTGGCCTGCGCGATGGCACCTAAAATGACCGCGTGTGCTTGGGACGCAAAGTATTCTTGGTGGGATTCACCGAGCCCGAAATAATCCAACCCGGCCTGCTCGGCAGCCTGCGCGTAGCGAATGAATTCCTGGACCCGCTCCTTCGCACTAACCCGCGAGCCATCGTTAGGATTGGGGAGATGATCGCCCAGGGTATAAATTCCAATTTCTAGGCCTTTCGAATTATCAAAGCCGAATTCCTGCATCTGGTTTAAAGAGTCCGCCACGGCGCGTCCTTACTAGTTGTTTTGGGTTTAATTACTACCCCTGACAACCACCAATAACGTGGAAGTATTCCTCAAAAACACCAACTAGGTGACACATCACTAAGACGCTTCTGGTTTCTTCCCGATGCTGCTTTAGTAATAACAAAAGGCCGCCACCCACACCTTGGAAAGAGATGGCGTGACAGCCACGAAGAGACCAGCCAATTCATTAATGGTTGTTCCAACTCGCGCTAGTGCCTGATCCGCAGTCACCAAACCACCAATTGCGGTTCTCACCGAGAGCGAGGTTCTAGCCATTCTCACTCTTGCCAGCCTGGTTCGCGAACGGAATGCGCACTGTTGGCAATAAAAGCAGGTGGGTGCACGGTAATGTATCCGTACACCCACCTATGTGAGACGAAACTTTAGCATTAAAAGAAAGCTTCTGCGGCGCTATGACTTGATAGCTTCAAATGCTTTCAGCAGAACATCTGTTTCCTCAACCGTGGTGGTGGAAATTCGCACGCCTTCGGGGAAAGCGCGGACTAGCACTCCCTGTTCGGCAAACTTGGCAGCCACATCCAGTGGTGGCAAAGGGAGAGCAGCAGCCGGGAGCCACACAAAGTTGGCTTCCGAGGAAACCGCACCCCAGTCCGCGAAGGCCTCGGCGATGCGCTCGCGAGCGATCACAGCTTCATCGATACGCTCTTTGAGCTCTTCTTTAGCATCTAGGGCTGCTAAAGCGCCGGCCTGCGCAATCGAGTTCACCGAGAAAGGAATGGCGACTTTATTAATGGCATCGATGATGGAGCGGGGACCGAAGGCGTAACCCACGCGTGCCCCGGCTAGGCCATAGGCCTTGGAGAAGGTACGCAGCCCAACAACGTTGTCATATTTAGCGATGACATCCGTGCCCACCGGTTGGCTCTCGGCGCGGTTGTATTCAAAATAGGCTTCATCCAGACCAACGACGACATTATCCGGGACCTTCGCCATGAAGGCTTCAAATTCTTCATTACTAATGGTCGTGCCCGAAGGATTATTTGGGTTACAGATAAACACCAAGCTGGTCTTATCCGTAATTGCGGCCGCCAAACCATCCATGTCCAAGCTTTGCTCAGCTGTTAATTCCACTGGAACTGGGGTTGCGCCAACGACCTGCGCAAAGATGGGGTAGGCCTCGAAGCTGCGCCACGGGAAGACCACTTCATTATCGGCCGTAGTGGTTGCGTGCACCAGCTGCTGGCAAAGCGCGGAGGAACCCGTGCCCACTGCGGTTTGCTCAAAGTCCACGCCTAAGTACTTGGATAACGCTGTGCGTAGTTCTACCGCACCCATATCCGGGTACCGGTTAACGCCGGTGGCTGCCTCAGCCATAGCCTTGGCTACTGCTGGCAAGGGGGCGTAGGAAGACTCATTGGATGACAGCTTGACGGCGTCATCCATGCGTGCGCCGGGTACGTAGGCCGGAAGGTTATCCAGATCTGGACGAATCATTATCTATAGCTACCTATTCTTTGTTTCTATCTGCCGCGGAACAATCTTCATCCTAGTCCGCGGACAATGGATCCCATCTTATGGATTGCGAGGACCGCGTGGGCCGAAGTCGAAGTCAGCGGTCATAGGGCCAAAGGCCTTAAGTCCCGCAGGTGCATCTTCGGCGTCCAAATGAACCTCGAGGAAAGCGCCTGCATCCGTGGCGTTGATCTTCTCCAGCGCGTCTTCTAGCTCACCTTCGGTACGCGCTTGGTAGGAAACCATGGTGGTATCGGGGACGAATACCTTGGGCAGCTCTGCGTACTGCCAGTTCGCGATATCGTTGTACTTTTCATTCATGCCCAGGATGTAGCGCTCGATGGTGTAGCCCTGGTTGTTGACTAGGACAATGATGGGCTTGAGATCTTCTCGCAGGATGGTGGAGAGCTCTTGCGCAGTGAGCTGGAAGGATCCGTCGCCAATAAAGAGCACATGGCGGCGCTGACGGTTAGCTAGCATGCTGCCCAAAAGCGCAGGCAGGGTAAAGCCAATCGCGCCCCAGATAGGGGAGTTGATATAACGCGCACCCTGCGGCAAACGCTCCGGGGTCAGGCCGATGTGAGAAGTACCCGCTTCAGCGATGACCGTGTCATCATCTTCCAAAAAGCGGATAAACCGTGGCCACATGCGTGCATGGGTCAATGGTGCTTGGGCATCAACGTCCCAGTCGCCGTAGACAAATGGTTCCTTTTTCTTCTTGCGGGAAGTCTTGGTGCGGGCGATGAGGGCATCGAGAAGCTCCAGCGTATTAATGCCGACGAAGAACTCTCCGCCGACGTTGACGTGCTGGTCACCTAAGTTGATGATTGCCTCATCCGGCAGGTGGTGGGTAAAAGATCCGGAGTTGACCTCGATAAAGCGGGGGTTGGTGGTAAAGAGCAGGTCAGAAGATTCCACAATTTCTTGGACTCCCGGCGCGGATGCCTTGCCGTTATAGGAGCCGAGGAATAGCCCATCGCGCTCGGAGAGCACGCCCTTGCCGGAGGTTAGCTGCGAATAGGGAATCTGCAGCTTATCCACCAGGGTGCGGAATTTCTCCGTAAAGCCATGGCGGTCGGTGTCTTGATCAAAAAGGAAAACCGGATTCTTTGCCTCCGCGATACGCTCCAGCACGCGCGTTACAGCCGCTTCGAGGCGCTCGGCATCCGATCCGGGAAGCTGCGTGCTCAATGGCTCATCCGGTGCTTCAATTTCCAAGTGCGTGATATCAGAAGGGATCTGGATGTGCACCGGACGCTTTTCGCGCAGGCAAATGTGCAAGGCGCGATCCATCTCTTCGACCACATTCATCGGAGTCACGCGCACCGCAGCACCCGTAAAGGGCACGATGGCTTCAAGCATGTTTTCAAAGTCACCATCAGCCAACGAGTGGTGCAGGTTCCACCGGTATTCCGTGGAGTACAGCGGGGGAGAGCCTGCCAAAGACACCATGGGCACGTGCTCAGCGCGCGCGCCGGCAATGCCGTTTAAAGCAGACAGCTCACCCACGCCATAGGTGGTCAGCAATGCGCCCACCCCAGACTGCCGGCCATAGCCATCAGCAGCATAGGCGGCGTTGAGCTCATTACAAGCTCCCACAAATTCAATGTCGTCGGCCTCATTGATCTGCTCAATAAAGCTCAAATTGAAATCACCCGGCACGCCGATGATGTGCTTGATGCCCAGTTCTTTCAACCGGTTGATAATAAATTCGCCCACGGTAGTGCGCATTGTTCGTACCTCCACGAGATTGAGAAATATGCCTTGAATGCTTCGCTACTATCATTGTGCTTCACATCACTTTCAAAGTCACTAGACAAAGCGGGCGAATTTCTTCGACAAATGTCGAAATATGCCACAATCAAATGCATGGAACCTTCACCGATGGAGCAGCCTCACAGTGCACAGCCACGAGCAGCGCAGTTAGGCCAGATTCAATCACTCGTGGATGAGCTGGCCAGCGTCCTGCAGCGCTCAGTCCAGGTTGATACCCCGGCCTTCTATGCCTTTTGCTCCAGCCCGCAATACGGCGAAGTGGACAATGCACGTGTCTTTAACGTCCTTCACCGTGAGCCCAACCCCGAGCCCATCCCGTGGCTGGTAGAAAACGGCGTCCAGGATTCCCGCGAACCTGTGCGTCTTCCCGCGCATGAAGAATTCGATCTCCTCCCGCGCCTGTGCGTTCCATTGTGGGAAGGGGAGCGGCTGTGCGGACACATTTGGGTTATTGACTCACCGAGTTTGAACCGCTCCGACTTGGAGACCATCACCGCGTACCGCCAACCGATTATCGATCTCATGGCCGTGCGCGATGAAGCAATCGTACGACGCGTAGCCGAAATGCGCGAGCTAACCCGCGATGTCACCTTGGGCCTCGACGGCTCGGTCGCGCAGGCGGTGGACAATAATTTACTTCCACGCCGCGGTGTCATTCGCGTCCATCAGCTCACCATCCGCGAGGCCACGCAGTCATCGGACACCGCAATCAGTACCTTCGACAAGGCACCACCCAAAACGTCGACGGATGCTCCGGCCGATGCGCCAGGTGACGCTCCAGCAGATGCTCCAGAACGATTAATGCTGGAGCTCTTGCGCTTTCGGCGCCGCAGCCCGTTCCTCGTTACTGACACCCACGACGGGCTGACCATCATTGAACGTCCGGAGAACCAGGAAGCGTCGCAGTCGCTTTTCGATGCCCTCCAGGCCGCCGCCGTCGCCGTCGGCGCCCACATTGTTTCACGTGGAACATCGACAATGAACGAGCTGAGTGGTGCTCGCAATTCCGCCCGGCGCGCGATGTTCATGGCGACGGTGGCGGCGCTGCAAGGGATTCCGTCGCTGGCGTGGGAAGAAGCTGGCGCATGGCGCCTGCTGCTGGGATGGGAACTTACCCCAGCGACCGTCAACGCATTATCACCCGCGGCGAGCACGTTGCTAGCAGAAGGCTCGCGCTCGTTATGGACGACCGTGCTGGAGTATCTAGACAATGCCCGCAATGTCACCGCAACCGCAGAAAAGCTCTTTATCCACCGGGCCACCTTGCACTACCGTCTAGAAAAGGTGCGGTCTATCGTGGCCGAAGGCGTGCTCGATGACGGCTGGGAGTGCACGTGCCTGCATGCTGCTTTGCGCCTGCACGCTGTGTTGGAGAAGAGCTGACATAGAAAAATCCAGTCTCCTTATTTCACCACCGTGCGGCGCCGGAAGGAGACTGGATTTGAATGTACCAAGCGCGCTACTGCAGCAGAGCACGGTCGGAGGTAGCACCCTTAATTTTGGCGAACTCCGACATGAGGTCTTGCACGGTTAGCTTCTTTTTATCTGCTTCTGAGGCTTCATAAATGATCATGCCGTCGTGCATCATAATCAGCCGGTTGCCCACCTGGATAGCTTGTGCCATATTGTGCGTGACCATCAAGGTGGTCAGGTTGCCCTGGGCAACAATGCGTTCGGTCAAAGTAGTAACCAGCTCCGCGCGCTGTGGGTCCAGCGCGGCGGTGTGCTCATCCAAGAGCATGACATCGGGGTTGGTAAACCCAGCCATCAGCAGGCTCAGCGCTTGTCGCTGACCACCGGAGAGCAGGCCGACTTTCGAGCCTATGCGATCTTCGAGACCCAACTCCAATGTGGCTAGCTGTTCCCGGAAGAAGGAACGACGCTTGGAATTCAACCCCAAGGACAACCCACGCCTTTTGCCGCGCAGATACGCCAAGGATAGGTTTTCTTCAATGGTCAGGTTCGGTGCCGTTCCGGCCATGGGGTCTTGAAAGACGCGACCGACTACTTTGGCGCGTTTATGCTCCGGTTGTCGGGCGACATTTTTACCTTCGATGGAAATAGTGCCGGAATCCACGATCAGCCGGCCTGAGATCGAGTTGAGCAAAGTGGATTTGCCGGCGCCATTAGATCCGATCACCGTGACGAAATCGCCGGGAGCAAGGTCGAGGGAGACATCGATAAGCGCCTTGCGTTCGTTTGCTGTGCCGGGGAAGAAGGTCTTGGAAATATTGTCGATTTTAAGCATTGGCTACCTTCCTTCCAGCCACCTTCGGGGCCCTGCCCGTGAGCTTGGGCAACAAGAGTGCTGCGATAACAAGCACGGCGGTAATCAACTTCATGTCATTCGGGTTCAAGCCGACTGTGAGCGCAACGTAGATGATCAGGCGATAGAGGATAGAGCCGAGGGCAACAGAGCCGACGACCAACCACAAACGACGCTGTGGAATCACCGCTTGGCCCACGATGACAGAAGCCAAGCCCACCAGGATAAGACCAACGCCCATGGAAATATCGGCGAAACCCTGGAACTGCGCAATGAGCGCGCCACACAGGCCGACCAAGCCGTTGGATAGCGCCAGAGTCAAAGTCTTGGTGAAGTCAGTGGAGACACCGAAGGAGGTAATCATCTGCTGATTATCACCGGTTGCACGCAGGGCCAAGCCTAAGTCGGTGGAGAGAAACCACACGATAAGCGCTACGAGTACAGCCGCGCCGACACCCAACATGCCCACGCCCACCCAGGTGCCCATGATGTTATCGAGTGGGGTAAACACGGAGTCTTGACTCAGCAGCGGAATATTCGCGCCGCCCATAATGCGCAGGTTGATAGACCACAGCCCAATCATGGTCAAAATACCGGCGAGCAAGCCATCAATCTTGCCCTTGGTGTGTAGAAGTCCCGTGATAATGCCAGCGATGAATCCGGCAATAAAGCCCACGCCGGTGGCAAGGAACGGGTTGACTCCGTTGGTAATGAGCACGCCAGCGGCAGCAGCGCCGGTGGTAAAGCTGCCGTCGACGGTCAGGTCAGGAAAATCTAGAACTCGGAAGGTGAGATAAACGCCTATGGCCATCACGGCGTAGAGGAGTCCGAGCTCAACCGCACCGATCATACGGTCTCAGCTTCTTCCATAATCGCCTCTGGGATCTCAATACCCTGGGCCTCAGCTGCCTCTGGGTTGACCACGTAGGTAAATTCCTTCGCGCTTTCAACCGGCGTGGAGGCAGGGTCTTCACCATCTTGAAGGATGCGTAGCGCCATCTCACCGGTCTGGCGGCCGAGTTGTTCGTAGTCAATGCCCAAGGTTGCTGCCGCACCGCCTTCGACGGTGCCGGCCTCAGCGCCGATAACAGGAATCTGCTCGTCATTAGCCACGTTGATCAACGAGGAAATGCCGGAGACCACCATGTTGTCTGTGGGCACATAGAGCGCGTCGACATCGCCAAGCGCTTGCACTGCCTGCGGAATCTCTGTGACAGAGGTAACGGTCTGGCTGGTGACATCCATGTCGGACTCACCAGCCACAGACGTCAGCTCATCAACTTGGACCTGGGAGTTGACCTCGCCCGAGGCATAGACCACACCAATGGTCTTGACATCCGGTACCAGCTCCTTGAGCAAATCCACCTGATCCTCAATCGGGGCGATATCAGAAGTACCGGTGACATTGGCACCTGGCGCGTCATTCGACTCCACCAGTTCCGCGGCTTCCGGGTCCGTGACGGCAGTAAATAGGAGAGGAGCGTCCTTAATGGACTGCGCCATGGCCTGCGCCGCTGGGGTGGCAATAGCCAAGTAGAGGTCATGATCGGCATTGGCCATTTGCTGGGCGATGGTCACCGCCGTTCCCTGCTCACCATTGGCGTTTTGTTCATCCCATTCCACGTCCACGCCGGCATCTTCAAACGCCGCTTTGAAACCCGCCGCACTGGCATCCAATGCTGGGTGCTGGACAAGTTGGTTGATGCCGATGGAGTAGCTATCGGCGCCGCCTTCACCATCAGCAGCGCTGTCGCCGCTTTCCGTTGAACAGCCCGCCAACACTAAAGCCGCTGCCGATACCGCGGCAAGCACCGCTTTACCGCGAGAAGGTGTAGAGAAACGAATGTGGGTCATGTGAGAGCTTCCTTATGCGTCGAAGGGAGGTCACAGAGAAATGTTCACCATGCAAGATTTACTGAAACCACGTGAAACAATTCCCTATGCAAAATCAGTAAGGTAGTTCTAAACCTAGCGGTTAAGCAGGGGTTTCAATACAGATTCCGCAAAGTATTTACACACCACGACGGGCCCAATACACCCATTGCGTAATGCAAGTCACATAACACGCAGCTCATAGCTATGTCACTGTTTTATTCACGAACCACATTAACTGTCTTAATGGTCGGTAAGTTACCGTAAACCCAACCCCAACCGGGGGTATTTTAGCTGTGAGAGCTAGCACCACTCACCGAGAACTAGGGCATTGCAGATTTAGGTTTCGCACCGGCATTTGGTGTACGTCCCGAGAATCAACTGGGCAGGGGAGTTGTCTACTGGATTGCGTCAGCCAAGCGTCCTCCCAAACGCTCCAGTGTGTCGGTGTTCAGAGATCTGCTCTATAGCACTATTCCCGTTACGGTGAAAACGCCACAAACTCTCCTGACACTGGACGACATCGATATCAGTTCGCCATATGGCCAGACAAGAAAGGGACAAGCGTGAATCAAGACACCGTAAATTATGCCGGTTTTACTCCGCGCCCATCTCGATCCCACCTCGCGTGGGCTATCGCAATCATGGCAGCGGTCTTACTGGGAGCAGCTATCTTTGGATTGATCTTTGGTTATGTAGCTAAATCCACCGGCGGTCCAGCTTCGGATTTGATCACACTAGGCACAGTTGGCGGTGCAGCTATTGCTGGCTGCGCTGTTCTATATTTCGGTTTTGTCCGTCGTTGCAGGTGGGGCTGGAAAGAGTTGGGTTTTGTTCGTCCTACTCATTCGCTCTGGCATTTAATTTGGTGGATCCCTGCCACGGTTGCAGCCGGCGGTATCGGTGCAATGCTCATTGGCACGGCAATGGGCCTGAGCCCAAACGGCGACAGCACGGAGAGTGCTGGTCTTAGTCTGGGCATCGCTGCGCGCGTGGTAATTCTCCTTGGCACGGTGGTCCTTGTGCCGCTTATCGAAGAAATTGCTTTCCGGCGCGTGTTAATGGATTGGCTTGATACGCGATTTCCTACTCGGGCTGCAGCGGTAGCCACGACGGTTATTTTTACCGTCATGCACTTTTCACCAGTCATGATGGTCTACGTTATATTTCTGGGCACCTCTTTGATTCTTGCACGGCTATGGTTCCAAAGCTTGTGGGGATCTTTTCTTGTTCACGCTGCAAATAATGCGCTCGTCACGGGAATTGCCTTGTTAGCACTGTAATTTTCAAAAGACCCTTAGTGGTTGAACTCGGCATCAAGAATTAAATTCGGGATCCAGATCCCATTTGTTGGAAGGTAGTGCTACAGTGTTCCTCATGAAGAACTTAAGTCCCCTGAACAACTGGTGGTGGCGCGCGTAAACCGCGGGCCTTCTTAAGCTTCTTTCATTCAAGCTTTTCCCAGAACAACGGCTCGCAGTGTTGCGGGCCTTTTTGTTGTCTTCATGGGACAACTAACCGGCGTAGACCGCGGCACTGAAGAGTTAATAACAATCCTTAACCTTTAAAAACACAGTCGCGAAAGACAGATAAACGCTATGACCGGATTTCATACCGCATCACGGCAGCTGCCGTACATCACCGATGCAGCCGCACTCTTTGATGCTCTAGCAACCAAACATGATTCAATGCTGCTGGAATCAGCAGATATTGAATCCAAGAAGAACGTGCAGTGCCTGGCCGTTGTAGATGCGGCTCTCAAAGTCACCTGCCACGGCCAACGCGTCGTAACCACGGTGCTCTCTGACACCGGGGAAGCCATGCTTCGACGCCTTGAAGAGCAGTTAGCCGAATTCGTCGTCGCGCCAGGGGAGTTCGAATTTTCTCCTTCCACCGACAGTGACGAACGACGTCGCCTGAAAGCCATTTCTAATGCCGAGGTGCTGCGCAAGCTTCAGCTTGATGCAGGCTACTCACACGAAATGCTTCCTTTCCTAGGCGGCGGCTTTGCTTATGACTATCTTGATACTTTTGAGGTTCTGCCGAAGGTGAGCGAGGGCGAAAACGACTACCCAGATTACGAGTTTGTTGTCGCCCAGACCCTGCTGCATGTAGACCACCTCAACCACGAGATTGTGCTGCACGGGGTAGACGTCGATGAATCGGAGCTGCATGCCCGCCTCGACGCACACCTTGCTAAGGCACAAGCGCTAGCCAATACTTCCACCAAGGCGGCCTCTGAAACCAGCACGGATGCCAAGTCCGTCACGGTTACCGCGGATATCTTGGACAAGGACTTCCGCAAGCACGTGGTGGAACTGCAAAACAACATCTACGAGGGCGATATTTACCAGGTTGTCCCGGCACGTTCTTTCAGCATGGAGTGCCCGGATGCCTTCGCGGCGTACCGCAAGCTGCGGGAGACTAACCCGTCTCCGTATATGTTTTATATCCGCGGTGCCGATTATGAGCTCATCGGCGCATCGCCAGAATCCAACCTGAAATTTGATGCTGATACACGCCAAGTGCAGCTCTATCCCATCGCTGGTACGCGACCACGTGGTGCAACGCATGAATTAGATATCCGCAATGAGTTGGATATGCGGACCGATACCAAGGAAGTCGCCGAGCACACCATGCTGGTGGATCTCGCGCGCAATGACTTAGCCCGCGTCGCAGTTCCGGGCACCCGCCGTGTTGCAGACCTGTTGCAGGTAGACCGGTACTCCCGCGTCATGCACTTGGTCTCCCGCGTGGTAGCGGAGCTACACCCAGACTTTGACGCAATCGATGCTTACCGCGCGTGTATGAATATGGGCACGCTCACCGGTGCGCCGAAGCTACGCGCGATGGAGCTGGTGCGCAATACCGAGAAAAAGCGCCGCGGCTCCTACGGCGGGGCAGTGGGGTATCTGCGCGGGGATGGCTCCATGGATAACTGCATTGTCATCCGTTCCGCGTACATCAAAAACAACACAGCGATTGTGCAGGCCGGCGCGGGCGTGGTCCGCGATTCTGTCCCACAGTCTGAAGCCGATGAAACTTTACACAAGGCATACGCGGTATTGCACGCGATTGCCGCCGCCGACAACGCCACCCTGGAGGTCATCCGATGAGCAAGCACAAAGTCGTGCTCTTAGATAATCACGATTCTTTCGTCTACAACTTAGTTGATGCTCTCACCGGCTATGACACCGTAGTTATGCGCAATACCGTAACAGTGACGGAAATCCTAGATCAGCAGCCAGACCTAATTGTGCTCTCCCCGGGCCCGGGTCACCCAACCGATGCCGGTTGCATGATGGAACTCATTGAGACCGTCTTAGGCAAGATTCCTATCTTAGGCATCTGCCTCGGGTTCCAAGCATTGCTAGAACACCACGGTGGGAAAGTGGCCCCCTGCGGTCCAGTGCACGGCTCGACGGACACGATGTTTCTTACCCAGCTCGGTGCCAAGCACCCTGCATTTGAAGGTTTGACCACCGATGTGGAACCGGATCAGCCCAACTATGTGGGCACGCACCTTCCGATTGCACGCTATCACTCTCTCGGCTGCGTGAATCTCCCAGATAGCCTGCAGGCACTTGGCTTTATCGATGACATTGTCATGGCAGCGGAGACTGAAGACGGCATGGCTTTGGGTCTGCAATTCCACCCGGAATCCGTGCTGACCCCGTCGGGCCCCATCATCCTGGAACGATGCATCGACAAGCTAGCGCATTCCCGGCCCTCGGAAACTTCGGCACTGAACGCCTAATTTCACATGCTGCACAGACAGTGGTTGCCGCACGTTAAACCGCATTTATTACAATATCTATAACAATCTAGAAAGGACGTCCACAGCTCATGGCAGCACCCATTAACACTTTGATGAAGTTCCTGGACAATCACGAACCCACGGTGGAAGAGGCCTACGAGGTCTTTTACCCACTGACCAACGGTGAGTATGACGATATCCATATCGCCGCTTTGCTGGCGACCATCCGCACGCGCGGGGAAACCTTCGCCGATCTCGCTGGCGCAGCCAAGGCCTTTATCAATGCTTCGCGTCCTTTTCCCATTACTGGCGCAGGCATCCTAGACTCCGCCGGCACCGGTGGTGACGGCACCAACACCATCAATATCTCCACCGGCGCCTCTCTTCTGGTCGGCGCTGGGGGAGCGAAGGTTATCAAATGTGGCAACCGTTCGGTCTCTTCTAAATCCGGTTCCGCGGACGCGCTCGAAGCACTTAATATCCCCTTGGACTTGGACGTCAACCGCGCGGTGCGTCAGTTCGAGGAATCTGGGTTTACCTTCCTGTACGCACCCGCCTACCACCCAGCCGTCGCGCACGTGATGCCAGTGCGCCGTGCCATCAAGGTGCCGACCATCTTCAACTCGCTGGGTCCTATCTTGTCGCCTGCGCGCCCAGAATTTCAGATTATGGGCGTCGCAAACCCGAAGATGGGCCGCACCATCGCGGAGGTCTTCAAGGAGCTGGGTCGCGGTCGCGCCATCGTCATGCATGGCGCCGGCACCGATGAAATCGCCGTCCACGGACCTACCCAGGTGTGGGAATTGCGCGATGGTGATATCCACGAATACACCGTCACCCCAGAAGACTTCGGTGTTTCCACCCACCAGCTCTCTGACCTCACGGGTGGCGACGGCAAAGAAAACGCCGAGCACCTGCGCCGCATCTTTGACAATTCTGCACCCGCGGCACACCGCGATGCCATCGCGGCCAATGCCGGCGCAATGTTCTACCTGACTGGTAAAGCAGATAGCTTTAAAGAAGGCACGGATAAGGCTTTGGGCTTGCTTGCCGATGGCACCGTGAAAGATTGGTTACAGCGCCACGAGGAGGCCAATTATGCCAAATAATCATCCACTACCCACGGTGTTGGAAGGAATTGTTGACAACCGTCGCACGCATCTCGGCGACATCGCCAAGCGAATTGCGCACGTCGATGTCCGCAACCTGCCACGCTCAACCCGCTCGCTTTATGACAACCTGCATGGTGCTACCAATGCCTTCATCATGGAGTGCAAGTCTTCTTCTCCCTCCTTGGGGCTGATTCGTGAGCACTATGAGCCTGGTGCCATCGCGCGTATTTACTCCCGTTATGCCGCGGGCATTTCCGTGCTGTGCGAACCCGATAAATTTGGCGGGGATTATGACCATCTGCAAACTGTGTCTTTATCCTCGCACCTTCCGGTGCTGTGCAAGGACTTCATCGTTGATGAGGTGCAAATCCACGCCGCGCGCTACTACGGCGCCGATGCCATTTTGCTGATGCTGTCCGTCTTAGATGATGAGGAATACACCCGCCTGCAAGATGAGGCACACCGCCTGGGTCTGGATGTGCTCACCGAGGTTATTGACGCGGAAGAAGTAGAGCGTGCGATTCGTCTCGGCGCTAATATTTTCGGCATCAACCACCGCAACCTCCACGATCTCAGTATTGATTTGACGCGCTCGAAGACCCTGGCAGCATTGCTGCCCGAAGGCGCCGTGGTCGTTTCCGAGTCTGGCATTCGCGATAACAAGACCGTCCGCGCGCTCGGTGGTCATTCCAACGCGTTCTTAGTGGGATCGCAATTGACCTCCACGCCGGATATTGATGAAGCTGCCCGCCAATTGGTCTATGGCCACAACAAGGTCTGTGGGCTGACCACGTGGTCCGCCGCCCAAACTGCCCGCGCGGCTGGCGCAGTCTATGGCGGCCTTGTCTTTGAAGAGGCTTCTCCGCGCAATGTTTCACGTGAAACCGCAGAGGACATTATCGCTCATGAGCCTGACCTAGACTACGTTGCCGTCTCCCGCCGAACGGAGGGCTGGGCGGACTTGGCTACCATCAAGGGTATTACGGCACTGCAGCTGCATGCTCCTTACCAAGGCAGCATCGAGGCAGAACTGGATTATGTCCACTCCGTCATCCAAGAGGTTAAAGACGCTGGCATTACCATCGCGGCTACCAAAGATGAAGACCTCGACTTTGGCGCAGAGCAGGAGAGAGGTCTGCACATCTGGCGCGCCGTGTCTATGAGCCAGGAAGATGGCCCGGCTCTGGCCCAAGCTCTGATTAAGGAAAAGGTCATCGATCGCGTCGTCTTAGACTCCGGCGACGGCGGCACCGGCACCAGCTTTGACTGGTCCACGATTCCTTCCGAGGTTCTGGATTCCGCTTTGTTGGCTGGCGGCATTGGCCCGCACAATATCGCGGAAGCGCTTAAAATTGGCACCGTTGGCGTGGATCTGAATTCCGGACTGGAGACAGAAAAGGGCACGAAAGACTCCGGCCTGATCGCTCGCGCATTTGCCACCATTCGATATTTTCATGCTTAAGGACAATCCACATATGACTGAATCATCCCGGGAAACTTTGCTTCCTGCCTACTTCGGAGAATTTGGCGGACAATTCGTTCCTGAATCCCTCATTCCTGCGCTCGACCAACTGGAGCAGGCCTTTGTGGACGCTATGGACGATGAGTCCTTCCAGAAGGAACTAGCGGATCTACTTCGCGATTACTTGGGGCGTCCGACCCCCATCACCGAGGTGCACAAGCTCGGTGGCAAGGCGCGTATTTTTCTCAAGCGCGAGGACTTAGTCCACGGTGGCGCGCACAAGACGAACCAGGTTTTAGGCCAGGCACTGCTGGCCAAGCGCATGGGTAAAACCCGAATCATCGCCGAAACTGGTGCTGGGCAACACGGGACCGCCACCGCATTAGCGTGCGCGCTCCTCGATCTCGAGTGCGTGGTCTACATGGGCGCCAAAGACGTCGCCCGCCAGCAGCCCAATGTCTTCCGCATGGAATTGATGGGAGCCAAGGTTATCCCAGTCGATACCGGCTCTGGAACGCTGAAAGACGCCGTCAATGAAGCTCTGCGCGACTGGACCGCAACCTTCCATGAGTCGCACTACCTCTTAGGCACTGCGGCAGGCCCACACCCATTCCCCACGATCGTGCGCGAATTCCACCGCGTCATCTCCACCGAGGCCAAAGCTCAAATGCTTGAGCGCATCGGCGGTCTGCCCGAACTAGTAGTTGCTTGCGTGGGCGGCGGCTCCAATGCCATCGGCATGTTCGCAGACTTTATTGACGAAGAAAATGTCGAACTCGTCGGCGCAGAGCCCGCCGGCGCAGGGTTAGATTCTGGCAAGCATGGCGCCACCATCAATAACGGCACCGTCGGCATCTTGCACGGTGCGCGCAGCTTCCTGATGCGCAATAGCGACGGTCAGGTGGAGGAGTCCTACTCCATCTCTGCCGGCTTGGACTATCCCGGCGTCGGCCCACAGCACGCACACCTGCACGCCACTGGGCGCGCAAAGTACGTTGGAATTACGGACGCGGAAGCTCTCGAAGCGTTCCAGCTCCTGTCGCAACAAGAAGGCATCATTCCCGCGCTTGAGTCTTCGCACGCGCTGGCTTATGCGCTCAAGCGCAAAGACGAAGACATCAACATCCTGGTGTCACTGTCCGGCCGCGGCGATAAGGATATCGACCACGTACGACAGACTTTGGAAGAGAACCCCGAATTGGTGCTCAACAAAGATATCCTCCAGGACACCGCTGACAAGGAGAAGAATTAATCATGTCTGCTACCCGTGATGGCGTCGCTCGTTTTGAACAGCTCTTCTCCCAACTGAAGGAGAAGAATGAAGGTGCCTTCGTACCCTTCATCATGCTCAATGACCCGACCCCAGATGCCAGTTTGGAAATCATCCGCACCGTGGTCAACGCCGGCGCCGATGCACTTGAGCTTGGCGTGCCCTTCTCCGATCCGGTTGCCGATGGCCCCACCATTCAAGGCTCACACCTTCGCGCCCTAGATGGCGGCGCGACTGTCGATGGTGCACTCAACCTCGTTCGCCAAATCCGCGAGGAATTCCCCGATACACCTTTGGGCATGCTCATTTATGGCAACGTGCCCTTTACCCGCGGGCTGGACACATTCTACGAAGAGTTCGGTGCCGCCGGCGCCGATGCCATCTTGCTTCCCGATGTCCCCGTACGTGAGGGCGCTCCGTTCGCTGCGGCAGCAGAGAAAGCCGGTGTAGCACCTGTCTTCATCGCGCCCGCACGAGCCACGGAACGCACCCTAGAAGGCGTTGCGAAGTATTCCAAGGGATATATCTATGCCGTCTCGCGCGATGGCGTCACAGGCACTGAGGTGGAATCTGACACCCTGGGCCTCGATGAGGTAGTAGCGAATATCCACCGCTACAACGGCGCACCCGCACTTCTCGGCTTCGGCATTTCTACGCCCGAACACGTCGCCGATGCCGTCGCCGCCGGCGCAGCCGGCGCCATTACCGGTTCGGCCATTACCAAGATTGTTGACCGCTACGTTTCACGTGAAACGGAAGATTCTCCTGGAGCCATCACCGATCTCGACGCACTGAAGCAGGAGATTACCGACTATGTCTCCCAGATGAAGGCTGCTACCAAGAAGTAGTGGCGTGCGTCGCTACTTGATATAGCGCACGAAAAAGCCTGGTTCCCACACCGCAATGGCGGGGAACCAGGCTTTATTCTTTTTAACTCAGAGCTGACTTCTGCGAACTACAGACTAATTCGCTTCGTGCTTTCCAGCGCTAGGAGAGTGACTAGCGGAAGAGGATCCTGCAGAAGCCGAGTCAGCTTCATCGTTATCAGTATCGACAGCTTCAATGAACTCCGCCTCGTAGCCCTCATCGCCCAAGAAGTTGTCTGGGTCATCAGGGTCGACGATCTTGTTCTTGGCAAAGCGGTCAACAATCATCGCGATAGCACCGTCGCCAGTTACATTCGCTGCGGTACCGAAGGAGTCGACTGCGATATAAGCGGCGATCATCAGCGCAATCATAGACTCATCAAAGCCCATCATGCTCTGCATCAGACCAACGGCGACCATGACTGCACCGCCAGGAACGCCTGGGGCGGCAATCATCATGACACCCAGCAAGAGAATAAATCCTGCGGCAGTAGCGACGCCGATGTTGAGGTCAGCCAAGTAGACCACGGCAAAGCCGTACAAGGTCAACTTGATCATCGAACCGGACAGGTGAATGGTCGCGCACAAAGGAATGACAAAACCGGCAATGGGCTTCGAGATTCCATTGTTTAATGCTGCACGGTGAGTAACCGGAATGGTTGCTGCCGAAGAAGAGGTACCTAGCGCGGTGAAGTATGCAGGAAGCATCGTGCGGATCGCTTTAAAGGGATTTCGCTCGGCGATGGCACCAGCCACCAAGTACTGCAGCACCAAGTAGGCAATGGTCATCACCACGGACAGGATCAACACCTTGGCAAAGGCGGAGAGAACGTCCAGGAGGTTGCCGTTCATACCCAGGCCGAGAAACATGCCGAAGATATAGATAGGCAGCAAAGGGATGACAAATCCCCAAATAACCTTGATGACGATAGCTTCCAACTCACGGGAAGCGTTATAAAGCGTATCTGCCTTGACCGCTGTCATGGCCACGCCGACACAAAATGCCAGCAGCAAAGCAGTCATGACCTCAAAAGGAGCGGGCATTTCGACCTCGAAATAAGGAGTCAGCGCACCTTCATCGACGTCAGACACGTCCAATCCTAATGATTGGCCGCCCAGGAGAACTGGGTAGAGCAACTTCGCGGTGATGTAGGCGATAACACCAGCAATAATGGTGGAACCATAGGCAATGGCAGCGGTATATCCCAACCACTTACCAGCACCTTTTCCAAGGCCAGCAATCGCTGGGGTAATGAGCGCAAAAATCAGGACCGGAATGAAAAAGTTCAGGAAGTTACTGAACAGACCATTAAATGTCGCGAAAATGCGCCCAAGCCATTCCGGGGCAAAAAGGCTCACAATGATGCCAAGAACGATCGCTATGACGATCTTGAACAACAGTGAGTCCGTCACTTTTGACTTAGACATTGGTTTCAATTCTATGAACGAGCTGCGGCGAGGGTCTACCCACTCACAACTATCGACAAGGGCTCGCCACCGACAGATTGGATTACCTGTCAAGCGACACGGAACTTACTTTAGCCCACAGTCAAGGATTTCTAATAGTCGCTGTTTGGTCATTTTGCTGCAAGGGGGATTAGAATGACCAGCATGGTCGCTGTTGGTTTGATCCTATTGGTTTTCGCCTTGTATTGGCTAATTTTCGGTGCTTTAGCTACCGCTCGTCGCCTTCCAGGAAATAAGTATTTTGGTCTGCGTATCCCAGATGTACGCAAGTCGAAAGAAGCCTGGGATGGCTCGCACGTCGTGGCCGGCCCAGTATGGATCCTCGCTGGCGTATCTTTCCTCTTTGGCGCACTCGTTGCCTTCCGCGCTTCGGGTTGGATGTGGCTGATCCCCGTCGCCACCGTTCTCATCGCAATTGTTGCAATCTCGGTCGGTTCCAACTTGGGCGCGCGGGCAGCCCACCTGTACACGCTTAAAGATCAAGAGGAGAACGGCGGCTGCAGCTCCGAAGGTGGCTGCAGCTGTGGCTCCGGCGGATGCGGTTCTTCTGCAGAAGCTCCACAAGTTGATATGGACGCACTCCGCAACGCAGTCAAAAATGTCGAAGGTGCCTAATACGCCTCAACACTTTCGAAGGATTATCCCGGTACTTTGTATCGGGATTTTTTGATCCCGATCTCAGAATCACAACACTTCGCGCACACCGTAATGACTAGGCACAAATACAATCAGCAATCGCTAGTGACACAGATAACAATAGTGTTATAGTTGGCGCAATACCTCGACAGCCGGGGTATCAAATTCGCAACAACCACAACTTCACCAAGAAGACACCTAAAGTCAGATAGGAGTGGCTCGATGTCTGCCGCTGAATCCCAAACTTTTAATGCTGCTGTTGTAGAAAAATTTGGCCAGGAAGTCACCGTCAAAGAGATTGACCTTCCACAACCTGGCCCCAATCAAGCACTGGTTAAAGTGCTTACCTCTGGAATTTGCCATACGGATCTCCACGCGCTTGAGGGCGACTGGCCGGTAAAACCTGCACCACCGTTTGTACCTGGACATGAAGGTGTCGGGGAAGTAGTGGAACTTGGCCCTGGGGAGCATGACGTCAAGGTTGGAGACATCGTCGGCAACGCTTGGTTATGGTCCGCTTGTGGCACTTGTGAATTCTGCATCACAGGTCGAGAGACCCATTGTCCCGATGCCGAATATGGAGGCTATACCCAGAACGGCTCCTTTGGCGAGTACATGCTGGTCGACACGCGCTATGCTGCCCGCATCCCGGAGGGAGTGGACTACCTAGAAGCAGCTCCCATCCTATGCGCTGGGGTGACCGTCTATAAAGCCCTCAAGCAGTCCGAGGCACGCCCAGGTCAATTTATGGTCATTTCCGGGATCGGCGGCTTGGGGCATATTGCTGTGCAATACGCCGTAGCGATGGGTCTACGTGTTATCGCAGTAGATATTGCAACCGAAAAGCTAGACCTAGCATCTAGACTCGGCGCTGAATATACCGTCAACGCAGGCGACGAAGACCCTGGCTCAGCTGTTCAAAAATACACCGAGGGCGGATCCCATGGCGTATTGGTTACAGCAGTCCACGAAGCAGCATTTGGGCAAGCTCTGGACATGGCACGCAGCGGCGGCACAATCGTCTTCAACGGACTGCCACCTGGAGAATTTCCTGCATCTGTATTCGACATCGTGTTCCGAGGATTAACTATCCGCGGATCTCTGGTAGGCACTCGACAAGATATGACGGAGGCGTTGGACTTCTTTGCTCGCGGTTTAATCAAACCTACCGTTACTGAATGCTCACTTGATGATGTCAACGATGTCTTTGAGCGAATGCGTAACGGCCAGATCGACGGTCGGGTGGCGATCCGGTACTAACGCCGACTGACAGCCGTCCCAATATTGGGATCAAAGAATGCCACGCTGCGTACACCAAGTACGGGCGTGGCATTTCACTGTCATATGAGCGCACCGAAATCCGCAACCGGTAGACTTTCACAACAGGAAAAATTGGTTTTCGCGCGAACGGGGCCGAGGACCTAACCCGCTAGAATAGCGTCACTGTGACGTTATTAAGTACAGACTACCCACCGAGTTTCAATGCGAGATAATTTAGCTATTTCAAAACGTTAACTATAGATCTTAGCCATGATTGAATAACTCATATTACGACTAAAATGCCCGCGATAGGGGAGAATGTGCGAATTCGTTGGAGATTCGATCTTAGGAGAATGCTTTAATGGGATTACTCAACCATTGCTGCGTTCTATACTCGCACCTGCCCAAGGTGAAGATGTCCTATTCTTAAGAACATCTATAGACCATCCAGGTAGACGATGAATAGAAATTCTCTGCGGAAACCACCCCACGTGCGACGGCGCTCTCGACGGGCGCTGGCTTACTAAGTTGTTATTTTACACGAGAAGACTGTAACAACAACAGCCCCAACCTCCACAGCTTAGAGCAGCGGGGATGGTGGGCAAAAGAGTTAACTGCGTAACAACATAAAGGTTTCTGCCAATCTCCTGCCCAAGTGTCCATTAAGGAAGATATCTACCGGTGAGTAAGGAAGGATGGAGACATGAATAAGTCCGTAGCTATTACCGCACTCGCCGTTTCCGCCCTTGCGTTAGCTTCCTGTTCTACGGAAGCGTCTAATGACGACAGCACGGACAATGGCGCCATGACCCAGACCGCCACGCAGGAGTCTCCGGAAACCACGGAGGAGACCTCAGAGGAAACTTCTGAGACCACCAGCGCCGAAGAATCCAGCTCTGAAACAACCACCACTGCCGCATCGAGCTCCGTCCGATTCGATGAAGCCGCTCTCAAGAGTGAACTCGAGGGGATGGGGTATCAGTGCGATGACGATGATGACTGCACCAAGACCGAAGGCGCCATCATCTACGACGTCGATATCGATGATGATTCCGTAGACGCTGAAGTCCAGGGCAATAACGATCTTGATCAGCACTTTGAAACCATCCTGACCGATGTTGGAACTGCATTCGGAGAGTATGACTTCGGTGGTGCTTCTTGGGATGAGATTCAGACGTGGTCGCTGGAGGCCGGTGAAGATGAGGAAACCGTCCTCGGAAACGTTGAGCTAGAGCATGACCGCGGTGAAGACGATGGAATCCCCACCCGCGATCTCAGCGTAGAGCTCATCGAAAGCTAAACCGCGTCGACTAGCCTACAGCGGAAAATACTCCTGGTGACCAGGTAAAATGAAATCATGTCCGCTAACCCTGTTCGTCCCAATTGTGCGCGTCCGCATTCTTGTTCTTTAGACGTCCGTCTGGATGCCATGGCGCGTTCACCGCTTACACGTGAACTCAAGCCCGAAGAACATCTAGATCTGGATTCCTTCGTCACGTCGTGGGCGTGGTCGGAGGGTGATCCACTCATGACGGCGGGGCAGAAGGTATCGGGTTCCTATCTCATTGTGGCAGGTCGGGTACGGGTCGTGCGCGATACCATCGATGGCCGTGAGATCACCGTCGACATTGCCTCGCCAGGAGATATCATTGGACCGCTAGAGACAAATCCTTCGTATGCGGTGGATTCAGCCTGGGCAATGGAAACCACCTGTGCGTTGTACCTACCAGCGGACCGTCTCGCAGAAGTCATCGCTAGGCACCCGGCTTTGGCAGTAGCAATTGTGCAGATGCAACACACGCGATTGGCTCAAGCACGAGATAGAGATGTCAATCAAAGCGCCAAGACCGTTGTGCAGCGCGTAGCCACAGTACTGCTTCGGCTCGATGCCAAATTGGGGGACCTGCGCCCAGACGGCAGCAGTTTGCTGCAAGTACGCCTTCGACGCGACGATATCGCGGGGATGGCTGGAACAACGCTCGAGTCCACCTCACGCGCCATGTCCCAAATGAAAAAGGATGGCCTCATCGACTCCGGGCGGGAGTGGGTGTCCATCATCGATACCCAGGCATTAGAGCGCATTGTCGATGGTGAATAAGAAGGTCTACGCTCTTTGATCTACATCAAAGAACCTTTCCCTACTTCGGCTTAACGTAGTAATTGCAAGCACGAAGAAAAGTGAAAGGAAGCTGAGAAGCCATGACCACCCCAACCGCATTGAAGAAGACAACCCTGCGCTCTGATGAGTTCACCTGCCCAAGCTGTATCGCGAAAATCGAGAATAAGCTACGCAGCCTCGATGGTGTCGAGTCTGCAGAGGTGAAGTTCTCTTCCGGCCGCGTCCTGGTAGAACACGACCCCGCAAAGGCGAGTATCCGCAACCTCGTCGACGCCGTGGCGGAAGTCGGATACACGGTTAAGCCATCCGCTATCTAAGCAACCACCGGGCAGTAAGCGAGGAAACCGCACTTACTGCCCGCCAATTACACAGTCTGTTCCTGACTCTCCTCGGGAACAGCCTTTTTGTATTTGCGGTGCGCATACCAGCAAAAAGCGATATCGCAAACATTGATCTGGATCAAGGAACCTCAACTGCATCCCCCATAACGTTAAAGGTGACATCACAACACCAGTGAGGGAAGGAACTTAAGAACAATGAAAACGTGGAAGACGTGGGGAGTGGTTGGCGTATCAGCACTGCTGATTGTGCTGTCCTGGTTAAGCCCCGCAGAATCACTCATCGCAGATGCTCTGATGATTGCTGCTGCAGTTGTAGCAGGTTGGAATATCGCCATCTCCGCGATCCAGGCACTACGCATCAAGATGATCTCGATCGATCTCTTGGTCGTCGTCGCCGCCATCGGCGCACTGTTTATCAACAACTATTGGGAATCCGCAGCCGTCACATTCCTCTTCGCCTTGGGTAAGGCTTTGGAAAAGGCCACGATGAATCGGACCCGCAAGGCCTTGAGCGACTTGGTAGATTCCGCGCCGGAGACGGCAACGAAGCTGCACGACGATGGCTCTACCGAAACGGTGGAAGTGTGGGAGCTAATGCCCGGGGAAAAGGTCCTGGTCCGCAATGGCCAACAAGTCCCAGTGGATGGCCGGGTGATTTCCGGATTCGGGGGAGTGGACGAAGCCAGCATTACCGGCGAGTCCGTTCCAGCGGAAAAGTCTGAAGGCGCAGAAGTCTTCGCAGGAACCTGGTTACGCAGTGGCGTACTCCGCGTCGAGGCAACAGCGGTGGGATCAGATTCCACCTTGGCCAAAATCATCCACCGCGTCGAAGATGCGCAGGATGATAAGGCAAAGACGCAGACATTCTTGGAACGCTTTTCCAAGTGGTACACCCCAGGTGTCATGATCGCGGCATTAGCGGTCGGCCTCATCACCCAAAACGTGGAACTCGCACTGACCTTGCTTGTTATCGCATGTCCGGGTGCTCTGGTTATCTCTATCCCCGTCTCCATCGTCGCCGGCATTGGTCGCTCGGCCAAGGATGGCGTACTCATCAAGGGTGGGGAATACCTGGAGACCTCCGCGAAGGTGGACGCCGTTGTCGTCGATAAGACTGGCACCTTAACCAATGGACAACCAGAACTTACTGACGTCGAAGTACTCGACCCTGCGTATACCTCCAACGAGGTCCTGCAGCTCGCTGCGCGCGCAGAAACCGCCTCCGAGCACCCGCTTGCCGATGCCATCATCCGCGGCGCCAAGGCCCGCGGCCTAGAGGTGGAGCTCGTAGAAAGCGCACAACCAGTGATGGGTAAGGGGATTAAGGCTGAAGTTGATGGGCACACAGTCGCAGTTGGCTCCGCAGAGCTTCTCGATGAAACCCCCAGTGAGGATCGCGTCCTGGAGTTAAATGCTCAGGGCAAGACTGCCATGTACGTCGGCGTCGATGGCCGTGCCATTGGCTTGGTCGCGGTTGCCGATACCATCCGCAGCGATGCACCTACCGCCGTTAAGTCCTTACATGACAATGGCATCAAAGTCGTCATGGCAACTGGTGACGCCCGACGCGTTGCCGAAAACGTCGCACGTGAATTAGGCGTGGATGAAGTTCACGCCGAGATGATGCCGGAAGACAAGCTGGACTTGGTCAAGGAACTACAAAGTCGCGGCCAGGTCGTGGCCATGGTCGGTGATGGCGTCAATGACACACCAGCCCTGGCCCAAGCAGACATCGGTGTCGCCATGGGCGCAGCAGGATCACCCGCCGCTATTGAAACCGCCGATATCGCGCTGATGGCGGATAAGCTACCGCGCTTGCCTTATGCGCTACACCTGGCTCAACGTACCGTGCGAACCATGACGCTCAACATCGTCATCGCGCTGGCAACCGTCGCAGTTCTGCTAGCAGGCGTGCTCCTGGGTGGCGTGACCATGTCCATTGGCATGTTGGTCCATGAGGCAAGTGTCCTGCTCGTCATTGGCATCGCGATGCTGCTTCTGCGCCCAGTGCTGAAGCCAGAAGTGGCGAGTGAGAATCCAGTTCCACGTGAAACACAGGAAGTCGCAGCGGCCTAAACACCGGCGCAGGTTCTGTGAACAATAAGCAGACTGGAAAAGGGGCAGTTATCTTGCCCCTTTTTCTTAATTCTCGCCCCAAGCGAGTGCACTGCGTAAGCTAACACTCATGCTTGAGCGCTTGAAAAAGGTCGACCCACTTATTGTTTTGATTATCTCGGCGGTCATCATCGCCATTATCTTCCCGGCCCGGGGGCAGTTCGCCGAAGTGTTTTCAACACTGGTCAGTATCGCGATCGCGGTGTTGTTCTTTCTGTATGGCGCACGTTTATCCACGCAAGAAGCGCTCAATGGCATTAGACACTGGAAGCTACATCTGACCATCTTGATGTTTACTTTCGTGCTCTTTCCCATCGTCGGGCTAGCACTGCGGCCGCTAACGTTATTTATCACCGATGAGATGTACCTCGGCATTTTATTCCTCACCCTGGTTCCCTCAACCGTGCAGTCTTCGGTGGCATTTACCTCCATTGGCCGGGGCAATGTGGCCGGAGCCATCGTGGCCGCATCTGCTTCCAACCTCGTCGGAGTTATCGCCACCCCAGTCCTGGTGATGCTCTTGATGAATTCCACCGGTGGAATCCACATCGAGGCCTCGGTCTTCGGCGAGATTGCGCTTCAACTTCTCGCACCGTTTATCCTTGGCCAGCTCTTGCGCCCGTGGGTGAAAAATTTCGCGGCGAATAAGGCCACCAAAGTAGTTGACCGCGGCTCCATTGCCATGGTGGTCTACTCGGCCTTTTCCTCCGGCGTGGTCGCCGGGGTGTGGGGACAAATCTCTGTCGGAGAAGTTATCTTCCTCGTTATCTTCTCTGCTGTTCTGGTCTGCTTCATGCTCTTTCTTACCCGCGTAATCAGCAAGCGCTTAGGCTTTAATCGGGGCGATACCATCGCAGCGGAGTTTTGTGGTTCGAAGAAGTCTCTGGCCACGGGATTGCCCATGGCTTCTGTCATGTTCGGCTCGGGCGCCGCGCTGGGTCTGCTGATTCTGCCACTGATGATTTACCACCAGATCCAGTTGATGATCTGCTCGTGGCTTGCCGCGCACTATGGCAAGGAAGAAACCGAGCCAGCGGCTTAGATAGACTGTCAGACCATGGACACCATTCACTACGTACGCACCACCTTGTCTGTTCCCGGCGCAGGCATGGCCATCCACATCGCCGAGCTCAAAGAGCTCAATAGCCAAGTGTGCGAGATGTTGCGCTTGATTGCTTTAGACCCCAATAATTCCATCGTGGGCGCAGCAGCTGGCGATGCACGTGAAGGCAACATTGATATGCCCACCAAGCAGGTTCCACACCCGGAAACCTATGACCAATTCCCGGATATTGAAGCAACCTATATCGATTCGCAGGAATTCGAAGGTTTGTGGTCGGAGGCCCAGGCGGTTTTCCCACGCCTGTAAGCACGACCCGAAAGCGCCAACCCAAAAGCGTCACCCCCAAAGCAACAGAATGCCTCTGCAAGGTTTCACGTGAAACTTTGCAGAGGCATTATTTAGAACACCAGGTTGACCAACAGCATATAGGTAACCGTGCCGACCAAAATGGATAAACCAACATCGCGGCGCCACTTGTGCAAAAGGTACGTAGCAGCTACCGCGATGGCTACGGCCACGAAACCACCGGGGGATTCACGCTGCCCGTACCAGGTATAGACCACCAGCACCGTCATTACTCCCACGGGCATGGTGCGGCCCAAGACGGCCATGAACTCACTGTTTTTGAGATAGCGCAGCAAGCTAAAGGGAAGAGCACGTAGTGCCACGGTCACGATAAATAGGGGAATGATGACCGCGAGGATCATCCCTAAATCAACACCATTAGGCATTCTTCGACCCCCTTCGCCATTCCAGTTTTTCGTCGAATCGCGGGGAGTAGAAGCGCAGCAGCAGTACTGCGAGGTAAGCCGTCAACGCCACCATCAAGATCTGGTTGGGGAAGATAATCGCGGCGATAATGCCAAAAACCACGGCGGTCAGTGGCAGGGAGTAATCCGGATTATTCTTGAACGAGTCCATCGTCAGCACAACAAAGAGCGCGACGAGTGCAAATTCCAAGCCCTCTACATTCGGCGGGATGACTTGTCCAGCAAGCGCTCCGACTACACCGCCGGCAACCCATGAGGATTGGCACAACAACTGAATGGCAACGATGCGAGGTCCGGACAGTTGCACGTCACGCGGCATGGACGAGACGATGGCATATGATTCATCCGTTAAAGCATAGGTGGAGTACATCTTGCCGGCAGCGGAGTGCACGCGGTGACGCGGGAAGGTGAGCCCATAAAACAGGTGGCGGAAGTTCACCATGAAGCCGGTAATCACAGATGCCGCAACGCTTGTTCCTTGCAGCACCATGGGAATGGCCAAAAATTCCATCGATCCGGCATACACCACGATGGAAAAAATTGGGGTCCACCACCAGTCAAAACCGGTTTGAACCATCAACAGGCCAAAAGCTAGGCCCAACGGAACTAGGCCGATGCCCACCGCCCAGGAATCCTTGATTCCCTTCTTTATCTCCTCAACGTGCATGCAGATACCTTATCAGTGCAAAACTAATTCAGCGCACCGGAATTCACCTCGGAGTTCACCTCGGGATTCCGTGCGCTGACGTGCCCTTTTCCAGCAGAAGAAGGCGAAGGTTGAGAGCTAGTTAGCCTCGAGATCTTCCGGGAAAGTGGCGTAGAGCGGAAGCGGCATATCTTGACGGCGCAACACATCGCCCCACAGGTCCGCCGGACCCGGGGTGATGACATCTTGGGGTAGAGCAGGGGTGACAAACCAGTCACCGCGCTCAATTTCATCGTTCAACTGCCCCGGACCCCATTCGGCATAGCCGGCAAACAGGCGAACGCCATCGACGTAGTTGGCTAAGTCTTCCGGATCAGTGCGCATGTCCACGTGCGCAAGGCGCGGTGCTAAGCGGTTGAGCTGTGGGTGTGCATCAATATTCACGCCAGTCTTAGTCATGGCCAGTCCAACGACGGATTGCTGATTGAGCGGGCCGCCAATATACAGCGCTTGGGGCTTGGCGATGACGGGCAGCCAGTCCGGTAGCACGTTAAACACAGCTACTTCACTGCGCGCGGTCAAGACCACGCCGAAGCTCATGGCATCGGTGTGTTCAATGACCAGCACCACGGTGCGGTTGAAATGCGGGGACATGGTTCCCGGAGCAGATACCAGCAATTGGCCTGGTCCGGGCTCATTGCGCTCTAAAGCGTTGAATAATCTATCGGCGTACATCACTTCTTAGACTCCCACCACTGACGCAACTTCGCAATAGCTTCATCCCGCTCCAGCGGGCCAAGCTCAAGTCGCAGGTCTTTCATATAGGCCCATGCCTGACCCACTTCGGGGCCTGGCTTCAGGTCTAAAATTTCCATGATCTCATTGCCGTCCAAGTCCGGACGGATTGCGGCGATCCCTTCTTTTTCTTGAATTTCTTCAATGCGCTCTTCTAAGTGATCATAGGTGCGCTGCAGCCGTCGCGCTTTACGTTCATTACGCGTCGTGCAGTCTGCACGCACCAGCTTGTGCAGGCGCGGCAGTAATTCACCGGCGTCATTGACATAACGGCGTACTGCGGAATCAGTCCATTGGCCTTCGCCGAAGCCGTGAAAGCGCATATGCAAGCGCACCAACTCGGATACTTCCTGGGTTGTCGCCTTCGGGTATTTCAGTTGGCGCATGCGGCGGCGGGCGAGTTTCGCACCAACAATTTCGTGCTGGTGGAAACTCACCTTGCCATCGGTGACATCGCGGGTGTCCGGCTTGCCGATGTCATGCAGCAGCGCTGCCCAGCGCAGCACCAGATCGGGGCCGTCTTCTTCTTGCTCCATTGCCTGGCGCAAGACCGTCAATGAGTGCGCGTAGACATCCTTGTGCTGCGCGTGCTCATCCGGTTCCATGGCCATGGCAGGAATTTCCGGGAAGATGATCTGCGCAAGCCCGGTCTCTACCAAAAGATCAATGCCATCCCACGGCGCTACACCCAGGATCATCTTGTCCATTTCCACTTGGATGCGCTCGACGGTGATACGGCGAATCTCTTCCGCCATATCGGTCATGGCTTGGCGCACGCGGTCGCTGACGCCGAACTGCAGCTGCGAGACAAAGCGTGCGGCGCGCAGCATGCGCAGCGGGTCATCGCGGAAAGAAAGCTCTGGGGCGTCCGGGGTATCCATGATCCCGGCCTGTAAATCTTTTAGCCCTTCCATCGGATCGAAAAATTCACGGGTGCCATCGGCACGCAGTTCAATGGCCATTGCGTTGACTTTGAAGTCACGGCGAATCAAATCATCGTCAAGCGTGTTGCCAAACGTGACCTCAGGGTTGCGGCTATCTCCGTCATAAAGATCGGCGCGGAAGGTGGTGATTTCAATTTGCTGGCCCTTATACACAGCAGAAACAGTGCCGAATTCAATACCGGTATCCCAGGTGGTCTCCGCCCATGAGTCGAGGATCTCGTGCACGACCTGCGGGCGGGCGTCGGTGGTGAAGTCCAAATCATTGCCGAGGCGGCCTAATAGGGCATCACGAACGGAACCGCCTACTAAATAAAGGGTGTGATTGCGGCGGGCGAATTCAGAAATTAGTCCGGATAAAAGATCACTTAAGCCTGCGACGGTCGAGTCTGCGCGTGCGAGAAGTCCCATTAGCTGAGTGTCCTGTAAATCCACGGTTAGGAGTCTACTACGATAAGCAGGGATGACTAACCACGCTAACCGGAAGCGGCGCAAACGCCGTCCAGCACAAAGGCCACAACGCCAGCAGCGCTCAACGAATAAAATGGTAACCCGCGATGAAACCTCCGCGGGTGGCTTAGTTGTGTCCGGATTAGCAGAAGCAGTGGGCGCGGACGGAGAAGTAGACCTCACGTGCATCTACGTGGCGCTGATTGGCCGATTAGACCGCCGTGGCCGTTTGCTGTGGTCCATGCCGAAGGGGCACGTGGAAAACGGGGAGCCGAAGGATCTCACCGCACAGCGCGAAGTGTGGGAAGAAACCGGGATTTCCGGCGAAGTCGTATCGGAACTAGGTGTTATTGATTATTGGTTCGTCTCCGATGGCGTGCGCATTCACAAAACAGTGCACCACTTCTTATTGCGCTTTGTCGACGGCATCTTAAATGATGAGGATCCGGAGGTCACCGAGGTCGCCTGGATTCCGGTGGCCACGCTGATTGAGCATTTGGCCTATGCCGATGAACGCAAGCTCGCGCGCATCGCCCATGATCAACTTCCCGAGCTCGCACGAAAGGAAGCCGCAGCAGGAAGGGCAACGCCGCGGTGATGTCTTTGCACTCTCGGTGGCGGCCACACACGATGCGCGCAGCGGGCATATCTGCTGTCGCCGCGCTGGCCATGCCACTTGCACTCGGCGTACCCGCAGCGTTGTCGGCGCCGGCCTCGGCACAAACCCAGCTGGGCGCGCAGGCGCAAACCCAGGCTCAGACAGAAAATGACGCTGATACCCAGCACCCCGGCTGGGAGGCTTTGTCTACGCGGCGCGATGATCGCGTGCAGTTTCAGCTCACGGGCAACCCGGGAAGCGTCGCGATTGATGAGCACTTTGAAGTCGGGGTCAATATCACCAACACCGCTGGGTCCGCGATCGACAACGTGCAGGTCACAGCGCGGCGCGGGCAAGAAGTCACGGACGCGGAATCAGCCCAGCAGCAATTAGCGCACGGTGATTTCCCATTTTATGGCGCATCCATTTTCCCAGATGCGATGGAGCCAAACGAGGAGGCCACGGGCGAGATCGATATCGCCACAGGGTTGAATAATGACGCCACCTTGGGCATCGATAAGCCAGGCATCTATCCCATCATGCTGTCGCTGACCGGCACAGTTGATGGCGAGCCGGTGGCACTGGCTGATGAACGTTTCCTCCTCACCGTCACTGACGCTGATGGCACATTGCCTGACGATGAGGCCCCGCCCCAAGCTTCAACGGTGATCTATCCGATCACGGCACAGACGCATATCGCCCCCGGAGAGGTAGGCGATAGCCCGCTGGTGCTTAGCGATGAATCGCTGGCCGAACAGCTTGCCGATGGTGGCCGCTTAGACCGTCTGCTGGAAATCTATGAAGACCATAAGCTCAACGACGGTGCATGCGTAGCGATGGACCCAGCGTTGCTGCACACCGTGGATCGCATGAGCGAGGGCTATAACGTCGCCGATAAGCACCCGCCGATCATCGAAGAGCGCAAGCGACTGCGTGATTCGTGGTTTTCCGATGATGACTATGACCAAGGTGTGCCCGGCACAGGCGCGGACGATGCCGAAGAGTGGGTCGAGCGCGTTTCAAACTTAGATTGCCTGGTGGCGATGCCGTGGGCAAATACTGATCCCAATGCGGTCGCGCGCGTAAATAATAACTGGCTCAGCGTAGAAGCCACCGAACGTGGCAAGGAGACCATCCGGTCGATTACCGGCAAGGATGTCGCCTCTGATCTCGTCGTTCCGGCATCGGGCTACTCCGACCATGCGACAAAGCTTCCTTTCCTCTTGGCCAATAACACCGGTTGGGACGGCGAGGCCGCAACTTATGATGCCAACCAGGCAGCGCTTCTGGCGCAAACGGGAAGAACCCCGCAAACGACCGCGTATACCGATCCGTGGCTGCGCTATGACTTCACCACCGATTCGGTCCATGCCCGTGATCTCACCGCGGCGTCGGCGGTGTTCCTCGGCGACGCGGCACACAATGAGAACGCGGAGGAGACAAACGACAGCGATTCTTCGCCGCAGGTTATTAAACTGCCGAATTATCTAGAACCATCCACGGCGGAGGCAGTACTTGATGCGGTGGATAAACTCCCGGAGCTGCGCCCGATTACGGATGTGAAATTGCAGACCACGGAGCAAGAAGCCGGCCTGCCCTTAGATGAGACTGGCACGCAGACCTTGTCGGATCCTGCGGCGTTTACCGATCCGGAGATCCAGCGCGTCGCCCAGCAAGCACGCTATACCGATGAGCTGACCTTGATGATGGAAAATAGCGAAGATATTGCGATGACCCGCTATGGATTTACCTTGCCGGTTCGCCGTGACTTACTCGCCGCGATGAGCTTAACGGACCGAGTGTCGCTGCACAGTCATAACAAGGCTGCCGAGGCCGCCAACCATCGTCTGCAAGAAGATAATGTGGTGCTGCGCACACTACGCGATGCGGTGAGTTTGATCCCACCTGGAAATGTGTACACGCGCACCTCAGACTCGTCTCCCTTGCTGGTCGTCGCAGAAAATGCGCTGCCATTGCCCGTGCGTGCGAAGTTGGAATATGACAGCATTGATGCAGTGCGATTGAACACGTCGGACGACATCCTCATTCCGGCGAAAGGTTCGATTACGGTGTCATTAACTGCTTCCATGCCCGAACGGCAGGAGCGAACAAATATTTCTATGTGGCTTGCCACCGAAGACGGCGCGACAATCTCCGAGCCTGCCGACATCGCCGTGCAGACTCGAGGCGGTATCGTAAATATCTATGGCGCAGCCATCGCTGCCGCATTGGTCTTTGTCTTCGCCGTGGTAGTGAAGACTAGTCGGAAGAAGAAACGTGGACGACAAACCTAAATCTCTGAGTTCGACGGAGAAGCAGGAGCAACCTGTTTCTCCGTCGAAGACTGTTAGCCCCTCGGTTACTGAGGAACAAGCCGCCGCAACCGCTGTTGCCGCGGCCAAACTATCTGCCCTCAACAACAAGCGGGACTCCACCGCGCGTGCGGGAGAACGTGGGGGAGAAGAGGCCAACGCTTCCAGCGGAACCTCAAGCACCCCTCGTGCCGATGGCGTCCGAGACAGCGTCGGTGACAACGTCGACGCTGTGGATATAAACGCCCGCTCTGAGAACTCGGCCGGAAGCGCAGATGCCGAAAGCGCGGGCGCGGATGACAACCACGAGGACGCGAATTCTGAAGGTGCCTCCGTGGGCTTGCGCCAACGCATCCTGCAGCCTTCGCCACCGGCTCCGGTTCCCGAGCTGAAAAAGCCGGTGCCGGTTCCACCCGCGGTAGAGGATAAGTCAACGCTGAAATCGCCCCAGGCGGTACAAACCAGTGACGGCGATGTGGTGCGCGCTACCGGCTCCATGGCGGTGGCGACATTGCTCTCGCGTATTACGGGCTTTATCCGCAACGTACTCATTGGTTCGTCTTTGGGTGCGGCGATTGCTTCGGCATTTACAACTGCGAATCAGCTGCCCAACCTGATTACCGAAATCGTGCTGGGCGCCGTGCTGACCTCACTGGTGGTGCCGGTGCTCGTGCGTGCGGAAAAAGAAGACGCCGATCACGGCGAAGCTTTTGTGCGAAGACTGTTTACCCTCGCGGTGACATTACTCGGTGGCATCACCTTGCTGTCGATTATCTTTGCCCCGCAGCTGGTGAGGATGATGCTGCCCGAAACGGGCCAGGTCAACACCACCCAAGCAACAAGTTTTGCGTATCTGCTGCTACCGCAAATCTTCTTCTACGGCCTGTTTGCGCTATTTCAAGCAGTGCTTAATACCAAGCACATCTTTGGCCCCGCGGCCTGGGCGCCGGTGGCTAATAACATCATTTCCATCTCGGTGTTGTTGGCCTACCAGTTTGTTCCCGGGCAGCTTAATGCGGCGGAAGCCTCGCCTATTTCTGACCCGCACGTCATGCTCATCGGCTTGGGCACCACCTTGGGCGTGGTCATTCAGTGCGCAATTTTGATGCCATACATCAAAAAGGCCGGCATTAATATCAAGCCCTTATGGGGCCTGGATGCGCGCCTCAAGCAGTTCGGCAACATGGCCATTGCCATTGTTGCCTACGTGGCTATTTCCCAATTCGGCTACATTGTCACCTCCCGAATCGGTGCGCTGGCAGATGAAGCCGCGCCGTTTACGTACCAGCAGGCGTGGCTGCTGCTGCAGGTTCCTTACGGCATCATTGGCGTGACTTTGCTGACGGCGATTATGCCGCGGCTATCGCGCAACGCCGCCGAAGGTGACGTCAAAGCAGTGGTGCGTGACTTAACGCTGGGCACCAAATTGACGTTTATTGCGTTGATTCCAATCGTTATTTTCATGACCGCTTTCGGCGTTCCTATCGCGCGTGGCCTGTTCCAGTACAACCAATTTTCAGCCGATGACGCGCAACTGCTGGGCCTGACGCTGTCATTTTCCGCGTTCACGCTGATCCCTTATGCGTTGGTGCTGCTGCACCTGCGCGTGTTCTACGCCCGTGAAGAGGCCTGGATCCCGACCTATATCATCGCCGGAACCATCTTCACCAAGGTAGTTTTGACGATGTTGTCGCCCTTGGTTGCAGGCTCTCCCGAGCGCGTGGTTATCCTCCTGGCAGCCTCCAACGGCTTCGGCTTTATTGCCGGTGCTGTCATCGGTGCCTTCTTGCTGCGCCGCAAACTGGGTAATCTCGGCGGGCCGGAAGTCATGTCCACGACTTACTGGGCCGTGGGCGCGTCACTCGTTGGTCTTATCCCATCCGCGCTATTGATGTGGTTTATGAACTGGCTAATGCCAGATTCTGCACCCAGCGTGGTCTTCTTATTCATGCTCGCTATCACCGGCGTGGTCTTCGTGGTCACCACCGGCCTGGTCTTAGGCCGCTCGAACCTGCCTGAGGTCGTCAACCTCGGCCGCGCTCTGCAGCGCATCCCAGGTATGAGCCGCATCATCCGCGTTCGCACAGAAGATGGCATTGAAGTCGAGGCCCCAGAGGTGGCCGAAATCCAGCCGATCTATGGCTTGGATGCGTTCAACTCCTCACCAGTGCCACCGCCGATGTCCGCGGGTATCGTGCGCGGGCCACGCTTGGTGCCAGGCGCCCCCGTATCTGACGGCCGCTTCCGCTTACTGCGCGATTGTGGCTCTGTTCCTGGTGCCCGTTTCTGGCAGGCCCGTGAACAAGACACTGGTCGCACCGTCGCGCTGACCTTCGTGGACACCACCTCGCAGGCTCCACTGGCACCGGCACCACCGGCTGAAGCAGCGCGTCGCTCCGCCCTGGTCTCGCGCAATACCCGCAAGCTCGCGGAGCTGAACCTAGACACCATGCCCACGGGTGTAGAAATCCTGGGCTATCGCTCGGGCTGCCTGGTCGTCGCCGACTGGGTCGAAGGCTCCGATTTGGCCACCGTCGCAGAATCCGGCAGCTTGGATCCCCACGCGGTTGCTCGCGCGCTCGCGCCATTAGTGGAAGACTCCGCCACCGCGCACGAAGAAGGCTTGGCCGTAGGCATTGATAACCGTTCGCGGATTCGTATTTCCACCGACGGAATCGCAGTTCTCGCATTCCCAGCTGTACTCAATGAGGCCACGGAAGAGACAGACCGCAAGTCGCTGTCGTCAGCGCTGCGCTTGCTTGTCGATGCCTCCGTGCCCACCCCACAGGTCCTCGAAGACTTGGCAGACAAGGACGCCGAGCATTCGCTCGAGGATATCGCCGCAGGCTTGCGCGACTACGCCCCATCGGAGACCGATGAGGAAGAAGAGCAAGAGCCAATTGAGGCACTGCCAGTCACCGAAGAGCCTTTGGCACGCGAGGACATCCCGGAGGAAACCGCGGGCTTTGGCGCACGCAGTTACTCCAACGTCACCGCGGTTGTTATCGGTGCGGCAGTAGTCTTCTTCGTCGTGCTCATGGCGGCACTCACGACATGGGTGACCTCATTGATTGGTCAGTCGTCTGAGTCCAACCCAGTAGCCAGCGCACCGCTCGAAAGCAGCGAGGCGGCACAACCCACGCTGGCGACATCGCCACCAGTGATGCTGCCGATGAAGGCTGCCATCGAGGTACCTACCGGTCGCATCGTGCCGGAAGCAGTCGATGATGATCGCGACACCGAGTGGAGCGCTGACAGCGCAGGCACCGGCATTGTGGTCAGCTCCGAAGATTCTGCGCAGCTGCGCGACGTACTGATTTCCCACGAGGATTCCTCCGGGACGGATATTGTTATCTACGGAGTCAATGCCAGCGATTTCACCGCTTCACAGTTCAATGCGGATGATTTGGCGGTGCTGGGATCCGGGACCTTATCGCGTGGCCGCACCGCCATTGAATTAGATGAGGAGCCGACGTCTTATGACTCCGTCATCATCTGGGTCACTGATATTCCAAAGGGCAAAAAGGCCAATGTCACGGAGGTAGAACTCACCGGTGTCATCACCGGGGCTGCCTCCACCGATGACCCTGAAGAGGCCATCGGCGAGGAATAAACTCCAAGGACACTCAAGTAAGAAGAAGGGCCGGTGCTACGCAATCGCGTGGCACCGGCCCTTCGTCGTGCAACCCCTTAATTTAGAGAAGTGGCACGTCCTTGACTACTTCTTGGATTGCTAGAACCTGGCGCGGAATAAACTCTGCGAGGTTAAAGCCCACCAGTTCGATGTCTTGTTGCGTTGAGACCGCGGAGATAATGGCCTGCACCTGATTCTTGGTCAAACCTCCAGATTCAGCTCCCATACCGAGGTGGTATTCCGCGCTGTCGATGCTGTCGACATCCACGTGCAGCACAAACTTGCTGCAGCCAGTAGCCTTGAGCCATTCAACGACGGCCTCGGGGGAGCTTCGCAGCTCATCAGGGGAGAGCAGCTTGATGACCCACTCCTGAACATTTTCATATTCATCGTCGTTCCACGAATGCGTGCCGGCCAGCAACACGCGCTCGGGGCTGATGGTCTGCGGCAGTTCCTTTAAGAGCTCTTCATCGCCGTGACCGGTCAAATGAGCCAGTGCCATATCGTGGTAGCCCTGGTAGTTGCCGCCGGGAGTGGAGCAATCTGGGTGCGAGTCCAGCCAAATAATGGCCAGATCATCGTCATATTTCGCGGCCAAATGCGCGACCGAGGGCACGGCCACCGAGCAATCACCACCGAAGGTAGTAATGCGGTCCGGGTCCTGTTCGGCGATGCGCGCAGTCGCCGCGCGCAAGTTCTCTAATACCGCGCTGCGTGATTCAATTCCACGGTCCACGCCGGTGTCATAGCCCACGACGGGCACGACCACGGTTTCATCTGCTTCACCTGGGAAAATGGCGTTGAGGATGGTCGGTCCCACCTCGTAGCCGTGCCGGACTGATTCGCGTTGTAAATCGCCGGTAAATTCCGCTGCATAGTCAACGCCGCAGGCCTGCCACTGTGGGAAGACCACGCGAAGAGATTTGCCATTGGTGGTGTGAGACATGATCAAAGACCTTTCACTAGATTAAAAGTGTTGTTCTGACTTACTAGGACGTATGAAGTGGCTGCAGCAGTTCTGCCTCTTTGATGGTGGCTAGCCCACCTGTTGCTGCAGGGGCGAACGGCGCGTCGACCTCGATCCCGTCATGGACGCGAATCGGCCAGTCAGGGTTTGCCAGCGCTGCCTTGCCGATGGCCACTAGGTCGGCATCGCCACGGCGTAGTAGGGAAGTAGCACTCTCACCGGTATCAATGTGCCCGTTGGCAATGACCGTCAGGTTTGGCGCGGCCTGCTTCGCCAAGGCAGCCAAGGATCGTTCATCTTCGTCAGGGAATGCCGGTGCCTCGGCCTTCCATTCCGTGGTGTGGATATAATCCACACCCGACTGCGCCAAGCTGCCAAAGATCGTGAGCGCTTCGTCTACTCCGCCGGCCCAACGGTGGTGGGCATCGCTGACTTTGCCCTGGGATATCCGGATTCCGACGAGGAAATCCTCACCGACAGCAGCCCGGACTCGTTGTGCGGTTTCTACGGCAAAGCGCACCCGGTTGCTGGGGTTTCCGCCGTAATGATCGGTGCGTTGGTTGAGGTAATCGGTTAAGAATGCATCAATCAAATATCCATTAGCGCCGTGAAGTTCCACGCCATCAAAACCGGCATCACGTGCCCGCAGCGCGGAATCGACAAAAGCCTGCTGGACATTGTCAATGTCTTCTTGCGTCATCTCTTGCGGCACCACATAAGGGCCCTCACCGCGATACATGCTCAACTGCTCACCGCGAGCAGGGATATTGGAAGGTGCAAAGAGTCGTTGCGAGTGTGGGTTCCCCTGACTTTGTGGTCCGGAGTGTTGTAACTGTGCCACCACCGCAGCACCTTCGGTATGCAGTGCACTGACCAACGCACGCCATGCTTCCACGTGTTTCGGCGTCGCCATTCCTGGTTGATGAAGGTATGTCTGGCTTTCCGCCGTGTCGATGTAGGAGCCTTCGGTGATAATCAAGCCGAAGCCACCGGCAGCAAATCGGCTGTAGTAGGTGAGCATCTGCTCATTGACGCATCCGTCAGCATCGGCGCTGATCCTGGTCATCGGTGCTAACACCGCTCTGTTTTTGAGCTTTAATGATCCGATATCCACCTGGTCAAATAGCAATTCAGTCTTCCTTTCCGTCGACGATATACTCAGGTTAAAACCTGACATCGATGTCAGGTGCAAGTCTTAGAGGAAAGAAGATTCATGCGCATTGGAGAATTATCTGATTTAACTGGGGTCAGCCCACGTTCCCTGCGGTATTACGAAGAGCAAGGATTACTTGTTTCTACGCGCACCTCGGGCGGGCAGCGGGTCTATCCCGACAGTGCCGTCGATCGGGTAAATCGGATCCAAGCCCTGTACCAAGCTGGCCTTAATAGCTCTACCATCTACGAGATCTTGCCCTGCATGCGTGACAGCGACGGATACCCTTCGGAAATCGCTGATGAACAACTAACCAAGGATCTGCACCGGGAGAGAGACCGCATCCTTCAGCAAATCGCGGCACAAAAAGAAACACTCAAGGCACTGGATCAAGTTATTCGCAACGCTGATCTCGATCGCACAAAACAATAGACACTCAAGACAGGCCATGACCGCTTTTGCGGGCAGATCTGCCGACTCTCTGTGAATTGCTGTCTCGCCCTGAAAGAAGCACTCGTCACAATTATGATGTGAGTCGGAGTCTGCCGGAGAAAGAACATGAAGATCATCCGGAGGCACGCACTCCACAAAGCAGTCAGATTACCGGAACAACACCGTCATTTTCTACGATTTTCAAAATACTTCACCATTACTACCTGCATCTTTAATTATTTTTTAGTTAAAGGTTGACGCAATAACAAACTAATGCCATAATGATTGTTGTTGCGTCAACAAAGATTGATGCTGAAGCATAAGTGAGATCATCTCAAGCAACTACTTAGGAGTACACAATGTCTAACTTCACCGGTTCTTACACCCTGGACCCAGCCCACACCGTTATCGGTTTCGTAGCTCGCCACGCAATGGTTACCAAGGTCCGCGGCAAGTTCAACGATTGGGATGCCAAGATTGAGGTTGCAGACACCCCAGCAGATTCCACCATTGAGGTAGTCATCAAGACTGCTTCTGTAGACACTGGCAACGCTGACCGTGACGCTCACGTTCGCGGCGATGACTTCTTTAATTCCGAAGAATTCCCAGAAATGACCTTCAAGGCAACTGACTTCAACATCGACGAGAATGGCGATGGCACCCTCACCGGTGACCTGACCATCCGTGAGACCACCAAGTCGGTCACCTTGGATATTGAGACCGAAGGCATCGCCGAGGACCCATTCGGCAACACCCGTGTTGGCTTTGAAGCTAAGACCTCGATCAACCGCACCGAGTTCGGCTTGAACTTCAACGCTCCACTGAACACCGGCGGCGTCCTTGTTTCCGAAAAGATCACCATCGAGATCGAGGGTTCTGCAATCAAGAACTCTTAATCTAGCCTTTCCGTGCCAACTGGCACTGAAATAACTTCATAAAACTAAGGCCGTAGCCAGCGAGATGTTTCGCTGGCTACGGCCTTTTTATCTCTCACCTGCGGGTCACAAATGAACGGTCAACGCCTGTTCATCTAAAACGGAAGGGGAGCGGTGCGCCGAAACGTTATGAGGGATTGACGGAAGAGTTAATAGCCCAGCTGATGCCAAAGCGGTCGCGAACGTGCCCGTAGAGCTCGCCCCAGGGCGCAATCTCAAGTGGCAGTACCACTTCGCCACCGGTGGAAATGAACTTTTCCCAGTAGTCGCGAGCTTCGGTTTCATCATCACAGATCAGCAGTAGAGAATACGGCGTGCCGTCCAATCCTGGTGCTGATTCCTCCATGGCGTCACCGCCGGCAATTGAGACCACGCCGGAATCCAAAGTGGCATTCGCAACGGCATCAGGATTGATCTCAAAGGGAAATTCGTCGACCTTATCGGCTGGGAATTCACCATAGGTCAGCATGGTGAGATCGCCGCCGAACAGGGAGTGGTAGTACTCGAATGCCTCTTTCGCGGTACCTGGAAAACTGATGTAAGTATAAGATTTTACGGACATTGCCACCCTCCAGTGGATGAGTCGGAACGGCTCGGCATGAGTCGCATGGCATTAATTGTACTGACGGCAACCTCGGAGCAGAAGAAGAAAGTGTGCCCAGCGTCATATCCGGTCTGCCATGGGTCCTACAATGGCAGGCATGTCCCAAGCCAATCTCACGCATACAGAAGCTCAGTTCCGCGCTCAGGCACTTACTCTTAGCACCTATTACCTGCACCTAGATCTATCGCAGGCAGCCGATCACGATCAGAAGACTTATCCGGTGACCAGCCGCATTGAGTTCACAACGGCAGAACCTGATCTATTCCTTGATTATCTCGGGGCGGAAGTAGCCTCTATTACCGTCAATGACAGCCCGGTGGAGGTCGATTTCCGTGATGGTCGGATCTATCTCCGTAATCTTCCCACTGATCAGCCCGTAACGGTAGACATCGCCAGCTCATCGAACTTTTCTCGCAGTGGGCAAGGCTTGCACCGCATGCTCGATACCGCTGATGGCAAGACTTATCTTTATTCGCATCTGGAACCTTCTGATGCCCGCCGCATTTTCCCCTGCTTTGAACAACCGGATCTCAAAGCTCGGTTTCACGTGAAACTTTCGGCGTCAGCCGATTGGGCAATCCTTTCCAATCAACCTGAGGTCAGCCGGAAGACCATCGCGGCAGAAGGTGGGGAAGTGGCAACCGTGGAGTTTGCACCGTCGCCACCGCTATCGACGTACCTGACCTCCTTTGCCGCAGGTCCATACGTTTCCACATCGCGGATGTGGACGGCACCGGATCAGACCATCGGCGTGGAGTTGCGCGCATTGGCTCGTGCGTCCATGGCTGACTATCTCGATGATGAGATCTTAGAAATCACCGCGCAGGGCATGGACTTTTTCCATGACAACTTCGATTTCCCGTATCCCTGGGGCAAGTATGATTCCATCTTCGTGCCCGAGTACAACTTGGGCGCCATGGAAAACCCGGGTCTGGTGACGTTTACGGAGAAGTATCTGTTCCGCTCAGCCCCCACGCGGGCACAGCATGCGGCGCGCACGAATACGATCTTGCACGAGATGTCGCACATGTGGTTCGGAGATCTTGTGACCCCGCAGTGGTGGGATGACTTGTGGCTAAAGGAATCCTTTGCAGAATACATGGGAGCAGACGCGTCTGTGCATGCCACTAAATATGCGGAAGCGTGGACTAACTTTGCAGGTAGTCGCAAAAATTGGGCCTATAGCCAGGATCAGCTCCCAACGACGCACCCGATCAAGGCTGAGATCCCAGATGTAGACGCAGCGCGTCAAAATTTTGATGGCATTACTTATGCCAAGGGTGCGGCAGTTCTCAAACAGCTAGTGCACTACGTCGGCCGTGAGGAGTTTTATGCCGGGGCACGTGATTACTTCAAAGCGCATGCATTCGCTGCCGCGACATTTGATGATTTACTCGATGCCTTGGGCAACCATACCGACCGCGATCTGGATACCTGGTCCGATGCCTGGTTGAAGACGTCTGGCCCGGATACGCTCACCCCGAAGATCACGGTTCATAATGACACCATCGAGTCCTTGGAGGTTATAGCTTCGGCAGAGGGTGAGACCCGTCCACACCGCGTGAGCATTTCGCTTTTCGATGCCTCCCTCACCCGCACCACCATCTTCGATGTAGATATACCCGCAGGTAGCAGCACTACCACGATCTCGGAAGCACACGGAAAGCCTGCTCCATCCCTAGTGCTTGTCAATGATGGTGACCACACCTACGCCAAGGTGCGCTTTGACGACAACTCTTTAGAGACTGTGCGCGCACGCTTGAGTGAACTGCACGGCGGGGCAGAAGAAGAACTGTCGCGTGCCGTCATCTGGACTGCACTGTGGAATATGACAAGAGATGGTCAATGGGCCGCCAACGAATTCATCGATACGGTCTTGCAGCACGCACCACATGAGGACAATACCAATCTCATGGCTACTAACTTCGCAAATGCACGCTATGCGGTGGCGCATTTCTTGTCCGACGATCGCCGCGAAGCCAAACGCGCTGAGGTCGCTGATAAATTCTGGGCATTGCTCCAGGCAGCGGAGCCGGGTTCAGATGCGCAGTTAACGATTGCGCGATCAACTATCGCGGCGCTGGCATCGACCCCGGATGCATCTGGCACCTCGCGTCTCAACGACATGCTCCAGGAAGGCATCCGCGGGCTGCTCCTTAGCCCGGATCTGCGTTGGTCCATCATCCAGGCACTCGCCGCGCGTGATGCGCTACCGCAGGAGGTTTTGGAACAACAGCGCGAGGATGACAACACCTTAACTGGTGCAGCTGAGTACTTGGGCGCGAAATATGCCTACCCGGATCCCAAGCTTAAGCGCTATCTCTTCGATGAGGTGCGCATCCCACAGGCGCATTCCAATGCCGAAGTCTTACAATTGCTGGCTGCATTTAATGCACCGCGCGCAGCGGATCTCACCGAGGAATTCGCACCGGAGTTCTTCGAGGTGTTGGAATCTATTTGGTCGGAACATCCCATCGAAATTGCCAATCACATCGTGCGTGGTCTCTATCCACACCAGGAGATGGCTGTGGCTGCCACAAATAAATTCCTCAACAGCAATAAGGTTCCCGGTGCATTGCACCGAGTGCTTTTGGAATGTCAGGACACGGTGCGAAGGAATTTGCGCGTTCAACAAGCGCAGTAAGTGCCACACATTCGGACGACAAAAGCACGTGAAAGGTTGCGATAACTAGCCCACTTCGGTGGGCAGGAAAACCTAGTCCTTTGTTCAGAACCCCGAGATAATAGGTGAGGAAACACACCATGTTGTGGTGTGGAATATTTTCATCACAAGATTTCGGGGGGAATCGGCGATGGCCACTGACCGTGAGCCCACGGACGAAGAGCTAGTGGAAGCATTCCTGGACGGTGATCACAAAGCGTTTTCGACCATCGTGGAGCGCCACCGCGAGCAACTAATCTATGTTGCTAAGTCGTATACCAAGACAGAGACTGACGCCCAGGATATCGTGCAGGAAACATTCCTGAAAGCCAGTAATAAGCTGCACACTTTCCGGGCAGAGGCCAAGCTCTCGACCTGGCTTAACCGACTGGTGCGCAACTCGGGCTATGACTATATCCATCACCGCTCTAATGCCCAGCATCAATCCTTTGATGGGGAAGTGGATGCCGATCGAAATAGCTGGCTCGCGCATGAGCCGTTGATGGGCATTGATACTCGCTTGGATCTCCAAGACGCGTTGGAAAATCTGCGCCCGGAGCAACGGGAGGTATGGATGCTCACGGAAATCGGTGGGTATTCACTCAAAGACGTGGCAGGTCTGCAAGGTGTTGCAGAAGGAACGGTGAAGTCGCGTCGATCGCGGGCAAAAAGCGCACTGCGCTTGGCGATTGGCTAGTGACACCCATTGCGGCGGTAGAATCACTGTCACGATTGGATCACTACCAAGCCACCGGGGTTCGCGCAGTGAGTGGAATTCCTGCGCGAGAATCTTGCTGATTGACTTGGCATCCCGACTTGGTGGGCAGCGATGTGCGCAAGGAAATTAGTTCACGAGTCCTGCTGTTGATCCTAATGGCGACTATAATCGCCCGAGATAACGAATAGAGGAGTTAGTACATGACCATCCATGATGTCGCTATTGTTGGGTCCGGCCCAGCTGGCTACACCGCTGCACTTTATGCAGCACGCGCAGAGCTTAAGCCCATTGTTTTCGAGGGCTTTGAATACGGTGGCGAACTGATGAACACCACCGACGTGGAAAACTACCCAGGCTTCCAAAAAGGCATCATGGGTCCTGAGCTCATGGAAGAAATGCGCGCTCAAGCTACCCGATTCGGCGCTGACCTGCGCATGGAGATCGTGGACAAGGTGGAGCTAGAAGGCGACATCAAAAAGATTCATGTCGGCGACGAGGTCTTTGAGGCTCGCTCGGTCATCCTTGCGACCGGTGCTGCACCACGCCACTTGGGCGTGGAGGGTGAAGACACCTTAACTGGCCGCGGCGTGTCCACCTGTGCAACCTGTGATGGCTTCTTCTTCAAGGGCCACCACATTGCCGTTGTCGGTGGCGGCGATTCCGCGATGGAAGAAGCCACCTTCTTGACCAAGTTCGCAGAAACCGTGACTATTATTCACCGCCGCGAAGAGTTCCGCGCCTCCAAGATCATGTTGGAGCGCGCCCGCGCGAACCCACAGATCAAGTGGGAACTGAATAAGACCGTGGAAAAGGTTCTTGAGGTTGATGGCAAAGTCGGCGGCTTGGAGCTAAAGGACACCATCACCGGTGAGACCACCACGAAGGACTACACCGCGATGTTCGTCGCCATTGGCCACGATCCTCGCTCCGAGTTCCTTGATGGCCAGGTTGCAACCAATGAGGAAGGCTATGTCTTAGTCGATCAGCCATCGACACGCACCGATATCGATGGTGTCTTTGCCTGTGGCGACTTGGTCGATGACCACTACCGTCAGGCCATTACTGCTGCTGGCTCCGGTTGCCGCGCGGCAATCGATGCGGAACATTTCTTGGCAGCACAGCGTTAGGAATAGTATGAGCAACGTAATTGACGTAACCAAAGACACCTTCCGCAGCGAAGTCATTGACTCCGACAAGCTCGTGGTCGTTGATTTCTGGGCTGAATGGTGTGGCCCTTGTAAGAAGCTGTCGCCACTGCTGGATGAAATCGCCGAGGAAATTGGCGATGAAGTCACGATTGCCAAGATCAACGTCGATGAAGAGCGTGAATTGGGCGCCATGTTCCAGGTCATGTCCATCCCATCGGTCTTGATGTTCAAAAACGGTGAAAAGGTCGATGAATTCATCGGTCTGCAGCCGAAGCCAGCAATTACTTCCAAGATTCAGGCACAGCTGCAGTAAATTCACTCGGTCGCGGCGGCTCGTGTCTGCCACCGACCGTAAAGTGAGTTTAAAAGTGTCTACTAGTTCTCTGACGCCGAGGTTTTTAGCTCCCGCTAAGACCTCGGTGTCTTCGTATTTGTGCAGGTTATTCCGTGTATTGTGGCATAGACCGGATCTGGTGGCGGTCGTGATCAGTTTGTTACCGTCGATCGCTGATGTTTCCACTGATGTTCGTGTGAAATGGCGTATTCTCAATTTGTCACACTAGAGTGGAATGTAGATAAATTGTCAAAGAATAAAAGTTTTTACTGAAATGGCTATGAGTTTTAGAAAGGGGGACGAAGTGGACCGAATCCTTCAGGTTGGGGATCGCAGTGCCCGCGTCGCCGAAGCACGGGCTACGCTCGCGCGCCTCGGAATGTTGTCGAACTATACTGGCGATGTGTCCGATTGGAAGCGTCAAAAATTCTCCGAAGAAGATAAGCACTTCGACTCCGAGCTTTCCGACATCATCAAGGCATTTCAGCAGTCCCGCGGCATCATTCCTTCCGGCAATATCGATGATTTAACCCTGCGTGAGCTGCGCCAGGCTTCATATAAATTGGGCAACCGGGTATTAAGCTACCAACCCAATAATGAGCTGGTTGGCGATGATGTTTCGCAGTTGCAAAAGCAGCTGCAGGAGCTTGGTTTTTACATGGCGCGTATCGATGGCCATTTTGGCTCCTTTACCCACGCTGCACTGTTGGAATACCAGCTTAATTACGGTCTTCAGCAAGATGGCGTATGCGGGCCGGCCACTATTCGCGCGCTGAGCCTGCTGGGTCGCCGCATCACCGGTGGCTCCGCGCATAACATCCAAGAGCGTGAGCGCGTGCGCAATGCTGGCCCAAAGTTGGCCGGCAAGCGCGTCGTCATCGATCCAGGCTTGGGCGGTTCCAATAAGGGACAGCTGGTCAAGGGCCGCTACGGGCAGATTTCCGAAGAGGAAATCTTGTGGGATCTCGCCGAGCGTCTTGCTGGGCGCATGATTGCGGCCGGCATGGAAATCATCTACTCGCGCACCCGCGGGGATGATCCATCGAACAAAGAGCGCGCAGAGATCGCGAATGCTTTCGACGCAGACTTGGTCATCTCCCTCTCGTGCGATCAGTACCCGAATGAGAAGGCGAATGGCACCGCCACCTTCTACTTCGGCTCAGAGCTGGGCAGTACCTCGTTGATCGGGGAAAACCTCTCAGGCTACATTCAGCGCGAGATTGTGGCACGTACCAAGCTGGGCAATAACAATAACCATGCCCGCACCTGGGAGCTTTTGCGCATGACACGCATGCCTGTCGTACAGGTCGTGCTGGGCTATCTCACCAACCCCGACGATGTGGCGGTGCTGACCAACCCATCGTCGCGGGATGATATTGCGGAATCCATCGTGGTCGCCGTCAAACGCCTCTACTTGCTTGACGATGACGACGCGCCGACCGGCACCTACAACTTTGCCGAGCTTCTGCGCGCCGAACAGTCCCAGTAGTAACCCCTAGTAGCCCACAACACCGCGGTTGAGACGAGAAGTCTCCCGCGGTGTATTTTTATCTGCCCTAGGCTAATGCTTTGGCCACGAGGTCTTCGACAGCCGCCGCTGAGAGCAACGCATGGGCCGGTGGCAGCTCCAAGCGCAGGCGCGGGACAACTGGATGGTCCTGGACTATTTCAAAGCCCGCGCTTTGCAGCACAGAGACCGGCAAGAGGCCGATGTGATCGGGACGGGTGCCTAAAAAGTGCCGCGCGATCTCGAAATTAACATCGGCAAAGAACGTGGAGGAATGGCTGCTAAAGAGTTCTTCAATGCTGGAGGTATGCCCGCCGGAATCGGAAGGATCGTAGAAGATGTCATCGTCGGCATTTTCACCCATATCGTGGTAGCCGAAGGCCTCAACGGCATCGAATTCTCGCTCCACTAGATCCATGATCGCGGTATCTAATAACACGGATTCTAAGCCACGGCCGGCACGCTGCGAGGTAACGAATAGCGAGGTAATGATGGCAGCATCCGAGCTGACAGGGCCTGTAGGCAGCTTAGCAACGCCTGGGGCGTCTTGGGCTGCACAGTAGATAACCGTGGCGTCAGTGCGGATGCTGAACCCGCAGGGGCCGAAGTTGAGCAAGGTGGACGATATCCACGCAGCCTTTTCAAAGCCCGGGTCCTCAACATCGCGCGCAGACTCCCAAAACATAGAAGTTGCCGCCCGCGGGTGCATCTCCGAATGTGGAGTCAGTGGTACCAGCATTGCCCTGACCTTAAATTCCAGTGGCCAATTTCTTATTGTGCGGAGCCTTGCGTCCCCGAGCCATCGATAAGCGACATGATGCGCTCGAAGTCTTCTTGATCTCCAAACTCCACGACCATTTTGCCCTTGCGCTTGCCCATTGTCACAGTGACCTTGGTGTCAAAGCGATCAGAGAGACGCTCTCCCGCGTGAGTGTAGATCTCAGGCTGTGGCTGCGCTGGCTTCGGCTGCGGCGCATCAGGCATACCGTTGCGCTTAATCAGCGTCACAGCTTCTTCGGTAGCACGCACAGACAAGCCCTCGGCGACGATGCGCGAGGCGAGCTTGTCCATCACGTCCTTGTCATCTAAGCCCAGCAAGGCACGAGCATGGCCGGAGCTTAGCACCCCAGCTGCGACGCGACGCTGTACTTCAACGGGCAGGCGCAGCAAGCGAATGGTATTGGTAATCTGCGGACGCGAGCGACCGATACGGTCTGCCAACTCATTCTGAGTAACGTCGAATTCTTCCAGCAGTTGCTGGTACGCGTGTGCCTCTTCCAACGGGTTGAGCTGAACGCGGTGAATATTTTCCAGCAAGGCATCCCGCAGCAAGGAGTCATCCTGGGTATCACGCACGATCGCCGGAATGGTGGCCAAGCCAGCCTTCGCTGCGGCACGCCAACGACGCTCACCCATGATGAGCTCAAACCCGCCCTGACCGGACGGACGAACCACTACCGGCTGCAGCAGACCAAACTCCCGAATGGAGTGCACGAGCTCGTTGAGCTCTTCTTCATCGAAGACCGTACGTGGCTGCTTCGGGTTCGGCTGGATCTCACCGATTGGGATCTCGCGGTAAGTCGCGCCAATGGATGCAGGCTTTGGTTGACGCTTTTTAGAATTAGACGTCGAAATCGTCGGTGCACCCGCCACGCGCTTCGTGCCGCCAGATCCGGAGCCACTATGACCGGAAGTCGTAGAGCCCAATCCGCCGGAGCGCTTCGTCGACTTGGATTCTGAGTCCTTGCCGGAGTCTGCGTTTTCTTTGTCATCGCGCGGTTGTGCCATGCCTAAGATGACATCGGCAGCGCTATCACCCAAGCGTGGTTTGCGCGTTGGGGCATCCGGGCCAGTGGGGATCAAAGCGGCAAGGCCGCGACCCAGTCCACCTGGTTTTGCCTGTGGTTTTTTATCAGACATATAAATCTCTCCCAGCCTAAGCTTCTAATTCCGCATAAATTTCCGGACTCACACCAATAACGCCTGTGGTTTCATGCGGAAGATAGTCACCGCGTTCGTGCAGTTCTTTGGCTGCTGCAACATAGGCGTGGGCTCCGGGTGATGAGGGATCATATTCAATCACAGTCTTGCCAAAACCGGGAGCCTCAGACACGCGAATGGAACGCGGAATCAGGTTTCCTAAGACGACTGCACCAAATTGCTCACGTACTTCATCCGCCACCTGGGCCGCTAGCTTGGTCCGGGCATCATACATAGTCAATAGCACGCCAGAGATATGCAAATCTTCGTTGAGGTGCTGGCGAATCATGGTGATATTGCCCAGAAGCTGACCGACGCCCTCCAGCGCGTAGTACTCACACTGAATCGGGATAATAACTTCTTCCGCGCACGTCATGGCGTTAATGGTGAGCAAGCCCAACGATGGCGGGCAGTCAATGAAGACATAGTCAAAGCCATGCTCGTCTAAAAAGCCTTTGTGCAAAGCGTCATACAGACGAAACTCGCGGCGGACTAGCGAGACCATCTCAATTTCCACCGCGGCCAGATCAATGGTCGCGGGGATGCAAAATAGGTTTTCTAGCGTCGGCGATGACTGCATGGCCTGCTCGGCATTGATATCTCCCAGCAGCAATTCATAGCTCGACGGTGTCCCGGAGCTGTGTTCAACATTAACCGCGGTCGAAGCGTTGCCCTGCGGGTCTAGATCGATGACCAGAACTTTGCTGCCTGCTTCAGCTAAGGCAGCGGCAAGATTTACAGCAGTGGTGGTCTTTCCCACACCGCCTTTTTGATTCGCAATAGTAATCAGGCGCGGTTTGTTCATATCCACCACTCTAGTTCACCCGTGGGACACGGATAATGGTAGTCCCGTGCACTACTTCAACCGTGGCTTTTCCGCCGCCGGCTTTTTTAATATCTGCTGCATCACGCGCTAATTCTTCGTGCACGGATTCGCCCTTCATGGCGATCATTTCTCCGCCACGGCGCACGAGCGGCAACGACCACTTGGCTAGTTTGCCCAGCGGCGCGACTGCGCGGGAGGTGACAATGTCCGCACCAGCCACAGCTTTTTTCACCGGGCCTTCCTCCGCGCGCCCGCGAATCACGGTTACATTATCTAGCTCAAGCGCATCAACGACTTCTTGCAGAAAGACCGACCGCTTCAGCAGTGGCTCGATCAACGTGATTTTCAGATCTGGCCGAGCAATCGCTACGGGGATGCCGGGCAGCCCAGCGCCTGATCCGACATCGACGACAGTGGCTCCTTGGTCCATGACCTCAGTGATTACTGCACAGTTGATGAGGTGGCGATCCCACAACCGTGGGACTTCCCGTGGCCCAATAAACCCGCGAGTAGAGCCATCCGTGGCGAGCAAATCATGGTATTTCTCCGCCAAAGGCAGACGGTCTTTGAATACTTCCGACGGCTCCACGCAGGCAACTCCTTGGTCAAACACACAAAAATGACTAATTAAATAATTGAAAAATGATGAGATCTAAAAAGCGTCTGGAATTAAAATATCCCAGACGCTTTAAAGTATAAAGGCTAAAAATTGCTCAGCCTAGTTATTGCCCTGCTTACGCTGCTTTTTGGTGCGAGTATCACGCTTGCGTGCGCCTGGCTTTGGAGCGGTCGTGCGCTTGAGCTCGATCTTTGCCTGCTCCGCCTCTTCTTCTTCACGATCCATCTTGGCGTTGACCATACGGGTCTGGACGAAGGTCCACACAGTGTTAGCCAGCATGTAGAACAACAGACCAATAGGCCAGATAAAGCCCGAGATAACCAGCATGCCGGGCATGACCCACAGCATCATCTTGGACATCATAGCCATCTGCTGCTGCATCATCTCCGCATTTTGACCCTGCGGTGCTTGAGTCTTACCAGCAGCACGGCGAGCTTCCTGGCGATCCAGGGAGGTACGGGCGTTGAGGTGAGTCAAAGTCGCAATGACGATAATCAACGGAACGATAATCACGGCAGCCTGGAAGGTGGTGACATCGTGCAGAATCGGTGAGTTCAAACGCAGGTTGGCTACCAGTGGAACGCCAAAGAACTCCGCGTCTAGGTAGGACTGCACCTGCTCAGGGTTGAAGAAGTAGTTGCCAATGGAGCGGTTTTGCTCAATGGACATGGGCTCACCGGCTGGGTGGCCAATGCCACCAGCCACGGACACCGTGCGGTCAAAGGAACGCAGAACGTGGAACAGACCAATAAACATTGGAATCTGCGCCACCATCGGCAAGCAGCCTGCCATCGGTCGGACCTTGGCGTCCTTGTAGACCTTCTGCATTTCTTCTGCTTGCTTGGTCTTGTCATTGGCGTACTTGGTACGCACTTCTTGCAGCAGTGGCTGCAGCTCCTGCATCTTGCGCTGTGAACGCAAGGAGCTCAGGGTTGGCTTGACCATGATGGCCTTTAGGGTCCACGTCAGCAAAACAATGGCTAGGATCCAGGTCAGACCCGCGTTGGGGTCCAGCACTAGACTCAACAGCCAATGCCAGCAATACAGCACGAATGAAATCGGCCAATAAATAAAATTAAGCACTGGGGATGGGTTTCCTCAACTGATCGATTAAATGTGTTACTTCTTCGGCACCGGGTCAAACCCGCCCGGATGCCACGGACCGCATTTGACCAGCCTAGCCGCAGCTAAACCAGCTCCGCGCACCGCGCCATGAATAGAAACCGCTTCCAGCGCGTAGGCACTGCATGTTGGTTCGAAGCGGCAAGTTGACACCGTCTTAAGCGGGGACACGTGCTTTTGATAGAAGCGTACCGCTTTTACCAATGGTTTCGCTGCGCCACGAGGCTTAGGAATTTCTTCGCCTTCGGAATTGAAATATCCATCGCCGCTCATTTAGGAACTCTTTTCAAGTTTCTTGCGAACTCTGTGCACTGCAGAGCGAAGATCTTTTTCCAAATCTGCGCTGCTGGCTTGAGCACTCGCCGGCAATGCCCGAATGACAATGTCCCAGGTCGGAGGTATCTCATGGGTTAGGTCCATGCACACATGCCGAAGCCGTCGGGACGTGCGGTGTCGAATAACTGCATTCCCAACGGCTTTAGAAACAACCAAGCCGAACCGCGGACCAGTGGTCACGAGTTCGGCTTCAGTAGTGGTGTCGTATGCATGCACGACAACAGTGTGTGACCCCACGCGACGCCCACGTTTGATTGTCCGGCGAAACTGCGCCGGAGACGTGAGCTTAAATTGAGTGGGAAGCACGAATTAAGCAGTCAGCTTAGCGCGACCCTTCTTGCGGCGAGCCGCAACGATTGCGCGACCCGCACGGGTGGACATGCGAGTGCGGAAGCCGTGCTTACGAGCACGACGACGGTTATTTGGCTGGAATGTACGCTTTCCCTTTGCCACGATATTCTCCTCTAGGTTTCACCGGGCTAGGTACACAAGGCACACCGAGCCCGTATTAAAAAATTTACAAATGTGGGTAGTTAACGTTTCACCACCAGTGAAGACTCTCCCGACTGCGCTGTTCAAAGCGCTTTTCGGTGAGCACTTGGCACACGGGGCAAGACACATACTCACGCACAGCCATATTGCTGCGATAGACCATGACAGATTACGTGATTTGACCTGCTTTAAACAAATCGACACACAGGGGCACCCGAAATTACAAAGATGTTTTTACCTGCTGGATAAAGGCACTTTCATGGGGTCATCCTGCGAGCTTGACTGCTGAAGATTTTGACACGATTTTCCTTTCGCGCCAAAAGCGAGCTCGGGAAGATACTCCACTAGACAGAGGGTTCAAAAACCGGGTAAACATGAGTAATCAACTTATTCACAGTCTCGGCGAGAATGTGAATAACTCTCAATTTAGACTTTAGACTTTTCGAATTATCGCAGGTAAACGCAATGACTAGGGCTATTGGGAGTTATCCACACCCATAGACTAGGCTGTGGATAACCAATCTTTTCACACCTGTGGATAACTCTGTGGACTACAAGGTAGTTGCCGAATTCCGACTGTGGAAAGTTCAGTGAGAAAATGGAATTTAGCTGTTGATGGATAAATTACAAGTTCTCCCGCGACTGGAGCTAGCACCAGCACTTTAGTGCAGAATGTGATCTGGCCAACAATCGCGCAGCGGGCGAGAGCCTGCCTTTTTATTTCTGTCCGTTTCCTATCTCAATGCAAAGGGCTTTGGT